>NZ_JBMVEP010000011.1:0-169378 GCF_049543375.1 Methylobacterium sp. NPDC097929 | reverse complement strand
CAGATGTCGGCCTGCTCCAGGCGGTGGCGCGGGTCGTCGGCCAGCGGCTGCAGCGAGATCGGGTTGGCGGCGTAGGTCAGGGCGTCGAGGGTGAGAACCTCGTGGCCGAGGTCCTGCACCAGATGCAGCACCAGGGCGGAGCCGATGAAGCCGCAGCCGCCCGTCACCAGTATGCGCATCCGTCCAAACTCCGTCGGTGCCGATTCTTGCCTCTTCGCACGGCCGGAAGAGGCAGTTGCTGTGCCGTGGTGTCGATCTGAGGCCGGGACTGGCCGGCCGGGCCGGTACGCCCTGCAACCGTGATCAGAATACCCGGCCGAGATCGGCCAGGAAGGGGGCTACCCTGTCCTTGCCTGAGAGGATGGCGTCGGCCTCCGTCACCGGCCAGGCGATGCCAATGGCCGGATCGTTCCAGCGCAGGCTGCGATCGTCGGCGGGGCTGTAATAGGCATCGACCTTGTAGGCGACCATGGTGTCGGGCTCCAGGGTGCAGAAGCCGTGGGCGAAGCCGGCGGGCACGAAGATTTGTTCGCCGCCGGCCGCGTCGAGGCGTACGGCGACGTGGCGGCCATAGCTCGGCGAGTCGGAGCGGATGTCGACGACGACATCCAGAATGGCACCGGCGAGCACCCGGATCAGCTTGGCCTGGGCGTTGGGCGCCACCTGGAAGTGCAGGCCGCGGAGGGTGCCGGCTGGCGCTGAGAAGGACTGGTTGTCCTGCAGGAAGCGGTTGGTGATGCCGTGCTCGGCCAGTTGGTCGGCGCGGTAGACCTCCGAAAACCAGCCGCGGTCGTCGCCGTGCCGCTTGGGGATCACCCGCTTGACCGCCGGGATCTCGGTCTCGATCACCTGCATCCGCCGCTCCTGCCCTATATGTACCGGCTCGCGAGAGGCCGTAGGCCGTCTGAACGCGGCGAAGTCAAGGCGTTCGTCTTGAAAGCATTTTCCGAGGCGTTTCCTTTCCGAGCCGACGGCGTCCGTGACGCAGTCTCGCTTGAGCTCTGCTCCTGCTGCGCGACGACCGCCTCCTTGTGATACCGGAACCGCCCGCATACCGCTGAACCGATCCGGCGGAGACGGCCGGAATGGAGGAGAACCGAATGACGATGCTTCGTGCCGGCCGGCTATGCCGATCGACGGGACAGGTGCTCGCCGCCGCTCTGCTGCTCACGGCGAGCGGCACGGGCGCCCTGGCGCAGAAAGCGGACCTGTCCGGGCTGTGGCAGACCGAGACGGCGGGCTCGACGGTGCGCATCGCCCGCTGCGGCAGCGGCTATTGCGGGACGATTGCGGGCACCGCCGGCAGCGGTCTCGACGCGCAGAATCCCGACCCGGCCCTGCGCACCCGCAAGCTCGTCGGCGTCCAGATCATGCAGGCCGGGACGCCGAGCGGCGACGGGTTCGAAGGCAGCCTCTACAACCCCAAAGACGGCAAGACCTACGCCGGAAGCGTCACGCCGAAGGGTCCCGACACCGTCGAAGTTGCGGGCTGCGTCCTCAGCGTGCTGTGCAAGCGGCAGACCTGGCGGCGAATCCGCTAGATTGCCTGCGCTTCAGTGGTCCGCGCCGTCGGGCGCGGAATCCGCGCGATCCTGGGCCAGGGACGGCTTCTCGGCGGGCGGCTCGGCGCTCGCCACGGCCTTCGGCTCGAGCAGGGGCTGCAGGCGGGTGGCGAGCTGCTTGTCGAGATGTCCGGCATAGGCCCCCTTGAAATACCGCTCGCCGGTCCCGCGGCCGTAGATGCGGTCATGGGCCACCGCCATCCGGTCGACCTCCGGGCGGCACAGGAAGCCGATGATGCCGGCCGCCTCGTACCAGCGGCCGTCCCGCGCCAAGCGCATCGCCTTGGGATTCGACATCACCGTCTCGGCAAAGCAGGCCGTCGCCGCCTCTTCGAGGGGCGCCAGTACGGGATGCGACGAGCCGGGCACGTGTTGCCGGGCGGGGCGCGCCTCGGCCGCGGGGATCAGCAGGGCGAAGGCGAGGCCGAAAGACAGCACGGCTTTCATGGGGCGTCTCGATCTGAGGTCGAACGCCGTCCATGTTCTCCGGGGAAAGGGCCGGATCTAGGGCAGTGGCCGGCTCCTTTCGGGGCACCGCCGGAGAAAGCCGGCGGTTGTCGCGGCACTGCCACAGATGGATCAGCCGCGCCGGGTCGCGTTCCAGTTCCCGCTGCACTGGATCAGGCTGTCGCCGACGGTCGACCAGCGGCCCGAGCCGGTTCCCTGCGGCGTCAGGCGGCCGAGCACCTGTGCCGCATTGCCGTCGCGGGAGATGGTGCCGCGCACCGAGCCGTTGGCGGCGACGCGACCACTGATGTCGAAATCGCCGCCGCCATAGACGGCCTCGCCGCGCTGGATCTGCACGCCGTAGCGGTAGGCTCGGTCGCAGGGGCCGTCGAGGGTGACGACCTCGATGCTCCAGCGCCCGTCGAAGCGGTGCGGCACCTGCACCTTGCGCTTGGCCGCATCCGCTGTCCCGATGCCGACGACGGCGGCGGCGAGAGTGGCGGCGGCGAGGATCGGCAGGTGCATGGAGATGATGGTCCGGCTGTGGGTGGCCAGGATGGCCGCGGCTCGCCGAAAGATTGCCCCGGGCTCCGCAGAGTCAAGGTTGGCCGCGACGCCGTGACCCTGCCCGGGGATGCGCGGCATCACGTCGAGACGCAGCGGAGGCCTGTCTCAGTCCTTGGCCCGGTCGGCCGCCTCCCGCAGCAGGGCGAGCAGGTCGCAGCCCGCGAACAGGAGGCCGTGCAGGCCGGCCTGCCGCAGGGCCTCCGCCTCGGCCGGCTTCCCGGCGAGGTAGATCGTGCCGGCTCCGGCATCCTTCAGAGCCGCGAGGGCCGGTGCGGCCTCGGTCTCGTAGACCTTGTCGGAGGAGCACAGGCAGGCGACCCGTGCCCCCGAAGCCCTGAACGCCTCGGCCAGCGCGGCCGTCTCCGAGAAGCCGTCGTTGCCGATCGCCTCGATGCCGCCGGCGGCGAAGGCGTTGGCAGCGAAGGTCGAGCGGGCGTTGTGCACGGCCACGGGGCCGAGATTGGCCAGGAACACCGCCGGGCGCCGGCCCGTCTCCGCGAGCCGCGCGTCGGAGGCGTCGCGCAGGGCCTCGTAGGGTTCGGCGAGGCGTGCGGACGGCAGGGCGCCCTCGGGACGCGCCGTCGCCTGCGGAGCGTCCGCGAGCACCGTCACCGGCTTCTCGGCGAGGAAGGGGAATTCGCTGGCGCCGGTCAGCGGCTCCCGGCGGGTCGCCACCGCCCTCGCCCGCGACTCGGCCACCGCCGCGATCCGCCCCGCAAGGGCACCGGAATCGAGGCTCGCGGCGAGGCCGCCCTCCCGCTCGATCTCCTGGAACGCGACCCAGGCCTTCTCGGTCAGTTCCGCGGTCAGCGCCTCGAAGCCGCCGGCGCCGGCCGCCGGGTCGGAGACCCTGGCGAGGTTCGATTCCTCGACCAACACGATCTGGCTGTTGCGCACCACGCGGCGGGCGAAGGCGTCGGGCAGGCCGAGCGCCAGAGTGTAGGGCAGCGCGGTGACCGAATCGGCCCCGCCGAGCCCCGCCGAGGCGGTCGCCATGGTGGTGCGCAGGATGTTCACGAAGGGGTCGCGGCGGGTCATCATCCGCCACGCGGTCTCGGCCAGCACCCGCAGGGGCCTGGGCTCCAGGCCGCAAGCCTCTTCGACGCGGGCCCAGAGGCGTCGGATCGCCCGGAACTTAGCGACGGTGAGGAATTCGTCGGCATCCGCCACCAGCAGCACGGCGATCCGTTCGCGCGCGCGCTCCAGATCGTGACCGCCCGCCTCCAGGGCCCTCAGATAAGCGACGGCAGCGGCGAGCACGGCGGCGAGTTCCTGCACCTCGCTGGCGCCGGCCTCGTGGTAGGGGCGCGCATCGGCCAGGGCCACGCGGCCGCGGACGCCCGCGAAGGCGCGCGCCGTCTCGCAGAGCCGGGCTTCCCAGCCCGCCTCGAGCCGGCCGGTGGCGGCGCGGGTGCCGAGGGGGTCGAGGCCGAGATCGAGGTCGAGGGCGGCCGGATCGTCGCCGCGGCGCTCGATCAGCTGCTTGAGCAGGGAGGCGGTCTCGAAGCCCGCCGGCCCCGCATCGAGGCGCAGCGCGATCAGCGGCAGCATCACGCTCTTCAGCGCCGCATCGAGCCCGTCGAGCGAGGAGAGATCGAGGCCGAAGCCGCGGGCGGCCGGGGCCTCGCGATGGACGAGGACCAGGGCGTCGGCGCCACCCTCGAGATCGACCAGCGCCTGGGCCGACGCCTTCTCCGGGTCGGGTTGATCGATGCGCTGCGCCAGACGCCAGGGGCCGGGTGCCCGCACCGGCTGGGCCAGGGGCGCGGCGGGCTCGTAGAGCGGTTCGATGCGCAGGCCGTCGGCGCTCTTCGAGACGAGGCGCTTCTCGAAGTCGCCGCCCTTCAGAGCGGCGTCGACGGCCTTGCGCCAGCGCTCGCGGGTCGCGGGCTCGAACAATTCGGCGAGGGGACGATCTTCCATTGTGAGCGAGACCCTGGCGGTTCGGCGTTTCCGATCCGCTTCCTTGACGGAAGCGGCAGCTTTGCCGCCAGCCCTTGCACGGGGAGCGGGGAAACGACAACCGACTTTAGTCTGGGTGACCGCCCCCGCCTCGCTCAAAATCGTGAAGGCTCAGCCAAAAATAATCAGTCCGGCAAAGCCCAGGGAACCGACGATGATGCGCCACCACGCGAACAGCCAGAATCCGTGGCGGGACACGTAGTCCAGAACCGTGCGCACCACGATCAGCGCCGAGATGAAGGCCGCCACGAAGCCGATGACGATCAGCAGGGCGTCGTTGGACGAGAGGTTCTTGTAGTTGTCGAGCAAGTCCTTGGCGAAGGCGCCGGCCATGGTCGGCATGGCGAGGTAGAACGAGAACTCCGTGGCCGAGCGCTTGCTAGCACCCATCAGCATCGCGCCGACGATGGTGGCGCCCGAGCGGGACACGCCGGGGATCATCGCGACGCACTGAAACAGCCCGATCTTGAACGCCATCGGCAGGCTGAACTCGAACACGTCGGTCTTGCGCGGATGCTCGGTCGGCCCGTCGCCGGGGGCCGCCTTCGGCTCGCCGACCGTGTCGTCGATGACGAGCAGGACGAGGCCGCCGGCGACCAGGGTCGCGCAGACGATCCAGGGGTTGAACAGGTAGAGCTTGATGTATTTCGAGAAGAGGCCGCCGATGATCGCCGCGGGCAGGAAGGCGATCAGCACCGCCAGAACGAAGCGGCGCGCCCGCGGGTCGTTCGGAAGCGCGGTGGCGATGCCCCAGAGCTTGCCGAAATAGGCGAACAGGATCGCCAGGATCGCGCCCAGCTGGATCAGCACCTCGAAAGTGTTGTTGGGCGAGTGAAAGCCGATGAAGTGGCCGATCAGAAGCTGGTGACCAGTCGAGGAGACGGGGATGAACTCGGTGGCCCCCTCCACCACGGCGAGCACGAGCGCCTTCGCGATCAGGACGAGATCCATGAGCCTGCTGTTCCCCGCGCCGGTGGTTCGCGCCATTGGAGCGGCGCTTTCCAGAGAGCGCGGCAGA
The DNA here is from genome assembly GCF_049543375.1 of Methylobacterium sp. NPDC097929. NCBI lineage: Bacteria > Pseudomonadati > Pseudomonadota > Alphaproteobacteria > Hyphomicrobiales > Methylobacteriaceae > Methylobacterium > Methylobacterium sp. NPDC097929. Next base: position 163,822 of record NZ_JBMVEP010000011.1, on the reverse strand, counting down.
CGACGGCGGTGCGGCAGCTTTGCGGCGGCAGGGTTGACGGGCGGTTACCGCGTTGCAGCGTGTTTGTTAATGAGGTGGCAACGATGAACAAATAATCCTGGCGCGTCGCCCCAATTTTGCCGGTGCGGCACGGTCTGCCCCAGGCTCTGCCTTCTTCCCGCTGAACCACGGCCTCGATGGCGACGCTCTACCACTCTCCCTTCTGCCCGAACTCCCGCTTCATCCGGCTCGTCCTGGCCGAGATGGGGATGGAACCGGTGCTCGTGGAGGAGCGGGCCTGGGAGCGCCGCCGCGAGTTCCTCGTCGTCAATCCCGCCGGCACCACGCCGGTGCTGGTGGAGCAGACGGGCCTCGCCATCCCCGGCGCGGGGGTGATCGCGGAATATCTCGACGAGACGCGGGGGCTGGGCCTCGCCGGCCGGCGCCTTCTGCCCGACACCACCACGGCCCGGGTCGAGGTGCGCCGCCTGCTCGACTGGTTCCTCGTCAAGTTCAACGCCGAGGTGACCGAGTATCTCGTCACGGAAAAGATCGACAAGCGCTTCATGTCGAGCGCCGCCGGGGGCGGCCCTCCGGACATGAACGCCATTCGTGCGGCGCGCACCAACGTGCGATATCACCTCCAATATGTCGGTTACCTGATCGGGCAGCGCCGCTGGCTCGCGGGCAACGACCTGACCTATGCGGATCTGGCGGCGGCGGCCCATCTTTCCTGCGCGGATTATCTCGGCGACGTGCCATGGGACGAGGACGAGATGGCGAAGGACTGGTACGCGCGGGTGAAGTCCCGTCCGTCCTTCCGCGCGCTCCTGGCCGACCGGGCGCCGGGAATGCCGGCGGCGGCCCACTACGCGGATCTGGATTTCTGAAAAGCGAGAAGGCCGTCCTCTCCGGCAGCGTCCTGCGCGAGGTCGTCGAGGCGCGCGCGCGCCGCCTCGGCTTCGAAGCGTTCCGCGTGACGCGCCCCGACGCCGTGCCGCATCTCCGCGAACGGCTGCCCGAATGGCTCGCGGCCGGCCATCACGGCACGATGGATTGGATGGAGGAGCGCGCCGAGCAGCGCGCGGCGCCGAGCGCGCTCTGGGCCGACACCCGCAGCATCGTCATGCTCGGCATGAATGCGGGGCCCGAGCGCGATCCCCTGGACCTCGTGCGCCTCAAGGATCGCGGGGCCATCGCGGCCTACGCGCAGCGGCGCGACTACCACGAGGTCGTCAAGGGCAAGCTGAAGGAACTCGGCGGCTTCCTCGCGGCGAAATCCGGCCATCCGGTGAAAGTCTTCGTCGACACCGCCCCCGTGATGGAGAAACCCCTGGCCCAGGCCGCCGGTCTCGGCTGGCAGGGCAAGCACACGGTGCTGATCTCGCGCGAGCACGGCAACTGGCTGATGCTCGGCGCGATCTTCGCCCGCGCCGAGCTCGCGCCCGATGCGGCCGAGGTGGATCATTGCGGCTCCTGCCGCCGCTGCCTCGACATCTGCCCGACCGACGCCTTCCCCGCGCCCTACCGGCTCGATGCGCGGCGCTGCATCGCCTACCTCACCATCGAGCATCACGGCCCGATCCCGGTCGAATTCCGCGAGAAGATCGGCAACCGGGTGTTCGGCTGCGACGACTGCCTCGCGGTCTGCCCCTGGAACAAGTTCGCGGGCGCGGCGCGGGAGGCGCGCATGGCCGCCCGCGCGGATCTTTGCGCGCCGCCGCTCGCCGAGTTGGCCCGCCTCGACGAGGCGGGCTTCCGGGCGCGCTTCGCCGGCACGCCGATCAAGCGCACGGGCCGCGACCGCTTCCTGCGCAACGTGCTGATCGCCATCGGCAACTCGGATGACACGGCTCTCGCCGGAGAGGCCGTGGCCTGCCTGAACGAGCCGGATCCCGTGGTGCGCGGCGCCGCAGTCTGGGCCTGCGGGCGGCTGCTATCGGTAGAGCGCCTGTGCGACCTGTTCGAGAGCCGTGGACGCCGCGAGGCGGACGCGCATGTGAGGGAGGAATGGCGTGCCGCCGCCCGCCTCTCTATGGGTGAGACGAGCCCCCGGGAGAGCTGACACCGCATGAACTTGTTCGTCTTCGGCCTCGGCTTCTCCGCCCGCCATTTCGTGGACACCGAGCGGGCCCGCTTCGGCACCGTGCGGGCCACGGTGACGGAGCCCGCGCGCGCAGAAAGCCTCGCCGCCGAGACCGGATTCAGCGTGCGCGCCTTCGGGCCGGAGAGCGACGATCCCCGCATCGCGCAGGATCTGGCGGACACGGACATCCTCCTCGTCTCCGCCCCGCCGGGGCAGGACGGCGACACCGCACTGAACCGCTACCGCGAGACCATCGCCGGGAGCCGCATCGGCTGGATCGGCTACCTTTCGACCATCGGCGTCTACGGCGATCAGGGCGGCGCCTGGATCGACGAGACGATTCCGGCCACCCCGAAGAGCGCCCGCTCGCGCGAGCGGCTCGCCGTCGAGGAGGCGTGGCTCGCCCTCGGCGCCGAGACCGGCAAAGCGGTGCAGATCTTTCGCCTGTCGGGCATCTACGGCCCCGGCCGCAACCCGATCGTGAAGCTGCGCGAGGGGCGCACCCAGCGCATCGTCAAGCGGGACCAAGTGTTCAACCGCATCCACGTGGCCGACATCGCCTCGACGCTCGCCGCCTCGATCGCGCGGCCGCGGGCGGGGGCGGTCTACAACGTCACCGACGACGAGCCGGCCCCGCCGCAGACCGTGATCGAGCACGCCGCGGCGCTGACCGGCCTGCCGCTGCCGCCGGCCGTCGATTTCGAGACCGCGCGCTTGAGCCCGATGGCGCGCAGCTTCTACGGCGAGAACAAGCGGGTGCGAAACCGCCTGATCCGCGAAGAACTGGGCGTGGAGCTGACCTACCCGACCTACCGGGAGGGGCTGGCCGCCCTCGTGGCCGACGCGCAGGGATAGCCGGGCGGTCCTCAGGCCACGAAGCGAACGCCGATCCCGTCCTCGGCCCGGCGGATGCAGCGGCAGCGCCGGGGCGGCTCGCCCTCGATGTGGAGGGTGAAGGTGTCCGGCAGGCTGTCCGCCGCGACGGCGAGCTTGGCCCCGCCCTCCGAGATGTTGAGGATCGTGCAGGGCAGGCTCCGCGCTTGGCCCCCACCGGCGCCGCGTTCGGGGACGAGTTCGATCCGGCCCTGCAGCGACGTGCGAACCCGCTCGTTGCCCCGGCGCTCCTCCAGCCCGACGTTCCAGGCATCGAGCTTGCTCGCGAAGCCCGCGACGCTGACCGACATGGCCTGCATGTCGGCGTTGACCTGGCCAGTGGCGGCGCGCTGCTGCGCGCTCGCGGCGGTGGTCTGCGTGATGAAGCCCTGGACCGTGTCGACCACGGCGGCGGTCGAGGTCAGCGCCCCGCCCACATCCCGTGAGACCGCCTGCATCGCGCCGATCTCGCCGGTGATGCGGGCGGTGGCCGAGCGGGCCTGCTCCGCGAGGCTCTTCACCTCGGTGGCCACCACCGCGAAGCCGCGGCCCGCCGCCCCGGCCCGGGCCGCCTCGATGGTCGCGTTGAGGGCAAGCAGGTTGATCTGCTCGGCGATGGAGGTGATCAGCTCGACCACGCCGGACATGGCGGCGGCCGCGTCGTCGAGCTTGGTCGAAAGCGTTCCGGCCGCGCTCATGCGCTCCTGGATGTCGCCCACCGCCCGGTGCGAACGATCCATCTGCTCGGCGATGGCCTCCGAGGTGCGGTGCATCTCCCCGGCGGCCGCGGCCACGGCCCGCACCCGGCCGAGCGTCTGCTCCGCCATGGAGAGGGCGCTGCTGCGCACCGACATGCTCTGGGTGATGTCGAAGGCGTATTTCACGACCTTGAACGGGCGCCCCGCGGCGTCGAAAACGGGATTGTAGGAGGCCTGGATCCAGACTTCGCGCCCGCCCTTGCCGACCCGCTGGTAGACGGCCGAGGTGAAGCGCCCTGCCCGCAGCGTCTCCCAGAACGCGGCATAGGCCCGGCTCTCGGCCGTGGCCGGCGTGACGAACAGACGGTGGTGGCGCCCCCGCACCTCGTCGAGCGTGTAGCCCAGCGCATTCAGGAAGTTGTCGTTGGCGTCGAGGACGGTGCCGTCCATGGCGAACTCGATCACCGCCTGCGAGCGGCGCGCCGCCTCGACCTTGCCCGCCATGTCCGCGGCGACGCGCTTGGCCTCGGTGATGTCGGAGGCGTACTTCACCACCTTGAACGGGCGCCCGCCGAGATCGAGGATCGGATTGTAGGTCGCCTGGATCCAGACCTCGCGCCCGTCCTTGCCGATGCGAAGATACTCGCCGGAGCGGTACTCGCCGCGGGCGAGCGCCTGCCAGAAGGCTCGGTACTCGGACGAGGCAGCCTCGTCCGGCCTCACGAAGAGGCTGTGATGACGGCCCTCGACCTCGTGCGCGGCGTAACCCAGGGCGTCGAGGAAGTTGGCGTTGGCGCTGCGGATCGTTCCGTCGAGATCGAACTGGATCACCGCCTGCGAGCGGCCGATCGCGGCGATCTGCCCCGCCGACTCGGCCGCGGCGAGCCGCTCGGCGGTCACGTCGAGGGCGAACTTGACGATCTTCACCACCCGGCCGCGCCGGTCGAGGACTGGATTGTAGGTCGCACGAATCCAGACCGCGCGCCCGTCGCGCGCGATCCGCCGGTACTCCGCGGCCTGGAAGGTCCCGTCCCGCAGCCGCTGCCAGAACGCCGCGTACTCCGTACCCTGCGCCTCCTGCGGTTCGACGAACAGACGGTGATGCCGCCCCCGCACCTCGGCCAGCGCGTAGCCCATCAGGGCGAGGAAGTTGTCGTTGGCGTCCAGCACCGTCCCATCGAGGGCGAAGGTGATGACCGCTTGCGAGCGGTGGAGGGCGTCGACCATGGCCGCCGCATCGGAGCGGCGCGCGGCGGAGAACATCAGGCATCCTGTCGTCGGTGGCAGCCGACAGATGACCCGAACCGCTTAAGGAAGCGCAAATGCATTGCGCGCGATCAATCTTTGCGAACGCGATGGAGCGGAACGTGCCGCCCCTCAGATCTCCTCCCGCAGCCCCTTGCCGCGGCGCTCGAAATAGAACGGGATCGGCCGGTAGGGCGGGAAGCCGGCGGCGGCCGCCGCTTCGAGGTCGTCGAGGATGACGCGGGTGATGCGCGGCAGGTCGAGCTTGCGGGCGGCGTCGAGATCGACCCAGGCGAGTTCGGTCAGTTCCGAATCCGGTCCCACGATGCCGGACCGCTCGGCGGCCACCCCCTTGCGATCGACGGCGAAGAAGCGGGTGTCGAAGCGGCGGGCACGCTTGGGCGGCGTGATCGCCCGGGCCACCAGATGCAGGGCTTCGAGGTCGGGCATCACGCCCTCCTCGGCAAAGGCCTGCCATGCGCCCTCCGGCGTGGCCTCCGGCGGGCCGTAATCGCGGGTGCCGATGAGAAGCCCGGTCTCCTCGAAGGTCTCGCGGATCGCGGCCAGCGCGAGCGAGCGGCCGAGATGGTGCGGCGCGCGGGGCAGCTTGGCGCGCAGGGCGTCGTCGGCCCGCTGCGAGAGGGCGCCGGCCACGGGCATGCGGCGGTCGACCGGCTCGGTACGCCCGCCGGGAAAGACGAACTTGCCGCCCATGAAGGCGAGCCCGGCATGGCGCCGGCCCATCAGCACCCGGAGCTTCTTCCGGGATCGGTCGAGGAGGATGAGGGTCGCCGCGTCGCGCGGGCGCAGCGTCACCGCCCTGCGGACGGGCGTCGCCTCCTCAGGCCGGTCCGAGTCCGGGGGCGCTGCCCGTTCTGCTTCCTGCCTCACCGCCCCGTCTCTCCCCCGTGCCGGTCCCGCCGAGCGCGGGGGGCGCCTTGCCGAAGCCGTGCATGCCGAAATTGTACTGCAGGCCGATCACCGCGCCCTTGACCGGCTGGAGCAGCCCGAGCGCCAGGACCAGGGTCAGCAGCGGCCAGACGGTCAGGGAGATCCAGAGCGGCACGTCGTAGCCCATCTCGAACTCGAGCACGAGATAGCCGACGATGTGGCCCACGAGGAAGATCACGAGGTAGGGCGGCAGGTCGTCGGCCCGGTGCCCCTCCATCTCCAGGCCGCAGGCCTCGCAGGCCGGCCGCACCTTGAGGAAGCGACCGAAGACGTGGCCCTTGCCGCAATGCGGGCAGCGGTTGAGGAAGCCGCGGGCCATGGCCAGGGTCAGCCGCGTGCGATCCGGCTGGGTCGGCTCCGGCGGGGGAAAGGTGTGCGTTTCCATGGGCAGAGCCTAGCCTCTTCCGCTCAGCGGCGCGAGCCGCGATGGCGCCGCGACCCGTCGCCCTCGGGTGCGGGCGGCGTGCCGGGCCGCGCCTTGCCGGAGGATTCTTTGCCGGAGGATGCCTTGCCCGCGAAAGCCTTGCCTACGGAGGCCTTGCCCTTACGCGCCTTCGCCTTGGCGGCGACCGCGGCCTTGCTCGGCCTCGTCTTGGTGCCGGTCCGCTTGGCGCCCGAACGGCTGCGCCCCTCCGACAGAATCTCGAAGCGCAGGGCGCCGGCGGTCGCCGCCGCCTCCACGAGGCGCACCTCGACCGTGTCGCCGAGGCGGTAGGTCTCGCCGCTGCGGTCGCCGACGAGGGCGTGCAGGGCCTCGTCGTGGCGGAAATACTCGGCGCCGATGGTGGAGACCGGCACGAAGCCGTCCGCGCCGGTCTCGGCGAGCTTCACGAACAGCCCGGAGCGCGTCACCCCGGAGATGCGGCCCGAGAAGGTGGCGCCCACCCGGTCGGCGAGGTAGCCGGCGATGAGCCGGTCGATGGTCTCGCGCTCGGCTGCCATCGCCCGGCGCTCGGCCGCCGAGATCTGCTCGGAAACGGCATCGAGCATGCCCGGCGTGGTGTCGCCGGGCAGGCCGTCCTTGCCCAATCCGCAGGCACGCACGAGGGCGCGGTGGACGATGAGGTCGGCGTAGCGGCGGATCGGCGAGGTGAAGTGGGCGTAGCGGCGCAGGTTCAGGCCGAAATGGCCCAGATTCTGTGCAGCGTAGACCGCCTGTGCCTGCGAACGCAGCACGACCTCGTTGATGAAGGGCGCGTGCTCGCTCTCGGCCACCTGGGCGAGAATGCGGTTGAACAGGTCCGGCCGGAGCGCCCCGGCCTTGGTCATCTTGATGCCGACCGAGGCGAGCACCTCCCCGAGCGCCCGCATCTTCTCCAGCGCCGGCTCGTCGTGGACCCGGTAGATCAGGGGGGAGCCCGCCTTCTCCAGGGTCTCGGCCGCGGCCACGTTGGCCTGGATCATGAACTCCTCGATCAGCCGGTGCGCCTCCAGGCGCTCCGGCACGATCACCCGGTCGACGCCGCCCTCGGCGTTGAGCAGCACCTTGCGCTCCGGCAGGTCGAGGGCCAGCGGCCCGCGATCGTCGCGGGCCCGCTTCATCGCGGCGTAGGCCGCGTAGAGCGGGCGGAGCGCACGCTCCAGGATCGGCCCGGTGGTCTCGTCGGGGTGACCGTCGATGGCCGCCTGCGCCTGGGCGTAGGCGAGCTTGGCGTGGGAGCGCATCAGGATGCGGTGGAAGCTGTGGCCGCGCTTCACCCCGTCGGCGCCGATGGTCATGCGCACGGCCAGCGCCGGCCGGTCCTCGCCCTGGCGCAGGGAGCAGAGGTCGTTCGAGATGCGCTCGGGCAGCATCGGCACCACCCGGTCGGGGAAGTAGACCGAATTGCCCCGCAGCATGGCCTCGCGGTCGAGGGCCGAGCCCGGCCGGATATAGGCCGCCACGTCGGCGATCGCGACGGTGACGACGAAGCCGCCCTCGTTGGCCGGATCGGGATCGGCCTCGGCCATCACCGCATCGTCATGGTCCTTGGCGTCCGGCGGGTCGATCGTGACCAGCGGCGCCTCGCGCCAATCCTCGCGACCGCGCTTGGTCGCCCGCTTGGCCTCGTCGGCCTCCGCCAGCACGTCCTTGGGGAAGACGTGGGGGATGTTGTGGATGTGCAGGGCGATCAGACTGACCGCCTTCTCCGAGCCGAGCGAGCCGAGGCGCTCGGTCACCCGGCCGCGGGGCAGGCCGAAGCGGGTCTCGCGCTCCACCGCGACGCTGACGAGATCCCCGTCGCGGGCCTCCCCCTCCTCGCCGGCAGGGATCGCGATCTCACGCCCCTGCGACTTCTTCTCCACCGGCAGGATGCGCCCGCCGTCGCGGCCGGCGCGATAGACGCCGATCACCTCCGCGCGGTTCTTGCCGATCACCTTGACGACGCGGCCGGTATAGCGGCCCGGCGCCTCCGGGTCCGGCGCGACGCGGATCAGGGCCCGATCGCCGAGGCCGGGGGCCGGTCGGTTGCCCTTGCGCCCGCCGCGAGGCAGCTCCACGACGATCCTGGGCGCCTCGCCCTCCCCGTCCCACTGGGCCGGACGGGCCACGAGGTCGCCGTCCCGGTCCCGAGAGGAAATGTCGGCGAGCACGACGGGGGGCAGGCTGCCGCCCTTGCGCAAACCGCCCCGGCCGCGATCCAGCGCCCCCTCCTCCTCGATCTGCTTCAGGATCGCCTTGAGCCCGATCTTGTCGGCGCCCTTCAGGCCGAAGGCCTTGGCGATCTCGCGCTTGCCGACCGTTCCGGGCGTGTCGGCGATGAAGGCGAGGATCTGCTCGCGGGTGGGAAGAACGGGCGGACCCGCTTGCGGATTGATGCGTCTGGCCAAGGGCAGGGCTCGCCGCGCCGGTCCGAACGGGTCCGGCGCGCAGGATTCTTCGATGCGGGAGAGACCGTTGACGATCCCGGCGTCCCTCGAAGATGGGCTCTTGCCCCCGCCGCGACAACGCCGCCGCGTTCCCCGTGAACAGGTTCGACGATCCGGTCAGCCCGTTGAGGCGGATTTGCGGATCGTCTCGACCGCCGCGTCCACGTCGAAATCGGCTCGCACCAGTTCGGCGAGGCTGAAGGGCGCGGCCCGCGGCAGGGTCAGGTTCACCCGCCCCTCCTCCGGTTGGAGCTCGGGCGCCTCGGCGGCACGGACCGCCAGGGTCCAGGCTCCGTCGATCCGCACCGTGTCCGGTCCCGGCGGATCGGCCGCGAGGGAGGCGAGCCGCGCGGCCGCCGCCTCGCGGAAGCCGAGGCTGCGGCGGTCATCCGAGACCAGGGCCGCCTTGATCAGCTCCGCCAGGGCTTCGCCGACTCGCTCCACGCTCGCGTTCATTCGCCGTCCCTCCGCATCCGCTCAGCCCTTGCGATGGGCAAACGGAATGCCAAGAGCAGGGTTCAGTACGGCGTGCCGCCCGCGCGCTGCGCCTTGAGCGCCTCGGCGTACCAACTGAGTTCGTCGAGGAACTTCTTGGCGGCGCGGCCGAGCCAATCCTCGGCGGGCTCGCCCGCCTCGCTCAGCGCCTTCTGGACGCGCGGGATCGGCAGCAGCGAGGGGATGCTCGGCGTGCCGAGTTCGGCCAGCATCGCCCGCAGCTGCATCGCCGCGCGCACCCCGCCGTACTGCCCGGCCGAGTAGCAGACGATGCCGGACGGCCGCCAGAAATACTCCTCCAGGAAGTGGTCGAGGGTGTTGGAAAGCGCGGGCGGGATGGAGTGGTTGTACTCGGCCGAGACCACCACGAAGGCATCCGCCCGGCGGTAGAGCGCCGCCAGCCGCTCCAGCGGCTCGGGCGCCTCGCCCTTCGGGTATTCCTTGTACATCCGGTCGAGCAGCGGAAGCTGCAGCTCGGCCGGATCGACCAGCGGCGCCGCGTGGCCGCGGGCTTCGAGCTGCGCCACGAGGAAGCGGGCGGCGCGGATGCCGGCGCGGTCGGCACGCACGGATCCGAGGATGACGGGAACGGTCAGGGACATGGTTCGGCTCGCGGCTCGGAGAGGGGCCGCGCAGACTATCCGAGGGATCCCGCCCCGTCGCCGTTCCGCGATCAGGCCGCGACGGGATGGACCTCCGCATTCGCTCCGATCGCGGCCTGCGACGCGGCCTCGAAAGCCGCGATCTCGGCCGCCGGCATCGGCTTGTGAAACAGGTAGCCCTGCATCGAGCGGCAGCCGACCGAGTGCAGGAGCTGCATCTGCTCGCGCGTCTCCACCCCTTCCACGACGCAGTCGAGGGCGAGGTGGCGGCACAGATCCAGGATCGAGCGGACGATGTTCAGGGCGGTCGCATCCTCCGCACACTGGGTGACGAAGCTCCGGTCGATCTTCAGCCGATCGACCGGCAGCCGGTGCAGGTAGCTCAGGCTGGAATAGCCCGTCCCGAAATCGTCGAGGGCGATGCGCACCCCGAGCGCCTTGAGGGAGATCAGCACCCGGCGGGCATCGCCCAGATCACGCATGAGGCCGCTCTCGGTCACCTCGAAGACGATCCGGCTCGGATCAACGCCGCTCTCCACGACGAGGGCGATGAGCTGATCGACCGTCTCGGGCGCGGCGAGGTCGTGGGCCGAGAGGTTGAACGAGAGCCGACGGTCAGCCGGCCAGTCCCGCATCGTGTCGAGGGCCTGCCCGAGCATGGCTCGGGTCAGGTCGCGGATGAAGCCGCTGCGCTCGGCCACCAGGATGAAGTCGGCCGGGGAGACGGAACCCAGGGTCGGGCTGTTCCATCGCGCCAGCGCCTCGTAGGCCTCGACGCGCCCACTCGCCGCATCCACGATCGGCTGGTAGTGCAGGTGGAACTCGGTGGCGAGATCGGCCCGCCGCAGGGCCTGCTCGACGGCGGCCTGACGGCGCAGCTGCGCCTCGTGCCGGGGCGCGAAGCACACGGCCGTGCCGCGGCAGCGGACCTTGGCGCGGTAGAGCGCGAAATCCGCCCGCTCCATCAGGCTGTCGGCGCTCAGGGCGGCTTCGGGGAAGCGCGCGAAGCCGATCGAGGCGCCGATCTGCGCGTGCCCCTCCCGGATGAGGTAGGGCTCGCGCAGCAGGGCGCAGAGCTGCCGGCCCAGGGCGTCGAGATCGGCATCCGCCTCGACGATGAGGCCGAACTCGTCGCCGCCGAGGCGGGCCACCCAGCCCAGGCCCGCCCGCTCCAGGCGCCGGGCCACCTCCCGCAGCACCGCGTCGCCGGCGCCATGGCCCAGGCTGTCGTTGACCGGCTTGAAGCCGTCGAGATCGATCACGCCGAGGCCGAAGCACCCGCCCTGCGCCTGGGCTCGTTCGGCGGTCGCCTCCAGCCGCGCCACGAAGGAGCGGCGGTTGGGTAGGCCCGTCAGCGCGTCGGTATGGGCGAGCCGGCCGTTCTCCGCGGTCAGGGCGACGAGCCGGCGGAAGTCGCCGTAGGCGAACTTCTGCATCATCGTCATGCCGATCAGAACGAACACGTAGTTGATGATGGTCACCTGCAGGAGCGGCGCACCGTAGACGAGGAAGTAGAGGCTGAAAGGGATGGCGATCGTCGTGAGGAGGCGGGCGGCGGTGCGCAGATGCATGAGGCACTGCACGCAGACCATCATGGTGACGGTGAGAAAGAACAGCCCGTGCATGTTCTCGGCGAGGCCGCCATAGGCCATCAGCGTCGCCGCCCAGATCGAGAGGCCGATCCCGAGCAGCAGGGTCCAGAGGTTGATGGCCTGCAGACGGGCGAAGGTTTCCGGCCCCTGGGACGGTTGCCGAACGGCGCGTATCCAGGCCAGCGAACGCAGCGCGACGATCGCGATCAGCAGCACGGGCGGCCCGAGGATCAGCCCCGCGGGCGCGAGCCCGTGATGCGTATAGGCCAGCGTGACCACGTTCAGACCGAGGATCGCGTAGAGGATCAGGATCTGCCGTGCGAGCGCCTGGAACTGCGCTGCCGCCAGAACGGGATCGTTCTCCTGCACGACGTAGAAGGCGCGGAGGCGGCGGAGGAGCCGCGGAATCAACATGGCCGCCTCGTCGTCGGACCTCTGATCCGAGGCATAGAAACTAACAAATCCTAATAAATCGACACGTCGGACCCGGCGAAACGAGCGTTCGGACGCGCGACGTGCCTCCAAACTGAATTGTGACGGATGATCCCGTGCTGTCCGAACGAACCGGGATCGGGATGATCGAGAAAGGCCGTTTCGAGCGAGGCTCGATAGCCGCGTCGCGAAGCCGGCGAGCGAACATTCGGAGGGGGCGGCCCCGGGGTCCGCCACAGGCCGGCACATGAAAAGCGCCGCAGCCCTGGGGGCTACGGCGCTCGATGGTCTCTCGAAGGAGGCCCGCGGCGGCTGCCGCGAGCGGATTACAGCGAGTAGTAGTTCACGAACTCGATCGGGTGCGGGGTCATCTCGTAGCGCAGCACCTCGGTCATCTTCAGCTCGATGAACGAGTCGATCTGGTCGTCCGAGAACACGCCGCCGGCCTTGAGGAAGGCGCGGTCCTTGTCGAGGTTCTGCAGGGCCTCACGAAGCGAGCCGCAGACGGTGGGGATCTTCTTCAGCTCCCGCGGGGGCAGGTCGTAGAGATCCTTGTCCATGGCCGGGCCCGGATCGATCTTGTTGATGATGCCGTCCAGGCCCGCCATCAGCAACGCCGAGAAGGCGAGGTAGGGGTTGGCCATCGGATCGGGGAAGCGGACCTCGACGCGCTTGGCCTTCGGGTTCGTCGTCCACGGGATACGGCAGGAGGCCGAGCGGTTGCGGGCCGAGTAGGCGAGCAGCACCGGGGCCTCGTAGCCCGGCACCAGACGCTTGTAAGAGTTGGTGGACGGGTTGGTGAAGGCGTTGAGCGCCTTGGCGTGCTTGATGATGCCGCCGATGTACCAGAGGCATTCCTGGCTGAGGTCGGCATACTTGTCGCCGGCGAAGAGCGGCTTGCCGTCCTTCCAGATCGACTGGTGCACGTGCATGCCCGAGCCGTTGTCGCCGTAGACGGGCTTGGGCATGAAGGTGGCGGACTTGCCGTAGCTCTGCGCCACGTTGTGGATGCAGTACTTGTAGATCTGCATGTGGTCGGCGAGCAGGGTCAGCGTGTCGAACTTCATGCCGAGCTCGTGCTGGGCCGAGGCCACCTCGTGGTGGTGCTTCTCGACCTTCACGCCCATGGACTGCATCGCGGCCAGCATCTCGCCGCGCATGTCCTGGGCCGAATCCTGCGGCGGGACGGGGAAGTAGCCGCCCTTGGTCTGCACCCGGTGGCCGAGGTTGCCGCCCTCGTAATCGGTGAAGCCGTTGGTCGGCAGCTCGGTCGAGTCGAGCTGGAAGCCGGTATGGTAGGGGTCGGCGCCGAACTTCACGTCGTCGAACACGAAGAACTCGGCCTCGGGGCCGACATAGATCGTGTCGCCGATGCCGGTGGAGCGCAGATAGGCCTCGGCGAGCTTGGCGGTCGAGCGCGGATCGCGGGCGTAGGGCTCGCCGGTCGAGGGCTCCAGCACGTCGCAGACGATCGACATGGTGGAGGCGGAGAAGAACGGGTCCATGCAGGCCGTGACCGGGTCCGGCATCAGCAGCATGTCGGACTCGTTGATCGCCTTCCAGCCGGCGATCGACGAGCCGTCGAACATGGTGCCGTCCTGGAACATCTCTTCGTCGATCAGGGAGACGTCGAAGGTCACGTGCTGCCACTTGCCGCGCGGGTCGGTGAAGCGGAAGTCGACGTACTTGACGTCATTGTCCTTGATGGCCCTCAGCACATCGGCGGCCGTATTCATGCTGTACGTCTCCTCGGGAAAATCTGACGTCGGGACGGCGGATGGTGTCCCGGTCTCGGGGCGGTCTCCCGGCCGGTCGATCGGTGCGACGCGGCCGGCCCGACGGATCGCGGAATGCCTCGCGCGGGATGCGCAGGCCTCGAACGCGCGCGCCGCGGCTGCGGCGCCGCGTGCTCACGGTCCTCCCGAGAGCCGGGAGGTCTCCGTCCGGACGCTGCGGCGCAGGGGGAATTCCGTGAGAGACACGTAGCGAGACACTTGGCTCCTGATCCGGGCACCGTCCCCTCTCGCGCCTCCGGCCGGTCTCGCCGGCCGGCGCGGACGATATCGTTCGCGCTGCGCAGTTGCCACCCACCAAAAGGCAAAAAATCCGCGCAGCGGCGGTGCTTTCGAGAGCTTTCGTCCCCGTCTCGCCCGGCCGGCGCGGTCGACTTTGCCGCAGGAGCAACCGGCGAAGCGCCGCCTTACTTGGCACATGAAATGCTAGGTGGCTGACCGTAGCGTCCGCCCGCACAGCGGACGCTCGGGGGTCGGGCAGGCGCCCTGCTTCATCGGTGGATCGGCGCCAGACGCGGCAGGGAAAGCCTGCCGGAGGCGTGAGGGTTCCGCCGGGAATGCAGGCTCGCAACGGCGCCGGTTCCGCAAAGGTTTCGTCAGGACACGGATCCTCAAGGTACGAGAGACTGGGAATGACCAAGTTTAAGCTCGAGTACATCTGGCTCGACGGTTACACGCCGACTCCGAACCTGCGTGGCAAGACGCAGGTGAAGGAATACGACAACTTCCCGACCTTCGAGCAGCTCCCGCTCTGGGGCTTCGACGGCAGCTCCACCCTGCAGGCCGAGGGCTCCTCCTCCGACTGCGTGCTGAAGCCCGTGCGCCACTTCCCCGACCCGGCCCGCACCAACGGCGTGCTCGTGCTGTGCGAAGTGATGATGCCGGACGGAAAGACCCCGCACCCGTCGAACAAGCGCGCCACCGTCCTCGACGATGCCGGCGCCTGGTTCGGCTTCGAGCAGGAATATTTCCTCTACAAGAACGGCCGCCCGCTCGGCTTCCCCGAGACCGGCTACCCCGCCCCGCAGGGCCCCTACTATTGCGGCGTCGGCGCCTCGAATGCCGGCCCGATCGCGCGCAAGATCGTCGAGGAGCACCTCGACCTGTGTCTGGCCGCCGGGATCAACCACGAGGGCATCAACGCCGAGGTGGCCAAGGGCCAGTGGGAATTCCAGATCTTCGGCAAGGGCTCCAAGCGGGCCGCCGACGAGATGTGGATGGCCCGCTACCTGCTCCAGCGCCTGTGCGAGGCCTACGAGATCGACATCGAGTACCATTGCAAGCCGCTCGGCGACACCGACTGGAACGGCTCGGGCATGCACTGCAACTTCTCGACGACGTTCATGCGCGAGACCGGCGGCAAGGACTACTTCGAGGCCATGATGGCGGCCTTCGAGCGCAACCTCGACGACCACATCGCCGTCTACGGCCCCGACAACCACATGCGCCTGACCGGCAAGCATGAGACGGCGCCGTGGAACAAGTTCTCCTACGGCGTGGCCGACCGCGGCGCCTCGGTGCGCGTGCCCCACTCCTTCGTCAACAACGGCTACAAGGGCTACCTTGAGGACCGCCGCCCGAACTCCATGGGCGACCCCTACCAGATCGCCTCGCAGGTTCTGAAGACGATCTCCGAGGTGCCGCTTCCGAACGAAGCTGCCGAGCGGGCCGTCGCGTAGGACTTTCGAGGCCGAACAGCGTGATTTGAGACAGGCCGCTCCCGCCGCGAGGTGGGGGCGGCTTTTTATGCGATTGGCTCCCTCTCATCGT
Source organism: Methylobacterium sp. NPDC097929 (assembly GCF_049543375.1). NCBI lineage: Bacteria > Pseudomonadati > Pseudomonadota > Alphaproteobacteria > Hyphomicrobiales > Methylobacteriaceae > Methylobacterium > Methylobacterium sp. NPDC097929. The sequence goes on along the minus strand of NZ_JBMVEP010000011.1, from coordinate 148,456 downwards.
GAGACACAAGGCGTCGTCCTCGAAGGACGCTCCAGGGAGCGCAGACGCAGGGGTCGCAGACGTTTGTGAAAACCTCCGCCGCCGTCGCGAGCGAATGCGAAGCGATCCAAGAGGGCGACCGCTCCGGAGGATGCGGAGCACTGGATTGCTTCGACTCCGCTTCCCAATGACGCGGAAAGAGTCCTACGCCCCGAAGATCGACCAGCCCGTGCGTTTCACCAGCATCTCCAGGGCGATACGCCCGAGATGGGAATTGCCGGCAGCATCCAGCCCCGGCGACCAGACGCAGATCGAGGCCTTTCCGGGCGCGACCGCCAGGATGCCGCCGCCGACACCGCTCTTGCCCGGCAGGCCGACCCGGTAGGCGAAGTCGCCCGAACCGTCGTAATGGCCGCAGGTGAGCATGATGGCGTTGATGCGCCGCGCCCGCTCGGCCGAGATCACCGAATGCCCGGCGAGCGGGTGGTGGCCGGAATAGGCCAGGAACAGCCCGGCCGTGGCGAGCTGCCGGCAGGTCATCGCGATGGCGCAGTGGTGGAAATAGACGCCCAGCGTGTAATCGACCGGATTCTCGATCACATCGAACGAGCGCATGTAGTTGGCGAGCGCCGCGTTGCGAAAACCCGTGCGCTTCTCCGAGGCCGCCACGCGATCGTCGATGGTGATGCCGTCGTCCTGCGCCAGAAACTGCATGAAGCGCAGGATCTCGCCGATCGCTTCCCGCGGCTGGTGGCTCGACAGGATCACGTCGGTCACCGCGATGGCGCCCGCGTTGATGAAGGGATTGCGCGGGATGCCGTTCTCCCGCTCCAACTGGACGATGGAGTTGAACGGGCTGCCCGAGGGCTCGCGGCCGACCCGGCGCCAGAGACGGTCACCGACCATGCCGAGCGCCAGCGTGAGGGTGAAGACCTTGGAAATGCTCTGGATTGAGAAGGGGATATCGGCATCGCCCCCGGCGGCGACGCGGCCCTCGCCATCGATCACCACGAGGCCGAAGCCCTGCGGATCGATGCGCGCCAGCTCCGGGATGTAGCGCGCCACCGCGCCGCGATCGGGCCGGACCCGCATCTCCTCGGCGATGTCCTTCACGATGGTGTCGAGATCGGGCACGGCGTCGCTCGGCTACGGCGCTCTTTCAGTCATGAGCGCGGATGCTGCCGGCCCTACACGAAGCGGGCCAGAACAGCGCGTCCCTGCCTCTGTGTCCGCGGATGCGGCCGGATCAGATCGCGTCCGAGCCGGTCTCGCCCGTACGGATGCGGATGGCTTCCTCGATCGTCGAGACGAAGATCTTGCCGTCGCCGATCCGGCCGGTCTGGGCCGATTTGCGGATCGCCTCCACGGCGCCCTCCACCAAAGCGTCCGAGAGCACGATCTCCAGCTTCACCTTGGGAAGAAAGTCCACGACGTACTCGGCGCCGCGATACAGCTCGGTATGGCCCTTCTGCCGGCCGAAGCCCTTCGCCTCGATCACGGTGATGCCCTGAAGGCCGACCTCTTGGAGCGCCTCCTTCACCTCGTCGAGCTTGAACGGCTTGATGATCGCCTCGATCTTCTTCATCCGGAAAAGCCCGTTCCGCGTGCGTCTCTTACCTCCATTTATCTACCATCGCCGCGGCGTGACCGCCACGCCGTTTTGGAAGGAGCCTTCGGTAAGCTGCACGTGGAATATGCAAACAAAGCAGAATTTCTAGGCAATTTCGTCGCAATCGATGAAATTTCAGGCAGAGGATGGGCCGGTTGCATGCATGAGCGGGTGAAATCCCCTGGAAGCGCGGATCGGCTGCTCACCGTTGAGGCGATGCGTCGGGTCGATGCGGCGGCGATCGCGGCCGGCACGTCCGGGCTGACGCTGATGGAGGCGGCGGGCGCCGCCGTCGCCGCGCGGGCGCGGACCCATCTGCCGGCCAACGGCCGTGTCCTGGTTCTGTGCGGACCGGGCAACAACGGCGGGGACGGCTTCGTCGCCGCCCGTCTGCTGGCCGAGGGCGGCTACTGGGTCGATCTACGCCTGCTGGGCGAGCGCGCCGCCCTCAAGGGCGACGCAGCGCTCGCCGCCGCGGCCTGGACCGGCCCGGTCGGCGCAGCCGAGGCCGAACTCGGCGAGACCGACCTCATCATCGACGCGCTGTTCGGCGCCGGCCTGTGCCGCGATCTGGACGGTCTCGGGCGCGCCCTCGTGGAGGCGGTCAACCGGGCGGGCTGCTTCGTGCTCGCGGTGGACGTGCCGAGCGGCGTCGACGGCGATACCGGCGCTGTGCGCGGAGCCGCGATCGAAGCGACGGAGACGGTGACCTTCGTCGCCCTCAAGCCGGGCCACCTGCTGGAGCCGGGCCGGAGCCGATGCGGCGCGCTCCACGTCGCCGAGATCGGCACCGGCGAGGCCGCCTTCTCCGCCGGCATCGCCGGGGAAGCGGCGGCGCTCTACCGCAACGGGCCCGGCCTGTGGACGCTGCCGCGGCTCACCGCCGCCAGCCACAAATACACCCGCGGCCACGCCCTGGTGCTCTCCGGCCCCGCCTACCGGACCGGCGCGGCGCGCCTTGCCGCCCGCGGAGCCCTGCGGATCGGCGCCGGGCTCGTGACGATGGCTTCGCCGGCCTCGGCTCTGCCGGAGAACGCCGCCCACCTCACCGCGATCATGCTGCGCCCCTGCGAGAGCGCCGACGATCTCGACGACATGCTGGCCGACGAGCGGCTGAACGCGCTGCTGCTCGGGCCCGGCCTCGGCACCGGTCCGGCGACCTGCGACCTCGTCGGGGTGGCGGCCGGGGCCGGCCGCGCGCTCGTGCTCGACGCCGATGCGCTGACGAGCTTCCGCAGCGAGGTCCGCACGCTGGCCCGACAGATCCGCGACGGCGAGGCGCGCGCCGTGCTCACGCCGCACGAGGGCGAGTTCGCGCGGCTGTTCTCGGGCACCGAGGCCGTGGCGGACGGGCTCGCGAAGCACGAGCGCGCAGCGCGGGCGGCGGCGATCGCCGGTGCGGTCGTGGTGCTCAAGGGCGCGGACACGGTGATCGCGGCCCCCGACGGGCGGCTCGCCATCAACGACCACGGCTCGCCTCATCTCGGCACGGCGGGCTCCGGCGACGTGCTGGCCGGCCTGATCGCCGGGCTGCTCGCGCAGGGGATGGCGCCGTTCGAGGCGGCCTGCGCCGCCGTCTGGCTGCACGGGGATGCAGGCCTGCGCTTCGGCCCCGGCCTGATCTCCGAGGATCTGCCCGAGCTGATCCCGGCGGTGCTGCGCGATCTCGCGATCGATCAACCGGGCGCGACCACCGCGCGCTTGCGGCCGTAGGTTAGGTAGAACACCAGGCCGATGGCGTTCCAGATCAGGAACCAGAGCTGAGTCGAGGCGGGCAGACTGTAGAACAGGTAGCCGCATCCGAGCAGCGTGACCGTGCCGACCAGCCAGGGGGCCGGCGCGCGGAAGGTGCGGGGAGCGTCCGGGGCGCGGCGGCGCATGACCAGCAGGCAGGCGGCGACTGCCATGAAGGCCGCCAGCGTCCCCGCATTGGCGAGCGCGGCGAGCTGCCCCAGCGGGATAAAGCCGGCCAGTACGACCACGAGGGCGGCGGTGAACAGCGTGATCCGGACCGGGCTGCCGGCCGACGACACCGCCGCCAGACCGCGGGGCAGCATGCCGTCCCGGGCCATGGTGAAGAAGATGCGGCTCTGGCCATAGAAGAAGGCCAGGATGACGGTCGGCAGCGCGATGACGGCCGAGACCGCGAGATACTGCGCCACCAGCGGCCGGCCGAGTTCGCGCAGGATGAGGGCCAGCGGCTCCGGGCTGTCGGAGAAGCGCGTATAGGCCACGGCGCCGACCGCCGCGACCGCCACGGCGACGTAGATCAGGACGCAGGTGGCCATCGAGCCGACGATGCCGATCGTCAGGTCGCGGCCGGGGTTGCGCGTTTCCTCCGCGGCGGTGGCGATGGCGTCGAAGCCGTAGAAGGCGAAGAAGATGATGGCCGCCGCCGCCATGACGCCCCGCTCGACCCCGTCGGCCTGCACGCTCTTGGGGAAGCCGAAGGGGCTGAACGGGGTGAGGTGGGCCGGGTCGAAGGCCGGCAGGGCGAAGGCCACGAACACGATCAGCGCCGCGATCTTCACCAGCACCAGCACGGCGTTCACCGTGGCGCTCTCCCGCGTGCCGCGCAGCAGAAGGGCGGCGACGGCCACGATGATGCCGATCGCCGGAAGATTGACGATCCCGCCGGCCTCCGGCCCCTGCATCAGCGCCATGGGAAGGCCGAGGGCGCTCGCCAACAGGGGCGCCGCGTAGCCGGACCAGCCCACCGCGACCGCGCTGACGACCAGGGAATATTCGAGGATCAGGCTCCAGCCGACGATCCAGGCGAAGACCTCGCCGAGCACGACGTAGCTGTAGGTGTAGGCGCTGCCCGAGACCGGGATCATCGTCGCCATCTCGGCATAGGCGAGCGCGGCGCAGGCGCAGATCGCTCCGGCAATGGCGAAGGACAGGATCACCGCCGGCCCTGCCTTTCCGGCTCCGACGCCGATCAGCGTGAGGATGCCGGTTCCGACGATCGCACCGACGCCCAGCGCCACGAGGTGCGGCCAGCCGAGCGTCCGGGCAAGGCGGCGCTCTCCGTCGGGCTCCTGCTGCAGGGTCTTGCGACGGAGAAGGCTGGCGGTCATTCGGGCTCCTGTCCACGACTTCTACGGGAAGGCGCGGAGCGGCGACAGTCACATGGTCGCGCGGGCCGGGACCGCCGTCCCTAGACCATCGTGCCGGATATCGTATCCGGCACGATGGTCTCGCCTCTTGTTTCGCATCGTCTTTTTCCGAAAGCCGGCGGCCACCTTTCGGGACGATGCTCTAGGGTTGGAGCTTTGCCCGCTCGGCCGCCAGGGCCTCGGCGCGCTTGCGCTCCTCCGCATTGAGGCCGGCGGTCGCCTGATCGAGCGTTTCGTCGGAGCGCCCCTGCGCCGCGGCGGCGAGGTTCCAGCCCGCGGCCTCGACGAGGTTCTTCGGCACGCCGCGGCCGGCAGCGTAGAGCCGGGCGATGCGGTTCTGGGCGATGGCGTTGCCGCGCTGGGCCGCGTGGAGGAAGTAGCGGGCGGCGCGCGCCTCGTCCTTGGTGACGCCGTCGCCGTTGAACAGCCGGATGGCGAACTCGACCTCGGCGCCGAGATCGCCGTTGTCGGCGGCGCGGCGGAACCACTGCGCGGCCTGGACCGTGTCCTTGGTCACGCCCCTGCCCTGGAGATAGAGCACGCCCAGCGCATATTGCGCGGCCGAGATCTCGGCATCCGCCGCCTTGCGGAAGTTGGCGACGGCGGCGGTGAGATCCTCCGGCCGGTCGCTGCCGATCTGGATCAGGGCGAGGTTGTAGCTGGCGCTGGGCTCGCCCTTGCGCGCCGCCTGTTCGAGCCAGCTGCGCCCGGCCTTCGGGTCCTTCGGCTGGCCGCGCCCGTCCATCGCCATCAGTCCGAGCGAGGCCATGGCGTGGGCGTCGTTCTGCGCCGCAGCGAGCCGGTACCATTCCAGCGCTCGCTTCGGGTCCTGCTTCACCCCGAGGCCCTGGTTGTACAACTCGCCCAGCAGCGTCATCGCCGCGGCGTCCTTGGGGTTGGCCTCGATGCGCTTGGTCGCCTCGCGGAAGGCGGTGACGTAGCGCCCGCGCTGGTAGGCGCCGTAGGCCGCATCCGCGTTCGGGTTCGCGCTCGGCGGCTGCGCGCCCGTGGCATTCGGCGTATAGGGCGAGGGCAGTTCGCGCTTGAGGCCGCCGGCATCCGCCTTGGGCGGAGCGACCTGCGCCGGGGGCTCGCGCGTCGTGGGCGCCTTCGGCGCGGCAAGCAGACCGGGCGCGCCGACCAGCAGGAGCGCGCACGCGCTCAGCGCGGTAAGGCGCAAACGCGTCGGAGCCGTCGGTCGGTCTACGATCATCGCACCGTGTCGAGCTGCGCCTGCGCCGTCCGCACGCCCTCGGGATCGCCGAGCCAGAGGGCGCTCTCCAGGGCGACGAACTCCGCGCCCGTCGCGGCCAGGGCAGCCACCTCGCCGGCGGCGGCGGCCACGGCGATGCAGGGCGTCTCGAAGATCTCCGCCCACCACGCGGCGCGCTCGCGCACCTCGTCGGCGTCGGGCGCGACCCCGTCGGGAAAGAGGCCGCCGAACATCAGGTAATCGACCCCGGTCTCGCCCGCGACCATCGCCGCATCCCGCGAGCCGAGCACGCCCCCGGTCCCGAGGATGCGCCCGTCGCGCAGGCGCCCGCGCAGGTCGCGCAGAGCCGTCTCATCCGCCCGGTCGAGATGGACGCCGTCCGCTCCACCGCGGGCCGCGACCGAGACGATATCGCCGGCAAAGCCGGGGATGGACACGAGCACCGCCGCACCACCCGCCTGGGCCGGGGGCGCCAGTTGCTTGACGAGGTTGATCAGGCTGCGCTCGTCACCCGCCGCGAGCCGCAGGATCACCGCCGCCACGTCCCCCGCCCCGCAAGCCGCCTCGAGCGCGCGGGCGGTGGCCTCGGCCTCTGACGCGCCGAGACCGTAGGGGGTGAGGAGGGCAAGGCGGGGCGCGGGCCCCGCCGTCTCGGTCTCGGCCATGGGTTCGCTTTCGCCTCAGGCGTCGATGCGCGGATCGAGCGAGCCGCTGGCGTAGCGCTTGGCCATCTCCGCCACCGAGATCGGACGGATCTTGGTGCCCTGGCCGGCGGTGCCGAACTCCTCGAAGCGCTGCTTGCAGAGCTTGGTCATCGCCTCCATGGCGGGCTTCAGGTACTTGCGCGGGTCGAACTCCTCCGGGGTCTCGGTGAGCACCCGGCGGATCTGACCGGTCATCGCCATGCGGTTGTCGGTGTCGATGTTGATCTTGCGCACGCCGTGCTTGATGCCGCGCTGGATCTCCTCGACCGGCACGCCCCAGGTCGGCTTCATCTGACCACCGAACTTGTTGATGATGTCCTGCAGTTCCTGCGGCACCGAGGAAGAGCCGTGCATGACGAGGTGGGTCGTCGGCAGGCGGCGGTGGATCTCCTCGATCACGTTCATCGCGAGCACGTCGCCGTCGGGCTGGCGGGTGAACTTGTAGGCGCCGTGGCTGGTGCCCATGGCCACGGCCAGCGCGTCGACCTTGGTCTCGCGCACGAACTTCACCGCCTCTTCCGGGTCGGTGAGGAGCTGGTCGTGGGAGAGTTCGCCCTCGGCGCCGTGCCCGTCCTCGGCCTCGCCGGTGCCGCTCTCCAGCGAGCCGAGCACGCCGAGCTCGCCCTCGACCGAGACGCCGGCCCAGTGGGCCATCTTGGTGACGTTGCGGGTGATCTCGACGTTGTAGGCGTAGTCCGCCGGGGTCTTGCCGTCGGCCTTGAGCGAGCCGTCCATCATGACGGAGGTGAAGCCGTACTGGATCGCGGTGGCGCAGGTGGCTTCGTTGTTGCCGTGGTCGAGATGCATGCAGACGGGGATGTGCGGGTAGATCTCGACGAGGCCGTCGATGAGCTTGGCCAGCACGATGTCGTTGGCGTAGGCGCGCGCGCCGCGGCTGGCCTGGAGGATCACGGGGGAATCGGTGGCATCCGCCGCCGCCATGATGGCGAGCCCCTGCTCCATGTTGTTCAGGTTGAACGCGGGCACGCCGTAGCCGTACTCGGCGGCGTGATCGAGAAGCTGCCGAAGGGTGATGCGTGCCATGGATCGATACCTCGCGCGGTTGGGCCTTCGCTGAAGCCCTTTATAGGTCACGGTACGGTGGCCGCCCTCCCCTCCCCGCGGCGGGAAGGGGAGGCGGGGGCGTCGTCGTCTCAGCCTTTGGTCCGCAGGGCCTCGACGCCGGGCAGTTCCTTGCCCTCCAGCCATTCGAGGAAGGCGCCGCCCGCGGTGGAGACGTAGGAGAACGCCTCGCCGACACCCGCATGGTTGAGGGCCGCCACGGTGTCGCCGCCGCCGGCCACGCTGACGAGCTGGCCGGCCTTCGTACGCGCCGCCGCATGCTGGGCCACCGCCACGGTGCCGGTATCGAAGGGCGTCAGTTCGAAGGCGCCGAGCGGGCCGTTCCAGACCAGCGTGCGGGCCTCGTCGATGGCGCCGTCGATGGTGGCGATGGAGGAGGCGCCGACATCGAGGATCATCGCGTCGGAGGGCACCGCATCGACCGTCACCGTCTCGTTCTCGGCATTGGCCTTGAACTCGCGGGCGACCAGCGCGTCGGCCGGCAGGATGATGGTGCAGTTCTTCTCCTTGGCCGCCGCCAGGATGCGGGTGGCGGTCTCGGCGAGATCCTTCTCGCAGAGCGACTTGCCGACATCCTTGCCCTGCGCGTGCAGGAAGGTGTTGGCCATGCCGCCGCCGATCACCAGCATGTCGACCTTGGCGACGAGGTTTTCCAGGAGGTCGATCTTGGTCGAGACCTTGGCGCCGCCGACGATGGCGATGACGGGCCGAGCCGGAGATTCCAGCCCCTTGGTCAGCGCGTCGAGTTCGGCCTGCATCAGCCTGCCGGCATAGGCCGGCAGTAGGCGGGCGAGCCCTTCCGTCGAGGCATGCGCGCGGTGGGCGGCGGAGAAGGCCTCGTTGACGTAGATGTCGCCGTTGGCGGCGAGCGCCCGGGCGAAGTCGGGATCGTTCTTCTCCTCGCCCGCGTGGTAGCGGGTGTTTTCGAGGAGCAGCACGTCGCCGTCCTTCAGCGCCGCGACGGCGGAGGTGGCGGCCTCGCCGACGCAATCTTCGCCGAAGGCGACCGGGCGGCCGACCTTCTCCGAGAGCGTCGCCAGGATCGGCTTCAGCGAATCCTTCGGGTCCGGCTTGCCCTTCGGGCGGCCGAAATGCGCGAGCAGGATCACCCGGCCGCCGGCATCGGCGATCTCGCGGATCGTCGGCACCACCCGCTCGATGCGGGTCGCGTCGGTCACGCGGCCGCCGTCCATCGGCACGTTGAGATCGACGCGCAGCAGCACGCGCTTGCCCTGGAGCGGGCCGGCATCGTCGAGGGTGCGGAAATCCGTCATGGCGGCGTCGGTTCGCTTCTTAGGGGTTGGAGGCCGGAGGATTGGCGGGCGCGGTCTGCTGGCCGCCGACGCCGTGGGGCAGCATCCGGTCGAGGTTCAGCCGCTGCACGGCCACCATCAGCGCGACGGTGAGCACGGCGGTGATGATCGCGGTCAGCACCAGCGCGCCGGTGCCGGGCAGGCGGCTGACCCGGTCGGACAGGGTGCGGACCTCGCTGCGCAGCGACGAGAGGTCGGCCTGACGCGCCGCATCGTTCATGCGGGTGGAGGCGGATTCGACCTTCTCCTCGACGCGCGAGAGCAGCGCCTCGGAGCGGGCGTACTTGTCCTCGATGCGCGCCGTCTTGTCCTCGATGCGGGCAAGCTGGTCGGCGTGGTTGGCCGGAGCGGCGGCCGAGGGCTCGGCGCGGCTCGCGGAGACCGGAGCCGTCGGTGCCTCCGCCCGGACGGGCGCCGGAGCGGGAGTCGGCTTGGTGGGGATGAAGTCGGTCCCGGAAGGCTTGGTCGGCGAGGGGTCGGTCATCGCAAAACGCACCTTGAGCTTCGGCGAGGCGGGCTCGCCCGGGGATCCTGAAGGCTTCGACGGGCGGCCGGAACCGTCAGGTCCGGTCGCCCTCGTGACGCTGAAGCTAGAGCGTCAGATCAGCTTGGCCATGGCCACGGCGGTGTCGGCCATGCGGTTCGAGAAGCCCCACTCGTTGTCGTACCAGGACAGGATGCGCACGAAGGTGCCGTCCATGACCTTGGTCTGGTCGAGGTGGAAGGTGGACGAGTGCGGGTCGTGGTTGAAGTCGATCGACACGTTCGGCCGGTCGGTCACGCCGAGCACGCCCTTGAGCGGGCCGGCGGCGGCGGCCTTGATCGAGTCGTTGATCTCCTGGACCGAGGTCTGGCGCTTGGCGGTGAAGACCAGATCGACCGCCGAGACGTTCGGGGTCGGCACGCGGATCGCGGTGCCGTCGAGCTTGCCCTTCAGCTCCGGCAGGACGAGGCCGACGGCCTTGGCCGCACCGGTCGAGGTCGGGATCATCGAGAGCGCCGCGGCGCGGGCGCGGTAGAGATCCTTGTGCATCTGGTCCAGCGAGGGCTGGTCGTTGGTGTAGGAATGGATCGTGGTCATGAAGCCGCGCTCGATCCCCACCGTCTCGTCGAGCACCTTGGCGACCGGCGCGAGGCAGTTCGTCGTGCAGGAGGCGTTGGAGACGACGAGGTGCTCGCCCGTCAGCCGGTCGTGGTTCACGCCGTAGACCACCGTCAGGTCGGCGCCGTCGGCGGGGGCCGAGACGAGGACGCGCTTGGCGCCGGCGTCGAGATGGGCCTTGGCCTTGTCCTTCGAGGTGAAGATGCCGGTGCATTCGAGCGCGATGTCCACGCCCAGATCGCCGTGCGGCAGCTCGGCGGGGTTGCGCACGGCGGTGACGCGGATGCGCCGGCCGTTGATGACGATGTCGTCGCCCTCCACCGCCACCTCGGCCGGGAAGCGGCCGTGCACGGAATCGTAGCGCAGGAGGTGGGCGTTGGTCTCGACCGGGCCGAGATCGTTGATGGCCACGACCTCGATGTCGGTGCGGCCGGCCTCGACGATGGCCCGCAGCACGTTGCGGCCGATGCGCCCGAACCCGTTGATGGCAACCTTGACGGTCACGGCGTGACTCCTTCGCAATAGGGCGCGCCTGCGCGCCGATGGGGGACCGGTGGGGCCGGTCGACGGCGTTGGCGCGCGTCGCCCGATGACAGCGGGACCGCTCCATGCGGGGCGGCACTGAACCTGGGATGAACCGCGGGGCGTGCCGCACCCGTCCGGTCGGCGGACGGTTCGAGCGGGAGGCCGGGACGGGTCACGATGTCAGGATTCCGTTGGGGCGGCCCCGCACCGGGGGAGCAGGGCCGGGCGCCGGCTCTCTAACATGGCGAGGGGGGCTGTCAAAGATTGCAGACAAGATCCTCTGGGGGCTGTGAATCGGCTGGCATTTCGATTGCCCTTGCCTGTAACTTTCAACGGTCACGTTTTCGGGACGGCGCGTGCGAAGACCGGCGCGTTGATCGGTCGATCCCCGTCGTTCTCAGCCGGCCACGGGGATGCGAGACGCGTCGCGTGGCTTCGATCGATCGGGTGAACCAGGGCGGACATGGCGAAGGCAGTGCAGGCGAAGGGGCAGGACGCCCCCCCTCTGGAGGAGGCGCTCCACCGGCTCGATGCGGCCCTGGCGCTCCTCGAGACGACGGTCGCCCGCAAGCTCGAGATGGAGCGCAGCCGCGGTGACCGGGAGACGGAATTCGCGCTGCTCGAAGAGGATCGGGTCCGTCTGGCCGCGGAGCTGGACGCGGCGGGCGCCCGGCTCGCGCGGGTGACCACGACCACCGGCGAGGTGAACCGCCGCCTCGATCGCGCCATCGAGACGGTGGAAGACGTGCTGTCCGGCCCCGCCGGCCGCTGAGTGTGAGTCAGAGTCTTCGCGGATGCCGCACGTCAACGTCACCATCGCCGGCAAGAGCTACCGCATGGCCTGCGGTCCCGGGGAGGAGGACCATCTCGCAGCCCTCGCCAAGAGCTTCGACGATCGTGTCTCCGAGATGCGCGGCACCTTCGGCGAGATCGGCGACATGCGCCTGCACGTGATGGCCGCCCTCACCCTCGCTGACGAGCTGCAAGAGGCCCGCGGCCGCATCGCCGATCTCGAGGCGCGGGCGGCGCAGGGCGCCGCGGAGCAGGCCCGCCTCGCCGGCGGCGTCGGCGCCGCCGCCGAGCGCATCGACCGGCTCGCCCGCGCCCTGTCGGGGCATCCGGCGGGACAGGGTCAGGGCTGACTTGTCCGGTTCCCTGCGCCGGCTCCCGAAATTCTCACCCGCGACGCGAAGGGCCCCTGGCGCCGGAGCCCCGACGGGTCTATCTCTGGCGGGCGGGGCTGCAGGGTTCGTCAGGAGAACTTTCCCCGGGGCCTTATCGACTCCCTAGGGAGCTGTCACTGGCCTCGTCCGTGGACTTGGCCAACACGGCGCCCACCTACTCTGTAGGTTTCCCGGGATCGACACTCCAACGGCTCAGGTGGCTCCGCACTCTTCCCCCGAACGCTCTCTCAAAGCGCGCCTGCGCGGCGAGGCCCTGGCGCGCCGCGACGCGCTCTCCTTCGAGGAGCGGGCCGCCGGCTCGCTGCGCGCCGCGCAGACCATTGCGGCGCTGCCCGAACTCGCCCAGGCGCCGCTGGTCGGCGCCTTCTGGCCGATCCGCAGCGAGATCGACCCGCGCCCGCTGATCGAGCGCCTGTTCGCCCGCGGCCAGCGGGTGGCACTGCCGAAGGTCACCAAGCAGGGCCTCGTCTTCCGCGAGTGGCGCGCGGGCGAGGAATTGGTGACCGGCGGCTTCGGCCTCAGCGAGCCCCGCGACGACCTTCCCCCCCTCGACCCCACCGCCCTGATCGTGCCGCTCGCCGCCTTCGACCGCGCGGGCCAGCGCATCGGTTACGGTGCGGGCTACTACGATCAGGCGATCGAGCGGCTCTCGAAGAACGGCCCGGTGCTCACCGTCGGCATCGCCTTCTCCGTGCAGGAGATCGAGCGCGTGCCGGCCGAGCCGCATGACCGCCCCCTCGACCATCTCGTGACCGAGGCCGGACCCGTGCCGCTCCGTCAAAGCTAAAACACTCGCGATGCGCATCCTCTTCCTCGGCGACATCGTCGGACGCCCCGGCCGCCACGCGGTCACCGACCGGCTCCCGGCCTTGCGCGAGCGCTGGCGCCTCGACTGCGTGGTCATCAACGGCGAGAACGCGGCCGGCGGCTTCGGCATCACGGAATCGATCTGCGACGAGATCCTCCAGGCCGGCGCCGACGCGGTCACGCTCGGCAACCACTCTTTCGACCAGCGCGAGGCGCTCGTCTTCATCGCCCGCCAGCCGCGGCTGATCCGCCCCGCGAACTACCCGCCGGGCACGCCGGGGCGCGGCGCGACCGTGATCGAGACCGCCCGCGGCGCGCGCGTCCTCGTCGTCAACGTGATGGGCCGGATCTTCCTCGATCCCCTGGACGATCCCTTCACGGCGGCCGACCGGGAGCTGGAGGCCTGCCCCCTCGGAGCGGCGGCGGATGCGGTCATCGTCGACATGCACGCCGAGGCCACCAGCGAGAAGCAGGCGATGGGGCACTTCCTCGACGGCCGCGCCAGCCTCGTCGTCGGCACGCACACCCACGCCCCGACCGCCGACCACCGCGTCCTGCCCGGCGGCACCGCCTACCTCTCGGATGCCGGGATGTGCGGCGACTACGATTCCGTGCTCGGCATGCAGAAGGACGAGCCCGTGCGCCGCTTCCTGCAGAAGACCCCGGGCTCGCGCCTGGAGGCGGCCAGCGGCCCCGGCACCCTGTGCGGCGTGGCGGTCGAGACCGACGACGCCACGGGGCTGGCCAAGCGCGTCTGGGCGGTGCGGCTCGGGCCGCACCTGGAGGAAACCTGGCCGCGGGAGTGGGAGTGAGGCCCGGGCATTCGGCCCCCCGGGCCGGAATGCCCGTTGACCGACATCGCGCCGTGACTTGATCGCGCTAGGCCGAGCCGCCACAGTGCCGCCGATTTTGTAACAGGTGCCGCCGGTTCCGGCGTCAGGCCCAACATGAGTATGGACCCGATGGCGGCCCGTTCCGCGCCCTCCGACACCCCGCCCCTGGCAAAACCCGGCATGACGCTGGTGCGGATGCTGGTGTTCCTCGCGCTCGCGGGCTTCCTCGCCTTCGTCCTCTACAAGCAGATCACCCCGGCCTTCCTCGCCAATCCGGGCCTCAACGGGCTGATCCTCGGCGTGCTCCTGATCGCGGTGCTGCTCGCCTTCGGGCAGGTGACGCGGCTGTTCCGCGAGGTGCGCTACGTCAACGCCGTGGCCGCGGGCCAGCGGCCGAAGGACCGCCCGACCCTGCTCGCCCCGCTGGTCCCCGCCCTGGAGGCGCGGCGCGACGGGCTCACCCTGTCGAGCACCCGGGCCCATCTCGACACCACCGCCGTGCGGCTCGACGAGGGCCGCGAGATCCTGCGCTACATCGCCGGCATCCTGATCCTGCTCGGCCTGCTCGGCACCTTCTGGGGCCTGATCGAGACGCTGTCGGCGGTGGGATCGGTGATCGGCGGCATGCGCGGCGGCGGCGACGCGGCGGTGATGTTCGACGAGCTGAAGAGCGGGCTCGCCGTGCCGCTCTCCGGCATCGGCCTCGCCTTCTCCGCCTCGCTGTTCGGACTGGCCTCCTCGCTGATCGTCGGCTTCCTCGACCTTCAGGCGGGGCAGGCCCACGCGCGCTTCCACAACGAGTTGGAGGACTGGCTGGTCTCCGGCGCGGAGCAGACGCCCGTCGGCGTGGCGCGGCCGGCACCCGAGCACGACCCGGCGGTCGCCCGCGAACTTCAGGCCGCGGTCGAACGGCTCACCGGCGTGATCGCGGAAGGCGTCGGCGGCCGGGGCGCGACCCAGGCGATGACGAACCTCGCCGAGGGCATCCAGGGCCTCGTGCAGCACATGCGCGCCGAGCAGCAGATGATCCGAGATTGGGTGGAGGCCCAGGCCGCCCGCGAGCGCGAGTTGAAGCAGGTGCTCGACCGGATCGCCCGCAGCAAGGGCGAGTAGCGCCGATGGCTTCCGCCCGCGCGCGCTCGCAGCGCAGCCTCAACGTCTGGCCCGGCTACGTCGATGCGCTGGCCACGCTGCTGCTCGCCGTCGTCTTCCTGCTCACCGTCTTCGTGGTGGGGCAGTTCTTCCTCTCGCAGGAGCTGACCGGGCGCGACGCGGTGCTCAACCGCCTCAACCGCCAGATCGCCGACCTCACCGACCTGCTCGCCCTGGAGCGCTCGAACCGCCGCGCCCAGGAGGAGGCGGCGGCCAGCATGCGCAACACGCTGACCGCCACGGAAGCCGAGCGCGACCGCCTCCAGGCGCTGACCGCCGCCAGCGAGGCCGCCCAGGGCAAGAGTGCCGATGTCGACGCGCAGCTCGCCGCCGAGCGGGGCGCGACGCAGCGGGCGCAGAATCAGGTCGAGCTTCTGAACGAGCAGATCCGGGCCCTGCGCCGGCAGCTCGCGGCGCTGGAGGATGCGCTGGCGGCCTCCGAATCCCGCGACCGGGAGAGCCAAGCCCGGATCGCCGAACTCGGCAGCCGCCTCAACGTGGCGCTGGCCCAGCGGGTGCAGGAGTTGGCCCGCTACCGCTCCGACTTCTTCGGGCGCCTGCGCCAGATCGTCGGCAGCCGCTCGGACATCCGGGTCGTCGGCGACCGCTTCGTGCTGCAATCCGAGGTGCTGTTCGCGGCGGGCTCGGCGTCGCTGAAGCCCGAGGCCGGCCCCGAGATCGACCGGATCGCGGGTGCGATCCTCGACATCTCGAAGGAGATTCCCGCCGACATCCCCTGGGTGCTCCGGGTGGACGGCCACACCGACGCCCGGCCGATCCAGTCGGCGCAATTCCCCTCGAACTGGGCCCTCTCGGCCGCCCGCGCCATCGCCGTGGTGCAGTACCTGCGGAGCAAGGGCATCCCGCCGCAGCGCCTGCTGGCGGGCGCCTTCGGCGAGTTCCAGCCGCTCGATTCGGGCACGAGCGAGGAGGCCTATTCCAAGAACCGGCGCATCGAGATGAAGCTGACGGAGCGGTGAGGGTGGCAGCGGTGCGGCTTGCGAACATCGCCTCAGCCGCCGCCCCTCTCCGTCATCGCGAGGCGGAGCCGAAGCGACCCAGGGCGCGACCTGTCCGGACAGTGCGGAGCCCTGGATGGCCAAGGCTTCGCCTCGCAATGACGGGGGAAGAGACTGAAGCCATCACCCCGAAACCGTATCACGTCAGACAGGAGCACTTCGTGCGAGAAGCGCTGACGCCGCTTGGCGACCGTAAGCTCGTCGACGAGGGTTCGCTTCGGGCAGCCAACCGCCCCTCGCCATTCCTTCGAACGGTATGGCGCTCCTGACCGACGGCACGGCGCTTTTTATCACCGCCGCCCCGCTGAAGGAGCCCGGCTAAAACTCCGCCCGATACGCGAACAATCCCGGCACGCCGCCGGTCATCACGAACAGAACCGCCGCGCCCGGCGCGTAGGCGCCCGCGCGCACGTCGTGGAGCAGGCCCGCGAAGGCCTTGCCGCTGTAGACGGGGTCGAGCAGCAGCCCCTCCGTTCGCGCCATCAGGCGCACGGCCTCGCGCATGCCCTCGGTCGGGATACCGTAGCCCGGCCCGCGATGGGCGCCGTCCACGCGGATGGCGTCGTCGGACAGTGCGAGGCCGGCGCCCATCAGCGCGAGGGTGTCGCGGGCCCTGGCCAGCGTCGCGGCCCGCGCCTCGGCCTCGGGGGCGAGCACCGTGTAGGATTGTGCGAGCCCGGGGTCCCGGCCCGCGGCGGCGAGCCCCGCGGCGAGGCCGGCATGGGTGCCGGAGCTGCCGTTCGGCACGACGATGCGGGCGAAGGCGAGGCCGAGATGGGCCGCCTGATCGAGGATCTCGGCGGCGCAGGCGGCGTAGCCGAGGCAGCCGAGCGGGCTCGAGCCGCCGGAGGGGAAGACGAAGACGCGCCGGCCCTGCCCGCGCAGCTCCTCCGCCCGCACCTCGGCTTCGTTCAGCGAATCGGCCTCGGCCGGCAGCAGGTGGACGCGGGCGCCGAACAGCTCCTGCAGCAGCCGGTTGCCGTTGCCGGTGTAGTCGGCATCCTCCCGGGGCACGCTGCGGGTGAGGAACAGCTCGCAGGCGAGCCCCATCCGCGCGGCGGACGCCGCGGTGAGCCGGGCGTGGTTCGATTGCAGGGCGCCGACCGTGATCACCGTGTCGGCGCGCTCCGCCAGCGCCTGGCCCAGCAGGAATTCGAGCTTGCGCAGCTTGTTGCCGCCCAAGCCCACCGGGCCGACATCGTCGCGCTTCACGAACAGGCGCACGCCATTCAGCTCCGAACCGAGATGGGTCGAGAGCCGGTCGAGGGAGCGGATCGGCGTCGGCCCGTCGGTGAGCGCGACCCGGGGGAAGCGGGTGAAATCCATCGGCCGCTACTCCGCGGGCAACGCGGCGAGCTTCGGGCGGGGATCGCGGGCGCGGGCGCTCTCGTCGAAGCTGTCGGCGAATTGCAGGCTCGCGAGCTGGGCGTAGAGGCCGCCGCGGGCCAGCAGGCTCTCGTGGGTCCCCTCCTCCACGATCCGCCCGCCGTCGAAGACGAGGATGCGGTCGGCGGCGCGGATGGTCGCGAGCCGGTGGGCGATCACCAGCGTGGTGCGGCTCTGCATCAGCCGGTCGAGGGCGCTCTGCACCGCGCGCTCGCTCTCCGCATCGAGCGCCGAGGTCGCCTCGTCGAGGAGCAGAATCGGCGCATCCTTGAGGATGGCGCGGGCGATGGCGATGCGCTGGCGCTGGCCGCCCGAGAGCGTCGTGCCGCGCTCGCCCAGCAGCGTCGCGTAGCCCTGCGGCAGGGCGCGGACGAAGCCGTCCGCATTCGCGAGGCGGGCCGCCTCCTCCACCTCCGCCTCGCTCGCCTCGGAGCGGCCGTAGCGGATGTTCTCCAAGACGGTCCCGGAGAACACCACCGGGTCCTGCGGCACGAGGGAGAGGCGCGCGCGCAGGGCGTCGAGATCCGCCCGCGGCAGCGCCACGCCGTCGATGCGCACGCTGCCCTCGTCCGGATCGTAGAAGCGCAGGAGCAGCTGCAGCACCGTCGTCTTGCCGGCCCCCGAGGGTCCGACGAGCGCCACCCGCTCGCCGGGCGCCACGGAGAAGGAGATGCCGTCGAGCGCCGCGTGCTCGGGGCGGGTGGGATAGCGGAAGCGCACCGCGTCGAAGGCGACCTCGCCGCGGGCCGGGTTCGGCAGGGCAACCGGGTCCTCCGGCGAGCGGATCGCCGGCTCGGCCGCCAGGATCTCGCCGAGGCGCTCGGCGGCGCCCGCGGCCTGGGCGAGTTCGCCGTAGACCTCCGAGAGCTGGCCGAGGGCGCTGGCGCCGAACACGGCGTAGAGCACGAATTGCGAGAGCTGGCCCGCGCTGGTGGTGCCCGCGAGCACGCCCTTGGCACCGTACCACATGACGCCGACGACCGAGGACGAGATCAGGAAGATCGCCACCCCCGTGAGCAGGGCGCGGGCGGTGATGGAGGCGCGCGCGGCTCGGTAGGCGTTCTCGGAGGCCTGGGCGAAGACCCCGGCCGTGGTCCGGCCCATGCCGAAGGCCTGCATGGTGCGCACGGCCCCGATCGCCTCCGCCGCGTAGGCCGAGGCGTCGGCGAGCCGGTCCTGCGCCGAGCGCGAGCGGCGGCGCACGCCGCGCCCCGACAGGATCAGCGGGAAGACGATGAGCGGGATCGCCGCGAGCACGAGGATGGAGAGGCCCGGGCTGGTCCAGACCATCATGGCTACGGCGCCGACGAACAGGAACAGGTTGCGCAGCAGGATCGAGATCGAGACGCCGAACACCGCCTTGACCTGCGTGGCGTCGGCGGTGAGCCGCGAGACGATCTCGCCGGACTGCGCCTTGTCGAAGAAGGTGGGGTCGAGGCTGGTGAGCCGCGCGAACACCGCCGAGCGCAGGTCGGCGACGACGCGCTCGCCCAGCGTCACCACGGAATAGTAGCGGCCCGCGCTCGACACCGCGAGCACCGCCACCACGCCGAGCAGGGCCACGAAGTAGGAGTTGATGAGCGCCTGCCCCTCCGGCGAGAAGCCGTGGTCGATCACCCGGCGAATCGCGATCGGTACCACCAGCGTGGCGCCGGACGCCGCGATCAGCGAGATCAGCGCGGCCAGGATGCGACCCCGGTAGCGGCTGGCGAAGGGAATCAGGGGCTTGAGCGCCCCGAGCGGCGCCCGGCCCCGCGCCGCCTGCATGTCGGACTTCGCGTCGGACGACGCGTCACGCCTGCGGGCCATCATTCCTCGACATCGCTTCTTCCCGTCTCGCCGTCTTGGTCTTGTCGGCTTCGTTCCAGGCCATCGCATAAGCAGCGACCGCCGTGATTTCCAGTTCGCCGCGCGTTTCCGAAAGGATGTCCGGTATTCCAGACGCTTTGTCCGATCCGTCCGGTATCCCTTGTCGGCGGTCCGAGGCTGAGGTATAGGCGCGCCTTCATCGGAATGCGCGCGATGTTTTGCCCCTGGCCCCTGCCTCAGGCGGCGAGGTCGGTTGGCGTGCTACCTCAGGAATTCGTCATGGCAAAGAACGAGGCCGGTAAGGCCAAGGGGACCGAGCACCCCGACTACCACTTCATCAAGGTCGTGATGACCGATGGGACCGAGTACAAGACCCGCTCGACCTACGGCAAGGAAGGCGACGTCCTGAACCTGGACATCGACCCGACGACCCACCCGGCCTGGACCGGCGGCGAGCAGAAGATGCTCGATCGCGGCGGCCGCGTCTCGCGCTTCAACTCCCGCTTCAGCGGCCTTGGCTTCGGCAAGAAGTGATTTATCGGGGTTTGGGCCTCGGTCCGAATCGCTGAGACGGCGCCGCTCGCGGCGCCGTTTTCGTTTGTGTCGGGACAATCGAGCGGGGCCGTCGTCGCTTCACCGGCGCTCGCGATGCGGTCGCGGCAGGCTCGCCGACCGCATGCGCCGACGCTTCGAGCGGTCCGCAGCCATCGGCGGACGGACGGGCGGACACTCGCCCGACCTCAAACGTTCAGAACATCACTCGCCGCCGAAGGCCGCGCGCAGCCGGCCGAACTGAGCCGTCACCGGGCTCTCGCGCGGCAGAGGCACCGGACGGTCCTCGCTAATCAGCGCGTCGAGATGCAGGATGCGCGCGTGCAGCCGGCGGGAGCGGCGCACGAGGTCCTGGAGCCGCACGGGCAGAGCGGCGAAGGCGTCGCCGGTCTCGGGCAGGACGCGCTCCGATTCGTTGAGCTTGACCCGGGTCTTCTCCTCTTGGGCCTGATTCAGGGTCAGTTCCCCCTCCGAGACCGCCCGCTGCACCAGCAGCCAGGAGGCGATCTGCATCAGCCGGGTGGTGAGCCGCATGCTCTCGCTGGCATAGGCCAAAGTGGCGTCGCGGGAGATCAGCCGCGATTCGCTGCGACCCTCCCCGTCGAGATAGGCCGCGGTCTCCTCGACCAGCAGCATGCCCTCGCGGAACAGGCTCTTGAACGCCTCCGAGGCCACGTAGGACTCGCCGAAGCTCACCCATTCGCGCTCGTCCCGGAACGTGACGTCGAACTCGGTCATCCTGCCTCCTGTACCGCCGGCGACACCATCTGCCCCGGAACGGGACGATTTCGGTGCGAATGCGGTCAGTCCGGCAAGTGTAGCGCCGATTGTGGGCCTTGAGAGGCTTCAGCTTCTTTTAAGGTTAAGCGGTGCAGGAGGCCCGCGAGGCCGGTGCCGCCTGCCGGGGTGCGGCCGGTGCGGCGGCGCCAAAAAAGAAGCCGCTCCGAGGAGCGGCTTGTTCCGAGTCAACAGGGAGGCATCAAACAGAGTGGACGAAAGATCCCACTCAGGATCCAGACAATCTGGATGTTCCTCTTCGTAGACCGGAAAGGTTAACGCACCCTTAAGCGCGAAGCGGCCGGCGGGCCCGCAACGCGGTCCCGTCATTGACTTGCGGCGCCCCCTCCGCCATAAGCCGCGCCACTGCGAAGCGGCGCCCGGTTCCGGGCGCCCTTCGTGTTTGCAGATCCCATTTCGAGGCTCACGCCACGGTCCGCGCGCTGATTGCAAGCGCCGCCGGGTTCGACACCTCGACCGCCGGAGACCGACCATGAAGAGAACCTACCAGCCCAGCAAGCTCGTCCGGAAGCGCCGTCACGGCTTCCGCGCCCGCATGGCCACCGCCGGCGGCCGCAAGGTCATCGCCGCCCGCCGCGCGCACGGCCGCAAGCGCCTCTCGGCCTGACGCCATCGTCCGGCGCCGTGATCCACGGCGCCGTGTCCGAACCTGCACGCCCGCGGATCGGGATCGGAGCGCCCGTGTCGACGATCCGACGTCTCCGGCGGCGCCCGGACTTCCTGGCAGCCGCCCAGGGCCGGCGCTTCCACACGGAACGCATGAGCGCCCAGGGGCGCCTGCGCGATCCGGCCGAGATGCGCGACGGCGCGCCGGCCGAGGGCCTCTTCCTCGGCTTCACCATCACCAAGCGCGTGGGGCATGCGACCGAACGCAACCGGATTCGGCGACGCCTGCGCAGCGCCGTGCAGGCTGCGGCCACGGATGCTCCCGCCTTCGGAGCCGATGTCGTCGTGATCGCCCGGCGGCCCGCCCTCGACGCCCCTTTCGACAGCCTCGTCGAGGATCTGCGCCGCGCGTTCCACACGGTGACGCGTCCGGCAAAGCCGCGCTCCGGCGACCCCGCTTCAGGAAGTGCCAAGCCGCCCTCCTCACACCCGCGACGCGGCGGCATACGCTCCGGCCGCGGCGCGGCTGCCGGCTCCTCCTCCACCCTTCCCCCCACTTCGAAGGCGCCTGACGGATCGACCGATGGGTAACGACAAGACGAACATGTTCGTCGCCATCGCCTTGTCTCTGGTGGTCCTGCTCGGCTGGCATTACTTCGTCACCGGGCCGGCCAGCGAGCGGCAGCGGCAGGCGACGGCGCAGAGCCAAGCCACACAGCCCGGCGCACCGGCGACCGCCGACGGCATCCCCGCGCCGAGCCCCCGCGAGGGCAGCCCCAACGCGCCCGTGCCCGGCACGGTGCCGGGCGCGAACGCGCAGGGTCCCGTTTCCCGCGAGGACGCGCTGGCCCGCTCCGCCCGGGTGCGCCTCGACACGCCCGCCCTCTACGGCTCGATCGCGCTCAAGGGCGCGCGCATCGACGATGTGAGCCTCAAGAACTACCACGAGACCGTCAGCGACGAGAGCCCGCGCATCGTGCTGCTCTCGCCCACCGGCAGCGCCAACCCGTACTACGCCGAGTTCGGCTGGGTCGGCGCCAATGCCGGTCCGCTGCCCAACGGCGACACGGTCTGGAAGGCCGACGGCGACCTGCTCGCCCCCGGCAAGCCGCTGACGCTGAGCTGGGACAACGGCCAGGGACTCGTCTTCAAGCGCATCATCGCGGTCGACGACAAGTTCATGTTCACGGTCCGCGACGAGGTCGAGAACACCTCGGCCAACGCGGTCACGCTCTATCCCTACAGCCTCGTCTCCCGCTGGGGTAAGCCGCAGACCCAGGGCTACTTCGTGCTGCACGAGGGCCTGATCGGCGTGCTCGGCGGCGACGGCCTGCAGGAATACACCTACGACAAGATCGCCAAGGAGCCGGCCTACGGCGGCGCGGCCACGCAGGGCAAGGCGTGGACGAACGTGACCGGCGGCTGGGTCGGCATCACAGACAAGTACTGGGCCGCCGCGGCGATTCCCGAGCAGGACAAGCCCTTCACCGGCGCCTTCACCGAGCGCACCGACGGTGCCACCAAGGTCTACCAGACCTCCGTGCGGGGCGATGCCATCTCGGTCGCGCCGAACGCGTCCTCGGTCACGACGCAGCGCCTGTTCGCGGGGGCCAAGGAGGTCAACCAGATCAACGCCTACGAGCGCGAGCTCGGCATCAAGCAGTTCGATCTGATGATCGACTGGGGCTGGTTCTGGTTCCTCACCAAGCCGATGTTCCGGGCGCTGGACTTCTTCTTCCACCTCGCCGGCAATTTCGGCGTCTCGATCCTGCTCGTGACGCTGATCCTGAAGATCTTCTTCCTGCCGATCGCCAACCGCTCCTACGTCTCCATGGCCAAGATGAAGGCCGTGCAGCCCGAGATGACCTCCATCCGGGAGCGGTACAAGGACGATAAGGTGAAGCAGCAACAGGCGATGATGGAGCTGTACAAGAAGGAGAAGATCAACCCGGTGGCCGGCTGCTGGCCGGTGCTGATCCAGATCCCGGTCTTCTTCGCGCTCTACAAGGTCCTGTTCATCACCATCGAGATGCGGCACGCGCCGTTCTTCGGCTGGATTCAGGACCTCGCCGCGCCCGATCCGACCAGCCTCCTGAACCTGTTCGGCCTGCTGCCCTTCGCGGCGCCCGACTTCGTCCACCTGGGCGTGTGGCCGATCATCATGGGCATCACGATGTTCGTGCAGATGAAGATGAACCCCGCGCCGCCGGACCCGGTCCAGGCGCAGGTCTTCGCCTTCATGCCGCTGGTGTTCACCTTCATGCTCGGCTCGTTCCCGGCCGGCCTCGTGATCTACTGGGCCTGGAACAACACCCTCTCGGTGATCCAGCAATACATCATCATGCGCCGCAACGGCGTGAAGGTGGAGTTGTGGGACAACCTCAAGGGGCTGTTCAAACGCGGTGACAAGAAGGCCGCGGCCACCAAGAGCTGAGCCGCGGCGACACCCATCCATCCCTCGGATCCCGGGCATGCCCGGGATCCGCTGCGTTCCGGCCCGGGCCGCGCCCGCCCGGTGTCATCGGAACGGCATCGGCGGGCGAGGCGAAATCCGTGATGACCGAAGCCGAGACCGACACCCCCACCCCCGAATTGCTGGAAGCCGGTCGCCTGCTGTTCGCGGGCGAGGCCGAGTTCACCGCCGCGGCTCCGTCCATCGGCGTCCTGCCGCCGATGGAGGGTGTCGAGATCGCCTTCGCGGGACGTTCCAACGTCGGCAAGTCGAGCCTCGTCAACGCGCTGACCGGCCGCAACACCCTGGCGCGCACCTCGCACACGCCGGGCCGGACCCAGCAGCTCAACTTCTTCCGCATCGGCGGCCGCCTGATGCTCGTCGACATGCCGGGCTACGGCTATGCGGCGGTCGAGAAGGCGAAGGTCGAGGCCTGGACCCAGTTGATCCACGCCTATCTCAAGGGCCGATCGAACCTCGCGCGGGTCTACGTGCTGATCGATTCCCGCCACGGCCTGAAATCGATCGACACCGACCTGCTGGACGGGCTCGACAAGGCGGCGGTGTCCTACCAGATCGTGCTGACCAAGGGCGACGCGCTCAAGAAGGCCGAAATCGACCGGCGCATCGCGGGCATCCAGGCAGCGCTCGCCAAGCGCCCGGCGGCCTACCCGGAAGTGCTGCTGACCTCGAGCCGCGACGACCGCGGCGTGGCGGAGTTGCGCGCCAGCATCGCCCGGCTGCTGCAGGAGCGCGGCGCGTGAGCGGGCTCGACCGCATCCTCGCGGCGCTGGCGGCCGTCGCCGGCGGGCTCGGTGTCGCGGCCAGCGCGGCGGCCGCGCATACCAGCGGCGGAGAGACGCTGAGGACCGCCGCGCAGTTCCTGCTGTTCCACGCCCCCGCCATCCTCGCCCTGACGGGCCTCGCCGCGGCCGGACTGACCCGCGGCGCCCTCACCCGCCTCGCGGCGGCGGCCCTGCTCATCGGCCTCGTCCTGTTCTCCGGCGATCTCGCCCTGCGGGCGCTGACGGGGACGCCGCTCTTTCCCATGGCGGCGCCGAGCGGCGGCGTGGTGCTGATGGCCGGCTGGCTGCTCGCGGCGATCGCGGTGCTGATCCCGACGCGGCGCTGACTCCTGGAACATCGTGCCGGATATCGTATCCGGCACGATGCTCGAGCCTCTTGTTTCGCATCGTCTTTTTCCAAAAGCCGGCGGCCACCTTTCGGGACGATGCTCTAGGCCGAACCTGCGGGAGGGACGCCTGCTCCGATCCTGGCTTCTGCTCGCCGCCTGCCTTGCGGCTTTCCCCGCGCACGCCGCGGAGATCGAGGAGAACGAGCCGCTGGTGATGCGGCTGATCTTCGAGGATTGCCTCGGCTACATCCGCCACGGCCGCACCCCGTTCGAAGGGCTTGCGACGCGGCCCGCCTCGCGGGAGGCGATCGATCAGCTTCCGCGTCGCGCACCCGACCGCGAGAAGGCGGTCGAGCTGTTGTCCCCGCGCTACCTCGCCTCGTGGGGGCGCGATGCCGACGGCCGGCATTGCCTCATCTTCACCGTCTGGTCGGGCGTGCGCGACGGCCTGCCCATGCGGCTCGGCGTGCGGGCGAAGGATTTCCTCGGGCGCGTCACCGAAAAGGCGCGGGCCGCGGGCCTCGACGAAGCCCTTCCGGCCGATACGTTCTCACCCCTCGCCACGAGCCTCTGGTCGGAGAAGAGCACCGGCCATGATCGCGGTCCCCTGCGCCCCGTCAGCTTCACGATACTTCCCACCGGCGGCGACGAGGTGGGCGGCCTGATGGATGCCGGCCTCATCGTCATGGGCGGCCCGCCCCAGGGCCGCCCGTAGGTGCAAGCCTCAGCCGGGGATCACCGGCGGGTGGTATTCGAGCGTGAAGGCCAGTGCCCAGAGCAGGAACAGCACCACCGGCAGGTGGACGATGAGCTGCAGGAAGCTGAAGCCGACGATGTCGCGGGCCTTCAGCCCGAGGATGCCGAGCAGCGGCAGCATGAAGAACGGGTTGATGAGGTTCGGCAGCGCCTCGGCCGCATTGTAGACCTGCACCGCCCAGCCGAGATGCACCTTCAGCTCGTTGGCCGCCTGCATCACGTAGGGCGCCTCCAACAGCCACTTGCCGCCGCCCGAAGGGATGAAGAAGCCGAGCAGGGCCGAGTAGACGCCCATGGCGAGCGGGAAGCTGCCTTGCGTGTTCAGCGCCACGAAGGCGTGGGCGATCACGTCCGACAGGCTGTGGCCGGCGGCGTTCTTGGCGCCCGTCAGGATCGCGGCGATGGCGGCGTAGAACGGGAACTGGATCAGGATGCCGGCGGTGGCGGGCACGGCCTTGCCGAGGGCGACGAGGAAGCGCTTGGGCCGCCAGTGCAGCACGAGGCCCACCATCAGGAACAGAAAGTTGTAGGTGTTGAGGCTGGAGATCGCGATCATCCAGTCCTGGCGCGCGAATTCCTGGATCAGCCAGCCGGCCGCCAGCAGGCCGATCAGAACGGTCAGGACGGGGGCGTGCTCCAGCCACTCGCCGGGCTGCTTGGGCGGCGGCAGGCTGGTGTCCTCCTTCGACACGTCGACGCCGAGATCGTGGGCCGTCACCGCGGTGTCGCGCCCCGGCGCAGAGGCGACCGCGATCACCGCCGAGAGCACGACGAGGATCGCGGTGATCAGCATGGACTGCCAGAGGAAGATCGTCTCGCTGAAGGGGATCACGCCGGTGATCTGCAACAGACCCGGCGGCAGGCTCTTCGGGTTCGCTTGAAGCTGCGCGGCGGAGGAGGACAGCCCCATCGCCCAGGTCGCCCCGAGCCCGAGATAGGCCGCCGCACCGGCCGCGCGGTAATCCATCCGCAGGTCGGGCCGGCGGGCGAGCGCCCGAGCGAGCAGGCCGCCGAAGATCAGGCTGAGGCCCCAGCTCAGGAGCGAGGAGAGCATGGTGGCCAGCGCCACGTAGCCGATGGCGCCGCGCCCGGTCTTGGGTACCAGCGCCATCCGGTCGATCAGCGCCTGAACGGGCGCGGAGGTCGCCACGACGTAGCCGCCGATGGTGACGAAGACCATCTGCATGGTGAAGGGGATCAGGCTCCAGAAGCCGTCACCGAAGCTCTTGGTCACGGCGGGGACCGGCGCCCCGTTGAGCAGCGCGGCGCCCGCGACGATGACCACGGCGATGGCCACGAACACGAAGGCGTCCGGGAACCACTTCTCCGCCCAGTCGGTGAAGCGGAGCGCGAGGCGGGCGAGCGCCCTCTCCTCGGTGCGGGCGCGGGGCTCTGCGGGCGCATCCATGGACGTCGTCTCCTGATCCGCGGCGCGGCCGGCCGCGGTTGCCTCTCGTTAGAGAGGCAGCCGCCGCCCAGTTCAAGGATGTCCGGTGATGAAAGCTCGGCGCTCACAAAAAATCGAGGATGAGCGGCTCCCTGGGCGCGGCGTGTCAGGTCTGCGCCTGAACCCGCAGAAACTCGACGGCCGGCCCCTCCGCGTCCGAAAAGACGCCCGCGGTGAGCGCGTTGCCGTAGACCGCGCCGGTATCGAGGTTCGTGCGGAAGCGCCGGCAATCCGGCCCGCCGCGGGTCTGCGGGGTGTGGCCGTGGACGACGTGGCGGCCGAAATCGTGGTCGGCGGAGAGGAACGGCTCGCGGATCCAGAGATGCGTCTCGCGGTCCGGGTCGGGGATCTCGGCTTCGGGCCGGAAGCCGGCATGGACGAACCAGCGCCGCGCGTCCTCGTGCAGGGTCGGCAGCGCCTCGATCCAGTCCAGCACGTCGCCGGGGATTTCCTCGGGGCCGGCGGCATCGTAGGAGGCGAGCGTTTCGGTGCCGCCGTTCATCAGCCAGTGGTCGAGGGCGCCGGGCTCCTGCAGCGTCTTGAGCAGCATCGCCTCGTGGTTGCCCATCAGGCAGACCACGCCCTCCGGCTCGCGCCATTGCAGGCGGCGCAGGGTCTCGATCACCCGGGCGCTGTCGGGTCCGCGGTCGATGTAGTCGCCGAGGAAGACGAGCTTTTTCGCGCGGTCCCCCACATGGGCCTCGATGCGCTCCAACAGGCGGTCGAGCAGGTCGGCGCAGCCGTGGATGTCGCCGATGGCGTAGGTGAGCGTTTCGGCGGTCATATGTCCTTTGTCGTGCCTCGCTTCCTGGAGGGCAAGACGAGGCGGCTCGTCACGGACGAAACACATCGGGGAAGGATTTGCCGAGCAACCCCTTCTGTCGGCGGCACCAAGCGGTCACGTCGAAGGCGTCGATCTCGGTACGAAGGCGGCCTTGCTCCGACTTCACGATCTGCAGGAACGGCTCCTTTCCGCCCTGCCTGATGCCGTCGGCAATGAGCGCGCGCTGCAGATCCTCGGTGAAGCCGACATCGATTCCGATATGCACCGGACACCGATTCTTGATGGCGGTCACGCGGGCGGTGTCGGCCGCCGTCGCCTGCATCCCCTGCGCCGTCGCATCCGGACGCTCCTGCGCAGTTGCCGTCCCGTCAAAGAGGCAGAGGGCGACGGCTCGAAGCGTCTTCACGATCATGCCTCCAGTTGCGTTCGGAGCCATGTCGCCGTGGCGCGCGAGCGGTGGCAAGCGCGCATCGCATGGAGGTTGTACACGGCATGGAGGTTGTAACGGCCGCCCCGGCGCGGTCTCCCGCACCGGGGGGTCACCCTCTCCCGATCAGTTCAGCAACACCCCCGCCGGCCGCCGCTCGGCGGCGACGTCGCCGATCATCAGCCCAGCCGGGCCGACCCGCACCGGCACCGTCTCGCCGTCGTGGATCACGCCCGAGAGCAGGGCCTCGGCGAGAGGGTCCTGCACGTTCTTCTGGATCACCCGCTTGAGCGGGCGCGCGCCGTAGGCCGGATCGTAGCCCTTGTCGGCGAGCCAGGTGCGAGCCTCGTCGTCCACGTCGAGGGTGATCTTGCGATCCTCCAGGAGCTTGGCGAGACGCCCGAGCTGGATGTCGACGATCGCTCCCATCTCCGAGCGCGCGAGGCGGTGGAACAGGATGATCTCGTCGATCCGGTTCAGGAACTCCGGCCGGAAATGGCCCTGCACCACCCCCATCACCTCGTCGCGCACCGCGTCCGTGTCCTGGCCTGCAGGCTGGTTCACCAGATATTCCGAGCCGAGGTTCGAGGTCATGATGAGCAGCGTGTTGCGGAAATCGACCGTGCGGCCCTGCCCGTCCGTCAGGCGCCCGTCGTCGAGCACCTGCAGGAGGACGTTGAACACGTCCGGATGCGCCTTCTCGACCTCGTCGAACAGCACGACCTGATAGGGCCGGCGCCGCACGGCCTCGGTGAGCGCCCCGCCCTCCTCGTAGCCGACATAGCCCGGAGGCGCGCCGATGAGGCGGGCGACCGCGTGCTTCTCCATGTACTCGGACATGTCGATGCGCACGAGCGCCGTGTCGTCGTCGAACAGGAAGCCGGCCAGCGCCTTGGTCAGCTCGGTCTTGCCGACGCCCGTCGGCCCGAGGAACATGAACGAGCCGATCGGCCGGTTCGGGTCCTGCAAGCCGGCCCGCGCACGGCGAACCGCGGTCGAGACCGCTTCCACCGCCTCGCGCTGGCCGACGACGCGCTTGGCCAGAGCCTCTTCCATGGCCAGCAGCTTCTCGCGCTCGCCCTCCAGCATCTTGTCGACGGGCACGCCGGTCCAGCGCGAGACGACGCCCGCGATGTGCTGCGGCGTCACCGCCTCCTCGACCATGCCGTCGCGGGCGATGGCGGATTCCGCCTTTGCCTCGATTTCGGCGAGCTGCTTCTCCAGCCCCGGGATGATGCCGTAGGCGAGCTCGCCCGCGCGCTGGTACTGGCCCTGGCGCTGGGCCGAGGCGAGATCGTTGCGCGCCTCGTCGAGCCGCTTCTTCAGCTCGGCGGCAGCACCCAGCTTGTCCTTCTCGGCCTTCCAGCGCGCCGTGATGGTGGCGGACTGCTCCTCGAGATCGGCGAGTTCCTTCTCCAGGCGCTGGAGCCGGTCGCGGGAGGCGGCATCCGTCTCCTTCTTCAGCGCCTCGCCCTCGATCTTCAGCCGAACGATCTCGCGGTCGACGTTGTCGAGCTCCTCGGGCTTCGAATCGACCTGCATGCGCAGGCGCGAACCCGCCTCGTCCACGAGGTCGATCGCCTTGTCGGGCAGGAAGCGGTCGGTGATGTAGCGGTTCGACAGCGTCGCCGCCGCGACCAGGGCGCTGTCCTGGATGCGCACGCCGTGGTGCTGCTCGTACTTCTCCTTGATGCCGCGCAGGATCGAGACCGTGTCCTCGACGGTGGGCTCGGACACGAAGACCGGCTGGAAGCGCCGGGCCAGCGCGGCGTCCTTCTCGACATGCTTGCGGTACTCGTCGAGCGTGGTCGCGCCGACGCAGTGCAGCTCGCCCCGCGCCAGCGCGGGCTTCAGCAGGTTGGAGGCGTCCATTGCCCCGTCCGCCTTGCCGGCGCCGACCAGCGTGTGCATCTCGTCGATGAACAGGATGATCTGGCCCTCGGCCGCGGTCACCTCGGAGAGCACGCCCTTCAGCCGCTCCTCGAACTCACCGCGATACTTCGCGCCGGCGATCAGCGCGCCCATGTCGAGGGCGAGCAGGCTCTTCTCCTTGAGGCTCTCCGGCACGTCGCCGTTGACGATGCGCAGCGCCAGCCCCTCGACGATGGCGGTCTTGCCGACGCCGGGCTCGCCGATCAGCACGGGATTGTTCTTGGTGCGCCGCGACAACACCTGAATGGTGCGGCGGATTTCCTCGTCGCGGCCGATCACCGGATCGAGCTTGCCCTCGCGGGCCGCCTCGGTGAGGTCGCGGGCGTATTTCTTGAGCGCGTCGTAGGCGTTCTCGGCGCTCGCGTTGTCGGCGGTGCGGCCCTTGCGCAGGGCGTTGATCGCCGCGTTGAGCGACGCCGCGGTCACGCCCGCCGCCGTCAGGATGCGGCCGGCCTCGGTGTCCTTCTCGACGGCGAAGGCGAGCAGCAGGCGCTCGACGGTGACGTAGGAATCGCCCGCCTTCTCGGCGGCCTGCTCGGCGGTATCGAACAGGCGCACGAGTTCGCGCGTCGCCTGGGGCTGGGCCGAATTGCCGGACACCTTCGGCTGCTTGGCCAGCCATTGCTCGACCTGCGCATGCGCGACCCGCGACTGGCCGCCGGCCCGGTCGATCAGACCGGCGCAGAGCCCTTCGGGATCGTCGAGCAGGACCTTGAGGAGATGGCCGGGCGCGAGTTGCGGATGGCCCTCGCGGACGGCGAGATTCTGCGCGGCCTGGACGAAGCCCCGGGCGCGCTCGGTGTATTTCTCGAAATTCATGCGGTTTGCCCTTCCCCGGATCGGAGGGTTCCCCGCCCGCTTCCGCGGCACGGAGCATCCGATGCGTTGCCCCGCGGGGTCGGCCCCGCCGGGACACCGACGCATTGTTGAAAGCCGTCGGCAGGACTGATCTGGTGTTGCAACCGCGTAACACAAGAGGGTTCGGCGGCCGTCGGAGAGGCAAATCGGATCGCCGGCCGCGCCCTGGATACGTTGCGAGGGCACAACCTCAACGATTGCAGCGATGTAGAGTCTTGCGCGGTCCGGTTGCGCGGTCAAAATCTCCCGATTCAACGATGAGGCCCGCACATGCTGACCGTCTACGGGGACCGCAAATCCGGCAACTGCCTGAAGGTGGCCTGGGTCGCGGCGCATCTCGGGATTGCTCTCGACTGGCGCGCGGTCGACATCCTGAAGGGGGAGACGCGCACCCCGGCCTTTCTCGTCCTCAACCCGGACGGGCGCGTGCCGACCCTGGTGCTGGAGGATGGCCGCACGCTCGCGGAGTCGAACGCCATCATCGGTTATCTCGCCCGCGACTCCGCGCTGATCCCGGACGATCCCTTCGCGAGGGCCAAGATGCGGCAGTGGTTGTTCTGGGAGCAGTACAGCCACGAGCCCTTCATCGCCGTGCGCCGCTTCCAGCGTCTCTATCTCGGCCGGGACGAGGCGGAGCTGGACCCGAGGCTGCTGGAGCGGGGCCACGCGGCGCTCGCCCTGATGGAAGGGGCACTCGAGGACCGGCCCTTCCTCGTCGGCGCGAGCCTGAGCCTCGCCGACGTGGCACTCGTGGCCTATACCCGCCTCGCCCACGAGGGCGGCTTCGATCGCACGCCCTACCCGGCCCTGCGGGCCTGGATCGCCCGCGTCGAGGCGGCACTCGGCATCACGGGGTGACGCGCCCGCGCGGTCAGCCTCCGCCCTTCGGCCGCCGCAGCGCGAACCGATTCTCGGACTCGGCGGTGAAATAGTCGAAATAGCCGCCGCGCAGGATCGGGCGCATGGCGCCCGTATCGACCCGGCCGTCGGCCACGAAGCGGTCGTCGATGTAGATCGAGACCACCTGCCCGATCACCATGAAGTTGGAGGGCTCGCCGCCGCCGAGAGGCACCAGCGGCACGGTCTGGAGCCACTTGCACTCGATCGCCGCGGGCGACTCGGCCACGCGCGGCGGGCGCACGCGGTGCGAGGGCGCGGGCGTCAGCCCGGCGAAGTCGAACTCGCTCGCGCCCCGCTGCAGCGGCGCCGAGGTGGCATTGACCGCCTCGCGCAGATCGAAGGTCGCGAGACTGCACACGAACTCCCCGCCCTCCTCCGCGAACGCCATCGCGTCCTTGCGACCGGAGGAGGAGAACATCACCATGTCCGGCTCGCCGCCCACCGCGTTGAAGAACGAGTAGGGCGCGAGGTTCACCCGGCCCGCCCGGTCCATGGCGCTGATCCAGCCGATCGGCCGCGGGGCGACGATGGCCTTGAACGGGTTGTGGGGCAGGCTCGGATGGGCGGCCTCGTAATGCATCGAAGTCTCTAGAGCCGGGTGACGATCTGGTCGAGGTCCGGCCGCGGCCGATCGGAGGGCACCTCCCGCGGCCGGCCGATATGGATGAAGCCGGCGATCCGCTCGGCCGGGTCGAGCCCGAGGGTGTCGAGCACCCGGCGGTCGTAGGCGAACCACTCGGTCAGCCACGCACTCGCGTAGCCGGCGGCGTTGGCCGCCACGACGAGGTTCATGCAGACCGCGCCCGCCGAGAGCACCTGCTCCCATTCCGGGATCTTGGCGTGCGGGCCGGCGCGGGAGACGACGGCGACGACGAGCGGCGCGTGGCTCAGACGCTGGCGCTCCTGGGCGCGACGCTTCTCGTCGGCCTCGGGAAAGTCGGCGGCAAACGTCGCCTCGATGAGGGCGCCGACCCGCTCGCGGGCCTCGCCCTCGATGACGAGGAAGCGCCAGGGTGCGAGCTTGCCGTGATCGGGCACCCGGGCGGCGATCGTGAGCCAGCCGTCGAGTTCTTCCGCGGAGGGGCCGGGGTCCGACAGCAGCATCGGCGGCACCGAGCGGCGGCGGCGCAGCAGGTCGAGCGTGGCGGCGTCTCGTATCTCGGTCATGGACAATCCGCGTGGAGGGGCCGAAGCTGGAACACCCACCGCCATGCCGCCGCCACGGTCGGGTTTCAAGAGCGCGGACGCGCCGACGGGGCGGACGGAGGGGATCGAGGGACGATGGGACGCGGGTCCGGGGGCTGCAAGGCTGTTCTTTGGGCTCTCCTCGGGGCTCTCCTCGCCGCCCTGCCCGCCCGGGCACAGCCGCAGAGTCCGTTCGGGCCGGGGCTGCCCTCGCCGGGCATCACCGGGCCGATGCTGCCGCCGCCGGCCGCGGAGGGCGAGGCGGATCTGGCGCTCTCGGCGGTGTTCGCGGGCTCGAACGGGCCGATCCGCTCCGGGCTCAGCTGGCGCATCTACGAGGATCGCGGCGAGGCCGGCCGGCCGGTGATCGTGGCTCGCTCGAACGAGGCCGCGCCAAGCTTCAAGCTCGCGGCCGGCGCCTATCTCGCCACCGTGACCTACGGCTACGCCAGCGCCTCGAAGCGGATCACGATGTCGGGCCGGGCCGCCGCGGATCAGCTCCGCGTGGCCGCGGGCGCCCTCCGCCTGTCGGGCGCGGTCGGCGACCAGAAGATTCCGGCCAACCAGCTCGCCTTCTCCGTGTTCGTGCCCATCGGCACCAATTCGGAAGGCCGCCTCGTACGCAGCGCCATCAAGGCCGGTGAGGTCGTGCGCCTGCCGGAGGGCACCTACCATGTCGTGTCGAGCTACGGCGATTCGAACGCGATCCAGCGCGCCGACCTGCGGGTCGAGAATGGCAAGGTCACCGAGGCGACGATGAACCACCGGGCCGCCACGGTGACCCTGAAGCTCGTCGCCGCGCCGGGCACGGAGGCCTTCGCCGGCACCGCCTTCAGCGTGCTGACGCCGGGCGGCGACACGATCCGCGAGGCGATCGGCGCCTTTCCCTCCGTCACCCTCGCGGAGGGCGACTACGTGCTGATCGCCCGCCACGACGGGCAGGTCTTCACCCGCGAGTTCAAGGTGGAAAGCGGCATGGACCACGATGTCGAGGTCGTGGCGAAGGGAAGCTGATCCGATGCGTCCGCACCAGACCGCCCTGGCGGCCCTTCTGATCCTGTCCGGCGCTCACGCCGCGGGCGCCCAGACCGTCGTCGATGGCTCGGATGCAGCGGTGGGAGCCGATGCGGCCTCGACGGCGCTGAGCCTGATCGGGAAGCAGATGGGCGACCCGCAAGCCCGGGTCGCCGGCCTGCGGATAGGCCGGGCCGGGGCGCTGTGCGGCACGGTGGATGTCCGCAACCGCATGGGCGCCTATACCGGCCCCCGACCCTTCGTCGCCGATCTCCCGGAAAACTTCCTCGGGCGGCTGCCGGAGGGGCCGGAGCTGCGCAGCCCGGGCAGCCCGACGGCGTTCCGCGCCATGGAGCGCGCGAGGGCGCTGTTCGAGGCGAACTGCACCGCCGGCTGAGCCGCGCGGCCCGCTCTCAGGCGAACGGCACGATTAGCGGCAGGGCGAGAATCAGCCCGCCCAGCAGCACGACGGCGTCGCGGATGCGCCGCTCGATCCAAGCCTTCCTCCCGGGGCTGGGCGCGGTGATGTCTTCGGTCAAGCTCATATCGGCCTCCTGTGCTGCGATAGCCTCGATATGCGGGGTGTCCGCCTTTCCCGACAGGGACGGTTGCGGTACGATTTCAACGAACTGTCCGGAACGACCATCCGTACAGTTCGGAGGAGCCGTCATGACGGACGCGCTGATCGAAGCGGCAGCGAGACCGGCCCTCTCGCGGGTCGAAACCGTGATCCGGGCCATCGAGGCCCGCATCGAGGGCCGGGCGCTCGGCCCCGGCGCGCGGCTCCCCTCGGTGCGGGGACTCGCCGAGAGCCTGCAGGTCTCGAAATCGACGGTGGTCGAGGCCTATGACCGGCTGGCGGCGCGCGGCGCCATCGTCTCCCGCCCGGGCTCCGGCTTCTTCGTCTCGGCCCGCCCGGAGCCGCTCTGCCTCGCCGCCATCGGCCCGCGGCTCGACCGGGCGGTCGATCCGGTCTGGATCACCCGCCAGTCGCTGGAGGCGCGCCCCGATTCGCTGCGGCCGGGCTGCGGCTGGCTTCCGCCGGGCTGGCTGCCGGAGGACGATCTGCGGCGCGCCCTGCGCCACGTCGCCCGCCAGAGCGATGCCGTGATGTTCTACGACGCGCCGCAGGGACTGGCGCCGCTGCGCCAGCACCTCGCCCTGCGTCTGACCGAGCGCGGCATCCGCGCCCATCCCGACCAGCTCGTGCTGACCGACTCGGTCACCCACGCCCTCGATCTCATCATCCGCTTCCTCGCCGAGCCCGGCGACACGGTGCTTCTGGACGATCCCTGCTACTTCTCGTTCCAGGCCCTCGCCCGCGCCCATCGCCTGCGCATGGTCGGGGTGCCCTTCGGGCCCGAAGGGCCGGACCTCGCCGCCTTCGAGCAAGCGCTGATCGAGCACAAGCCCCGCTTCTACATCACTAATTCCGGCCTCCAGAACCCGACGGGCGCCTCTTTGAGCCCGGTCACCGTCCACCGCATCCTGCGGCTCGCCGAGATGCACGGCACGCTCATCGTCGAGGACGACGCCTACGCCGACTTCGAGGCGGAGCCCGGCCCGCGGCTCGCCGGCTTCGACGGGCTCGACCGGGTGATCCATGTCGGCGGCTTCTCGAAGACGCTCTCCACCGGCGCCCGGGTCGGCGTGATCGCGCTCCGGGGGGATTGGGTCGAGCGCCTCGTCGATCTCAAGCTCGCGGTCTCGCTGAGCGACAATCACCTCACCGCCGCCACCGTCCACCGTTTCCTCGCCGAGGGCAGCTACCGCCACCATCTCGACGCCCTGCGCAGCCGGCTGGCCGAGGCCCGCGGCACGGTGGTGCGCCGCCTCAAGGAGGCCGGCCTGAGCGTCCCCTTCGTGCCGAGCGGGGGCATGTTCCTCTGGGCACGGCTTCCGGACGGCCTCGACGCGGCCGACGTCTCGCGCCGGGCGCTGGCCCGCGGCGTGGTGCTGGCCCCGGGCAACGTCTTCTCCCTCGGCCAAGGCGCGGCCGATTACATGCGCTTCAACGTGGCCCAATGCGCCGACCCGCGCGTCTTCTCGGAACTGTCGCGGGCGATGGAGGGGTGAGCCGGGCCGAAGGCAACCCTTAAATCTTTGCCGGTATGCGAGATCCTCAGGACGATCTGAGGGGATTTCGGGCGATGGCACGCGTCGAGGCGTCGCGGCGGCAGGCGCTGCCGGCATCCTCTCTGGCGGCACGGGCCGCCTCCCGGGTCGGGCTCGTCGGCCTGTTCTCCGGAACCCTCGTTCTCGCGGCCCTGCTGCTGTTCGGCCTGCAGCCGATGTTCACCAAGCGCGTGCTGCCGATCCTCGGCGGCTCGCCCGCGGTGTGGTCGGTGGCGATGGTGGTGTTCCAGACGCTGCTCCTGGCCGGCTACGCCTATGCCCACCTGCTGACGCGCCGGCTGCAGCCGCGGGCGGCGCTCGCGACCCACGTCCTCGTCCTGCTCGCCGGCTTCGTCTTCCTGCCCGTGGCGGTGGCCAAGGGTTTCGGCGCGCCGCCCGCGGAGGGCGAGGCCCTCTGGCTGATCGGCCTGTTCCTCGCCTCGATCGGGCTGCCGTTCTTCGCGCTCTCGGCGAGCGCCCCCCTCCTCCAGGCTTGGTTCGCCCGCTCGGGCCACGCGCAGAGCGCCGACCCCTACTTCCTCTACCGCGCCTCGAATGCCGGCTCCTTCGCCGCCCTGCTGGCCTACCCGCTGCTGGTCGAGCCGCTGCTCGGCCTCGACGCGCAGGCGCGGCTCTGGTCGTTCGGCTACGCCGCGCTGACCTGCGCCGTGGTCGCCTGCGGCCTGCGCCTGCGCAACGGGGCACCCGCCGGGATCGCCGCCGCAGCCGCCGAGGATGAAACCGACCGGCCGCTCGGCCTCACGCGCCGCCTCGCCTGGATCGGCCTGTCCGCGGTGCCCTCGGGCCTGCTCGTCGCGGCCACGGCCCACATCTCCACCGACGTGGCGGCGATCCCCCTGATCTGGGTCGTGCCGCTCGCGCTCTACCTCGTCAGCTTCATCCTCGCCTTCCGGCCGGCACGATCGGAGACGGAGGGTTCGGGCAAAGCGCTCGGTGCCCTGCAGGTCGCCGGCACGGTGGCCGCGTTCGTCGCGCTGCTGGTGAGGCAGACGCCGCTCCTTCTCGATCTCGGCGTGACGCTGGGCCTGCTCTTCGTCAACGCGTTGATCGCCCACCGCGCCGTCTACGCCCTGCGCCCTCCGGCGGCACGTCTCACCGAGTTCTATCTCTACACCTCGCTCGGCGGCGTGGTCGGCGGCATCTTCGCCGCCCTGGTGGCTCCGCAGATCTTCTCCGACATCACCGAGTATCCGCTCCTGCTTGCCGCCGCGCTGGTCTGCCGGCCGGGCGTCTGGGCCGGCGGCTGGTCCCACTTCGCGGCCGAGGCACGGCGCTCGCTCTTCCTGCTGGGCGCCACGGCCACCATCGCCCTCGCCCTCGCCCTGTACCGGGGGCCGCAAGTCGGGGTCGGCATGCTGCTGGTCGGCCTGACGCTGAGCCTCGCCGCGAACTGGCGCAGCCCGGCCCGGGCGGGCCTCGTCGGCGTCCTCGTCGGCATCGCGAGCCTCCTGCCGGAGACGATCCTGCCCGGGAGCGACACGCACCGCAGCTTCTTCGGCCTCCACCGCATCCAGAACTCGAATGACGGGCGCTTCCGCCTGCTCTCGCACGGCACGACGATTCATGGCGCCATGCGCCTACGCGAGGATGACGGCACGCCGAGCACGGGTCGGCCAGAGCCGACCACCTACTACGCGCCCGGCACGCCGCTGGCCGACGTGTTCGAAGTGAGCCGCCGCGCCACCGGCCCCATCCCCGCGGTCTCGATCGTCGGCCTCGGCGCCGGCAGCCTCGCCTGCTACGCCCAGGCCGGCCAAGCCTGGACCTTCTACGAGATCGATCCGGTGGTGATCCGGCTCGCGCGGGACCCGGACCGGTTCCGCTTCCTGTCCGAATGCGCGCCCGAGGCCCGCATCGTGCAGGGCGATGCCCGCCTGACTCTGGCCGGCCGCCACGACGCGGCCCGGGTGCTCGTCATCGATGCGTTCTCGTCCGACTCGATCCCGATGCACTTGCTCACCCGGGAGGGACTAGGGGTCGAGCTCGCCCATCTCGATGGACACGGCGTGCTGGCCCTGCACATCAGCAACCGCGATTTCGAGCTGCGGCACGTGCTCGCCCGCGTCGCGGCCGAGCACGGGCTGACGCTGCTCCACCGCACCGACCTGCCGACGGAGGCCGCGGCGAAGACCATGCGCTCCGCCTCGCAGGTGGTCATCCTCAGCCGGGATGCGGCCGTGCTCCGGGAAGCGCAGGCCCTGGGCTGGCGCCCGGCGGCGGTCGACCTGTCGCGCCGGCCCTGGAGCGACGATTACGCCAATGCTCTCGAAGCGATGCGCGACCGCTGGCTTCCGCCCGACGAGGCCGGGGCACCGTAGGACGGTCACGAAGGCGGCACGGTCGGTCGCGGGACATCCTCCCTCGACCGCGCCTCGCGCCGAACACCTCGTGAGTGCGCCGTGCGTGTCATGCGACAGGCACGGTCTCATAGGGTTTCCGTTTAATTGCTTCGGTCTCTTCCGTCGTCCTTGCGAGGCTCAGCGAAAGCAATCGGGGGCTCCGCGCTGTCCGGACAGGTCGCGCTCTGGGTCGCTTCGGCTCCGCCTCGCGATGACGCCGCGGGGCGAGGACCGAGGCGATCAAACGGAGACGATATCAGTCTGCGGCGAGGGGGGCCACCGAAGCGGCGGCCGCCGCAGCGCCCTACGGCGCCGGAACCTCGACGTGATGCCCGTCGAGCACCGCGTCGGTGCTCGGGAGGCTCTCGGCCGCGGCCTCCGCCCTGCGGCGGTCCGGGGAGGTCGCCTCTTCGACGAAGGCCGCGAGCGCCGCATCGAGCGTCATCGTGGTGGTCTTCTGGCTTCCCATGCGGCGCACCGAGACCGTGCGCTCCTCCGCCTCGCGGCGACCGAGCGCCAGCAGCACCGGCACCTTGGCCAGCGCGTGCTCGCGGACCTTGTAGTTGATCTTTTCGTTGCGCAGGTCGGCCTCGACCCGGAGCCCGGCGCGCTCCAGGACGCGGACGACCTCGCGGGCGTAAGGGTCGGCGTCGCTGGTGATCGTCGCCACCACCACCTGCACCGGCGCGATCCAGAGCGGGAAGCGGCCGGCGAAATGCTCGATCAGGATGCCGGTGAAGCGCTCCATCGAGCCGCAGATGGCGCGGTGGATCATCACCGGCGGCTTCTTCTGGCTGTCGGCGTCGACGTAGCTCGCGTCGAACCGCTCCGGCAGGTTGAAGTCCACCTGCGTCGTGCCGCACTGCCAGTCGCGGCCGATGGCGTCGCGCAGCACGTACTCGAACTTCGGCCCGTAGAACGCGCCCTCCCCGGGATTGACCGCGGTCTTGATCCGGCCCGCCGACTGCTCCTCGATCTGGGCCAGCACCCGCGTCATCACCGCTTCGGCGTGATCCCAGAGAGCGTCGGAGCCGACGCGCTTCTCGGGCCGCGTCGAGAGCTTCACCAGGATCTGGTCGAAGCCGAAATCCGCGTAGGTCGAGAGGATCAGGTCGTTGATCTTCAGGCACTCGGCGGCGAGCTGGTCCTCGGTGCAGAAGATGTGCGCGTCGTCCTGGGTGAAGCCGCGCACCCGCATCAGGCCGTGCATCGCCCCGGACGGCTCGTAGCGGTGGACGACGCCGAACTCGGCCATGCGCAGGGGCAGGTCGCGATACGACTTCAGCCCGTGCTTGAAGATCTGCACGTGGCCGGGGCAGTTCATCGGCTTCAGGGCGAACCAGCGCTTGTCCTCGGCCTCCTCGCCGGCGGATTGGGCCGCGAACATGTTCTCGCGGTACCAGCCCCAGTGGCCGGAGGTCTCCCACAGCGACTTGTCGAGGATCTGCGGCGCGTTCACCTCGGCGTAGTCGCCCTTCAGGCGGCGGCGCATGTAGGCGATCAGCTCCTGGAAGATCGTCCAGCCCTTGGCGTGCCAGAACACGACGCCCGGCCCCTCCTCCTGGAAGTGGAAGAGGTCCATCTCCTTGCCCAGGCGCCGGTGATCGCGGCGCTCGGCCTCCTCCAGCCGGTGCAGGTAGGCGTCGAGGTCTCCTTGAGAGGCCCAGGCCGTGCCGTAGATGCGCGTCAGCATCGGGTTGTTGGAATCGCCCCGCCAATAGGCACCTGCAACCTTCATCAGCTTGAAGGCCGCGCCGACCTTGCCCGTCGAGGTCATGTGCGGGCCGCGGCAGAGGTCGAACCAGTCGCCCTGGCGGTAGATCTTCAGATCCTCGCCGGCGGGAATCGCATCGACCAGCTCGACCTTGTAGCGCTCGCCCTTCTCGGCGTAGAGCGCCTTCACGTCGTCGCGCTTCCAGACTTCCTTGGTGAAGGGCGCGTCGCGCGCGATGATCTCGCGCATCTTCGCCTCGATCTTCGGGAAGTCCTCGGGCGTGAACGGCTCGGCTCGAGCGAAGTCGTAGTAGAAGCCGTTCTCGATGACGGGCCCGATCGTCACCTGCGTGCCGGGCCAGAGCGCCTGCACGGCTTCCGCCAGTACGTGGGCGCAGTCGTGGCGGATCAGTTCGAGGGCGCGCGGATCGTCGCGCGCGATGAACTCGATGGCGGCGTCCCGTTCGATCGTGTCGTCGAGGTCGCAGACCGTGCCGTCGAGCGCCATGGCGACCGTGCGCTTGGCGAGCGACTTGGCGATGCCCTCCACCACGGTCCGGCCGGTCACCGCGGCGTCGAACGCGCGGGTGTTGCCGTCGGGGAAGGTCAGGATGGGCATGATGGGACCGTGTTTTTCGTAGGCTGCGCCCCGCGAAAGGGGGACGGCGGGTTTTCGGGAGGCGGGCGGGTGAAGTCAATGAGTCAATGCTGACTTACTTGCCGAGCGAAGCGGCAGCCCTCGAAGCCTGTTTGCTCGCGTGCATTTGGCATCCGCACCGCTCCTCATGCTGAGGTGCCGCGGAAGCGGCCTCGAAGCACGCCGCAACGCCTGTCCCGGCAGACGTGTCCGATGGGATCGACCGTTCCGGGGTGCTTCGAGGCCGAGCTTGCGCTCGGCGCCTCAGCATGAGGAGCGGAACGCTTGCAAAACCGCCGACCCGAACGGAGCCGTCACAGATCGTCCGGCCCCCAGCCGAGGCACGACGCGATCGCCCGCGCCTCGGCGTCGTCGAGGAACAGCACCAGCCCCGCCCCGCCATCGGCGGCGCCTCGGAACCGGCGCGTCTCGCCCGCCGGCCGGCTCGCGTCGAGCCGTTCGAGCAGGCTCCAGTCGAAGTTCTTGTCGGCGGGGAAGGTCAGCGGCGGAATCGGCGGCTCGGTGTCGAACGCGACGCGGAAGCCGTGCCCGTAGGGCCCGAGTCCCGGCACGCGGGCGACGGTGACGCCGCGGCCGGTCCAGACCCCGGCGAGAGCGATCAGCCGGGCGAACAGCGCGCGATAGGCCTCCTCGTCGGCGCCGTCGTAGCAGTGATCCTCGAAGATCGCTGCGTTGGCGAATTCGTCCTCGATCGCGTCGGCGAGGGCGCGATAGCTCCACAGGATGTCGATCGACAGCGCGTCCGAGCCGTGCTCGGTCAGCGGCAGGGTCTCGTTGCCGTCGCCGACCGCGAATTCGGGATGCTCCGCCATCGCTCGCGCGACCGCGCGCCGGTCCATCCCTTCGTAATTCCCCCCAAGCCGGAGGCCGGCCGCGATCAAGCCGTTCAGGGCCGCCTCGACGGCATCGATCTCCGCCTCGCTGCGCCGTCGCGGCGGCTGCGGTTCCGGCTCCCAGGCCGGCATGGGCGGCTGCGGCGGGCTCGGCTCCCAGGTCGGCGAGGCTGGCGGGGACGGGCGTTCCTGCCCGAACAGGCGGCGGAGCCAGCCGATCATTCCGTGTTCCCCCAGAGCCACGCCGCCCCGCGCACGCCGGAGGCGTCGCCGTGCCGGCTTGCCCGCACCGGCGTGTCGAAGGCGTCGGAGAAGACGTGAGGCGCGATCGCCTCCGGCAGGGCGGCGACGAGGCTCTCGACGCGCGAGAGGCCGCCGCCGAGCACGATCACGTCGGGGTCGAGGATGTTGACCACGTGGGCGATGCTCCGCCCCAGACGGTCGAGGTAGCGCGCGAGGCTGGCGCGCGCGCCTCGCCCGAGAGCGCGGCGGCGACGATCGCCTCACCCGTCCGGGTCTCGCCGGTGCTGCGACGGAAATCGGCGGCGAGGCCGGGGCCGGAGAGCCAGGTCTCGATGCAGCCGTGGCGTCCGCAATAGCAGGCCGGGCCCGGGCGCTCGTCGTCCTGCGGCCAGGGAAGCGGATTGTGCCCCCATTCCCCGGCGATGGCGTTGCGCCCCGCGAGCGCGCGGCCCTCGACCGCGATGCCGGAGCCGACGCCGGTGCCCAGGATCACCGCCCAGACGATCCCGGCGCCCGCCCCCGCCCCGTCGACGGCCTCGGAGACGGCGAGGCAGTTGGCGTCGTTCTCGACCCGGACCGGCCGGTTCAGGCGGGCCGCGAGATCCCGCGCGAAGGGCTTGCCGTTGAGCCAGACGGAGTTGGCGTTCTTGATCAGGCCTGTGGTGCGGGAGACCGCCCCCGGCATGCCGACGCCGACGCTCGCGCCGCCCGTGCCGGCCTCCGCCTCCAGGGCGGCGACCAGATCGGCGACCGCAGCGAGCGTGCCGCCGTAATCGCCCCGCGGCGTCGGGACACGCCCTTCCGCGCGGGTCGCCCCTTCCGAATCGAGCGCGACCCCGGCGATCTTGGTGCCGCCGAGGTCGATCCCGATCCGCAGTCTTTCGAGAGCCAAGGCGGGCTTACTGCGCCGCCACGGCCTTCGGAGCGGTGGGGGGCACGTCTTCGCCCGGAGCTTCCGGCGCCTCGTCCGAGATCTCGGTGCCGATCGAGACCGGATGCGCCATCACCTCGGCGAGCTTCTTCTTGTCGAGTTCGCCCTCCCAGCGGGACACGACGATCGTGGCGACGCCGTTGCCGATGAGGTTGGTGAGCGCGCGGCACTCCGACATGAACTTGTCGACGCCGAGCACCAGGGTCATCGCCGCCACCGGGACAGGGTTGCCGGGGATGGCGGCCAGCGTCGCGGCCAGCGTGATGAAGCCGGCGCCGGTGACGCCCGAGGCGCCCTTCGAGGTCAGCATCGCGACGATGAAGATCGTCGCGTACTGGCTGATCGAGAGGTCCGCCCCCACCGCCTGCGCCAGGAACAGGGTGGTGAGCGTCATGTAGATGTTGGTGCCGTCGAGGTTGAACGAGTAGCCCGTCGGGATCACGAGGCCGACGACCGAATCCGAGGCGCCGAGGCGCTTCATCTTGGTCATCATGTGCGGCAGCACGGTCTCGGAGGAGGAGGTGCCGAGCACGATCAGCAGCTCGTCCTTGATGTAGGCGAGGAACTTGATGATCGAGAAGCCGGCGAAGGCCGCGATACCGCCGAGCACGACGAAGATGAACAGCAGCGAGGTGGTGTAGAAGGTGCCGACGAGCCAGGCGAGGTCGATGACTTTGCCGATGCCGTACTGGCCCACCGTGAAGGCCATGGCGCCGAAGGCGCCGAGGGGGGCGAGCTTCACCACGAGGCCGATGATGCGGAAGAACACCTGCCCGGCGGCGTCGATACCGTGGGTGATGCTCTCGCCCTTCTTACCCATGCCGGTGAGCACGACGCCGGTCAGGATCGAGATCAGCAGGACTTGCAGCAGGTCGCCGGTGGCGAAGGCGTCGAAGAAGCTCTTGGGGATGATCGCCAGGAGGTGCGCGACCGTCGAATCCGCCGCCGCCTTGCTGGCATAGCCCTCGACCGCCTTGGCATCGAGCTTCGACACGTCGGCGCCGAAGCCCGCGCCCGGCTGGACCACCTCGCCGACAATGATGCCGATGAGGAGCGCGAGGGAGGAGACGACTTCGAAATAGATCAGGGCCTTGAGGCCGACGCGGCCGACCTTCTTCAGGTCGCCGATCGAGGCGATGCCGTGCACGATCGTGCAGAAGATGATCGGCGCGATCAGCATCTTGATCAGCGCAATGAAGGCGTCGCCCATCCATTTGAACGACTTGCCCCATTCCGGGCTGAGCCAGCCGAGCAGGACGCCCAGCACGATGGCGATCAGAACCTGGATGTAGAGCACCCGGTACCATGGGACGTGCGCGCCGTGCGCGCCCGCATCGTGCGTTGCGGAATGGGCCATGTTTCCTCACCGATACCGTGTCGCGCGGCCTCGCCCGGGCGGCTTTGGGCGGACGCTAGTCTCTTTGATTTCTGTGCTCAATCGCACACCGGTAGTCAGCGCGGCGTTTGTAACCAATGACGCCTTTGCGGCACCGCCCGACCCTGCTGCCCATCGCGGGCGTCGTGTCGGCCGGGCTGATGGCAAGGACGCGGGGCCGGCGCAAGCCTCCAGCGGTCCAATGCCACAGGCCTTGTTGAGGATTAAATGTTTGAATCGGACGTGCGGGCGTGCGCGCAGGCGATT
The DNA here is from genome assembly GCF_049543375.1 of Methylobacterium sp. NPDC097929. NCBI lineage: Bacteria > Pseudomonadati > Pseudomonadota > Alphaproteobacteria > Hyphomicrobiales > Methylobacteriaceae > Methylobacterium > Methylobacterium sp. NPDC097929. The sequence goes on along the minus strand of NZ_JBMVEP010000011.1, from coordinate 104,278 downwards.
GCGGACGTCCCAGGCTGCCCTGGCTCCACACGCCTTCCGGCCCTTCGCGTGAGGCCTTCCCCTTGGCCGGAGAGCGCTCTAGAAGCACGGCATGTTCGGCTACATCCTCAGCGCGACGCGAATTACGGGCCCGGCTTCCGCGTAAGGCGCCGCCACTGCGGCCGCCCCGGATGCCGGGTGACGATCCTCCGCCCGTCCCTTCCGCCCGCCTCCGCGCGACGAGAATCCTGCCGAACCCCGCCATGAGCGACCAGACCAACGCCGCGCCCGCGGCCGCCCGCGACTATTCGCGAACCCTCTTCCTGCCGAAAACCGACTTCCCCATGCGGGCGGGGCTGCCGACCCGCGAGCCGCTGCTGTTGGAGCGCTGGGCGGGGATCGACCTCTACGGAAGGATCCGCGCCGCCGCGAAGGGCCGCCCGCGCTTCGTGCTGCATGACGGCCCGCCCTACGCCAACGGCAACATCCATATCGGCCACGCGCTCAACAAGATCCTGAAGGACGTGGTGGTGCGCTCGCAGGGCGCCCTCGGCCGCGACGCGAATTACGTGCCGGGCTGGGATTGTCACGGCCTGCCGATCGAGTGGAAGATCGAGGAGCAGTACCGCGCCAAGGGCAAGAACAAGGACGAGGTGCCGGTGCTGGAATTCCGCCAGCAATGCCGCGCCTTCGCCGCGGACTGGCTGACCATCCAGCGCGAGGAGTTCAAGCGCCTCGGCGTCACCGGCGACTGGGACCATCCCTACTCGACCATGGCCTACCCGGCCGAGGCGCGCATCGCTTCCGAGTTGATGAAGTTCGCCGCCTCCGGCCAGCTCTACCGGGGCTCCAAGCCGGTGATGTGGTCGGTGGTGGAGAAGACCGCGCTGGCCGAGGCCGAGGTCGAGTACGAGGAGCATGTCAGCGACACGGTGTTCGTGGCGTTCCCGATCCGCGAAGGGGCTCCGGCCGAACTGGCGGATGCCCGCGTCGTGATCTGGACGACCACGCCCTGGACGCTGCCGGCCAACCGCGCCGTCGCCTACTCGAAGCGCGTCGCCTACGGGCTCTACCGCGTCACGGAAGCGGCCGAGGACAACTGGGCAAAGGTAGGCGACGCCTATCTGCTGGCCGACGCGCTCGCCGAGGGCGTGTTCAAGGCCGCCCGCGTCGAAGCGTTCGAGCGCGTGGCCGATGTGCCGGCGGCGTCCTTGGCCGGGCTCACCCTGTCGCATCCGCTCAGCACCTTCGATCCCGGCTACGGCTTTGCGGTGCCGATGCTGGAGGGCGAGCACGTCACCGACGAGGCCGGCACCGGCTTCGTCCACACCGCGCCGAGCCACGGCCGCGAAGACTTCGAGGTCTGGATGGCCAATGGCCGCCGCCTCGGGCAAGCCGGGATCGACACCCGCATCCCCTACACCGTGGATGCCGACGGCCGGCTGACGGGTGAGGCGCCGGGCTTCACCGGACGCTTCGTCTTCACCGCCAAGGGCGAGAAGGGCGACGCCAACAAGGCGGTCATCGCCGCGCTGACCGAGGTTGGCGCGCTGGTCGCCCGCGGGGTGTTGCGCCACCAGTACCCGCATTCCTGGCGCTCGAAGAAGCCGGTCCTGTTCCGCAACACGCCGCAATGGTTCATCGCCATGGACCGGCCGGTGGATTCGCTCGGAAACCGGACCCTTCGCGAGACGGCGCTCCACGCCATCGAAGAAACGCAGTGGGTTCCGCCGCAGGGCAAGAACCGCATCAACGGCATGGTGGCGGGCCGGCCCGACTGGGTGGTCTCGCGCCAGCGCGCCTGGGGCGTGCCGATCACCGTCTTCGTCGAGCGCGAGACCGGCAAGGTCCTGCGCGACGAAGCGGTCAACGCCCGCATCGCCGAAGCCTTCGCCCAAGAGGGCGCCGATGCGTGGTTCGCCGATGGTGCGAACGAACGCTTCCTCGCCCCCGAACACGATCCGGCGCAGTACGAAAGAGTGACGGACGTGCTCGACGTGTGGTTCGATTCCGGATCGACCCACGCCTTCGTGCTCGACGATCCTGAGGCCTTCCCCGGTCTCGCCGGCATCCGCCGCGCGGTCGATGGCGGACCGGACACGGTGATGTATCTGGAGGGCTCCGACCAGCATCGCGGCTGGTTCCAGTCCTCGCTGCTCGAATCCTGCGGCACGCGCGGTCACGCGCCCTACGACGTGGTGCTCACCCACGGCTTCGTCCTCGACGCCAAGGGCGAGAAGATGTCGAAGTCGCGCGGCAACGTCGTCGCGCCGCAGAACGTCATCAAGGAATCGGGTGCCGACATCCTCCGCCTCTGGGTCGCGGCGGCCGATTATTCCGACGATCTGCGCATCGGGCCGGAGATCGTGAAGACCTTCGCCGAGACCTACCGCAAGCTGCGCAATTCGCTCCGCTGGATGCTGGGCTCGCTTGCCCACCGGGTTCCAGGCGACGACGTGCCGTTCACCGAGATGCCGGAGCTGGAGCGCTTCATCCTGCACCGTCTGGCGCAGCTCGACGGCGAGATCCGCGAGGCCTACGCGGCCTTCGACACCAAGCGGATCGTGGCCCTGCTCAACGGCTTCATGACCGGCGACCTCTCGGCCTTCTACTTCGACGTGCGAAAGGACGCGCTCTACTGCGATCCGATCTCCTCGGTGACGCGCCGCGCCGCCCTGCAGGTGATCGACGAGGCTTTCCGCCGGGTGGTGATCTGGCTCGCCCCCGTGCTGGCCTTCACGGCCGAGGAGGCTTGGCTCGACCGCTACCCCTCGGAGGACGGTTCGGTGCATCTCCAGACCCTGCCGGAGACGCCCGCCGCGTGGCGCGACGATGCGCTCGCGGCCCGCTGGCAGAAGATCCGCAAGGTCCGCCGGGTCGTGACCGGCGCCCTGGAGATCGAGCGCGCGGCCAAGCGCATCGGCGCCAGCCTGGAGGCGGCCCCGACCGTCTACGTGTCGGATGCCGACCTGCTCGGCGCCCTCGACGGCGTGGACTTTGCCGACATCTGCATCACCTCGGCCATCACCGTGCGCGCCGGCGAAGGGCCGGCCGAGGCCTTCCGTCTCGACGACGTGAAGGGCGTGGCCGTGGTGCCGGAGCGCGCCGCGGGCAGCAAATGCGCCCGCTCCTGGCGGGTGACGCCCGAGGTCGGCAGCGATCCGGACTATCCCGAGGTGACGCCGCGCGACGCGCGGGCCCTGCGGGAATGGGATGCGGCGCATCCGGGTGCGGGGACGGCGTGAGCCCCGCCCGCTCCGGCCTCCTCGCCGCGCTCACCACCCTGCTGCTCGACCAAGCCTCCAAGCTCTGGCTCTATTTCGGCACCGATCTCGTGATGACGCAGCCCTGGCGGCTGGCGCCCTTCGCGGATTTCGTCGTCGTCTGGAACCGGGGTGTGTCCTACGGCCTGTTCCAGCAGGAGGGCGGGCTCGGGCGCTGGATCCTCGTCGCCGTCTCCCTCGTCGCCGCGGTCGGGCTGTCCGTCTGGATGGTCCGGGCCGGCTCGCGGCTGCTGGCCGTGGCGCTCGGGCTCATCGTCGGCGGCGCTTTGGGCAACGCCATCGACCGGGCGGCCTACGGCGCGGTGTTCGACTTCGTCCACCTGCATGCCGGGCGCTGGTCCTGGTACGTGTTCAACGTGGCGGATGCGGCCATCGTCGCCGGCGTCGTCGGCCTGATCCTCGACAGCCTGCGCCCGGCCGGGCGCCCGCCGCAGACGCAAGCCCCCGGCGACGAGGGCCGTCCCCAGGCTTGAGCGCGCGAGCGGCGCGCCCCGCGTCAAGGCGCCATACCTTCGCCCGAAACCCGGCTCACCTCGGTATCAAAGGGCTCGTCACGCGACTCACACCCGGATCACCGGGGTAAGGGCTGGCCCGAAGCCTTGGGGATATCGGCATGAGCGGGCGACGCAGCTTCACTCGGGCTCTCGGATCGATCCGGGGGGCGGCCCTGTGTGCCGCCCTCCTCGCGGGCTCCGCCGGAGCGGCCCGGGCCGAGGGCGAGTTCATGCGCGACACGCTGAGCAATCTCGGCCTGATCGAGCCGGACCGTCCCGCCATCACCTATCGCGAGCGCGCGCCGCTCGCCATGCCGCCCAAGCTCGGCGGCAAGGAAGACCTCACCGCCGGCCTGCCCGTGCCCCGCAGCCGGCAGGCCGATCCGGCTTGGCCGAAGGATCCCGAAGTGGTGCAGCGCGAGCGCGCCGCCATCGAGGCGAAGAAGCCGATCGTGCGCGGCGCCCAGGGGCGCATGAACGACAACAACGAGACCCTCTCGGTCTACGAGATGGATGCCGGCCGCCGCGCCGGCGCGGGCGCCCTCAGCGGGCCGGCCAACGCCCCCGGCGAGGGCGATACCCGCACCTCGACCTGGTTGAACCCGTTCGAACTGCTCAAGGGCAAGTCGGAGACGGTCGAGCCGACCCTGGTCGAGCCGGACCGCGATGCGCTCACCGATCCGCCCACCGGCTACCGCAAGGCGCCCGTCAAGGTGGCCAAGCCCCAGGGCGGTCCGGTCGGCGGACCGATCAGCGATCGGGACGAAGCCGATCCGCGTGCCTATATGAGGAATCCGTCGGGCCGCTGAGAGCGTCGATCCCGCCGGGTCCCAGATCCTCCCGACGGGGCCGACGATGGGATGAAGCGTCGGGACGGTCCGCGACCGTGCGGACAGGTCGCGCGGTACGGGATTTGCGCCCGGCACGGTTTCCCGGAACAATGCCGGGACTTTTGGGACGGACAGCGCGGTGGGCGGAAGAGCCCCCGCATAAGGACAGCAGGATGCACCTCTACCGGAAGGCCATCGCGCCCGTGGGACCGCAGCGAGGCCTCAATCACGCCGGCCGCGTGGATGCCGCCCCGTTCGGGCGCTCCGAGGCCGGCGGCCCGGAGGTCTCCGCCTTCGTGCTCGACAACGGCCTCGACGTGGTGGTGGTGCCCGATCATCGCGCGCCCGTGGCCACCCACATGATCTGGTATCGCAACGGCTCCGCCGACGATCCGATCGGTCAGTCCGGCATCGCCCACTTCCTCGAGCACCTGATGTTCAAGGGGACGGAGCGGCACCCGGCCGGCGCCTTCTCGAAGGCGGTCTCGTCGCTGGGCGGCCAGGAGAACGCCTTCACGAGCTTCGACTACACCGCCTATTTCCAGCGGGTCGCCCGCGACCACCTCTCGACGATGATGTCCTTCGAGGCGGACCGCATGAGCGGCCTCGTCCTCGACGACGCCGTGGTGGCGCCCGAGCGCGACGTGGTGCTGGAGGAGCGCCGCATGCGGGTCGAGACCGACCCCTCGGCGCAGCTCTCCGAGGCCATGGCCGCCTCGCTCTTCGTGCACCATCCCTACGGCATCCCGATCATCGGCTGGATGCACGAGATCGAGGAGCTGAACCGCACCCACGCCATCGACTATTACAAGCGCTTCTACACCCCCGAGAACGCGATCCTCGTGGTGGCCGGCGACGTGACGCCCGACGAGGTGCGCCGGCTCGCCGAGGACACCTACGGGAAGGTCGCGCCGCAGGGCGCCCGGCCGCTGCGGGTGCGCCCGCGCGAGCCGGAGCCGCGGGCGATGCGCCGCATCGCGGTGGCCGACCCGAAGGTCGAGCAGCCGACCCTGCAGCGCCTCTACCTCACCCCCTCCTGCATGACCGCCCGCGACGGCGAGAGCCACGCGCTCGAACTGCTCGCCGAGGTGATCGGCGGCGGCGCCACCTCGTTCCTCTACCGCAAGCTGGTGCTGGAGATGGGCGTCGCGGTGAATGCCGGCGCCTGGTACATGGGCTCGGCCATCGACGACACGCGGTTCGCCGTCTACGCCGTGCCGGCCGAGGGCGTGCCCCTGGAAGCCCTGGAGGAGCACGTCGATCGCGTGCTGCGCCGCGCCCCCGAGGCGCTCGACCCGGAGGCGATCGAGCGGGCCAAGACCCGACTCGTGGCCGAGACGGTCTACTCCTCCGACTCGCAATCGTCGCTCGCCCGCATCTACGGTTCGGCGCTCGCCATCGGCGAGACGGTCGAGGAGGTCACCCGCTGGCCGATCGAGATCGAGGCGGTGACCCGCGACCGGCTCGTCGCGGTCGCCGCCCGCTACCTCGTGCCGGCCCGCTCCGTCACCGGCTACCTGACCAAGCCGCGGGACGCCGACGTCGCCGCCTGACACTCGATTCTTCGCGCCGCCCGAAGCGGCGCCGTTTGCGAAAAGTCGCTTTGAGGAACTTCCGATGAATCTCGCCGAGACCGGCACCACGAGCTCGCCGACCCAGGCGCTGCCGCTCGCGGCCGCCCCCGGTATCGAGGCTTGGCACGTCGCCTCGCCGGTGGTGCCGATGATCGCGCTCTCGTTCGCCTTCGAGGGCGGCGCGGCGCAGGACGCGGAGGGCAAGGCGGGCACCGCGCAGATGATGGCGCGCCTGCTCGACGAAGGCGCGGGCGCGCTCGATTCCGACGCCTTCCAGGAGGCGCTCGCCGCCCGCGCGATCGAGCTGAGCTTCCACACCAGCCCCGATTCCATCGGCGGCTCGCTCAAGACCCTGACGAAGCACGCCGACGAGGCGATCCGCCTGCTCGGCCTCGCGCTGGCCGAGCCGCGCTTCGACCCGCCGGCCATCGAGCGCGTGCGCGCGCAGATGATCGCGAGCCTGCGCTACCAGCAGAACGATCCCGGGGTGATGGCCTCCCGCCGCTACTTCCGCGAAGCCTTCCCCGGCCACGCCTACGGGCGTCCCTCGGCGGGCACGATCGAGACGGTGTCGGCGATCACCCGCGACGACCTCGTGGCGATGCATCGCGCCCTGATCGGCCGCGGCGGCCTGAAGGTGGCGGCCGTGGGTGCCTTCGAAGAGGAGGCGATCACCGGGATGATCGCGCGGGCCTTCGGCGGCCTGCCCGAGGCGGGGCCGCTGAAGCCGGTGCCGCCGACCGCCATCAAGGAGCTCGGCCAGCGCATCGTCGTCGATCTCGACGTGCCGCAATCGGTGATCCGCTTCGGCATGCCGGGCGTGGCCTGGCGCGACCCGGACTTCATCCCGGCCTACGTCCTGAACCACATCCTCGGCGGCGGCGCCTTCACCTCGCGCCTGTTCCAGGAAGTGCGCGAGAAGCGCGGGCTGGCCTATTCGGTCGGCACCTCGCTGACCTCGCACCGCGCCGTGGCGATGACCTGGGGCTACACCGCCACCAAGAACGAGCGCGTGGTCGAGGCCCTCGACGTGATCGGCGAGGAGATCCACCGCCTCATCACCGACGGTCCCTCCGACGAGGAGCTGCAGAAGGCCAAGGACTACCTCACCGGCTCCTACGCGCTCGGCTTCGACACCTCGACCAAGATCGCCAACCAGCTGGTGCAGATCGCCTTCGAGGGCCTCGGCATGGACTACATCGCCCGCCGCAACGATCTCGTGGCGAGCGTGTCCCAGGCCGATATCCGGCGGGCCGGAGCGCGGACGCTCGGCGACGGCCGGATGCTGGTCGTCGCCGCGGGGCGCCCGACGGGGCTCTGATCGGACTTTTTCCCACCGCGCTTCGTACGGATACGATGTCCGTTCGTTAGCCCTGGTGTCCCATCGTCATCGCGAACGTGAGCGCAGTGATGACGGGGGTTGGTCGACTTCGATGCGATCAAACGGGGACGCGATGAACGAGCCGGCCTGCAGGAATGCAGTGCCGGCTTTTTCGTGCCTCGCTTTGATCGTTGGAGCCGAATGCCATCCGGACACGAAAAAGCCCCGGCCTTTCGGCCGGGGCTCCTCGGTTTCAGGCCCTGTCGACTGGGCTGCTTAGCGGCGGTCGCCCAGCAGCTGCATCAGGAACTGGAACATGTTGATGAAGTCCAGGTACAGCGTCAGGGCGCCGTTGATGGACATCTTGGCAGCACCCTCGGCGTCGAGGCCGCTGTAGAGGAACATCTCCTTGAGCTTCTGCGTGTCGTAGGCGGTCAGGCCGGCGAAGATCAGCACGCCGAGCACCGAGATCGCGAACTGCAGCGCGGAGGAAGCCAGGAAGAGGTTCACCAGCGACGCGATGATGATGCCGATCAGGCCCATGATCAGGAACGAGCCCATGCCCGACAGGCTACGCTTGGTCGTGTAGCCGTAGAGGCTCAGCGCTCCGAAGGTCGCCGCCGTGATGAAGAACACCCGCACCACGCTGGCACCCGTGAACACGAGCATCAGCGAGGACATCGAGGCGCCCATCACCGCCGCGAAGGCCCAGAACATCGTGCGCGCGGACGAGGCCGACATGCGGTCCATCCGGAACGAGAACACGAAGATGAAGGCCAGCGGCGCCAGCATCAGCACCCACTTGAACGGGCTGGCGTACAGGAACTGACCGGTCGGCGTCAGGAGCGGCCTGGAGCCCTGATAGCCGGCGACGGCGATCGCGTTGAGGCCGAGCGCGACGAGACCCGAGATCCCGAGGCCGACCACCATGTTGTTGTAGACGCCCAGCATGAAGCTGCGCAGGCCCTGGTCGACTTCGACCTGAGAGCCGGCGTACCCCTGCGGCTGGGCGCCGTAGCGGAACGGGCTGTTGTCGAATGCCATGAAAGTTTCCCTTGGAACCTCTCGGCGTGGGCTTGTGTCGAGGTCCACGCATGCCCCTGGCGCGTCAAACGCGCCTCACGGCCGAATATGTTCGCTGAAACTGCCATAAACAAGTGGGCCTTGACCTAAGGGCCACGTTTTCAAGCCACCCGGATGCCGAAGATTTTGATGATTTTTTGGGGATGAAAATCGACCTCAAAACGTGAAGAGCATTCTGTCAGAACTGGCGCAGATAGGAAGCCGGCTTCTGTCCGAGGATGCGCCAGGTGCCGGCGAGGCCGACCACCACCGCGAACACGACCGCGAAGGCCGCCACCGCCAGCGCTCCGGCAGGATCGGGTGAGAAATCGAGGCGCATGACCCGGGAGACGATCACCCAGGCCGCGAGCGAGCCGGCGACGATGCCGAACAAGGCGGTGGCGAATCCGAGCGCGCCGTATTCGAGGGCGTAGGCCGCCAGCAGCCGCGCCCGCGTGGCGCCGAGCACCTTCAGCACCACCGCGTCGTAGAGCCGGGCCCGGTGGCCGGCGGCGAGCGCCCCGGCGAGCACGAGCAGGCTCGCGACCACCGCCACGACGCTGGCGCCGCGGATCGCCAGGACGAGCTTGTGGACGAGGTCGTTGACCGCCTCCAGCGCGTCCTTCACCCGCACGCTGGTGACCGAGGGGAAGGCCTTGGCCGCGTCGCGCACCACTTCGGCCTCCAGCTTCGGATCGGGTCCGTTGGGCAGCGTCAGCGTGGCCAGATCTGCGTGCGGCGCGCCGCGGAAGGTGCCCGGCGAGAACACCATGACGAAGTTGATGCCGAGCGAGCGCCACTCGATCTTGCGCAGGTTGGCGATGCGGGCCGAGATCGAGCGCCCGAGCACGTTGACGGTGACCGTGCTGCCGACCTTGAGGCCGAGCCCGCGCGCCAGCTCGACATCGAACGAGACCAGCGGCTGGCGGCCCTCCTCCGCGCTCCACCACGCGCCCTCGACGATCTTCGATCCGTCCGGCGGCGTCTCGGCGTAGGTGATGCCCCGGTCGCCGTCGAGCACCCAGGCGGCGTCCTCCGGCGGCTTGATCTGCCCGGCCGGCACGCCGTCCAGCGCGGTGATGCGGCCGCGCATCATCGGCACGCGCTCGATCTTGGCGTCGGGGGCGTGCGCGCCGAGGAAGGCCGAGAAGGCGTCGGCGTCCCGCGAGGGCACGTCGAGGAAGAACAGGCTCGGGGCGCGATCGGGCAGGGAGCTTTCCAGGGCGCGGGTGATGTTGGCGTCGATCGCGCTCAGGGTCACCAGCAGCGTGGTGCCGAGGCCGAGCGAGAGCACCACCGCGGGCGTCAGCGCGCCCGGACGGTGGAGGTTGGCCAGCGCCATGCGCGGCACCATCGCCTTCGGCCGCTTGAGGCGGGCGGCCAGCGCCATCAGCCCCGACGCGATGAGCCGCAGGCCGCCGAAGGCCAGGGCGGCGGCGGCCATGAAGATCAGCGCCACCTTCCGGTCGAAGGCGGTGAAGAGGGCGAGGCCCGCCAGCGCCAGCAGCGCCCCGGCGAGCACGGCGAGGTAGCGCCAGCGCGGCCGGCGCCCGGAGGGATCGACCGTGTCGCGGAACAGACCCGCCACCGGCACGTCGTGGGCGCGGCCGAGCGGCAGGATCGCGAAGGCCAGCGCCGTCAGCAGGCCGTAGGCGGCGGCGAGCGCGAGCCGGGCCGGCGCGATCTCGGGATTGAGCGGCAGGGGAAGCTGGTCGCGCAGCACGGCATCGAGCAGGAACGGCAGGCCCGCGCCGACGGCGAGGCCGAGCACGGTGCTGAGGGCCGCGATCAGCATGACCTGGATCAGGTAGAGCACGACCACCTGCGAGCCCGGCGCGCCGACGCTCTTGAGGGTGGCGATGGAATCCTGCTTGCCGTCCACGAAGGCGCGCACGGCGTTGGCGACGCCGACGCCGCCGACGATGAGCGCGGTGAGCCCCACCAGCGTCAGGAACTGGGTGAAGCGCTCGATGCCCTTGGCGAAGCGCGGGTCGGCGTTGTCGCGCGAGCGCATCTCGAAGCCGGCCTCGGGCAGGGCCTTCTGGACCGCCGCGGTGACGGCGGCGAGACGCGCGTCGTCGGCGCCGGGCAGTTGCAGGCGGTAGCTGAAGCGGTTCAGGCTTCCCGGCTGGATCAGCCCGGTGGCGCGCAGGGCGTCCAGCGAGACGAGCAGGCGCGGCCCGAAGCCGATGCCGGAGCCGATCCGGTCGGGCTCGGAGACGAGAGCCGCACGGATCTCGACGGGAAAGCCGCCCAGCGTCACCCGGTCGCCGGGCTTCAGCCCGAGCCGGGTCAGCAGGGCCGGGTCCGCCACCGCGCCGAAGATCCCGCCCCGCTCGGCGATCAGGTCCTGCACCGGGGCTTGCGGCTCGGTCTCGGCCGCGCCGACCGCGGGGTAGGAGCCGTCGACGGCCTTCAGCTCGACGAGCGCCGCTCCGCCGTCGCCCGCCACCGCCATGGCGCGCAGGCTCGCGACCTCGGAGACGGGCGCCTGCCCGTCGAGCACGGCCCGCTCGGCCGGCGTCGCCTCGCGGTTGATCAGGCTGTAGGTGATGTCGCCGCCGAGAATCCGCCGCCCCTCGCGCCCGAGCCCGCCGGAGAGCGAGGCGGCGATGGAGGTGACGCCGCTGATCGCCGCGACCCCGAGCGCGATGCAGGCGATGAACACCCGGAAGCCCGAGAGCCCCCCGCGCAATTCGCGAAAGGCAAGCCGGAGCGTGAGCGGCAGACGGGAGGCCGGGACCGGCCGGGAGGGCGGGGAATCCGCCCCGGGGAGCGTGCCGTGCATGTGCGCTCGTTCTTCTCGTCGCCGACCGGGTCGGCCCGGCTCAATCTGGGCATTGGCGCCCCTACCGCAACGGTCCGCACCGCCGCACGAGGCTTCAGCCGTCGCATCCCCGGGCGTTCGGCGCGAAATCGCCACCGGACTCCGTGCGGGACCGGCGGCCGCCGCGGCACGGTTCAGGTCTTGGAGCGGCGGGCGCGGGCGGCGCTCTCGCGCCGGAGCGGGCGGCCGATGGGGCAGGCTTCCTGCACGAAGCCGTTGAGGGTGTTCACGAGGCTCTCCGGCACCTGCCGGTAGAACACGAACTGGCCGCGCTTCTCGCTGGTGACGAGCCCGGCGGCCTCCAGCACCGAGAGGTGCTGCGAGATGGAGGCGCGGGTCATGTCGAAGCGCGCGGCGATATCCCCCGCGCTCATCTCGCCGTGGGCGAGGATGGCGAGGATGCGCCGCCGGGCGGCGGAGGCGAGAGCTTCGAAGATGCGCTGCATGATGGGCCGAACGAGATGTAGCGAAGGCGCGGGCGCTTGACCATCCGGCGTTTCGGTATTTAGGTTATTGCCTAAATACCGAAACGGAGGCGTCCCGTGACCAACCCAGTGAGCTGCCTATCGACGGAACGGGTGATCGCGGGGCCGGCCGTCTCGGCGACCGAGGGGCGCGTGAGGTGGGCGCCGGCCCGCTCTCTCTGGATCGGCGGGATGACGCTGGCGGCCCTCGGCCTGGGACCGGTCTTCGTCACGCCGGGCGCGGTGCTCCTGTTCCTCGCCACCAGCGCGGTGACGCTCTGCCTCGGCCACTCGATCGGCCTGCACCGGCTCCTGATCCACCGCAGCTTCGAAGCGCCGCTCTGGCTCGAACGGCTGCTGGTCTGGCTCGGCACCCTGGTCGGGATGGCGGGGCCGCTCGGAATGGTCCGGCTGCACGACATGCGCGACTGGGCACAGCGGCAGGCGGCCTGCCACGATCTGCATGCGCACCGGGCCCCGCCCCTGAAGGATGCGTGGTGGCAGATGCATTGCCGGCTGGAACTGGACCGCCCGCCGCGCTTCCTCCCCGAGGCGCGGCTGCGGGACGATCCCTTCCTGCGCTGGCTGGAGGCGACCTGGATGCTGCAGCAGGTGCCGCTCGGCGTCGCGTTCTTCCTCGTCGGCGGGATGCCGTGGCTGGTCTGGGGCGTCGCGGTGCGGGTCGCGGTCTCGGTGACGGGGCACTGGCTGGTCGGGCACGTCACGCATCGCAGCGGTCCCCAGGGCTGGGCGATCGACGGGGTCGCGGTGCAGGGGCACGACCTGCCGGCGGCGGCGCTCATCACCTTCGGCGAGGCGTGGCACGGCAACCATCACGCTTGGCCGGGCTCGGCACGGCTCGGCGTCGAGCCGGGGCAGGCCGATCCGGGTTGGTGGGTGCTGACAGGCCTGCGGCGGCTGGGATGGGTCTGGAACCTGCGCGAGCCGGAGGATCTGGCCCCGCGCGCGGGGCTGCGGCGGGTGTGAGCCCGCGCGCCGCCTGAGCGAAGCCCGAATCCGCCATTCCGAAACGACCGATCGGATTCGCTATGAAACGGCGACCGTCGGCGGGAGCCCGTCGATCAGGTGCCCGGCAAGAGCACGCCGTTCCCGTGCGGTGCGGGTGCCGGCAGGGTCAGGGGAAGCTCGATCGTCACCCGCGTGCCGACATCCTCCTCGCTCTCGAGGGCGATCTGTCCGCCCAGCGTCGAGACCACGAGATTGTAGACGATGTGCAGGCCGAGCCCGGTGCTACCCTTGTCCCGTCCGGTGGTGAAGAACGGGTCGAAGATGCGCGGGAGGTTCTCCCGCGGCACGCCCGTCCCGTCGTCCTGGACGACGATCCTGACCCCCGCCTCGCCGAGTTGCGTCACGTCGATGGCGAGCCGCCCCGCGCGTCCCTCGGGAAAGGCGTGGATCATGGCGTTGAGCGCGAGGTTGCTGACGACCTGCGCCAGAGCCCCCGGATGCGAGTCGAGGACGATGCCGTCGGCGCAAGCGAGCCGGACCTCGTGCCCCTTGCGCCGCATGACCGGCTCGAGCGTGCTCAGCAATTCGGCGAACCACGGCCGGAGTTCGAAGCGGCGGCGGTCCTCCGTCGCCTGATCGACCGCGACCTGTTTGAAGTTGTGAACGAGGTCGGCGGCGCGCTGCAAGTTGGCGACGATCAGGGTCGCGCCCTCGCCGAGCCGATCGACGCTCTGCGTCAGTTGCGAACGGCGGATCTGCCCCGAGGCGGCGCTGCGGCGCAGCTGCGCGAGGGTGTGGTCGAACGCGGTCGAGGTCGTCAGCGCCAGTCCGATGGGGGTGTTGATCTCGTGCGCGACGCCCGCCACGAGCTGGCCCAGGGCGGCGACCTTCTCGGCCTGGACCAGATGCGCCTGGGCGGAGCGCAGGTCCGACAAGGCCTTCTCCGAGCGCTCCTTCTCCGCCTGCAGCGCCTGGGCCGTCCGGAATTGCCGCCGCGCGCGGAATTCGCGCGCGGCCACCCCGTAGAGCGAGAGCGCGTAGGCCGCGCCGATCTCGGCATTGTTCACCAGGGCCAAGCCGGGATTCTCGTGCGTCGCGATCGTCTCGAACAGGGCAAAGCAGGTCCAGGTCAGGACGGCGAACACGGCGAACGAGGTCACCCGCAGGGGCAGGAGCGTCGAGACGAACAGGATCACGATGATCAGGCCCGCAGCGCCGTGATCGAAGCTCGGCCTCAGGAAGACGTAGATCAGGCTGAGCACGCAGCCCGGGACGACGCAGTAGACGAGATAGATCTGCTCCGCGAAAGGCCGGGCGCCCGGCCGCGTGAGCAGGAGGGTCGCCGGCAGCAGGACCAGGAGGGCGACCGCGAGCCGGAGCGCGGTGGCCACGGCCCAGGCGTCCGGGCTCAGAATCCAGTCCATGGCCGAGAAGGAGCAGTAGACGAAGGCGCCCAGCACCATCGCGGCCTGCGTGCGGCCGAGATCGTGAAGCGTGAAGCTCCGGACGAAGGAGCGTTCCTCGTCCGGGTCGTCGAAGCGAAGGCCGAGCTGAATCAGCAGCTTGTGCATCGCGCGAACGCTACACGCCGAGACGGATTCGGGCGATGTGAAACGCGCGCTTCCACCCCGCTCTCCACGCCTCTCGCGCTCCGGCCGGCCCGGACCCGTCTCCGGACCCGTCTCAGGACCCGTCTCAGGACCCTTCCAAGCTCCCGCGACAGCCGCTACACCGTCGGCCCTCCACTCGGCGAAGGATCGGAAGCAAGCCGTGTCGTCCATGCGCCTGGGCGTGAACATCGATCACGTCGCCACCGTCCGCAACGCCCGCGGCGGGCTCTCGCCCGATCCCGTGCGCGCCGCCCGCGAGGCCGTGGCGGCGGGCGCCGACGGCATCACCGCGCACCTGCGCGAGGACCGCCGCCACATCCGCGACGCCGACATCGCGGCGCTCCGGGAGCTGCCGGTGCCGCTCAATCTGGAGATGGCGGCGACCGACGAGATGGTCGCCATCGCGCTCGCCACCCGGCCGCATGCCGCCTGCCTCGTGCCGGAGAAGCGCGAGGAGCGCACCACCGAGGGCGGCCTCGACATCGTCACGGGCCGCGCGCATCTGGCGCCGCGCATCGCCACCCTGGCGGAGGCCGGCATCCGCGTCTCGCTGTTCGTCGAGCCCGACGAGGCGGTGATGGAGGCAGCAAAGGCCCTCGGCGCGCCCGTGGTGGAGCTGCACACCGGCTCCTATTGCGAGGCGGTGATCGAGGGCGATCCGGCCCGGGTCGCGCACGAGCTCGACCGGATCGTGCGCGCGGCTGCCCACGGGGCCGGGCTCGGCCTGGAGATCCATGCCGGTCACGGCCTCACCGTCGAGAGCGTCGGGCCGGTGGCGGCGCTGCCGCAGATCCGCGAACTCAATATCGGCCACGCTCTGATCGCCGAGGCGATCTTCGTCGGCCTGCGGCAGGCGGTGCACGACATGCGCGCGGCCATGGACCGGGCCCGGCGGCAGGCCGAACCATGATCCTCGGGATCGGCACCGACCTCTGCGACATCCGCCGCATCGAGTCCTCGCTGGAGCGATTCGGCGAGCGCTTCACCCACCGCGTCTTCACGGACGGGGAACGGGCCAAATGCGACCGGCGCGCCGCCCGGGCCCCGTCCTACGCCCGGCGATTCGCCGCCAAGGAGGCCTGCGCCAAGGCACTCGGCACCGGCATCGGCCAGGGCGTGTTCTGGCGGGACATGGAGGTGGTCAACCTGCCCGGCGGCCGACCCACCCTACAGCTGAGCGGAGGTGCGCGGGAGCACCTGGCACGCATGGTCCCGGCGGGACACGAGGCCCGCCTCCACATCACGCTGACGGACGAACCCCCTCTGGCGCAGGCCTTCGTGATCATCGAGGCCGTGCCGGTTTCAAAGGCAGCATAGGTTTAAGCCGGCTCATCCTCCGCGTTGCGGGCGGGCCCGGCTTAGTCTAGACCCGCCGCCCAGCAGGACAGCCCACCAGCCAACAGGAAGCGGCTGCCGAGACGGCGGGGCCGGAGGCTGCATCACTCATGGATACGGGGCACGCGCGCGTGGATCGCGAGGGCAAGACGGAGATCCGGCCAGTCGAGCCCGGGACCTGGGCCAGCATCCGGGAAACCGTGAAGGTCGGCGTCCAGGCGCTGCTGATCGCACTGGTGGTGCGCACGCTGCTGTTTCAGCCGTTCAACATTCCGTCGGGATCGCTGATCCCCACCCTGCTGATCGGCGACTACCTGTTCGTCTCGAAATACACCTACGGCTACTCGAAATATTCGCTGCCCCTCTCCGAGTACCTGCCCTTCCAAGCGAAGGGCCGGGTCTGGGCCGCCGAGCCGAAGCGCGGCGACATCGCCGTGTTCAAGCTGCCGAAGGACAACGCGACCGATTACATCAAGCGCGTGATCGGCTTGCCCGGCGACAAGATCCAGGTGGTCGAGGGCGTGCTCAACATCAACGGCAAGCCGGTCAAGCGCGAGCGCATCGCCGATTACGAGACCCTGGACGCCTTCGACCAGACCGTGAAGGTCGCGCAGTACAACGAGACCTTGCCGGGCGGCGTCACGCACCGGGTGATCGAGCGCGACGGCGACCGCGGCTTCTGGGACAACACCGAGGTCTACACGGTGCCCGCGGGCCACTACTTCATGATGGGCGACAACCGCGACAACTCAACCGATTCGCGCGATCTGGCCAGCGTCGGCTACGTGCCCTTCGAGAACTTCGTCGGCCGCGCCGAGATGATCTTCTTCTCGATCGACGAGCGCACCCCCGCCTGGCAGATCTGGCGCTGGCCGGCGGATGTTCGCTGGAGCCGCATCTTCTCGACGATCCACTGATCCTGACGACGGACGTGTCGGCGACAGGACGATCCGCCGCCGCCCCGTGGGGCGGTCGGCGATGAGCGAGGACGGCGAAGGCGCCGGGCGCTCCAGCCGTGCCCGGCGCGCGCACCGTCCCCGGCCGAGCCTCGACGTACTGGAGGCGCGCATCGGCCACAGCTTTGCCGATCCGGCCCTTCTGCCCCTGGCGCTGACCCATGTGAGCAAGGCCGGCGCCTCGGGCCGCGTCGGCAGCTACCAGCGGCTGGAATTCCTGGGCGACCGCGTGCTCGGGCTCGCGGTCGCCGAGACGCTCTACCGGGCCATGCCGGGCGCGGAAGAGGGTGAGCTCTCCCGCCGGCTCGCCGGCCTCGTGCGGCGCGAGACCTGCGCGGCGGTGGCCGAGAGCTGGGAGGTCGGGCCCCATCTCAATCTCGGCCCCGGCGAGATCCAGACCGGCGGGCGGCGCAACCAGACCATCCTGGCCGATGTCTGCGAGGCGATCCTCGGCGCGGTCTTCCTCGATGCCGGCTACGAGGCGACGCGCGCGATCGTGCAGCGCGCCTTCCGCCCCGGCGAGGAAACCGCCGCGCCGCGCGGGCGCGACGCGAAATCGGCCTTGCAGGAATGGGCGATGGCGCGCAGCCTCGCGATCCCGCTCTACGAGGTGGTGGAGCGCTCGGGCCCCGATCACGCCCCGGTCTTCCGGATCGCGGTGCGGGTCGAGGGCATCGAGCCGGGCTACGGCGAGGGTGCCTCGAAGCGGGTGGCCGAGCAGGAAGCGGCGCGCGCCGTGCTGGCCCGCGAGGGCATCGGCGGAACGCAGGGACAGGATGGATCGATTGGTTGAGTCACATGGCTGAACACGAGGACGGCGAGGGCGGCGCCCCACAGGAAGCACGCGAGGAGACGCGCGCGGGCTTCGTCGCGCTCATCGGCGTGCCGAATGCGGGCAAGTCGACCCTCCTGAACGCGCTCGTCGGCGCCAAGGTCTCGATCGTCTCGCGCAAGGTGCAGACGACCCGGGCGCTGGTGCGCGGCATCGTCATGGAGGACGCGGCGCAGGTGGTGCTGGTGGACACGCCCGGCATCTTCGCCCCCAAGCGCCGCCTCGACCGGGCGATGGTGCATTCCGCCTGGAGCGGCGCCTCGGATGCCGACGCGGTCTGCCTGCTGGTCGATGCCCGAAAAGGGGCCGACGAGGAAGTCGAGACGATCCTGCGCCGCCTGCCGGACGTGAAGCGGCCCAAGATCCTGATCCTCAACAAGATCGACCTCATCGCCCGCGAGCGCCTGCTCGAACTCGTGGCCAAGCTCAACGCCGCGGTGCCGTTCGAGGACACCTTCCTGATCTCGGCCTTGAAGGGCGATGGCATCGCCGACCTGCGCAAGGCGCTGGCCCGGCGGATGCCGCCCGGCCCCTGGCTCTACCCGGAGGATCAGATCTCCGATGCGCCGCTGCGGATGCTGGCCGCCGAGATCACCCGGGAGAAGATCTACGACCGGCTGCACGAGGAGCTGCCCTACCGCTCCACCGTCGAGACCGATCAGTGGCAGGTGCGGCCCGACGGCTCCGTGCGCATCGAGCAGACGATCTTCGTCGAGCGCGAGAGCCAGCGCTCGATCGTGCTGGGCAAGGGCGGCCAGACCATCAAGGCGATCGGCCAGGCGGCCCGCATCGAGATCGCTGAAGCCGCCGAGTCCAAGGTGCACCTGTTCCTGCACGTGAAGGTGCGCGAGAACTGGGCCGACGATCCCGCCCGCTACCGCGAGATGGGCCTCGAATTCCCGACCGGCTGACCTCTCTTTCTCGCCATCCAATCCCCGACCTCATCCTGAGGTGCCGACGCGAAGCGACGGCCTCGAAGGGTCCTCCAGATCCCGCGCGGTTGCTGGAACACCCTTCGAGGCCCGCTCACGCGGGCGCCTCAGGATGAGGATCAGGATGGGATGAACCCCTTGCGGCGACGGCCACAGCCTGAACACCTAGCCCCATGCCCCACACCGTTCCCGATCTGCGGGCCGTCCTCTACGGCCTTCCGCCGGCCGATCTCGCCGCTGTGCCCGAGGGCGCCGCCCAGGTCTCGCCGCTGATCCCCGGCTCGGCGCGGCTGGAGGATGCGGCCGAGGCGAGCCTGGAGGCCGCCGTGCTGCTGGCGCCGCCGGGCACGATGGAGCGGCGCTACGCCCTGGCCCTGGCGATCCGCGCCCTGCGGCCCGGGGCTCGGCTCGTAGCCCTGGCCCCGAAGGACAAGGGCGGCTCGCGGCTCGCCAAGGAACTGCGCGGCTTCGGCCTCGCGGTGAGCGACGAGGCGCGCCGCCACCACCGCATCTGCACGGCCACGCGGCCCGAAGCGCCCCAGGGCATCGAGCCCGCGATCTCGGGGGGCGCGCCGCGCCACATCGACAACCTCGCCCTCTGCACCCAGCCCGGCATCTTCTCCTGGGACCGGCTCGATCCGGGCAGCGCCCTGCTGCTGCGCCACCTGCCGACCCTGTCGGGACGCGGGGCCGATCTCGGCTGCGGCCTCGGCATCCTGGCGCGCGCGGTGCTGAAATCCGAGAAGGTCGCGGCGCTGGCGCTGGTCGACATCGACCGCCGCGCCATCGAGATGGCCCGGCGCAATGTCGACGAGGCGCGGGCCAGCGTCCACTGGGCCGACCTGCGCGGGTCAGAGCCGGCCCTGTCGGGCCTCGACTTCGTCGTCACCAACCCGCCCTTCCACGACGGCGGCGCGGAGGATCAGGCCCTGGGCCGCACCTTCATCGCCCGCGCGGCCGCCGCCCTGCGGCCGGGCGGGACGCTGCTCCTCGTGGCCAACGCCCATCTGCCCTACGAGGCGCCCCTGCGCGCGGCCTTCCGCACCGTCACGCCGACCGCCGCGGAAGGGGGCTACAAGCTGTTCGAGGCGCGCAAGTGAAGGCGCTCCGTCTCGACCGGCTTCTGGCCAATCTCGGCTACGGCTCGCGCCGCGAGGTCGAGGGGCTGGCCCGGGCCGGCCTCGTGCGCCTCGACGGGCAGAGCCTGCGCGACGCCTCGCAGCGCATCCCCCTCGATCCCGATCTGCCGGGGCGGATGACGGTGCAGGGAGAGGCGCTCGACCCGCTGCCGGGCGTCTGCCTGATGCTGCACAAGCCGCTCGGCGTCACCTGCTCCCACAAGGAGGCGGGACCGCTGGTCTACGGGCTGCTGCCCGAGCGCTGGCGGCGGCGCGATCCGGCGCTCTCGACCGTCGGACGCCTCGACAAGGAGACCTCGGGCCTCCTGCTCATGACCGACGACGGCGCCCTGCTGCACCGGATCATCTCGCCCAAGGCCAAGGTGTCCAAGCGCTACCGGGTGACCCTGGCCCGCCCGCTCCAGGGCGACGAGGCGGCGATCCTGGCCTCCGGCGAGCTGATGCTGGAGGGCGAGGACCGGCCGCTCCTGCCCGTCGGGATGGAGACCGAGGACGCGACCCGCTGCACGGTGACGCTGCACGAGGGCCGCTACCATCAGGTCCGGCGCATGTTCGCCGCCCTGGGCAACCACGTCGACGCGCTCCACCGCGACCGGGTCGGCGGCCTTGCTCTGCCGGCGGATCTGGAGGCGGGCGGTGTTCGGGTGCTCGGGCCGGGCGAGATCGCGACGGTGTTCGCCGCCGGCTGATCAGGGCGCGCGGCATTCCATGGCGGCCGTCGCCTCGACCACGCTGAGGGCTCGGCGCCGAACCTCCAGGGAGACTTTCGGACTGTCGGCGACGGCCGCCGCCTCGCGTCTCAGCCTCGCGTCGCAGGCGCAGGAGCTGTATCCGCTCGTCTCGTAACAGGCATCGTGGCGCATGCAGGCCGCGTCGAGAGCATCGGTCGCGGGCAGCCCCTCCCCGCGCTGGCCCTTCCCGCAATAATTCCCGTGGAACAGATCCCGGCCGGCGAGGACGTTGCCGAGGTCGCCGCGCGGCGGTGCCGGCGCCTCGGCCTGCCCGCTCGGGTTGAGATCGTTGGCGGGGCCTCCCGCTCTCGATCCCGACCCGCGCAGGGCCTTCGGGATGCCGGAGCTTCCCCCGGGCTCGTTCAGCGCTTCGCCCGCACGGGTGTTCGGCTCGGACAGGTCCGGCAGCGGGGGCGGCGGCCCCGGACGCGGCTCATCCGCCTCGCTCGTCGCGGCCGGCGGCTCCTCCACGACGCTCTGCGCCGACAGAGCCTGCGGATGGGCCAGAAAGATCAACCCGAGCAGCAGGGCGGGCAAGGGTTTCATCGTGTCCCCTCTGAAATGCGGACCGATCAACCTTGAGCTTGGACTTTTCGTTCCCGAAGCGCCGCCCGTGACGACGCCTCCGGCGGCGGGCTTCACCGCGGCACGCAGATCGGATGCAACGGTTGAAGACCGGACGACGTTCTGGCCTTCGACCCGGATCGACCGGGCCTTTTGGGAGCAGATCATGCTGGTACGTTTTGGGCTGGGCGCCGTGCTGACCGTGATGGCCGGGAGTGCCGCG
Organism: Methylobacterium sp. NPDC097929; assembly: GCF_049543375.1. Taxonomy (NCBI): domain Bacteria; kingdom Pseudomonadati; phylum Pseudomonadota; class Alphaproteobacteria; order Hyphomicrobiales; family Methylobacteriaceae; genus Methylobacterium; species Methylobacterium sp. NPDC097929. Next base: position 83,152 of record NZ_JBMVEP010000011.1, on the reverse strand, counting down.
TTCGCCGCTCCCATGTCGGACGAGGACAAGGCGGTCCTCCAGCAGCAATGCGCCGGTGATTTCACGACCTTCTGCGCCGGCCTTCCGCCGGAGGACGGGCCCGAGACGCAGGCCTGCTTCCAGAAGAACATGTCGCAGCTGTCTCCCGGCTGCCAGAGCGCGATCAAGGCCTACAAGAAGAAGGGCTGACGACAGGGGCGAGAGGCGGCTCCCGACGCGCGTCCGATCGACGGTCGGCGGGATCCGATCCCTGCCGACCGGGCCTGCCGGTCCCTCCGCTCAGCGCGTGCGGCGCGCCGCCGATCGCCCGCTACGAGCGGGCCGCGCGGCGGCGGGCTCCCACGGCCAGCAGGCGATCGAGAGCCACCATCGCCCAGCCGACCGCGAGGAAGGCCACCGCGATCGCGCCGGCATAGGCCGCGACGGGTCCCCAGCCGATCTTGCCCACGTCGAGGAACGGGTAGGGATAGCGCGCATCGTAGGCGCCCCGGATCAGGGTGTAGCCGAGATAGGCGAGCGGGTAGGCGGCGAAGAGCAGCGGGTCGCGCGGCGAGAGGCGGCCCTTCGGCACTAGGGCGAGCCAGAACAGCGGCACCAGCACCGGCAGCGCCTGATGCAGGAGGATGTCGCCGACGAGGTCGCCGCCGCGCAGTTCCCGCACCCGGTAGAGGAGCAGCCGCTGGACGAGGCCGACCAGCAGCGTCGCCAGGGCCGCCCCGGCGACGAGCCGGGGGCGGGCCAGCGCCGGCAGGCCCAGCGCGATCCCGCCGAACAGGACCGCGACGACGAGCCCGGTCAGGTTCGTGAAGTAGGCGACCATGATCCAGATCGCGAGCGGCGCCGAACCGGTGCGGCCGAACACGCCGGTGAAGCCGGCACCGACGCCGATGGCGGCGCAGAGCGCGATCAGGGCGGCGGCGAGGCGGACGGATCGAGCGTTCATCGCGAAGGGGCAGGTCTCGGCAGCGGAGCGCTCGGTTTGGCGCGAGATCGCGACCATGGCGTGACGCGCCTTGACAGGCATCGGCCCGTGCCGGAGGCCGGGCCGTGCTGATCGACCTCCTCCATCTCCTGACCACGCCCGCGCCGCGCCCCCAACGCCGGCTCGGCTACCTGCGCGACAGCATCTGGCTGCTGTCGCGGGCGCGCCGCTGCCGAGCCGCCTGGGCGCCGCATCTCGAAGCGAGCCGGGCGACCATGCGCGCGGCCATCGCGGCGACGGCGGTGCGCGACACCGCCGTGGTTCTGGGCTCGGGCAACCTCGACGACGTGCCCCTCGATTGTCTCGCGAAAGCCTTCCGGCGGGTGGTGCTGGTCGATGCCGTACATCTGCGGCCCGCCCTGCGCCGGATGCGGATCTACGCCAATGTCGAGCCGCTGACGGCGGATCTGAGCGGCGCGATGGCCCTGCTGACGGGACAGGCGCCCGACCTCGACCCGCGGCTGCCCCCCGTCTGCGCCGCGCCCGAGACCGGCCTCGTGATCTCGGCCAACCTCCTGTCGCAATTGCCGATCCGGCCGGTCGAACGCCTCGAGGCGTCGCGGCGGCCGGTCGGTCCGTGGACGCGAGAGGACGGCGACGCCTTCGGCCGGCGGATCGTCGAGGGGCATCTCGCGGCGCTCGCCGGGCTCTCGGCCCGGATCTGCCTCGTCACCGATCTCGACGAGACCGAGGAGGACCGGCAGGGCCGGGTGCATGCGCATCACGACCTGCTCTACGGCGTCCGGCTGCGGACGCCCGAGCGGGCCTGGAGCTGGGAACTCGCCCCCTTCGGCGAGACGGCGCGCCAGCGCCGCCTGATCCACCGCGTCGCCGGCTTTTCGCACTGGCGGCCGTAAGCGGGTCGGCACGTCGAGCGCGCGACAAATCTCAGCGGAAAATAAGAAGTCGCTCCCCGGAGCCCGCCTGTTCCGCAGAACAGGGAGGTTTATCTGACGACATCATTCCACTCATCACGATCATTCGTGACGATCGCGAATGACTTACGGTACAATCAGAAAACAAACTCGGGAGGTTTTTGCACGATGCGCCGCTTCTTCGCCCCGCTTCTCGCCTTGCTGCTCCTGTCGGGCGCCGCGCAGGCCCTGTCGATGACGGATACGCTGGAGGCGTGGCGGCAGAGTGCGGCCATGGACCGGCTCCAGCTGGCGAGCCGCTTCGGCAAGTCCTTCGTCTCGGTCAACGAGAGCTTCACCGCGGGCTACTTCGTCAAATGCATCGACGAGGTGGCCGGCTACCCGAACGCGCAGAAGGCCAAGATCGAGGATGCGGTCCGCGAATGCGTCGCCTCGCAGCTGCGCGCGAGCGGGCAATCGGCGGAATAGCGTCCCGCCGCCTCACGCCGCCAGGGCGTTCGCCCGCCGCAGATCCTCGACGAAGGCTTGGTAGGCCATCGCCTTGGCCTCCTCGTCGGGAAGGCGCAGCAGGTAGGAGGGATGGACCGTGATGAAGCCCTCGAAACCCTTGTGAAAGTCGGCCGGGCCGCGGGCGCGGGTGATCGGGATCTGCTTGCCCGTGAGCGCCAGAACCGCGGTCGCGCCGAGCGCCACCACGAGCCGCGGGCCGACGAAGTCGAGTTCCCGGTCGAGCCACCAGCGGTAATGGCTCACCTCGCCCGCCGTCGGCTTCTCGTGGATGCGGCGCTTGCCGCGAAGCGTGAACTTGAAATGCTTGACCGCATTCGTGAGGTAGGCCTCGCGCCGGTCGATGCCCGCCTCTTCCAGCGCCCGGGAGAGCAACTGTCCCGCCGGCCCGACGAAGGGGCGGCCCTGCCGGTCCTCCTGATCGCCCGGCTGCTCGCCGACGAAGGCGATGCGCGCGCCGACCGGCCCCTCGCCGAGCACCGCCTGGGTCGCCCCCGGCACCAGCGGCTCAGAGCGGGCGATGACCGCGTTCAGGGCCTCGAGCGAGTCCGGCTCGTCCTGGGCCATCCTTGCCACGGCGCGGACGGGATCGCGCTTCACCGGCATGGTCGGTTCCTTCTCGATCATCGCCTGCGCGCGGGCGCTCGCGGCCCGCACCAGGGCGGGAATCGCCGCCGTCTCGGGCATGTTCCGCCAGTACTTGCGGGGCATCTCGGCGCGCATGGCGTCGAGGTTGAGCCGGGCCGGGTTGAAGGTGCTCTCGTAATAGTCGCGCCAGCCCGCCTCGAAGCCGTCGCCCTCCGGCACGTCCTCGCGCCGGCCCGGCGGGCCGAAGGTGAGCGCGCCGTCCCAATGCGCCGAGCCCTCCGGCGTGAGGATCGACCACGTCAGCGCGCGGAAGCGGTCCACGAAGAACGGCGCGGCCGCCCCCAGGATGTGATGGTCGGGCTCGAACCACGCCACGAAGCGCTCAGGCCCCTCCCCCGGCACCCGGCGGAAGCGCAGGAAGGCGTGCATCTTGTGCAGGTCGCGTCCGATCGCCTTGCGCATCCGGTGAAGGCGGTGGACGAGGGGGTCGCTGGCAACCTCCATCAGGGCGCGCTCGCCCTGCATGACGCGCCAGAGGAGGGCGTAGAGCAGGCCGTAGCGCTCGGGATCGCGGTGGGGCACCACCATCGGGATCATCTCGGTCACCGCGCGGGGCAGCGCCAGCGGCGGGGCCTCCGCGAGAGCCGTATCGGTCCCGAACAGGCTCGGGGCTTCCGTCTGCCAGACGATGGTTTCTGGGGGCGCGTTCGCGGCGATGAGACGGCGGGCCGCCGCGCGGAAACCGGCGAGGTCCGCGCCCGGAGCGAGGCTGACGACGTGGATGCCACCACCGCCGAAATCCCCTCCCCCTTCTGCGGGAGAGGGTGGCCCCTGCGTCAGCAGGGGGCGGGAGCGGGGAGCGCCGGTTCCGGAGCGTGCGGAGCCGGCCCCTCTCCCGCCCGCTCCGCGGGCCCCCTCCCCCGCGGAGGGGGGAGGGTCGAGGTGCGCGAGCGCCTTCATCAGAACAGGCTCAACTGTTCCGCCGGCTCGGCGAGCTTCGCCCGCAGGTCGAGCCGGTCGGTCAGGGTGGTCGGCCGGAAATCCTCGGCGATCAGGAAGGGGCGGGCGCGCTTGAGCCCGGAGGTCAGCCGGGCCACGTCGTCGAGGCGCAGGCGCCCGTGGCGGCGCGCCTTGACGATCGCATCGACCGCCCGCGCCCCCAACCCCGGCACCCGCAACAGCATTTCCCGCTCGGCGCGGTTCACGTCGACGGGGAAGCGGTGGCGGTTCTTCAGGGCCCAGGCGAGCTTGGGGTCGATGTCGAGGGAGAACATGCCGTCCTCGGCCGCCCCGGCCACGTCGTCGGGCGAGAACTCGTAGTACCGGATCAGCCAGTCGGCCTGATAGAGCCGGTGCTCCCGGCGCAGGGGCGGCGCCTGCGGCGGCAGGCTGGCGGAGGCGTCGGGGATCGGGCTGAAGCCGGAGTAGTAGACCCGCTTGAGGCCGTAGCTGCCGTAGAGCAGCGCAGACTTGCGGATCAGCGCCTCGTCGGTGGTGGCGTCCGCCCCCACGATCACCTGCGTCGATTGCCCCGCGGGTGAGAAGCGGCGGCGCTCCTCCTTGGCCTGGACGATGCGCTCGCCGATCTGGCCCATCGCGCTCTCGATGGCCGCGCCGTCCTTCTCCGGCGCGAGATGGGCGAGGCTCGCCTCGGTCGGCAACTCGATGTTGATGGAGAGCCGGTCGGCGTAGAGGCCCGCTTCCTCGATCAGCCAGGGGCTCGCCTCGGGGATCGACTTGAGATGGATATAACCGCGAAAGCCGTGCTCGCGCCGGAGCTTCTTGGCCACGCGGGTCAGCATCTCCATCGTGTAATCGGGCGAGCGGATGATGCCCGAGGAGAGGAACAATCCCTCGATGTAATTGCGCTTGTAGAACTCGACCGTGAGCGTCACGACCTCTTCGACGGAGAAGCGCGCCCGGGCCACGTTCGAGGAGCGCCGGTTCACGCAATAGGCGCAGTCGAACAGGCAGTAGTTGGTCAGCAGGATCTTCAGCAGCGAGACGCAGCGCCCGTCCGGCGTGTAGGCGTGGCAGATTCCCGCCCCCGTGGTCGAGCCGAGCCCATCCGCGCCGGCCTTGCGCTTGGGCGCACCGGAGGACGCGCAGGAGGCGTCGTATTTGGCGGCATCCGCGAGGATGCGCAGCTTGCGCGCGAGCTTCTCGTCCATCGAACGGAAGATGAACACACGCGCGCCGGGATCAATGCGGCGCGTTGGCTTGCGCACCGGGAAAGCGACAGGTCGGATGGCGCCTCTCCGCCCTCACGAGGCGGAGCCGAGGCAATCCGGCGCACCGTCCTCTCCGGACCGGGCGCGGCTTCTGGAACGCTTCGCTTGCGCTCGCAGCGACGGAGGAGACCGGCCTGCAAGCCGGTCTCCGCCGAAACGAGGCGGCTCGGCCTCAGCCCTGGGCGAGCGTCTTGTCGAGCGTGATCTCGGCGTTGAGCACCTTCGAGATCGGGCAACCCTTCTCGGCGTTGCCGGCCAGCTCGTCGAACTTGGCCTGGTCGATCCCCGGGATCACGGCCTTCAGGGTGAGGGCCGACTTGGTGACCTTGAAGCCGTCGTCGTCCTGAACCAGCGTGACGACCGCCTTGGTGTCGAGGGAGGTCGCGGTGAGCCCGGCGGACTGGAGCTGGAAGGCCAGCGCCATGGTGAAACAGCTGGCATGGGCCGCCGCGATCAGCTCTTCCGGGTTGGTGCCCGGCTCGTTCTCGAAGCGGGTGTTGAAGCCGTAGGGGTTGTTCGAGAGCACGCCCGACTGGGTCGTGATCTGGCCCTTGCCGGTCTTGCCGTCGCCTTCCCAGTGGGCGCTCGCGTGGCGGTCGGTCATGCCTGTCGTCCTCGTCATCGGCGGAGGATGCTCCGCGTCGGGCGCGAGGTGGGGCGACGGGCGAGCAAGTCGAGGGGGTTACCCTCAACTTTCGTCAAAGGATGTCTCGTCCGCGTCCCCGTCACGGTCGATCACATTTCTGGCAAGGGCGTAGGAGAAGCCCGCCCGCGCCATGGCGGCGAGATCGCGCTCGCGGTGGAGGGGGCGGGCCTCGGGACGGCGGTAGGGCCCCAGCCGACGGCGACGGGCATAGGCCCAGGCCGCCTTGGCCTCGGTGTCGGCCGCGCCGTCCTCCGTCCCGGTCGCCTCCCCTTCCTCGTCGGCGAGCGCCGCCGCGATCGTGCCGGCGTCGATCCCCTTGGCGGCGAGCCGGGCCTGGGCCTGCCGGGTCGAGGTGCCGCGCCGCCTCAGGCCCCGCAAGCGAGCGGCGGCGAAGCGGGCATCGTCCACGAGGCCGGCGCGCTGGGTGCGGGCGACCGTCTCCTCGATCAGCCCGGCATGCTCGGCCGGATCCTCCTCGCGCGAGCGGCAGCGGCGCTGGACGCGGCGGGCGAGCACCCGGCGCAGCATCTCGGACGAGGCGCCGTAGCGGTCGAGATAATGCACGGCCACCCGCTCCAGCCATGCGGCGGTGACCGGCGGTTCGGGCCTTGCTTCGCGGGTGGGTGAACCGGTGCGCACGATCATCCGTTCTTCACGATCCGGACAGGTTTTCAATTCATGAATCTTGGATGGAGCACACGCGATTTCGAGGTCTTCGTCGCCGTCTGGCGACCGTCCTCATGAGGCGCGAATGGCTGTACGTGCTGATGGCCCTCGGCTTTGCGGCCGTGGCCGGTCTCGTCGTCGCCCTGTCGCGCCCCTCTCTGCTGACCGTGGCTGTGGGTCCGCGCGACGGCGTGGAAGCGGCCCTGATCGAGACCTATGCCCGGGCACTGAACCGCAATCACGAGGATGTGCGGCTCCAGGTCGTGCCGTTCGACGACGTGCGCGACAGCGCCGCCGCGCTCGAACAGGGCCGCGCCGACCTGGCCGTGGTGCGGCCCGACGTGAAGCTGCCGGATAACGGCCTGACGCTCGCCATCCTCCACGACGAGGCTTTGATCGTCGCGACGCCCGAGAGCACCGAGATCGAGAGCTTCTCCGATCTCTCGACCCGGCGCCTCGGCATCGTGGCGCGGCACGACGCCGACCTGCCGGTGCTGACGAGCCTGCTCGATTTCTACGACTTCAAGGCGGCCCCTGAGGCGGAGGCGCTCGGCAGCGGCGCCCTCGCGGCCGGCCGCATCGGCCTCGTGCCGCTCAAGGCCAGCGAGATCACCGCGGCGCTGGAGGCCAAGCGGGTCGATGCGGTGGCGATCATCGCCTCGCCCACCGCCAAGCCGGCGCAAGGCATGCTGCGGGCGGTCGAGGCCGCCTCGCCGGAGCGGAAGGTGACCCTCGTCAGCGTGCCGGACGGCAAGGCGATCGTGCAGCGCGTGCCGACGCTGCAGCCGGTCACGCTCGCGGCCGGCACCTTCGGCGGGCGGCCGAAGCGCCCGGAGGAGGATGTCGAGACGGTGGGCGTCTCCTACCGGCTGATGGCCCGGGGCGCGGTGAGCCGGGTCGCCGTGGCCTCGGTGGTGCAGCACCTGTTTGAGTGGCGCTCGCGGCTCGCCGCCGCCGCGCCCGTGGCGCATCAGATGAAGCCGCCGGACTACGACACCACCGTCACCGCCACGAGCGCACAGCTGCCCAACCATCCCGGCGCGGTGGACTATTTCGAGCGCGAGCAGCAGACCTTCCTCGACCGCTACGAGGACTGGATCTACCTGTTCGCCTTCTTCGGCGGCACGCTCGGCTCCGGCGTCGCGTGGCTCGGCCAGCGGCTCGCCCGCAAGCGGCGCGAGCGCATCGACGTCATCCTCGACCGCCTGCTCGACATCCTGGCCGAGGCCCGCGAGGCGCCCTCGGCCGCCGCCCTCGACGCGCTCACCCGCGAGACCGACGCGCTGATCGCCGACGTGGTGCGCCACGCGCGCGAGCGCAGCATCGATTCGCGCATGATCAGCGCGCTGATCCTCGCCATCGACGCGGTGAACGGCGCGCTGGACGACGGCCGACGGGCCTTCGAGCCGGGGGCCGACCCGGGCGCGGGCGGCCGGACCCGCACGGCGCGGCTGCTCTCGCTGAGCCTGCCCGCGGCGGAATAGACTACCCCACCCCGACCGGATGCTTCACCACGTGCGGCGTGCGCAGGGTGACCAGTTCCTCGCCGAGCGTCGGATGCACGGCGATGGTGCGGTCGAAATCGGCCTTCGTCGCGCCCATGGTGACGGCGATGCCGACCGCCTGGATGATCTCGCCCGCATCCGCCCCGAGCACGTGGACGCCGACCACCCGGTCGCTGGCGCGGTCCACCAGCAGCTTCATGATGACCCGCTCGTCGCGGCCCGAGAGCGTGGCCTTCATCGGGCGGAAGCTCGCCTTGTAGACGTCGATGGCCTCGTAGCAGCGCCGGGCCACGTCCTCGTTGTGGCCGATCACGCCGATCTCCGGCGTCGAGAACACGGCGGTGGCGATCAGACGGTGATCGACGCACCAGCGCTTGTTCCCGAACACCGTGTCGGCGAAGGCGTGGCCCTCGCGGATCGCGATGGGGGTGAGCGCCGCCCGGCCGTTCACGTCGCCGACCGCGTAGATCGAGGGCACCTTGGTGCGGGAATCCGCCTCGACGGGAATCGCCCCCCGGTCGTCGAGCGCGATGCCGACCCGCTCCAGTCCGAGCCCGGCGACGTTGGGGCGCCGGCCGGTCGCCACCAGCACGCAATCGACGACGAGGCTCTCGCCGTCGTTCAAGGTCGCGCGGATGGCGCCGCCCTCGCGCTCCAGGCGCTCGACGGTGCGCTCCAGGCGCAGGTCCATGCGCTTGGCGTAGGCCTCGCCCAGGGCCTCGGCGATCTCGGCGTCGAAGCCGCGCAGGAGGCTCTTTCCACGGTGGAGCAGCGTCGTCTTCGAGCCGAGGCCAGCGAAGACGCCCGCGAATTCCACGGCGATGTAGCCGCCGCCGACCACGAGGATGCGCTCGGGCTGGCGCTCCAGCTCGAACACACCGTTCGAATCGATGGCGAGTTCCGCGCCGGGGATCAGCGGCTCGCGCACCGGCGTCGCGCCGGTGGCGATCAGGATGGTGCGCGCACGGACCGTGCGGTCGGCCCTCACGAGGCGAACCGTGTGCGGGTCCTCGATCACCGCGCGGTCGGCCACGACCTCGACGCCGGCTCCCGCGAGGTTGCGGCCGTAGATGCCTTCGAGCCGGGTCACCTCGGCGTCGCGGGCGCGCTTCAGGGCCGCCCAGTCGAAGCGCGGGGGCTCCACGTGCCAGCCGAAGCCTTCGGCGTCCTCGAACTCGTCCCGGAAGCGGCCGGCATAGACCATCAGCTTCTTCGGCACGCAGCCGCGGATCACGCAGGTGCCGCCGACCCGGTACTCCTCGGCGAGCATCACCCGCGCGCCGTGGCCGGCGGCGATGCGCGCCGCCCGGACCCCGCCCGAGCCGCCGCCGATCACGAACAGGTCGACGTCGAAGGGCTCGCTCATCGGTGTCTCGCTCATGTCTTGTCGCCGTGCGTCGGCGGGCGCGCGAAGGAGCCCGCGCGCAGCCATGTGATGGCGGCTCCGCAGCCCGCCGTCCACCATCCCTGCCACGCCCCGTGCTCGACGAACATCACCGCCACCGCCGCCCCGCCGAGCCCGAGGGACGCGGCGAACAGGAGCCGCGGCAGGCCCGCCGCGGCCCGCAGGGCGAGGAAGGCGACGAGGGCCGCCAGCACCGCGCCGACGAGGCCGAGTTCGACCCAGATCTGGAGGAAGCTGTTGTGCGGGTGGCCGACGGCGAGCATCGCCCGCATCTCCGGCTCCAGCACCCGCGCCGCCGGCACCTCGGCGAAGCGCGCCGAGACGCCGTAGCCGGAGCCGATCCAGGGCGCCTGGGCCACCGCCGCCCCGAAGCTCTGGGCGATGGCGACGCGGGCCCGCGACGAACTCTGCGTCAGCCGGGCATGGGCGGCTTCCGGCATGAACCGGTCGAGCACGTCGCCCTCGACCGGTGCCAGGGCGAAGGCGAGGCCGAGGACGAGGGCCATCAGCCCCACGGCGGCCCGCCGTGGCAGCAGGCGCGCCGCGCCGAAGGCGGCGAGACCCGCGAGAAGCCCGAGGGCCGCCGCGCCGCTGATCGAACGCAGGATCGCGAAGGCCGCGACCGCGAGAAGGGCGAGGGCCGCGAGCCGGTGCCCCCGCAGCGCCAGGAGGGCGGCGAGCGGGCCGGCCAGCAGCAGCACGGTCAGCAGCGGGCGGTTGAACATGAACAGCGCCGCGCGCTGCCCGAGCCAGAGCTGCGGCGCGAGGCCGAGGGCGAGGCTCGCCGCCATGAAGAGGCAGGCCATCGCGAGCAGGATCGCGGCGAGCGGCAGGGCCCAGGGCGGGAGCCGCGACGGGGCGAGCCGGGCGAGGAGGGCGGCGGCAACGAGCGTCGGCAGAAATTCGCCCAGAACGCGCCCGCCCAGGGCCGGGTACGGGCTCCAGGCGAGCGAGAGGGCACACCAGCCGAGGAAGGCCAGAGCCGCGAGGCCGAGCGGCGTGCGCAGCGGAGCGAGCACTTCGCGCAAGAGGCGCTCGCGATGCCCGGCCCAGGCGCCGGCCAGGAACAGCAGGGCCGCGATGCCGACGAGGAGCGGGCTCGAGCGGTTGGCCAGCGCCATCGCCGGCGCCACCAGGGCGAGGGCGACGGCGCCGGCGGCGTTGAGGCGCGCCGCGGCGGCGCGGCCGGCGATCACTGGAGCTGGTGGCCGCGCTTGCCCATCTCGGCGCGGGTGCGGACCATGACGTATTCCGAGACCTCCTGGGTCCAGTCCTGCATCGCGCCGACCATCTCGTCGAGCATCTGCGGCTGGGTCTCGACGTAGCGCTTGCCCGCGGGCGAGCGGAAGAAGGCGACGATGTCCTTCAGCTCGGCCTCGGTCAGGCGCTTGGCGTAGATCCGCGCGGCGCTGTCGATGAGCCGCTGCTTCTGCAGGGCCATCTCCGGGTCGAGGCTCTTGAGCACCTCGTCCAGATCCTTGGCGAGGTCGGGGCGCGTCACCGCGTTCTTGCGGATCTGCTCGGCCATGGTCGGAATGATCGAGTCGAAGGAACGGGCGATGCCCGAACTCAGCATCACCTCCCGGGCGAGCGCGAGGTGGGAGGGGGTGACGTCCGGCTCGGGCGACGGGGCGGGCGGGGGAGCCGTGCCGGGCTTGGCGGTGGGCTTGGCGCCGGACGGCTGCTGGGCGGAGGCCGTCGGCACGAGGACGGCCTGGGACAACAGCGCCGCGAGAACGGGACCGCCCAGGGCGGCGAGACGGGGAAACATGCGGGAGAGGCTCCGGGGGATGAGGGGGCCGGGGGGAAGGTTCAGAGATTGCCGAGGACGCTGACCACGGCCTCGTCGCCCGAGGCTTCGGCGAGGATGGCCGCGCTGGCGATGCCGAGGAACAGGCCGTGCTCGACCACGCCCGGCACCGCCCAGAGCCGGGCCGACAGCCCTTCCGGATCGGGGATGCGGCCGAGCCGCAGGTCGAGGATGGCGTGGCCGCCATCGGTGCGCAGCGTCCCGCCGGAGGCGTCGCGTCGCAGCACGACCTCGCCCGCGCAGCCCGCCCGAGAAACGGCCGCCTCGACGGCCAGCGTGGTGGCGCGCAGGCCGAACAGGTTCACCTCGACTGGCAGCGGGAAGGCGCCCAGCGTTTCCACCCGCTTGGCGGCGTCGGCGATCACCACCATGCGGCGGCTCGCCATGGCCACGATCTTCTCGCGCAGCAGCGCGGCACCGCCGCCCTTGATCAGGCGCAGGCTGCCGTCGACCTCGTCCGCCCCGTCGATGGTGAGGTCGAGTTCGGGCATCGCGTCGAGGGTCGCGAGCCGGATGCCCTCGCGCTCGCAGGCGATGCGGGTCGCCTCGGAAGTCGGCACGCCGACCACGTCGAGCCCCGCGCGCACGCGCTCGCCCAGCAGGGTGATGAAGGCCGCCGCGGTGCTGCCCGTGCCGATGCCCAGACGCATTCCCGGCTCGACCAGGGTGAGCGCGCGTGAGGCCGCCGCCCGTCTCAGATCCGGCCCACTCACGAAACGACCTCACGAATCGGGTTCATCGGCTGCATCGCACCGTCGGATCTCTCTCGATGGGGGTGGGCAGGCCCTAGCACGGCTCCCCGCCGCGGCAAAAGCCGGCGGCGTGACGCCGCGACCGCGACCGCACCGTCGCCGCCCTTCGCGCCGGCCTCCGCCTCAGGGGCGGGTCCCCTGCGGCGGCGTGGCACTCGGTCCGGCGCGGCCCGGCGCCGGGCCGGTGGCGGCCGCCCCCGCCCCGCTGGCGGTGCCGGCCGGGGGCGGCCCGGCCTGCTCGGTGCAGACCACGAGTTCCTGGCGGATCTGCACGTAGCAGGCGCTGGTCTCGCCGGTGCGGTAATTGACCCGGTAGATCCCCGATTCGCGGGCATGGCGCGAGGCAATCAGCCCGTACTCCCCGGCCGGCTGCGGCCCGGCGCCCTCTCCGGCGGCAAAGCAGAGGGTGACGCCGACGCTGTCGTCCCGCAGGCCGTACTGGCAGGAGGTGACCTCGCCCGTGGCGCGGTCGATCCGGTAGATCCGGTTCAGGTCGACCGCGGGCGCCGCCACGAATTCGTAGGAGCCGGCGGCACGGGCCGCCTGCGGCAGGCCGGCCAATGCCGCGAGCGCCGCGCAGGCGGACAGCCGCAGGAGGGAGGAAACCGGAAGGCGCGCGTTGAGGCTCATGGGGCGGCGTTTCGTCTCTTGCGGGGGGAGCAGGGCGCGAGGCGGGGTTCGAGCGACGATGGAGCACCCGCTCCGTGGCGGAGCTTGGGCGAGGAAGCAATCCGGGTAACCGGGCAACAGGTGGTGCCCGACGCTAACCTGGAGTCAACCGCCGGGGTTGATCGTGGGGGAGACGAACGCTAGCCAGCTTGACAGTGGAACGCAGCCGGGATGCCGATGAACGCCCATAGCCCCCTTCCGCCCGGCGCTCCGTCCTCCGGCCCCATCGTCGTGTTCGATCTCGACGGGACGCTCGCCGAGACGGCGGGCGACCTGATCGGCACCCTCAACGTCATCCTCGCCCGCGAGGGCCACGCCGCCCTTCCGCTGGAGCAGGCCCGCGACCTCCTCGGCGCGGGCGCGCGCGCGCTGATCCAGCGCGGCTTCGCCGTGGCCGGCGCGAGCCTGACGCCGGAGCGGCTGGAGACGCTGTTCCAGGACTTCCTGGCCTATTACGGCGACCATCTCACCGACAATTCCACGCTCTTCCCCGGCGTGGTCGAGGCTCTCGACCGGTTGGAGGCGGAGGGCTTCCGCCTCGCGATCTGCACAAACAAGGTGGAGTCCCACGCGGTCGCCCTGCTCGAAGCGCTCGGCATCGGCCACCGCTTCCGCACCATCGTCGGCAAGGACACCTTCGCCTTCTCGAAGCCCGACCCGCGCCACATCACCGCGACCGTCGCGCGCGCCGGGGGCGATCCGGACCGGGCCGTGATGGTGGGCGATTCGAAGGCCGACGTGGCCGCGGCCCAGGCGGCGGGCATTCCCGTGGTCGGCGTCACCTTCGGCTATACGCCCGTGCCGATGCGCGATCTCGCGCCCGATTGGGTGATCGAGCATTTCGATGAATTGCCCGGGGCGGTGGCCGCCCTCGTCCCGCTCGCGGCGGTGAAGCCCGCCGCCTGAGCACCGGCCAGGCTTGCACGAAGATCCGTGTCGCGCCACTGAGCGTGGCACGCGGGGGCCACGGCGTTCCCGGACCAAGCGGCGCGAGAGACAGACCGGCGACATGAGCGATACGGGGACCTTCGACCTCACGCTGGAGCGCATCGCGCTGATCCGGCGGATGGCGGTGGCGTGGAACGGCACCGAGGCCGGCGCGCCGATGATCCATCCGGACGCGCCCTACGGCAGCACCGACCGCGACGGCGACATCTTCAACGTCACCGGCGACGACGAGGGCGCGGACGAGGAGCACCGGGCCATGGGCGACGCGCTCGCGGTCTTCCTGCAGAACGCCGTGCTGAAGCCGGGCCGCTACCAGTACCACAACCCGCTGGCCAAGCTCGATTCGGCCGATGTCTTCGACGTGTTCCGCGACGAGGACACGGGCGAGACGCCCGAGCACATCACCTTCGAGGTGACCGACGAGCACCTGCGGCTGCTGCCGCATCTCAGCCTCGAATGGGACGACGAGGCCGACGTGCCGGCCGTCGATCCGAAGCGGCCCTACGGCGCCATGACTTGGTACACCGTCGAGATGGCGGTCCATCTCGGCGAGCCACCCGAGAAGGACGCCGACGGCCGGGCGATCCTCTCGGACGAGCAGGAGAGCCGCCTGGAGCGGCTGCACCGGGAGATGCAGCCGGCGATGCAGATCTTCCTGCGCTACGGCGATCTCGGGCCGGGGCCGTTCCGCCGGCCCGAGGGCACGATCGGCTGGGAGCCGGCCTGACGCCCGGGAGGAACAGGGATGGGATCGAAGCGCCGGCTGACGGCAACCCTGGGCCTCCTCGCCCTCACGGCGGCCGGGGCCCTGCCGGCCCGGGGCAACGACAGCGCCGCGGCGCTCGATGCCGGCGGCCTCGTGCTGGTGCGTGATCCCGAGATCGCCCTGGAGAGCGAGGATCTGCGCATCGGCCTCCGGCGCATCGACGTCGATTACGTCTTCCGCAACACCGGGCCGTCGGCGCGCACCGTGCGCGTCGCCTTCCCGCTGCCGCCCATCGACGGCGAGGAACTCTCGCTCAGCGCGCTCTCGCTGCCCTTCCCCGACCGGGCGAACTTCGTCGGCTTCACCGTGAGCGTGGACGGCCGCGCGATCGAGCCGGCGCTGGAGGAGCGCGCCTTCCTCGGCGCGCGCGAGGTGAGCCACACGCTCAAGCGCGACGGCCTGCCGCTCAACCCGCTGCGGCGGGACGACCTCGAAAAGGGTCTGAAGCGGCTCGCACCCGCCGCGCTCGCGGCTCTGCACGGGGCCGGCCTGCTCTCCGAGGCGAGCGCGGACGCCGCCGCCCAGTGGCGCGGCGAGGCCAAGTTCCACTGGGAGCAGACCTTTCCCGCCGGGCAGGCGGTGCGCGTGTCCCACGGCTACGCGCCCGTGAAGGGCAACCACCTCGTCTCGGCCAAGGAAGCGGGCGAGCGGGGCTACCGCGAGCGCTACTGCCTGGACGACGCGGGGCTGGCCGGCATTCGGCGCCTCGGTGCGCGCAAGCCCGACGGCTACACCCGGGCGGTCGAGGTGCCCTACATCGTCACCACCGCCAGGAACTGGGCCGGCCGCATCGGCCGCTTCACCCTGACGGTGGACAAGGGCCGGCCCGACGCCCTCGTCAGCTTCTGCCGCACGGGCGTGCGCAAGACCGGGCCGACCACCTTCGTCTGGGAAGCGCGGGACTATCTGCCGGACGCCGACCTGCGGGTGCTCGTCGTCTCGAACGACGACGAGGCCCTCGACATCCGCTGAGCGGGACCGCGTCGGCGACCCCGCTCAGCGGATCGGGCTTCAGCCCTCGCGCTTCTTGCGCTGCGCCAGGGTGCGCAGCCGCAGCGCGTTGAGCTTGATGAAGCCCGCCGCATCCCGGTGATCGTAGGCGACCGCGCCCTCCTCGAAGGTGACGAGGTCCTGGTCGTAGAGCGAGTGGGGGCTTGTCCGGCCGATGACGTGGACGCCGCCCTTGTAGAGCTTGAGCCGCACGCTGCCGGTGACCTTCTCCTGGCTCTTGTCGATCAGCGCCTGGAGCATCTCGCGCTCCGGCGAGAACCAGAAGCCGTTATAGATCAGCTCCGCGTATTGCGGCATGAGCTGGTCCTTGAGGTGCGCCGCGCCGCGATCGAGCGTGATCGACTCGATGGCACGGTGGGCCGGCAGCAGGATGGTGCCGCCGGGCGTCTCGTACATGCCGCGGCTCTTCATGCCGACGAAGCGGTTCTCGACGAGGTCGAGCCGGCCGATGCCGTTGGCCCGGCCGAGGTCGTTCAACCGCGCGAGCAGGGTCGCCGGCGAGAGCTTCTCCCCGTCGATCGAGACCGCGTCGCCCCGCTCGAAGCCGATGGTGATGACGGTCGGCTGGTCCGGCGCCTCCTCGGGCGAGAGGGTGCGGGAATAGACGTAGTCCGGCACTTCCACGGCCGGATCCTCCAGCACCTTGCCCTCCGAGGAGGCGTGCAGGAGGTTGGCGTCGACCGAGAACGGGCTCTCGCCGCGCTTGTCCTTGGCGATCGGGATCTGATGCTGCTCGGCGAAGGCGATGAGCTGCTCGCGCGAGCGCAGGTCCCACTCGCGCCAGGGCGCGATCACCGTCACGTCGGGCTTGAGGGCGTAGTAGCCGAGTTCGAACCGGACCTGATCGTTGCCCTTGCCGGTGGCGCCGTGACAGACCGCGTCGGCCCCGACCCGTTCGGCGATCTCGATCTGCTTCTTGGCGATGAGCGGCCGGGCGATCGAGGTGCCGAGCAGGTAGACGCCCTCGTAGACGGCGTTGGCGCGGAACATCGGGAAAACGTAGTCGCGCACGAATTCCTCGCGCAGGTCCTCGATGTAGATGTTCTCCGGCCGGATGCCGAGCAGCTCGGCCTTCTTCCGGGCCGGCTCCAGCTCCTCGCCCTGGCCGAGATCGGCGGTGAACGTCACCACCTCGCAGCCGTAGGTGGTCTGGAGCCACTTCAGGATGATCGAGGTGTCGAGGCCGCCGGAATAGGCGAGGACGACCTTCTTGACGGGCTTGTTCGGGCTGGCGTCGGATTTCGCGTCGGACATGGCTTCGGGCCTGGGAAACGGGTGGGCGGGCCGGGCGGCCGGGCTGAGGCGGCTTAACAGCGAGGCCGCGCGCCGCGCAACCGCGACGCCACACGGAGGTTAGGAACCGCAGGCATGTCATCACGCGGCGCGGGGACGCCTTGCGACGGCGGCCGGCGCGACCCACGATGACCACACACCACGCCGGAGAGTCGACGGATGCAGCGGCAGCCGACCCTGGAATTCTGGTACGAGTTCGCCTCGACCTATTCCTACCTTGCCGCGATGCGGATCGAGGCGCTGGCAGCGGAGGCCGGCGTGGCCCTGCGCTGGCGGCCCTTCCTGCTCGGACCGATCTTCGCCGCGCAGGGCTGGACCAACTCTCCCTTCAACCTCTACCCGGCCAAGGGCCGCAACATGTGGCGCGACCTCGCGCGCGAGGCCGCCCGGCTCGGCCTTCCGGCGGTGACGCCCCCCAAGCCCTTTCCGCAGAACTCGCTGAGTGCTGCCCGCGTCGCGACCTACGGCGCCGACCAGGATTGGCTGATCCCCTTCACCAAGGCGGTGTTCGCGACGAGTTTCGCGAAGGGCGGCTCCATCGCCGAGCCCGCCGCAATCGGCCGCATTCTCGATTCGCTCGGGCTCGACGGCACGCAGATCCTCAAGGCGGCGGCCTCCGAGACCAACAAGGGCCGCCTGAAGGTGGCCGGCGAGGAGGCGCGCTCCCGGGGCATCTACGGTGCGCCGAGCTTCCTCACCGAGGACGGGGAGCTGTTCTGGGGCAACGACCGCCTGGAGCAGGCGCTGGCCTGGGCCGCCGGGGACCGGCCGGGCGGGGTACGGTGAGAGGCTGACGCCGCGAGCCCGGGCGCTGTCCCAGCGATGCCGAACCCTCATCGGCTCGAGCCGGATGGGGGCCCGGCCTGTCTCAGCCCGCGATCCGCTCGAGCACGGGCCCCGTCCCGAGGACGTCGAGCAGTTCCGTCATGGGCTGCGGCAGGCCGATCAGGTAGCCCTGCACGTAGCGGCAGCCGTGGCGGCGCACGGCGTTCAGCTGCTCCGTGGTCTCGATGCCCTCGGCGATGCCGTCGAGCCCGAGATTCTGGCAGAGATCGAGGATGGTGCTGACGACGCTGCGTCCGAGATCGGATTCGACGTCGGCCATGAAGCCGCGGTCGATCTTGATCCGGTCGAGCGGCAGGCGGTGGACGTAGTTGAGGCTCGAATAGCCCGTCCCGAAATCGTCCAGCGCGATCTTGATGCCGAGTGCACGAAGGAGCGTGATCGCCTGCCGCGCCCCTTCGAAGTCGCGCATCAGCGCCGTCTCCGTCAGTTCCAGCGTGATCCGCCGGGGATCGAGACGGCTCTGCCGCACGGCGGCGAGGATCGCGACGACGGTCTCGGACGAGGCGAGGTCGTGCGAGGAGAGGTTGAACGACAGGCCGATCCCGGACGGCAGCCGGGCCGCGTCGGCGAGCGCCTTGCGCAGGAGCAGCAAGGTCAAGGAGTGGATCATGCCGCAGCGCTCCGCCACGGCGATGAAGCGGTCGGGCGGGACGTGCCCGAGCTTCGGGCTCGTCCAGCGCGCCAGCGCCTCGACCGTCGTGATCCGATCCGTCACCGTGTCGAGGATCGGCTGGTAGTGCATCTCCATCTCGGCGGCGAGGTCCGCACTCTGCAGCGCCGTCTCCACGGCGCGCTCGGCGCGGATCGCATCCTCGTGTTCCTGCGAGAACAGCGTCGTCGCCCCGCGCTTGCGCTCCTTCGAATGGTAGAGCGCGTAGTCGGCCCGGTCGAACAGCGCGTCCGCGGCGCGGCCCGCACTGGGATAGAGCGCGAGGCCGCCCGAGCATCCCGGCACGACCTGCGTCTCGCCGAGCTGGATCGGCGCGTGCAGCGCCGAGCAGATCCGGCCGCAGAGCGCGGCCGCCTCGTCCGGAGAGGCGGCGGCATGGATCAGCACGCCGAATTCGTCGCCGCCCAAGCGCGCGACCGTCACGCGGTCCGAGGCGAAGGCTCCGAGACGGCGCCCGGTCTCCTCCAGCACCCGGTCTCCGGCGGTGTGGCCGAAGGTGTCGTTGATCGGCTTGAAGCGGTCGAGATCGAAGATCGCGAGAGCGAAGGCCGCGTCGGAGCCGGCCGAGGCGGCGATCAGCGCATCGAGGCGCTGGAAGAAGTAGCGCCGGTTGGGCAGTCCGGTCAGGCTATCGGTATGCGCCAGTCGCTGGTTCTCCTCGCCGAGCCGCTGCGCTTCGGCCTTCGACGCCACGAGCTGGAGAAAGGCCAGGAAGTTGTTGGTGAGGATGCGCACCATCACCACCGTGACGAAGGCCGTGTTGAGCGCGATCGCGATGAAGACGCTGTTTCCGCTGGTGAAGCAGTGGGTCAGGAAGACGCCGATGACGATGACGGTCACGAGAAGGGCCGCGACCGGCAGGTGCATCAGGCAGAAGATGCAGGCGACGACGGTGATCGCGACGAAGATCGCGACATGACCCTGCTCGAACGGACCGCCGAACGCGTTGAGGCTCAGCGCCCAGCCCACGAAGAGGACCGAGAACAGGATGGTGAGAAGGCTGGTCGCACGCAGGCGGTTGAAGGCCTCCGCTGCGGACATCGTCTGGGGCCGCAGGTGCCACCAATGGACGGCGCGCACCGCACACAGACCGACCATCGCGGCCGGAAATCCGACCGTCAGCCAGGCCGGTGCGAGCCGGAAATGGGTGAACGCGAGGGCCAGGGCATTGACGGAAAGCAGCGCGTAGAGCGACGGGATCTGCTTCTGCAACTCAGCGAACTGACGGATGCACGCTTCGGGATCCGTGCAACTCGGCACAATCCCGCTCAGGAGTTCTCGGCGCACGTGAAAGGCTGTCATTTCCGTCTTACCAAGCGCCGAGGCGCCAGCACGTCGTGCGTGCGCCCCTCTCCGGCGCGATACTGAAGGGTGGTTTGTCCTAAGGATTCATTGCCTCATAACAATTCACCCCGGAAAGGGAGATGCCGTCGACCCGTCAACCGATGCCGCGAAGTCGATCGAACTCTTCCGCGCACGCGCAATCTCTCGCCCCTTTTCGCGCGGCGTCTTGAATGATGCATTCCCATCGTCGCGCCGGGGCGCGCGATCACGTCACCGTTGCTCGGGACGCCACGCGGACGGAGCCTCCTCCGCGTGGAGGTTGCGCCCCCGCGTCTCCGGCAGCAACAGGGCGGCGAGCGTGCCGACCAGGCTGAAGGCGGCCAGATAATAGGCCGGGGCCATCCGGTCGCCGGTGGTCGCGATCAGCCAGTTCACCACGTAGTTCGTGCTGCCGCCGAAGATCGAGACCGAGAGCGCGTAGACGATCGACAGCCCGGCGCTGCGCACCGCCCGCGGCAGGGATTCGGGAATGCCGACGATGATGGCCGCCGCGTTGATCGAGGAGAGCGCCGAGAGCAGGAAGGTGACGGCGTAGACGCTCAGCGCCCCCGGCGCGTGCAGGAGCCAGAGGAAGGCCGGCACCGCGAGAACGAGGATCAGGGCGCGCGGCCAGATCATCACCGGGCGCCGACCGAAGCGGTCGGCGAGCCAGCCGCCGAGCAGCGGGAACCCGATCGAGGCCAGACCCAGCGCGATCGGCACGGCGTTGGCCGCCATTTCCGAGAGCCCGAGGGTGGCCCCGGCATAGACCGACATGTTGGTTCCGACCGCGTTCGAGACCGTCGAGGCGGCAATGACGAGGAAGGTCAGTCCGAGCATCCGGCCGTGCTCGCGCAGCAGCCGGCTCAGCACCGCCCCGGTCGAGGCGGCGGCGAAGGGATCGTGCCCCGCGCCCCCCGTCTCGGGCAGGTGGCTGCGGATCACGAGGCCGACGGGCACGACGAGGAGGCCGAGGCCGAACATCAGCCGCCATCCCCAATCGGCCATGGCCGTCTCGCCGAGAATCAGCGTGAGCCCGGTGGCGAACAGACCCGCGAACAGGGCGGCGCAGCCCTGGCTCGCGATCTGCCAGCTCGCGACGAAGCCGCGCCGCGGGCCGGGCGCCGCCTCGATCAGGTAGGCGGTGGAGGGGCCAACCTCGCCGCCGAGCGCCAGCCCCTGGATCAGCCGCCCGACGATCACGATGACCTGCGCCCAGCCCCCGATCGCCGCGGTGCCGGGACAGGCCGCCAGCATCAGCATGCCGACGGCCATCAGCGCGATGGTGACCAGCATGGCGGGCTTGCGGCCCGCCCGATCGGCGAAGGCGCCGATCACGATGCCGCCCACCGGGCGCATGACGTAGCCGATCCCGAACAGGGCGAGCGAGGCCAGCAGGCTGTCGGTCGGGCTGTCCGAGGGGAAGAAGGTCGCGCCGATGGACTTGGCGAAGAAGGCGTAGATCGTGAAGTCGTAGAATTCGAGGGCGTTGCCGAGCACGACCGCGCCCACGGCCTTGCGGTCGAGACGCTGCGGCGCGGCGGCGTTTTGCGGGTCGGCCATCGTGGTCCTTGTCATGAGATCCCGCAGGGCGCGCGGCGACGGGGCCGGCTCCGGGCAAGGGCCGAGGTAGGTCGCGGGACCAAGCCCGCAACCGGGCGGATGGGCGCGGTATTGTGCAGCAACCTCACCCAAAAGCGTTGAGGTGATATAATATTTGTGAACCTTATGAGGATATGCTCTCATATCCCTATATCCTCATATCCCTTCATCCCGCATCCATCTCGCGAAGGGGGTTGATGATAGGTGAGATATCCGCCACTCTGCCGATGTTGGAGGGGTGCGTGTCTGATTCGTCGTGGAGCTTCAGCCTAAACCGCGAAGAGATCCTTCGCCGTAAGGCCGGTCGCGACCGTATGGTCGAGCAGATAACCGAGCTTCAGCGCCAGCTTGAGGCTGAGGACAAATGGTTTGAGGCAATCTCGATCATCCTTCCCCCAGCGTTAAGGGCCACCCTTGGGCTCAATTTAGCGCCATCCGAAGCGAACGAGACAAGGTCTGAGTGGAGGCGAGCAATCGAGCCGGTCATAATGGCCGCAACGCGAGGATTGCTTCCCCGTGAGATCGCACAGGGCATTCGCGACGGAACAGATGAGTCGGCCAAGGAGCGCTTAGCTAGGAACCCCAATGGGATTTACGCGGCCTTAGATCGCATGATCGATGACGGGCAAGTAGTTCGTCATAACGACAAAATCTACTCGTCGGCCTTGTACGAGGCGCTCTCAAGTGATGGTGAGATCGAAGACGATTTAGATGAGTCCGGCCTATCGGGCGTCAACGGGTTTATCGTTGAGATTGTTAAGGATTACGGCCCCTGCGCCCCAAGGAACATTATGCAGGCGCTACGGGAAGACCCAAATTACAAACCGAAGATTGAGAAGAACCCTCAGTACGGGTACAGCGCGCTTGCTCGCCTTGCTCGGCAGGGGCACCTGATTAAGGACGGAAGCCTTTATGCGCTTCCGTCCAAAAAGAATGAGCCGAACGACGCGGGGGCGTCGAACGGCTCAGATGCCAGCGCAAGTGAACTCAAGTTCACCTGAGCTATCCGTCCCACCCCGCGTCCTAGCCGGCGCTAACGAAGGAGAACGTCATGGTCGGCAACCATGGGCTCAGAAGAGCCTAGCGGATCAGGCCGGTGTTAGCGCACCGGCCTGATCCGGAACCAAAGACCAAATCACTACCCGGCTTGGACAGCGACCAAGGACGATGGCCCAACAACCATAGAGTCGCATCTTTGGTCGCCTCGTTCAAGCCGGTCCCTTCAATTCGCCTGTGCGGCGATAAGGAACCATCATGGCCGAGTTTCCCTGCGACCACCTCACCGCCTGTCACATCCTTCATGCCGTCATGGTGAAGGGATGGAGCCAGTCGCGGACTGCCTTCTACTTCTGCGTCAACGGCGGCACGGTCTCTAAGATCGTGCGCGGCCTCTCGCATCACGGGGCTTCGCCGCTCCCGTTCTGATCCTTAGCGCCGGGGTTGCCTACGAAGGCGATCCCGGCCGGATCATCATTCAAAACGATCCCGGCTTCCTCAAAAGCACGCCGCATGGCCAGCAGGTTGTTTGTGATCGGCGTGCGCAAGCCGTTCTCAAACTGCCGGATCGTACTCAGGCCGATGTTGGCACGCTGAGACAGGTCGCCCTGCGACCAGTCCAACCAAGCTCTAGCTGCGCGGCAGTGCTGAGGTGTCATTGCACCGAAGAGATAGCGCGTGAGGCTTTTTACGTCAAGGCGACTAAAAGCGTTGACGTGTCACTAAAAGCGCCATAACAATCACCTCAACGCAAAACGTTCGGGTGGCCGTTATGGCTCAGCACTTCCTTCTCTCTCGCGCCGCCCGCTCCCTCAGCCTCGCTCAAGTCGCGCGGATGACAGATGAGGCAGCTTGGGAGACGTTCAAGGCGATCCGGTGGGCCGTGACGGACGGCGCCCCCTTCTGCCCGCGCTGCGGCTGCCTCAAGCACTCTTTCATTGCCACCCGCAAGCTGTTCAAGTGCGCCGGTTGCCGGCACCAGTACAGCGTCACAAGCGGGACCATCTTCGCCAGCCGCAAGCTCCCGATCCGCGACCATCTGCTTGCCATCGCGATCTTCGCCAACGGCGCCAAGGGCCATTCCGCGCTCCAACTGAGCCGCGACCTCGACTGCCAGTATCGCACGGCCTTCGTGATGGCTCACGAGTTCCGCGAAGCCGTGGCGGCTGAGACGGCCGACGCTACCGTGTCGGGCACCGTGGAAGTGGACGGCGCCTATTTCGGCGGCCACGTCCGGCCGGAGAACATGAAGGAGGATCGGCGGGACCGTCGCCTTGCCGAGAACCAGACCGGCAAGCGTCGTGTCGTCGTGGTGATCCGCGAGCGCAACGGCAAGGCCCTTACCTTCGCCTTCCGCTCCGAGGCCGAGAGCGTGGACACGATTGAGGCCCGCGTGCTTCCCGGCACCGTTGTCCACGCTGACGAGGCCAAGGGGTGGGATCGTCTCCACAAGACGTTCAAGACCCACCGCATCAACCACCAGGCGGCCTACAGCGCCGACGACGCCTGCACCAATCAGGCCGAGAGCTACTTTGCCCGCCTTCGTCACTCGGAGATGGGTGTGCATCACCACATCGCTGGCCCCTACCTCGCGGCCTACGCCGCTGAGATGGCGTGGCGCGAGAACTACCGCCGCGTCAGCAACGGCGGCCAGTACCAGATGATCGCGGGCGCCTCGCTCCGTCACCCGCCGTCCCAGGTGTGGAAGGGTTACTGGCAGCGCCACCACCTGCCGAAGGGAGCCGCCTGATGGCTCTCCCTCAGATCGTCACCACGCTCCAAGCGAAGCGTAATGAGATCGAGGCGCACATTGCCGAGTTGCGCCGGCAGATCGAGAAGGCAGAGCTCGACCTGTCCAGCGTCACTGCCGTTCTCGCGCTATACGTGGTGTCACCCGAGACGCAAACGCGCTTCCCGGCTTACGCCCACCTCAACCGGCTGTTCGCCTATGGGGAGATGTTCAAGCTCTGCAAGCGGGCGCTGGAAGAGGCAGGCGAGCCCCTCAATACTCGGGAGGTCGCTCTAGCCGTGGTTCGCATGAAGGGGTGGGACGAAGGCGACATGCAGCTTCGAAAGGCCGTTGCTTACAGACTGATTCAGTCGCTCGGGACGGCCGCAAAACAGGGCCGGATTTTGAGTGCAGGGAAGATAAAAAATGTTAGGTGCTGGGCTCTTCCTCGATAGACCTATCATTCTCCTCAATTTTGGAAACACGTAGATCTCCAACTCTAACATACTCATCATCTAAAATTGCCCTAACTCTTATGAACCCTTCAATTTCAATATCAATCTTTTCAAGTTCGATCTGAAACGACATCTGAAAACGCGGCTCAAATCTATCCTCAGCACGAGGAATTAGAGCTAGTTTTTCCACCGACAATTGCTCGGGCATGTTAAGCTCGCTCTCAAAGTCAGGTGCTTCCTTTGACTGTGGGTAATATACTAAAAACTTCGCCTGCTTTGGGATATTGGCAGCCGGAATATATAATCTACAAGCCAGCACAAGCCTGTCTATTGTAAAAGGCAAATCCCCGCTTGTTCTAAGAGTCGCGCCGTAGGCCCCGACTAATATCGCCTTCCCTGTGATTTCGTGTCGTATGTCATCGCAGAAAATTACATCGCCTTGGATAGGCATTATCAGGCCGCCACCACTGTCATCTTAGATACGTTTTTTGACGAAGACGTAGATATTACCGCGCCATTTTGTGAGAACAACATAATCTCAGAGCTGCTAGCCATCCTCGGGCGAACGACCTCGTAATCCGAACGAATGTGTTCAGCTGCCACCTCGCGGTGCCGAAGCTCAAAAAATGGCTCTTTATCGAAAGCCCAAGAAAGCTCGGCAACTGTCCGTAATGTAAGATTTCCTTCGCCATTAAGCTGCCTATGAATTGTAGATTTATCTCCATCTATCTTGTCGGCTATAACTTGTAGGGAAATTTTCTTTTCCAGCTTTTCTGAGCGGTAGGCGCGCAGCAGCTCATCCCTCACACGAGAGATGAAGCTGACAACAGCTTCGCTCTTCTCATCGAGATCGAACAGAAAAGACATCGTGCTCTCCTAAGCGCCAAATACACTCAACGTCGTACTGTCTTCTGAAGAAATTTACAGCTTCTATATGCGTGGGGTACAAATTGCGATCTTTTATTTCTGTTTTAAAGCCTACGCTAACAACTATCATTGTATTGAACCTAGAGAAAAACCCGAACAATCTTATATCTGGAGTTTTTAATTCCCAAATCGCATCTTCTCCCGGTATAAGCAGGTGAAAATCAGTTTCGAAATTAAGTTGTCGCCTACTACGAACCTCTTTACGATAGAGTATGCCTGCTCCTTGGGTGTCAAATCTGCATCCCAAGTGGTCGGCGGGTCATCACGGTAGAGCGCAGCGAACCACTCCTCGACCTGTGGTGTGAGAAATAGGTCCCGCCATCTGACCTCTCCCGCCTTCAGCCGGAACGAAGCTGCGCGCACGAGCTTCCGTCCGGCGAGTTCTATCGCCGTTGTCATTTAAGTCAACGTCTCTGAAAATCCAAGCCTGGTCCGACCGCGAAGTTCCGCAGGCTGTGGTATAATTAGCAGGCTGGCCCACTTCTGGTAGGGGGCAATGAATTATTCTATCGATGACATCAACGCTTTTGGGTGAGGTTGCTGCATAATACCGGAAGGGCGCGGGCGCTCGCCCTCCCGCACTCCCGCCCCGGCACGGCTTTGCCGGCGCGGTTTTCTCGCGCTCCCGGCTCCCGGTCGCGGGGTCGGCCGTGCTATCGGGCGGTCGGTCCTTCGTCCGGGAACCGTCCACCCCTTCGGTACACGCTCCTTGCGCCTCCTCGTCGTCGCCGTCGGTCGCCTGAAGAACGGGCCGGAGCGGGATCTCGCCGCCCGCTACCGCGAGCGCGCCGCCGCGCTCGGGCGGGGGCTCGGCGTGATGGGCTGCGATCTCACCGAAATCGCAGAATCCCGCGCCCGCCGGGCCGCCGACCGCGTCGCGGAGGAGGCCGAGGCGATCCTGGCGCTCGTGCCGGCGGATGCGGCGCTGATGGCCTGCGACGAGCGCGGCCGCTCGGACTGGCCGAGCGAGCGCATCGCGGGCAAGGTCGGCGAGTGGCGCGACGCGGGACGCAGCGCCCTCGTTCTCGTCATCGGCGGGGCGGACGGACTTCACGAGCGCGTGCGGGCCCGCGCCGACCATATTCTCGCCTTCGGAGCGGCGACACTGCCGCACGGTCTGGTGCGCGTGCTCGCCCTCGAGCAAGCCTATCGGTCCCTGACGATCCTGGCAGGCCATCCCTATCACCGGGGCGATCCCGAGGCATGAGGCGACCGGTGACGAGACGACCGGTGACGGCACCTCCCCGGCCCGCGGCGATCCTGTCGGCCGCGCTCGCCCTGGCCGCCCTCGCGGGCGCCGTCGGCGTCGGCGCGCTCATGCCCGCCCGCGCGCAGGAAGCGACCGACCCGGAGACGACGCGCCGCACGCAGGAGGAGCGCGACCGGCGCGCCCAGAACCTGCGCCAGATCGAGGAGGCGCTCGCCGCCAGCGCCGGCAGCCGGGCGGCCCTGGAGGCCGAGATCGCCGCGATCGGCTCGGACCGGACCAAGCTCAGCGCCGCCCTGCTCGATGCCGGGCGCCAGGCCCAGGCGACCGAGGATCGGCTCAGCCGGCTGGAGGAGCGCCTGCGCGCGCTCACCGACAGCGACGCCGCCATCCGCAAATCCCTGGAGGCACGCCGCGCCGTCATCGCCGAGATCCTGGCCGCGCTCCAGCGCATGGGCCGGCGCCCGCCCCCCGCCGTGCTGGTGCGGCCCGAGGACGTGCTCTCCGCAATCCGCACCTCCATGCTGCTCGGCGCCGTGGTGCCGGAACTGCGCGGCGAGGCGGAGACGCTGGCGGGCGACCTCACGGAACTGGTGCGCGTGCGCGGCCTCATCGCCGCCGACCGGGAATCCCTGCGCAAGGATCTCGCCGGCTGGGCCTCCGAGCGGCAGCGCCTCGATGCGCTGATCGCCGCGCGCCGCAGCCGGCAGGCACAGATCGAATCCGACCTCACCGCCGAGCGCCAGAAGAGCGCCGAACTCGGCCATCAGGCCAAGAGCCTCAAGGATCTCGTGGACCGGATGGAGAGCGAGCTGTCGAGCGCGCGCCGGGCCGCCGACGCCGTTCGCGCCGCCGCCGAGCGGGAGCAGCGCGCCGTGCAGGAGAAGTTCGCGGCGGCCAGCGCCCGCGATCCGGCCAAGCTGGCGCCGAAGGTGAAGTTCGCCGAGGCCCGCGGCGATCTGCCCAGGCCCGTGAGCGGCCCCCTCCTGCGCGGCTTCAACCAGCCCGACGGCCAGGGCGGCACCACCCGCGGCATCTCGCTGCGGACAAGGGGCCGGGCGATCGTCTCGGCACCGGCGGACGGCTGGGTCTCCTTCGCCGGGCCGTTCCGCTCCTATGGCCGTCTCTTGATCATCAATGCGGGCGACGGCTACTATCTCTTGCTCGCGGGGATGGAACAGATCAACGTCGAGGTTGGCCAGTTCGTGCTGGCGGGTGAACCGGTGGCCGTGATGGGCGAGGGCAGCGGCCCCCCGGTGAACGCGCCGCAGGCTGCGTCACAGAGGGACGATGATCGCGTTGATCCCGTCCTGTACGTCGAGTTCAGAAAAGACGGCGGCTCCATCGATCCGGAGCCGTGGTGGGCGAAAAGTTCCAGCGAGAAGGTTCGCGGATAATGCGCAAAGTGTCCCTCGTGTTGCTCGGCGCCGCCCTCGGCATCGGTGCCTCGGCCCTGTCGACTCAAACCCAACTCCTCTCCGGCACCAGCGCCATCGCGGCCTCGGCGGAGACCTACCGGCAGCTGAGCCTGTTCGGCGACGTGTTCGAGAAGGTGCGCACCGACTACGTCGAGAAGCCCGAGGAATCGAAGCTGATCGAGTCGGCCGTCAACGGCATGCTGACCTCCCTCGACCCGCATTCGAGCTACATGGACGCGAAGGCCTTCCGCGACATGCAGACGACGACGCGGGGCGAGTTCGGCGGGCTCGGAATCGAGGTCACCATGGAGGACGGCCTGATCAAGGTCGTCTCGCCCATCGACGACACGCCCGCCTCGAAGGCCGGCCTGCTCGCCAACGACATCATCACCCAGATCGACGACGAGCAGGTCCAGGGCCTGACCCTGAACCAGGCCGTCGACAAGATGCGCGGGCCGGTCAACTCCGCGGTGAAGCTGAAGATCAGCCGCAAGGAGGCCAAGGACCCGATCGACGTCTCGCTGACCCGCGACATCATCAAGATCCGCCCCGTCCGCTCCAAGGTGGAGAGCGGCGATGTCGGCTACGTGCGCCTGACCCAGTTCAACGAGCAGACCTTCGACGGGCTCAAGACCGCGATCGACAAGCTCCAGACCGAGATCGGCGGAGACAAGCTCAAGGGCTACGTCCTCGACCTGCGCAACAACCCCGGCGGCCTGCTCGATCAGGCGGTGATGGTCTCCGACGCCTTCCTCGACCGCGGCGAGATCGTCTCGACCCGCGGCCGCAACCCGGACGAGACGCAGCGCTTCTCGGCCAAGGCCGGTGACCTGGCCAAGGGCAAGCCCATCGTCGTGCTGGTGAACGGCGGCGCGGCCTCGGCCTCGGAGATCGTGGCCGGCGCCCTGCAGGATCACAAGCGCGCGACCATCATGGGCACGCGCTCCTTCGGCAAGGGCTCGGTCCAGTCGATCATCCCGCTCGGCGGCCAGGGCGCCCTGCGGCTCACGACCGCCCGCTACTACACCCCGTCCGGCCGCTCGATCCAGGCGAAGGGCATCGAGCCGGATCAGGAGGTGCTGCAGGAGGTGCCCGACGACCTGAAGGGCAAGGACGAGACCAAGGGCGAGGCCGGGCTGAAGGGCCACCTGAAGCAGAAGGACACCGAGGAGCGCGGCGGTTCCTCGGCCTACATCCCGCCGGACCCGGCCAAGGACAAGCAGCTCATCGCCGCGGTCGACTTCCTGCACGGCATCCAGAAGGGTGCGGCCAACGTGACGAAGCCCGCCACGCAGAATTGATCTCCCACCGCCCCGCGGCCGCCCGGCAGCCGCGGGATTAGGGGAAGATTAACCATGACGGCCCGCAATGCCGGTTCAGACCGGAATGCGGGCCGTTTCTCGTTGACGCTCCCGCCGCCCGGTCATCCCATGCGCCAACGGGGCGGGACGGCGGGTGAGCGACGCGGCCGACGACATCCTGACGAAGCCTCTCGGAGTCGGGGGCAAGGCGGCGCGCCTGCGCGCCGGCCTGCGTCCGACCACTGCGATCGCGGGCGTATCGGTGCTGGCTCTGTGCCTTCTGGCCGGCACCGTCGCGCTCACCGGCGATCCTCGCGGCGGCGAACCGCGGGCGAGCGCCACGATCGAGATCCGCGAGGCGGTCGCGCCCGCGCCCCGCGTCGCGGAAGCCGCCCCCGCCGGGCCTTCCCGCTCCGCGCGGGAGGTCGAGCAGGCCTCGGGCGTCAGCGTGTTCCGCCCCGACGGCTCGACGGCGCCCGACGCGCCCGTCATCATCCGCGTGCCCAACGCCGCCCAGGTCAAGCTCGCCCCCGCGCCCGACCCGCGCCTGACCGAGCGCGGGCGCCACGGCCCCCTCCCCCGCATCGGCGAGGGACGCCTGCGGCCCCTCGACGTCTATGCCCGCCCGGAGGAGCCGGGCACGGGTCCGCGCATCGCGGTGCTCGTCTCGGGCCTCGGCATCGGCGAAGCGGCGACCCTCGGCGCCATCGCCCGGCTGCCCGCCGCGGTCAGCCTCGCGCTCTCGCCCTACGGCGGCGACCTCGAGAAGACCGCCACCCGCGCCCGCGAGGCCGGGCACGAGATCCTGCTCCAGTTGCCGATGGAGCCGTTCGACTATCCCGACAGCGATCCCGGGCCGCAGACGCTGCTGGCCTCCGGCCGTCCGGGCGAGAATCTCGACCGGGTCGCCTGGGCGATGAGCCGGTTTCCCGGATTCGTCGCGGCGGTGAACTTCATGGGCGCCAAGCTCATGAGCGAGTCGTCGGCCCTGGAGCCGATTCTGAAGGAGCTGTCCGCCCGCGGACTCGGCTTCGTGGAGGACGGCACCGCGCCCCGCTCGCTGGTGGCCGGGCTGGCGGGCAAGGCGAAGCTGGCGACCGCCCGCGCCGAGGTCGTGATCGACGCGGTGGCCCGGCCGGACGCGATCGACGCCGAACTCGCCCGCCTGGAGACGCTCGCCCGGCAGAAGGGGTTCGTGCTGGCCTCGGCCAGCGCCTCACCGCTGACGATCGACCGGCTCTCGCGCTGGTCGCGCGATCTGGAGGCCCGCGGCGTCCGGCTGGTGCCGGTCAGCGTCGCTCTGCGTCAGAATGCGGGCGTGGCGAAGATGTCGAGCGCCGCACCTTAACAATTGATAGTTCTACTGATATCGAAACGAACTCGAACTGCGTTTCATCCGCATTCCGCCAGGCAATTGGGAAGAAGCTAGGCGATCCGGTAACGATTGTTTGACCAGGATCCTCCGCCCCGCCCGAAAGCGGCCGGGTACGACGATTTCGTCCGGAGTCTCCCGTGTCGTTCCAGTCCATTCCCATTCGCAGCAAGCTGATCGCATCCTTCACGGTGCTGACGCTCTTCCTCGTCGGCCTCGGGCTTCTCGGGCTGATGGGTGCGCAGGCCATCCGCCAGCAGACGCTGGAGATCGAGGGCAATTGGCTGCCCAGCGTACGGCTGCTGGGCGAGATCGACACGGCGGCGGCGCGCAGCAACGGCGTGATGCTGCGCCACACCCAGGCCACCGAGCCGCAGGCGCTCGCGGCCATGGAGAAGGACTTCGAGCGCTTCGGCAAGCTGGTGAGCGACAAGCGGGCGGCCTACGAGGCGCTGATCACCTCGGCCGAGGAGCGCGCGCTCTACGACACCTACGTGCGGGAAGCCGGCGTCTTCGAGGCCGAGCGCCGGGGCGTGATGGACCTGTCGCGCCAGGGCCGGAAGGCGGAGGCCTTCACCACCTACGAGTCGAAGGGCCTCGCGCCGCGCCGGGCGATGTCGAGCGCCCTGGAAAAGCTCATCGCCTTCAACAACGAGGGCGCCGCCCGCGCCACGGCGCAGGGGGAACAGGTGTTCCAGTGGGTGCGGACGATGGCGCTCGCGGTGATCGCCGTCGGGCTGATCGTCTCGATCGTGCTCGCGGTGCTCATCATCCGCAGCGTGTCCGGCGGCATCGCCTCGGTGGTCGAGCCCATGCAGGCTTTGGCCGCCGGCGATCTCACGGTGGCGATCCCCCACCAGGGCCAGCGCACCGAGATCGGCCGCATCGCCGACGCGGTGCAGATCTTCAAGGACGGGCTGATCCGCGTGCGCACCCTCGAGGAGGAAACCGCCGCGGCCCGGGCCGGGGCGGAGGCGCAGCGCAAGTCCGCCATGCGCGAGATGGCCGAGCGGTTCGAGCGCGCCGTCGGCGGCGTCGTCAGCCTCGTCTCGTCCTCCGCGACGCAGCTGCAGGCCTCGGCGCAGGGCATGTCGGGTGCAGCGACCCGCACGGCCGGCCAGTCGATCAGCGTGGCCGCGGCGGCGGAAGAGGCCGCCACCAACGTCAACACCGTCGCCGCGGCGGCCGAGGAACTCGGCTCCTCCGTGCAGGAGATCGGCCGTCAGGTCAGCGGCTCGTCGATGCTGGCGCAGGCGGCCGTCGGCGAGGCGGCGCAGACCGCCGCCCATGTCCGCGAGCTGAGCGCGGCGGTCGCCAAGATCGGCGACGTGGTGACGATGATCACGACCATTGCCGGTCAGACCAACCTTCTGGCCTTGAACGCCACCATTGAGGCGGCGCGTGCCGGTGAGGCGGGCCGCGGCTTCGCCGTGGTTGCGGCGGAGGTCAAGGAACTCGCCAACCAGACCGCCCGGGCCACCGAGGAGATCTCGGGCCAGATCGGGCGCATCCAGCAGACCACGGGTCAGGCGGTCTCGTCGATCGGCAGCATCACCGGCCGCATCGAGGAGATCAGCGCCGTGGCCGCCTCGATCGCCGCGGCGGTCGAGCAGCAGGGCGCGGCGACGCAGGAGATCGTGCGCAACGTGGCCCAGGCCGCCATGGGTGCGGGCGAGGTGACGAGCAACATCGCCGGCGTGGCCCAGGCCGCGGAGGAAGCGGGCGACGCCGCCGCCCAGGTGCTCACCGCCGCCTCCGAGCTGTCGCGCCAGTCGGAGCACCTGAGCGGCGAAGTCGGGCGCTTCCTGACGAACGTGCGCGCGGCGTAACCGGGTTCGAGTTCGCGGGGAGACGCGGGCGCGGCCTCCGGCCGTCGCCCGCGTCTTCTGCAGGTCGAGATTGCGGGCCGTGCGGCGTTGCCCGTGCCGCGCCGGCCGTCCTATGGTCCCGCGGCCAGCACGAGCCCGCGATGACCCGCCCCGACGACGACCTCCTGCGCCTGCCCGAGGGCAGCGCGTTGCCCTACCGCCCCTGCGTGGGCGTGACCCTGTTCAACCGCGACGGCCGCGTCTTCATCGGGCGGCGCAAGCGCTCGGCCGGTCCCGAGCATGTCGACGGCGAGCGGGCGTGGCAGATGCCCCAGGGCGGGATCGACGCGGGCGAGGCGCCCCTCGACGCGGCCCTGCGCGAACTCCACGAGGAGACCAACGTGCCCGCCGACGCGGTCACGCTGCTCGGCGAGACCCGCGACTGGCTCGCCTACGACCTGCCGCCCGAGGTCATGAAGCAGGCCTGGAAGGGGCGCTACCGCGGCCAGCGGCAGAAGTGGTTCGCCTTCGGCCTGACCGGCAGCGAGGCGGTGATCGACGTGGACGCCCCCGGCGGCGGTGCTCACAAGGCCGAGTTCGAGGCGTGGCGCTGGGAGCGCCTGGAGGCGCTGCCGGACCTGATCATTCCCTTCAAGCGGCCGGTCTACGAGGGCGTCGTCGCCGCCTTCGCCGGGCTGAGCGGCTGGCACGGGGCCGATGGCGAGACGCAGGATCGGGACCCGGCATGAAGCCTGCGCACGGTCGCGGCTGATCCGATGCGGTGGTGGCTCCTTCCCCTTCTCGCCGTTCTGGCGTGGTTCGCCTACACGCTGACCCCGTTCTGGTCGCTCTACGGCTTCGCGGCGGCGGTCCAGGCCGGCGACACCGCCGCGGTGGAGCGGCGCGTCAACTTCCGCACCCTGCGCCTGTCGCTCGCCCGGCAGATCAGCGCGGCGGTCAAGGCCGACAGCACCTCGCTCGATCCGCGTGAGCGGCAGCGCATCGCCGATGCGGCGGCGGCCTTCGCCCTGCCGGTGATGGAATCGGCCCTCACGCCGAAGGCCGTGATCGACCTGCTCGACGACGGCTGGCCCCAGGACTCCGATCTCGGCGCCCCGACCAACCGGCACGAGCGGCGCGACGGCCTGCGCATCCCCGATCTCGGACGGCTCCTGCGCTACTATTTCGCCTCCGACATGCGCGGCTTCCGCTCGGTGGTGGTCGCCGTGCCGCCGGACCGGCCGCGCCGGGAGCAGTTCCGCCTGCGCCTGCGCCTGCGCGACTGGGGCTGGCGCCTCGTCGATATCGAACTCTCCGAGGATCTGCGCTCCCGCATCGCCGAGAAGGCCGCCGCCGGAGCCGCGCGCCTGCGCGACGGGCGCTCGGGCCCGGACAAGACGACGCCCTGAGGATGCGCGCCCGCGAGCCCGACAGGGCCCCTCTGGACAGGAGGGGCGCGCTCCATAGGTAGGCCGCCACGATCGGCCCCGTCCGGAGCGCAGCCTTGAGCCAGTCCGCCGCCCCTGATCCCGCTCCGGAGGCGGGGCGGCGCCTCGGCGCGGCGACCCTTCTGGGCACGCTCGGCATCGTCTACGGCGATATCGGCACGAGCCCGCTCTACGCCTTCAAGGAGGCGGTGCGGGCCGCGAGCCAGGGCGGCGCGCCGACCCCCGTCGCGGTCACCGGGGCGGTCTCCCTGATCCTGTGGTCGCTGATCCTCGTCGTCTCGCTGAAATACGCGGTGCTGATCCTGCGCGCCGACAATCGCGGCGAGGGTGGCATCGTGGCGATGCTGGCCCTGCTGGGCGCCCGCCACGCCCGGCCCGGCTCCCGGCAAGCGCTGCTGCTGGTGGTCGGCCTCGTCGGCGCCGCCCTGCTCTACGGCGACGGGACGATCACGCCCGCGATCTCCGTGCTGTCGGCCGTCGAGGGCCTGAAGGTGGACGCGCCGGCCCTCGACCGCTTCGTCGTGCCGATCGCCCTCGTGATCCTGGTCGGGCTGTTCTTCGTGCAGAGCCGGGGCGTGGCCTTCATCGGCCGGATCTTCGGGCCGGTGATGCTGCTCTGGTTCGTCGTGCTGGCCGCGCTCGGCATCGGCGGCATCGTGCAGGCGCCGCAGATCCTGACCGCGGTCAATCCGCTGCGGGCCGTCGAGTTCACCGCCCATGCGGGGCTCCACGTTGGCTTCGCCATGCTCGGCGCGGCCTTCCTGGCGGTGACGGGCGGCGAGGCGATGTACGCCGATCTCGGCCATTTCGGCGCGCGGGCGATCCGGATCGCGTGGTTCGCCGCGGTGCTGCCCGCGCTCGTGATCCACTATTTCGGGCAGGGCGCGATCCTGCTCGTCGATCCCGGCGCGGCCGAGAACCCGTTCTACCGCCTCGCGCCGGCCTGGGGCCATTATCCGCTGATCGGGCTCGCGACCCTGGCCGCGGTCATCGCCTCGCAGGCGGTGATCTCCGGCGTGTTCTCGCTGACGCGGCAATCGATCCAGCTCGGCTTCCTGCCGCCGCTGCGCATCGTCCACACGGCGCCCGACGAGCAGGGCCAGATCTACGTGCCCCTGGTGAACTGGCTGCTGGCGGCCGCCACGCTCTCGGCGGTGCTGGTCTTCCGCTCCTCCGACGCGCTCGCCGGCGCCTACGGCATCGCCGTGTCGCTGCTCATGGCGATCACGACCCTGCTGGCCGGCCTCGTCGCGCGCAAATGGGGCTACGCTCTGCCCCTCGTACTGGCGGTGAACGGCCTCTTCCTGACGGTCGATCTCACCTTCCTCGCCGCCAACAGCGTGAAGCTGTTCGAGGGCGGCTGGTTTCCCCTGGTGCTCGCAGGGTTCGTCGCCTTCCTGATGCTGACGTGGCGCAAGGGCAATGCCTGCCTGGAAGAGGCGCGCATCGCGATCCGGCCGCCGGAGGCCCGCTTCCTCGACGGCCTGCGCGAGGCGCCGCCGACGATGCTGCCGGGCAGCGCGGCGTTCCTGTCCTCGGCCACCGAGGGCATTCCGCTGCCGCTGATGCGCTTCGTGGAGCGGCTCGGGGCGCGGCACGCCCGCATCCTGATCGTCACCGCCCTGTTCGAGGATCGCCCGACCATCCCGGCGGAGACGCGCGCCGCGGTGAGCGAGATCGCCCCCGACATCCGCCGCGTCGTCCTGCGCTACGGCTTCATGCAATCGGCCTCCGTGCCCGAGGGCTTGGCCTGCGCCGTCCGGGCCGGGCTGCTGCCGGAGGCCTTCACGGAGGACCTCACCGTCTTCGTGGGCCACGAGACGATCATTCCCGTCTCGGACCGGCGCGGCATGTCGGACTGGCGCGAGGCCGTCTTCGCCGTGATGCAGAACAACGCCGAGCGCACCGGCGCCCATTTCTGCGTCCCCGCCCGGCAGGTGATCGAGATCGGCACCGAGATCGAGATCTGATCCCGGACGCGCCGAGACCATTGCCGTTTGATCGGTTCGCTCCCTCATCCGTCGTTGCGAGGCGGAGCCGAAGCAATCCAGGGCGCCGCCTCTTCCGGCAAGGTTGCGCCACTGGATCGCTTCGCCCAGGCTCGCGACGACGGAGGGCGGCACACCCGAGGCGGGCAGCCGGAAGCGGTCCGACGTCAGCCGTCAGGCCGCGAGGCGCAGGCGGTCGGCCCGGTAGCTGAGGACGAGTTCCTGCGGGATCATCCCGGCGGCGACCGCCACGGCGATCTCCCGCGGGCGGGCGGCGCGGCGCGGTTCGGGCCGGACCTCGATCTCCGGCGCGGCGACG
This sequence comes from Methylobacterium sp. NPDC097929, assembly GCF_049543375.1. Taxonomy (NCBI): domain Bacteria; kingdom Pseudomonadati; phylum Pseudomonadota; class Alphaproteobacteria; order Hyphomicrobiales; family Methylobacteriaceae; genus Methylobacterium; species Methylobacterium sp. NPDC097929. Next base: position 47,089 of record NZ_JBMVEP010000011.1, on the reverse strand, counting down.
GCGGGCGCCGCGGCGGCGCGGTCGGCGAGGAAGCTCGCCATCAGGTCGTCGGCGAGGCTGGCGAGCACCGTTTCCGCGAAGTCCGGCACGGCCGTCGGCGCGGCCTCCGACAGGGTGACGGCGGCGCCGATGCGCTCCTCGGCCCGCGGCGCCGTCGGCCATTCCAGCGGCGGAGCCGCGTCGGCGCGGGGCGTCTCCGAGGCGGCCGGCTCCGGCGGGAGCACGATGACCGCGGGAATGTCCGAAGAGGGGAGCGCGGCCGGTACGGCCTCGGGTGCGGCGAGCAGCGCCGCCTCGGCCTGAGCCTCCGATTGCGCCTGTGATTGCGCCTGTGATTGCGCCTGCGCGTGGGCGTGAATGCGGGCCTCGTCCCGGGCGGCCTCCGCCTCGAAGCGGGCGAGCAGCGCCATCAGGCCGCGCGCCTCGGCGAACGGCATCGTCTCGCAGGCGGTGAGCGCGGCCTCGATCATCGAGCGGGCGAGCCGCGGCCCGTCGAGACCGCTGCGGCCGTTGTTGGCCTCGCGCCACACAGCGAGCGCCGCCTGGATCGCCGGAAGCAGCAGGCCGGGCAGCCCCGCCCGGCGGTGAAGCGCAGAAAAGCCCGCCCCCTGCGCTTCGAGCATCAGGCCGGCGACGCGGGCACGGCTGAGGCCGCTGAGTTCGGCCAGGGCCACCTCGGCGAAGGGCAGGCGCAGGGACAGGATCGCGCGCAGGATCAGCCCGGCGGTGAGCTGTTCCTGCACCCGCAGATGAGCCACGAGGCGGGCGAGGCCGGCCTCCCCGGCCTCGTCGCTGAGGGCGAGCGCGGCGGCATCGCGCGCCTCGCGGGCCACCCGCGTGCCGCGCTCGGAGCTGATCCAGCCGGCATCCTGGCCGAAGCGCGAGAGCTGCTCGGCCACCAGGGCGACGACGGCGTGGCGCACCTCGATCGCGAGGTCGGCGCGCGCCAGCAGGGCCTGGCGCAGGGCCCCGTCGTCGCCGTGGCGCTCCACCATGCGCAGCAGGGCGGCGGTGCCGATGCTGGCGCGGGGGTTTTTGGCCAGTGCGATGAGCGAGGGCGCGCCGCCCACCTCCGCCAGCGCGGCGGCCACCGGCCGCGAGAGGTCGGCCCGGCCCGCCACCGCCGAGCGGGTCTCCTCGCAGCCCATGGCGACGCAATCGACGAGGTCGGCATCCATCAGGACGGGGGAGCGCGCGAGCACGAGGCAGGCGATGTCCGGCTGGTCGGAGGCGAGCGCCACGATGAGCGGGCGCGGAGCCTGATCCGAGGCGGCGCAGGCCTGAGCCAGCGCCCGCCGCACCGCGGCCGCGGGATCGTCGAGCAGGGCGAGCAGAGCCGTCTTGGCCTCCCAGGCCGCGTCGGGCCCGAGCGTGCCCTGGAGGTAGGTGCGCGTCAGCGCGCCCGCGGCCTCGGCCCGCCGCTCGGTGGAGGCGTTCTGGGTGAGGGTGAGGAACTGGCGGACGATCATGAGCCGTTCCGAAGCCGGTAGGAGGAGGAATCGAAGAGCGAGCTCTTGGCCTGACTCGCCGTCGCAGTCTGACGGTCCGGGGTCGGGCCGGCCGCGAGGCTCGGCGGCGGCGCGGCGACCGTCCCTCCCAGCCCGGCGGGCCGGCGCGGCGGCAGCGGCACCACGATCGCCGCCGCGGGGGCATTCAGGCCTGTCTGCACCGTCGTCGCGGGCGTCGCGGCGGGGGCCGGGACGGAGGCCGCGGCGGGCGCGTCGGCCTCGCCGTCCGCCTCGGAGCGCGGGAAGTAGGTCGGGGCGGACCGGGAAGCGGCGCTGGCGGCGGTGCGGTTCTGCCAGATCTTGGCCACGCCGTCGGAGATCGCCCCCTGGCGGCGGTCGGTCTGGAACAGCGAGCGGAGCCCGCCCTCCAGCGAGGCGTAGGCGGTCGGCGGTTCGGACGAGGAGGCCGCAGTGGCAATCGGGCTCGCGCCGCCGCCGGCCGCGGCAGGATCGGTGGCGCGGCTCAGGAGCGCGTAGAGTTCGGAGGTGCTGCGGGGCCGCCCGGCCCGGTCGTAGAACAGGTTGCGGTTGGCGGCGGCCGCCTCCGGCAGGTCGAGGGCGGCGGCGCGGGACGGGTTCGCCTGCGCCGAGGCGATCAGCGCGCTCGCGCCCTTCGCGCCGAGCACGTGGGCGGCGTAGAGGTCGCCCGCCGTCGGGTCGCGGCCGAGCGCCGTGCTCAGGGCCTCGCCGTTGCGCTGCGTCAGGGCGCCCGCCATCGTCGCCGCGATCTTCGGGTCGCGGCGCAGGTCGAGGATGGCCTGCCGGGCGGCCGGATCGGCCACGGTGTAGCTGCCGTCGGCACGGGTGGTGATGGCGTCGGCGTAGGAGGAGAGACCGAGCTTGGGACCGGTGCTCTTCATCACGCCGAGCCAGGTCTGCTCGATGAACTGGAACAGGCCGGTCGCGGTGGAGGTGCTCGCCTTAGCATCCGGGTTGAGGCTCGATTCCCGCTGGGCCGTGGCGAGCAGGTAATCGAAGCCGACGCCGCTGGTCTGCGCGCCCTCGCGGATCGCGTCGACCACCGGGCCGCCCGCCGCCGCGGCGCGCGCGGGCGCGGCGGTCTCGCGGGGGCTGGCCGGAGCATTGGTGAACAGGAACATGACGCGTCCCGCCGGGACCGTCACTCGGCCCCGTGAGGCCCGACCTTCCTGCAGCTATGGTAAAGGAAGTTTGAATGAGCGCCGCACCGTCCCGTCCCGAACCGGCCGCGCCGCGCCGCGCCCTCCTCGTGGCGGATGCCGAGGCGGCGCGGGCGGCCCTGGCCGGGGGCGCGCGGGCGCTGGTTCTCGGCGGAGCGTTTCCGCCGCATCTCGTCGCCCGCCTGCGGGCGGACCGCACCGACCTCGCGATCTACGCCGCCCTCGACGGTCTGGACGATCCCGCCCTCGACGCGCTCGTCGCGCTGGAGCCGGACGCGGTGCTGCTGCGCGATGCCCGCTCCGGCCGCGATGTCGCCGCCCTCGGGGCGCGGCTCGCCGTGTGCGAGGCGGAAGGGGATCGGCCCGACGGAAGCCTTTCGATCCTCGCCGCGATCCGCCATCCGCTCGGCCTGCTCGGCGCGGCCGGCTTCGTCGGCGCCAGCCCGCGGCTTCGCGGCCTCGGCCTCGACGCGCCGGCGCTGGCCGCTCTCCTGGGCGAGGGCGAAGCGCTCGCGCAGGCCCGCGGGATGATCCGCATCGCCGCGGCGGCGGCGGGCGTGCCGGCCTTCGCGTGGCTCGCGCCCGAGCGCCGGCCGCACGATGCCGCAACGGCGCAGTGGGACGGGTTCGGCTTTGTGGTGGTGTGAAGGGCGCCCTCAGCCGGTGCCTGCCGTCTCCTGAGCGAGCGCCAGCCGGTCACCGACCGCAATGGCGCCGTCGGAGAGCACTTCGAGATAGAGCCCCAGATCGACATGGCCGAAATGCCGCTTCAGGGCTTTGGGCAGGTTGGTGTCGCGCTCGGCCGTCTCGGGGTTCACGTCGACGGCGGCGCAGCGCGGCGTCCGCGCGAGGCCCCGCAGCCGCAGATCCCCGATGCTCACCTCGCGATCGACCCAGTCCAGTTCCTCCCAGGCCTCCAGCCCGTCGACGACGATGTTGGCGCGGAAGCGCAAGGGGTGGATCGCCTCCCCCGTCCGCGCTTCGAGGGCGCGCACCGAGGCGAGGTTGACGAGCGAGACCGCCCGCATGAAGGCCGGCGAGATCACGCTGCCATCGGTGAACTTGTGCCCCTCGGCCCGCACGAGGCGCGGCCGGCCCTTGGCCGCCGGGCCGACATACGCCTCGAAGAAGCGCTCGACGGCCTCCCGCCCCGCCGCGCTCGACAGATCCGCTTCGACCAGCGTCCGGCCGCCGCGTCCGATCGCGAGGCGTCCCGTCTCGGGATCGAACCGCGTCGTGAGGGCCGCCAGAACCGCGTTGCTGCGCAGCATCAGGAAGAAGCCCTTGTCGAGGGGCTTCGGCTGCTCCGGATCGAAGGCCGTGCTCCCGAGCGCCAGGGCGTATTCGCGATCGAAGGCCAGTCCGCTCCCGCGCCGCAGGCTCAGCGCCGGAAGCGATTCGGCCGAGAGCCCTTTGACGGGATAGCGGTAGAGTGCGGTGATCGCGGCCATGCGTCGTCATCCTCCTGCCGACGGCAGGCTAGGCCGAGCCCCGGCACGCAGACCATGCGCAATTCTTCGTAGGGACCGCGCGGCGCCGGGGTGCTCCGTTGCCAAGCAGGGGCACGCGCCGTAGCGAGGCGGGATGAGCCAGAGCCCTGACCTCCGCATCGCCGCCCTCTACCGCTACCCCGTGAAGGGGCTCTCGCCCGAAGCGGTGGAGTCGGCGGAGCTGAAGACCAGCGGCTACTTCCCGGGCGACCGGCTCTACGCCATCGAGAACGGACCCTCGGGCTTCAACGAGAGCGCCCCGCGCCACCTGCCCAAGGTCGCCTACCTGATGCTGATGCGCGACGAGGCGCTGGCGCGGCTGCGCACCCGCTTCGACGACGCCACGCATCGCCTCACGGTCGAGGAGAACGGGACGACGGCGCTGGACGCCGACCTGAGCACGACCGAGGGGCGCGCGGCGCTGGCCGCCTTCATGCAGGGTTTCGTGCCGGACGCGCTGCGCGGTCCGCCGCGGGTGCTCGCCGCACCGCCCGGCTACCGCTTCACCGATTCGCGCACGGGCTACGTCTCGCTCATCAACCGGGCGAGCGTGGCGGCGACCGAGGATCTCGTCGGCGCCCCCGTCGATCCCCTGCGCTTTCGCGGCAATCTCTATCTGGACGGGCTGGAGCCTTTCGCCGAACTCGACATGGTCGGCCGGGTGCTGGAGGCGGAGGACGGGCTGCGGCTGAAGATCACCAGCCGCACGGTGCGGTGCGCGGCCACCAACGTCGATCCGCAGACGGGTCTGCGCGACCTCGCGATCCCGAAGGCCCTGATGAACGGTCTCGGCCACGCCGATTGCGGCGTCTACGCCGAGGTTCTGGCCGGGGGCCGCCTGCGGGCGGGCGAGAGCCTGCGGGTGGTCGGCTGACCGGTCCTCAGCGGGCTCGGTTCCGGGCGCGGGCCGTGAGCCAGAGCGGCTCGGGCTCGGCGCAGGGCAGGAGGGCGGCGACCGCATCGAGATCGACCGCGTAGCTCTCGGTGAGCCGCCGCCAGATCTCGGCCGAGGAGCCCGCGCCCTGGCCGAAGCGCTCGACCACGCGGGCGATCAGGCCGGGATTCGTGAGGGACGGGCGCGGCGTCAGTGCATCGTCATTCAGCATTCTCGGCCCCCTGGCTCAACCAGGAGATGATTGAGAAACGCGGTTAACGGCCAGTTAAGCGGCCGGGAAACTCTGCATCGGCGCAGGATGTCCTCTCCGAAACGTGTCGTTCCGGTCGCGTCGAGCGGGATTGCACCGCATCGGCATCCGAGCGGCCGGTCTTTAAGCCCCGCCCCGGCCGCGAAAGCCTCGCGGCCGGGCGCGGACGGTCCGGCGGCCCTCACGACAATTCCTGAGGCGGCTCACTGTCGTGGTGGTGCGGGAGGCGGGTCCGATAACCTCCATTCGACCGCTTCGCGTCGCGGAAAGCCTGCGCTAGAAGCCCTGCCGAATCCGTCGCCAACCCAGCGAGACAGGACGACCGCGATGACCGATCCGCTGCCGAACGTGCATGTGCGCGCCGAGATCCTGACCCAGGCGCTGCCGCACATGCAGCGCTACGATCAGGAGATCGTCGTCATCAAGTATGGCGGCCACGCCATGGGCGACCCGGCGGCGGCGGAGGATTTCGCCGAGGACATCGTGCTGCTGGAGCAATCCGGCCTGAAGCCGATCGTCGTGCACGGCGGCGGGCCGCAGATCGGCCGGATGCTGGCGCGGCTCGGGATCGAATCGGAGTTCCGCGGCGGCCTGCGCGTCACGGACGAGGCCACCGTCGAGGTGGTCGAGATGGTTCTGGCCGGCTCGATCAACAAGCAGATCGTCGGCTGGATCGCCGCCGAGGGCGGCCGGGCGATCGGCCTGTGCGGCAAGGACGGCAACATGGTCCGCGCCAAGCGGGCGATGCGCACGGTCAAGGACCCCGACAGCAACATCGAGCAGGCGATCGATCTCGGCCTCGTCGGCGAGCCCGAGCATGTCGAGCGCGGCGTGCTCGACGCGGTGCTGAAGGCCGAGCTGATCCCGGTGCTCGCCCCCGTGGCCTACGGCGAGGACGGCAAGACCTACAACGTCAACGCCGACACCTTCGCGGGCGCCATCGCCGGCGCGCTGCGGGCCAAGCGCCTCCTGCTGCTCACCGACGTGCCCGGCGTGCTCGACAAGGACAAGAACCTGATCCAGGAACTCTCGGTCGAGGATTGCCGGCGGCTGATCGCCGACGGCACCATCACGGGCGGGATGATCCCCAAGGTCGAGACCTGCATCTACGCCATCGAGCAGGGCGTGGAGGCCGTGGTCATCCTCAACGGCAAGGTCGCGCACGCCGCCCTTCTGGAGCTGTTCACCGATTTCGGCGCGGGCACCCTGATCCGGCGCACCTGAGGCGGCGCTTCCCTGCGCGTCGCGCCTTCCTACATAGGGGAGACGGGGCAGTCCCGTCCCGTTTCCCCCTCACGAGCGTCACCCTTCCCTTGCTTCTTCCCGGCGAGAGCCATTTCACCACCCCCGACGCCCGCGGCTTTTCCCGCGTCGATACCTGGGTGTTCGATCTCGACAACACGCTCTACCCGAGCGACGCGCGGGTCTGGCCGCAGGTGGACGAGCGGATCACGCTCTACGTCATGCGCCTCTACGGGCTCGACGCGATCTCGGCCCGGGCCCTGCAGAAGCATTTCTACCACCATTACGGCACCACCCTGAAGGCGCTCATGGTGGAGGAAGGGGTCGATCCGCACGACTTCCTCGATTTCGCCCACGACATCGACCACTCGACGATCAAGCTCGACGAATCCCTGGGCGACGCGATCGAGCGGCTGCCGGGGCGCAAGCTGATCCTCACCAACGGCTCGCGCCGCCACGCCGAGCGGGTCGCGGAGAAGCTCGGCATCCTCGACCATTTCGAGGACGTGTTCGACATCGCGGCGGCCGACTTCATCCCGAAGCCCGACCGCGGCACCTACGAGCGCTTCCTCCTGCGCCACGGCGTCGATCCCAGGCGCTCGGCCCTGTTCGAGGACATCGCCCGCAACCTCGTGGTGCCGCACGATCTCGGCATGGCCACCGTGCTCGTGGTGCCGCCGACGCCCGATCCGTTCCGCGAGCTGTTCGAGCAGGAGGCGGTGCAGGAGCCGCATATCGACCACATCACCAGCGATCTGGCCGCCTTCCTGGCACGCTGCGTGCTGCCGGTCGTCCCGCAGGAGCCCGCCGCGCCGTGAGCCAGGACGCCGCGAGCCAGGACGCTGGGAGCCAGGACGCCTCGAGCGAGGACGCCGCGAGCGGCTGGGCCGGGACCAAGGCGCCGAGCCTCGCCGAGATCGAGGCGCTGGCCGACACCGCCTTCGCCGCTCTGCCGGAGGAATTCCGCCGTCTCTGCGCGGGCGTGCGCATCCACGTCGACGACTTTCCCGACGAGGAGACCCTGACCGAGATGGGCTGCGAGTCGGAGTTCGACCTCCTCGGCCTGTTCCGCGGCGTCGGGCTGGCCCAGGGCGGCGAATGGGCGACGGGGCAGATGCCCAACGCGGTCTGGCTCTACCGCCGGCCGCTGCTCGACTACTGGGCCGAGCACGACGAGACGCTGGGCCACCTCGTCACCCACGTCCTCGTTCACGAGATCGGCCACCATTTCGGCCTCTCCGACGACGACATGACCGCCCTCGAAGCGGCGGCCGACGCGATCGAGGCGCCCGGGCGCTGAGCCCGGTTTCGCTCGTCTTCCGCCATCCATCGATCGGCGCCGGCGGGGAACGGGCGTGGCGCGCGATCGGCGGCGCTTCAGAGAAAGCCGAGCCAGCCGACGAAGGCGAAGATCGTCAGCAGGCCGAGACCGAGCAGAAGCCCGGTCCGTACGCCCCGCGCGATTTCGATGACGGATGAGGGCGCCGCGTCCGGCGTCGTCCGCTCCCGCCGCCACTGATCGATCAAGTTCTCGCGCATGTCTGTTGCCCGCCCGCGCCAGGACTACAGATGTCGATAAGGGCTCGATTCACCTGCGCAGGATAGTGCCGACTCGACACACTGGCCGATGAAGTGCCCCTCCATGGACCAGACCTGATTGGCCTCTTGGCTGCCTCAATCGCAGCGGGGCTCGTGAGGTTTGAAGACAATGCGCCAAGCCGAGACGGTGGTGGTTGATTTTGGATCGACTTCGGACGTCGTCCTCTCATCAACCATCGTGGAGCGGATCATTTTAAGTGCGCTCACTCTGGCATCCGGAGCGGCGCTGGGCTGGACGGCCGATCTGACGTGGCGGATCTGTTGCTTCGTCAGCGGTTAGAGCATCGTCCCGAAAGGTGGCCGCCGGCCTTCGGAAAAAGACGATGCGAACCAAGAGGCTCGAACATCGGCCCGAGAACGGTCGCGTCCTGTTCGTCTCCGGCGGCGTCGCGGCTCATTTTTGCGCGGCGCCGCCGGGAGAAGCGCGCGACCCATCCCGTCCGTTGCGGACGGGATGGCCGGCGCTCCGCGATTGCTCGCTAACCCTGACCGGACGAGCCGGCGTCACCCCCGCGAGGGGAGCCGCGGGATCAGCCCGACCTTGGGACGGCTGGAGCGGAACTGGCCGCGCTCGATCGCCACGAAGGTGAGGATCGCCAGCGCCAGCGTGGTCAGCCACCACAGCGTGGTGAGCCCGACGCCGATGCCGCCGATGGCGAAGGCCGTGGCGAAGGCGGCCATGGCGCAGGGCACCAGCACCGTGGCGTCGCGGCCGGCGCGGTGGATCGCGCCGTAGAGGGCGAACGCCGCGGCGAAGGCGCCGACGATGCCGAGTTCGTACCAGAACTCGAACAGCATCGTCGTCGGCGCATTGAGCGGCAGGATGCCGAAGATCTTTCCGCGCAGGGCCGTCTCCAGGCCGTGGCCGGTCACGAGGCGCACCGGCTCCAGGGTCACCACCTTCTGCCACGCCTTGAGCGCCAGCACGCCCGGCGCCACGGGGCCGAACAGGGCCACGCCGATGGGGCGGGCGAGGAAGGGCAGCAGCGGCGCCACCACGAGCAGGCCGGCCGCCGCGAGCGCGGTGATCCGCACGCCGAGCGACAGGCGCCAATAGGTCAGAGCGAAGGCCAGCGCGCCGACGGCCAGGGCGAACAGGGCGGTCAGGCCCGGCGCCAGCAGCAGCGCGCCCGCGACGAGCAGCACCACCACGAGGGATTCGGTGTCGCGGCGGCGCGAGCGCAGCCACGCGACGGCGGGCCAGGCGAGCAGCGCCAGCAGCACGGCGCCGCGTTCGAGCGCGCTGTCGCCGTCCGGGTTGTCCTTGAGCATCGCGTCGCCGACGAGGTTGATCAGGATCGCGACGATCGCCGCCGCGCCGACGCCGAGCGGCAGCAGGTAGAGGTTGGCCGAGCGCATCCGCTCCGGCAGGGCGAGGTAGGCGAGCAGCGTCATCGCGACGATGGCGAGGAGATTCGCCAGCCGCTCGCTCGCCGGGCCGGGAAACGGCGTCCAGACCAGCGAGAGCGCCGACCAGAACACGACCAGCATGCCGGCCAGGAAGGCCGGCGCGGTCAGGAGCCGCCGCACGGACGGCCAGACGGCGCGCTGACGCTGGTCGATGGCGCTGGCCGTGATGAGCAGGACGACGGCGATGGGGGCGAGCACCACGGTGGCGCGGCGGGAGACCTGGGCGGCCACCGGCAGCACCACGAACAGGCCGAAGAAGCCGATGCGCCGCAGCAGGGCCGCTGCGTCGAGCGCGGGATCGACGGTCGTGGAGGGGGGACGCGGCATGGTCGAGGGGAAACCGGATCCGGTGCCTCGCCGGAGGGAGAAGCGGCCGCCTACACCTAGTGCAGGCGGGCGGACCCGGCTGTAGAGGCCGAGCAACACTTCCGCCGCGCGAAAGCGCCGGATTCGTCTCAAACCGGCGTGGTTTCGGACCGCGGGCGCCGGGTCCGGCGGGCCATGTGGCGGCCGAAATCGCTGGTGACGCGCCAGCCGCCCCAGGCGGCGAGAAAGCCGAGCAGCCCGGCCACCAGCCCGTCCGTGGTCGTCGGCACCGCCGGCTGGTAGTCGCGATAGGCCGCGCGGGCGATGCCCATGTCGGGGTCGCGCACGATGACGGAGAGGCGCCCGAGCGGGCTCGTGGCGGTGTCGAGGGCCTGCTTCTGCGCCTCCAGCCGCTTCAGCCGCTCGATGTCGGCGCGGGCCGATTCCCCGCGCCGGGCGGCGAAGGCGTCCGGGTTGGCGCGCAGGCGCTCCAGCGCCTCGTCCCGGCTGCGGCCGGTGGCCTGCGCGTCCGCGTCGAGGGAGGCGATGGCGCGGCGCAGTTCGTCCAGAGCCCCGCCGAGGCGCTGCGTGTATTGCTGAGCGAATTCCGGCCCCTGCGCGGCGATGATGGCGGCGAGCAGTCCGAAGGCGAGGCCGAGCGTGCGGATGACGCGGAACACGGGCGACGATCTCCTTCGGCGACCCTCAAGGTTCTAGGGCGGCGAGCGCCCGCGGGGAGGCCCGTCGCTCAGGCTCCGCTGAGCGCGGCGGCCACATCCGCCTCGCACAAGGCGTCGAGCGCACCCGCGACCTTGAGCGCCCGCGTCTTCTCACCGGGCGGAAAGAGCAGGATCACCGTCTCGGTGCCGGGGCAGGCCGGATCGGTGCAGACGATCTCGCTCACGGTCATCGCCGTGTCCGGCCCGTAGCCGCCCGCCGCCCGCACCCACGCCTCCACCCGGCGCCGGGCGGCGGCGTCGGGCTTCGGGGCGCGTCCGTAGAGGGCCATCGGCGTCAGGCCGGCAGGGTGAGCAATCCGGCCTGCCCGTCGGCGCAGCCGAAGGCGAGGCGGCTCCCGGTGCCGTCCCAGGCGAGCGCCGAGATCGCGCTGCCCTTCACCGCCGGGCGCACCAGCAACTCGGAGGCGTCGGTGAAGCGCACGAGCAGCACGCAGCCGTCCTCGTAGCCGATCGCCAGGACCGGCGCCTTGGGGTGGAAGGCGACCTGCGAGACCCGCGCCGGCCGCACGCCGCATTCCCGGGGCGCCTTGCCGGTGGGGCCTTCCTTCGAGTCGAACGGCCAGACGATGGCGGCCTCGGCGCCGCTGGTGGCGAGCCACTTGCCGTCGCTCGACCAGGACAGGGAGCGCACCTTGCCCGGATAGCCCGACATGCGCATGTGGCCGCGGTCGGGCTGGAGGCGCCAGCCGTGCAGCGCGTTCTCCTGCATGGTCGAGACGACGAAGCGCCCGTCGGGCGACCACGTCACGTCGATATGCGAGCCCTTCCACTCGATGAAGTCGGGCGGCGTCTCGAGGTTCGGGTACCACAGGCTCACGCCGTTGTAGTGGGCCACCGCGAGGCGGTAGCCCTTGGGCGCGAAGGCGAGCCCGCGCGGGGTAGAGGGGGCGGCGAAGGTCTTCTCGCGGCCCTTGGCGTCCCGGGCCACCACGGTGCGGCCCGAGGAGAAGGCGAGCGAGCCGTCGGGGTGGAGCGCCAGGGCATCGACCCAGCCGGCGCCCTTGGCCTGCGCCAGTTCCTGCGCGGTTCCCTTGGCGTCGGTGGCGACCACCCGGCCGTCGTCGCCGGCGCTGACCAGCCGCGCCCCGTCGCTCGCCGCCGAGAGAATGCCGCCCTCCGGATGGGCAGAAACCGTCTCGGTCGCGCCGTCGCGCAGGAGGAACACCCCGCCATCGGCCAGCGCCAGGGCCAGAGTGCCTTTGAGCCAGTGGGCGGCGGTGACGTGGGCACCGGCATCCAGGCCGGCGACGTGGTCGGTGAGGGAGGGAGCGGAGACGCTCATCCGGGTCGGCCTTCCTTCAGATCTTGATCGAGGACACCGGCGCGGACCGGTGCAGCAGGGTGAACAGGCTGGCGGCCAGACATAGACCGCCGGCGACGCAGGCGGGAACCGCCAGGGCAGCGATCCCGAAATGCCCGTGGGCATAGGTGCCCGCAACCGCTCCCGCCAGGAGCGCGAGCCAGACCGAGGCATCGCCGAGCCAGCCGAAGCGCGGGCCGCGCCCGGCCAGCGCCAGCGCCGCCTTCTGCCCGAAGGCGAACAGGGCGCCCGTGATGAAGGTGGTGCCGGCGCGAAAGCCCTGGACGTGGGCGAGCACCGCGTTCTGCGTCCCCATGGCCAGCGCCAGGAAGAGCGAGGCCACGCCGACATGGGCGTGCTCGACCGCCAGGGCCAGCGCGGCGGCGAGCGCGACGGCCTCGAAGCCCAGCACCGCGGGCGTGACCCAGCGCGGCGGGCACAGGGCCGAGATGGCCCCGCCCGAGACCGCGCCGACGAGGAAGACGGCGATCAGCAGCGCCGGCAGCACGGCGCCCAGCGGATCGCCATGGCCGAGCGAGACGGCGAGCTGCGTCGTGTTCCCGCTCATCAGCGAGGTGTAGAGGCCGCCGAGCCGGATGAAGCCGACCGCGTCCACGAAGCCGGCGAGCGCGGTCAGCACCACGCCGAAGCCGATCTGCCAGGGACGCGTCACGGCACGGCTCTCCACGGCAAGGCCTCAGCTCTTACCGGCCTGCCGTCAAGGTTAACCAACCGGTTACCAATTGCGCGCAAATCGAAGCAATCACGGTGAACGCGGCCCTTCACGGCCCCGTTGGTCCGGCGATCCGCAAGCTCGGCGGTTGTCCGAGCACGGGTGAGTTGGAGTTCTGCCATGATCCCCTTCGCTTGCGCCCCCGCCGTCCTGCCCCCGTTCCACTTCGCGCCGAACGCCGGCACCATCCTCGTGGTCGAGGACGAGGCCTTCGTCTGCGAACTGGCCGCCGAAGCGCTTCTCGATGAAGGTTACCGGGTGCTGACCGCCGCCGACGCCGAGGAGGCCGAGGCGATCCTGTCGAGCGAGCGGGTGGATCTGCTCTTCACCGATATCGATCTGGCCCGCAACACGAACGGCATCGCCCTGGCCCGCAGCGCCCGCCGCAGCCTGCCGCGCCTGCCCGTGGTCTATACGTCCGGCGGCCGCGACGGCCTCTCGCCCGCCGAGGCGGTGACCGAATCCGTGTTCGTGCCCAAGCCCTACCGCGCCGCGCAGCTCGTGGCCGTCACCAACGACCTGCTGCGCCACCGCGGCTGAGTCTCCCGCCCCTCCTCGACCCAAGAGACGGACGATGCGTCGCCTGATCGCCTGCGCCCTCCTGATGCTCGCCGCGATGCCGGCGGCCCGCGCCGACTGCAATGTCGAGGATACCGGGCTGGAACCGGCCATCGCGGCCAAGAGCGAGTTGCAGGAGGCCAAGAACGCGCAGATCGTGCGGGACCTGCGCAATCTGCGCGACGCGGCCATCGTGCTCGATTCCTACGGCTTCCCGGACGAGTGCAAGCGCCTCGTGACCATCGTGAAGGGGCTGGTGGCCAACCCCGACAGCACGATCAAGCGCAGCAGCGACACCGACGAGGAGAAGGCCGAGGAGATTCAGGAATCCCGCGAGCCGAAGGCGCCGAAGGAGCGCCGCGGCTCCGGCCGCTGAACGCTCATAGCCTGTTCGACCGGCAGATCCGATCACACCCCTCATCCTGAGGTGCTGCGACAGCAGCCTCGAAGGAGGGCTCCAGAAAGCGCGCGATCCCCGGAGCCCTCCATCGAGGCTCCGCTTCGCTCCGCACCTCAGGATGAGGGTGAGGACGGGAAAAATCGCGGCACCGCTTTGGCTCTGTGTCGAAGTGGTCAGTCAAACAGGCTCTCAGGCGAGCCCGGGCAGCCCCTCGGGGAAATCGCCGCCGCGGCCGAGAACCACGACCGCCTCCGGGACGTATCGCGCGATCTGCCCGGCCACCGTCTCGGGCGATGTCGGTGCGCCCTCGCTCTCGCTGACGACGATCCCTGCGAGCGGCACGCCGTGGGCGCGCAGGGTCTCGACCGCGGTGAGGGCGTGGCTGATCGCGCCGAGATAGCTGCCGGAGACGAGCAGCGCCGGAAGCCCCTGCGCCTTCAGCCAGTCGAGGCCGGTCGCCGTCTCGGTGATCGGGCTCATCAGTCCACCGACGCCCTCGATCAGCACGGTCTCGTCGGCTTCCGCCTCGGCGAGGCGCGCCCGGCACCAGCCGACGAGGTCGGCGAGCGCGAGGCTGCGGCCGTCGCGGACGGCGGCGAGATCCGGCGCGAGCGGGGCGGTAAACCGCCAGGGCGAGCAGGCCGCGACGGTCTCGGGGGTGATCGCAAGTCCCTGCGCGGCGAGCAGCCGGCCGGTGTCGCTCTGCGCGAAATCGGGATGGTCGAGCGGAGGAACGCCGCTGGCGAGCGGCTTCAGGGCGCGCACGCGCCGGCCCTCGGCGCGAAAGCGGCGGACGAGGACGGCGGTGACGTAGGTCTTGCCGATCTCGGTGCCGGCGCCGACGACGAACAGGGCGGACGTACGGGTCATGGCGGATTGCGGCGGCGCTTCGTCCGGCAGCGGGGCGGTTCCCTGGATTGCCTCGCTTCGCGCGCAATGACGGAGTGGAAGGGTCACACCGTCGTCGCGAGCGCCGGCGAAGCGATCCAGCGGCGGGACGCCGCCGGCCTTCACGGCAACCGTGGAGGCCTCACTTCTCGACGAAGGCTTTCTCGATGACGTAGTGGGCCGCCTCGCCGTGGTTGCCCTCCTCGTAGCCCAGTCCCGTCAGCATCTCGCGGGTGTCCTTGATCATCTCAGGGCTGCCGCAAAGCATGAAGCGGTCGTTCTCGATCGCCATGTTCGGCAGACCGATATCCTCGAACAGCTTGCCCGAGGTCATCAGGTCGGTGATCCGGCCGCGGTTGCGGAACGGCTCGCGGGTGACCGTCGGGTAGTAGATGAGCTGGTTGGCGATCATCTCGCCCAGAAACTCGTGGCGAGGCAGGGTCTCGGTGATGGTCTCGCCGTAGGCCAGCTCCTGCACCTGACGGCAGCCGTGGACGAGCACAACCTTCTCGAAGCGGTCGTAGGTCTCCGGGTCCTTGATGATCGACAGGAAGGGGGCGAGCCCTGTGCCGGTGCCGAGCAGGTAGAGGTGGCGGCCGGGCAGCAGGTTGTCGAGCACCAGCGTGCCGGTCGGCTTCTTGCCGATCATGATCGGATCGCCGACCTTGAGGTGCTGGAGCTTGCTCGTGAGCGGGCCGTTCGGCACCTTGATCGAGAAGAACTCCAGCTCCTCCTCGTAGTTGGCCGAGACCACCGAGTAGGCGCGCAGCAGCGGCCGGCCCTCGACCTCGATGCCGATCATCGTGAACTCGCCGTTGCGGAAGCGGAACGAGGGATCGCGCGTCGTGCGGAAGGAGAAGAGCGTGTCGGTCCAATGGTGGACGGAGAGGACGCGCTCCTCGTTGTACTTGCTCATCGGCCGCAGGTTTCCCGATTCTCAAAGCGTCGAACGCGGGCTCTTCTCGCAATCGCAGCATCCGCGTCAAGACGCTGCGCGGCCACAGCCCGCGAAATGCGACTTGAGCTGGAACTGTTCTTGATTGCCGCGCATGCCTGCCCCGGGCCGCACGCATCGGGCGCGAAGGTTTTAGGGACTGGGGTCAGAGGGGCTTCAGCCCCGCCTCGATCTCGGCCCGGCGCGGTTCGAGGAAGGGCGGCAGGGCGAGGCGCTCGCCCAAAGCCTCCATCGGCTCGTCGGTCGCGAAGCCCGGCCCGTCGGTGGCGATCTCGAACAGGATGCCGTTGGGCTCGCGGAAGTAGAGGCTGCGGAAGTAGTAGCGGTCGACCGGACCGCTGGAGGGCACCCGCCGCTGCTTGAGCCGGTCGGCCCAGGCCTCGTAATCGGCATCCGGGATACGGAAGGCGACGTGGTGGACGGCACCCGCCCCCTGG
Organism: Methylobacterium sp. NPDC097929; assembly: GCF_049543375.1. Lineage (NCBI taxonomy): Bacteria > Pseudomonadati > Pseudomonadota > Alphaproteobacteria > Hyphomicrobiales > Methylobacteriaceae > Methylobacterium > Methylobacterium sp. NPDC097929. The sequence goes on along the minus strand of NZ_JBMVEP010000011.1, from coordinate 31,239 downwards.
CGGGCCGGCGCACCGGCACCCTGGAGCAGTTGCACCTCCGCCGCCGGGCCGCCCGCGCCGGTCTCGAACACGCTCACCTCGCCCTCGGGCAATTCGAAGGTCCGGGCGCGGCGAAAGCCGAGAACCTGGGTCAGAACCGCCTCGGTGCGCTCGGGCCTCGCGACGGTGAGCCGGATCGGCCCCAGGCCGCGGATCTGGTGCTCGGCCGGCACGGGGCTCGCCGCCCAAGGGTGGGCCTCGCCCGCGCCGCCATCATCGACGAGGCCGAGGCGCTGACCCTCCCCATCCTCGAAGTCGAGGGTCAGGCGCCCGTCCCGCTCGATCGCCGGATGATGCGTCACGCCCTGGCGGGCGAAATGCTCGCGCCACCAGTCGAACGCCGCCGGCCCCGCGACCCGGAAGGTCGTGCGGCTGATGCTGTCGCTGCCGCGGCGCTCGGCCGGCGCCGGCCAGTCGAAGAAGGTCAGGTCGGTGCCCGGCGAGGCGCGCCCGTCGGCGTAGAACAGGTGGTAGGCCGAGACATCGTCCTGGTTGACGGTCTTCTTGACGAGCCGGAGCCCGAGCACGCGGGTGTAGAAGGCGAGGTTGTCGGCTGCCCGCGCCGTGATGGCGGTGACGTGGTGGAGTCCGGTGAGCTGCATCGCGTGGCCTCGCGCGGGAAGCGGGTTCGGGCTCCAGATAGGGATTTTGGCGGGAAGCCCAAGGGAACGGGGGGCCCGAGGGAAACCGAGAGAGCCCGAAGCCCGGCGCCTCACGGCCGGCCCGGCTCGTCCACCGCCTCGCAGATCAGCGGGGGCGGCGCCTCGACGCCGCGCCAGCGGCCGTAGGACCAGGGGCGGTGCCACGCGGCGCCCGCGGGCAGGCCTTCGGGCACGAGGTCGATGCCGTGGGTACCGAAGGGGCCGCAGCGGCAGATGCGGGCGAACCCCATCCAACCACCGGCCCAGAGCCCGTAGCGCTGGATCGCCTCGTCGGTATAGCTCGAGCAGCTCGGCCAGTGCCGGCACTGGCGCCCGACGAGCCCCGAGAGCGTGAGCTGGTAGGCGCGGATCACCCCGTGCGCCGCCTGCCGGATCACGGCGGCTCAGGCCGCCTCGGGGGCGTCAGGCGTGTCCGGCGCGGAGGACCGGCGGGCGGCGATCTGGTCGAGGGCGTCGACCACGGCGTCGAAGGTCAGCAGGGTCGAGGCGTGGCGGGCGCGGAACGCGCGCACCGGCTCCAGCACGGCGAGGTCGGCCCACTTTCCGTCGGGCGCCGGACCGTTCTCCTTGAGCATCGCCCGCATCCGGGCACGAACCTCGCGCAGTTCGTCCGCCCGGGCGCCGACGACGTGGCGGGCCATCAGCGAGGAGGAGGCCTGACCGAGCGCGCAGGCCTTCACGTCGTGGGCGAAATCGGCCACCGTGGTGCCGTCCGCGTCGAGGGCGAGATCGACCGTGACGGTCGAACCGCAGAGCTTGGAATGGGCGGTGGCGCTGGCCTCGGGTGCCTCCAGGCGTCCGAGGCGCGGAATGTCGGCGGCGAGTTCCAGGATACGGCGGTTGTAGATGTCGTCGATCATCGCGGACACGCCTCAGCGCTGCACGTTCGGGTGAGGCTCAAGCTTTCGTCGAGCCGGATGCGCATGCCACGCATTGCGCGGCGGCGCGATTGCGACGATATAGGCGCGATCATGCCGTTCCGCGAGAATGGCACCGTCGACCCCGGTCACGCCCTGGCCCAGGATTCGGATCGTTCGAGGGCGTCGGCACTTAAACCGTTTAAGACGCCGGGACGGATCGACGATGTACGCCAAGCCTGACAGCACGACCATGAAGGCGCGTGTGGCGAAGGCCGGAGATGCCATGGATGCCGCCCTCAAATCCCTGTCCTACGGCATGAGCGACGACGAGAGACGCATGAGCGCCGTCGACCTCGAAGGGATGCGCGGCGCCAACGATTCCGTCCGGCCCGGCGACGCGGCCGAGATCGCTCCCGAAATCGCTCCCTTGCCCGAATCGGCGCAGCGGGTTCCGAACGAGGTCGCCCTCGGCCGTCCGAGCCGGCAGGAGGCGGAGGCCGCCGTGCGCACGCTGCTGCGCTGGGCCGGCGACGACCCGACGCGCGAGGGCCTGCTCGACACGCCCGCCCGAGTCGTGAAGGCCTACGAGCAGATCTTCGGCGGCTACCGCATGGACGCCGACGCGCTCCTGGAGCGCGTGTTCGAGGAGGTCGAGGGATACTCGGACGCCGTGCTGGTGCGCGACATCCCGTTCTACTCCCATTGCGAGCACCACATGGTGCCGTTCATGGGGCTCGCCCACATCGCCTATTACCCGTCCAAGGGCGTGGTCGGCCTCTCCAAGCTCGCCCGCGTGGTCGATGCCTTCGCCCGCCGCCTGCAGACGCAGGAGACGATGACGGCCCAGATCGCCGACACCATCGAGAGCATCCTCCAGCCCCGCGGCTGCGCCGTCATGGTCGAGGCCGAGCACCTCTGCATGGCGATGCGCGGCGTGCAGAAGGCTGGCGTCTCCACGATCACCACGCAGTTCCGCGGCGTCTACCGGGCCGATCCCAGCGAGCAGGTCCGCTTCCTGACGCTCGTGCGGAACCAGAAGGCCTGAGACGGCCGGAATCTCCGCGATGCTTGATCGGTTCGCTTCCCCCGGCTCCCGGGCCGAGGTCGAGGAGGGCGCGTCCCTGACGCCGCGCTTCGGCCCCGACGGGCTGATTGCCTGCATCGCCGTCGATGCGGGGGACGGGCGCGTGCTGATGCTCGCCCACATGAACGCCGAGGCGCTGGCCCGCACCCTGGAGACCGGCGAGGCGTGGTACTGGTCGCGCTCGCGCGGCGAGCTCTGGCACAAGGGCGCCACCTCCGGGCAGATCCAGCGCGTCGTCGAGATGCGGGTGGATTGCGATCAGGACGCGATCCTGATCCGCGTGACGGTCGGCGGCGACGGCGGCTGCTGTCATACCGGCCGCCGCTCCTGCTTCTACCGCGCGGTCGAGCGCGACCCCGCGAGCGGCGCGCCCATCCTCGTTCCCGCCGATCCGGACCGATGAGGTTCGAGGCGCTGAACCCCGGTCCGCCCCGCTTTCCGGAAGGGGTGGTGGAGCCGGTGGTGCCGCGCCTGCCCGCTCCCCGCATCGGCCTGGCGCTCGGCGGCGGCTCGGCCCGGGGCTGGTCGCATCTCGGCGTGATCGAGGCGCTCGAAGAGGCCGGGATCTATCCCGACGTGGTGGCCGGCTGCTCCATCGGTGCCGTGGTGGGCGGGGCCTATGCGGCGGGCCGGATCGGCGCGCTCAAGGAGTTCGCCCTCTCGCTGACCCGGCGCCGGGTCGTCGGCATGCTCGATCCGCGCATCACCGGCTCCGGGCTGATCGCGGGCGAGCGCCTGCGCCGCCGCCTCTCCCGCGAACTCGAAGGCCTGCGCATCGAGGATCTGCGCCTACCCTTCGCCAGCGTGGCCACCGAACTCGGCACCGGCCACGAGGTCTGGCTCTCCCGCGGCCCCCTCGTCGAGGCGGTGCGGGCCTCTTACGCGATCCCCGGCATCTTCCCGCCGGTCGCCCTCGACGGGCGACTGCTGATGGACGGCACCCTGGTGAACCCGGTGCCCGTGCGCCTCGCCCGGGAACTCGGCGCCGACCTCGTTCTGTGCGTGAACCTCGCCTGCGAGACGCGCCCGCCCGGCACGGTGATCCGGCCCGAATGGGACGCGCCGCCCCTCGCCGAGCCGGAGGAGCCGGTGGAGCGGGCGATCGAACAGACGCTCGAGGCGACCATGCGGCGACGGGACCGCTGGGGGCTGCTGCGGGGGGCGGGCCGGCGCCTGATGGGGCGCCGACGGGCGGAGCCGCCGCGCGAACCCGCGGGCCCGCCGGTGCCGGGCGTCGCCCGGGTCATGCTCGACGCCTTCAACATCACTCAGGACCGGATCTCCCGGGCACGGCTCGCGGGCGATCCGCCGGACGTGTCGATCCGCCCCCGGCTCGCGGAGTTCGGGCAATTCGAATTCCACCGCGCCGCCGACGGGATCGAGCTCGGCCGTCAGGCGGTTCGCGCGGCGCTGCCGGAGATCCGGCGCATGATCGGGAGCGCGGCGGCCCGGAGCTGATCCGTCCGCCGCGCCGGCCGACGGGGCTCAGGCCATGGTGATGTAGTCGCGCATGGCTTGGTGCTCGGCCTCGACGGCCGCGATGCGGCGGGCGACCACGTCGCCGATCGAGACGACGCCGACGAGACGCCCCTCCTCGACCACCGGAAGGTGTCGGAAGCGGCCGTTCGTCATCGTCTCCATCACGTCCTCGATGGTGGTCCGCCGGGTGCAGGTGACGACCTTCTGGGTCATGTAGTGCGAGATCGGCCGGTCGAGGGCCGCCGCGCCCTCGGTCGCCAGCGCCCGCATCACGTCACGCTCGGACAGGACGCCGATCACGCGGCCCTCGGCATCGCCGACCACGAGCGCGCCGATCCGCTTCTCGGCGAGAAGGTGGATGGCCTCGTCGATGGTGCGGTGCGGAGGCAGCGTGACCACCGAGCCGCCTTTCTCTGCAAGGATTCGCGCAACGGTCATAATGATAGTTCCCCTCCCTGAGGATCGCGCCGTCAGCCCACGGCGCCGATAAGCCTGCCGGCCGGGTTGGGCCCCGGCTCTCTGCGGCGATTGTGTGGCGTCTTGGCCGTGCTGGCAAGCCGGCGAGGCCGGACCACCGCGAGCGCTCCTGCACAAAAATGCACACGGCCCGCCGGAGGAGAGGCCGGCGGGCCGCGGGAAGTTCCCGGAGATGAGACCGGATCGGTCCCGCTCAGCGGCCCTCGGCCTGGCGGCGGGTGATCAGGGTGCGGTTGGGCTGGGCCTCGCCCTTGTCCTGACCGAACGGCACGATCACGCGCAGCCAGCCGCGGGTCTCCTTGCCGCCGTAGTTGCGCTCGGCCACGTCGCGGGTGACGTAGCCCTGCACGTTCATGAAGCCGAAGTTGTAGCCGACGAGACCGCCCACCGCGAGCTGGCCCTGCTGACGGTAGCCGACGACGTTGGTCTTGAGATCGACCGAGCCGAAGGCGACGGGGCCGACCTGCCACTTGCCGAACTTCTTCGTCAGGGTGAGGTCGAGGTTGAGGTAGTCGGGATAGAGCACGCCGGTGGGCGAGCGCGTCTCGAGCATGTGGCCGTAGAGCAGGTTGGCCGTGACCGCCCAGTCGTTGGCGGCGTAGGTGATCGCGAAGCGGTGGCTTAGCGACGGCGACTGGGTCAGGAAGCGGGTATCCCAGGGGAGATAGCCGCCGAGGAGGTAGCTGACGCCGACGCCGTCGCCGAGATCCCAGGCGAGCTGGCCCGCGAGCAGGGGCTGGCCCCAGCCGCTGTTGTAGGGGGCGCCGCGCACGCTGGAGGCCGCGATCGGCGCGACGAAGATGAATTGCACCTGCCCGCCGAGCACGGTGAAGGGCGTCGCCCACAACAGGGTCGGAAGGTTGACGTTGCTCTCGGAGTCGAGCGGCGAGGTCTCGCGCACGCCGAAACTCGACAGGTTCACGGCGTAGAAGCCCTTGGGGAACGGCGCGCCGAACGGCACGCCGACAGTCTGGCCGGGCTGGGCAGCGGAGGCGGCCTGGGCGGCTGTGCCGCCGAGACCCCATGCGCACGATACGGCGAGCCCGAGACGGGCGATGACGGCTGCTCGATGTTTCACCGGTTCCACTCTCCATCAGGAACGGAGCGGACAAACATTTGATTGTTTATCTTTAATCCGCTGTCGTTCCTAAAATCGACGGCCGGCGTCTCTCATTTAATTCGTTTCGATCGGCAAAAGCCCACGGTGTGATGTCCAGGGCACATCACCGCCCGCGCTTTAGGGGCGATGGCGAAGGCTGCCTCGCTCCATCAGCGGTAGCAGGAAGAAGCCGGCCGCGAAGCCGCCGAGATGCGCGTCCCAGGCGATCGGTCCTTCCCCGCCGCCGAGCGGCAGGGCGAGAACACCGAAGAGAAGGTTGGTGACGAACCAGATCCCGAGAAACAGCACGGCCGTGCGGTTGCGCATCAGTTCGGGGATGGTCTGGAGCGGGGCTCGCGGCGGAAGCTGCCAGGGCGCACCGGCCTCGAAGGGCGGCGGGGGCTGGAACACGAAGCGGGCCGCCGCCGCCATCAGCGCGGAAATCCCGGCCGACGCCCCCACGAGCGGCATCAGGCTGTAGGGATCGATCAGGAGGTGGAGCACCGCCCCCGCGACGATGCCCGCGAGCGCCAGGATCGCGTAGCGCAGGGCGCCGTAGCGGCGCGCGACGGGGGCGCCGAAGGCCGCGAGCCAGACGACGTTGAAGATGAGGTGCATCCACGACCCGTGCAGCAGGGCGTAGCTCGCCCCCGTCCAGGGCATGGCGGAGGGATCGGTCACGAGGTAGCGGGCGAATTCCTGTCGCGCGGACGCGAGCGCCGGCCCGCCCGCCCCCTCCCCCGCCGCGCCGATGATCGCGGCCGCCGTCGAGGGATCGAAGGACGCGGTCCAGCGGGCCGGGATGAAGGCGAGGTTGAGGAGCACGGACAGGTCGATCTCGTCCGGCAGCACGGTGCGGACGAGATGGATCGCCGCGAGCACGGCGATCGAGATCGTCACGATTCCCGGCAGGTTGAAGACGGGCACGCGGCCCTGGCGCGGCAGATCGGGGGAGGCATCCATGCCGCACCATGTCGGCCAAGCCTGCGCCGCCGCAAGGGCCGCCGAGCCCAGGACCGCACGGAATCGGCAGGCGCGCGGACCGGCCGCAACCTTTCGTTAAGGTTAAGGAGGAGTTGCGCGAGCGCGCCCGGATCACTCGGCCTAGGGTGTGCGAGACATCACCGACCCCCGGCCGGGTACCCTCTCTTCGTCCCAGGCCGACCCAGATTGAAGCCCGTGTGAAACGGGCCGTACCGGTGCGGAACACCATGAAGCATCCCACGAGCCGTCAGCTACACGCCTACTGGGACCGGCTGCGAGGCGAGCGGGCCGCGCCGGAGCGCAGCGAGATCGAGCCCGGCGAGATCCGCAACCTGCTCGCGGACAGCTTCATCCTCGAAACCGATCCGGCCCGCCGGGTGAACACGGTGCGGCTTGCCGGCACGCGCCTCTGCGCCCTGTTCGGGCGGGAGTTGCGAGGCCACGCCTTCATCGATCTGTGGGGCGACACCCTGCCCCCGGCCCCCACCGATCCCTGGCGGCTCGTGGAGACGGTGGCGTGCGACACCGTCGGCATCGTGGCGGGCCTGACCGGCGTCACCGCGCGGGACGAATCCATTGACCTCGAATTGCTGCTGCTTCCCCTGCGCCACCGCGGCAAGACGCAGGCTCGAATCCTCGGCTCGCTCAGCCCGCACTGCATTCCGTCGTGGCTCGGCACCCGGCCGATCCTGCGGGTCGAGGCGGTCTCGCTGCGGGTGCTCGAAGTGGCGAGTGCCGAGCCCACGGCCGTGCGCAGCTTCGTGGAGGGCCTGCCCGAGCCGGCCAACGATCCCCGCCCCGTCCGGTTCGGGCATCTGCTCGTGCACGAGGGCGGGCGCGGCGGCGCCTGACGCGGGGGACACAACCCTGAAGGCGCCAAAAGGGAGAGCCGCAAGGGTGCGTCGGATCTGGGAAAGTCTTTCGTAACCCTGGAACGGCTAAGGATTCGGTCACGACATCCAGACTGCCGAGCCGCCATGACCGAGCTTTCCCGTCCAGGGACAGCCTCTCCCCCGCAACCGGCCAGTGCCGCCGACCAGCGCCGGCATCAGCGGGTGCGCGCGACGCTGCTCGGCCGCTACATGCTGGCGGACCGGCGCGAATATCCGTGCCAGACCGTGGACATGTCCCCGGGCGGCGTGCGCCTGACCTGCGCGGTGCTCGGCGGGGTCGGCGAGCGCGTCGTGCTCTACCTCGAACAGATCGGCCGGCTCGAGGGCGCGGTCGCGCGTCACACGCCGGGCGGCTTCGCGCTGCGCTTCACCGCGACGCCGCGCAAGCGCGACAAGATCGCCTCGCAGCTGATGTGGCTCGCCAACCGGGAGAGCCTCGGCCTGCCGGAGGGCCGCTTCCACGAACGCCTCGTGCCCAACGATCCCGGCGTCACTCTGCGCTTGGAGAGCGGCCGGCTCATTCCCGCCCGGATCATCGACATCTCGATGTCGGGCGTGGCGCTCGCCACCCCATCGACGCCGCCCATCGGCACCCACGTCCTCGTGGGCTCCACCCCGGGCCGCGTGGTGCGCTACTTCGAGGGCGGAATCGGTGCTCAGTTCATGCTGCCGATCTCCCCCGATCGCTTCCACGAGGGCATCACGCTCTGAGCCGCGGCTCGAAGCGCTGCGCCTTTCGCCTGATCTCGTCTCCGATCCATCGCCTCGGCCTTCGCCCCTCTCCGTCATCGCGAGGCGGAGCCGAAGCGACCCAGAGCGCGACCTGTCCGGACGATGCGGAGCCCCCGATTGCTTTCGCTGAGCCTCGCAAGCACGAGGGAAGAGGCCGAAGCGATCAACCGGAAATCGTATGAAGCTCTGATCGGCACCGCCGCGACGGCAGGCCTCGCCAACAGGGCCGCCCGATGCGGCCTGTTCGGACGCGGCTCCCGGCCCGATGCGCGCGCCCGTCCTCATGACACCGAGCCCCTGAACGCCCGATGCGGCCGACGGCCCGCCAGGCCGGGCGCCGGCGCACGCCGCCGGCTTCGGACATCCCGCCGATGGGCCGGATCTTCGCCCCGCCCACGTCCCGAAAACGGCAGGCAGCCCCTGCGAGCACGCGAAGGCGGGCGCCCGGGCGACAGGGTTACCCCTCCCCTAATGCGACCTCTCGCATTTCCCGCAACCCCGTGAGGGGCGGTTCGCCCTCGCACGGGCGAGGACCGGAGGGGGCGCGAATCGATAAAATTGCGCGGATCGGCTTCAGCGCGGCGGAGGGGGTGCGGCGACATCCTGGCCTCGTTCGAAGGAAACGCCGCGATGCACACCACCGATACGGGTCATCTCAAGACGGGGCTTCTCGCGGCCCTCGCCCTCTGCCTCGGCCTGCTCTGCGGCGGTGTTCAGGCTCAGACGCTGGCCGCCCTCCCCTCGGCGAGCGCGGGCCTCACCACCGGCGGGGAAGCCCGGCCGATCCTCGCCTGGACCGAGTTCTGCCAATCCTACCCGGCCGAGTGCGCCTTCGACCGCAGCGAGCCGGCCCGCATCACCCTGAGCCCCGCCCTCTGGTCGACGATCGTCTCGGTCAACCGCCGGGTGAACCGCGCGATCGAACCCGTGACCGACCAGGATCATTGGGGCCGCCCCGACCGCTGGGATCTGGCCGAGGACGGGCGCGGCGATTGCGAGGACTACCAGTTGCTTAAGCGCCGCCTGCTCGCGGAGGCGGGGCTGCCGCGCCGGGCCATGCGGATGACGGTCGTCATCGACGAGAAGGGCGAGGGCCACGCCGTGCTCACCCTGATCACCGACCGCGGCGACTACATCCTCGACAACAAGACTAACGCCGTCTCGCCCTGGCACCAGACCGGCTACGTCTTCATCAAGCGCGAGGGGCAGGACACCCTCGCCTGGGTCTCGCTGGGCGGGGCCACCTCCCCGGTCACCACGGCCAACCGCTAGACCATCGTGCCGGATATCGTATCCGGCACGATGGTCTCGCCTCTTGTTTCGCATCGTCTTTTCCGAAAGCCGGCGGCCACCTTTCGGGACGATGCTCTAACGGCCGGCCGCAGCCCGCGGCCCGCCTTTTGCTGGATCAGGGAAGGTCGGGCCCGGTGTGGCCCGTTTGCCAGCCTGCTCGGGGTTGTCTCGCCATGATACGGGAAAGCGATCGCGGGGCTTCACCCTTCCTTCACTTTCTCATTGAGCCGGGCGCCGGCCCGTGCAAGCTTTGCCGAGAAACTGGGGCGGCAGGACGGGCGGCCATGCGGTACGCGGTGTTTCGGAGCGTCGGCGACGGATCGGCGTTTCCCCGCGGGCACGTCACCCGGCGCCTTCTCCGGGCCGCCCACCTCTCCCTCGTCGGCGCCACGCTTCTGATCGGCGGCGCCGCGGCGCCGGTCCAGCCGAGCCAAGCCCGCAGCGCCGGGCTGCCCGAGGCCGGCACCGCCGCCGATCCCGGCGCGCCCGCCCGGCCCGTGGCGGCCTGGAACGACTTCTGCCTGCGCTATCCGACCGAATGCGCCGTCGATCCCGGTGAGCCCGCCCTCGTCGCCCTGACGCCTGCGCTGTGGCACACGCTGACCACGGTCAACCGCCGGGTCAACGCGCGCATCAAGCCGATCACCGACACGGCCCATTGGGGTGTGGTCGACCGCTGGGACTTCCCCGATGACGGGTTCGGCGATTGCGAGGACATCCAGCTCCTCAAGCGGCGCATGCTGATCGAGCGGCGCCTCCCCCGCCGGGCTCTGCGCATGACGGTGGTGATCGACGAGATCGGCGAGGGCCACGCCGTGCTGATGGTGCGCACCGATCGCGGCGATCTGATCCTCGACAACAAGACCAACGCGGTGCTGCCCTGGCAGCGCACCGGCTACAGCTTCGTGAAGCGCGAGGGGCAGGACGGCCGGGCCTGGGTCAGCCTCAACAACGGCGCCTCGCCGGTGACCACGGCCAACCGCTGATCCGCGGGCGCGCGACGCCGGGTGCCGCGATCCAAGCGGGGCTTGGCGCGTTGACGGTCATGCTTTTGGCGTATCCCGAAGACAGCCTGTATCGCTCGCGCAGCCGCCGGGCTCGCAGGAGTCCGGCCGGTTCCCGATTGCGGGAGGGCCGTGCCCGATGACGCCACCCGATGCGAACGCTCCGTCCGAGCAGCGGGAGGAGACCGATGGCGGCTTCCTCGCCGCCCTGCCCCTGCCCGCGCTCCTGCTGGATCGCTCGGAGACCGGGGCCGTCATCGCGGCGGCCAATGCCGGCTTGTGCGCGCTGACCGGCCGCGACGAGGAGGATCTGGTCGGGCGGGGCCTCGAGGCGCTCGAATGCCGCCACGGCGATCATGCCGGCTGGACCGCCCTGCGGGAGGGGCTGGCGCGCGGAGAACCGTCGAGCGCCGAACTCCTGTTCTCCCGCGGCAGCGGCTCGTTCTGGGGCGAGATCCACCTCGCGCCGCGGCCCGGCGACGCCGCGCGCTTCCTCGGCCAGATCGTGGACGTGACCCGGCGGCGCGATGCCGAGGACGCGCTGGCGCTGTCGCGGCAGCGGGAGGCGCTCGGGCTCCTCACCAACAGCGTGGCGCACGAGTTCAACAACTTCCTGCAGATCCTGATCGGCTACATCGACGGACTGAAGCGGCGCCTCGGCGACCGGCCCGAACCCTTCATCCAGCGGGCGATCATCCGCTCCACGGAAGCCTCCGAGCGGGCCGCCGTGCTCACGCGCCAGCTCCTGGCCCATTCCCGGCGGATCGCGCCGGACGTGCGCCCGGTCGATCTCGCCGCCGCGGTCCGCGCGGGCCTCGACCGCCTGCGCCCCAACCTGCCGGCCGGCATCCGGCTCGACCTCTCGATTCCCGACGACCTCCCCCCGGCCCTGTGCAACCCGATCCAACTCGAACTGGCGCTCGGCCACATCCTCGCCAATGCCTGCGAGGCCATGTCCGGCCAGGGCCGCATCCGCGTCACCCTGTTCGCGGTCGAGCCCGGCGACCGCTCGCTCCAGCGCCCGGAGGCCGGGGCGGTCGGGCTTTCGGTCTCGGATACCGGGCACGGCCTGTCGCCGGAGATGCTGTCGCGGGCGCTCGCCCCCTTCGCCACGACCCGCGAGTCCGGCCGGGGCGCCGGCCTCGCCATCGTGCACGGCCTGATGAAGCGCCAGAACGGCACGATCTCCATCGAGAGCCGGCCGGGCGAGGGCGCGACCGTGCGGCTCGTCTTCCCGGCCGCCCGCTGAGGGCAGCGCCCTCGGCCGACCGGAAAAAGCGTGGCCGCCCTCTAAAAAATTCGACACGGACGCAGCATCTTAGCTCGGGCTCTCGGCGCGGCCGGCCGGTGGCGCGAAAAAATCTCGCGAAATCTGGCCCTGGGCCGGGACTAAAATCGCGTCTCACCCGTCACCATCTAAAGAGAGCATTCTCGCTCTCCTCACGCTGACCTGAGGTTCCGTCTGATGGCTTCCCCTCCCGTGCGTCGCAAACGCGTCGTGACCCTCCTCGCGCTCGCGGCCTCGCTCGCCGTGGCGGCGCCCGTCGTCGAGGCGCGCCCGGGCGGCGGCGGCGGCATGGGCTCGCGCGGCTCGAAGACTTACAGCGCGCCTCCGTCCACCGCGACCTCCCCGGGCGCGATGGGGCCGATCCAGCGCTCGCAGACGAGCCCGAGCCCCGGCATGAACAATCCCGGCATGGCCGCGCAGAATCGGGGCTCGCGCTTCGGCGGCGGCTTCCTCGGCGGCATGCTGGGCGCGGGCCTGCTCGGCGCCCTGCTGGGTGCGGGCTTCTCCGGCGGGCTCGGCGGCATCGGCTCGTTCATCGGCCTGATCTTCCAGATCGGCCTGATCGCGCTTCTCGTGATGCTGGCGGTGCGCTTCTTCCGCCGCCGTCAGGAGGGCAACCAGCCCGCCATGGCCGCCAACGCGCCGCATGCCCGTTCCGGCCTCCCGCCGCAGGATGGCCCGAACGGCGGCGTCAATCCCGGAATGAATGCCGGCATGAACCCGATGGGCGGCGGCTATGGCGGCGGCGCCCGTCCGCAGCCGGTCCAGGTCCAGCCGGACGACTTCCAGGCCTTCGAGCGCTCGCTCAACGAGGTCCAGGGCGCCTTCGGCCGCGAGGACGTGGCGAGCCTGCGCCGTCTCGCGACGCCGGAGATGGTCGGCTATTTCGAGGAAGAGCTGCGCGCCAACGCCGCCCGCGGCGTCGTCAACCGCATCTCCGACGTGAAGCTCCTCCAGGGCGACCTGTCGGAAGCGTGGCGCGAGGGTCCGGTCGAGTTCGCCACCGTCGCCATGCGCTTCCAGCTGCGCGACGAGGTGTTCGAGCGCGCCACGAACCGGCACGTCGAGAACGGCCCGCAGGAGGCCAAGGAATTCTGGACCTTCGTGCGCGAGCCCGGCGGCCCCTGGCTGCTCTCGGCGATCCAGCAGGGCCGCTGAGCCATCGGCCAATCCGAAAAAAGGGCGTCCGGCGAGAGCCGGGCGCCCTTTTCGTTTTCAGCATCACGCGTCGGCCTTCGCCCCCTCCGTCATCGCGAGGCAGAGCCGAAGCGAGCCAGAGCGCGACCTGTCCGGACAATGCGGGGCCCTGGATTGCTTTCGCTGAGCCGCGCAAGGACGATGGAAGAGACCGAAAGCGATCAAACGGAAACCGTATCACTCCGTCAGCGAGCGGGCCTCTTCGGGCAGCATGATCGGGATGCCGTCGCGGATCGGGTAGGCGAGCTTGGCGGAGCGGCTGATCAGCTCCTCGCGCGCCGCGTCGTATTCCAGCGGCGCCTTGGTCAGCGGGCAGACCAGCAGTTCCAGCAGGCGGGGATCGACCCGGGTCGCTTCGACGGGCGGGGTGGGTGTGTCGGCCATGGCGTCTCGGTTCCGGTGAGCGGGGCCCCATAGCGCGGATGGCCGGGGGCCGGAAAGGTTATTGCAGCGTCGGTTCGGAGCCGCTGGCGCGCACCAGCTCCATCTCGGTCACCGCGATCAGCACCTCGGCCCGCGTCTTGAGGTCGGGCGCTTCCAGCATCGCCTGCTTCTCGCGCACCCCGAACGGGCTCATCATGCACAGCGCGTTGACGAGCGCCTCGTTCGGCGCTTCCTCGATGCCCGACCAATCGACCTGCAATTCGTTGGCGTCGACGAAGCTGCGCAGGGTGCGCAGCACGCCCTCGCGGTCGACCTCCGCCTCCCCCGCCCGCGCCTCGAAATCCTGGGCGAAGGACTCGAAGGAGACTTGGCAGCGCCGGTACTTCGTGGTGACGGCGAGTTCGCTCTCGACCCGGAAGCGGCTGACGCCGGTCAGCGAGATCAGGTAGCGCCCGTCGCCGGTCTCGGCGAACTGGCTGATCCGCCCGGCGCAGCCCACCCGGTAGAGCCGGGGCGCCAGCGGAGAACCGCCTCCCTCCGCGTCGGGCTGGATCATGCCGATCAGGCGCTCGGAGCGCAGGGCGTCGTCCACCATGGCGAGATAGCGCGGCTCGAAGATGTTGAGCGGCATCTGCCCCCGCGGCAGGAGCAAAGCCCCCGGCAGCGGGAAGACCGGGATGATGCCGGGGCAATCCGCCGGCGATTTGAAGCCCGAATGCGTGCTCATGCGCGGCGTCCCTGCTGGAGGACGGGGCGCTGCGGGCCCCTTCCGAGATGTCGTTCGAGAGGCCGAGCGCGCCCCGCGCTCACGAAAACAGAAGCGTCGAGAGCTGTCGGCGGCCGCGGATCGCGGCCGGGTCCATCAGGCCCCAGGCCTCGAAGAACTGAAGCAGCTGCTTGCGCGCCGCGTCCTCGTTCCAGTTCCGGTCGGCCCGGGCGATGGCCACGAGCTGATCGACCGCCTCGTCCCGCTTGCCCGCGGCGTTGAGGCCGAGCGCGAGATCGAAGCGGGCCTGATAGTCGCTCGGATCGGCCTCGATGCGCTTCTGCAGGCCGGCGAGGTCGCCCAGGCTCTCGGCTTGGTCAGCCAGTTCGAGCGCCGCGCGCACGCCCGCGAGCTGTGGGTCCTCCGCCTTGTCCGGGGGCACCATGGCGAGGACCTGCCGGGCATTCTCGGTCTCGCCGAGTTCGAGCTGGGTCTTGGCGAGGCCGGCGATCGCCTTCAGGTTCGCCGGCTCCTCGCGCAGCACCGCGGCGTAGAGCTCGGAGGCCGCGGCGAGATCCCCGGCCGAGGCGACCGCGGCGGCCTCCTCCAGCACCTGATCGATCTCGGAGGGGCCGGCGAGCCGATCGACGAAGGCGCGCACCTCCGATTCCGGCACCGCGCCCATGAAGGCATCGACCGGCCGGCCGCGATCGATCGCGATCACCGCGGGGATCGATTGCAGGCCGAGCTGCTGACCGATCTGCTGCCAGACGCCCGGATGCTCGTCGATGTTGAGCTTGGCGAGCTTCACCCGCCCGCCCGCCGCCCGCACCACCTTCTCGAGGACCGGCGTGAGCTGCTTGCAGGGGCCGCACCAGGGCGCCCAGAAATCGACGATCACCGGCTGGTTCATCGACTCGGCGATGACGTCCTGCCGGAATCCCGCCGTCGTGGTGTCCGTGATGAGACCGTCGGCGGCGGGTGCGCCGGCGGCGGGGTTGGCTTCGAGCATGGAGCCCTCGGGAATCGTTTGAGACACGCGCCGTCGCGTGCGTTGCACCGGGCCGTTACATGGGGCCTGACGCCGCCCCTGACCAGACGTTTTCGGGCGCCCCGGGGCCGTGGCCGGCTCAGGGCTTGGCCGCAGCCCCGGCCGGGCCGCCCGCGCCCTCCTTCGCCCCCTCCTTGGCGGCCTTGTTGTCGGTCACGAAGACGCCCGCATAGATCTTGCCCTGAGAGGTCGCCTCGCAGGTGATCATGGTCTTGCCGGGCTCGGGCGCCGAGAACTTGCAGGAGCCGACCGCGGGAGAGGGGCTGCGGGCGATGCCCTCCTTGTTCTTCATGCCCGGCACCACGAGGCTGATGGGCTGGAGCTGTTCGGTCTCCTCGGTGCGCTCGTGCTGCGCGCCCGCCCCGCTGAAGCTCAGGGTCTGGCCGTCCCAGGCGGCGAAGTCGAAGGTCGTGCGCCCGCGCGAGACGGTGTTCACGAGCTCCTCCTTGCAGTTCTGCGTGATGTCGAGGCCGCCGATCACCAGCCGCTCGCACCGGCCGGTCATCTTCACCTCGGCCGCCTGCTGGGCGAGCGCCGGACCGGCTGCAAGCAGGCCGAGGAGGGCAAGGAGCGGGGTGTGCGAGCGGGTCGTCATGGCGTCGTCTTCCTCCTGAGCGGCCTGTGCCGCCTTGTCGTGGATGGGTTTCCCCGGGGGCGATCCGGATCTCAACCGCCGAAGCGCAGGGCGCGGTCGTTGGGCGCGTCGGGATGAAGCTCGGGGCCCAGCGGCACGATCCCGGTCGGGTTGATGCCCGCGTGGCTGGCGTAATAGTGGCGCTTGATCTGCTCGAAATTCACCGTCTCCGCGACGCCCGGCAGGGCGTAGAGATCGCGCAGGTAGTTCGAGAGGTTCGGATAATCGGCGATGCGCTGCCGGTTGCACTTGAAGTGACCGACATAGACCGCGTCGAAGCGCACCAGGGTCGTGAACAGGCGGATATCGGCTTCGGTCAGGGCGCCGCCGCAGAGGTAGCGCTGCCGGTCGAGCCGGTCTTCCAGCGCATCGAGTTCGGCGAACAGGGCCGTGAACGCCTCCGCGTAGGCCTCCTGGCTCGTGGCGAAGCCGGCTTTGTAGACGCCGTTGTTGACCCGGTCGTAGACCCGGGCGTTCACCGCGTCGATCTCCTCGCGCAGGGGTTCGGGATAGAGGTCGGGGCCGTCCGCGCCGAAACCGGCATCGAGCATCCGCACGATCTCGGCGGATTCGTTCGAGACGATGGTCTCGCGCTGCTTGTCCCACAGCACCGGCACCGTGACGCGGCCCGAATAGTCGGGCTTGGCCCGCCGGTAGATCTCGTAGAGCCGCCGGGCGCCGAACAGCGGCTCGGCGGTCGAGCCCGGCACACCGCCCTCCTCCTCGGCCCGGAAGACCCAGCCCTCCTCGCGCATGTCGGGCGAGACCACGGAGACGCCGATCGCCGCCTCCAGGCCCTTGAGCCGGCGAACGATCAGGGTGCGGTGGGCCCAGGGGCAGGCGAGCGAGACGATGAGGTGGTAGCGCCCCGCCTCGCCCGCGAACCCGCCCTCGCCCGAGGGGCCGGGCGCGCCGTCCGGCGTCACCCAGTTGCGGAAGGCGGCGGCCGAACGCTCGAAGCGCCCGCCGGACTTGGCGGTGTCGTAGCCCTTGTCCACCCACTCGCCCTCGACCAGCATTCCCATCTCGAACGATCCTCGCGCGGCCGATCCGGCCATGCAGATGGAGGAGTTCGTCCCGGAGAGAAGCCCGCCGGGACGTGCCGCCGGCGTCGCAGGCCGCTTTCGACGCGCAGGCCCCGGAACTGGCCGCGGGGGGAAGCGGATCCCAGATAGGCCGCCAGCTGTCCCTGACGGAGCCCGCCGATGTCCGCACGCCTGTTCGCGCCCCTGCGCCTGGACGACCTGGAACTCGAGAACCGCATCATCGTCGCGCCGATGTGCCAGTACTCGGCCCGGGCCGGCGAGGCGACCGACTGGCATCTGATGCATCTGGCGCAGATGGCCCAATCGGGCGCCGGCCTGCTGACCCTGGAGGCGACGGCGGTCTCGCCCGAGGCGCGCATCTCGCCCGGCGATCTCGGGCTCTACGACGACGCCACCGAGCGGGCGCTCGGCCGCGTCCTCGACGCGGTGCGGGGTTATGCGCCGATCCCGGTGGCGATCCAGATCAACCATGCCGGGCGCAAGGCCTCGAGCCGCGCCCCCTGGGAGGGCGGCGCGCAGATCGCGCCCGAAGCCGTCGACGGCTGGCGCACCGAGGCGCCCTCGGCACTGGCCCACGGGCAGGACGAGGCGCCGCCGCACGCCCTCGACGCCGAGGGCTTGAAGCGGGTGCGCGACGGCTTCGTCGCGACCGCGCGGCGGGCGATGCGGCTCGGCATCGACGGCGTCGAGCTGCACGGCGCCCACGGCTACCTGTTGCACCAGTTCCTCTCGCCGCTCTCCAACCGCCGCGAGGACCGCTACGGCGGCAGTCTGGAGAACCGGATGCGCTTCCCGCTCGAATGCTTCGAGGCGGTGCGCGAGGCCGTGCCAGCGGGCAAGCCGGTCTGGATGCGCGTCTCGGCGACCGACTGGGTCGAGGAGGGCTGGGATCTCGACCAGACCCTCGAACTCGCCCGCGCCCTCAAGAGCCGCGGCGCGGCGGCGATCCACGTCTCCACCGGCGGCCTCTCGACGGCGCAGAAGATCCCGCTCGGTCCGAGCTATCAGGTGCCCTTCGCCGAGCGGATCAAGTCGGAGACGGGCCTGACCACCATCGCGGTCGGCCTCATCACCGAACCGGCCCAGGCCGAGGGCATCCTGGCCGAGGGCCGGGCCGACGCGGTCTCGCTCGCCCGCGCCCTGCTCTACGATCCCCGCTGGCCCTGGCACGCGGCGGCCGAACTCGGCGCCCGGGTGCGCGCGCCCAAGCAGTACTGGCGCAGCCAGCCGCGGGAGTACAAGGACCTGTTCAAGGACACGGCCCACGGACAGCGGTAGGCGTCACCGCGCCACCGCCCCCACCAAGGGCCCGAGCGGGCGGCTGAGGTCGGAGCGGCCGAGGCCCGGCGCGTAGAGGCTCGACACGCTGCCGTCGAGGAACAGTGCGTTGCGGCAGCCGAGCCCGTCCTTGAACAGGCGGGCGAAGGCGCCGAAGGTCACCGGCTGCTCCGAGATCGCGAAGACCGCCGTGCGGCCGCCGTCGCGCACGCCGACGCCGTTGCGGATCTTCTGGCTCGGGCCGTCCTCGGAGATCTTGGGGTGGATCTTGCCCTCGATCACCAGCATCGGGCCCGATTGCGTGGCGAAGTCCGGGGCCGGCTTGGCGCGCAGGTAGCGGGCCGTGTCGAGCACGCCCGCCCGGTCGCCCTTCACGTAGAAGACGCCGTTGGGCTTGAGGTGGAAATTGCCCGGACCGTTGGTGGTGGAGACGCCCTTCATCTCCCGGCCCTCCTCGACGTAGAGCCCGACCGGGGCCTGCCCCTTGTCGTACATGCCGGCATTCATCGCGAAGCTGAGGCGCGGTCCCTGTCGCGCGGCGAGGCTCGACAGCGAGGCGTAGGGCAGCCCGTCCGGCCCGAGCCAGAACAGGCGGACGCGCTCGCGGGTCAGGTCGACCGTGCAGACCGTATAGGGCTGCCCCTCGGATTCGACGGCCTTGCACGGCCCCTTGCCGGCGGGCGCCGGCTGCGCCCGGGCCGCCTCCGGCGCGAGGGTGAGGCAGGCGAGCAGGACGGGGACGAGGACGGCGAGACGGCGCTTCACGGGCGGTTCCTGTCTGGCGGCGGTCGCTTCGGAAGCAGGCGGGAGGGCCGGCTCGGCCGCGCCGGATCTCCTCACCCGAAAGCATGGCAGCATTCAAGCACGCCCTGCCCGGTACGCCGGCGCGAACACATCACGCATTTGGGACCCCCGGTCGCAGGGACCGATTCGACTCCCCGAACGTTCACAACGAGCTAGGGGGTTCATTCTCTCTCTCGGGTGGAGACGATCTGATGAAACGGGTTGTTCTGGCATCGGCGCTGATGACCGGCGCGCTGATGATGATCCCGGCCACGGCCGATGCCCGTCCGGGCTTCGGCGGCGGCGGATTTCACGGCGGCGGCTTCCGTGGCGGCGGCTTCGGCGGCGGGTTCGGTGGTTTCCGCGGCGGCGGCTTCGGTGGCCCCCGCTTCGGTGGCGGCTTCGGGGGGCCGCGTTTCGGCGGTGGTTTCGCCGGCCGGGGGTTTGGCTATCGCGGCGCCGGCTTCGGCGGATGGCGCGGCGGCTACGGCGGATGGCGCGGCGGGGGCTGGGGCTATCGCCGCGGCATCGGGCTCGGCGGCGTCGGCCTCGGACTCGGCCTGGGTCTCGCCGCGGGTGGGCTCTACGGCGGATACGGTGGCTGGGGCGGCTACGGCGGATGGGGCGGCCCCTACGGCTACTCGACCGTCGGCTACGATCCCTACTACGGCGGCGGCTGCTATACCGTTCCGCGCCTGACCTGGACGCCCTACGGCTACCGCCGCGTGCTGGTCGAGCGCTGCTACTGATCTTTTTCCGACAGACATGAACGAAGAAGGGGCCGCGTGCGGCCCCTTTCCTTTTGCGCCTCAGCGTCCCTTCGCTCGTCAGCGTCCCTTCGCTCGTCAGCGTCCCTTCGCTCGTCAGCGTCCCTTCGCCCCTCAGCGCCCCTTCGCCCCTCAGCGCCCCTTCGCCCCTCAGCGCCCCTTCGTCCCTCAGCGCCCCTTGGCCTCGTCCCGCCGCATCGGCATCGCATCGATGGTCGAGAACAGGCGCTGCGGCGGGATCGGGTCCGCCGCCGTGAGCTTGGCGCCGCCGTCCTTGCCGACGAGAACCGCCCGGAAGGCATCGTCCGGCAGGCCGAGATGCCGGCGCAGCCGCAGAGCCTGCGCGCCCGTGCCCACCGCCTCGACCGTGACGAGATCGCGCTCCGACGCCCCTGCGCGCGCCGAGGCTAGTGCTTGTCGCTGGGCCGCGAGCCGGGCGTCGCCCGGATCGGGGGCAGCCAGCACCAGCACCCGGGATTTCCAGCGATAGCCCGCCAGCGGGTCGCCGTCCGCCGCGCCCACCGGGCTGCTCGCCATCAGCGCCGCCGTCACCGCCGCCACCTTCCACGCCATCCTCACCTCCCCGCATGCCCTGCCCTGCATTGCCGGAACCAGCGCGCGACCCATCTGCCCGGTTCCGTTTCGCGAACAGCCGGAGGCCCCATGGCCATCGTCAACCGTCGGATCGTGCTGGCCGCGCGCCCGCACGGCGAGCCGCGCCCCGAGCATTTCCGCCTGGAGGAAGGGCGCATGCCGGCGCCGAAGCCGGGCGAGGTTCTGTTGCGGACCCGCTGGCTCTCGCTCGACCCGTACATGCGCGGGCGCATGAGCGCGGCGAAATCCTACGCCAAGCCCGTCGAGATCGGCGAGGTCATGGTCGGCCAGACGGTGAGCGAGGTGGTGGCCTCGGAAAACCCGGCCTTCGCCGAGGGCGATCTCGTGCTCAGCCAATCCGGCTGGCAGGACTACGCGGTCTCGGACGGCCAAGGCCTGCGCCGCCTCGACCCGGCCGAGGGGCCGCCGAGCCGCTTCCTCGGCCTCCTCGGCATGCCGGGCATGACCGCCTATGCCGGCCTGCTCGAGATCGGTCGGCCAAAGGCGGGAGAGACCGTGGCGGTGGCCGCGGCGACCGGGCCGGTCGGCTCCCTCGTCGGCCAGATCGCCCGGCTCAAGGGCGCGCGGGCGGTGGGCATCGCCGGCGGCCCCGAAAAGTGCGCCTACCTGACCGAGACGCTCGGCTTCGACGCGGCGGTCGATCACCGCACCGACGATTTTCCCGAGGCGCTGGCCCGGGCCTGCCCGGACGGGATCGATGTCTATTTCGAAAATGTCGGCGGGGCGGTGTTCGACGCGGTGCTGCCGCTGCTCAACGACTTCGCGCGCGTGCCGGTCTGCGGCCTCGTCTCGGGGTACAATCTGAGTGAATTGCCCCCCGGCCCCGACCGTTCCCCCCTGCTGATGCGTGCCGTGCTGACCAAGCGGCTGACCCTGCGCGGCTTCATCGTCTGGGACTTCGCCGCGCTGCAGGACGACTTCCTGCGCGATGTCGGCGGCTGGCTCCGGGCGGGCCGGGTCCAGGGCCGCGAGGACGTGGTCGAGGGCCTGGAGAACGCGCCGACCGCCTTTGCCGGCATGCTGCGCGGCGCCAATTTCGGCAAGCTCGTCGTCAAGGTGGCCTGAACCGGGCTCCCATTCGGGGCAGCACCGCGGCGCTTGTTCGAACTCGCGAACAAATGTAGAACATATACGGCGGCGGATCGGTGGGAATCGGGCACAAGCGGCACGGACCGCTTGCCGGGATCGGCCCGGACGCCCAGAGTCGCCGCCATCGCGGGCGTGGAAAAGAATGCCCTGTGAGATCGGACCGGATGGAGAGATGAGATGGCGGGCAGCGTCAACAAGGTGATTCTGGTCGGCAATCTCGGGCGCGATCCCGAGACCCGGCGCCTGTCCTCGGGCGACCCCGTGGTGAACCTGCGCATCGCGACCTCGGAGTCCTGGAAGGACAAGGCGTCGGGCGAGCGCAAGGAGAAGACCGAGTGGCACTCGGTCGTGATCTACAACGACAACCTCGCCCGGGTGGCCGAGCAATATCTGCGCAAGGGCTCGAAGGTCTACATCGAGGGCCAGCTCCAGACCCGCAAATGGACCGACCAGTCGGGTGTGGAGAAGTACACGACCGAGGTGGTGCTCCAGCGCTTCCGCGGCGAGATGACGATTCTCGACGGACGCGGCGGGGGCGGCGGCGACTTCGCGGGCGAAGACGAGGGCGGCGGCCAGATCAGCCGCGGCGGCGACAGAGGCGGGGATCGCGGCGGCGATCGCGGCGGACGCGAGGATTACGGCTCGAGCCGCTCCGGCGGCGGCGACCGCCGGCCCTCCTCGGGCGGCGGCGGCGCCAAGCCGAACTACGACCTCGACGACGACATCCCGTTCTGATGTGCGGTGACCTTCAAATCGTCCTCTAAACTCGTTAACCTGCGGCCTGGATTGAAAAATCCGGGCCGCAGTCGTTTTTGAAATTGCAACGAAATTCTTGTACAAAAATGCGGCAATGATTTTCCGCTCGATATTGCGCCTAAGGAACTGACGTGTATTAGAAAAAAGCTCCTTACTCTTTCAAAATGGTTAGGTTCGAGAACGGCGAGCGCTTCCCGGCCGTTGTCGATGCAGCCAGTGTGTCGGCGTACGATCCAAACGTCTGCGGCATGATCGCCCTCCGGCGCGTAACGGGGCGTCCAACTCCTTCGACGCTCGATTGCACACGGTGATCATCGTCCTGACCGGTTAAAGCGTGCGCGTTTCCGCGCCTCCTCCGAGAAACTTGGGGAGCGCGTCGAGCAGCGCGAACTGGGCATTGAGGCGCTGGAGACCGATCAGGCCGAACGTTAGCCCCCTACGCCGGCCATCACCGAGGCGATCGAGACTGCGCGTCTCAAGCCGGTCCGGCAGGCCATGTCCGAATGCCGCGCGAGCGCGGTCCATGCCAGTTCCTCCACCTGCCCGGCCTGCAGCGGGTCCCTGCGACGGATCGGCGAGGACGTGATCGAGAGCCTGGACGACGGGCCGGGCCGGTTCAAGGTTGTGCGCCATGTGCGCGAGGCCTTCGCCTGCCGCCTTCAGCGACGATAATAAGCTCTCCATCGCGACGCCGTTCAACACCTTGTCCGATCGACCCATCGAGCAAGTCACGCCATGCACAGCTTGAGCGCAACCTGCTGCACACACGTCTTCTGACCTCTATTTATCGGCAACTCCCCCGGTCCGGGCTGCTTTTCTCGATCAGCCCGGACCAAAGCCAGCCGGTCAATTCGCTGCGATTTTCGTAAGAAAAGCCAGCCGCGGGATTAACTGCTCTTCGATACTGAAAATCCTCAACAATGCATTTCGTCCCTGTAAGCCAAGCTCTGCAAGCGCAGGACGATCAGTGAGATACCGTTCGAGCAGCGAGCATATTTGCTCACTATCGCGAACAATTAATTCAAAATCGATCCCATTGCGGAGTACTTCAGTTCCATCGATGTTTTTGTTTAGATTAAGAGAGTCTACAAGAAACATGGCAACTCCGCGAACGCCAGCCTCAACGCATGCCGTCGTTGGAAACCCGTCGAACGAGCCCTGGTAGCCGTCCATTTCCAAACTTGATATTGCCGGAGATAGGACAACATCCATCGATTCATAAAAACTAGGAAAAAAGTCAGATCCTTGAACGCCATGATAAATTATTTTCGTCCCATATGGCAGTTCAATTACACTTGCATCAAACCCTCCAACAACATGAAACTCAATATCCTTGCGTCCTCTAAAGCGAGAGGCGACCTCGACAAATATGTCATATCCTTTTTCAATGCCGAACTGTGAATATCTTTGGGCTACGAAACACACCTTTAGAGCATCATCGAAATCTGAGCCGAAATTTTTTCTATTTAGGGGAAAGGGATTGAGACAACTAGGGACCAACCCTCCAAACTTATGCATAATCAGGGCAGGGTCCAGATACTGCTTAGACACGAGATAATCATACGTCAGTTTCTGAGTCGTAATAATACCCTTTAATCGGCCATCTCGGCAGACTCTTTCCAACAAGACATCAGATGCTTTATTGTTAACGTTAAATCCTCCGCCTGGATAAAGTGTGAAGGCGTACTTCTCAGTCTTGTAAAACAATTCACTTGCAACGACTGCAGCATTATTTAGGAAGACTGTGTATGTAAAATCCGCCTGAATTGGCCGCCTATGGTCGAATGCTTTGACTCTATGCCTCGACACGCCGCTCGAAGCACAATAGTCTAAAGCCGTCTTCGCAAAGTCACTTCCTGCACCAAACTGATAAAGATCCCATATTGATGACACAATAGTAGAACTTGGGATTTTTTCTAGATAATATGAAAATTCTCCAAATCTAAAACTCGAAATAGGATCCGGAAAACTTGTATCAAATAGAAGGAAAGGGACAGAACTCGGTAACGCAGAAACAGAATTCCTGTTTAAGGAGTTTTGCGCAGTCCAACAGGCAGCGTCTGCTCTCGATAAAAGATGATTAGCAATTCCGTCAGCTCCCTCGACCGACATACGTGTGGCCGATTCAATGTCCGCTTGAGCTCTAGAAAGATGATCTGACAATGCGCGATGGGCCGCGGCGATATAAGTCACCTCAGGCGCAATTTCAAAAGCTCTTTGAAGCCTACTCATAGCTAAATTCAGTCGCCCAGTCCTTCTAAGCAAGGTACCTAGTTTATAGTGAACTATCGCAAGGTCCGGACAAACTCTAGATAAAATCTGATACCCCATTATTGCGTCAGAGAATTGACCCTCCATTTCCAGCTGGTTACATCCAGCTAGAAACAAACCGGCTAAAGATGGGAATTTTTCCGGCGCCACCTCTTCAGACAGCTCAAAAAGATTCCGACTGAGAATGTGGAGAAGATAATTTATGGCGATCAATACAGAGTTTGATGGTTCTCTCTCGATAAGCGCGTTTATTGCTTTACGTCTTTCGAACGTATAGGTATCGAAAGGCAAGCGACCTTCAATGTACCCTATACGAAGAAAGTGGCTAAGCGGATTTTCACCGCTTTCAGCAACATCCTTGTACATCCTCAGATAAAAGCGAGTGTCGAAGAGCACAGATGGGCTCAAGCCATCTGCAGCTCCACTTCGCACATAGTGTTCCAATGACGTGCAAATACCGGATATATCAAAGGTAAGCTGCTGCCTATAATACTGAGTATCGAACAGTACGTTTGCATCAGCATCATGTGGGAGCTGGTTGTAAACATAAGATTTGACGACATCGTCTAAACTAGCGAATTCCAATCCTGTCTGTCGGCTGATATAGTCTCGATCAATAAGAGATGTCGCAGTGAATATGCGATCACTATTATTCCTTGGAGTTGCACGGATCAACTCTAAAAACTGGTTGCGCATCACAGTCGATATTGTCGACTTCAGATCCGACAGTCTGATAGAATAGTCCATATGAAACGGATGAATACTATCATCTGGAATGCCATTGCCTTGGATGAATGTCACATTGCAACCTCCAGCTTCAATAAAGCTGGCATATCCATTGAAGTTAAATGCAGGAAAATCGTGTATTAATGCTACAACTGGAGTTTCGGAATCACAGAATATAGCATTACTCAAAGCCGAACTGCAAGATCCTACAACAATAGAAGCTGATTGAAATGCTTTGACCTGCTGAGAAAATGTTAATTTTTCAGGAATGATGATGTCAAAACCGAGAGAGACTAAATAACTTTCAATCTCTGCAGCATTTTTCAACGCTCTTGAGTTGTAAGCTTCCCTCGAAATGAACAATCGTCTTTTGGCATGTACGCGCCCTGGGTTTTGTCCGTCGATTGCTCTGATGATTTTAGATTTAAGCTCTGAAAAGACGTCTGTTGGCCAGACTGTATCGATAACCGAGCAACTAGATCTGAAATCCAAAGGAAAGAAGTTCGAGGGAGCGCTGACGATGAGATTAGCGAATTTACATGGTCCTTCGTGCGGGAGTTCGACGATTCGGCGCCCATTCGAGTTGAGTAACCTCAAGGACTCAAGCAATGTAGACGGCAGATTTTTATCGACATATATTGGCGCATCTGGGAAATCTTGAATTTTATCAAACTCAAGCATTCTTGGAAGAAATTCAAGTAGCCAATGTCCATAGTTTTGTGATTGCACACCAAACATTGCAACACCATTACCCATTTGGATGATATTGCCGGTTGGATTCTCAATTAGGATCGCATTTTCGTTCGCTCCTAAAGTCAACATCTGACTATCGCATACGTTTACATCGCCAAGCCGGGCCGTTGGACCAATGGGGCTGGCAGCCAGATCATACAATGCGTGATCGGCGCAAACAATAAGATTGCTTCGGCTAAAGGCAATGCAATTTTCGATAACAGCAGCATACGTTGCGGGTGCAACGAGGTCTCCTCTAACCGCGGATAGCCGATCTGGCTGTTTGAAAAACTTCAAAACCGGCGGATCGATGTTCCGCTTAGGCCGCGAGATCGAATGCGTTAGATTGTTCAATTCAGTATAATCTAAAACGCCTATCAACTTATGTAAAGACGGTTTATTTATATACTGATTTGAATGGAGATCTTCAGCAAGATCAAGTGCGACATCTTGGCACCCCTCCTCCATGTATTGTTGAATCGCAATTCGCCCGATTATAGAGATTTTATTTCTTAATGCGTCGGTCGGTGCCGTAGAAATCAACTCTACGATCCGGTACAAATCCAGTGCAGATCGGACATAGCCTTTGACTTCACATCGATACGCAAGCTCAGACGTTCGGCGTTCTACGACAGCTCTGACGTTTTCTTCCTGCGATGATATTGTATTTAGAGTATATCGACTTGCTATATTGTAAAATTGTCTGCCCGGCAACGAACGTTCACTTTTATTTTCTTGCGAATTCATTATCAGCACAACCAATTCCCGCACGACTTCCGTCGGCAAAGAGTTGTTGAGTTCCCGACTTAGCTTTATCATCTGCTCCGCAAAATTATTGTTATCATTGAAAACTGCTGCCTCGGCAACTTCCAAAACAACATTGGCGACTTGATAGCCGGAGGCTGACTTAATATGATCACCGGAAAGTCTGAAAATTAAATAGTCGATTGCTTCTTCGACCAGGTTTTTCCCAAGAAAATCTCGAGTCTTGTAGACGACGAGATCATCAATATGGATCGCAATGGCATTTTTGTCTGAATGTCCTAATACTATAGCACGCGAATAGCCAGCAATTGCAAGGTCAACTTCCTGGCGTGCTTCAGCCTGATAAGCTATGGAACTAGATAAGCTGGAGTCTGCACCAATGTAATGATTTGTGCTCTTGCATTTCGACAAAAATTCCAGCTCTCTGAGCGTGATCTTGTCGTCAATATGCTCTTCAAAACATTGACACAGTTCCCAAGCTTTTTTGTATCGTAGCTTGTAAGCAAGCGTCTCGATCAACCTTTTGATTATAAGCAAGTGGTCCGAGTACCAATTCATACTTAACAATTTTTCTTCAAAATAATGGATCGCTTTTGATGTCGCTTCTTCCAATTTCGACAGCGCAATAAGAGATCGAAGTTCAATACTAATAGCCCTATTGCCAGCAAATTCGTCTGTATCCCTCACGATTGATAGCGAAAGACTTGGATTTCCCGTCTGAAGATATACTTCAGCTGCTGCAAACCGCACGTGTAGGGGATTACTAGGGTCTTGCGGCTTAAGATTTATTACTGAGTCTGCAACACTTGGATTCGAAAAATTTAAATAATTACGGCCTTCACGGAACCCCTCCGATTGGAAATGCTGCCAGAGATCTGCACCACTGAGTGGCAGATCTGGGTTCATGTCTTTATAGTAATCGGCGTCAAAAAATAATGCAAACTTATCCACGTGTTCACCTCAGACGGTCACCGCTGCAGCAGATTTTACTTTGAGTGTCTCAGCTCATCGTTGATATAATGTCACGCAGGTTCCAAGCGACGAAAGCGACTTCCTCATCGGACATGTTCTCGTACAACGGAAGTGATAATATTCTACTAGCTATTTCGTTAGTAATAGTTAGACGTTCTGCCACACAAGTTTCCATGAAGTACGATTGTTCTGCGATGTGAGGGCTAAAGTAGTTAGCCGTCATGATCCCACGTGACGCCATTTCCTCGACGATCGCCATACGTTTCGGAGCATGGTTCGCATCAAGGAGTATAGGCATAAACTGATACGCAGTTATTGACCCGGTTTGTTTTTGAAATTTGAAATCCGGGAGCTGATCTATATATAAATTCGCTTTTGTGAATCTTGACTCAACAATAGCTTTGAAACTATCTAATTTTTTGAGTGCTATCAGTGATCCTATCTCGGAAAGTTTCGAGTTCAGTCCAGGCAGCGAAGCAGTTCTCGGCTGTTCGAATCCGAAGTTACCCATTGCGCGCAAACGTTTTACCCGCTGGGCATCGTTAGAATAAATTAAACCCCCTTCATATGTCGAAAAAGTTTTAGTTACATGCATCGAATATACTATTGACTGGTTGAATCCTTTTCCAAATCCGTCCCCTGCTGCGTTTTTACTTCCCAATGATGCTGCGGCATCGACTACTGTTGGAATTCCTTTTTCGCAACAAATTGTTTCGTAGCGATCGAGATCTATATTTGTTCCGAATGTAGCATACGGTACGATGACGGCAATTTCATCACCATACTTCTCAATCAATTCGTTCTCGTGATCTGGATCAAGGCTCCACGTCAAAGCGTCAATATCACAAAGAAGCGGAGTTAATCCTGCCCAAATCGCCGCATGCGCTGTTGCTGCAAATGTAAATGAGGGCATAATCGCATAGCGACCCTTCCTTTTAGCAGATTGAGTAGCCTCCTTGATAGCTAGCATCAATCCAATTGTTGCATTACAATTCGTCACGCAAGATCCAATTCCTCCAAAAAGTTCTTCAATAGCTCTATTTTCAAATGATTGGTTGATCGGTCCATAGTTCGAATAGACTCCTGACCCCTCAATTGACTCGATTTCTTTCAAAAGCCCTGAGAGTTTAGCCGGGTTGGTATTGATGAAGTTGATTTTGCTGTTCATTTTAATCCTTGCCCAAATTGGTTACTGTATTTTTGCCCGGCGCGTCTATCGTCGCCTGTTAGCCACTCTGCCAAAGTGTTCTCATAACGGGGTTGGTACGCTAGGGCAAATTGGCGCTGAACCGCCAAACTGGTTCGCGCCGAGCGTAAGTTTTCCGGGCATCCTGTCCCCTGAAAGGGGTGGATGCCATGCCTCGCAAACGCTGCACGAACGAGCAGATCGCCGTTGCCCTGCGGCACCCGGAAAACGGTCCGGCACTGAACTTGATCTACCGAAAAATGGGCATGTCCGAGCCAACTTTCCAGTTTCGGAACAAACAGTTCGTCCGGATGGGCGTGCCGGAAATCCAGCGGCTGAAAGCAGATGCTGGACGGGAACAGCAGGCTTTGAGCGCCTAACAGAACCGTACGATACGGTTGGTAAGGCGTTGGTGGAGTATGGCACAACCTTTGTTTCCCGACGATCTCTGAACCGAGATCGCCCCGCTTCTGCCGCCGCCCCGTCCGCGCCCGAAGGGCGGACGGCTTCCGATCGAGAACCGTGCTGCGTTCACCGGCATCCTGTTCGTGCTGCGCTCGGGCCGGCCCTCGGAGATGCTGCCGTCTGAGATATGCTCCGGTTGCGGCATGAGTTGCTGGCGGGCCTCCGCGACTGGCAGGAGGCCGGCGTGTGGGCGGGGCTGCATCAGGTGCTGCTGGCGCGCCGGCACGCGGCCGGCGCGATCGACTGGCGGCGGACGAGCCTGGACAGCACCTCGGTCCCAGCCGAAAAGGGGGCGCGCCACCGGTTCGTTTTCCGCGGACGGCGTGGCGACCTGATCGAGGTGATTCGGCACGACGGCTACGGGGCGCGCCTCTATACGAAGCGGCTCGACCGCGGTCGTTTCCTGTGGCCGTCGGTGGCAGACGGAGCCGTGACGATCTCAACGGTGCAACTCGGCTACCTGCTCTCAGGCATCGACTGGCGGATGCCGCAGGAGACCTAGCGTCCGAGCGCTCTCAGTTGCGGATAACGCGTTGCGCAAGTTCTTCGAGTTGGCTGACCTGAAGTAGGCTCCGCTCGCCATCGAGAGGGTGACGCGGATCGACACGATCTTCCCGGTCGAGCGCACCATCAACGGCCTCGGACCGGACGAGCGCCGTGCGATCGAAATGCCCGCTCGGCCGCCCTCGTCGCCGAGTTGAAGGCGTGGCTGCGGGTCAAACGCGCCAAGCTCTCGGCCAAGGCTCCGGTGGCGCACGCGAACGACTACACGATCAAGCGCTGGAACGTCTTGATCCTCTTCCCCGACGAGGGGCGTGTCTGCCTATTGAACAACACCGCCGATCGGGCGATCCGGCCGACCGCGATCCGGTATGTTTCAACACCAACGATAGCCGTAACGCACTTTCGCTGATCGTCAAGGTGAGAGGCCGATCAGGCGAGCTTGGAGCTGGTCGATCTTGCCGCGGCCGTACATCTGGCGCTTCACGAGCTTGAGCTTGGTGAACTGTCCCCCCGTCCTGAACTGCGGCTCGGTCCTGGCCGACACCGCAGGCGAAGGAGGCAGCGAGACTCGCCTCAGCTCGCCTGAGCCATCCTTCGAATTGGTCAAGCTCGAGTCCTCGTACCATCGTCAGGAAGGCGCCGACCACCTCGCGCGCCTCGACCAGCACCGGCACCCTTTCCTCGACGGCGGCCGCGGTCAGCGTCCTGGATAGCCTGCGGCAGAGCGCGGGCAATGGCCTCACCATATCCTGCGCCGCGGTCGCGGGCGACGATCTCGATCGAGGCGCGCTCCTTCAGCCAGATCTGTGCGATGGCCTGTTCGCGGTCCGGTCGGAGCGCCACGATGCAGCCGCGTTCGAGATCGCAAACCAGGATGCCGTATCGGTGGTTGCGTCGCCAGGCGAAATCGTTGATGCAGATGACGCCGAGCGGATCGGATGGTGTCTTCGCCCGACGGCGGACGACGCGCAATAGCGTGTCGCGACTGACCGGCACCACGCGACTGACCGGAAGCATAAGACGCTGGGCGAGGCCCGCACCGGGCCGACCGCCAAGCGCGAGACCGCGGTGATGGACGATCTGCTCCAGCCGCGAGGTGCGTCGCGCGAAGGCGGACAGAACGCTGTCGGGAAAACACTCGGCGAAGATCTTCCGCCTGCAGGCAGCTGCATCGCACCAGAAGCGTCGTACGACAACATGGAGTTCGACGCGCCGGCCACCGAGCGTCAGGTCGGCGGCACGGCGCTGGTAGCGGCTTTGGATGCGACGTGACTGGGTCCGGCAGTCTGGGCGGATCGTCACTGCGGCTCCGGACCTCACGATTAGTACTACTTTGGCAGATTGCCTTCAAGGTGGCTGGTCGAGGGCGGCCTCACAGTACGGGCATCGCCGCGGTGGTGGCCGGCTGAGGTGATCCA
>NZ_JBMVEP010000010.1:0-174792 GCF_049543375.1 Methylobacterium sp. NPDC097929 | reverse complement strand
TTGCAAAGCTGGAGGTGATGCCGGCGAGCAGCGTCAGGCGCGGCTGCGGGCTGGTGAAGATCGCGGGCGGCCGAAGCCGAGACCGACGAGCCGAAATTGAAGATGCTCTCGCTCGTGCGGTCGCCGGGATACCAAGTGGCCTGCCCGTAGGTGGTCCAGCCGCTCTCGTGGACGTAGGCGAGCCGCCCGCTCACCCGCGGATAGGGCGAGGAGCGCAAGGCGCCGTCCTCGGTCAGCGGCTTGGCGCCGATGTAGGACAGGTAGGCCGCACCGGTCAGGCGCCCACGGGGCAACAGGGAGACCGGTGCGCCGATGTCGAACTCGGCGCCGACGGTTGCGAGATACGCCGGCACGTTGGGGATGAAGATCGATGGCGCGCCGTTGAGCAACCGGGCGGAGACGCCCGAATAGTTGGCGAACAAAGCCACGCGGTCGAGACCTTCCCGATAGGCCAGCAGCTTCGCCTCGACCTCGAAGCCGTCGCGGCGGGACTTGCCCAGGTTCTGCACGGGCAGGCCGGGCGCGGGCTGGAAGACCTCGTTGGCGATGTCGGTGAAGAACACCGTGCCGAGGAGGCTGAACCGGTCGAACACGAGCCGCCCGCCGCCCTCCGTGCTCTCGATGGTCAGCGGCGTGAGGCGGGGATTGTTCGTCAATTCGCTCGAAGCGGAGGGGCTGCGGAAGCCCTGGCCGTAATTGGCGAACAGCTCCAGCCAGTCGAAGGGCGTGAGCGCCGCCCCGCCCTTGGGAGAGACCACGTTCGGGCTGACCTTGGGCGACAGGGCCGGGTCGAGGTTGTTGCGCACGTCGTAGAAGAACTGGTCGAAGCGGGCGCCGCCGGTCAGTTTCAGCCAGGGCGTCGGCTTGACCTGCACCTGCGCGTAGGCCGCGAGGTTGTGCTGCGAGAGATCGAGATCGAGGGTGCGCGCGGTGAAGCTGCGCGCGACCGAGGGGCCGGTATTCACGTCGAGCGCATCGCTCCGCCAATCGCCGCCGACGAGGAACTGGGTCGGCAGCGCATCGAAC
The DNA here is from genome assembly GCF_049543375.1 of Methylobacterium sp. NPDC097929. NCBI lineage: Bacteria > Pseudomonadati > Pseudomonadota > Alphaproteobacteria > Hyphomicrobiales > Methylobacteriaceae > Methylobacterium > Methylobacterium sp. NPDC097929. Next base: position 173,766 of record NZ_JBMVEP010000010.1, on the reverse strand, counting down.
AGGCTCAGCGTCCAGATCTTGCGGATGCGGCCGCCCACGGTCGCCCGCTCCTCGACCTGCCCCCGCTGACCGGCGCCGAAATCCGAGAAGCGGCTGAACACGTCGTGGCTGGCATAGAGGAGTGCCGACAGCTCGTCGTCGGGCAGCCCGTTGACGTAGTTGGCCACGAAGGTCTGGAGGGTCTTGCCGCCGCCGTCGGTCACGTTGGTCGCGGCGCGCGGCGAGACGAGGCCGGCGCGCACGAGGTCGCGCTCCAGGTAGCCCGGCTGTCCGAAGCGCGTGCCGTACATCTGCACCCGCAGCGACAGGCTGGAGCCGAGATCGAGGGGGATGGTGACCTTGTTGAAGGCGTTGTAGCGACCGAGGTCGCCGTTCTCGCGGTAGCCCCCGGTGCCGTAGCCCTCGTAGGCGAGGAAGGGCTGAATTCCCGGGCCGAGTTGGCTGAAGGTGGCAAGCCCCCGCCCCGTGCCGAAGGAGCCGCCCGACGCGCCGACGGTCGAGAAGGGCTCGGCCCGCTTGGTGTCGATGAAGATCGAGCCGCCGAGATTGGCATCGCCCGCTTCCACCGAGAACGGCCCGCGCACGATGCTGATGGAGCGGATGGTCTCCGGGATCAGCGGATTGAGATCGACATAGTTCGGGGTGTGGATCGAGGAGACTTCGTTGATCGGCACCCCGTCGATGAAGACGGCGACGTCGCGGCCGTGCTCGGCATCGCTGAAGCCGCGCAGGGCGATGCCGTATCCGACGCCGCCCTGGCCGTAATTCGAGACATCGAAGCCTGCCACGGGACGGAAGAGGTCGCCGTAGCTTTGCACGGGCAGGCGAGCGATCTCCGCCGCATCAATCACCGTGCTGTTGCCCGGGAGAGCCAGAACCGACGATGAGATCCGCGTCTTCAGGTTCGCGGCCGGTCCCGAAACCGTCGCGGAGGAACGCGCGGAACCGTCCTGCGCGCTGACCTGCAGTTCCTCCAACTCGACCGTGGTCGCATCGCGTGCGTAACCCAGGAGCGTACTCACGCCGAGAGCGCTGGCCGATGCGAGCAGGCGCGTCAGAAACGGCGACATCGTGCAACCCAGGCATTAGGTCATCCGGTCGTTACTAAGCTTCAAATTATGTGTATGTGCAGGACGGTAATTTTTCATACTCGTGTATTGCCGGGGCGAGGGCAGTCTTGATCTCAAGCCTCGTGCTCCGAGCCGCCGCGGCGCGGACGGGCGAGCGTCCCGGCGAAATGGCCTCGTTCGAGATGTCGGCGCCGTTTTTTCCCGCGCCAAGCCTTCTTTTCCCGCGCCAAGCCATCTTTTCCCGCGCCAAGACTTCGGCCTCGAAGTCTTCGAGGAGACGGGCAGGTGAACCCCGCTTTGCCCGATGACCACGATCGCCGCAGCCGGGACACCCGGTCCAAGTCGGGGCTCGGGTGCGGGGTGAGGCTTCCCATACAACTCAAGCGACGCAACTTGGTGCCGGTTCGACGCCGATGGGTCGAAATAATTCGATGTCGGGGATGTTGAAAGCGCCGAGAGTGGTCAAGCTCGTGCAAAATTCCCCATTATTACAACAACTTTTGGGTGAATCGGAACAATTGTATCAGTAATCGCTCGATTTTCGAGTGGGGCTAGCCATGCTCATTGCATTGTTGCTATAGGTTGAAGGCAAGATTTTCTCCGGGGTGCCAATAACTTGGCTGCCAAGGCAGGCCGTTTTCGCTCGGGAAGCCGCCCATGCACTTTACTCAGCGCGAAACCGACAAGCTGCTGATCTATATGCTCGCTCAGGTGGCGCAGCGCCGTAGGGATCAGGGGCTCAAGCTCAACCATCCGGAAACCGTCTCCCTCATCTCCGTCGCCGCGCTGGAAGGCGCCCGCGCCGGCAAGACGGTGGAAGAAGTGATGGAACTCGCGGGCAAAACCATCACGCGCGACGATGTCATGGACGGTGTCGCGGAGATGATTCCCTACGTTCAGGTCGAAGCGGTGTTCACGGACGGCTCGCGCCTCATCACGGTGCATGCTCCCATCAAGTAGATCGAGATGTCAGGAGGTGGCGCGATGAGTCCTTCCCAGAAGAAGACGCCCGTTGGCGGAATCATTTTCGGGGCAGGGGATATCGAGATCAATGCCGGATATCCGACGACGGCGATCAAGGTCCGAAACACGGGTGACCGCCCGATCCAAGTCGGATCGCACTACCATTTCTTCGAGGTGAATGCCTCGCTCGAGTTCGATCGCCAGCAAGCCTTCGGCAAGCGCCTCAACATTCCGGCCACGACCGCTCTGCGGTTCGAGCCCGGAGACGAGAGGGAGGTCTCGCTCGTTCCCTATCAGGGCAAGCAGCGGGTGCTCGGCTTCAACGGCCTCGTCGACGGCTGGGTCGGCGACGAAACCTACGACGATTACCGCCCACGCCTGTCGGACGCGCTGGATCGCGTGAACCGCTACGGTTTCAAGAACAAGCCGTAACCTGCCCCCTTCGATAGCCGAATCTGGAGCGCTGGGATGAGCAAGATCTCGCGGCGGCAATACTCGGATCTCTACGGGCCGACGACAGGCGACAAGATCAGGCTCGCCGATACGGACCTCTACATCGAGATCGAGAAAGACCTTCGGGTTTACGGCGAGGAGGCCGTCTACGGCGGCGGCAAGACGCTTCGGGATAGCATGGGTTACGACAACGAGTTGACCAGTGCGGCGGGCGCACCGGATCTCGTCATCACCAACGTCACGATCCTCGACGCCGTCCAGGGCGTCATCAAGGCCGATCTCGGTATCAAGGACGGCCAGATCGTCGGGATCGGGAAGGCCGGCAATCCCTCGACGATGTCGGGGGTGACACGGGGTCTCGCGCTCGGACCGGGCACGGACGCCATTTCCGGCGAGCACCTCATCCTGACCGCGGGCGGCATCGACGCCCACGTCCACTTCATCTCGCCGCAGCAGGCCCAGGCCGCGCTGAGCAACGGCGTGACGACGCTGTTCGGCGGCGGAATCGGCCCGTCCGACGGCACCAACGGCACGACCATCACGCCGGGCACGTGGAACATCGAGATGATGCTCCGCTCCTTCGATGCCTGGCCGGTCAATGCGGGCGTGCACGGCAAGGGCAATTGCTCGGCGCCGCTGCCAATCGACGAGCAGATCCGGGCCGGCGCGATGGGTTTGAAGGTTCACGAAGACTGGGGCAGCACGCCGGCGGCGATCCGCATGGCGCTCACCGTCGCCGACGATCACGACGTCCAAGTCTGCATCCACACGGACACCCTGAACGAGGCGGGTTTCGTCGAGAGCACCATCGCCGCGTTCGAAGGGCGCACGATCCACACCTACCACACGGAGGGTGCGGGCGGCGGCCACGCCCCGGACATCATCCGGGTGGCGGGCATTTCCAACGTCATCCCCAGTTCGACCAATCCGACCATGCCCTACGGCATCAATTCGCAGGCGGAATTGTTCGACATGGTGATGGTCTGCCACAACCTCAGCCCGAAGATTCCGACGGATGTCGCCTTCGCGGAAAGCCGCGTGCGCGCCGAGACCATCGCGGCGGAAAACGTCCTGCACGATCTCGGTGCGATCTCGATCCTGTCGAGCGACAGCCAGGCCATGGGCCGCGTCGGCGAGAACTGGGCGCGCACCATTCAGACGGCCCATCTGATGAAGACGCGGCTCGGTGCCTATCAGGGGGATGCGTCCGGCAACGACAATCAGCGCGTGCTGCGCTTCGTCGCCAAGGTGACGATCAATCCCGCCATCGTGGCGGGGGTGTCGCACGTGATCGGATCGGTCGAGGTCGGCAAGATGGCGGATCTCGTCCTCTGGGAGCCGGCCTTCTTCGGCGCCAAGCCGAAAATGGTCATCAAGGGCGGCATGATCTCCTGGGCGATCATGGGAGATCCGAACGCCTCGCTGCCGACACCGCAGCCGGTCGTCTATCGCCCGATGTTCGGCGCTCTCGGCCCGGCGGTGGCGAAGACCCGCGTGACCTTCACTTCGCACGCCGCCTACGAGGATGGGATCGCGGATCGCTACGCGCTGACATCCAAGGTGGTGCCCGTCTACGGCACGCGCACCCTCACCAAGGCGTCGATGGTTCGAAACGACCGGCTCCCGGTCATCGAGGTCAACCCAGAGACCTTCGCGGTGACCGTCGACGGCAAGCACGCCACGATCGAGCCCGCCACGCATCTTCCGCTCGCGCAGCTCCATTTCTTCAGCTGACGTCCCGTCACGCGGCGGGAAACGCCTCCCGCCGCCGGCTCACAGCCCGGTCCATGCGTTCATGAAACCGATCGACATCATGTGGGTGTGTTTCGGCGGCGGAGCCGGCTCCCTGCTGCGCTGGCAGCTCGGCGGCTTCATCGACCGCGCGATCCCCGCGCGCTTCAAGTTCGGCACCTTCCTCGTCAACGTCACCGGCGCCTTCGCGATCGCCTATCTCTCCGCCGCGCTCGCCCTCGGCTGGCAGCAGCGCCACGGGGACGTGGTGTCGTCCCTGGTGCTGACGGGCTTTCTCGGCGGCTACACGACGTTCAGCTCGATGCAGCTCGATACGGCGCAGATGGCGATGGCGCATCGCCAGGGGCTGGCCGCCTTGTACCTCGTCTCGTCCGTCGGCGTCGGCCTCTGCGCCGCGGCGGCGGGCGTCGCCCTCGCACGATCGTAGGGGGGCCGTGATGGGGGCGCGGGCCGTCTTCGTCTTCATCGGTGGCGGGTTCGGCGCCATCACGCGCGAATTCCTCATGCTGCTGATCCCTCAGCAGAGCGGCGCCTTTCCGCTCGACATCTTCACAGCCAACGTCCTCGCCTCGTTCTGCCTCGGCGCCGCCTTCGAACGTCATCGCCTGAACCAAGTCTCGGACGAGTACCTGCTCCTGATCGGCACGGGCTTCGCCGGCGGAATGTCGACGTTTTCGAGCTTCGTCTACGGCATCACTTCCGAAGCCTCGTCGCCGGGCCAAGCCGGTCTTGCCGTCCTCTACTGCCTGTCCAGCCTGATCGTCGGCTACGCCGCGATCCGGCTTGGAATCGCATCCGGGAAACGCCTGCGTCGCGCGTGAGCGCGGTCCGCTTTGGAGAGACGAATGATCCTCGTCGAACACAAACTCGGTCATCTCGGCGATCCGGTCTGGCAGGAGCGCACGGGGCAGGCGCGGATCGATCCGCTCGTGCTGGAGCAATGGGAGGCGCCCAAGAGCCGCCTGCGCAAGGCGAGCGAGAGCGGGATCGAGCTGGCGATCTCGCTGCCGCGCTCCGAGCACCTGCACGACGGCGACGTGCTCCACTACGACGCGGCGCAAGGGCTCATCGTCGTGGCCCGGATCGCCCTCAAGGAGGTGCTGGTCATCGAGCTGGAAGGGCTGGGAAACCTCGCGCCGCACGAGATCCTGCGCGCCGCCTTCGAACTCGGGCACGGCCTCGGCAACCAGCACTGGCCCGCCGTGATCAAGGGATCGACGGTCTACGTGCCGCTCTCGGTCGATCAGAAGGTGATGGCGTCGGTCATGCGCACGCACGCCTTCGCCCATGTGAAGACCCGCTTCGCCCCGGGCGAGGAGGTGGCGGCCAGGCTCGACGCGAAGGAGGTCCGGCTGCTCTTCGCCGGCGCCGACGCCACCCCGCACCACCATCACGGCGCTCACGAGACTGCACAGGCCCGAGATCACCAAGATCACCACGACCATCCCGATCACGCGCACGACCCTCGCCATCCGCACGCGCATCATCACCGCCACGATCCGGTGGCGTGATGCGCCACGGTGAGCCGAGGGCCCGTCTCGCACCGCGCGGCATGGCTCATCTCGCGCGCCTGCTGCAATTCACGGATTCGACGCTGCCGATCGGCTCCTTCGCCTTCTCGAACGGCCTCGAATCCGCGCTGCAGACGGGCATCGTCACCGACGCGAGCAGCCTGCTGCAGTTCGTCGAACTCGTTCTGCACCAGAACGCCCGGGTGGATGGCGTTGCGCTGCTGCACGCTCATCGCGCCGCCCTGGCGGATGACGATTCCGGCATCGTCACGGCCGACCGGGAGTTGCTCTGCCGCCGCGTCGGGGAAGAGCAGCAACTGATGCTGACGCGGATGGGCAAGAAGCTCGCCGAGCTGGCGCTCAGGATCAGCCCCTCGCCGATACTGGAGCGCTGGCTCGCGGATATCCGGTCCGACGCCACCCCCGGCTGCCTGCCGATCGGTCAGGCGATCACCCTCGCACATCTCGGCGCGGACGAGACGGAAGCCTTCGTCGTCCACCAGTACGGCATGGCCTCGATGATCCTGAGCGCCGCGCTCCGGCTGATGCGGATCGACCATTTCGAGACCCAGCGCATCCTGTTCGCCGCCCAGGGCCGCGTCGAGGACGACTACCGCGCCGTGCGCGATCTCGCCCTCGACGAGATGGCCGCCTTCGCGCCGGTCTTCGACGTGCTCGTTGCCCATCACACCACGGTCCGTGTCCGCCTGTTCATGAATTGAGTGCGGCAAAGGAAGTCGAGATGAAGAAGATCACCCGTATCGGCATCGGCGGCCCGGTCGGCTCGGGCAAGACGGCCGTCATCGAGACCATCACGCCGCGCCTGATCGCGCTGGGGATCAAGCCGCTGATCATCACCAACGACGTCGTGACGACGGAGGATGCCAAGCAGGTGCGCCGTACCCTCAACGGCGTGCTGATCGAGGAGAAGATCGTCGGCGTCGAGACCGGGGCCTGCCCGCACACCGCCGTGCGCGAAGATCCGTCGATGAACATCGCCGCGGTCGAGGAACTCGAGGACAAGTATCCCGACAGCGACGTGATCCTGATCGAATCCGGCGGCGATAACCTCACGCTCACCTTCAGCCCGGCGCTGGCGGACTTCTATATCTACGTGATCGACGTCGCCGCCGGCGACAAGATCCCCCGCAAGAACGGCGCCGGGGTCTGCCAGTCGGACATCCTCGTCATCAACAAGCGGGATCTCGCCCCCTATGTCGGCGCGAGCCTCGACGTCATGGCGCGCGACTCCAAGCTCATGCGCGGCAAGAAGCCGTTCCTCTTCACCAACTGCAAGACCGGCGAGGGCGTCGACGACCTCCTCCAGCTCATTCTCGACATGGCGCTGTTCGACGTGAGGACGAATCCTCTGCTCGCGGCGAGCGCGTGAGACCATGACTCCGCACGAGCCACTCGGCCTCATCGACGCGGCGCGCGAACTGCGCGGTTTCCAGACCGAGCCGGCGCAGATGCGGGCGGGCGCGCCCGGCAAGGTCGGACACTTGCGTCTCGGGTTCTCGCTGCGCGATCGCCGCTCCGTGCTCCACGATCTCTACCGGGTCGCCCCGCTGCTCGTGCAGCAGGCGCTCTACTGGGACGAGGCGATGCCCGAACTGCCCGTCTGCCCGATCATCTCGGTCGGCGGCGGCATCCTCCAGGGCGACCGCTACACGATCGAGATCGCGGTGGGGGAGGGCGCCTGCGCGCACGTCTCCACCCAGGGCGCCAACCGCATCCACTGCATGGATGCGAACTACGCCTCGCAGCACCAGACCGTGACCGTCGAGGCCGGCGGCTACCTCGAATACCTGCCGGACTTCACCATTCCCTATCGCGGCTCGCGCTTCCTCTCACGCACGGACCTCGTCGTCGCGGCGGACGCCACCCTGCTCTACGGCGAGATGGTGCTGGCCGGCCGCAAGCATCATCATGTCGAGGAGCGGTTCGGCTTCGACCTGCTGTCGATGGACGTGAGCCTGCGCCGGCCCGGCGGGCCCAGGCTGTTCGCGGAAAAGATCCTGATCGAGAAGGGCGATCCGACGATCGCCTTTGCGGCGGTGATGCGCGGCTTCGACGCCTTCGCCAACATCCTCTGCGTCACGCCTCCCGAGACGGCCGCGCGCATCAAGGAACGGTTCGAGACCCATTTCCCGATCGATGCGCCGCGGGCGCTGTCCGGCGTGAGCCGCCTGCCCAACGCCGCCGGGCTGATGCTGCGCGCCGTCGGCGTGGAGACCTACGACGTGCGCAGCGAGGTCCGCCGGTTCTGGCGCATCGTGCGCGAGGAGGCGCGCGACCGGTCCCTTCCCGCCGAACCCTACTGGCGCTGAGCGAGGACCGGACCCATGCCGCGAGCGAAGAGCAACCTTCTCGTCCAGTCGCTGCGCGGGACGAGCCAGGTCTTCTTCATGGAGAATGCCCTGACGGGCGTGCTGTTCTTCGCCGCGATGGCCTATGCCTCCTCCGTCAGCGGTGTCTGGGCGACCACGATCGGGGCGGCGATCGGCGTTCTCGTCGCAACGCTGACCGCACGACTTCTCGAATGCGACGAGACTTCCGTCTCCTCCGGTCTCTACGGCTTCAACGGCGTTCTCGTCGGGGCCGCGCTTCCGACCTTCATCGCAGCCTCGCCCCAGCTCTGGGCCTCGATCGTGATCGGCGCGGCGGCGAGCACGGTCTTCACCGCGGCTTTCAGCGCGACGCTCACCGGCAAATGGGGCATTCCCGGCTCGACCGGCCCCTTCGTGGTGACGGGCTGGCTGATGGTCGCTGCAGCCTATTCCTTCGGCGGCCTGCACGTGACGGGCGAGGCCCCCAAGCTCGCGGGCGATGTCGCACCAGACTTCACCGGCATTCCGGGGCCGACGGACCTCGTCGCGATCTTCTTCCGCAACATCGCGCAGGTCTACCTGCTGGGCAGCGCCGTCAGCGGCGTCATCCTCCTGGCCGGCATCCTGATCGCCTCGGTCTCGGCCGGGATCGCCGCCGCCGCCGGATCGCTGATCAGCATGGTCGTCGCGATCGCGATGGGGGCCGATCCCAAGGCCGTGAGCCAGGGCCTCTACGGCTTCAGCCCGGTCCTGACGGCGATGGCCGTCGGCGCCGTCTTCCTGACGCCCGCGCCGCGGGTGGCCGTCTATGCCGGTCTCGCCACCGTGATGACCGTCTTCGTCCAGGGCGCCCTCGACGTCATGGTCGCGCCGGCGGGCATCCCCTCCTTCACCGCCCCCTACGTGCTGACGATGTACCTCTTTATCGCGCCGAAGAAGCTGATGGCGCCCCATCCGCACGGGCCCGTCGCCGGTTCCATGATCGACGGCCAAGGCACGGGGTCCGGCAAGGCGCCGGTCCACGCGGCCGGAACCGCACGGTGACGCCCCGGGGCGCCGTCATCCGGACGCTCCGAGCGCAGGCACGGCATCGATCCCGTTTCGATCGGTCGGCATCGTCCCGCCGGACCGAGGATGCCGCGCACCGCACGCGCCGACACCTCCCTCTTCCGAGAAGACCAGATCAAGGAGCATGCGATGCAAGGCATTAATGCCGGCGACACGGCCTTCATCCTCCTCTGCACCGCGCTGGTTCTCATGATGACGCCGGCTCTTGCGCTTTTCTACGGAGGCCTCGTCAGGCAGCGCGACGTGCTGTCCGTCATGATCCAGAATTTCGTCTGCATCGGTGTGGTCGGTGTGATCTGGGTGTTCGGAGGCTTCAGCCTCGCCTTCGGCCCGGATATCGGCGGGGCGATCGGAGATTTTGGGTTCTATTTCGGCATGTACGAGGTCGGCATCGAGCCGAACCCGGTTTACGCGCCGAACATCCCCTTCATCATGGTCTTTGCCTACCAGATGATGTTCGCGATCATCACACCGGCCCTGATGACCGGCGCCTTCGTCGGGCGCTTTCAGTTCGGCGCCTACCTGTTCTTCATCACGGCCTGGACCATCCTCGTCTATCTGCCGGCCGCGCACTGGGTCTGGGGCGGCGGCTTCCTGGCCAAGCTCGGCGTCGTCGATTTCGCCGGCGGGATCGTCATTCACACGTCCGCGGGGTTCTCGGCGCTGGCGACGGCGAAGTTTCTCGGCAAACGGAGGGTGGCGGCGGGCGAATCCGAATCCGCGCCGGCCAGCCTGCCCCTGGTCGCTCTCGGCGCGGGTCTGCTCTGGTTCGGCTGGTTCGGCTTCAACGCCGGCGGCGCCTATGCGGCGGATGCGCTGGCGGCCTACGCCTTCACCAACACCATGCTCGCCGGCTCCATCGCCATGCTGGTGTGGATGTTCTGGGAATGGCGCGAGACCAAGCACCCGTCCTTTTCCGGCGTCCTCGTCGGCGCGGTGGCGGGGCTCGCGACGATCACGCCGGCCTCCGGCTACGTCGAGCCCATCGCCGCCCTGGCGATCGGCGCCATCGGCGCGACGGCCTGCTATTTTGCCAAACACGTCCAGAAGTGGCTGAAGATCGACGACACGCTGGAAGTCTGGCGTGCCCACGGCGTCGGCGGCCTGACCGGTGCTCTGCTGATCGGCCTCCTGGCCAGCCCGCACATCAATCAAGTCTCGGCCAGTCTGCAGCAATTCGGCGTCCAGCTTCTCGCCGTCACCATCGTCGGCGCCTATGCCTCCGTCGTGACGCTCATCATATTGAAGGGCCTGGATTACTTCGGGACGCTGAGGGTGCCGGATGAAATCCAGGAAGAGGGACTCGACACGATGCTCGGCGAGCGCGCCTTCAACCTGTGGAACATGGATCGCACCCTCCCGAAGTAGCGTCCCCGCTGCCAACGCCTTTGCCGGACCGGACCGGCTCGAACGGCGAGGCGCCCCTGCTGGACCTGCGGTCTCTGTTCGGCCGGCGCGATCAAGATCCGGACGCTATCGGCGACGCTTCGAGCCGGTTCGGGATATCCGAAGTCGCGCAAGTGATCGGCCCTCGGGCGGTGTTCGAGCCCGACCCGGCAAGCGGGCCCGCGCCGAGCACACGTTCTCGCAACCCCTGAATTGGCATACCGGCCGGACCGGAGACGGCGCCGAGCCCGGGCGGGCGGTGCACCACCATTGCGCCCGCCGCGCCCGATCTTCGAGGTCAATCCGCTCCTGGCGGCGATCCGAGCCTGAGGCCCGGGACCCCGATCCGCACCGCGCCTGCGCGCGTTCGCCCAAACTCCGAACGATCTGTGTCGCGCGCGAACCGCGCGCCGCCGACACCGACGAACCGTTGTCACGCTCACAGCTCTCTTTTCCGGCGAGTTCCTCAACGGTTCGGCAACCAAGGCAGGCTGTGACAGTTTCCCCTCAGCACATGCAGGCGCGGAGAGTGCTGTGGCCGCCATCACCATCACGATCGGACTGCCCACCGGCACGAGGCGTCTGGCTGTCGATTCGGAGCGCGGCGCCGCCGGCTACGCCGAAGCGGTCATCTACGCCATCCCGCGGGACGCGCTGCCGGTGCCTCTGGCGGTGTCCTGCGCCGATCCGGGCATCCGCAACCGGTTGACCGCCTATCTCCTCGATCTCCAGACCGAATGCCTGCGCATGCCCTCCCCGGGCAGGAACGCGGATCGTGCGGTCGGCTGATCGCAAGGCCTCCTGCAGCCGCCTCATGCCCCTATCGAGCGCCGGTCCCCAATGAACTCCAATTCTGACGCGCTTCCGTCGCCGATCGCCGCGGTCGAGCGCGGTCCGATCCTCGACGCCCGCACGCGGCTGCGGCTCGGGCGGCAGTTGGAGGCTTTGTACGAGCCGGTGCTGGACGAGGTGCTCGATCCGCGCTTGGCGGAATTGCTGCAGCAGTTGGAAAGCGATCAGCGGCAGGTGCAAACCGGGTAGCCCCTGGATGGGCTACGGTGCGTTGGCGCACGCGAGGCACGAGCGATGCGATTCATGCATCGGCAATCGCCCCCGATGGGGGTTGCTATGTGCGGCGCACCAATTAATTTTGTATCACGTGAGACTGCGATGGCGTCGCGGTCTTACCGCTCTTCTTGAGCGTTTCCTCCCAAGACTTCGGGCCGCCTCCTCGCTGGGGGCGGCCTCTTTCTGTCTTGTCGCCGGCGGTCTACGCGCCGCTGCACGCACTTACAAGCAAGATTTTTCTTCATTCCTGGCCGGGGATCTGGAATTTTTTATCCAGATTACGGTCCGTGGGGTCACGGGATGCGGCATCGGTTGCGCGCCCGGCCATGGCATCGGGCCTCAGAGGAAGCCGTGCGCCTGCAACGCCTGGATCGATGACGCGGCGTCTCGATGATGGATGAAGACGCCGCCCGCCTCCTCCCAGCGGTGGCGGTGACTGTCCCAGTCATCGATCAGGGCGTCGCCCGGGCGGCAATGCTCGCGCTTGAGCGCCGCGCTCGTCGTGATCATGGGGGTGTCGGGAAAGTGGCGCTCCGCCCAGCGCCGCTTCTGCGGCTCGGCCCAATTCCCCCGCGGCACCCCGGTGAGGATCACGGGCCGGCAGGCGCGGACGGCCTCGTGGAGGTCCCACGCATCCGGTAGCAGCGGAAGGTTCGTGAAGAAGTCGGGCTCCGCTGCCAGCCGGCTCCAGAACTGCTTCAGGCCGAAGCGGCGCTGGAACGCCTCGGGCGGCTGCCCCAGCACGCGGCAGGCGCCGCGATCGAAATCGGCCAGCACCCCGTCGCAGTCGAGAAACACGGTCGGCATCGACGCATCGCACCATCGTCTATCTGGCGGCCGCCTCGTCGAGGCGGCCCGACGGATAACGAGCTTCGGCCGCTTCGGATCGGAACACCCATCGCCACACCCGTTCGCGTCGCTCGCCCGCCGCGGCCGGCGCGTGCCCTCGCCGAGCCGGACGGCCGACCGCATGGCCTTGTCGCGAAAATGGCGGCGCGCTTCGCGATCGGCCCGTCGTTTCCGCTGCCGCATTTCCGTGGAGACGAAGCGCGGACGAGCGCGACGATGCAGGGTCCTGAGGCTCCCGGCGGTGGCGCCGGGGCCGGGCGTCTCGCCCTCAGCCGCCGGGGAGATGCGCCTTGATGAAGGCCCCTGCCTGCGCCAGGGAACGCCGCCCCTCCGCCACCTCCTGATAGAAGAGATGCCAGGCATGGATCATGTGGGGCCAGATCTCGAGGCGCACGGATACGTCCGCCGCCCCGGCCACGGCCGCCAGGCGCAGGGAGTCGTCGAGGAGCGTTTCGGCCGAGCCCACCTGGATCAGCATCGGCGGCAGGCCCGCGAGGTTGGCATGGATCGGCGAGACGAGCGGATTTCGCGCATCGGCGCCGTCGAGATAGAGGCTTGCGAGTTCGGCGAGGTAGGCCCGGCCGAGCAGTGGGTCGACGGCGGCCTTGGTCTCCAGGCTGGCGCCGGTCAGGGCGAGATCGGTCCAGGGTGAACTGAGCCAGAGACAACCCGGCAGCGGCAGTCCCGCCTCCCGCAGCGACAGGGCCGTCGCGAGCGCGAGCCCGCCCCCCGCGCTCTCCCCCGCGAGCGCGATCCGTGCCGGGGCGACGCCCGCGTCGAGAAGGAAGCGGTACCCGGCGAGCGCATCCGCGAGGGCGGCCGGAAAGGGATGCTCGGGCGCGAGCCGGTAATCGAGGGCGAGGGTGCGCGCCTCGGCCTCGCGCCCGGCCTGCGCGACCATGTGGCGATGGCTCGTCAGCGAGCCGGAGACGTAGCCGCCCCCGTGCAGAAACAGCACGACTCGCCCGCCGCCCGCCAGGGGCGTGCTCGTCCACTCCGCGGGCACACCCTGGGCGTCGACCGGTTCGACCACCACGTCCGGCGGCAGCCCGTAGCCCGCTCCGAGACCGTCGATCCGCGCGCGCCGCGCCGCGAGGTCGGCCGGCCTCGGATGCGCCGCGAGGCGGGCCCGGATGAGGTCGATCTCGGATGGCGGCATCTCTCGCTCCAATCCGGCTGCACGACAGGTCTCATCCGTGGGGGCAGACGAAACCGCCGCCCATCCTCCTGTGAAGCTCGTTGCGGGCGCAAGTCCGTCATCGGGATAAGCTTCGTCATCGCGCCTTTGCGAGACGGTGTTTCCAGGGGCGTGTCTCGGGCTGTCGGCCGGGATCTGCATCTGCGACCGGCTCGGTCCGATGGTGGGTGAGGAAGGGACGCAGGTCAGACCATTTCCCCTTGATCGTCATGGCGAGGCGGAGCCGAAGCCATCCAGGGCGCCGATCCGTCCGGCAAGGTCGCGTCCCTGGATCGCTTCGCATCCGCTCGCGATGACGGCGTTCGGCAATCGAAAGTGATCAGGCGGCGCCGGCATCGGGTGATCGTCACGGCATATGCGAGGCATGCCGGCCCTCACGCGCCCGCCTCGGCCCCCGCAATGCTGGGCGCTCGGCGGCTATCCGTTTCGCGCAGCGAGCGATCGGCGTAGGTGCCGCGCACCGCGTCGCGCCCGCCATGCTCGTAGAGGTCGAGCATCAGCGCGGAGTGGATGAAGCCGAGATGGCTGAAGGCCTGCGGGAAGTTCCCGAGAAAGGTGTCGTCCTCGGCCGCTTCCTCGGCGTAGAGCCCGACATCGTTCTGCATCGCCCGCAACGCCTGGAAGCGGGTGCTCGCCTCCTCGTCGCGCCCGAGCCAGAGCAGGGCGTCGACGAGCCAGAAGGCGCAGAGCAGGAAGGTGCCCTCGTGGCCCGGCAGGCCGTCGTCGTTCTTGTAGCGGTAGACGAGATGGCCGTGGCCAAGGCGCTCGATCACCGTGTCCACGGTGCGGGCGAAGGCCGCCTCGTCCACGGGAAAGCCGACCATGGGCGCGATCAGCAGGGCGGCATCGACCGCGTCGCCGCCGATATATTGCGGGTAGTAGCCGTCGCGGTGGATGCCCTCGCCGTTGACGCAGGCGACGATCCGGTCGCGCTCCCGGCACCACGCCTCCCGCTCGCCGAACAGGCGGATCGCCCGGTCGAGGGCGACCCAGTTCATGATCGCCGCGTGCAGGTAGCGCTGCTCGGGCTTGCGCGGCTCCCACAGGCCCGCATCGGGCTCGTGCCAGTGGGCCGCCGAGACATCGGCGAGCCGTGCCCCGTGCGCGCGCATCGCCTCCGGCATCGTGCCTCCCAGGCGTTCGTGGAAGTAGAGCAGGTCGAGCACCTGCCCGTAGGCGTCGGCCTGATGCTGCTCGGCGGCCTCGTTGCCGTGGCGCACGGGGGCGCTGCCGCGCCAGCCCTCGAAATGCTCGACCTGGATCTCCCTGAGATCGGCCTCGCCGGAGATGCTGTAGAGGGGCTTGAGCCGGCCCTCCGCCCGCTCGCACAAGGCCGTGACGAAGCCGAAGAAGGCCTCCGCCTCGCGGATCATGCCGAACTTCTTCAGGACGTAGAAGGACAGGCAGGCGTCGCGAATCCAGCAGAAGCGGTAGTCCCAGTTGCGGATGCCGCCGATCTCCTCGGGCAGGGAGGTGGTCGCCGCGGCGATGATCGCTCCCGTGGGCTCGTAGGTCAGGGCCTTGAGGACCAGGGCCGAGCGCATCAACTCGTCCGCCAGCGGGCCGATATAGGCCGCATCCTGCGTCCACAGCACCCAGGCGCGGCGCGTGGCCTCCATCAGGGCGCGGGCGTCCGGGCAGGTTTCGGGCGGGGCCTCGAGATAGAGCGCGAAGCTCTGTTCGCCGCCGCCCTCCACGGTGAAGCGCGCCGCGGCGACCTCGCCCTCCATCGCGAAGGTGGCATCGGAGACGAGGCCGGGGCAGCCCTCCGCCGTGACGCGCCCCCGGTCGGCGCGCAAGGGGGCGAAGCGTTCGGCGAACCCGGCAAGCGGCCGGTACTGCGCGATCATCGGCACGCGGCCCGAGATGCCGGTGACGAGGCGCACCAGCCGGGGCCGACCCTCCCCGCCCTCCGGCCCGACCATGAAGTCGTGCAGGGTGACGAAGCCCGTCTGCGTCGTGAAGGTGGTCTCGAGGATGTTGCTGCGGCTCAGATATTGCCGCGCCGTCTCGAAGCGCTCCGTCGGGCGGATCGTGAAGTGGCCGCCGCGCGCGCGGTCGAGCAGGCGCGAGAAGGCGGGATCGTCGTCGAAGCGCTCCAGGCAGGCCCAGTCGATCCCGCCGTCGCGGGCGACCAGGGCGCAGCCCTCGCAATTGCTGAGCAGGGCATAGGCCTCGATCGGCTGATAGGGGCGGTCGTGGGGATCGGCCATGGTCGTTCCTCGGGCGCCGTGCTCCGGACGCCCTGCTTCGAGAGGGGAGGGCAGGGCGCCGGTCAGGCGTCGAGGCGGAAGGGCGGTTCCAGCAGGCCGCGGACGCCCGGATCGACGAGCAGGGTGCGTCCGTGCTCGGGATCGGCCGCGCGCTCGGCCTCGCCCATGCCCTCGTAGGCGCTCGTGACCAGCAAACGGTCGAGCCCGCGCCCGGCGAAGGTCGGGCAGGTCGGCTGGCGGACCAGGACGGGCACGGTGCGCACCCGCTCGCCCGCCGGGCTGTAGGCGTCGAGGCAGGCCCCGCCGAACCGCGCGGTCCAGATCAGCCCCTCCTCATCCACGGCGGCGCCGTCGATCCCGCCCTCGCCGTCGCTGTGGTCGTAATGGGTCTGCGGCTCGGCCACCGGCAGGCCGGTGGCGGGGTCGAGGGCGACGCGCCGCAGGATGCCCTCGTCGGTGTCGACGAAGTAGCCGGTCGCGCCGTCGGGGGAGAAGGCGATGCCGTTCGGAATGGTGAGGCCGGCAAACAGCCGCGTCACTCGCGTGCCTGCGACGTGGTAGATCGCGCCGCGCCCCGCCTCAGCGTCCCGGCCCATGGTGCCGATCCACAGGGCGCCGGAGGGATGCACCCGGCCGTCGTTCGAGCGGGTGCCCGCATCCTCCGCCTCCAGCGGGCAGAACAGGCTGAGCCGTCCGTCCCGGACCGTGCGGATGTAGAGCCCGTCCTCCGCCGAGAGCAGCTGCCGGCCTGAATCGATCGCGGCGATGTCGCTGACCATCTTCGGCAGCGCGTGAATCCGGGCCGGGCCGGCCTGCGCGTCCAGCGGCCTCTCGAACAGCCGGCATTCGAGGATGTCGACCCACCACGCCGTGTCGGTCGCCGGATCGTAGCTCGGCCCCTCACCGAGATGGCATCGCGTCGGATCGAGAACACGGATCGATGGATCGGACAATGCAGGGCTTCTCCCGAAGAACATGGGTTTACGCTCCAATGAACAATCGGTTCCCGTTTCTTGTCATTCCGACTTTTTGACTATTGTCGTCTTGGGCACGTCCAGAATTAAGTTTTAATCCGCACGATGCGGGTCTTGTCGTGATGGTGCGCTCCTGATTCCAGCCGGCCGCGTCAGGGCGAGCGCGCTCACGCACCTGTCGTCGCCCGACGTCTCACGAGCGCGGCAGCGCGACCCCCGAGAGCAGGCGGACGAGCTCGACCTGCCGGTTGACGCCGGTCTTGGCCATCACGCTCTTGAGCTGCGAGCGCACCGTCTGCGGCGAGGTGCCGGACTCCGCCGCGATCTGCTCGACCGTGCGGCAGCCCGTGATGCCGCGCGCGACCCGCGCCTCGGCGGGCGTCAGATCGAACAGCCCTTCCAGCACCGAGAGACCGGGCAGCCGGTCCTGCGCCAGCGGGGTGACGACCACGATGGCCGAGGCCGCCGCGAACAGGTCGCGCGCGCTGCGCTTGACCGGAAGGACATGGGCGACGGCGGGCGGCTCGGCCTCCTTGGCCGGAACGGGAATGGATTGCGTGCGCGCCAGCCCGACCGCCGCGACCGTCCGAAGCGCCTCCGCCAGCAGGCGGTCGGCGGCCGGGTCGGCCAGCGCGAAACGGGGACCGTCGCGAACGGTCGTGCCGAGCAGGGCCTGGCAGCTGCGGTTCATCGCCAGGGCCTGCCCCTGACGGCCGAGGATTGCGGCCGGAATGCCGACCATCTCCAGGGCATCGGCAGCCACCTGCACCGCCTGCAGGCGCAGGCGGGCCGACAGCGTCGCGGCGCGGGCGAGGTGCGGCCGCATGGCGTCGAGCCGCACGACGATGTCGGCCGGGACCGGGCCGTCCCTGTAGGCCCGCTCGACATCGAAGACGATCCGTTCGCCGCTCGGCACCGTGATGGCCGTGGCGGCACCCCAGCCGTAGCCGCGCGGCCGGAGGAAGTCCGTGAACACCGGATTCGTGTCGAGTTCCTCGGGCGTGTAGACGTCGAGATCGGTCAGGAAGCCCGGATGCTGCCGGGCGAAGAGCCGGACCGGACGGTCGTTCTGGGCCACCCAGCCGTCGGCCATGAATTCTTCCATGTAGCCTTCGAGTTCGGGCGAGGCGACGTAGCGGAAGTCCAGGCCCTGGCTGGTGAACAGCAGGCCGCCGCCGCCTCCGCCGAACCGGGCGAGCGCGCTCAACGTCGAGGGCCAGAGTCCGGGAACGGCGGCCGCCTCGTAGACCCGATCGATCAAATCCTCAGGATCGGCTGACATCGTTCGTCCTGAAGCCGTCACCGGAGTCTCGACCGGCGGGCACGGTCGAGCCGCCCCGCGATCTCACGGTCATCAGCGGGCCTTTCCCCCATGCGGTAGGATGTCGGCGCCGCGAGAGGCGCCCGTCACCACGCGCGAGACTCCGGCCCGTCGTTCTCGCATCGGGGCCGCCCGGCGCGGTATCTCGACTCCCGTGCCCGCCCGGCGCTCGGGGAAGCGACGACCGCGAGCGTCGCGCTCAGCCGCACATGCGGCGGTAGCGTCGGCAGTTGCCCTGGCCCTCCTCGCCGTAGATGTCCCTGTTCTCGCAGCGGTCGCGAAGCTCCCGGCACATGCGGCGGTAGCGGCGCTCGTCACGCTCCTCGCGATAGCCGCGGCCGTCGTCGATCTCGACGCCCCCGGGGCCGACGCGGAATCCCTGTGCGAAACTCGGAACATCAAGAATCAGCAGCGTGCCCAGGGCAGCCGTAGCGACCAGAATCTTGCGCATCGAAGGGCTCCTTTTTCCGATGTCCTGTCGAGTTGGATCATCAAACGCGCGATCACAGAAATGGGTTCAGCGCCCGGCTCGGG
Source organism: Methylobacterium sp. NPDC097929 (assembly GCF_049543375.1). Taxonomy (NCBI): domain Bacteria; kingdom Pseudomonadati; phylum Pseudomonadota; class Alphaproteobacteria; order Hyphomicrobiales; family Methylobacteriaceae; genus Methylobacterium; species Methylobacterium sp. NPDC097929. The sequence goes on along the minus strand of NZ_JBMVEP010000010.1, from coordinate 155,076 downwards.
CCATCGAACTTCGGGCGGACCCGCCGGGCCGATAGTCCGAGCCGGGCGGCAGGCTCGTCGACCCGCAGGCGTGTCCCCCGGAGCCGGCCCGGTACGCTTCGCGGCCGCGCCATCGCGAGAGCCGTTCCCGCTTCGGGGGTGCGCGGGCTGCGTTGTCGATGATAAAGAGGGCCGGGAAAGACGCGATTCAACGCTTGCGAGGTCTTGTCGAAACTTCGCTTTACGGCATAGGCTCTGGACAAAATTCCTCAGGGGAGGATCCGATCGTTTCCGGTGTGCCGCGCGCGGCGCGCGGGTGGTGAGAGACGCAGGCCGCGGCCTGCCCGAACACCGCCGCAGGAGGGAAGGGCCGGAGCGAGCATGCTCGTTGAGAGGGGACGATGAGCGACCCATCGGGTGGCGCGGGACCGGGCAATGCGGTCTCGTGGGTGTCGCAGAACGTGGTGGCCGGCCTCGGCCTCATCCTGCTCGGAGTGTTCGGAGTCTGGGCCACGAGCGGTCTCCCGCGCGGCACCCTCGGTGCCATGGGGCCCGGCATGCTGCCGCACTGGGTCGCGGTCTGCGTGGCCGTCTGCGGCTTCGCGCTCGCCGTGACGGGCGTCGTCCGCGGGGGCGAGGGGCTGCAGAGCTTCGGCCTGCGCGGTCCGGTCGTCGTGGTGCTGGCGATCCTCGCCTTCGCGGTCACGATCCGGCCCGTCGGCTTCGGCCCGGTCACCACCCCCGGCCTCGGCCTGATCGTCGCCGGGCCGCTCGCGGTCATCCTCGGCGGCTATGCGAGCCCCGAGGCGCGCTTTCGCGAGCTTCTGATCCTCGCCCTGCTGCTCACCGCCGGATGCATGCTGCTGTTCGGCGACCTCTTGAACCTGCCGATCCCGATCTTTCCCACCGCCCTCATCGAGGCGGCGAGCGGAAAGATCCCCTCGCGCGTGATGCTGCGGCTGGCGGCCGGGGCGCTCGCCCTCATCGGCCTGGGCCTGCTGCTCCTGCAGCGCCGATCCTCCCGCCGGGCCGGGACCGACGTCGCCCGGCACTCGATGACCGCCTGATCGGGAGCGAACGCCGGTGCCGGATCTTCTCTCCAACCTCGGTCTGGGCTTTGCCGTCGCGCTGAGCCTGCAGAACGTCATGCTCTGCTTCCTCGGCTGCCTCGTCGGCACGCTGATTGGCGTGCTGCCCGGCGTCGGGCCGATCGCCACCATCGCCATGCTCCTGCCGATCACCTTCGGGCTCGATCCCGTCGGCGCGCTGATCATGCTGGCGGGCATCTATTACGGGGCGCAGTACGGCGGCTCCACCACGGCGATCCTCGTCAACATCCCGGGCGAGGCGACCTCGGTCGTCACCACCCTCGACGGCCACCAGATGGCGCGCCAGGGCCGGGCCGGCATCGCGCTCGGCACCGCGGCGATCGCCTCGTTCTTCGCCGGCACCGTCGCCACCCTGCTGATCGCGGCGCTCGGCGCGCCGCTCACCCGCCTCGCCCTGATCTTCGGGCCGGCGGAATACTTCGCCCTGATGGTCATGGGGCTGGCCTTCGCCGTCGTGCTCGCCCACGGCTCCGTGCTCAAGGCCGTGGCCATGATCCTGGTCGGCGTGCTGTTCGCCTGCATCGGCACCGACCTGGAGACCGGCGAGGAGCGGATGACCTTCGGCTTCACCTTCCTGACCGACGGCGTGGATTTCTCCGTGCTGGCCATGGGCCTGTTCGGGGTGGCCGAAATCCTGCGCAACCTCGACAACAGCGAGACCCGGGAGATCGCCCGGGCGCGCATCGGCCGCCTGCTGCCGGGCCTGGCGGATCTGCGGCAGGCGACACCCGCGACCCTGCGCGGCACCGCGATCGGCGCGCTGCTCGGAATCCTGCCCGGCAACGGCGCCGTCCTCGGCCCCTTCGCCGCCTACACGGTCGAGAAGCGCATCGCCCGCGATCCGAGCCGCTTCGGCCGCGGCGCCATCGAGGGCGTCGCCGGCCCGGAAAGCGCCAACAACGCGGGCGCCCAGACCGCGTTCATCCCGCTCCTCACCCTGGGCATCCCGCCCAACGCCGTGATGGCGCTGATGGTCGGCGCCATGACGATCCACGGCATCGTGCCGGGACCCGGCGTGATGACCAAGAGCCCCGAACTGTTCTGGGGCATGATCGCCTCGATGTGGGTCGGCAACCTGATGCTGCTCGTCATCAACCTGCCGCTTGTCGGCGTCTGGGTGCGCCTGCTGAAGGTGCCCTACCGGCTGATGTTCCCCGCGATCCTGATGTTCTGCTCGATCGGCATCTACTCCATCAACTCGCTGCCGACCGACGTGATGCTCATCGCCGCCTTCGGGGTGTTCGGCTACGTGCTGATCAAGTTCGGCTTCGAGCCCGCGCCGCTCCTGCTCGGCTTCGTGCTGGGCAAGCTGATGGAAGAGTACCTGCGCCGCGCGCTCACCCTGTCGCGCGGGGACGCCATGGTCTTCCTCGAGCGTCCGGTCAGCGCGGTGCTGTTCCTCGTGGCCTTCACCATCCTGGCGCTGGCGCTCCTGCCCTCGCTGCGGAAAAGCCGCGACGAGGTGTTTACGGAAGCCTGAGCGGCATGAGGCCGGACGGGCTCGGGAATCTCCGACGAGTCAAACATCTGGAAGGGACGAGGAAACCATGAGAACGGCTCTCGCGATCAGTCTCCTGTCGGTGCTCGCCGCCTTCGGAGCGGCCGCCGACACCTACCCGCAGCGGCCGATCACCATGGTGGTGCCCTTCGCGGCCGGCGGCCCGACCGACGTCATCGCGCGCATCGTCGCCGAGCCGATGTCGCGCGTCCTCGGTCAGCAGGTCGTCATCGAGAACGTCACCGGCGCCGGCGGCACCACCGGCATCACCCGGGCCTCGCAGGCCTCGCCCGACGGCTACACCATCATGATGGGCCATATGGGCACGCACGGCGCGGCGCCGGCCCTGTTCAAGGGCCTGAAATACGACCCGGCCAAGAGCTTCGACCCGATCGGGCTCGCCGCCGGCACGCCGATCGTCATCGTCGCCAAGAAGGCGATGGCGGCCCCCGACCTGAAGTCCTTCGTCGAGGCCGTGAAGGCCGGCGGCGCCTCGATCAACCAAGCCCATGCCGGCGTCGGCTCCGTCTCGCACTCCACGGGCGTGCTGTTCGACTCGCTCATCGGCGCCAAGCCCACCCTCGTGGTCTATCGCGGCACCGGCCCGGCGCTGAACGACCTGATGGCGGGTCAGGTCGACTTCATGACCGACCAGATCGTCAACGTCGCCCCGCAGATCAGCGGCGGCACGATCAAGGCCTACGCCATCGCCACGCCCGAGCGCTCCCCGAGCCTGCCCGACGTGCCGACCACGAAGGAGGCCGGCCTGCCCGATTATCAGGTCAGCGCCTGGAACGCGGTCTTCGCGCCCAAGGGCCTGCCGGCGGATGTCCGGGCCAAGCTCGTCGCCGCCCTCGATACCGCCCTCAAGGACCCGAACGCGAGGAAGCGCATCCTCGATCTCGGCGGCACCGTGCCGAAGGAGGCGGAGGCCGGCCCCGACGCGCTGCAGAAGCTCGTCGAGAGCGAGGTCGCCCGCTGGACGCCCGTGCTGCGCTCCGCCGTCGAGGCCAATCCCTGAGGCGGGCGCGACCGCCGGCCCCGGGGCATCGCCATCATCGTGCCATCGGGGCCGGCTTTCCGTGACGGCCCATCCGGGAGGGGTGCCGATCCGGCACGTCCCGTCCCGACGAACGCCGAAGCGTCGCCGACCCCTCGGAGGTCGGCGGCGCCTCACGACAAGACACCCACTTGCCGCGCCCGCATCGGGGCGTGCCGGAGGCGGACGGCGCCGGCATCCCGACGGGCCGAGACAGCGAAAAGACGCGACCGTGGATTCCTATCTCAGTTCCTCCTTCCTGCTGTCCCTCCTCCAGATCGTCTGGATCGACATCATCCTGTCGGGCGACAACGCGGTGGTGATCGCCCTGGCCTGCCGGGGGCTGCCCGAGCGGCAGCGGCGCATCGGCGTCTACGCGGGCGCCTTCGCCGCGGCGTTGCTGCGCATCTTCTTCGCCGTCATCATCTCGCAGCTGCTCGCGGTGCCGCTGCTGAAGGTCGTCGGCGGCCTCATCCTGCTGCACATCGCCGTGAAGCTCGTGCGCGGCGAGGAGGAGGGCGAGAGCGCGATCCAGGAGCACGCGAGCCTGCCCAAGGCGATCTGGACCATCGTCGTGGCCGACGCGGTCATGAGCTTCGACAACGTGGTCGCGGTGGCGGGCGCCGCCAAAGGGCATGACGAGCTCTTCATCATCGGTCTGGCCCTGTCGGTGCCGCTCCTCGTGGTCGGCGCGAGCCTGATCACCCGCCTGATCGACCGGTTCCCGATCCTGATCTGGTTCGGCGGCGGCCTGCTCGGTTGGGTCGCCGGCGAGATGATCGCCACCGACCGGCTGGTGCATCAGCACGGGATCGAGGCGCTGCCTGCCGCCCTGCAGCCCAACATGCACTACGTCGCGGGCGCTCTCGGCGCCGCCCTCGTGGTCGCCGTCGGCGCCTGGCTCAGGCGCAAGTCCGACCGGGCCGTCGCGGCCGAGCAGGCCCATGCGGTCGAGGCGGCGGAAGCCGAGGTGCTGCGGGGCTGAGCGCCCAGCCGCGCCCAGCCGCGCTCTGGCGCGTCGCGGCGGTGGAGCGTCCCGTGCGCAGGTCAGGCCCAGCCTTCGAGCACGATCTTGCCCTTGGCCCGCCCGCTCTCGATCAGCGCGTGGGCGCGGCGGAGGTTGGCGGCCGAGATCGTCCCGAACGTCTCGGCGACCGTGCTGCGCAGCGTGCCGGCATCCACCAGCCGCGCCACCTCGTCGAGCAGGCGGCCCTGCGCGTCCATGTCGGGCGTGCCGAACATCGAGCGCGTGAACATGAACTCCCAATGCGTCGACACGCTCTTGCGCTTGAAGGGCAGCACGTCGAGGGCGGCGGGATCGTCGATCAGCGCGAACCGGCCCTGCGGCGCGATCAGCTGGCCGATCTCCGGCAGGTGCCGGTCGGTGTTCGTGGTCGAGAACACGAAGGTCGGTGCGATCCCGAGCCCCGCGATCTCGGCGGCGAGCGGCCGGGTGTGGTCGATGACGTGGTGCGCGCCCAGATCCCGGCTCCACTGCGCGGTCTCGGGCCGCGAGGCCGTGGTGACGACGGTGAGATCCGTCAATTGCCGAACGAGCTGGGTGGCGATGGAGCCCACGCCCCCGGCCCCGCCGACGATCAGGATGGCGGCGTCGGCGCCCGGCACGGCCCGGCGGATGTCGAGCCGGTCGAACAGCGCCTCCCAGGCCGTGATGGCGGTGAGCGGCATCGCCGCGGCCTCGGCGAAGGAGAGCGCGGCGGGCTTGTGCCCGACGATGCGCTCGTCCACGAGATGCAGCTCGGCATTGGTGCCAGGCCGGCCGAGGGCGCCGGCATAGAACACCGCGTCGCCCGGCCGGAACCGCGTCACCTGCGCGCCGACCCCCTCGACGATGCCGGCGGCGTCGTAGCCCAGGATCTGCGGCGCCCCGTCGGCCGGCGCGCCGCGCATCCGGACCTTGGTGTCGACCGGATTGACCGAGACCGCCCGCACCCGGACGAGGAGGTCGCGCGGACCCGGCACGGGCTCGGCGATGTCAAGGTCGATCAGCGCCCTCTCGTCCGCGATGGGCAGCGATTGTGTGAAGCCGACGGCACGCATGGGAGTGTCTCCTTGTCGATGAGGGGCCGCGTCAGCTGCGGCCCCCGCGGGAGGGCAGCGCGCTGACGGCGATGCCGAGGATGATCGCCCCGGCGCCGAGGATGAGGTCGGGGCCGGGCGCCTCGCCGAGCGTCGTCGTGGCGATCGCAAGGCCGGTGACGGGGACGGCGAGCATCGCCGTCGCCATCGCGCTCGCGGGAAGCCGGCGGCTCGCGGCGTTGACGGCGCAGAAGGCGAAGGCCGTGGCGAGCGGGCCGACAAAGACGAGGCAGGCCCAGAAGGCCGCCGATCCGTCGCCCGTGAACGGCCCCTCGACCGCGACGGCGAGCGGCAGCAGCACGGCGGCGGCCAGCAGCATCTGCCAGGGCGCGAGCTGCACCGCCGAGGAGACCGCGCCTCCGTAGCGCAGGTGCAGGATGCAGACCGCCCAGGCGGCGGAGGCCGCCAGCAGCATCGCGTGGGCGGCGACGATCGCCCCGTCCCGCCAGTCGATGGCGTGCGGATTGAACAGGACCAGCACGCCGAGCCCCGCCAGCCCGATCCCGGCCCAGCGCCGGCCCTCGATCCGCTCGCCGAAGATCAGGACCGCGGCCGGCACGACCCAGATCGGCGTCGTGTAGCTCAGGATCGCCGAGCGTCCGGCGGGCAGATGCGTCATCGCCAGCGCCCCGAGCGCGGTGAAGAGCATCATCTGGAGCAGGCCGATGGAGGCGAGGACGGGCAGGTCGGCCCGCCGGGGCCGCCGAATCTCGCCGCGCACAGCCTGCCAGCCGAACAGGCAGGCCGCACCGAGGGCGAAGCGCAGGGCCGAGAACCACAGCGGCGAGACGTGGTTCAGCCCGAGCTTCATCACCGGCCAGTTCGCGCCCCAGAGCAGGATCGCGCCGCCGAGCAGCAGGGCCGGGCCGCCGCGCGAGACCCGCCGCACCACCGCGCCGCCGAGACCCTGCACCGGCCGGGAGAACCCAGGCGCGGCCGAAGCCGACAGGGTGCGGCGGGCGGAGGCGGGCGGAAGGGTGACCGAGGCGGACATGACTGGCCTCTTCGAGGGCGGGGCCACGCGGCCCCGGCGGGGAAGCGCCGATCGGCATGATCGAGCCCGGCCAGGATGCGCCCGACCCTTTGATCCGGGAAACGCATAGTTCTGATCGGTGCGATCGGATTTCCTTCTAGCTCAGAAGCCTAAGCCGTTGCCGGCGAGAAGCCGGGCGCGTAGCTGTGTCGGATCCAAGCAGGAAATCGAATGATCGATGCGCCATCCCGACCTTGAGATCGATCTGCTGCGCGCCTTCGTGGCGGTGGCGGAGACCGGCAGCTTCACGGCGGCGGCCGATGTCGTGCATCGCTCGCAATCGGCGGTGAGTCAGAAGGTCTTGCGCCTGGAGGAGATCCTGGGGCGGCGGGTCTTCGACCGCACCAGCCGCACCCTCGGCCTGACGCCGGACGGCGAGCGCCTGCTCGTGGCCGCGCGGCAGATGCTGGAGTTCAACGACAAGCTGATGCGGGAATGGCGCGAGCCGCCCGCCAGCGGCACGCTGCGGCTCGGCGTCTCGGAGGACTTCATCCCGGGCCAGCTCCCGAAGCTGCTCGCCCGCTTCGGCCGGCTCTATCCGGGGGTGCATATCGACCTGATGACTGGTCTGAGCTGCACCCTGCTGGAGGCCTACGACGCCAACCGCCTCGATGCGGTGATCGCCAAGCGCAGCGGCGCCCATCCGCGCGGGCGCGTGATCTGGCGCGAGCCGCTCGTCTGGCTGGCCTCGGCCCGGTACGAGCTCGATTTCACGAGGCCCGCCCGGCTGGTGATGCTGGCCCCGCCCTGCAGCTACCGCGAGATGATGATCGCGGCACTCGATTCCGTGCGCCGGGAATGGACCGCCGCCTGCACCGCCAGCAGCCTGACCGGCGTGCAGGCGGCGGTGGCCGGCGGCCTCGGCGTGACGCTGCTCGGCCGCTCCTTCCTGCAGGAGGGGATGCAGATCCTGCGCGCCCCCGACCTGTGGCCGGCCCTGCCGATGACGGAGGTGAGCGTGCTCGGCGAGGAGCGGGCCGCCGACCTCGTGCAGCCGCTCATCACCTTCCTCGGCGAGAGCCTCGCCGGGCGCGACGAGGCCTGCCTCGCCGCGTAACGCCCGAAGGCCGAGCCCTTCGGCGGGCGCCGGGGCCGCGCCGCGGCTGCCCCTCAAACCGCGCGGTAGCGCGCGGCCGGCACGGCGCTCGACAGGTGCGGCAGCATGGTCGCGCGCGCCGCCTCCCAGGCCTCCCACTCGGCTGCGTCCTGCAGCGAGGGGATGGTGGCGAACTCGCCCCGGTCGAAGCCGGCCAGCGCCGCATCGACGAGATCCTCGGCCGACATCACCCAATCCTGCGGCAGGTTGCTGGCGGGCAGCCCGGCGATGTCCCAGAATTCCGTGCCGGTGGCGCCGGGCAGGACCACCTGCACCGCGACGCCGGTGCCGTCGAGTTCCTTGCGAAGGCTTTGGCTGAAGGCGAGCACGAAGGACTTCGAGCCGCCGTAGACGCCGTTCAGCACCTCCGGCCCGATGGCGACGATCGAGGCGATGTTGATGATCGCGCCCTTGCCCCGCGCGGTGAAGGCGGGAACGGCGGCGTAGGTCAGGCGCATCGGTGCGGTGACGTTGATGGCGATCATCCGCTCCATCTCCTCAACGGAGGCTGCGGCGAGCGGCGCGGCGCTGCCGAAGCCGGCATTGTTGACGAGATGCGTGATGCGCGCATCGCTCCTCAGGATGGTCTCGACCGCGGCGAGACCCGCCGGGCTCGTGAGGTCGGCCTCGACCGTGCGCACCGCGACGCCGTGGCGGTGGCCGAGGTTTTCCGCCACGGCCGCGAGTCGCTCGCCGTTGCGGGCGACGAGGATGAGGTCGTGGCCGCGTCCGGCGAAGCGGTCGGCGTAGACGGCGCCGATGCCCGAGGAGGCGCCGGTGATGAGGACGGTTCCCTTTGAAGCGGTCATGATCGTGGTCCTTCCGAACGGCCGTCCGGCTCCCGGCCGGCGGCGATGTCAGGACACTACGGCTGGACGCTTTTGTCCGAAATGACGTAGAAACGTCAAATCAGGACATGCTGAGGGGCGGCCATGCGGCAGGTCGGGTTCATCCTGGAGGACGGCTTCCAGGTGATGGGAATGGCCGCCCTGTCGGCCTTCGAATTCGCCAATGGGGATCTGGGCCGGGAGGCCTACCGCCTCACCGTCATGTCCGAGCGCGGGGGAAGCGTCCGCTCCTCGCTCGGCATCCGGATCGAGACCGTTCCGCTGACCGAGGCGCCCGACACGCTGATGGTGGCCGGCGAACTGCTGCCGCGCCCGCTCTCGCCGGCCCTGCGCGACTACATCGCCCGGGCGGGCCGGACCTCGCGCCGGGTCGCGGGACTGTGCACGGGGGCCTTCGCCCTGGCCGAGGCCGGCCTCCTCGACGGCCGCACGGCCACGACGCACTGGGCCCATGCCCGGGCGCTGCAGGAGCGCTATCCCGCGATCCGCGTCGACGACGACCGCATCTTCGTCTCCGACGGCCATGTCTGGACCTCGGCCGGGATGAGCGCGGCGATCGACCTGACGCTCGCCCTGATCGAGGACGATCACGATGCGGAGCTGTCGCGAGCGATCGCGCGCAAGCTCGTCGTCTATCACCGCCGCCCCGGCGGCCAGTCGCAGTTCTCGGCGCTGCTGGAACTGGAGCCCCGCTCCGGCCGCGTGCGCCGCGCGCTCGTCTACGCCAAGGAGCACCTGCGCAACCCGCTGACGGTGGAGGAGCTGGCGGAGGCCGCCAGCGTCAGCCCCCGCCAGTTCAGCCGCCTCTTCCGCGAGGAGACCGGCCAGTCGCCAGCCAAGGCCGTGGAGCGGCTGCGGCTGGAAGCCGCGCAGGCCATGATCGAGGACGGGCGCCATGCGCTGGACGTGGTCGCCCGCGACACCGGCTTTGCCGACCGCGACCGGATGCGCCGCGCCTTCCTGCGCGCCTACGGCCAGCCCCCGCAGAGCCTGCGCCGCAGCCTGCGCCTGATCGAGAGCCCGCCCGCCTCCGCGGCCTGAGGGCCGCGTGCCGGGACGAGTCGAAGCTGGGGACGGCGCCGCACGGCCGGAACCTCGGCGGGCGCGAGCGGCGTTCCCGCAGAGCCGACCGGCAAGGCGTCCAAGACGGAACACGATGGCAAAGCCCAAGATCGCGCCGAAGACCCTGTCCAAGGCCGCAAGGCCGGCGACCGCCAAGCCTAAAGCCTCCAAGCCGAGAGCCTCCGAGTCCAAAGCCGTCGAGCCGAACCATGCCGACGCCCGCGAGGCCCGGGTTCTCGACGATCAGGAGACGGGCGCCGCGCCGCTGATCCCCACGGGGGCGCTGGCGGTGGCCCTGCTCGGCTTCGCCTCCGGGACGGCGCACCCGCTGGTCCACGTGGCGCGCGACGGGCGGCGCCTCGACGAGATCGCCGCGCTGCTGCGGGCGCTGGCGCCGGAGCGGGCGGTCGCGGTCTACCCCGAGTGGGATTGCCTGCCCTTCGACCGGGTCTCGCCCTCCCGCGGCACCATGGGCGCACGCACCGGCGTGCTGCGCTGGCTCACCGACCGCGCGGCGCTGCCCGACATCGTGCTCACCACCGCCCCCGCCCTGCTGCAGCGCGTGCCGCCGCCGGAGACCTGGGGCCCGGCCCATGTCGAGCTGCGCGTCGGCGAAAGGCTCGACCCGGAGGCGCTGACGGCGCAGTTGCAGCGGCTCGGCTACATCCTCGACGACCGGGTCGACGAGCCCGGAGAGGCGGCCATCCGCGGCCGGACCATCGACGTCTTCCCGGCCGCCGCCCCGCTGCCCTGCCGGGTCGAGCACGAGGAGGGGCGCATCACCGCGATCCGCTCCTACGATCCGGTCTCGCAGCGCTCCCGGGTCGAGACCGAGCGGCTGGTGATCGATCCGGCCACCGAGATCATCCTGGGGCCGGATTCGGGCCTGTCCCTGGAGCCCTTCACCGGCCAGGAGCACTGCCTGGCGCGGTTCTATCCCCGCCTCGTCACCGTGCTCGATTACGTGCCCGAGGCCCGCCTCGTGGTCGAGGCGGGGGCGGAGGAGCGCGTCGCCGCCTTCTTCGAGCAGATCGCCGAGGCGCGCGAGGGGGATGCGCCGGCAACGGATCTCTACCTCACGCAGGCGGAATGGGCGGCGCTCCTGCGCGATCACAGCCTCGCCACCGCCACGAGCGAGAGCGGGGAGCGCGTCGCGCTGCCGGCCTTCGTCGGCGAGCGCCGGCCCGAGGCCGCCTTCGCCAAGGCCCTGCGCACGCATCTCGAGGCGGGCGAGCGGGTCGTGCTCGCCGGCCCGAAGCAGCCCCTGCGCCGCCTCGTGCGGGCGGCGGCCGCCGCCAGCGAGGAGCGGAGCTTGCGCCTGATCGACGGCTGGGCCGAGGTCGCCGCTTCCGAGCCCGGCGCGATGCTGGCGCTGGAAGCGCCGCTCGAGGCGGGCTTTCGCGTGCCGGAGAGCGGCGCGACGGTGATCGCCGCCGCCGACCTGTACGGGCGGGTCGGCGCGGGGGTGATGCGGCCCGCCGCCGTGCTGCCGATCGGCGAGGTCGAGTTGCGGGTCGGCGACGTGGCGATCGACCGCGACCACGGCCTGTGCGTGTTCGAGGGGTTGGAGACGATCGGCAGCGGCGGCGAGGGGGAGGAGGACGCCCTGCGCCTGCGCTTTGCCGACGACGCGATCCTGATGGTGCCCGTGGCCCAGGCCGACCGGATCTGGCGCTACGGCTCGGAAGCCGAGGCCGTCACCCTCGACCGGCTCGACGGCGGCACCTGGGCCCGGCGGCGCCTGGAGGCGGAGGCCACGCTGGCCAAGGCGGCGCGCGCCATGCTGAAGGCGGCCCGGGAGCGCCGCAGCGCCCGCGCCCCGGCCCTGGTCCCGCCCGAGCGCGAGATGGAGCGCTTCGCGGCGGGTTTCGGTCATCCGCTCACCGGCGATCAGGCGCGGGCGGTCGAGGAGACGCTGGCCGACCTCGCCCAGGAGGAGCCGATGGACCGGCTCGTCTGCGGCGATGTCGGCTTCGGCAAGACCGAGGTGGCCCTGCGCGCCGTCGCCGCCGCGATCTTCGCCGGGCGGCAGGTCGCGGTGATGGCGCCGACCACGGTGCTGGTGCGCCAGCACGTCGAGACTTTCCGGCGGCGCTTTGCCCGCTTCGGCATCGAGGTGGCGCATCTCTCGCGCCTCGTCGCGCCGGCGGAGGCCAAGCGCGTCAAGCAAGGCCTGGCCGACGGCAGCGTGCGTCTCGTGGTCGGCACCCAGGCCCTGGCCGGGCGCGGCGTCAGCTTCCACGATCTCGGCCTCACCGTGATCGACGAGGAGCAGCGCTTCGGCGCCAAGACCAAGGCGAGCCTGCGGCAGGCGGCGGGCAGCGCCCACATCCTCACCTTGAGCGCCACGCCGATCCCGCGCACCCTGCAGGCGGCGATGGTCGGCCTGCAGAGCCTCAGCGTGATCGCCACGCCCCCGGCGGTGCGCCAGCCGATCCGCACGGTGATCGCGCCCTTCGCGGGCGAGACGCTGACGGCGGCGCTGACCCGCGAGCACCGCCGCGGCGGGCAGAGCTTCGTGGTCTGTCCGCGCATCGAGGACATCGCGCCGATGGCCGAGCGGCTGCGCGCCCTGGTGCCGGATCTGTCCATCGTCACCGCTCACGGGGACATGAAACCCGCCGAGATGGACGACGCCATGGTGCGCTTCGCGGAGGGCGAGGGCGACGTGCTGCTGGCGACCAGCATCATCGAGAGCGGGCTCGACGTGCCGCGGGCCAACACGATGCTGATCTGGGATGCGGAGCGGTTCGGGCTGGCGCAGCTGCACCAGCTGCGCGGTCGCGTCGGGCGCGGGCAGCGGCGCGGCGTCGTCTACCTGTTCTGGCAGCCGGACAAGCCGCTCAGCCCCTCGACCGAGAAGCGGCTGCGCACGCTGGAGGCGCTCGACCGGCTCGGCGCGGGCTTCGCCATCTCCGCCCGCGACCTCGACCTGCGCGGGGCGGGCGACCTCGTCGGCGAGGACCAGACCGGCCACGTCAAGCTCGTCGGGCTCGGCCTCTACCAGCACCTGCTCCAGCTCGCCCTGCGCGCGGCCAAGGGCGAGGCGGTCGAGGATTGGTGCCCGGAGGTGCGCATCGGCCTGAACGGCCGCGTGCCGGACGACTACATCCCCGAGCCCGAAATCCGCCTGAGCCTCTACACGCGCCTCCTGCGCCTGCGCGCCGAGACCGAGATCGATGCCCTGCGCGACGAGATCGAGGACCGTTTCGGGCCGCCGCCGCAGCCGGTCGAAGCGCTGTTCACCCTGGCGCGGCTGCGCACGGGCTGCCTCGCCCTCGGGATCGCCCGCCTCAGCGGCGGTCCGCACGGGATCGCGGCCGAGTTCCGCCCCGGCAAGGCGCCCCCGGTCATGCCGGTCTCGGACGGCATCACGCTGCGCGAGGGGCGCGTCGTCCTGCGCCGGGAGAGCGACGATCCGGCCGAGCGCGGACGGCAGGCGGCCGCGCTCCTCGAACATCTGCGCGCGGCCTGCGACCGGCGCGGCTGAGCCACGCTGAAGCGAAGAACCCCTCCCGGCCGCCGTGACCGGGAGGGGCCGCGGGCCGTCAGCCCGGAGCGAGGCCGAGGAGGGTTCCGAGCGGGACGACGAGGGTGAAGCCGCCGTAGAAGCCGTCCTTGGCGCGGCGCGCCGTGTAGGGGTTCCAGAACGTGTTCGGGTTGACCACGTACTGCACTACCGGCTCCAGGATCACGCCCGCGCCCACGTCCAGATGCGCGTTGGCCTCGAACACGAACTTGTCGCGCGAGTACGGGGCGCCCGTGCCGCCCGAGATGAAGTTCGCCTCGGACAGGAACTGCGTGTAGTTCTCGTTCAGCCGCTGCCAGTTCACCTTCAGCCCGTAGGTGTCGTTGGGCCGGCTCTGGTCGGGCGCCTGCAACAGCACCCCGAAGAACGAGTTGAAGCGGATCGGGATGGTCGGGTCGAAGGCGTAGCCGGTGCCGGTGTAGAGCGCGATCGCCGTCGGGGTCGGGTTGGCCACCTGCCCGCCATCGGCCCGCCAGACCGTCTGCGTGCCGGTGAGCACGAGGCCCGAGGTGCCCGCCTTCTGCAGGGCCGGCGTGCCGGGGTTGAGGCCGCGCGAGGTGCCCAGCACCGTCCTGAAGTTGTCGTCGTGGTCGGCGGTGTTGACGAAGCCGGTCAGCGAGGCGCGGCCGGGATAGGCGGTCATGCCGTAGTCGGTCTTGTAGCCGATCTCGGTCATCACCAGCGCGCCCGAGAGCCGCTCGTAGCCGAAATCGTAGCCTGAGAGCGCGTTGGTGCCCGGGTTCACCGAGAAGGCGCCGGCCTGGATGTAGGTGGTGGGCGAGAGCTGGTAGGCGGCGTTCGCCCCCCAGACGGCGTAGAGCGGCGAGGTGAAGCCGGCGTTGAAGTAGAACAGGTCCTGGAAGCAGGAGTTGATCGAGTTGCAGGGCGGCAGGCCGTAGTAGCGGTCCGGGTGGGTTCGGCCGAACTCGATGACGAGGCGGTCGTCGAGGAGCTTCTGCTGGTAGGTGAGCAGGGAGAGGCGGTTGTTGTTGGGGTTGAAGGGCGGCTGGTAGCCGAGCGTGGTGTCGCCGATGTCGGCGGCCATGTTGAGGTTGCGCACGAGGCCGAAGAAGGTCTGGGTGAACTTGATGGTGCCGCCGGAGATGTTGGCGATTCTCTGCATGTCGGCGGTCATGGAGAGGACGAAGTAGGCGGAGTTGGACTGTTCGCCGGTGCGCAGGCCGGCCGAGGGGTTGGCTTGGTAGAAGTCGTAGATGTTGATGTCGAAGGTGAGCCCGCGCGCGGCCATGTCGGTGGCCCAGGGGGCGAGCGGCCCGACGCGGACGGGATCGGCGGGTTTCTCGGCGATCCTGGGATCGGTGCGGGGCTGGGTCTGATCGTTGAACTGGCCCACCGGCGAGGGCTGCTGCGCCAGCGCGCTGGTCGCCCCGGCGAGGCTGGCCGCCAGCAACGCCCCGGTCGCCCAGGCCGCCCGTCCGGATCGAGCCGATCCCCGCTCCGTTCCCACTCCGCCGCGTTGCATCCTGCGATCCCCTTGTTGTGTCGGTTGCGATCAAGACTTCGCTGATCTTGGGAGTTGCTGCGTTGCGTGAAGCGCAATCGCGGCCCTCCCCGATCCGCCGGACGGACGGACGATTCCCCGAAGACAACCGACCGCCGATGCCCGATTTCTTGGTTTCGACCGAACCTTCGGCGGCCCTTGGCAAAGGCATGGCCCGGTTCGATTCTATAGCAACGTGGTCAAACTGTAGGCTTTTGCTTCTTTTTTGACCATGTTTTTATTGTATTACAATGCTGTCACCGAACGGGTGCTTGGGTCAACTCTGGATTTGGCTTTCGTGGATTTTGCAGCATTGCCTGTGCGCTCAAGCCACAGCGTGTGCAAGGCCTTCGATCCGCACACAGGAATTTTGCTGCAGAGAAACGGGCGATCCCTTGGGGAAATGCCATGCCTGAGATCGTGGGAGGAGCGCGGCGGTCGTTTCGGAAGACGGGCACCTGTCTTCATGGGTGCAGACACAGCAACGCGCTCAAAAGCGAGGCATCCGGCCGGGGTTCGATCGGCTCGCCCAAGATCCGGCAAGTCTGAAGCGGTCGACATCGACTCGGATCGCCGCATCGGCGCGTCGGAGATGTGGGCTGCCGTCGCCATGCGAAGCCGCGTCGCCGCCGAGTCGGGAAGGGCCTGGGGCGAGGCGGGAACGGCCTGAGGCGCCGGCGCGGGCGGCTCCCTCCCGCTTGAAGGCCGCCTCATGCGGTTTCGGTTCGATCGCTTCGGGCGGCTCTCGCCACGGCGAGGCGGAGCGATTCAGCGCTCCGGCACGGTCCGGAGGGGGCGCGCCGCCGGGTGGCTTTGCCGGGTCTCGCAAAGGCGACCCGAGACGGACGCCTCGGGCATCGCGCGCAAGCGCGACCGGACGATGGGGCGGAGGCGCGTCGTGCCGGGCGGCGTGCTCGCGGCCGGCCGCGGCGAAGGCGTCGCGGCAAAAAAAAGCCCGCGGCATCGCTCGGGATGCCGCGGGCTCGGTCCTATGGGTCGTCGCGCCGCGTTCAGGCGGTGGCGCGCTTCGGCTTCCCCTTGAGGGCCGTGTCGACCGGGAATTCGATGTCGACACCCAGCGTCGAGACGCCCGCGCCGCGCTCCAGCTTGATCTGCACCTTGTCGCGCTCGACCGTGACGTGCTTGGCGATCACGTTCAGGATCTCCTCGCGCAGCGTGATGATCAGGTCGGGTCTGCCGTTCTCCGCGCGCTCGTGCGCGAGAATGAGCTGCAGGCGCTCCCGGGCGACGGAACTCGATCCGCGCGGTTTGAGGAAGGTCAGAACGCTCATGCGGCCCTCCGTGTGAACAGCTTGTTGATCAGGGATTTGCGGTCGGAGGGGATCGCCATCGGCACGGTCTCGCCCTTCAGGCGGCGCACGGCGTCGATGTAGGCCCGCGAGGGCGCGCAGAGCGGGTTGTTGAGCGTCACCGGGCAGCCGACATTCGAGGCGCGCAGGACTTCGAGGCTCTCCGGGATGATGGCCAGCAGCGGGATCGAGAGGATCTCGAGCACGTCGTCGACCTTGAGCATGTCGCCGCGGTCGGCGCGGGCGGGGTCGAAGCGGGTCAGGATCAGGTGCTTCTCGATATGGTCGCCCTTCTCGGCGCGGACCGTCTTGGAATCGAGGAGCCCGATGATCCGGTCGCTGTCGCGCACCGAGGAGACCTCGGGGTTCGTCACGACCACCGCCACGTCGGCGTGGCGCATGGCGAGCTGGGCCCCGCGCTCGATGCCGGCGGGGCTGTCGCAGACGATCCAGTCGAACTTCTCGCGCAACTCGCCCATCACCCGCTCGACGCCCTCGTCGGTGAGCGCGTCCTTGTCGCGGGTCTGGGAGGCGGGCAGCAGGGAGAGGTTCTCGAGGCGCTTGTCGCGGATCAGCGCCTGCGGCAGCTTGGCGTCGCCGTTGGTGACGTTGATGAGGTCGTAGACCACGCGCCGCTCGGCGCCCATGATCAGGTCGAGGTTGCGCAGGCCGACGTCGAAATCGACCACGCAGACCTTCTCGCCAGCCTGCGCCAGCGCCGCACCGAGCGCTGCCGTCGTGGTGGTCTTGCCGACGCCGCCCTTGCCGGACGTGACACAAAGAACCTTGGCCATTCTCGTTTCCCCTTAACCCAAGGCTGCAATTTTGATCGCGCCGCCGTCGGACCAGATCTGGACCGCTTGACCGCGCAGGTGAGTGCCCATGTCCTCGGCCGTGCGGACGAGGCGGTCGATGCCGAGAAGCTCGGGCTCGAACTTGCGGCAGTAGATGCGTGCGCGAGGGTTGCGGGCGGCGCCCGCGATGGCCCGCCCGCGCAGGGCGCCGTAGACGTGGATGGAGCCGCCCGCGAGGATTTCGGCCCCCGAGGAGACCGAGCCCATCACGGTCACGTCCCCCTCGCGGTGGACGATGCTCTGCCCCGAACGCACCGAACCCTCGATGGTGAGGGAGGACACGCCCGGCTTCTCCTCCGCGTGAGCCGGCGCCTCGAAGGCGTCGCCCACCGGGCGTCCGTTGACGAGCCGCGGAGGAAGGGACGAGGGGAGCGGATCTCGCGCACCCTCGATGCCGAGGATGCGCAGCTTGCGGGCCGACAGCTCGGCGACGAGGCTTTCCAGCTCGGACGACGCGGGCGCGAGGCCCGTGACATCGAGGATCACGGCCTTGTCGTCGAACAGCGTGCCCGAGCGCTTCAGGGCGCCGTCCAGGAGGACGAGCCAATCGGCGAGCGGAGCCTCGGGCGCGAGCGAGACGGCGCGGAACACGCGGCCTCGCAGGGGCAGTGAGGGGCGGGAGGGAGCGGGGCTGGTCACGGGCGTTGACGTTTCCTTACCGACACGCCCATTGACCGCCGGGATGGTTACCGGCGGGTTAATTTTTACGCCAACCGGGCAAGAATTGCCGGGCAAGATTTTTCCATGGCCCGAAGGGCTGCTGCCGAAACCCTGTCGGATCAGGGGCTTGGCGCGCGGGGCAGCCCGGAAACACTGATTAATCCGGCCTGTGCCCCCAGGATCGCGTGATCCTGTGATCGCCGCGAATCGCCCTCGTTGAGGCGTGCGTCGTGTATCGGAGCGATGTTTTCCGGCGCCGCGCGGATTAACGAGCCTTTAGCGGACTACAAAGCACACATTTGATAGTCGCGAGGCTGCCGGCCTCGCCTATCATTCCCCTGGATCAGGCTCATGCGCGCCGTCGCCAACCTTCCCATCGTCGCGAAACTCGTTCTCGTCTTCGCGTTCGTCGTGGCCGCCGTGCTCGGCTCGACCTTCATCAGTTGGCGTAGCCTCGGCACGATCGAGGAGACGAACCGCTGGCGCGATCACAGCTACGAGGTGCTGCTCCAGCTCGATCGGCTCACCGGCGCCATGGTGGATCGCGAGACCGGTCTGCGCGGCTACCTCGTCTCGGCCGACCAGGGCTTCCTCGACCCCTATCACGGGGGCGCGAAGACCTATGACGAGGCCCTGGCGCGCCTGCGCGGCCTCGTCGCCGACAGTGCCGAGCAGACCCGCCGGCTCGACGCGATCGACGCATCGGCCCGCCGCTGGGTCGGGACCGTCGCCGAGCGCGAGATCGCCCTGATGCGCGACGAGGCGACCCGTGCGCAGGCCCGCCAGATCGAGGCGTCCGGCGCCGGCAAGAGCGCCATGGACGCGGTGCGCGCCGCCGCCGCGGAGATGGCCCGGGTCGAGACGGAGCTTCTGGAGGCCCGCGGCCGCACCGCCCGAGAAGCCGCCGCGGCCTCGCGCTTCGCCGTCGGCGCGGGCTTCGCGGCGCTGCTCGTGGCGGCCGGGCTCGGCATCCTGCTGCTGAACGCCTTCGTCTCGCGCCCGATCCGGCGGATGACCGGCCTGATGGGCCGCCTCGCGAACGGCGACGCGGGCGTCGAGATTCCCTACCGCGAGCGCCGCGAGGAGGTTGGCGCCATGGCGGGCGCGGTGCAGGTGTTCAAGGACAACCTGATCCGCACGCGGGCCCTGGAGGAGGAGACCGCCCTGGCGCGCGCCGGGGCCGAGGCGCAGCGCAAGGCGGCGATGCGCGAGATGGCCGACGGCTTCGAGCGCGCGGTGAGCGGGATCGTCGGCGCCGTCTCCTCCGCCGCCACCGAGTTGCAGGCCACCGCCCGGAGCATGGCCGGCACCGCCGCCCAGACGGCCTCGCAATCGAACGCCGCCGCGGTCGCCGCGGAGGAGGCGGCGACGAATGTCGGCACGGTGGCCGCCGCGGCCGAGGAACTCGGGGCCTCGGTGCAGGAGATCGGCCGGCAGGTCACCGGCTCCACCACGCTGGCGCAGAAGGCCGTGGTCGAGGCCGAAGGGACCGCCCAGCTGGTGCAGGATCTGAGCGCCGCCGCCGCCCGGATCGGCGACGTGATCGGCCTGATCTCGACGATCGCCGGCCAGACCAACCTGCTCGCCCTCAATGCGACGATCGAGGCGGCGCGCGCGGGCGAAGCGGGCCGCGGCTTCGCCGTGGTCGCGGCGGAGGTCAAGGAACTCGCCAACCAGACCGCCCGGGCGACCGACGAGATTTCGAGCCAGATCGGGCAGGTCCAGAGCATCACCGGGCAGGCCGTCTCGGCCATCGGCGACATCGCCGCGCGCATCCGCGAGATCGACGGGCTCGCCGGCTCCATCGCCGCGGCGGTGGAGGAGCAGGGCGCGGCGACCCAGGAGATCGTGCGCAACGTCTCCGAAGCCTCGGCCGGGACCGGCGCGGTCACCGGCAACGTCGCCAGCGTCGCCACCGCGGCCGAGGAGACGGGCGCGGCCGCCCATCAGGTGCTCGCCTCCGCCTCCGAGCTGTCGCGCCAATCCGAGCAGCTCGACGGCCAGGTCCGCCACTTCCTCGAGACGGTGCGGGCGGCCTGATACCGTCACCGGTCGAACGCTACGGGTTCGTCCATCGCGAGCGTCAGCGAAGCGACCCCGCACCGCGGCTTCTCCGGAAGGGTCGTGCCCCGGATTGCCGCAGCTTCGCCTCGCAATGACGAAAGAGGCCGGGCGGATCGGCCGGACAGCGTCCGAGGCGGGAGGCCGTTCGGGTTTCGGTCGATCGGTCTCATCGGCAGCCGCACGCGTTTTTCCGAGAGCGAGATCCCACGAAAAAGGCCCCGATGCGTTCGCCGCATCGGGGCCTTGTCCATTCCGATCGAGGTGAGAGAAGACCTCAGCCCGTCAGGGCTTCCTTCGAGCGCTCGAAGCGCTTGCGCTCGTTCGGGTCGAGGTGGATCTTGCGCAGGCGGATCGACTTCGGCGTGACTTCCATCAGCTCGTCGTCCTGAATCCAGGCCAGCGACTTCTCCAGCGTCATCCGGATCGGCGGCGTCAGGCGCACGGCCTCGTCCTTCGATGTGGTGCGGATGTTGGTGAGCTTCTTGCCCTTGAGCACGTTCACCTCGAGATCGTTCTCGCGGTTGTGCTCGCCGACGATCATGCCCTGATAGACCTTGGCGCCGGGCTCGATCATCATCGGGCCGCGGTCTTCGAGGTTCCACATGGCGTAGGCCACGGCCTCACCCTTGTCGTTCGAGATCAGCACGCCGTTGCGGCGGCCGGCGATCTCGCCCTTGAAGGGCTCGTAGGCCTTGAACAGCCGGTTCATGATCGCGGTGCCGCGGGTGTCGGTCATCAGCTCGCCCTGGTAGCCGATGAGGCCGCGGGTCGGGGCGTGGAAGACGAGCCGCAGGCGATTGCCGCCCGAGGGCCGCATCTCGATCATCTCGGCCTTGCGCTCGGACATCTTCTGCACGACGACGCCCGAATACTCCTCGTCGACGTCGATCACGACCTCCTCGACCGGCTCGAGCACGTCGCCGTTCTCGTCCTTCTCCAGGACGACGCGCGGACGCGACACGGCCACCTCGAAGCCCTCGCGGCGCATGGTCTCGATCAGGATCGAGAGCTGCAGCTCGCCGCGGCCGGAGACGTAGAACGAATCCTTGTCGGCGGCTTCCTCGATCTTGAGCGTGACGTTGCCCTCGGCCTCCTTGAACAGGCGGTCGCGGATCATCCGGCTCGTGACCTTGTCGCCCTCGGTGCCGGCGAGCGGCGAATCGTTGACGATGAAGGACATGGTGACGGTCGGCGGATCGATCGGCTGGGCCTGGATCGGGGTCTCGACCTGCGGGTCGCAGAAGGTGTCGGCCACCGTGCCCTTCACGAGGCCGGCGATGGAGACGATGTCGCCCGCCTCACCCACCTCGATCGGTGCGCGCTCCAGCCCGCGGAAGGCCAGGATCTTCGAGACGCGGCCGGTCTCCACGACCTTGCCGGTGCGGTCGAGAACCTTGATCGACTGGTTCGGCTTCACCGTGCCCGAGGCGATGCGCCCGGTGATGATGCGGCCGAGGAAGGGGTTGGCTTCGAGCAGCGTGCCGAGCATCCGGAACGGACCCTCCTCGACCCGGGCCTGCGGCACGTGCTTGAGCACGAGGTCGAACAACGGCGCGAGGCCGACATCCGGCGAGGCGTCGGGCGAATCGGCCATCCAGCCGTTGCGGCCCGAACCGTAGAGGATCGGGAAGTCGAGCTGCTCGTCGGTGGCGTCGAGGGCCGCGAACAGGTCGAACACCTCGTTCACGACCTCGTTGATGCGCGCGTCCGGGCGGTCGACCTTGTTGATCGCGACGATCGGGCGAAGGCCGATCTTGAGCGCCTTGCCGACCACGAACTTGGTCTGCGGCATCGGGCCCTCGGCGGCGTCGACGAGCACGATCACGCCGTCGACCATCGAGAGGATGCGCTCGACCTCGCCGCCGAAATCGGCGTGGCCGGGGGTGTCGACGATGTTGACCCGGGTATCCTGCCACACGACCGACGTCGCCTTGGCGAGAATCGTGATGCCGCGCTCCTTCTCCAGGTCGTTGGAGTCCATCGCCCGCTCCTCGACCCGCTGGTTTTCGCGGAAGGTGCCGGACTGCTGAAGCAGCTTGTCGACCAGCGTCGTCTTGCCGTGGTCGACGTGGGCGATGATGGCGATGTTGCGCAGCTTCATCGGAGATCTCGAGCCGTTCGGAAACTTGGAGCCCGGCCATAAAGCGCCGTGTCGCGGGCCGTGTTTCGACGGTCGTGACGCCAGGGTACGGATTCGGGCGGTATCGCGTCGCAATATAAGGTGTCGCCCGATCCGGCAAGTGCGGGCTGCGCCGCGCCCGGGCGGGGCAGCCATGCCGCCGCATGGTTTTTCCGGGCAAGGGCCCTCGGCGGCTCGCCTCGCCCGAGCCCACCGACTATGGCCGGAGCGTCTCCGAGAGACGGGTCGGCGCCGCCGCGGCGGTCGAGGGGAAGGGGTCCGAACATGCCTCGCTGGCGATGGTTGATGGCGCAGCTGACGCGGCGGCTCTGGGTGCGGGCCACGCTGATCGGCCTCCTGGGCATCCTGGCCGCGATCCTCGCCGCCGTGGTCGACAGCCATCTGCCCTGGACGATTCCCGGCACGATCAGCGCGGATGCCCTCGACAGCATCCTCACCGTGATCGCGTCGAGCATGCTGACCGTCACCACCTTCTCGCTGAACGTGATGGTCTCCGCCTACGGATCGGCCACGAGCAACGTCACGCCCCGCGCCACGACGCTGCTGATCGAGGACCGGCTGACCCAGACCGTCCTCTCGACCTTTCTCGGCTCCTTCCTGTTCGGCATCGTCGGCCTCGTCGTCTCGAAGACCGGCGCCTACGGCGAGCAGGGCCGCTCGATCCTGTTCGTGGTGACGATCGCCGTCATCGGCCTGATCGTGATCGCGCTGCTGCGCTGGATCGATCACCTGACCCGGCTCGGCCGCGTCGGGCAGACGACCGACCGGGTCGAGGCGGCGGCCCGGGAGGCGATCCGCGCGCGGCTGCGGGAGCCCTATCTCGGCGGCACGCCCCTGCGGGACCGGGAGGCGATCCCGGCCGACGCGCTCTTCGTGACGACCGACCGGATCGGCTACGTCCAGCATATCGACGTGCCGGCCCTCTCCGCCCTCTGCGAGAAGCGGGAGGCGGAGGTCTTCGTCACGGCGGTGCCCGGAACCTTCGTCTACCCGCACACGCCGTTGGCACGGCTGCGGGTGAGGGGCGGAGCGGCGGACGGCGAGAGGGCCGGCGCCCTGCGCGACGCCGTCGAGGCCGTGTTCTCGATCGGCGAGGAGCGCTCCTTCGATCAGGATCCGCGCTTCGGCGTCGCCGTGATGAGCGAGATCGGATCGCGCGCCCTCTCCCCGGCGACGAACGATCCGGGCACCGCGATCGACGTCATCGGCCGCGCGACCCGCCTGCTCTGCCTCTGGGCCCGCGGCGACGCGGAAGGGGAGGGCGCCGGGAGCGAGGGGCCGAAATATCCGCGCGTCCACGTCCCGCCGCTCGACACCGCCGACCTCGTCGAGGACGCCTTCATGCTGATGGCCCGCGACGGGGCCGGGCTGATCGAGGTGCAGCTGCCCATCCAGAAGGGGCTGTCGGCCCTCGGGCGGATGGGCGACGAAGCCCTCGCGGCGGCCGCCCGGCACCAGTCCCGGCTAGCCCTGGAGCGGGCCGAGGCCGCGCTCCCGCTCGAGGCCGACCGGCGGCGCCTGCGCGCGCTGGTCCGCGCGCTCGAGGCGGGCGATGCGTCGCCCGCGCCGGCCGGTTGAGCGGCGCGCGGGCGCCTTTGCTGTTGAGGACGCCGCACCCCCGCGCGGCGCGGCCCGCGATCTGCCATAAGCTGTCCGGCATGATCCACACGCTGCGACGCCGCCCGTGACCGACCGTCCCCCGATCCGCTTTCGCGGCCGCTCCTTCCTGGCGATGGTGCTGGCGCCGGTGCCGCCGGTCGATCAGTGGCTTGCCGAACTCGACGCCCTCAAGCAGCGGGCGCCCGCCTTCTTCTCTGTGCGGGCGATCATCCTCGACGTGACGGGCCTGCGCTTCGAGCGCTCGGACCTCACCTATCTCTGCGAGGAGCTGAACCGGCGCTCCATCACCATCCTCGGCATCGAGGGGATCGGCCCGACCTCGCTCGGGCCCGGCTTCCCGCCGCCGCTGGTGGGCGGCAAGCCCGTGGACGACATCGCGCCGCCCGAGCCCGGCGCCGTCACGGCGAATGCCGCCGAAATTCCCGCCGCGCCGGCGCTGGTGGTCCCGCCGGCCCCGTCCCGGCCGCGCTCCTTCGTGCTCGACGCGCCCGTGCGCTCGGGGCAGGTGATCCAGCACCTCGACGGGGACGTGACCGTGCTGGGCTCGGTGGCCTCCGGCGCGGAGGTGATCGCGGGCGGCTCGATCCACGTCTACGGCGCCCTGCGCGGCCGGGCCATCGCGGGCGCCGTAGGCGATCCCGGCGCGCGCATCCTCGCGCGCAAGTTCGAGCCGGAACTCATCGCCATCGACGGTCTTTACAAGACCGCCGACGATCTCGGCGCCACCCGCCGCGGCCAGTCGGTTCAGGCCCGGCTCGAAGGCGACGCCATCGTCCTGCTGCCGCTCGACTGAGCGCGCCTCGGGCGCCGACGCGTCCGCATCCCGACATCACCGGCCTCGGCGGCGGAAATCCGCCGCCCCATCCCGGCCCCTGGCGGAAAACCGCCGCCCGTCGCGGCGTCCGTCGGACCGATTTTGCCGGAAATGCCTTTCATTGCAGTAAATTGCAGGAAACTGCGCGCCTCCCGCATGGCTGGCATGCGCTCTGCAATGAGGGAGGGGTCACATCGACCGGCCGCAGAGCCGGCACCTCAGGGAGAAGCACCTTGCTCGAACGCCTCCGCTCCACGCGTCTTCGTCTGGCCGCGCTCACGGCCACCGCCGCCTTCCTGCTCGCGCCGAACCCGCTCTCCGCGCAGGAGGTGGTGCGGCTGGGCAACCTGAAGCTCGCGCATTTTGCCGGTGTCTCCTACGTCAAGGAGATCGCCAAGGATTGCGGCATCAGCGTCGATCTCAAGATCTTCGCCAAGGGGCCGGACATCATGCAGGCGATGCTGGCGGGCGAACTTGATGTCGGCGCCACCGCCTCGGAGGCCGCGATCTCGGCCCGCGGCAACGGTGCCCAGGTCTACATCGTCGGCGGCTTCGCCAAGGGCGGCGCCCGCCTGCTGGCGACGACGGAATCCGGCATCAAGTCGGCGGCCGACCTCAAGGGCAAGAAGGTCGGCGTCACCCGCGGCTCGATCCAGGAGGTGCTTCTCGCCGCCGAGATGGCCAAGCACGGCCTCAAGGCCCGCGACGTCAACCTGATCTATCTCGGCTACCCGGACCTCAACCAGGCGCTGCTGCAGAAGCAGGTCGACGCCATCATGCAGACCGAGCCGCAATCGGCCCAGGCCATCGCCCGCGGCTTCGGCGTCGAGGTTCTCAAGCCCTACGACACGCCGGTCGGCTCGCCGATCCGCACGCTGGTGATGACGGAGAAGTTCTACAAGGAGAAGTCGCCGGTCGCGGCCAAGTTCATGGCCTGCTTCGTCAAGGCGCAGAAGACCTTCATGGACGACCCGAAGACGGCCGAGAAGTTCGTCACGCAGGACGTGTTCAAGGGCCAGCTCACGGGCCCCGAGTTCCAGGAGGCGCTCGCCAACTCGCCCTACACGATCGAGATGAGCGCCGACCACATCCAGAAGACCACCGACGTGATGGCCCAGCATGGCATCGGCAAGATGTCGGTGCCCGCCAAGGCCGTCGACTGGGTGAAGCTCGACCTGCTCGACGCGGCCAAAGCCGCCGCCGGCACGAACTGAGGAGCCCGACGCCATGCACTCCCTTCGCCTGAAGGCGCTGGCCGAAGGCCTCGCCGTCCCCGTCGCCGCCCTGGTGATCTGGCAGCTGGCCTGCACCGCGGGGCTCGTGAACCCGCTGGTCCTGCCCTCGCCCGCCGCCGTCGCGGCGCGCTGGTGGGCCTATCTCGCCCCGCTGGAAGCCTACGATCCGGCGCACGGCTCGTGGTTCCTCTGGCTTTTCTCCGGCGAGATGCTGCACGACGCGGTGGCCTCGCTCTACCGGGTCGTCGTCGGCTTCGCCGTCGGCGCCGGGCTCGCCCTGCCGCTCGGCCTGTTCATGGGTTCGAGCGACCTGATCTACCGCCACATCAACCCGCTGATGCAGGTGCTGCGCCCGATCCCGCCGATCGCCTACATCCCGCTCTCGATCCTATGGTTCGGCCTGGGCAACGCGCCCGCCGTCTTCCTCATCGCCATCGGCGCCTTCTTCCCGGTCCTGATGAACACCATCGCCGGCGTGCGCCACGTGGACGGCATCTACATCCGCGCCGCCCGCAGCCTGGGCGCCAGCCGCATGACGATCTTCCGGCGGGTGATCCTGCCGGCGGCGACCCCCTACATCCTGTCGGGCGCGCGCATCGGCATCGGCACCGCCTTCATCGTGGTGATCGTGGCCGAGATGATCGCGGTCAACAACGGTCTCGGCTTCCGCATCCTGGAGGCGCGCGAATACTTCTGGTCCGACAAGATCATCGCCGGAATGCTGACCATCGGTGCGCTGGGCCTGCTCATCGACATGGGCGTCAGCCGCCTGAACAACCACCTGCTCCGCTGGCATCGCGGCCTGGAATCGTGAGGCACCCCATGTCCGTGCAACCGCATCCCCTCGAAGCCGTCACCCAGGACGCCGTGCCCGTCCACGCGTCGCTGCCCTCCGCCGCCTCGTCCCACGCCACGCCGCACATCGTGGTCACGGGCGTCGACAAGGTCTTCCCCGTCCCGGGCGGCGAGGTCGTCGCCCTCAAGGACATCGACCTCACCATCAACCAGGGCGAGTTCGTCTGCCTGCTCGGGCCTTCGGGCTGCGGGAAGTCGACGCTGCTCAACGCCATCGCGGGCTTCTCCCACCCCACCCGCGGCGGCATCGCCGTCGAGGGCCGCAAGGTGGCCGAGCCCGGTCCCGACCGGGGCATGGTGTTCCAGGAATACGCGCTGTTCCCCTGGATGACGGTCGCGCAGAACATCGCCTTCGGCCTGGAGATCAAGGGGATGGCCCGCGCGGCCATCGAGGCGCGGGTGGCCGAGCTTCTCGACATGCTCAAGCTCGCCGAGTTCCGCGACCGCTTCCCCAAGGACCTGTCCGGCGGCATGCGCCAGCGCGTGGCGATCGCCCGCGTGCTGGCGCTCGACAGCCCGGTCATGCTGATGGACGAGCCCTTCGGCGCGCTCGACGCCCTGACCCGCCGCTCGCTCCAGGACGAGCTGCTGCGGATCTGGGCGGCCACGGGCAAGACCATCGTGTTCGTCACCCACTCGATCGAGGAATCGATCTATCTGGCCGACCGCATCGTGGTGCTGACCTACCGCCCGGGCACGATCAAGCGCGACCTGCGGGTGGACCTTCCGCGCCCGCGCGACAGCGCCTCGGCCGCCTTCAACGCCCTGAAGCGCGACCTCTCCGCCCTCGTCACCGCCGAGCAGCACCGCTTCGAGGAAGTGGAGATGAAGGGGCTGACGACCGATTGACGGCGGCGCGGCCGCCGGAGGTTTCGGCGGCCGCGGGGCCCGCGATCGACGCGGGTCGCGGGGCTGGATCGCGTCGCCGACGCCCGCGATGACGGGGAGGCAGGAGCCGAACCGTCATGGCGCGGCGGAGCCGAAGCCGTCCGGCCTCGCGACGTAAGGCTGACTTCCCCGACCATCGTTCGCGCACGAGGATGACGGTGACCGCAGCCGCCTCTGCTAGATAAGAAGAATGCCCGTCTCCCTCGCCGCGGCCGCGCGCGCCCTCATCCTCGCCGCCCTGGCGGTGGCGGCCCTCCTCGTCGTGCTCAAGGCGGGGGACGTGGCGGAGACCCGCGTCGGCCTGAGTCTGGCGGGCGATGCAAGGCAGCGGGCCGAGATCTACGCCCAGAGCCTGGAAGGCGCCATCGAGCGCTTCGGCTTCCTGCCCGCGGCGGCGGCTCTCGACCCGCGGGTCCGCGCCCTCATCGCCGCCCCCGACGATCCGGCGCAGGTGGCGATCGTCAACGATTATCTGAAGCGGCTGACCGGCGCGGCCGGGGCGGGCGTCGTCTACCTGCTGCTGCCCTCCGGGCTCACCCTCGCCGCCTCCAACTGGGACACGCCCCAGAGCTATGTCGGCCAGGATTTCAGCTACCGGCCCTATTTCACCGAAGGTCTCGCCGGGCGCACAGGGCGCTTCTACGCCGTCGGCACGCTGACCGGCGTGCCGGGCTACTTCATCAGCGCGCCCATCGTCATCGACGGCACGGTGCGCGGCGTGATGGCCACGAAGATCGACCTCGATCCCCTGGAGACCGTCTGGCGGGAGGGAAGCGACCGCGTGCTGGTGGCCGACGCCAACGGCATCGTCTTCCTCGCCTCCGACCCCGCCCTGAAGTTCCGCCCGACCAAGCCCCTCGACGCCGCCGCCCGGGAGGGGATGGAGCGCACGCGCCAGTACGGCCGCGAGCGGGCGCCGCCGGTCGATCTCGGCCGGGTGGAGGATGTCGGCGGCGTCCCCCTGGTCGAGGGTTCCGAGGCCTCGCCCCATGCCCACGCGCTCTACGAGGAGCGGGCGCTGCCGGACCACGGCTGGACGCTGCTGCTCTTCGCCGATGCCGCGCCGGTGGCGATCGCCGGGCGCAGCGCCCGGGCCGGGGCGAGCCTTGCGCTGATCGTGCTCGGCCTGATCGGGCTCTACGGGCGCCAGCACCTGCGGCGGGTGCGGGAGAACCGTGCGGCGCAGCGGGAGCTGGAGGCCAAGGTGAAGGCGCGCACCGCCGATCTCAGCGCGGCCAACGGCCGGCTTGCGGACGAGATCGCGGTGCGGGCCCGCGCCGAGAGCGACCTGCGCGCGGCGCAGGGCGAGCTGGTCCAGGCGGCCAAGATGGCCACGCTGGGGCAGATGGCGGCGGGCATCACCCACGAGCTGAACCAGCCGCTCGCCGCCATGCGGGGGCTGGCCGACAATGCCCGCGCCTTCCTGCATCAGGGCCGCGAGGAGGAGGCCGCGGCCAATCTCGACCGCATCGTCTCCCTGGTGGACCGGCTCGGCAAGATCACGGGGCAGCTGCGCAGCTTCTCCCGCCGCTCGGGCACGGAGCGGGTCGCGGTGGACGTGGCGGCGGCGGTCGCGGAGAGCCTCGCGATCCTCGCGCCCCGCATTCGCGCCTCGGCCGCGCAGGTGACGACCGATCTCGATCCGGCCGCGCAATGGGTCGTGTTCGAGCCGATCCGCCTTTCGCAGGTGTTGGTCAACCTCGTCGGCAACGCCCTCGACGCGGTCAAGGGCCGGGCCGGTGCCCATGTCGCCGTGCGGGCCTGGGCGGGGGAGGGGCACGTCGTCCTCAGCGTCGAGGATAACGGGCCGGGTCTCGACGGGGCGGCGTTGACGCGCATCTTCGATCCGTTCTTCACCACCAAGCCGGCGGGGGAGGGGCTCGGCCTCGGCCTGCCGATCTCGCTCGCCATCGCCCGCGAGTTCGGCGCCACGCTGCGGCCCCGCCCGATCGCTGGCGGCGGCCTTGCCTTCGACCTCGTGCTGGAGGCGGCCGAGGATCCGGCCCGGACTTCGCCCCGAGAGAGGATGCGGCATGTTTCCTGATCGTTCGGAGGCGGTGCCGCGTCCGCGGATCGTGCTGATCGACGACGAGGAGATGGTCCGCCTCTCCATGGAGCAGACCCTCCAGCTCGCCGGGTTCTCGGTCGAGGCCTATGCCAGTGCCGAGGCGGCGCTGCCGGCCATCGGCCGCGACTTCCCCGGCGTGGTGGTCAGCGACGTGCGCCTGCCGGGGCAGGACGGGCTCGCGCTGCTCGCCGACATCCGCCGCCGCGATCCCGAATTGCCGGTGGTGCTCGTCACCGGCCACGGCGACATCGCCATGGCGGTGGCCGCCATGCGCGAGGGCGCCTACCACTTCATCGAGAAGCCCTTCGTCAACGATGCCTTCGTCGAGGTGGTCCGGCGCGCCCTGGAGAAGCGCGCGCTGGTGAGCGAGAACCGCCGCCTGCGCATGGCCCTCGACCGGGACGACGCGCGGGGCAGTGCGGTGGAGCGCTGCCTCGTCGGTCCCTCGCCGGCCATGCGCCGCCTGCGCGACGACGTCGCCTCGCTGGCTTTTGCCGCCGCCGACGTGCTGGTGCTCGGCGAGACCGGGGCGGGCAAGGAGCAGGTCGCCCGCGCCCTGCACGAGGGCGGCGCGCGGGCGGCCAAGCCGTTCGTGGCGATCAATTGCGGCGCCATCCCCGAGAGCATGTTCGAGAGCGAGATGTTCGGCCACGAGGCCGGCGCCTTCACGGGAGCGGGCAAGCGGCGCATCGGCAAGGTCGAGCATGCCAGCGGCGGCACCCTGTTCCTCGACGAGGTCGAGAGCATGCCGCTGGCTCTCCAAGTGAAGCTGCTGCGGGTGCTGCAGGACCGGCGCGTCGAGCGGCTGGGTTCGAACACGAGCGTGCCCGTGGATCTGCGGGTGGTGGCCGCCACCAAGGAGGATCTCGGCGCGCTCTCGGAGGCCGGCCGCTTCCGCCGCGACCTGTTCTTCCGCCTCAACGTCGTGACGCTGAGCCTGCCGCCCTTGCGCGAGCGGCGCGAGGACATCCCGCTGCTGTTCGAGCTCTTCCTCGTCCAGGCGGCGGTGAAGTATCAGCGCCCGGTGATCGAGGTGCCCCCGTCCTTGCGCCGCACGCTGATGCTCGCCGACTGGCCGGGCAACGTGCGCGAACTCAAGAACGCCGCCGAGCGCTACATGCTCGGCTTCCTCAGCCCGGATCTGGCCGGCGGCGCCGGGCAAGCGCCGGGCCTCGACGCCCTGCTCGACCGGGTGGAGCGCCTCGTCATCGAGGATGCGCTCAAGGCCTCCGGCCAGAGCATCGCCGAGGCCGCCCGGGCGCTCGGCCTGCCGCGCAAGACGCTCTCCGACCGCATGCGGCGCCTGGGCCTCAGCGCGGGCGACTGATTCCTGATCCTGACCAGAGAGTTCATCCGTGACGCACGACGCCGGCTGGCCGCCGCTCATCCTCGCCAACGCGCCCAACGGCGCCACCCGCACCAAGGCCGACCATCCGGCCCTTCCGATCACGGCCGCCGAGATCGCCCGCACCGCCGCCGAGATCGCGGAAGCGGGGGCGGCCCTGATCCACGTCCATGTCCGCGACGCGGACGGGCGCCATCTGCTCGACGCCGAGGCGTACCGCGCCGTCACCGCGGCGATCCGGACCGAGGTGGGCGAGCGGCTCGTGGTGCAGATCACCTCGGAGGCGGCCGGGCGCTACGCCGCGCCGGAGCAGATGGCGGTGGTGCGAGAGACGCGTCCCGAGGCGGTGTCGCTGGCGCTGCGCGAGATCGTGCCCGATGCGGCGGCCGAGGCCGCGGCGGCGGCGTTCTTCGCCTGGGCGCGGCGCGAGCGCGTCCTCCTCCAGATCATCCTCTACGAGCCGGCCGAGGTGATCCGCTACGCCGAGCTGAAGGCGCGCGGCGTGTTCGGCGAGGGCGGGGATTTCCCGCTGTTCGTGCTCGGCCGCTACACCCCCGGGCAAGTCTCCGCTCCCGCCGACCTGCTGCCCTTCCTCGCTGTAGCCGGGGAGGGGGTGCCGCTCTGGTCGATCTGCGCGTTCGGCCCGCGGGAGAATGCCTGCGCCCTCGCCGCCGCGGCCCTGGGCGGGCATGTGCGCGTCGGCTTCGAGAACAGCCTTCTCGCCCCCGACGGCCGCCCGGCCGAGAGCAACGCCGCCCAGATCCGCCGCGCTGCGGAAGGCGCCCGCCTCCTCGGCCGTCCGCTCGCCGACGCCGACGCGGCGCGGGCGATGATGGCCTGACGGCCTCGGAGCGCGCCGCGGGGCTGCGGGGCTCCCGGCAGCTATAGGTATTCCCAGCCCCAAAACAGCTCTGGATGAGGAGGATCTTGCCCATCGCCTACACTGGTGCGGCCGACGCAACGATCAGGTCACGCCTATAATCCCCTATTTTGCGAAGAACAGAAAAATATTTTTAATCTGTTGTATTCTGAAAAAACCGTAACAATCGCAAGAAAACATCAATTGATAAGCCCCATCCCGGCTGTCGCCCCGCGGCCGTTGCGCTCACTGTGAAGCGGCTACGGGTCAGAAAACGCCAGGGCCGAGGACGGCGGCTCACGCTGGCAAGCCATTGGGGGAATAACGTTGCAGTTCGGTCAGAAGGCGCGCCGCTACGCGCAGGTCGTCACGTGTGTTGGTCTGGCCGGGATGCCCTCCGCGGCCCTAGCCCGTTCCGCCGCCCTTCCGGGCATTACCGTCGGCCTGCCGACGGGTTGGCAGCTTCCCGAAGGCGTTCAGGTGAACGTCACGTCGAGTTTTGCCGAGCGCAGCACGTCGCCGCGGGCTAACCAGGGTCAGAACAACCTCGCCGTCTTCCTCTGGGCGACGCCCTGGAAGGTGCTGGGTGGTCAGCTGCGCTTCCTCCAATCCTTCCCCTACAACTTTCAGAGCCCGCAGCTGGGGCCCTGGCAGTCGGGCCTCTTCCAGCCGCTGACGACGGCTCAGATCGCCTGGAAAATCGGCGACAATGTCGGCGTCAGCTACTTTCTCGGCGGCTTCTGGCCCAGCGACACGCTCCTGGCGCTCCGCTCCGCCTCGATCGCCCAGCGCTTCGCGATCAGCTATGTCGCCGATGGTTGGAACCTCACGGCCAACCTCCATTACGGCACGATGCTGGCGGAGAACTCCCCGACCAACGTGCATTACTCCGACTACCTGAACCTCGACCTGACCGCGACCAAGCGAATCGGCAAATGGCAGTTCGGTGCCGTCGCCTTCGGTTCGACCGACCTGCCGACGAATCGGCCCGGCTATCGCCCCGTCGGGCAGTTCGCGATGGGGCCCCTGGTCGGCTACGCGTTCGAGAAGTTCACGCTCCAGACCTTCGTCACCCGCGACATCGCCCAGCGCAACCTCAACGGCGAGGAGACCCGCGGATGGGTGCGCCTGATCCTGCCGCTCTGGCGGCCGGAAAAGAAGGCCGACCAGGTTCCGAACCGGGTCACGGTCCGCAGCAACGAAGCCGCCGGTCCGACGGTGTCGGAGAAGATCAGGCGCGCACAGCGCTGATGGATGCGGGCGCGGTTGCCTGAAGCGGAAGACCTCGGCGCGAAGGGACGCGCCGAACGATCCCCTCGGTCACCGTGCCGGTCGAGCGACCGGCACGGTTCTCGGCGTGTTCGCGCACGATCCGGGTTCCCGGGCGTCTCAAACGCGCCCAGCCTCCGAATGGCGGGAGCGCAGGCGGAAGCCGAGGATCAGCAGCATTACGCCGAAGGCCACGGCATAGGCGCCGAGCCACCATGTCAGCACCAGCGCCGACATGCCGGGATTGATGACCAGCGCGATCCCGAACAGCACCGAGATCACCCCGCCGAGGCCCAGCCACCAGCGCCCGTAATGCGGGTGGAGGCGGAAGGCGGCCGCGATCATCAGCCCGCCCGAGAGCAGGGCCCAGGCCGCGACGAGGAGCACGAAGGCCCAGACCGCCGCCGCCGGCACCAGGAAGGCCGCCACGCCGACGACGATGTCGAGCAGGCCTTCGAGCAGCAGGAAGCCCCAGCGCTCGTGCCGCTGCGCCGCCCGGATCGCCGCGCCGATGCCGAAGAGGCCGTCGACCAGCATGTAGGCCGAGAAGAACAGCACCAGCGAGAGCACGAAGGCGGCGGGCGCCAGGAAGGCCGCGAGGCCGAACAGGATGGCGAGCACGCCGCGCAGGGCCACGAGCCACCAGTTGCTGGCGAGCAGCGCGTTCATCGCGTCGAGATGGGCCGGCCCGGTGGGCGGGGGGGATGCGCCAGAGGGAGTCGTGGCCCCGGACGTGTCGGATGAACCCACCATCGTCCACTCCTTCGAAATCGACCGGCGAGATCGGCCTGCCGCCGCCGGAACCGGCCGTCGCGGGACGCTTCTCCGGTACCATGGCGCAACGCCGGGTCGTGTCCTGCGTTCCGTCCAGCCCGACGTTGAGTTGCTTTCCCCGCAAAGAGGTTGCGTGAGAGCGAGCCGCGCCCGTTCGGTTCTCCGACGGGCGGGGACGGTTCATCCGGAAGGTGGACCCGTGGCCCTCCTCGGCGTCAGACCGCGTTCGCGGCGAGCCAGCGCTCGGCCCCCGAGAGGTCGTATCCGTGGCGGGCTCCCAGCGCTGCCACCTCGTCCCGGCGCAGGCGGCCGGCGAGCACCTCACCGATCGCCCAGAGGGTGAGGGAGCGCGTGCCGCTGCGGCAATGGGCGACGACGGGGCCTCGCGCGCCCTCGACCGCGGCGTGAAACCGCTCGACCGCCTCGCGGGTCAGGGTCGGGCCGGTCACCGGCAGGTCGAGATAGGCCAGACCCGCTTCCTCGGCCGCCGCCCGCTCGGCCGCGGCGCCGGGCTGGTCCGGCTCCTCCCCGTCGGGACGGTTGTTGATGAGGAGCGCCACGCCGTCCCGGCCGAGCGCGGCGATCTCCTCGAGGCTCGGCTGGCCGGCGACCGAGAAGGTTGGGTCGATGGGCGTCCGCTTCATGTCGCTGGCCCTCG
Organism: Methylobacterium sp. NPDC097929; assembly: GCF_049543375.1. NCBI lineage: Bacteria > Pseudomonadati > Pseudomonadota > Alphaproteobacteria > Hyphomicrobiales > Methylobacteriaceae > Methylobacterium > Methylobacterium sp. NPDC097929. Next base: position 120,869 of record NZ_JBMVEP010000010.1, on the reverse strand, counting down.
GGTCTGCCGCGAGCCGGGCTCCGCCAGGGCGGCCGGCTTCCGGATGGGACGATTCGCGGGTCTGGGCGTAGCGCGGGCTCTGCGCGGCGGCAAGGCGAGCCGGGCGTCCCGAAGGATTGCCCCGGCGCACGTGACGCGGCCGAGCCGGGGAGCCGCGACGCCCTCCGCCCGGTTTTCCTCGCGCCCCGCGGAGCCGGGCGGTTTCGTGGGAGGGGAACGTGGTGGGGCGGCGCGCCCGGCGCTGGCGGGACGAGGATCCGGAAACCCACGGGCCGGCGCCCGCTTCCGTGCCGGTCTGCCCGCTCTGCGAGCGCCCGATTCCCCGGCACGCGCGCCAGAGCCTGCATCACCTCACGCCCAAGCTGAAGGGCGGGACCCACGGGGAGACCGTGCGGCTGCATCAGATCTGCCACTCGGCGATCCATGCCCGCTACAGCGAGGCCGAGATCGCGCGCCGGCTGGCGCAGGTCGAGGCGCTGCGGGCCGACCCCGAGATCGCGCGCTTCCTGGCCTGGGTGCGCGACAAGCCCGACGACTTCCACGCCCCGACCCGCATGACCCGCGCGCGGCGCGACCGCCGCTGACCGGCCCGACCGTCTTGTCCGGGCATTAACCGCGCCGCGAGGTTGCCGGCCCGCGCTCAACCCCACTTAACCCCCGGCGGTGAGGATGACGGCTCGATTTCGCAGGCCCGAGCCCATGACCGCGCCCCAGACTGCGCCCCAGACCGCGCCCGCCTCCACGATGGCGGCCAGCCAGCCCCTCCGCCTGCTTCCCGAGGAGGCGGCCCGCCTCGCCTGGGTCGATGTCGCCAAGGGGCTGTGCATCATCCTCGTCGTGATGATGCACTCGACGCTCGGCACCGGAGAGGCGCTGGGCGGGGAGGGCTTCCTGCACACCGTCGTGGAATTTGCGCGCCCCTTCCGGATCCCGGACTTCTTCCTGCTCTCGGGGCTCTTCCTCGGCCGGGTGATCGACCGCGACTGGCGCCTGTTCGCGGATCGCCGCGTGGTCCACTTCGCCTATTTCTACGTCCTGTGGGTGGTGATCCAGTCGCTGTTCAAGGCGGGCCCGATCGTCGCCGGCGCGGACGGCTTGAGCGCCCAGCTCGCGGCCTTCGGCCTGCACCTGGCCGAGGCGCTGGTGGTCCCCTACTCGACGCTGTGGTTCGTCTACCTGCTCGCGGTGTTCTCGGTGGTGACGAAGCTTCTCCACCGCCGCGTGCCCGGGCTCGTGCTGCTGGCCGGCGCCGCGCTCCTGCAGATCCTGCCGACCAGCAGCTGGCCCTACCTGCTCGACGAGTTCTGCGAGCGCTACGTCTACTTCCTGGGCGGCTACCTCTTCGCCGAATGGATCTTCCGCTTCGCCGACCGGGTGCGCGGGGCGGTCGTTCCGGCGCTGACGGGCCTCGCCCTGTGGGCGCTGCTGGAGGCCGTCTTCGTCTTCACGCCGACGGGCATCGAGGCCGTGCCGACGCTCGCCCGCCTGCCGGTGGTGAGCCTCGGGCTCGGCACCGTGGGCGCGCTCGCCATCGTCGCCTTCGCCGCCCTGATGACCCGCGCGGGCGGGCCCGTGACCGCGACCCTGCGCGCCTGCGGCGAGCGCTCCATCGTGATCTATCTCGGCTTCTTCCTGCCGATGGCGCTGACCCGCACGCTGATCGTCAAGTTCAACCTCGCGCTTCCCGATCACGCCCTCGGCGTCGGCCTCGCGAGCCTGATCGTGACCGTCGTGGCGGTCACGCTGCCGCTCGCCTTCGAGCGGCTGGTGCGTGGCACCCGCCTCGACGTCCTGTTCCGGCGTCCGGCCGCCTTCCACATCGCCCCCGCCCCGGCCCGGACCGGCCACTTGCAGCCCGCGTCGGTGGCGCCCCGCGAGGCGTGAGCGCCGCGGGCGCGCAGGGCCATGCGGAGGCGAGGGCGGAACCTTCGCGCCCCGCCCGTCGCTTTCCCCCGGGCGCCCGCCATCCCGTCGCGGGCGCGCTTTAGGAAGGGGCCGGCGCATGGCGAACGAGGTGGCGAACGAGACGAACGCGGCGAGCGGCGACCCCGCCGAGGTGGTCCTGGGCGAGCCCCGCGACCGCGCCTACTGGGCGCGCCGGTTCGAAGTGCCGGTGGAGCAGGTGCAGGCGGCGGTCGAGGCGGTGGGTTCCGACGCGGCGCGGGTCGCCGCCCATCTCGGCAAGCCCTGGCCCTACAAGGCGAGCGGCATCGTCTGAAGGGTCGCACTCGCGGCCCGGCCGCCCCGACGATCAGCCGCCGTTGGCCGCATCGAGGTGCCCGAGGAGTTCGCGCTCGTAGGCGATCAATTCGCGTCCGCGCTTGATCGCGCGGTGATATTGCTGCGCCGACAGCTCGTCCTGGATCGCCAGGAGGTAGGGCGCCATGCTCGGCGACGCCCGCAGGATCTCGGTGGCTTGGCGCACGAACAGATCCTCGGCCTCCGGCGGATTGTCGGCGAGGTAGATGAATTGCAGCGTGACGCAGAGCCGCTTGGCGGCGGTGTCGGCGTCCGTCTCGGTGATGATCTCGCTCTCGCGCAGGAACTTGCACTGGTTCTCGATGACGAAGACCGAGCGGCGGTCGCCGTTGCGGATCAGGGCGCCGTTGATGATCAGCCGCTCCTGGGGCTTCAGTTCGATGCGCAGCGCCATGGGTCGTGGTTCCTTGACGGTTCAATGTTCAACAAGACTTGCAGAATTCGTTAACTACGTCGGAGGGACTTGCTGATCTTCATGCGTTCAATGGGGTGATAGGCCGTGAATCCTTGAAACCGATTAAGGTCTCGGCAAGGCGCCGCATGGAGGGTCGAGTCATCGCCAAAACGGCGACTTCAAGACCCACAAGGATCGCCCCATGTCCAACGGCATCACGCTCTCCGCCTCCACCCGCCAGAACCTGCTCTCGCTGCAGGACACGGCAAGCCTGACCTCCACCACGCAGAACCGTCTCGCCACCGGCCTGAAGGTCTCCTCCGCCCTCGACAGCCCCGTCAACTTCTTCACCGCCCAGAGCCTGTCGAACCGCTCCTCGGATCTCGGCAACCTGCTCGACGGCATCTCGAACGGCGTTCAGGCGATCCAGGCGGCCAACCAGGGCATCACCTCGATCCAGAAGCTGATCGACTCGGCCAAGTCCACCGCCAACCAGGCGCTCTCGACCCAGATCACCACCACCGGCACCGCCGGCACGGCCTTCGCCGCCTCCACCACCAGCGCCACCACGGTCAACTTCTACGTCAACGGCGCGACCAAGGCGGCGACCATCGCCAGCAACTCGACGATCGACGCCGCCATCACCGCGCTCAACACCGCGGCGGGCCCGAACATGTTCTCGAAGGACACGACCGGCACGAAGATCGTGCTGAACGCCAGTGCCAACGTCGAGTTCAAGACCTCGGGCGACCAGACCGCGCTGGGCTTTGCCGCCGGCACGACCACCACGGCCAACAAGTACGGCAGCAGCAACGACACCATCTCCGCGGGCGCCAACCTGACCGTGTCGGGCGTGGACACGCGCGCCAAGCTGGCCGAGCAGTACAACAGCCTGCTGACGCAGATCACGCAGCTGGCCAAGGACGCGAGCTTCAACGGCGTCAACCTGATCAGCAACGGCGATCCGTCGAACAAGCTCCACATCAGCTTCAACGAGAAGGATACCTCGAACCTCGACGTGCAGGGCCAGGACCTGACGGCGGACGGCCTCGACCTGACTGCGATCACCGGCAATTCCGGCAGCAACGTCGGTCGCGGCAACTTCCTGCTCGACGACGACATCAACACGACCTTGAAGAGCCTGACGACATCCTCGGACACGCTGCGCTCGGCGAGCTCGACCTTCGGTTCGAACCTCTCCGTCGTGCAGAACCGGCAGACCTTCTCGAAGAACCTGATCAACGTCCTCGATCAAGGCGCCGGCAATCTGACCAACGCCGACCTCAACCTGGAAGCGGCCAATTCCCAGGCGCTGTCGACGCGCCAGTCGCTGGGCATCTCGGCCCTGTCGCTGGCCAACCAAGCGCAGCAGAGCATCCTCCAGCTCCTGCGCTGATGCGAAGACGTTGAGAAACGCGTAGGAAAAGAACGGCCGGGGCCATCGCCCCGGCCGTTCTCGCGTCGGGTCAGCAAGAAATCTCGTGATGCGAAGTCATCGTTAACCCTACGGCAACCCGCCCCGTGCTTGATTAACCCTAATACCGGGTTCGTCATCTGCCTGATCGGGGTCTTCCGCTCATGTCCTCCAGTGTCACACTCTCCGCCTCCACCCGCCAGAACCTGCTCTCGCTGCAGGACACGGCAAGCCTGACCTCCACGACCCAGAACCGCCTCGCCACCGGCCTGAAGGTCTCCTCCGCCCTCGACAACCCTGTCAACTTCTTCACCGCCCAGGCCTTCAGCAGCCGCTCGGGTGATCTCGGCGCGTTGCTCGACTCGATCTCGAACGGCGTTCAGACGATCCAGGCGGCCAACCAGGGCATCACCTCGATCCAGAAGCTGATCGACTCGGCCAAGTCCACCGCCAACCAGGCGCTCTCGACCCAGATCACCACCACCGGCACCGCCGGCACGGCCTTCGCCGCTTCCACCACCAGCGCCACCACGGTCAACTTCTACGTCAACGGCGCGACCAAGGCGGCGACCATCGCCAGCAACTCGACGATCGACGCCGCCATCACCGCGCTCAACACCGCGGCCGGCCCGAACATGTTCTCGAAGGACACGACCGGCACGAAGATCGTGCTGAACGCCAGCGCCAACGTCGAGTTCAAGACCTCGGGCGACCAGACCGCGCTGGGCTTTGCCGCCGGCACGACCACCACGGCCGACAAGTACGGCACCAGCAACGACACCATCTCCGCGGGCGCCAACCTGACCGTGTCGGGCGTGGACACGCGCGCCAAGCTGGCCGAGCAGTACAACAGCCTGCTGACGCAGATCACGCAACTGGCCAAGGATGCGAGCTTCAACGGCGTCAACCTGATCAGCAACGGCGATCCGTCGAACAAGCTCCACATCGCCTTCAACGAGCGCGACACCGCCAATCTCGACGTGCAGGGCCAGGATCTGACCGCGGACGGCCTCGATCTCGGCGCCATCAACGGGGATTCCGGCGCCAATGTCGGTCGCGGCAACTTCCTGCTCGATGTCGACATCAAGGGCACGCTGACGAGCCTGACCGGCGCCTCGGACACGCTGCGCTCGGCCAGCTCGACCTTCGGCTCGAACCTCTCCGTCGTGCAGAACCGGCAGGACTTCACCAAGCGGCTCATCAACGTGCTCGATACCGGCGCCGCGAACCTGACCAACGCCGACCTCAATCAGGAGGCGGCCAATTCCCAGGCGCTGTCGACGCGCCAGTCGCTGGGCATCTCGGCCCTGTCGCTGGCCAACCAAGCGCAGCAGGGCATCCTGCAGCTCCTGCGCTGAGGCCCCTCTCCGGGGCGGCGCGGGCTGCCCCTTCGCGGCGGGATCGTCTATGCGGTCGGCAACGCGGCCGTCCGCGGGCACCCCGTCGCGAGGCTTGCGGCCGATTCCTCTTCTCCCGAACTCCTTCGCCGGGCGCCGGAGGCGGCTCGACAAGCGCCTGCGGCGAGGGCTCCATCTCGCCCATCGCTGGCTCGGCATCCTCACCTGCCTGCTCTTCGCCGTGTGGTTCGTCTCCGGCGCGGTGATGATGTATGTCGGCTTCCCGCGCCTCACCGAGGCCGAGCGCCGCGCCGCCCTGCCGCCGGTCGCCCTCGACCGGGTGGCGCTGACGCCCGACGAGGCCCTGGCCCGATCCGGCCTTCCGGGCGCGCCGCGCGGGCTTACCCTCGCCATGCTCGACGACGAGCCGGTCTACCGCATCCTGGAATGGGACGGCGCCCGCCGCACGGTCTCGGCCGCGGACGGGCGGCGGATCGAGGCGCTCGCTCCCGAGCGCGCCCGCGCGGTGGCCGCCCGCCATCCGGCGGCGGCGGCGGTGGAGGATCTCGGTCCCGTCCTGCGCGACCAGTGGACCGTGCCGCAACGCTACGACCCGCTGCGCCCCTTCCGGCTCCTGGCCCTGGGCGACCCCGCCGGCACGCGGCTCTACGTCTCGGAGAAGACCGGCGAGATCGCCCTCGACACGACGCGCCGAGAGCGGTTCTGGAACTGGCTCGGCGCCGTCCCGCACTGGATCTATCTCACGCCCCTGCGCGCCCGGCCCGAACTGTGGCGCGACGTGGTGCTGTGGGTCTCGGGAATCGCCATCGCGGGGGCGGTCAGCGGCGTGCTCCTCGGCCTGATCCGCCTGCGGCTGCGGCGGCGCTACGCCGAGGGCGCGGTGACGCCCTATCGCGGCTGGGCGGCCTGGCACCATCTCGGCGGGCTCCTCGGCGGGACCGCGCTCCTGACCTTCATCGTCAGCGGCTGGCTCTCGATGAATCCGAACCGCTGGTTCTCGTCGCCGGCCCCCGAGCGCGACGCGCTGGAGCGCTACGCGGGGCCGGCGCAGATTCCATACCCCTTCGACCGCGAGGCGGTTGCCCGCGCCTGCCCGGACCTGCGCGAGGTGCGCTTCTCCCGGCTCGACGGCGCCCCCCTCGTCCTGGCCGCCTGCGGAGAGGCGCCCCCGCGCCCCTGCTGCGGCACGCCCGCTCCGGACCGCGCGCACATCCTCGCCACGGCCCGGCACCTGATCCCGGAGGCGCCGTCCCCGCGCGCCGAGTGGATCGAGGCGGAGGACGCCTACTGGTACGGGCACCACGAGGCGCGCCCGCTCCCCGTCCTGCGGCTCGTCTTCGCCGACCCGTCGGCGACGTGGTTCCACGTCGATCCCGCCACGGGCGAGATCCTGTCGCGGATGGACCGCTCGGCCCGGGTCTCGCGCTGGCTGTTCAACGGGCTGCACAGCCTGGACGTCGCCCCCCTGATCCGCAGCCGCCCGGCCTGGGACGCGCTGATGCTCGGCCTGATCGCCGGCGGACTCGTGATCGCGCTCTCGGGCACCGTGATCGGATGGCGGCGCCTGCGGCGCATGGGGACGAGCCGTGCGGCGCGGGCATCGCCTCCATAAATCAGCCGCGTTGTGCGCCGCTTGATCGGCGCCGGCACGCCCTCCGCCGCGTCCCGCCCGGGGTCCTCAGAATCGCTCGATGAACGTCATCCTGATCAAGCTGTTCGCGACCGCGCTGACCCTCAGCCAGGTCACGACGCGGCCCGATGCGGTGCGGACCCAGTTCGACCCGGCCAAGGACGGCGGGGAGGTCGTGGCGATCCTGCGCGACGGCTGCGCCCACATGCGCAAGTCCTTCGACATCGAGGACATCAACCTCGACGAACTCATCACCACCGCCATGGAGGATCCGAGCGCGGTGGCGGGCGACAACGCGCCCAAGATCCTGCACGGGCTCGATCTCAACGAGCTGAACACGAGCTACAAGCAGTTCTGCAAGGGCGAGAGCCCGGCCAACTCCCCCTTCGACCCGGGCGCGGTGATCACCTTCTACAACAACGCCGTGCGGGACCTGCCCTCGGCCGAGGCCCTGCGCGACATCCGGCTGCCCAGTGCCAGCGTGATCCTCGATTCCGCCGGCAAGCCCTATTCGGAGAGCTTCGAGGCCAACGGCCGGCGCCTCGTGGTGCCGGTCGAGGGCGTGCCGGATCTCGTGCAAAGGGCCTTCGTCGCGGCCGAGGACAAGCGCTTCTACCAGCACCGCGGCATCGACGAGCGCGGCGTGATCCGCGCCTTCGTCGGCAACCTCGCCTCGCCGGGGCGCCCGGCCGGCGGCTCGACCATTACGCAGCAGGTGGTGAAGAACCTCTCGGTGGGCGACGACGTCACCTACGAGCGCAAGATCCGCGAGATGATCGTGGCCTCGCGCCTGGAGCGCCTCCAGACCAAGCCGCAGATCCTCGGGCTCTACCTCAACGGGATCTATCTCGGCCGCGGCGCCTACGGCATCGAGATGGCCGCGCGCGCGTGGTTCGGCAAATCGGTGGGCGCACTCACCCTGCCCGAGGCCGCCCTGCTCGCCGGGCTGCCGAAGGGGCCGAACTATTACAGCCCCGACAAATATCCCGATCGGGCGCGCGAGCGCCGCGCCTACGTGCTCAGCCGCATGAAGGAAGAGGGCGCGATCACCGAGGCGCAGATGAACGCGGCGCTCGCCTCGGATCTCGGCATCAGGCCGCCGGATGCCGCGCGCCAGGATTCCGGCTTCTACCTCGTCGATCACGTGGCCCGCGAGGCGCGCACCTTCGCCGGGCTCGAATCGCTCACCAAGGCCTCCTACACCGTGCGCGCCACCGTGAATGCGGGCCTGCAGAGTGCGCTGGAGGGCGCGCTGCAGGAGGGGCTCTCGACCTACGAGCGCGGCACCGGCCGCGCCCGCTACGAGGGGCCGGAGCTGAACCTCGCCGAAGCCGTAAAGCGCATCGAGGCCGCCACCCCCGCCCCCGAGCCGGCCGCGGAGCCGGCGCCCCCGCCGAAGGGGGCGAAGGGCGCCAAGGCGAAGGCTCCCGCCAAGCCGGCGGTCCAGCCCGCCTGGCAGCGCGCGCTTCTCTCGGCCCGGCCGCCGCTCTACGACGTGCGCTGGCCGCTCGCGGTCGTGCTCCAGACGGGCAAGAACGGAACGCGGGTCGGCCTGCCCGATGGCCGTGTCGCGAGCCTCGAACCCGGCCCCGCGCGCGGAAAGCTCCAGCTCTACGACGCCGTGCGGGTGCGCCTGCGCGAGGGCAGGGGCAGCCCCCGCGCCGACCTGCGGGTGCGCCCGACCGTGCAGGGCGCGGCCATCGTGCTCGAGAACCGCACAGGCAAGATCCTGGCGATGAGCGGGGGCTTCTCCTATCCGCTGAGCCAGCTCAACCGGGTGACGCAGACCGTGCGCCAGCCGGGCTCGACCCTGAAGCCGCTGACCTATCTCGCGGCCCTCAACGCGGGGATGCAGCCCAACACCCTGGTAATGGACGCGCCCGTCACGCTGCCGCCCATCGGGGGCATCGGCGATTCCTGGTCGCCGAAGAACTACGACGGCGGCGGCTCGGGCGCGACGACGATCCGGCGCGGCCTCGAATTCTCGAAGAACCTCGTCACCGCGCGCCTGCTCGAAGGCGGCATCGCGCCCAAGGCCCCCGCCAGCCTGCAGCGGGTCTGCGACATCGCACTGGAGGCGCAGCTCTACGCCGAGTGCGAGCGCTACTACCCCTTCGTGCTCGGCGCGCAAGCCGTGCGGATGATCGATCTGGCGAGCTTCTACGCGGCCATCGCCAACGAGGGCGCGCGCCCGAGCGCCTACGCGCTGGAGGCGATCGAGCGCGACGGCAAGCCCGTCTACAGCCGGCCCGACAAGGCGCCGTTGCGGATCGGCTCGGCCGACCGGGTCGCCTTCTACCAGCTCAAGACCATGCTCCAGGGCGTGACCCGGCACGGCACGGCCGCGGCGCTCTCGGGCCTCTCCGCTTACGTCGCGGGCAAGACCGGTACCTCGGAGAACGAGAACGACGCGTGGTTCGCCGGCTTCACCAACGAGATCACCGTGGTGGTCTGGGCCGGCTACGACAACGCCGACGGCGTGCGCCGCACGCTCGGCCGCGGCCAGACCGGCGGCCACGTCTCGGTGCCGATCGCGAAGGCCGTCTTTCAGGCCGCCTGGGCCAACGGCGTGCCGCGCACGCCGCTCGCGCCCCCGTCCCCGGAGGCGAAGGCGCTCATCGCCGACCTGCCGATCGAGCCCCGCAGCGGCCAGCGCGTGGCCGGCGGCGGCTTCATCGAGCATTTCCGCCTCAAGGACGGTCGGGTCGCCGACACGCAATACGCGCTGGTGCCCCGCGAGACGCTCTACGCCATGCGTCCCGACGCCGAGGACGGCGACTACGCCAATTCCGAGGACGGGGCGGACGTGGCCGGCGACCTCTTCGGCAACCTGCCCGGCGGGCGCCGCGATGGGGGTGACCCCTACGCCCAGCGGCGCGCCGAGCCTGACGATCCCTGGGGCCTGCGCCGCGACCGTAGGGAGGAGCCGCAGGCCTGGCCCGGCCGCGACCGCTACGGTCAGGTCAACCCGGTGCCGTTCGGCTCGCCCTTCGACGACGACGGCGACCGGCGCTCCCGCCAGCGCCGCCGCGACCCCGACTACCTCTTCGGCGACGACCCGGGCTACTGAGCCCGCGCCCCTTCACGCCGCCTCCCATCGACGCATCCGAGGTCCGCTTTGCCCAGGCAGTTTCCGGCCGCCCTCCTCGCCGCGCTCGCGCTGGCCGCGCCGGCCCGCGCGCAGGACGCCGCCAAAGATCTTCCCAAGCCGACGGCGATCGTCTCCGACCGGGTGAAGGACGTGCCGGCCCTCAAGCCGGGCGATGTCGCCGGCCTCCAGCCCGGCACCGTGCTGTTCAGCGACCACCGCGAGGCCGCCTCGACCAATCCGGAGAGCGGGCTGATCGCCTTCGACGCGTGGCGCAAGGCGCGGGCGGCGGAAGCCGCCGCGCTGAGCCCCTGGCCCGGCTACACCGAGCCCGACTACACCCAGACCGTGAACGGCGTCGCCAAGCCCCGCCACGAGACGCTCAAGGTCTACGTCGCGGAAGGCCGCTTCGTCGTCGCCAAGCCGCCCTCCGCCATCGACCTCTCGGCCTTCGCCGGCATCGACTTCCTGGCCAAGATGGACCCGGTGATCCGCCACAAGCGGCTCGACCCGGCGGACGCGACGCCGACGAAGGACCCGGCCGCCGCCTTCGCCCGGCGCCCGGACCGGCCCTGGTGCGGGGCGGGGGGCGTCTGCATCGAGTCGCGCTACGATCTCGAAGGCAAGCTCCCCTTGGGCGTGAAGCTCGCCAACCGGCTCGAACTCGGCACCTCGAAGAAGATCGCCGAGTTCGTCTCGTTCCAGAGCGAGTTGCGGGTGCTGCCGCCGGCCGAGGCGGCGGGCCTCTCGGCGCTGACCAAGATCGAGACGCCGGTGGCCGGCGGGCTCGAACAGACGATCTTCTGGGTTAATCAGATCCTGCGCTTCGGCAAGTTCCTGGCGGTGATGCAGCCGGACCCGAACGATCCCAACCGCACCGTGGTGACGACCACCATGGCGCTCGCCATCAAGGCCGACGTGCTCGACCGCAAGCAGGAATATGCCCGCGTGCCGGTGCTCAAGAACCTGCTGCCGGTGCAGGTGCTGATGGGCAATTCCTCGTTCAACACCGGCAGCTCGATCAGCGCGGGCGTGCCCACCTACGCCCGCAACCGCATCGTCGCCTTCGCCGACGCCCTGGCGAAGAACTGATTTTTTCGCCCGAACGCGAGGTCGAGAATCGGCACGCGCCCCGCAGCGGAACCCTCACGCAAAACACCGTCGCGCCGACTTCATCCTCACGAACCTGTGAGCCATTCTGTCGCTGTCGCCGGAAGGCCACAGACACAATCTGGTATATTGGATAATATGTCTCGACTCGTTCCTGAGACCGCGAGTCACCTCAGCCGGCGCGCCCCTCCATAGGCGCGCCGCTTTTTCGTTGGGCGCTCCTCACGGGCCGCCGGGCCCGCGTGCGAGGCCGGCGAGGGTGAACAGGTCCACCGAGAGCTTGGCGCCGATGACGAAGGCGTCGGGGATGTTCTTGCGGTAGTACGGGAAGCGGGTCTGGTCCGGGTTGACGATGTACTGCAGGTTCGGCGTCAGCCGGATCGCGGGCGTGACCTGAATGCCGTAGTTCAGCTCCATCATGATCTGCTGCCGCGGAATCGCGCGGGACAGGCCGAGCGAGGCCTGGGCCGCCTCGATGTTGGAGAGCGCCAGCGGGCTGAAGGCCTGCGTGTTGATGACGAAGCCCACCGTGTCGTAGGGCCGGCCCGCGAAGGTGCCGGTCTGGAGCGCGCCGATCTCGAGAAAGTAGTCCTCGATCAGGCGGCCCCCGGTGCCGGCCATGGCGACGCCGAACAGGGTCAGTCCCTGGATGCCCGTTGGATCGGGGCGCCAGACCATCTGGTCGAAGCGGGCGTAGATCCCTGAGCGGCCGAAGCGCGTCGCGGGAGTGAGGCCGGTCAACACCGCGCGCCCGCCCGCCACGTCCCGCACCGGGTCCGGGTAGTCCGAGCGGTCGACCCAGCCGCCGATGCCGTAGTTGCGGGGCAGGGCGTCGTTGGCGAAGGTGGTGGAATAGCCGAGTTCGAACGGCACGATCGCGCCGGTGGCGCCCTTGGTCGAGAAGTCGAGGCCGTTGTCGCCGGGCTGCTGGTGCAGCGGGTTCACCTCGTAGGCGCCGACGTGGAAGAACACCCGGTCGGTCAGCCACGCCTTGGCGTGCCCGCCCCAGCTCGCCACCGGCCAGAAGGTGAAGTTCGAGGTCTTGAAGACGAAGGTCGGGTTGCCGCAGGCGGAGTTCGTCTGGAAGTTGCAGTAGATCGGCGAATTGAGGAAGTTGATGTTGGCGACCAAGCGCCCGACCTCGATGTCGAGCCGGTTGTCGAACAGCTTCTGCTGGTAGGAGAGCAGCGTCAGCCGCGTGGTCTGGCCGCCGCCGAAGATCTCCTGCACGCTGGTGTTGTTGCCGATGAAGTCGTCGGCGAGGTTGCGGCCGTGGCGGTTCGTGACCGCGATGTGGACCGAGCCGCCCTCGATCCCGGCAAGCCGTTGCAGGTCGGCGTCGATGCCGAAGAAGAGTTGCCCGGCGTAGGCCGAACCCTGCCGGATGCCGCCGCTCGGGTTGGCTGCCGCCTGGCCGGTGTAATTGAGCAGGAACGAGAGGCCGTTGCCGAGATCGAAGGTGCCGGGCGGCAGGGCGGGGGGCGTGGCCGACTGGCCGAGCACGTCGGCGGCGGCCGCCGCGCTGCCATCATCGCCGAAGCTCCGGCGCGGCGGGACGCGCCGTGCGACCCGCCTGAGGGCCGGGCGGCGGATCGTGGCGGGCGCGCCGATCGGGAGCCCGGCGAGACCCGGCTGCGCGGGCGGCTCCTGCGCCTCGGCCGCGGTCGCGCCCGCGAGCGCCGTGCAGAGGCCGAGCGCGGCCCATGCGACCTTTCCAGCCTTCATCTCGTTGCCCCCTCTCTCTCGACGTCTTCCCGGCCCGATTGCTCGGGCGCTGACACTTTACTGATCAAAGGTTGTATGATGGGCCGCGATCCGGGACGAAGCGGGAGCGGCCGCGGTCGGTCGTTGGCCCGGCGGCGCCGGAGGCCCTGGCGCCGACCGTCCGTTCAGGCCGCGCGCTTCTTGAGAAGGCCGACCAGCAGGCCCGTCACCAGGGTGCCGGCGGCGAGCGCGATCAGCGCGCCCGTCACGTTGGTCACGGCATTGGGGATTGGCAGCACGAACAGGCCGCCATGGGGCACCTTCAGGGTCACGCCCGAGGTCAGGGCGATGGCCCCGGCGACCGCGGAGCCGGCCACCATGGAGGGGATCACCCGCAGCGGATCGGCCGCGGCGAAGGGGATCGCCCCTTCCGTGATGAAGGCGGCGCCGAGCACGGCCGCCGCGCCGCCCGCCTCGCGCTCCGGCGCGGTGAAGCGGGACGGGAACAGGCGGGTGGCGAGCGCGATCCCGAGCGGGGGCGTCATGCCGCCGAGCATCACCGCCGCCATCGGCGCATCGACGCCCGAGGAGAGCAGCGCCGCGGAGGAGGCGTAGGCCGCCTTGTTGATCGGCCCGCCCATGTCGACGGCCATCATCCCGCCGAGCACGAGGCCGAGCACCAGCGCGCTCGCTCCCTGCATGCCCTTCAGCCAGTCGGTGAGCGCGGCGAGGATCGCGGCCACCGGCACGCCAACGACGTAGACCATCAGCAGGCCGGTGACGGCGGTGGCCAGCAGCGGCAGGATCAGGACGGGCTTCAAGCCCTCCAGGTTCCGGTGCAGGCGGATGTGCCGGTTGAGGAAAGCCGTCGTGTACCCGGCGATGAAGCCTGCCGCGATGCCTCCGAGAAAGCCCGCCTGAAGATTGGCGGCGAGCATGCCGCCGATCATGCCGGGCGCGATGCCGGGCCGGTCGGCGATCGAGTAGGCGATGTAGCCGGCCAGCGCCGGGACGATCAGGGCGAAGGCCGCCTTGGCGCCGATCTCGGCCAGAGCGTAGCCGAGCGTGCCGGCATTCTCCGGCTTCATCGCGTCGATGCCCCCGACGGCGAAGGCGAGCGCGATCAGGAGCCCGCCCGCCACCACGAAGGGCAGCATGAAGGACACGCCGGTCATCAGGTGCTTGTAGGCGCCCGCCTTCTTTTCCGCCGCCGCCGGGCGGGCGGGACCGTCGGCCCGCGCCTCGGTGCTGCCCGCCGCCTGCATCTGCGCCTCGGCGAACGCGGTGGCGATCAGGCCCTTGCCGTCGCGGATCGCCGCCTTGGTGTTGGTGGCGTAGACCCGCTTGCCGGCAAAGCGCGCGCGATCGACGCCGGTATCGGCGGCGATGAGCACGATGTCGGCCGCCGCGATTTCGGCTGCGGTCAGCGCGTCGCGGGCGCCGACCGACCCTTGCGTCTCGACGCGGACGTCGTGGCCGAGGGCCTGGGCCGCCGCCTGGATGCCCTCGGCCGCCATGAAGGTGTGGGCGATGCCGGTGGGGCAGGACGTGATCGCCACGATTTTTTTCGGGCTTGCCGCCGCGGAGGCGGCGGGGGAGGGGGCCTCCGTCCCGGCGCTCAGGCGGTCGAACACGGCGTTGACGTCGGTGAGCACGTCCTCGATTGCCGCGCGGGCCCGGTGCAGCGCCCCGAAGCGGCCCTCGCCGAGATCGCCCTCGCCGACGAGCAGCACCGCCCACGCCCCGGCGATAGCGGTATCGGGGATCGGGTTGCCGCTGGCGCCCTTGCCGCGGAGTTCGAGAGTGATCGGCGTGTTGCGCCGCCCGGCCGCCTTGCGCAGGGCCTCGGCGGCGAGGACGGCGTGGGTGGAGAGGTCTCCGCCTCCCACCACGGCCAGAAGCTGTGCCATGGGTTTCCTCCTCGGATTTTTGTTTGGTCGTTCGGGCTGGCCGCGGGCTCAGTCGAGCCGCTCGACCCGGATCTCGGCGGCCAGCGCCGCCACCTCGTCCCGTCCTGGCAGGTTCGCCCCTGTCCGGCTGAGCTTGCCCGCGGCGAAGGCCAGCGCCCGGCGGGCGAGGTCGGGCAGGGGCAGGCGGTCGTGCAGCCCGGCGACGAGGCCGGCGACGAGGGCGTCGCCCGCGCCGACCGTGCTCGCCACCCGCGTCGGCGGCGGCAGCGCCCGTAGCGCGCCCTCGGCCGAGACGAACAGCGCGCCCTCCGCGCCCAGCGAGACACAGACCAGGGCGATGCCGCCGCGCTGAAGCGTTCGCGCAGCGTCGAGCACGTCGGTGATCGCGGGAAGCGCGCGCCCGGCCCATTCCTCCAGCTCGTGCCGGTTCGGCTTGATCGCGTCGGGCAGGCTGTCCCGCCCCGAGGCGAGGGCGGCGGCGAGCGCCGGCCCGGAGGCATCGAGGACGACGCGGGCGCCGCGCCGCTTCAGCTCGGCGGTGAGGCGGGCATAGGTGTCGATGGGCACCGAGCGCGGCAGGCTGCCGGCCAGCACCGCAAGGCTGCCGGGGCCGGTCAGCTCGGCAAGCACCGCGCGCACCGCCTCGACCGTGGAGGGGCCGAACTCGAGACCCGGCAGGTTGATGTCGGTGGTGTCGCTGCTCGCGGCGTCGAGCAGCTTGAGATTGGTGCGCGTCTCGCCGGGGATCCAGACGAAGCGGTCGTCGATCCCCTTAGCCGCGAGAAGCTGTGCGAAGGGCGCCGCGTTGTCCTGGCCGAGCACGCCGGTGGCGGCGACGGGCAGGCCCCAATCGGAGAGGCAGCAGGCGACGTTGACGCCCTTGCCGCCGGCATCCGCCCAGACCGAGCGGGCGCGGTGGACGCTGCCGGGGGTCAGCGCGTCGAGGGTGACGGTCTGGTCGATCGCCGGGTTGAGGGTGAGGGTGACGAGGCTCATGCGCGCTCTCCCGCAGAGGACGTATCGAGGGCGCGCACGGCGGCGGCGTCCTCCCCGGCGCAGGCCTGCGCCGCGAGGGCCTTGAGCTCGGCGTGGTCGCAGGCCCGCAGCCGCGCCTTCACGCCGGGCAGGTCGCGGGGCGTCATCGAGAGTTCGTGAACGCCGAGACCCGCGAGCAGGCTGGCGCCGAACGGGTCGCCCGCGATGCCGCCGCAGACGCCGACGAAGCGCCCGTGCTGGGCCGCGCCCTCGCAGGTGAGGCGAATCAGCCGCAGCACCGCCGGGTGGAGCGAGTCGGCCTCGGGCGCGAGGTCGGTATTCTGGCGGTCGATGGCGAGCGTGTACTGGGTGAGGTCGTTGGTGCCGATCGAGAAGAAGTCGCAGTGCCGGGCCAGCACGTCGGCTTGGATGGCGGCGGCCGGCACCTCGATCATGATGCCGAGCGGCACCTCCGGCGCGCCGATCTCTCCGCGGATTTCCTCGCAGATCGTGCGCAGGCGAATGACCTCGGGAACCGAGGTGATCATCGGCATCATGATCGAGAGCGGCGCGTCCTTGCCCTTGGGGGCATCGGCCGGCACGTGGTCCTTCGCCGCGCGGTAGAGGGCGCGCAGTTGCGGCTCCATCAGGTCGGGCCGGCGCAGCAGCAGGCGGGCGCCGCGCACGCCGAGGAAGGGGTTCTCCTCTTTCGGCAGGTGGAGGTGGGCAACCTGCTTGTCGCCGCCGATGTCGAGGGTGCGCACGATGAGCGGACGGCCCCCGAGCGCCTTCAGCATCGCCGAGTAAGTCGCGTACTGGTCGTCCTCGGACGGCGTGTCGCCGCGCTCCAAGAACAGGAACTCGGTGCGCATCAGGCCGACGCCCTCCGCGCCCTGGTCGAGCGCCAGCGGCACCTGCTCGGGATTGTTGACGTTGGCGCCGATGGCGATGCGGTGGCCGTCGCGGGTCTGCGCCGGCATCGCCCGCTCCCGCGCCTCGGCCTCGGCCTGCTCGCGCTGGCGCGCCTGCCACGCTTTCGCCGAGGCGATGTCGGTCTCGCTGGGATCGAGGTAGAGCCGGCCGGTGGTGCCGTCGAGGATGGCGAGCGTGCGGTTGGCGAGCGCCAGCAGGCCGGGCCCGCCCGCAACCACGGCCGGGATGCCCAGCGTGCGCGCCAGGATCGCGGTGTGCGAGGTCGGCCCGCCCTGCGCTGTGGCGAGCCCGATGACGCGGGCCGGGTCGAGCCCTGCCGTGTCGGAGGGGGCGAGGTCGGGGGCGATCAGGATGCAGGGCACGTCCGGCAGGTCGTGGCCGCTCTTCAGGGCCGGGTCGATCTGCGCCAGCACCCGGCGGCCGACATCGCGCAGGTCGGCGGCGCGGGCGGCGAGAACGGGGTTGCCGAGCGCCGCGAGCCGGCCCGCCATCCGCTCCACCGCGGCGTTCCAGGCGAAGGCCACGCCGTGGCCCTCGACCATGAGCTGGCAGGCGAGCGTGATGAGGTCGGTATCCGCGATCAGCTCGCCCTGCGCGGAAAAGATGCCGGCATCGGCCTTGCCGAGGCGCCGCTCGGTGTCGTCGGCGAGCGCCCTGAGCTGACCGCCCGTGGCGGCGAGCGCCCGGTGCAGCCGGTCGGCACCGGAGGTCAGCGGCTCGGGCTCGTCGGGGACGCTGATCTCGGCCGCCGCCAGCACGTGCACGGGGCCGATGGCGATGCCGGGGCTGGCGCCGATGCCGGCCATCACCCGCAGGCTCTCGGCGGGGTTCCAGCCGGCCACCGGGGCGGCGGCCTTCGCCGCGGCCTCCGCCGCCCGCTGGGCGGCGGCCTTCTCGCCGGCGCTCAGAGACGTCACCGCGGCGCAGATCCTGGCGAGCGCCCCGGCCTCGTCGTCGCCCTCGGCCGAGATCGTCACCTCGTCGCCGCAGCGCAGGCCGAGCTGCAGCAGCGCGATCAGGTTCTTGGCGTCCGCCACCCCATCGCCGTGGCGCACCTGGATGCGGGCGGGGAGCGAGCGGGCGGTCTCGACCCAGTGCGCGGCGGGCCGTGCGTGCAGGCCGGTCGGGTAATCGACGGTCCAGTCGAAGCGCTGGCGCAGGTCGGTGACGGGGCCGGCGGCGGTCGGCGCGGCGGCGTCCTCGGTCAGTGCCGCGGCGATGTCCGCCTCGCTGCCCGTGGTGCGGAGCCCTTCGAGGCGCGCCTCGTCCTGGATCAGGCGGGTGAGGCGGCGCAGCACCGTGATGTGCGTGTCCGACTGCGCGGCGATGGCGACCACGAGATGGGCGGTCTGGCCGTCGTGCCATTCGATGCCGCCCGGGATCTGGAGCACGGCGAGCCCGCTCTCGCGCACGAGGTGGCGGTCGTCGACCATGCCGTGCGGGATGACGACGCCGTGGCCGAGATAGGTGTTCGCCACCCCCTCCCGGCGCAGCATGCTGGCGCCGTAGGCCCCGTCGATGCAGCCGGCGGCGGTGAGCAGCCCGGCGGCCTCGCGGATCGCGGCCTCCTTGCTCGCGGGAGCGGCGGCGAGGCGCACCAGCAGGCGGGGCCCGGTGCGCGGGTTGGCGAAGGTCGGCGTCTGCGCGAGCATGGCGTGCTCTCCTCCCTGTCGAGGTCGCCCCGATCGATGCGCCGGGTGCGGGATGTGCTGTGGTGTTCCTATGAAAACGTTTTCACAGCTTATGTCA
Source organism: Methylobacterium sp. NPDC097929 (assembly GCF_049543375.1). Classification (NCBI taxonomy): domain Bacteria; kingdom Pseudomonadati; phylum Pseudomonadota; class Alphaproteobacteria; order Hyphomicrobiales; family Methylobacteriaceae; genus Methylobacterium; species Methylobacterium sp. NPDC097929. Next base: position 102,345 of record NZ_JBMVEP010000010.1, on the reverse strand, counting down.
ATCAGCCTTCGGCATCAAAGTGCCGATCCTGTCTTGTCGGATCTGCTCGACAGTGGCAGAACCGCGCCATGACGATGAAAACGTTTCCCTCCCGATGAGCATCGGAATCCGCGACGTGGCCCGCGCCGCGGGCGTCTCGACGGCGACGGTCTCGCGCGCGCTCGGGCGCGGCCCCGTGAGCGACGCGGTGCGTGAGCAGGTCGAGGCGGCGGTGCGCGCCACCGGCTACCGGCCCAACCTCTCGGCCCGCCGCTTGCGCTCGAAGGCGGCGCAGACCATCGGCCTGATCGTGGCCGACATCCGCAACCCGTTCTTCACGGCGGTGAGCCGGGCGGTGGAGGACGCGGCCTATGCCGCCGGGATGCGGGTGATCCTGTGCAACACCGACGAGGACCCGGCCCGCGAGGCGATGTATCTGCGCCTGATGGAGGAGGAGCGCGTCACCGGCGTGATCTTCGCGCCCACCCGCGCGACGGCGGAGGGGCTCAGGGCGGACAGCCTGTCCTTTCCCACGGTGTTCATCGACCGCTCGGGGCCGCCCGGCGCCCATGACAGCGTGGTGCTCGACAACCCGGCCGCGGCCTCGGCCCTGGTCGAGCACCTCGTCGCGCAGGGCTTCACCCGCATCGGCGGCCTGTTCGGTTCGACCAGCTCCACGGCGCGGGAGCGCCAAGCCGGCTACGAGGCGGCCATGGCCCGCTCCGGCCTCCCCCCGCTCGCCCGCTCCGTGGCCCCGAACGCGACCGCGGCGGAAGCGGAAGCCGCGCGCTGGCTCGCGCAAGCCGACCGGCCCGAGGCGCTGATCCTCTCGAACGGCCTGATCCTGATGGGGGCGGTGCGCGCGGCGCGCAGCCTCGGTCTCGCCGTCCCCGCCGACCTCGCGCTCGCGGGCTTCGACAACGAGCCCTGGACCGATCTGGTCGAGCCCGGCCTCACCGTGATCGAGCAGCCGGTGGCCGAGATCGGCGCGCAGGCGATGCGCCTGCTGTTCGAGCGCATCGAGAGTCCGGGTCAGCCGGTGCGCAAGGTGACCTTGAGCGGGCGGGCGGTGCTGCGCGGCTCGACGCGGCGGGGATAGGCGTTCTCCTCGACCGGCGAGCGACAGGGTCGCGGACTAGACCATCGTGCCGGATATCGTATCCGGTACGACGGTCTAGCCTCTTGTTTCGCATCGTCTTTTTCCGAAAGCCGGCGGCCACCTTTCGGGACGATGCTCTATCCGGCTTTCGCCTTGTCACTGACGCGGGCCTTCGCGCCCGCGCCCTTGCCGGTGTCCCGCGAGGGCGATCGCGGCGCCGCACGAAGCGCCTTTGCACCGCGGCTCAGGCATTCGTTCATCCGTGTCTGCCAGCCCTCGCCCGTCGCCTTGTAGGTTTCGACCACATCGGCATCGAGCCGGATCGTCACCGGGACCTTGGGCGCGCTGGCTTTCGGGCGCCCGCGCCGCACGGATGCGACGGCCGCGAACTGCTCGGGCGTCAGGACCGCGCGGGCCGGACGCATCTCGGCGAACTCCGCCTCGGTCAGCTCAGGCGCATCGTCGATCATCACGGATGCCTTGCGAGCCACAGCGAACGCTCCTGCTTTGTCGCCTTGCGAAGGGAGATGACGCGAAAGCCGTCCTCCGTCGGCGAGAAGACCAGCAGGACCACCTCGCGGCCGATCTTGCCGAGCGCCTAAAAGCGCTTCTCCGGATAGATGTCGCGATCGTCCTCGCGCACGAGAGCCGTGTCGAAATCGAATCGCTCCGCCATGGTGAAGGGCATGCCACGCTCTTGGCGGTTCCATTCACTTTTGGCGGGATCGAAGGTGATCGGCACGGAATTTTTGTACGTACATTAAAGCGGCGGAGCAAGGGCTTCGACGTAAGTGCGATTCGCGCGGGCGCGGAAGAGCGACGATCGGGTTCGGCCTCAACGCGCCCCTGCGGGCGCCTGCGCCGCCGCGACCCGGTCCGAGGCCGCCGAATGCACCGCGGGCTTGCGGCGCGAGAAGGTGAGGATCAGCACCGGCAGCACCAGCAGGATCAGCAGGGGCGCCAGCGCCATGCCGCCGACCACGACGAGCGCCAGCGGCTTCTGCACCTGCGAGCCGACGCCGGTGGAGAAGGCCGCCGGCAGGAGGCCGACGCCGGCCACGACGCAGGTCATCACCACGGGCCGCATCTGCGTGTAGCAGGTGCGCAGCATCGCGGGCACGCGCTCGACCCCCACCGCCAGCAGGCCGTTGTAGAAGGACAGCACGATGATGCCGTCCATCACCGCGATGCCGAGCAGCGCGATGAAGCCGATCGCCGCCGAGACGCTGAACGAGGTGCCGGTGAGCGACAGCGCTAGGATGCCGCCGGCCATCGCCATCGGGATCACGCTCAGTGCCAGCAGCGAGTCCGTCACCGACGAGAAGTTCATGAACAGCAGGATCGCGATGATGCCGATCGCGATCGGCACGGTCACGGAGAGGCGGGCGATCGCGCCCTTCATGTTGTTGAACTCGCCCACGAGCTCCAGCCGGTAGCCCGGCGGCAGCTGCACCTCGTTGGCCACGCGCAGGCGCGCCTCCTCGATGGTGCTGCCGAGATCGCGCCCGCGCACGGAGAACTTCACCGGCAGGTAGCGCTCCTGGGCCTCGCGGTAGATGTAGGCGGGGCCCGAGACGAGTTCGACCCGCGCCACCGCGCTCAGGGGGAACTGCACGGGAGCGCCGCTCGCCGGGCTCTGGCCGGCGATGCGCAGGTTGGCGATCGCCTCGATGCTCTGGCGGAACTGGGGCTGGAGGCGCACCATGATCGGGTAGTGCCGCTCGGAGCCGGGATCGTAGAGGTCGCCGGCCGAGTCGCCGCCGATGGCGGTGCGCACGGTGGTGTTGATGTCGCCCGGCGTCAGGCCGTAGCGGGCGGCCCGCACCCGGTCCACGTCGATCTCGATGGTCGGCTGGCCCAGCGACTGGAACACCGCCAGATCCTCGACGCCGTGGATCGTCGAGAGCACCTTCATCACGCTTTTCGCGCTGTCGGTGAGCTTCTGAAGGTCGTTGCCGAAGATCTTGAACGAGTTCTCGCCCTTGATGCCGGAGACGGCCTCGGCGACGTTGTCCTGCAGGTACTGCGACAGGTTGAAGTCGACGCCGGGGAAGGAGGCCTGGAGCTTGTGCAGCATCTCCTCGGTCAGCTTCTCCTTGTCCATGCCCGGGCGCCACTGGTCGAGCGGCTTCATCGGCGCGAAGAACTCGGCGTTGAAGAAGCCGGCCGCGTCGGTGCCGTCATCCGGCCGCCCGTGCTGGGAGACCACGCGCTCGACCTCCGGCAGCGAGGCGATGATCTTGCGCATCTCGTTGACGTAGCCGTTGCTCTCCCGGAGCGAGATCGTCGCCGGCATGGTGGCGCGGACCCAGAGGTTGCCCTCCTCGAGCTTGGGCAGGAATTCCGAGCCGAGATTGCGCGCGGCCACCCCGACGCCGACGCCGACGAGCACCACGAGGGCCGCGGTCACGAGGCGGGCGCCGAGCGCCGCGCGCACCGCCGGACGGTAGATCCGGTCGAGGAAGCGCACGAGGATCGTTTCCTTCTCCTCGATATGGGCCGGCAGCAGGTAGGCGGCGAGCGCGGGCGTGACCGTGAAGGTGGCGATCAGGCCGCCGAGCAGGGCGTAGGCGTAGGTCGTCGCCATCGGCCCGAAGATGTGGCCCTCGACGCCGGTCAGCGTGAAGAGCGGCAGGAAGCCGGTGACGATGATCGCGGCGGCAAAGAAGATCGAGCGGCTGACGTCGCCGGCCGCGAGCGCGATGCGCCCCGATTTCGCGTCGAGCCCCGGCGGCGGATAGCCCGGGATGCCGTGGCCGGACAGGCGCCGGAAGATCGCCTCGACCATGATGACGGTGCCGTCGACGATGAGGCCGAAATCGAGCGCGCCCACCGAGAGCAGGTTGGCCGATTCGTCGCGCGCCACGAGGATGACGACGGCGAAGAACAGGGCGAAGGGAATCGTCGCCACGACGATCAGCGCCGAGCGCAGGTTGCCGAGGAACAGCCACTGGATCACGAGGATCAGGAGGATGCCGACCACCATGTTGTGCAGCACGGTGTGGGTGGTCACCGCGATGAGGTCGGCGCGGTCGTAGATGCGCTCGATCGTCACGCCCGGCGGCAGGATGCCCGCGGCCTCGATCTTGGCGACCTCCGCCTTCACGGCCTCGATCGAGGGCGTGCTCTTCTCGCCGCGGCGCATCAGGACGATGCCCTGGACGATGTCGTCCTCGTCGTTCATGCCGGCGATGCCGAGCCGCGGCTGGTGGCCGATGGTGACGGTGGCGATGTCCTTGACCAGCACCGGCGCGCCGCCGACCTGGGTCAGCACGGTGCCGTTGATGTCGTCCACGTCACGGATCAGGCCGACGGCGCGCACCACCGCCGACTGGCCGCCGATGGCGACCCGGTTGCCGCCGACGTTGAGGTTGCTGTCGTTGAGGGTCTTGACCACGTTCGACAGGGTCAGGCCGTAGGCCATCAGCCGGTCGAGATCGACCGAGAGTTCGATGGTCTTGGTCTTGCCGCCCCAGCCGATGGCGTCGATCACGCCGGGCACCGCGCGGAAGCGCTTTTTCAGCACCCATTCCTGGAGCGTGCGCAGGTCGAGCACGGAGTAGCCGGGGGGCGCCGTGAGCTTGTAGCGGAAGATCTCGCCGATGGGGCTGATGGGCGAGATGGTCGGCTTGGCGCCCGCGGGCAGGGGATCGAGCTGCTGCAGGCGGTTCAGCACCTGCTGCTCGGCCTGGAGGTAGTCGAACTCGAAGCCGAACTGCAGCTTCACGTCGGACAGGCCGTAGAGCGAGATCGTGCGGACTTGGCGGAGGTTCGGCATCCCCGAGGTGATCCGCTCGATCGGGATCGTGACGTAGCGCTCGATCTCCTCGGCCGAGAGGCCGTCGGTCTGGGTCACGACATCGACCATCGGCGGGGTCGGGTCGGGATAGGCCTCGATGTTGAGGTTCTGGAAGGCGGCGAGCCCTCCCACCACGAACAGCACGAAGGCCAGGAGGACGAGGGGGCGCTGCCGGAGCGCGAGCGCGACGATGCCGTTCATGGGGGCGGTTCCAACCTCGCGCCGTCGGGCGCGGCCGGGGACGGCCCCGGCTCGGGAGATCTGTGCTTTTCGCGGGAAAAGGCCGGCTCGCTCAGCCCTGCTGGTCGGTCATGCCGTCGATGAACAGGGCGCCCTTCGAGATCACCCGCTCGCCGACCGCGAGACCCTCGGTGATCTCGATGTCGTTGCCGTCGACGAGGCCGGCCTTGACCGGGCGGCTCTCCACGGTGTTGCCGGCGCCGAGCACCCAGACCCGCGCCTTGTCGCCCTCGAAGATCACCGCCTGCCGCGGCACCGAGCGCGAGACGGTCTCGCGCTCGTTGATGATGTGGACGCTGGCATACATCTCGGGCTTCAGGAGCCCTTTGGGATTGTCGACCTCGGCGCGCACGACGATGCGGCGGCTCGCCGGATCGACCGAGGCGCCGATGTAGTTGATCCGGCTCTCGAACATCTGGTTCGGATAGGCGAGGGTTCGGAAGCGGATGCGCTCGCCGAGATCGACCTTGGCCGCGTCGGTCTCGCGCAGCTGCGCCACGATCCAGACCCGGCCGAGATCGCCGATCACGTAGGAGGGGTCGGAGCCGCCGGTGTTGATGTACTGGCCCGGCCCGATCTTGCGCTGGATCACGGTGCCCGAGAGCGGCGCGTAGATCGTCGTCTCGGGGTTGATCGCGCCCTTGGTCTGGAGGGCCTTCATGTCGTCGTCGGCCAGCCCCAGGATGCGCAGGCGGTTGCGCACCGCCTCCAGGCCGACCTCGGCTGTCTTGGCGTCGTTCTGCGCGGTGGCGAGGTCGTTCTGCGCGGTCTGCAATTCCTTGAGCGTGGTGACGCGGGAATCGTAGAGGTCGTGCAGGCGCTTCTCGGTGTTGGTGGCGTAGGAGAGCTGCGAGCGCGACTTGTTGAGCACGTTCAGCGCCGCCAGGAAGTCGTTCTGCGCCTGGACCATCTCGTTGGCCTGGAGCGAGAACAGCTTGTCGCCCTGCTTCACCTGTTCGCCGGAGCGGGCGAAGATGGTGATGACCCGGCCCGCATAGGGCGAAAACACGGGCGTCGCCCGGTACTCGTCGACGCTGATCTTCCCCTCGGTCGCGATGTCCTCGTAGAACAACCGCTGCTGCACTGCGACGGTGGTGACCGTGGCGAGCTGGCTCTCGCTCAGCACGAAGCGGCCCGGCGTCGTGGTGGTGATCGCGGCCGGCGACGGCACCGCCGCATCGACCTCCTTGGGTCGCCCGTACCACAGGGCCGCCCCCGCCCCCGCGCACAGCACGGCGGCAACGAGCAACTGCGTCCGCAGCCGCACCGCCCGCGGCGTCAGATCTTCCTCGTGCGCCCCGCCCATTTGCGTCTCGATCCCGATTCGACCCAGCGCCTCGATCCACGACGGGCGCGCCGCGTGCCGGTTGATTCGGCTTTCGCTTGCGCGCAACCGAAGCTCCCGAATTACGCCGTTACCGTGGCGGCTTGACGGGGGTATGACGCGACAGGTTTCTTACAAATGAAACAAGACGCGCCGGCTGAAAGCGATCCCGGGAATTTTCGAGCGTGGTTCGTGGCAGACGCGTTGGCGGCTCCGCACCACCTCGGGCGGCGTGGGGTTTTCGCGATCCGTCCGCTTCACTCTGCGTCATCGCGAGCGGAGGCGAAGCGATCCAGCCGCGCAACATTTCCGGATAGGGCGTGGGCTGGATTGCTTCAGCTTCGCTTCGCAATGACGGCGGAGATCGTGCCGCCCGCCATCGCGAACCGTCGGGCGAAGCGCTCCGGCCCCGCTCGCCTCAATCGTCCATCTTCAGCGCGGCGATGAAGGCTTCCTGCGGGATCTCCACGCGGCCGAACTGGCGCATGCGCTTCTTGCCTTCCTTCTGCTTGTCCAGAAGCTTGCGCTTGCGCGAGATGTCGCCGCCGTAGCACTTGGCGGTCACGTCCTTCGACAGCGCCCGGATGGTCTCGCGGGCGATGATCTTGCCGCCGATGGCCGCCTGAACCGGGATCTGGAACAGGTGGCGGGGGATCAGGTCCTTCAGCTTCTCGCACATCGCCCGGCCGCGGCTCTCGGCGCGGGTGCGGTGGACGAGCATGGACAGCGCGTCCACCGGCTCGGCGTTGACCAGGATCGACATCTTCACGAGGTCGCCCTCGCGGTAGTCGGAGACGTGGTAGTCGAACGAGGCGTAGCCCTTCGAGATCGACTTCAGGCGGTCGTAGAAATCGAACACGACCTCGTTGAGCGGCAGGTCGTAGACGACCATGGCCCGCTTGCCGACGTAGTTGAGGTCGATCTGGATGCCGCGCCGGTCCTGGCACAGCTTCAGCACGCCGCCGAGATACTCGTCGGGCGTGAGGATGGTGGCGCGGATCCACGGCTCCTCGACCGTCTCGATCTTCATCGGATCGGGCATGTCGGCCGGGTTGTGCAGCTCCTTGAGTTCGCCGTCGCGCATCATCAGGCGGTAGACGACCGACGGCGCCGTCGAGATCAGGTCGAGGTTGAACTCGCGCTCCAGCCGCTCCTGGATGATCTCGAGGTGGAGCAGGCCGAGGAAGCCGCAGCGGAAGCCGAAGCCCAGCGCCGCCGAGGTTTCCATCTCGTAGGAGAACGAGGCGTCGTTGAGCCGCAGCTTGCCCATGGCGCCGCGCAAGGACTCGAAGTCGGCGGCGTCCACGGGGAACAGGCCGCAGAACACCACCGCCTGAACCTCCTTGAAGCCCGCGAGCATCTGCGTGGTCTGGCGCTTGTCCTCGGTGATGGTGTCGCCGACGCGGGTGTCGGCCACCTCCTTGATCGAGCCGGTGAAGAAGCCGACCTCGCCGGGGCCGAGCTCGCCGATATCGGCCATCTTCGGGCGGAACACGCCGATGCGGTCGACGCCGTAGGCGGCATCCGCCCCCATCATGCGGATGGTCATGCCCTTCTTCAGCACGCCGTCGATGATGCGCACCAGCACGACGACGCCGAGATAGACGTCGTACCAGGAATCGACCAGCAGGGCTTTCAGCGGCGCCTCGCGGTCGCCCTTCGGGGCCGGCAGGCGCCGGACGATGGCCTCCAGCACCGCCTCGATGTTGAGACCGGTCTTGGCCGAGATCGGCACGGCCTCGGAAGCGTCGAGACCGATCACCTCCTCGATCTGCTCCTTGACCCGGTCGGGCTCGGCCGCCGGCAGATCGACCTTGTTGAGGACGGGCACGATCTCGTGGTTGGCGTCGAGCGCCTGGTAGACGTTGGCGAGCGTCTGCGCCTCGACGCCCTGGCTCGCATCGACCACCAGCAGCGAGCCCTCGCAGGCGGCGAGCGAGCGCGACACCTCGTAGGCGAAGTCGACGTGGCCGGGCGTGTCCATCAGGTTGAGGACGTAATCCTTGCCGTCCTCCGCGCGGTATTCGAGCCGCACGGTCTGGGCCTTGATGGTGATGCCGCGCTCCTTCTCGATATCCATGGAGTCGAGCATCTGCTCGCTCATGTCGCGCAGGGCCACGGTGCCGGTCGTCTGGATCAGCCGGTCGGCGAGCGTCGACTTGCCGTGGTCGATATGCGCGACGATGGAGAAGTTGCGGATGTTGTCGATGGTGCGGGTGGTCATCGGGGTCTCCGGCACGGCGGTCCCGTCGCGGGGCTGACGCGGCGCACGGCAGGTTTATCGGGATTGGCCGGGCCGGGAGATAGCAGCGGCGGGCGGTCGCGCCAAGGCGGGGGGACGCCGCGGAAGCCTCCGTCCTCGCGCTGCGCTCCCCCGAAAGGGTTCAGGCCGGTTCGTCGGGCCGGGCTGCGGCGCTGTGCGCGTCCCCTTGCGCATCCCCTTGCGCGGCGCCGGCCCGCGCCGCGGCGGCCATCGCCACGAGGCTTTTTCGCAAGGCGCCCATGTCGCGCACGGGCTCGGGATAGGTGACCCGCGCCGTGCGCTCGCCGGCCATCAGGTCGAGCCCCTCCGGGTCGAGCCCGGTCAGGCGCCAGCCGCTGCCGGCCTCGCCCGCGCCGGCCGCGTAGAGGGCGAGCGCGTCGGCGTGATCCGCGTTCATGTGCTCGACGGCGCCGCGCTCGCCCGCGACGATCGCCTCGGCGCCGGTCAGGTCGAGGAGCAGCTCCGCCGGCGTGAGCGTCGCCGCCTTGGCAAAACCCCCATTGAGGTGGCCCGCGGTGGGGGCAAGGGCGAAGAAGCCGAAATCGGGGAAGTCCGCGTAGAGCTTCGCCTTCGGGTGGCGGGCCAGGAAGCGCTCGCGGATGCGCGGCTCCTCGGAGCGCGCGGCGCGGCCCGTCACGGTCAGGCGGGGATGGGCGAGGGGGTCGCCCTTGCCGCCCACCGAGAACAGCAGCGAGGCGCGCGGGTCCTTGTCCAGGTTGCGCGTGTGGGCGGAGAGCCGCGAGAGCAGCATCAGCGGCGTGCCGTCGCTGTCGGTGGCGAGGGTGACGAGGGAGGCGAAGGGCGTGCCGTCGGCCGCGTCGATCGTGGCGAGCGCGCCCGAGCGCACGCCGCGCAGGAGCTGGCGCGCGAGCCCGATGGCGTCGAAGGGCGCCTGCGCCGCGGGCAGCGGCTGGGCCGGCCCGCGCCGTTCCTGGGCGGGCGGCGTCTCGGCGTTCGACATGATAGGCTCCCCAATCCGGACGTCGCGCCGGAATCGCGGTCCGAGCATAGCCCGGCGCGGGCCCCCGGCACGAGGGCAAGCGGGCGGGCAGGGAGACGGAAGGGGCGCGGCGCGTTGTCCACACGCGTCCCCTCCCGAGCCTTCGGCTTCGGGGGCCCAATACGGCCAAGCTTAACCGCCCGCTCGCTTTTTTCGAACGATGGTCGTAAAGGACGAGACCCTCCGCGACAGATGGCGGCCACCCGGATGGCGGGTGCCGTGCTCGGCCGTCGCGGGCCGCGCCAGGGGCGGCACACGTGCCGCGCCGTCAAGTCAGGGAAACTGCATGCCCACCATCGCCCTCGTCGACGACGACCGCAACATCCTGACCTCCGTCTCGATCGCGCTGGAGACCGAGGGCTACCGCATCCAGACCTACACGGACGGCGCCTCGGCGCTCGACGGCCTGCGCCACTCCCCGCCCGATCTTGCCATCTTCGACATCAAGATGCCGCGCATGGACGGGATGGAGCTTCTCAGGCGCCTGCGGCAGAAATCGGACCTTCCCGTGATTTTTCTCACCTCGAAGGACGAGGAGATCGACGAGTTGTTCGGCCTGAAGATGGGCGCGGACGACTTCATCCATAAGCCGTTCTCGCAGCGCCTGCTGGTCGAGCGCGTCAAGGCGGTGCTGCGCCGCTTCGCCCCCAAGGACGCCACCCCGGGCGGGGCCGCCCGCAGCGAGGCCGACGCCGCCGCGCGCTCCCTGGAGCGCGGCCAGCTGATGATGGACCCCGAGCGCCACACCTGCACCTGGAAGGGCGAGCCGGTGACGCTCACCGTCACCGAGTTCCTGATCCTGCAGGCGCTGGCCCAGCGCCCCGGCGTCGTGAAGAGCCGCAACGCGCTGATGGATGCGGCCTACGACGATCAGGTCTACGTCGACGACCGCACCATCGACAGCCACATCAAGCGGCTGCGCAAGAAGTTCAAGGTGACCGACCAGAGCTTCGACATGATCGAGACGCTCTACGGCGTCGGCTACCGCTTCAAGGAAGGCTAGGAGCCGGCATCCGTAAAATCCCCCGTCCAGCGATGCTCGCCCCCCTGTTCCGCCCGTCCGACTCGGAGGGCAACGGAGCCCGCCGCGGCTTCCTCTCGCGCTTCTTCTCGCGCCTCGTCCGTTCCCTGAAGCGATCGCCGCTGACCTGGCCGCGCGACCTGTGGAACGCGGTCGGGCAGCGCGCCTCGTCGAGCCTGACGCGCCGCATCGTGGTGCTCAACCTCGTCGGGCTCATCGTCCTGCTGTTCGGCTTCCTCTACCTGAACCAGTTCCGCCAGGGCCTGATCCAGGCGCGGGTCCAGAGCCTGCTGATCCAGGGCGACATCATCGCCGGCGCCATCGCCGCCCAGGCTTCCGTCGACACCGACACGATCCGGGTCGATCCGGACAAGCTGCTGCAGCAGCAGGCGGGCGAGGGCCGGGACTTCGAGGACGACCCCGCCTCGCTCGCCTTCTCGCTCAACCCCGAGAAGGTGGCCCCCCTGCTGCGGCGCCTCGTGACGCCGACGGGCAACCGTGCCCGGGTCTACGACCGCGAGGGCAGCCTCCTGTTCGACACCCGCTCGCTCTACGCCCGCGGCGACATCGCCCGGGGCGAGCCCGGCGCCGTGCGGCCCCCGAAGCCCAACGTGCTGGAGCGGATCTGGGACACCTTCGGCACCCGCATTCTCGGCCTCGTCGTCAGCGAGCGCGACGGGCAGGAGGATGCCGGTCCCCAGGACGGGCGCGCCTTCCGCGAGGTCCAGGCGGCGCTGAACGGCTCGCGCGGCACGATCTCCCGGCGCAACGAGCGCGGCGAGACCATCGTCTCGGTGGCGGTGCCGATCCAGCGGGCGGGCTCGGTGCGCGGCGTGCTGATGGTCTCGACGCAAGGGGGCGACATCGACCGGGTGATCGCCTCGGAGCGCTTCGGCCTGCTCCAGGTCTTCCTCGTCGCGGCGGCGGTGATGCTGGTCCTGTCGATCCTGCTCGCGGGCGCCATCGCCGGGCCGGTGCGGCGGCTGGCGGATGCCGCCGAGCGGGTGCGCCGGGGCATCAAGTCCCGCCAGGAGATCCCGGACTTCACCAACCGCACCGACGAGATCGGCCATCTCTCCGGCGCGCTGCGCGACATGACCCAGGCGCTCTACCGGCGGCTCGACGCCATCGAGAGCTTCGCGGCCGATGTCAGCCACGAGCTGAAGAACCCGCTGACCTCCCTGCGCAGCGCGGTCGAGACCCTGCCGCTGGCGCGCAACGACGAGTCGCGCGGCCGGCTGATGGAGATCATCCAGCACGACGTGAAGCGCCTCGACCGGTTGATCTCCGACATCTCCGACGCCTCCCGCCTCGACGCCGAACTCGCCCGCGCCGAGGCGCGCCGGGTCGATCTCGGCAAGCTGCTCACCACCGTGACCTCCGTCGCCAACGAGCGGCGGCGCGCCAACGCGGCCGTGATCCAGTTCGACATCGAGCGGCCGGCCGGCGACATCGAGGACCCGTTCCGCATCATCGGCCACGACAGCCGCTTGGGGCAGGTCGTCAACAATCTGCTCGACAACGCCCGCTCGTTCTCGCCGCCCGGCGCCAAGGTGCGGGTGGCCCTGCGCCGCCTCAAGAACGAGGTCGAGTTCGTGGTCGAGGACGAGGGGCCGGGCATCCCCGAACACGCCCTGGAGCGGATCTTCGAGCGCTTCTACACCGACCGGCCGGAGCAGGGCTTCGGCCAGAATTCCGGGCTCGGCCTGTCGATCTCGCGGCAGATCATCCAGGCGCATCGCGGCTCGATCCGCGCCGAGAACCGCCCCGGCCCGGCCGACGAGGAGGGGCATCCGACCGTGCGCGGCGCTCGCTTCATCGTGCGCCTGCCCGTGGCCCCCCGGGCCGACCGCTACGGCGACGACCTCGCCGCATGAGTGACGAGGCGCCCTGCGGCGCGCCGCGGCGAGAGGTGGAGCACGAGACGGTGCATGCGAGCTGCGTGCTCCTCGACGAGGCCGGGGTGCTGGTCCGGGGGGCGCCGGGGTCGGGCAAGTCCGCCCTCTGCCTCGCCCTGCTCGACCGCGCCGGCCTCGAGGGTCGCCACGCCCGCCTCGTCGGCGACGACCGCATCCGGCTCGAGGCGCGCCACGGCCGCCTGATCGCCCGGCCCCATCCGGCGCTGGCCGGGCTGATCGAGATCCGCGGCCACGGCATTCGCCGCCTCTCACGCCACGCTCCGGTGGCGGTGCTGCGCCTCGTGGTCGATCTCGCGGCGGAGGCCGAGCGCCTGCCGGGCCCTGGCCAGACGGCTCTGCTCCTCGGCGTCGCAGTCCCGCGCCTCACCCTTGATCCGCGCCATCCCCGGGAATACCTGATTCGCGAGGCACTCGAAGCCGGCGTGGCAATGCGGACGCACCCGGCGGCTCTCGTGCCCGGTGTGACCCGCGACGTGTAGCGCGGCTGCCACCGCCATGTCATGGTGAGGCCGTCGCGTTACGCAAAACGCCGCGATCCGCTTGCGCTTCACCTTGCGCTGCACAAGATGGCGTCTCCGCTCACAGGGCGTTGGACCACGCTTCGATGATTGGAATGGTGCTCGTCACCCACGGCCTGTTGGCGACCGAGTTCAAGGCCGCCCTGGAGCACGTCGTCGGCCCTCAGAAGCAGATCGAGACGATCACGATCGGCCCGGAGGACGACATGGAGGTGCGCCGCGGCGACATCATGTCCGCGGTCTGCCGCGTCAACTCCGGCAAGGGCGTCGTGGTGCTGACCGACATGTTCGGCGGCACGCCCTCGAACCTCGCGCTGTCCTGCATGAATGGCGGGCAGGTCGAGGTGGTGGCCGGGATCAACCTGCCGATGCTGATCAAGCTCGCCAGCGTGCGCGACGCCGAGAGCCTCGGCGACGCCGTGCTCCACGCGCAGGAGGCGGGCCGCAAGTACATCAACGTCGCCTCGCGGGTTCTTGCGGGCAAGTAGCCGACGAGTCGGCTCCTTCGCGCCGCCGCCCCGCCTTTCCTTCGCCCCGCTCACGGCTTAACCACGTCCGTCCCCGACCCGGACGATGCGCGCCTCTCACGGCGGCCGTCGCCGGCGAATCGTCAGGGGAGCGAGCGCGAGGGACGATGAGCGAGAGCCTGGACGGCGAGGTCGAACCGCAACCCGAGATCCCCGAGGGCGGCCTCGTGCGGATCCTGCCGATCGTCAACCGCCGCGGCCTGCACGCCCGCGCCTCGGCCAAGTTCGTGCAGACCGTGGAGCGCTTCGGCGCCGCCGTGACGGTGACGCGCGCCGGCGAGACGGTGGGCGGGCGTTCGATCATGGGCCTGCTGACCCTCGGCGCGGCCAAGGGCACCACCATCGCCGTGGTCGCCGTGGGCGACGACGCGGAGCCCGCCCTCGACGCGATTCAGGCGCTGCTCGCCGACCGGTTCGGCGAGGACGAGTAGGCGGAACTAACCCCCCGGGATCGCCAGCGGATTGTCCGTGAGTGCGGCCCGGTCCGGCGTGTCCAGGGCCGGCTTGCCGAGAAAGGCGTCCCAGATCCGGCGCACGAAGGCGGGATCGAGGTCGCGCACGATCAGCACCAGCCGCGAGCGGCGGTCCGCGTCGGGCCAGGCGGGCAGCGTCACGGGCGCGTGGACCACGTGCTGCACCCCGTGCACCACGACCGGATGCTCGGGATCTTCGGCGAGCGCCACGAGACCCTTGAGGCGCAGGAGCTTCGGTCCGTGCGCCGAGCGCAGCAGGTCCAGGAACATCTCGAAGGCCGGGCGCGGCACCGGTTCGTCGCTCGTCAGATGGAAGGCGCGGATCGCCGCATCGTGCCGGTTCACGTCGTGATGATGGTGATCGTGGTGGTGGCCGTGCGCGTGGTCGTGCCCATGGTCATGGTCGGGCGCGCCGAGCCAGGCCCGCACGTCCGCCCCCTTGCCGTCGAGGCCGAACAGGCCGCCGAGCAGGCGCTCGGCCGGCACGTCGGGCCCGTGGATCGCGGCCGCCGGGTTGAGGCCGGAGAGCCGTCGGCGCAAGGCCACTGGCGCGGCGCCGGGCAGGTCGGCCTTGGTCAGCACGAGATGGTCGGCCACCGCCGCCTGCCGCAGGGCCTCGCCGTGGGCGTCGAGGGTGCCGGAGCCGTTCACCGCATCGACCACCGTCACGACGCCCTGCAGCCGGAAGCGGAGCGCGAGATAGGGGTGGTAGATCAGCGCGTGGAGGATCGGAGCCGGGTCGGCGAGCCCCGTGGTCTCGATCACGACGCGGCGGAACGGGCCGATCCGCCCGTTGTCGCGGCGGCGAAGGAGATCCTCCAGCGTCGAGATCAGGTCGCCGCGCACGGTGCAGCACAGGCAGCCCGCGCCGAGCAGGATCATGCCCTCGTCGACCGTCTCGATCAGCAGGTGGTCGAGGCCGATCTCGCCGAACTCGTTGACGATCACCACCGTGTCCGCGAGCGCCGGATCGCCAAGCAGGCGGTTGAGCAGGGTGGTCTTGCCCGCCCCGAGGAAGCCCGTGAGCACGGTGAGCGGGATCGGCTCGGGGCGGCCGGGTGGTTCGGTCTGGGGCATCGTCGGGTCGCAATCTGTGTCTCGGCACCGATATGACGGTGCCGGCCGCCCGAAAAAACCCCTTACGACTCGTCGTTCTTGCCCTTCTTGTCCGCCTTCTTGGCGGCGGGCTTGGGCTCCGGCTTTTTGGCCTCCGGCTTCTTCGCTTCGGGCTTCTTGGCTTCCGTTTTCCTGGCGGTCGGCTTCGCGGCGGGCTTGGCGGCCGAGTCGACCGAGGTGTAGGCGCTGGTCGCGGCCGGCACGCCCTTGTCGCCTGCCTTGTCCTTGCCGGCGATCTTCGCGGCGGTCTTGGGTGCGGTCACCGCGGCGGCGCGGGCCTTGGCGGCCTTCTCCGCGGCCGCCTGCTTGCTGGCCTCGCGGGCGGCGTCCTTGGCCGCCTTGGCCTCGGCGCGCTTGCGCTGGGCGGCCTCCGCGGCGGCCTGCCTAGCCGCCTGCTTCGAGGCCTGCGCCTCCTGCTCCTCCCGGGCCAGCGCCATCGCGCCCTCGGTGGGGCTGGCGCCGATCCAGACCGCGACCGGCTGGAGCGGAGCCCGCGGCGGCAGGGTCCGCCCGCGCACGTTGGCGCTGCTGAGCGCCGCGAAGGCGAGGTTGGAAGCGTCCGGCGTGGCCGAGCCGAGCAGCCGCGTCGCGGCGCCGTCGATGGTCGGGCCGCTGGCGGTCAGGGCGCCCGGCCCCTCGTCCACCGGCATCGGCTTGCGCTTGTCGCAGATGTAGGGCCGCATGTCCGGCGGCGCGGCGATGTTGGAGGCCGGCAGGGCGTCGAGCGTCGGCGCGGTCCATCCCGCGGACTGGCCGAAGCCGTAATCGAACAGGTCGGCGGCCTTGATGTCGCGCTCGCGGGCGCTCGGCTGGCCCATCACCACGGTGATGATCCGGCGTCCGCCCCGGGTCGCGCTCGCCACCACGTTGAAGCCGCCCGAGCAGATGAAGCCGGTCTTCATGCCGTCGGCGCCGGCGTAGCGCCCGAGCAGGCCGTTGTGATTGGCCATCACCGACTTGCCGAACTGGATCGCCGAGATCGAGAACAGGGCCTGCTGGTTGGGGAAGTCGCGCATCAGCGCACGGGCCAGGATCGCCATGTCGCGGGCGGTGGTCCATTGCCGCGGCTCGGGCAGGCCGTTGGGATTGTACCAGCGGCTCTCGCGCATGCCGATGCGATGGGCCGTCTCGTTCATCATGTCGGCAAAGCCCTCGACGGAGCCCGCCAACCCCTCGGCGATCGTCCAGGACACGTCGTTGGCCGACTTGACCATGATGATCTTGAGGGCGTTGTCGAGGGTGATCTGGGTGCCGGGCTTGAAGCCCATCTTGGAGGGCGGCTCGGCCGCCGCCGACGGCGAGACCGTGAGCAGCGTGTCGAGGGAGATCTTGCCCTGGCGCACCAAGTCGAGGGCGACGTAGGTCGTCATCAGCTTGGTGATCGAGGCCGGGTACCAGGGGTCGGTCGCGCCCTGGCTGTAGAGCACCTTGCCGGACTCGGCCTCCACCACGAGGATCGGCGCGGTCACCGCCGCCGCCGTCCCGGCCATCAGGCCGAGGGCCGCCAGCGAGCCGATCAGCCGTCCCCAAACACGCATCGCCATCGGGCCAATCTCGAAAGGGTGTGAGGGCGCGGGACGCCGCAGAGGAGGGATTTCGGTGCCGCGGCCGGAGGTTCCTGGAGCGAAGCGCCCGGCCGGTTCGGATCGAGGATACGACGCCATCAACGTGCCCTCCGTGGCGAGAGCATGGCAAAGGCGGCGGGATCGGCACCGCGGCGGGCGGTTGGCCTTGAGAAAAACCGGTCGCATTGGCGCGGCGGATCACTCGGGTTAAGGGCAAGGCACGGTACGCGAAACGAAATTCGATGTCCTACGCGGTCAAGGAACTGTTCCACACCCTTCAGGGGGAGGGCGCCCAGGCGGGCCGGGCGGCGGTGTTCTGCCGGTTTGCCGGCTGCAATCTCTGGTCGGGCCGCGAGGAGGACCGAATGGGCGCCGCCTGCCGCTTCTGCGACACCGACTTCGTCGGGCTGGACGGGGAGGGCGGCGGGCGCTTCCCCGATCCCGAGGCGCTGGCCGGGGCCATCGCCGCGACCTGGGCCGGGGGGGCGGCCAACCGCTACGTCGTCTTCACCGGCGGCGAGCCCCTGCTGCAGCTCGACGAGGCCCTGATCGCGGCGGTCCACGCAAACGGCTTCGAGATCGCGGTGGAGACCAACGGCACGCTCGCGGCCCCTCCCGGCATCGACTGGATCTGCGTGAGCCCCAAGGCCGGCAACCGGCTGGTCCAGACCTCCGGCCACGAGCTGAAGCTCGTCTATCCGCAGGCGGACGCCCCACCGGAGCGGTTTTCGGATTTGCCCTTCCGGCATCGTTTCCTGCAGCCGATGGACGGCCCGCAGGCCGCCGCCAACACCGCCGCCGCGGTGGCCTATTGCCGAGGGGACGCCCGCTGGCGCCTCTCGCTCCAGACGCACAAGATCATCGGGATTCCTTAGAGCATCGTCCCGAAGGGTGGCTGCCGGCTCTCGGAAAAGACGATGTTCCAGAGGGAGCGGGCCGGCGGTTGCCTCCGCCCCAGCCTTCGGCCACGGTCCCGCGCGGGCGATGCCGAGTCGATCCAGGCCGCCCGGATTTGCCCGCCCGGACTTGCCCGCCCGGACGTGCCGAAGGACCCGCCCGTGACGCACAGCCCCGCGCCGCTCAACCTCGATCACTCTTCGATCGAGGATCTGAACCTCGCCTTGCGCCATTACCGGCGCCTGACGATCCGCCTGCCCCTGATCCTCGTCCTCGGATTCGCGGCGGCGATCGGCCTCGGGCGTCTCGGGACCGCCCTGTCGCCGCCCTACGGCGTCTACATTCTCGGCTGGGATCTCATGACTTGGGGGCTGATCGGGCTTCTTGCCCTGCTCTTTGCCGAGTTCTGGTGGGAGGGACGGCAGATCGGGCGGGCCCTCAACAGCGTCGAGATGCAGTCCGCGCCGATCGCCTCCCTGCTGGGCGGCCAAGCGCTGATCGGGGAGCGCGCCCGCCAACACGGCATGAAGCCGGGCCCCTTCAACGGTCCGCTCCGGCCCATCCGTCCACGCTGAGCCGGCACCCGTCAGCCGGACCCGTCGATCCGCCAGCGCGCCTCGTGCATCGGCCGGCGCCGCCGCCGGTCCTCCCGGCTCACCCGGTCGAGGGCCGGGGCGAAGCCGCCCCCCTCGTCCGCGCTCGGCGCGGCGTAGGGCGCTGCCAGCGGCCGGAAGCGGAGATCCGTAAAATCGGCGAGGCGACGGGCGCGGGCGAGGAGCGCCTCCGTCGATTCGAGTCCGGTCATCTCCGCCGCACCGAGCCGGAACAGCGTGCCGCCCTGCGAGAACAGCAGGTCGCCGTTGCCGTCGAAGGCGGCCCAGCCGGAGACCGGCAGCGGCACGGGCGGACCCTGCTCCGGGTGCAGGCTGTGGCGCACGCTCTCGGGCAGCGACCGGCGCGGGTCGGCCGTGAACGCGCTGGCCGTGGTGAGGCGGGCGTGGCCCTGCGGGGCGGCGAGCACCCAACAGCCTTGCCGCTCGGGATCCGGCCGCCAGCGGGCTGCCGCCGGGGCCCTCTGCGCCCGCTTCGTCAGCCCCGGCGCGGTCGCGCGGGTGAAGGGCAGCACCGTGAGCCCCGGCGGCGGCGCGTGACCGGGGGCGATGTCGTAGGGCCCCTCGCCGTGGGTCAGCACCAGCGTGTCGTCCGAAAGGAAGAAGCCGCCGCCGTCCCAGGCGTCGCCCTTCGGCCAGAGCGCCACCGCCGTGAGGAAGGGCGGGCGCGATAGCACCGTCCAGGTCGCGAACGGCCCCCTGTACTTGGCCAGGAAGCTCACGAGCCATGCGCCGTTCGGCGACAGCCCGCCCCAGCCCGGCTTCACCGTCCCCTTGAACCACTGCCCGATCTCGAAGGAATCGTCCGAGCGGTCCCAGGCGATGAGGCAGGTCCGGTTCGAGGGGCCGCGCCGGTAGATCACCGCGCGCGGGCTCGCGGCCGCAAAGACCGGATAGAGGGTGCATTTCGGCCGATGTGGTGACATATCCACGATCTCGGTGCGCCCGCCGGCCGCCGTCAACCCGCTGCGCTGTGCGCGGCGGGACCGTTCCGCACCCCGTGAAGATCACGCGATGAAGATCACCCAGGCCTTCACCTTCGAGGCGGCCCACCGCCTGCCGAACGTGCCGCAGAGCCATCGCTGCCACCGCATGCACGGGCATTCCTACCGCGTGGAGCTGACGGTCTCCGGCGCGGTCGATCCGACGAGCGGCTGGGTGGTCGATTTCTACGACATCGAGAGCGCCTTCGCGCCGCTCCTAGAGCGGCTCGACCACCATTGCCTCAACGAGATCGAGGGGCTCGAAAACCCCACCGCCGAGCACATCGCGGCCTGGATCTGGCATCGGGCCAAGCCGGCGATTCCGGGGCTCTCGCGCGTGCGGATCTTCGAGACGCCCTATTCCTGGGCCGAGTACGAGGGCGACTGACCATGCCGGAAGCGGGCGAGGCGGCGGAGGCGGACCGGGATTCCGGCGCCCTGGTGCTGTTCTCCGGCGGCCAGGATTCGGCCACCTGCCTCGCCTGGGCGCTCGACCGCTTCCCCCGCGTCGAGACGATCGGCTTCGATTACGGCCAGCGCCACCGGGTCGAACTTGACCGGCGCGAGGGCCTGCGCCGGGGCATGGCCGCGCTCGACCCGGCCTGGGGGCGGCGGCTCGGACCCGACCACACGCTCTCGCTGGCCGCGCTCGGCGCGATCTCCGACACGGCGCTGACCCGCGACAGCGAGATTGCGTTGACCCGGGACGGGCTGCCCAACACCTTCGTGCCCGGCCGCAACCTCGCCTTCCTCACCTTCGCCGCCGCGCTCGCCTATCGCCGGTCCCTGCGCCACATCGTCGGCGGCATGTGCGAGACCGACTATTCCGGCTATCCCGATTGCCGGGACGACACGGTGAAGGCGCTGCAGGTCGCGCTCAACCTCGGCATGGAGCGCCGCTTCGTGCTGCACACGCCGCTGATGTGGATCGACAAGGCGCAGACCTGGGCGCTGGCCGAGGAACTGGGCGGGCGCGTCCTCGTCGATCTCGTCGTCGAGGAGAGCCACACCTGCTATCTCGGCGAGCGGGGGCAGCGCCACGACTGGGGCTACGGCTGCGGCACCTGCCCGGCCTGCGACCTGCGCGCCAAGGGCTTTGCGCGCTATCGCGCCGCCCGCGCGGGGTGATCCCGGCCGGCGTCGCGGCCTCTCAGGCTACTCCGCGGGAACGAGCGACCGCGACGCGTCCCCCCGCGTGAGCGCGAAGAAGCCCAGCGCCGCTGCGACGATGACGGCGCCGAAGGCGGCCGCGATCCCGAGCACGAGCCCGAAGCCGCCGCGATCGTGCAGGACGGCGATCATCGGCACCACGAAACCGCTCACCGTGAAGCCGAGGAAGTAGCGCACGCTGTAGGCCCTGGCCCGGTAGGCGGCGGGCACGTAGCGGGCCACCATCGCGTCGTTGATGACGACCTGCCCGTAGAGCGCCGCCATCGTCAGCACGAGGCCGGCGAGCAAGGGCAGGCCCGTGCTCGCCGCCGCCAGCCCGAGGCCGAGCGGCTGCAGCACGGAGAGGGCCAGGAACAGGGTCGGCAGGCTGTAGCGGTCGATCAGCCGCCCCATCGCCAGCTGGGTCAGGGCGCCGAAGGCGAAGACCAGGGTCGCCACCGATCCGATCAGGGTGAGCGGAAGCGCCGCGCCGACGCGCTCGTCCACGACCTTGGGCAGGGCGATGGTGGTGATGTTGAAGGTCATCCCGCCGGCGATGATGGCGAAGGCGAACACGACGAGAAGGGGGAGCGGGCGCGTCACGGCGATGAGCGGGGCGCCTCCCGCCCGGCTGCCGGCACCCTCGCCGTCGCCGGGCACCATCGCCACGAAGGCGGCGCCGCAGGCAAGGCAGAACAGGCCCGGCACGAGAAAGGCCGCCTGCCAGCCGAAGCCGGAGGCGAGCCCGGCGGTGACGCCCGAGGCGGTGGCCGCGCCGACATTGCCCCAGACGCCGTTCACGCCGAGGTCGCGGCCCAGCCGGCGGGCATGGGTGACCAGCATGGTCGAGCCGACGGGATGGTAGATCGCCGAGGCCAGCCCCAGCACGCAGAGCCAGACCGCGAAGGCGGTCGGGCTCGCCGCGCTCGCCACGCCGAGGCAGGACAGGCCGTAGCCGAAGAAGAAGACCGCCAGGAGGTTGCGCCGGCCGAACCGGTCGGCGAGCCAGCCCATCGGCAGCGAGCAGAGTCCGAAGGCGACGAAGGCCCCGGTCGCCAGCCCGATCAGTTCGCCGTAGCTCAGGCCCGTCTGCGCCGCGATGGCGATGACGGCGGTCGGGTAGATGAGCAGGACGAAATGGTCGAGGGCATGCGCCACGTTGACGAAGCGCAGGGTGCGGCGGGACAGGGTTTCGGCGTCCATCGGGGCAGGCATCTCCGTTGGCCTGCCTCTTCCCTAACCTGACCCGTTGCACGCCGTCGGGCCGAAGGTGTACGCGATCGGGCCAAAGTGGACGGGCAGCCCCATGCGTTCGATCCGGGCCGAGGATTACCAGGACGTTCCCCGCGCGGTCGCGGTGATGCCCAAGACCTTCGCCGCGGGCAGCCGCACGGAGCGGCACTTCCACCCGCGGGCGCAGCTGCTCTACGCCACCGCCGGCCTGATGATGGCGACCGCCGAGGACGGTACCTGGGTCGTGCCGGAGGGCCACGCACTCTGGATCCCGCCGCGCCTGCCGCACGCGGTGGCCATGCACGGCGCGGTCGCGATGTGCTCGGCCTATCTCGCGCTCGAGGCGATCGCCGGCTTTCCCACCCGCGCCCGCGTCATCGAGGTC
Organism: Methylobacterium sp. NPDC097929; assembly: GCF_049543375.1. Taxonomy (NCBI): domain Bacteria; kingdom Pseudomonadati; phylum Pseudomonadota; class Alphaproteobacteria; order Hyphomicrobiales; family Methylobacteriaceae; genus Methylobacterium; species Methylobacterium sp. NPDC097929. Next base: position 80,244 of record NZ_JBMVEP010000010.1, on the reverse strand, counting down.
TCGCCCCTGCTCGCCGCCGCGCTGGCGGCCCTCACGGGGGAGCCGGTGCTCTACGACGAGGCCGGGCGCGGCGGCCACCTGGCGGCGCTCGTGCTCGACGAGATCCGCCGGGCGCCGGAGACCAAGCTCACCCTGCCCCTGCCGAGCGACGCGCGCCTGCGCCGGATCTGCCTCGGCCTCATCGACGCCCCCGCCACGGCCTTCGACCTCGACGCCTGGGCCGACCGCGCCGGCCTCAGCCGCCGCACCCTCACGCGCGGCTTCCGCCGCGAGACGGGCCTGACCTTCGGGCAGTGGCGGGCGCGGGCCAGGGTGGTGCGGGCGCTCGCGCTCGCCGCCGACGGATGGGCGCCGCGCCACGTGGCGGCCTCGGTCGGCTACCGCAGCATCCAGGCCCTGCGGGGCCGGACGGAGGCCCTGCTGCCGGAGCCGTCACCGGGCGAGTGAGCGTCGCCGGCCGGTCGTTTTGTCGGTTGCTCCGGCCGGGCCGGGTCGATAGCGGTCTCCCGCGCGTTCGGACTTCGAGTCCACCGCATCTCGAATCCAGGAGGAGCCATGCGCGCCGACGCCTTCCTCGAGGCCGTGAAGGCCCTTCCCGTCGCCCCCCTCGCCACCCTCGTGCCGGAGGGGCGCGGCCTCGTCGTCGTCGCCCCGCATCCGGACGACGAGAGCCTGGGCTGCGGCGGGCTGATCGTGCAGGCGCTGAGGGACGGCCGCGCGGTGCGCGTCGTCATCGTCAGCGACGGCTGCGGCTCGCACCCGAACTCCAAGGCCTATCCCCACGACCGCCTGCGGGACTTGCGCGAATCCGAAACCGTGGCGGCCATGGCCGAACTGGGACTGGCCGCCGAGCATGTCCGCTTCCTGCGCCTGCCCGATGGCGGCGTGCCGAGCGAGGGCGCGCAGGCCGAGGCGGCGGCGGATCAGATCGCGCGGATCACCCGAGAGGCGGGAGCCGGCGCCCTGTTCGTGACCTGGCGGCACGATCCGCATTGCGACCACACCGCCTCGGCGGCCCTCGTCGATCTCGCCCGCGCCCGGCTGCCCGGTGTCGTGGCCTACGCCTACCCGGTCTGGGGCTGGACCCTGCCGCCGGAGCGCGAGGTCGGGCCTGCGCCGGAGGGTTTTCGCCTTGCCGTGGAGGACGAGCGCGCGGCCAAGCGCCGGGCGGTTGAGGCGCACGCCTCGCAGGTCTCCGGCCTGATCGAGGACGATCCCTCCGGCTTCCAGCTTCAGCCCGCGATGATCGACCGGCTCTGCGGTCCCCACGAGTGGTACATCGCCCTGCGCTGACGGGCGCCGCCTTCATCCGGGTTTCAGGTTGGGGCTGTCAGGAGAGGCGCGAACGAAGCGCGGCCCCGGACCAAGACCTGTGAGCACAACCAGCGTCGTCACGCTCAACAAGGGGCGCGACGCCCACCTCGCGCGCCTGATCGAGGGGCTCGCCCGCGGACCGGCTCCGGCCGAGTGCGTCGTGGTCGAGATGGGACCCGCCCCCGAGCCGTTGCCGGAGACGCCGTTCCCGCTGCGCCGGGTCGACTTCCCGAGCGCGGGCCTGCCGCTCGCCGCCGCGCGCAATGCCGGCCGGGCGGCGGCGCGGGGCGACATCCTCGTCTTCCTCGATGTCGATTGCATTCCCTCCGCCGGCCTCGTACCGGCGCTGGCCGCCGCGGCCTCCAAACACGACGCCCTGGTCTGCGGACCGATCCGCTACCTGCCGGCCGGCGCCGTGCGCGACGGCTGGCGCGAAGCCGACCTCATGCAGGCCGGCATCCTCCATCCGGCCCGGGATTTCCCGCAGGGCGGCGTGGCGCAAACCGACAACCCCGGCCTGTTCTGGTCGCTCGCCTTCGCGGTGCGGCGCTCGACCTACGACCGGCTCGGCGGCTTCGACGAGGGCTACGACGGCTACGGCGCCGAGGACACCGACCTCGCCTTCCGCGCCGCCGCGCTCGGCGTGCCGGTGCTGCTCGCGGGCGCGCCGCCCGCCTTCCACCAGCACCACCTCTCCTGCGACCCGCCGCTCCAGCACTTCGCCGACATCGTGCGCAACGCCCGCCGCTTCCGTGCCCGGCACGGGATCTGGCCCATGGACGGCTGGCTCGACGCCTTCGCCCGGCTCGGCCTGATCGGCGAGAGCCGCGAGCCCGACCTCACCCTCCTGCGCACCCCCACGGCCGACGAGATCGCCGCCGCCCGGGTTCCGCCGGAGCGGCCGTTCTGACACGCGGGGCGGGTCCCGAAGGGGCACGCGACGCGTCGCGCCTCGGCGGCTGGGCGACGTGGTCGGCGCTGCTGCGGCTAGGGGGGATGGTGGAAGGTCCCGGCTCGGCCGGGGGGCGGCGGGTGAGAACGCGGAAGCCGCAGACCATCGTTCTGCCACCCGGCCTTGTGAGAACCGCGTCACAAATCGCGCGAGGCGTCGCCTACGGCGGCCGTCCGGCGATTGCCGCACTGCAACATTGGTGCAATGGCGGGCGCTCACCGACGACAGGCGCAGGCGAAACCATGCCGGGCACGGACAGCTTCACGCTCCAGGATCAGGTCAACATCGTCCTGGCCGAAAACATCGCGCCCTCGGCAGCGGACGTTCTCGCGCGGGCCGGCATCCGCGACGTGCGGCGCCTGCCGCGCGCCGTGGGTTCGGCGGATGCCGAAGCGCTCGCCGGCGTCCACGTCCTCGGCATCCGCTCGCGCACCCAGGTCACGACCGGCCTGCTGGACGCCGCCCCCGCCCTTGTCGCGGTCGGCTGCTTCAGCGTCGGCACCAACCAGGTCGATCTCAACGCGGCCCGCGCCCGCGGCATCCCGGTCTTCAACGCACCCTTCTCCAACACCCGCAGCGTCGCCGAGCTGACCATCGGCGAGATCGTGATGCTGCTGCGCCGCATCACGCCCCGCTCCCACGAGGCCCATCTCGGCGGCTGGGACAAGTCGGCGGAGAACTCCTACGAGGTCCGCGGCAAGACGCTGGGCATCGTCGGCTACGGCAATATCGGCGCGCAGCTCTCGAACCTCGCCGAGGCGATGGGCATGCGGGTGATCTTCTTCGATCTCACCGACCGGCTGCGCCACGGCAACACCGAGCCCGCCGACAGCCTCGACGCGCTGCTCGCCGCCAGCGACGTGGTGAGCCTGCACGTGCCGGAGACCCCGCTGACCCACGGGCTCATGAACGCCGAGCGCATCGGCCGGATGAAGCCGGGCGCCTACCTCATCAACAACAGCCGCGGCACCGTGGTCGATCTCGACGCGCTCGCCGCCGCCCTCAGGCAAGGCCGCCTGCGGGGTGCGGCGGTCGATGTGTTCCCCGTCGAGCCGCGCTCCAACGACGAGCGCTTCGTCTCCCCGCTTCAGGGCATCCCCAACGTCATCCTCACGCCGCATATCGGCGGCTCGACCGAGGAGGCGCAGGACCGCATCGGCTCCGAGGTCGCGCGCAAGCTCGTGGACTACATCGAGACCGGCTCGACGCTGGGTGCCGTCAACTTCCCGCAGGTGCAGATCCCGCCGCGCGTCGGCGGCGTGCGCTTCCTGCACGTGCACCGGAACGTTCCCGGCGTGCTCGGTCACGTCAACCAGGCGTTTGCCCGGCGCGACGTCAACATCGCCTCGCAGTACCTTCAGACCGAGGGCGAGTTGGGCTACGTGGTGGTGGAGGCCGACGCCGCCCCCGCCGACCGCTCCGGCATCCTCGCCGAGCTCGACGCCATCGAGGGCACGGTGCGCACCCGCCTGATCCAGGCCCGGATCGCCTGAAGGATCTATCGCACGTCATGAGCGCGACCGGCCTGCCGTCCGACCTTCTCGCCCGGCTCGAGGCCCAGCTGGGCCCGGGCGGCCTGCTGACGGACGAGGCCGATTGCGCACCCTTCGGCATCGACTGGCGCCGCCTCTTCCCCGGCCGGCCCGCCGCCGTGGCGCGGCCGGCGAATACGCAGCAGGTCGCCGCTCTGGTGGGCCTGTGCCGCGAGGCCGGAATCGCGCTGGTGCCCCAGGGCGGGCATACCGGGCTCGCGGGCGGGGCCACGCCCGACGCCTCGGGCCGCCAGATCGTGCTCTCTCTGGCGCGGATGAACGCAATCCGCGCGGTCGATCCGGTCGGCCTCACGATGGAGGTCGAGGCGGGCTGCGTCGTGCAGGCGGCGCAAGCGGCGGCGGAGGCCGCCGGGCGGCTGTTCCCGGTGAGCTACGGGGCGGAGGGCTCGGCCATGGTCGGCGGCATGATCGCCACCAATTCCGGCGGCATCAACGTGCTGCGCTACGGCATGACCCGCAACCTCGTGCTCGGTCTCGAGGTCGTGCTGGCCGACGGCAGCGTGGTGAATGGCCTGCGCGCCCTGCGCAAGGACAATGCCGGCTACGACTGGAAGCAGCTCTTCATCGGCAGCGAGGGAACGCTCGGCATCGTCACCGCGGCGGTGCTGCGCCTCGTGCCCCGGCCGCGCCACACCGAGACCGCGCTCCTGGCCGTGCCCGACCCGGAGGCGGCGCTCCGCGTCCTGGCCGCCGCGCAGGAGGGGCTCGGGGACACGATCCAGGCCTTCGAGCTGATCTCGCGCTGCTCCTTCGACCTGCTTGAGCGCCATGCCGGCATGGCCAGTCCGCTGCCCGCCTCCCCCTGGTGCATCCTGCTCGAAGCGGGATCGAGCCTGTCGGGGCTGCGCGACGCGGTCGAGGGCACGCTAGGCGAGGTGCTGGAGCGGGGCGATGCGCTGGACGGCGTGCTCGCCGAATCGAAGGCGCAGGCGGGCGGCCTCTGGTCCCTGCGCGAGCGCATCACCGAGTGCGAGGCGCACCAGGGCAAGTCGGTGAAACACGACGTCTCGGTGCCGATCCCGGCGATCCCCGCCTTCCTGGAAGCCGCCGACCGGGCATTGGCAGAGGGCGCGCCCGGCACCGTCCCGAACGTGTTCGGCCACATGGGCGACGGCAACCTGCACTACAACGTGCTGGTCGGGCCCGAGCACGACGGCGCCGCGATCAACCGCCTCGTGCACGACGTGGTCGCCCGGTTCGACGGCAGCATCTCCGCCGAGCACGGCATCGGCCAGTACCGTGTCGAGGAACTGGCCCGCCGCCGCCGGCCCGAGGAGATGGCGTTGGCCCATCGCCTGAAGCGGTCGCTCGACCCCGAGGGATTGCTCAATCCGGGCAAGGTGCTGCGGGCCTGATACGATTTCCGGTCGATCGTTTCAGTCTCTTCCCTCGTCCATGCGAGGCTCAGCGAAAGCAATCCCGGGCTCCGAACCTTCCGGACCGGTCGCGCTGGGTCGCTTCGGCTTCGCCTCGCGATGACGGAGAGGGGGACGGCCGGGGCGATCCAGAAAAAAGCGTCCGAAGCCCCCGCGCGGGCGGATCAGCCCGCTTCCCGGCACATCGCCTCGATGGCCGCCGCCGTGCGCGCGAGCGCATCGGGCTGCGCCAGCGACCGGACGCGGCCCGGATCGAGGGCGAGGCCGCGGGCGACGAGGCCGGGCCACGCGGAGGCGTCCGGCCAGCCGCGATGGACGATGGCCGCGCCGAGCCGCTCCAGGGCCTCGGCCTTGGCCTCCTGCTCGGCATAGGCGCGGGGCTCGGGCAGGCAGAGGAAGCGCTTGCCCAGGGCCGCCACCGCCGTGACGAGCCCGTCGCCGGCCCCGCCGACGACGAGGGCGGCCGATGCCAGATGCGGGCGCACCTGCGCGACCCAGCCGTGAAGATGCAGGTTGGCCGGGATCGCGCCGGCGCCGCTCACGGGGCCGAGCACGTGCCAGTCGTGCCCGGGCACGGCCGCGGCCGCCTGCACGAGCGGGCCGAGGGCGCCGCCCTCGCCGCCGCGGCCGAAGACCACGACGATGCGTCCATCCTCGTCCGTCGCCGCCGTCGCGGGGGCCGCTTCGAGGAAGCCGCCGTAGAGGGTCTTTTCGCGCACCCAATCCGGAACCGCGCCGCCGTCCAGGGCCTCGGGAAAGGGCGCGAGCAGGCGCGAGGCGGCCCGGAAGGCCTCCAGATGGGGGCGGTCGGTGCGGGTGCCGGAGAGGCGCACGACGAGGCTCGGTACCGAGAGCAGCCGGGCGAGGAGCGCCACCTCGGCGGAGACGTCGACGATCATCAGGGCCGGATCGTGCCGTGCCGCCCAGGCTGCGATCCGCCCCATCCGTGCCCGGATGCCGGGATGCCCGAGCGGCGCGTAATGCAGGCATTCGGGTCGTTCGGCGGCGCCGTCGCGGCCGTCGAAGCCGGCGTCCAGGCGGTCGTCGGGCAGGTCGAGGACGGGGCCCGGCGCCGCCGCGGTGTCGAGGCCCGCGAGGGTGCCCATCAGCGTGCAGGGACGGCCGAGCGTCTCCAGAGCCCTGGCCACCGCCACCGCCCGCTGCCAGTGCCCCGCGCCCTGATGGTGGACGTAGTAGCCGACCGGCCGCGTCACGCCGCGTCCCGCCTCAGGGCGGCCGCGAGCGCGTCGAGATCGGCGAGCGCCGCGTCGAGGCCGCATTCGGGCGCGGGTCCGTCCCGCGCCTCCAGGCGGGCATGGGCGCGCTCGACGAAGGCGATGTCGTTGGGGCAGGAGGCGAGGTCGATGGCGGCCAGATCCTCCGCCGCGAGGCCGAGCGCCTGCAGCGCCGCCGGCGCGGCTCCCTCGCGATAGACGCGGCGCAGGGCGGCCCGGCGCAGGATCACCCGCTGCCAATGGGCGGCCACCGGCAGCCGGTAGGCCTCGCCCGCGCGCACCACGCGGGCGCGGCGCAGCATCTCGGTCGCCATGCCGCCCTCTGCCCGGCCGGCGGTGCGGGCGGAGACGAGGACCGAGACCGCCGGGCAATGGCGCAGGCGCCCGCCCGCCCGCTGGACGGCGGCGACGAGGGCGTTGTCCTCGCCGCGGGGAAGGGCGGGCAGGCCGCCCACCGCCCGGTAGAGCGAGGCGCGCAGCGCGAGGCTTGCGCCCGTGTGGTCGCCGTGGCGGGGGGCGGGGTCGTGGGGCGGCGGATCGAGGGCGTCTTCGAGCGTGCGCACGCCCGACCAGTAGCGCTCGACCCGGGCGTGGAAGGCGGCGAGCATGGGATCGGCCGCGCCTTCGTCGTCGATCACGAGCCGCCCGCCGACGATCTCGGCGCCCTGAAGCGCGCGCAGGTTCGCCGCGGCCCAGCCGGGCGCGAGCCGCGCATCGGCATCGGTGGTGAGGAGCACGCCGTCGGGGTGGCCCTCCGCCTCCAGCCACGCCGCGCCGGCGTCGAGGGCGCGGCGTCGGGCGGTGCCGACATGGGCCTCGGCCCCGGACAGCGTGATCTCGATCAGGCGAAGCGCGAGGCCGTCGGCGCGGCCGGACGCCTGGAGGGCGCGCACGCTCTCGGCCGTGCCGTCGCTGCAATTGTTGGCGACGACGACGACCCGCAGGGGCGCCGCCGCCGAGAAACCCTCTTGCGCCGCCAGCCCGCGCAGCAGGCGCGGCAGGCGCTCGGCCTCGTTGCGGGCCGGGATGCAGACGACGGCCGGGCCGGCGCTCATCTCAGGCCGCCGGGCGTTCGAAGACGGGCGCGCGGGTGCTGTTGGCGGGGGCGCCGGCCAGCACCTCGCGGTAGAGCTCCTCGTAGCCGTCGGTCATCACCTGCGCGTCGTAGAGCGTCTCGGCCCGGCGGCGGCAGGCCCGGCGGTCGAGGCCGACGGCGCGGGTGATCGCGCGGGCCAGGGCCGCCACGTCGTCGGCGGGGGCGAGCGCGCCGGAATGGCGGTCGACGATGTCGGGAATCGCGCCGCGGCCGAAGGCGGCGACCGGCGTGCCGCAGGCCAGGGCCTCGGCGACGACGAGGCCGAAGGGCTCCTCCCAGCGCGGGGAGACGATGGCGGCCCGCGCCCCGCCGAGCTGGCGGGCCAGTTCGCGATGGGAGAGATGACCGACGTAAGCGACGTCCTCGCCGAGCCGCGGGGCGATCCACTCGTCCCAGTAGCGCGGATTGGGCTTGGGACCGGCAAAGCGCAGGGGCAGCCCCGCGCGGCGGGCGGCGTCGATGGCCAGATGCGTGCCCTTCTCCGGCACGATCCGCCCGCTCCAGAACACGTAGCCGGCCGGGTCCGCCTCCGGGCTGAAGGCGAAGGTCGAGAGGTCGATGCCGTTGCCGACGATGCGGGCCTCCGGCACGAGGTCGTGCCATTCCTGCGCCAGGGAGGGCGAGACGGCCGCGAAGATCATGCCCGGCTTGGCTGCCCGCACGCCCGCGGCGAGGGATTCGAAGGGCGGCGTGTGCAGGGCCGTGGTCATCGGCGTGGCGAGCGCGTTGCTCGCCCGGAGCGGCAGGTCGTGCAGGCTGTTGTTGTGCACGATGTCGAAGCCGCCGCGGGCCACCGCCTCCATGATGCGCTCGTAGGCCTCGAACTCGGCGCGCTCGATCCGCTCGCACAGCACCGGATCGCCCAGCGCGTCGCCGGTCGGCGGGCAGACGGGATGCGGGACCAGGGCCGGATCGGAGCCTTCCGAGGCGAACAGGGTGACCCGGTGGCCGCGCTGGCGCAGTGCCCCGGCCAGATGATGCGTGTGCATCTCCAGCCCTCCGAGGTACGGCTGGCCGATCGGGAACTTGAGATGGGCGATGACGGCGATCTTCAAGGGCGTTGTCCGGCGTCGGCGGCGTGGAGGACCCGGGGGAGGGGTCCAACGGCCAGGCTTGAAGCCCGCACCATCACCGAGGCTCTAGGAACGCCCGATGAACGAACCCTTCAGGAACCGGAGAGGCATGGAATTAAAGGTCGCTTCGGGCCGCGTGTGACGCCACGTCACGGTGCGGCTGCCTCGCCCGACGGCGCACGGAGAGGGGACAGGCCACAGCGTCGTCGCGCGGCCGGGCACCGGGTGGGACGCCGGCCATCCGACGGTGCGCAGCGCAAGGCCGGGCGACCGCCGGCCTCCCGCTGCGACGACATCAGTCGAGGTGGTTGCCGTAGCGCTGCACGTGGGCGGCGAGGCCGAGCCCATGGTCGCGCACGAGGCGCTCGGCGCGCTCGGCGTCGCGGGCCTCCAGCGCCTCAATGATCTGCACGTGTTCCTCGATCGACTTCGAGGCGCGGTCGCCCTGGCGCATCGCCGTGTTGCGGATGCCGCGCACGTGCATCAGGAGGTTGCTGGTCAGGTCCTTGATCACCTCGCTGTGGCCCAGCGAGATGATCTTCTGGTGGAAGCGGATATTGGCTTCCGAGTACTCGTCGAGGTGGTCGGAGGGGCTGCCTTCGAAGAATTCGGGGAAGGAGCGGCGCAGGCAGGCCAGATCCTCGTCCGAGGCATTCGTGCAGGCCAGTCGCGCGGCCATGCTCTCCAGGGCTGCCCAGGCCTGGATCATGCCGACGATCTCGCGCTTGGTCTTCTTGACGACGAAGACGCCGCGCCGGGGCTCGTTGCGCACGAAGCCTTCCTGCTCCAGCACCGTCAGCGCCTCGCGGATCGGCGTGCGGGAGACGCCGAGCGTCTGCGACAGGCCGCGCTCGTCGAGGCGGACATCCCCGGTCTGGCCGTAGATGTCCATGTTGGTGATGGCGGATTTCAGGGCCTCGTAGGCCAGGGTCCGCAGGCTCGTTGCCGGAACGATCGGCTTGATCGAGAAATTTTCCATCGCTTCGGATCGACCTTGATGCCGACGGAGATACGAGTCCGGAGGTGGAAGCATCGTGCCGTGAGAGCATGGCGCCTAGCTTGGCAGAAGGCAAGGCGGCCTCGCTCATGCGTCCGGGTTCTGCCCCGAATTTCGCTCACGTCCCCATGCGGCGCCGGCCCATCCCCAATTTATTGACCTCTGGCATCTGGTATGCCAGATTACATCGGAAGAGTCGATGCCGGCGGGTATTCGCCGGGCGCAGGGCAGTTTCTCGACGAACGCGCCCTGGCTCGCGGGAGCTTCCAGACACCGCCACGCTCTTCCCGGCGCCCTCGGCCGACGCCATCGGACGGGTCACGCGCACGCGGACACTCCATTCTCCTGGGGAGGAGACCGGCGGATGAGCAAGGCTCTCGAAGGCGTTCGCATCCTCGACTTCACGCACGTGCAATCGGGGCCGACCTGCACGCAGCTGCTGGCCTGGTTCGGGGCGGACGTGATCAAGGTCGAGCGGCCCGGCGCGGGCGACGCGACGCGCCAGCAGCTCCAAGACCTTCCCGGCGTGGACAGCCTCTACTTCACGATGCTGAACCACAACAAGCGCTCGATCACGCTCGACGCCAAGAACCCCAAGGGCAACGAGGTGCTCTGGCGGCTGATCGGCGAGTGCGACGTGCTCGTCGAGAACTTCGCGCCCGGCGCCCTCGACCGCATGGGCCTGACCTGGGAGCGGCTGCAGGCGGCCAATCCGGGCCTGATCCTGGCGTCCGTGAAGGGGTTCGGTCCCGGGCGCTACCAGGATTGCAAGGTCTACGAGAACGTCGCCCAGTGCGTCGGCGGCGCGGCCTCCACGACGGGCTGGCGCGACGGCGTGCCGATGGTCTCGGGCGCCCAGATCGGCGATTCCGGCACGGGCCTGCATCTGGCGCTCGGCATCGTCACCGCCCTCTACCAGCGCACCCAGACGGGGCAGGGCCAGCGGGTCGATTGCGCCATGCAGGACGGGGTGCTCAACCTCTGCCGGGTCAAGCTGCGCGACCAGCAGCGCCTCGGCCACGGCCCGCTCATGGAGTACAGCCAGTACGGCGAGGGCGTCCCCTTCGGCGAGGCGGTGCCGCGGGCCGGCAACGATTCCGGCGGCGGCCAGCCCGGGCGCATCCTCAAGTGCAAGGGCTGGGAGCAGGACCCCAACGCCTACCTCTACTTCATCACGCAGGGCGCGGTCTGGGGCGCGATCTGCGACATCATCGGCGAGCCGGACTGGAAGACCGATCCGGCCTACGCGACGCCGAAGGCCCGCCTGCCGCACCTCAACGAGATCTTCACGCGCATCGAGGCGTGGACGATGAAGCACGAGAAGTTTGAGGCGATGGACATCCTCAACGCCTACGAGATTCCCTGCGGGCCGATCCTGTCCATGAAGGAGATCGCCGAGGATCCGACCCTGCGGGCGAGCGGCACCGTGGTCGAGGTCGAGCACCCGACCCGGGGCGCCTACCTGACGGTGGGCAATCCCATCAAGCTCTCCGCCAGCGCCACGGAAGTGACACGGGCGCCCCTGCTCGGCGAGCATACCGACGAGATCCTGCGCGAGGTGCTGGGATGCTCGGATGCCGAGATCGGTGACATCTTCGGTTCTGGCGCCGTCGGCGCCGTGCAGCGCTACGCGGCGGAATAAATTGCGGCACGATCGTGCTGTCACCCGGGCCGGTCGGAACTTGATTTCCGAAATTTGGTATGCCAGATACCAATGCCCATCGGACGGGATGCGGCACCTTTCGAAGTTCGCGTCGGCAAGCGGAGGAAACGGTGATGGCCGATGACGCCCTGGCCTTTCTCGCCGAAGCGTTCGGAGAAGTCTCCGACGCCGAGCGTCAGGCTTTTCGTGACGCGCCGCCCTGTGCCGTGACCCTCCTCGATCCGGCCGGAACCGCCCGGATCGCCGCAACGGGCTCGGTGCAGACCGATCCCGCCTCGGCGCGACAGGCCGAGCGGAGCGTGTCTCAGGCAGCCTGGGCGTAGCGGCCGTTCGCACCCGTCGCCGCGCGGCCGGGTTGAGCCGCATGGTCCCGGGCGAGGTCCGAGTCGGTCAGCCGGTCGGCCAGCTTGACGACGAGCAGGGCCTGCAGGGCGACGAGGAACAGGAGCGCGGCGAGCCAGGTGGCGAGCATGGATGTCTCCGAAGCGATGCTGCGCCGACGATGGTGCCGTGCAAACATCGCCAGCCTATGTCAGCCCGCGCGGGTCGTGAAGTACAAAATACCAGATGGAGACGCGCGCTTCGCACGCGTTCAGAAAGGTCGCGCGCTGCGCTGAAGGCGAAACGCGATCCTTTCCTCGCCTTCCAAGCCGGAGGCCCGATCCGGCTCTCCATCTCACGACGATCTCGCGACGCAGCATTTCCGGCCAGTCAGGACGGATCGCGGACGGTTTGCTCGCCCCACGCGCCGAGCGTCGAGGTCTCCGACGGCACGAGGGTTTCGTCGATCTCCGGCAGATCGCCGGTCTCGGGGCCGAGGCCGACCGTGCCCAGCGCTCCGGCGCTCTCCGGCTCGCCGAGCGCCTCGGTCAGGCCCGCCCGGTCGAGGGCGACGAGGCGCCCGCCCTCGAAGCGGGCGAAGACGCGGCCCGTCTCGCGGCGCGCGAAGCGCACCACCGCCAGCCGCCGCAGGACTTCCCGCAGGAAGCCGGCCTCCGTCTCCGGGGTCCCGTCGACGCCGCGATAAACCTCGGTCGCCGCGTGGGCTCGGATGTCGATCCGGCGGTAGCGCTCGATCGCCAGCAGGCCGCGGGCGTCGAGGATCGTCATCGCGCCGTTCGTGCCGAAGGCGATGGTGCGCGGGCGCGCGCCCTTCGGCACGCTGTTGTCGAGGAATTCGAAGAACACCGTCCGGTCCCGCCGAAGGGCCCAGGTGAAGAACAGCCGCGGCATGCCCGTGAAGGCCTCGACGTTGTGCGCCAGCAGATCCTCGACCGCCTTGTAGCGCCCGAACTCCTCGCCCCGCTTCCAGGCGCGCTCCACCGTCTCCTCCGGCGGCGTGACCATGAATTGCAGGTGGATGTGCTGGCCGAACCGGGTCAGGAGCTGCCCGGCGCCGTCGGCCTCCGTGGAGAAGCTGTCGAAGCGGAAGCGGTCGATCAGCAGGTGCGAGAGGCGGCCGGCGGCGGCCTTGCGGGTGATGTAGCGGTCGAGCTTGGCATCGACGATCTCGACCTCGTGGCCGGTGAGCGGCCCGGCATAGCGGCGCGCCGGTCCTAAACTGTCGTAGTCGAGCAAAAACTTGCGCCAGACATCGGGGGTGACGACGGCGAAGTCCTGCCAGTCCGCGCCGATCCGCCCGGCGAGGTCGCGCTGGTAGGGGCGGATCGTGCTCTTGCCCGAGGCCGAGGCGCCCTTGACGTTCATCACGACCGGCCGCCCCTGGGGTGCCGGCCGGTGGTAGCCCTGCGCCTCGGCCACCGCCTCGATCCAGGGCGCGATCAGCGCGCCGATCCGGTCGCTGCCGCAGCGGTTCGTGACCAGGATGCCGGCGAGCCGGCGCAGCAGCGCCCGGTCGCGGATCAGCATGCCCTGGCGGGCGATCACGTGGCCGAACACCGTGCGCAGGGCCTCGCGGGCGGCGCTCTCCAGGCTCTCGGTCTCGTGGGATGCGCCGCAGCGCGCCTCCAGGCGCGCGAGGACGCGGCCCTGGAAGTCGCCCGACGGGGTGGGGGAGGGGGCCTCGCGGCCGCCGAGCAGGCGCCGCAGCCCGCCCCAGCCGCTGGCGGGCTCGGCCGCGGGCGCGGGCGGCTCGTCGAACAGGGCCGCGAGTTCGCGCTCCAGCACGGCGTCGGCCTCGGCGCGCACCGCCTCGAGTTCGGCCGAGACCGCGGCGAGCCGCGCGTTGACGCCCTCGCGCAGGAGCGTGGTGACGATGCGCCGGAAGTTCAGGCCGAGATCGGCATAGACCTCGCCCACGGGGACCGAGATGTCGGCCATCACCCGGATCAGGGTCTCGTGCACCACGAGCCGCTCCGCCCGGAAGGGGGCGAGCTGCGTGGCCGGCAGGCCGCTCAGATCCGAGAGTTCGAGGATCTCGGCCAGCGGCAGCGCGACGTTCTCGGGCCGGAACACCGTGGCCAGCGGGCGCATGGCCCGCGGCAGGCCGGGTTCGAGGCCCGGATTCCAGGCATGGAAGGCCGGCGCGTCCCGCGCCTCGACCGACGGTGGGGCGGCCGGTTCCATCGCGCCGCCCTCCCGCTCGGCTCAGGCGGCGGAGGCGTTCTCGATCTCCTCGAAGCGGAGCTGGTAGGCCTCGCCCCAGAGGGTTGCGGCCCGCTCGTGCCACGCGGCGTCGAAGAACAGCTTGGCGCAGAACGCGCTGCGCCAGATGCACACGGCGATGATCCGCTCGTCGAGGACGCGGATGTGCCGGCTCTCAAGGCCGCCGGCGATGCCGAGGCGGGGCAGCATGTCGATGCTCGACGAGCCGAATTCGTTCTCCCCGGGGAAAACGACCGGGCACTCGACGACGGTCAGATGCTTCAAGGGGGTTTCCATGGCGGACGCCTTCTACGGACTCGTTCTTCCGGCCTGCGGCGGAGATCTCGCTCACGACGCTCGGCGCACCTTGCACGCTTCCCGCCGGCCTTGCCATCACCTTCGGCAACCCGGCGCGAACTCTCACTCTCACGGCCGTGGCGGAGCCGGCGGGCTGGCCGCCATCCGCGCCTCGCCCGCGCAATCCCAGATGCTCAGGATCGCGCTGACGCGGCACGATTCCATGAGCGCGATGTGATCGACCCGCCGCTCGCAGAAGGTTTGCAGCCGCTCCTGCGCGGAGGCCGTGATGTCGATCGCGGGAAAATCCCGGTCGGTGATGAGCCAGACGGAGCGGCTGTAGACCTCGGGACCCTCGGCGGCCACGGCGCGGAAGATGTCGCGCTGGGTGAGGAGCCCGACCACGCTCGCCTCGGCATCGTCCTCGACGACCAGGAGCGCGCCCGTGCCCGGCTCGGCCAGGAGCTGCGTGGCCTCGGCCACGGAGCGGTCCCGCTGAATGGTTCGGACGCCGTCCGCGTCCGGTTTTCGGCGCATCGTCGTGAACACGGCGCTCCTCCAACGGCGCGCCTCTCGGCCGGGGCGCGCTCATGAAAGGAGGTTGGTATACAGCATACCTGTTGTCAATTCTGGATTTTGAATTATGGTGCCACCCGCCGACGGGTGGTCTGCAGGATCGACCCGCCCGTCCGCCCGTTCTCTCCACGCCAGGCCCGATCATGCACGATCCGGCCTCCCGTTCAGGGTCCGGTGCCCGTCCCGTGATTCCACCGGCGCGAAGCGGCCGGCATCGACGAGGGAGGTGATGTCAGGACAGACGACCTGACGACAGACTGCACTTCGAGCCGTCCGCAGGCTTCAGTCCTCTGCAAGCATCCGGCAACGTCCGCGATGGCAGGGGATCAGTTCGACAAAAACACGATCAAAAAAGCTCGAACAATCGAGCTATTCTGGAGATACGTCCATGACCGATCTATCGACAAAGGGCGCTTCGGCGCCCACAAGCCGTTGGCTGCAGCTGCTGTTCGGCATCATCTGCATGTGCATGATCGCCAACATGCAGTATGGGTGGACGTTCTTCGTCAACCCGATTCAAGAGCGGCACGGCTGGGATCGCGCCGCGATCCAGGTCGCCTTCACCCTCTTCGTCGTCACCGAGACCTGGCTCGTTCCGATCGAGGGCTGGTTCGTCGACAAGTACGGCCCGCGGGTCGTCACGCTCGCCGGCGGCCTGATGTGCGGGCTGGCCTGGGTGATCAACGCCTACGCCGACACGCTCACCATGCTCTATCTCGGCGCCGTCATCGGCGGCACCGGCGCGGGCGCGGTCTACGGCACCTGCGTCGGCAACTCGCTCAAGTGGTTCCCCGACCGCCGCGGTCTGGCCGCCGGCCTCACCGCCATGGGCTTCGGCGCGGGCTCGGCGCTCACCGTGGTGCCGATCCAGGCCGTCATCCACCATTACAGCTACGAGCACGCCTTCTTCTGGTTCGGCATCGGCCAGGGCCTCGTCGTGATGCTGATCGCCCTGTTCCTGCTCGCGCCGAAGAAGGGCCAGGTGCCCGAGATCGCCCGCGTCAGCCAGAGCAAGCGCGACTTCACCCCCGGGGAGATGGTGCGCGCGCCGATCTTCTGGGTGATGTACGCGATGTTCGTGATGATGGCGGCCGGCGGCCTGATGGCCACCGCCCAGCTCGGCCCCATCGCCAAGGACTTCCACATCGCCGACGTGCCGGTCAGCCTCATGGGCATCACCCTGCCGGCCCTGACCTTCGCAGCCACCATCGACCGCGTGCTCAACGGCGTCACGCGTCCGCTCTTCGGCTGGATCTCCGACCATATCGGCCGCGAGAACACGATGTTCCTCTCCTTCGGCATCGAGGGCGTGGGCATCTACCTCTTGAGCCAGTTCGGCCAGGACCCGATCATGTTCGTGATCCTGACCGGTCTCGTCTTCTTCGCCTGGGGCGAGATCTACTCGCTGTTCCCGGCGACCTGCGGCGACACCTTCGGCTCCAAGTACGCGGCCACCAATGCGGGCCTGCTCTACACGGCCAAGGGCACCGCGGCCCTGATCGTGCCCTATACCAGCATCCTCACCACGATGACGGGCTCGTGGCACGCCGTGTTCCTGGCAGCCGCCGCGCTCAACATCCTCGCGGCGCTGATGGCGATCTTCGTCCTCAAGCCGATGCGGCAGGCCTATACCCGGGCTCCGGCGACCCCGGCGGCGGAGCCGAAGCCGGCCGCCGCCCACTGAGAACGGCCCTCGGCCGGACCGCTCGTCCGGCCGATCTCCCACGGATCGACAACCCGTGCCGGACCGCGTCCGGCACGGGGCCCGTTCCCCGACCCCGCCCGACGGATCGGACGGCTCCCGCCGCCGCGCTCGCCCTCCGTGGAGGGTCGCGCCGCCGCGCGCCCGAGATCCTCTTCTCGTCACCTTGAGAGAGCGTCCTGCCGGATTCGCCGAGCGAGCGGGCAGGCATCACAGACATTTTAAGGAGTAACCGGATGGCTTACCAACCGGCCGAGCCGCAGGCGCGCCAGGATGCGCCCGTCGACGCGCCCTCCGCCAAGTGGTGGCAACTCGCCTTCGGCGTGCTGTGCATGGCCATGATCGCCAACCTCCAGTACGGCTGGACCCTGTTCGTCGATCCCATCGACGCTCAGCACCACTGGGGCCGCACCGCGATCCAGTTCGCCTTCACCATCTTCGTGGCCACCGAAACCTGGCTCGTGCCCATCGAGACCTGGTTCGTCGACCGCTACGGACCGCGCGTCGTGGTCTGCTTCGGCGGCGTGATGATCGCCCTGTCCTGGACCCTCAACGCCTACGCCGATTCCCTCTTCCTGCTCTACGCGGCCGCCGTGATCGGCGGCATCGGCGCGGGCTCTGTCTACGGTACCTGCGTCGGCAACGCCCTCAAGTGGTTCCCCGATCGCCGGGGCCTCGCCGCGGGCGCGACCGCGGCGGGCTTCGGCGCCGGCGCGGCGATCACCGTGATCCCGATCGCCAACATGATCGCGTCGAGCGGCTACGCCCAGGCCTTCCTCGTCTTCGGCCTCGGGCAAGGGCTCGTCGTCGTCCTGCTCTCGTTCCTGCTGCGCAAGCCCACCGTCGCCGTGCCGATCCGGCGCAAGAACCTGCGCCTGCCCCAGACCAAGATCGACCGCAGCCCGCGCGAGGCGGTGCGCACGCCCGTGTTCTGGACCATGTACGCCCTGTTCGTGATGGTCGCCTCCGGCGGCCTGATGGCGGCGGCGCAGATCGCCCCGATCGCCCACGACTTCCATGTGGCCGGGGTGACGATGAGCCTGTTCGGGCTGCAGATGGCGGCGCTGACGCTGGCGATCTCGCTCGACCGCATCTTCGACGGGTTCGGCCGGCCGTTCTTCGGCTGGGTCTCGGACAACATCGGCCGCGAGAACACGATGTTCATCGCCTTCACCATCGCGGCCACGGCCTGCATCCTGCTGCTGGGCTACGGGCGCAACCCGGTCGTGTTCGTGCTGAGCACGGCGATGTATTTTGCCGTGTTCGGCGAGATCTACTCGCTGTTCCCGGCGACCTGTGGCGACACCTTCGGTTCGACGTACGCGGCGAGCAATGCCGGGCTTCTCTACACGGCCAAGGGAACGGCGGCCTTCCTCGTGCCCTTGGCCAGCGTTCTCTCGTCGGCCTATGGCTGGTCGGCGGTGTTCGGGCTGATCATCGTCCTGAATATTTCGGCCGCGGCCCTGGCCGTCTTCGTGCTGAAGCCGATGCGGCGGCGCTACCTCGCCGCGGAGGCCGAGATCGCCGACGCGATCGAGGCACGCAAGGTCAAACTCGCTTGAGGGCATAAGACGACCGCCGCCGCGACATCCGCGTCGCGGCGGCGGCCAATTCCCGCGAAACCCGTCGGTCCGGCCACGGTTTTCCGGTCATGGCACGCTTCTTTCTGCACCTTCGTGACGGCACCGAGCTGATGGAGGATCCCGATGGGTCGGAACTGCCGGATCTGAACGCCGCGCGGGCCGAGGCGCGGGAGGCCGCGCGCGACATCATGGCCGGCATGGTCCGGGCCGGCGAGTTGCTCGACGGTCAGCAGATCGAGATCAGGGACGCGGCGGGCGCGCTGCTGGAGATCGTGCGGTTGAAGGACGTGCTCCGGCTGACCTGACCGCACCCTGCTCCGGGGCCTGGACCGCCGACGGGGACGATCGCGTCGTTTGCGGTGTTCGGCCGGTATCCGGACTGGCACGCGTCGCCGCGCATCACGTTCCTCCAGACATCGCATGACGAACGGGGCCGGGCGGCGCGCGTCAATCCTTACGGTTGAGCGTAAGTGACGACAGCGATGCAATCGTTCGGGGTGCCGGCCTGTCATTGCACGATGAACGGGAAGTAACCAAGTTCGCCCCCTGTCCTCATCGGCGGTTTCGGATTTGGGGCGGTGGCGGCGAATATCCTATGCGGTGTCCAACCCTACCTATGTAGTTCGGTCGAGATGCTTCGCTGTTTAGATTGATCGCAGCCCGGGTATGGTCGAAAGATCGGGGAACCTGCCGTGCGTCCGGGACGGGGGAACGATGACGATCGACGGATCTGCCTTGGATCGATCTTCGGCGTACGGCTCGCTGCAAGTCCCGCCGATGCGGGCTTCCGAACCGGGCCCCCTCACCGTCCTCGATCTGGGCGCGCGAACGCTGCCCTCCGGCACCGACCTGATCCGCGAGGGCGAACGGCCCGAGGGCCTGTTCGTGCTCCTCGACGGCTTCGCCTGCCGCTACAAGCTGCGGGAGAACGGGGCACGCCAGATCCTGTCCTTCCTTCTCCCGGGCGATCTGTGCGACCTCGACGGCTCCCTGCTTCAGCGGATGGATCACGGAATCGGCACGCTCTCGACCTGCAGCGTCGGGCGCCTCCCGCCCGAACAGGTCCGGGAGCTGCAGCGTCATCCCTCCTTCGCCCGCACCCTGCGCATGGCGGCGCTGACCGAGGAGGCGATCCTGCGCGAGTGGATCGTGAATATCGGCCGCCGTTCGGCCGTGGAGCGCCTCGCGCACCTGTTCTGCGAGCTGTACCTGCGCCTGCGTGCCGTGGGACGGGCAGACAAGCGGAGCTACCTGCTGCCGATCACGCAGATCGACCTCGCCGACACCACCGGCATGACGCCCGTCCACGTGAACCGCTCGCTGGGCGAGTTGCGGCGCATGCGGCTGATCGAGCGCACGGGCAAGCGCCTGACGATTCTCGATCTGCCCCGCCTGATCGAGGTCGCCGAGTTCCGGCCGGACTACCTGCACCTCGACGGGTAGGGGCGGGCTCGACGTCGTGACAGTGGTCCGTTCCGCGCCGCTTTGAGGTCAGAACTCAAGCAGCTTGACCGCGCGAGGGGGCGCTCTCGACCTTGGGCAGCTTCTGTGATGGTCCATTTTCAGTTGATGAATTTGGCAGAGACCTGCAACCAGCATAGGCGAACTCGTTCCAGCATGCTTCAAACGAACGATTGAGAATATTTTCTGGAAATAGGTCGAGGATGATCGAAAATCTCAAGTCGTATTCATATGAGCCGTATTCAGTGTCATGTGTAGTGCTTTCCATATTTAGCGCAGATTATTGACTATGGCCAGTCCGTAAGCTCGATGTAGTGTCTGCTTTGATATCATGGATGATTTGATGGCGGCACTCTCTTTGGTGAGCCTAGATCCATCGAATCCTATTGCTTGAGCAACATACGGCAAAATATTTAAGATGACGTGGTTTCTTGCGAGTGGTTTTTTTGATGTAATCAAATAGTCTTTTACAAACTGCTCAAATTGTAAAATTGCTTCTTCTTTCCTATAAGAAATTTTTGAAGTTATGTCCAGCAATGTCATCCACTGGCGGTTGAGGCCCTTCGTTTTCAAAACTTCAGTTCTTGCATTATCTAACGCCGAACTGATGCCGTAACCATTCCGACCGAAATAAATATTCATTATTTCAGTCAAGTGATCGAAATCACGACAAAGAAGAGCATGGAAGGCTGGCCTTTGAAGAGATCCAAAAAAATCCTTCGCGATATTATGATGCTCGGGGAGTTTTTCAGCAAGATCGATTGATTTTAAAAAATTTTCAATCATTTGAGCGCGCAAATTGCGGAAGCTGGAAAAATTGTCTGCGCTTCTATCAAGACTTGCGCAGGTATGGAAATATCTCATTTGCTGAATAGTAAAAATATGCAGTCCGAATCTCTCAATATACTCTTTGTCGAGATCGGCATCGCCAACTATAACACCTCGCGTGTTCCAGGCGTCGATTATTTTTGTGAGGTCGGCACCCTCGAAGCAGGGAAACTCCTTGTCCGATAATCTGTTAAAGGTCAGGGTTGCGTACGCATCGAGTATCTTCGCTGTAAGGTTAGTGTCTTGAATATCGTCAAAATCGATTTTATCTATGTAATTTTCCACAATGCTGAAATCTGAAAGAAGATTTGCGTTGACAATCAAGCGATTTAAAATTAGCGCTCTAGAGTATTCGCTGTCCGAGCAATTGAATGCGAGCAGCAGCCGCGTTGTATTGTCTTGAATATTTACGTTGTCCCCGCTAATATAATATTCAATTGACTCCATAATTGCTAGAGTGCCGTCATTTATCCCTGGGGTAGTTCTTATCGCTTTCAAGCTGCAGTCATTGTAGGAGCGATTTGCGATTTGATTTGCCAAGCCGGCATCGACACTCCATCGCCGCCTGTCGGCATCGCAGCAGATTTCGCGGCGCTGCTCTAGACTTACAAGCTGCGAACAATTTGCGAAAGCTTGCTTAAGGCCTAAATCATTGTTGAATTTTCCGTGAGAAAGGCCAGCGGAGAACTGTTTATTGATCAGCTTGAATTCCTCAGGCTGCACGTAGACTGCTTCATTTCTAAGTGCCTGACGGAATGCCCCCCTCAAAAAATATCCATCTCGCTGAGTGAAGTTACAATTGAGAAGTTTTCTTATTTCGTTTGAGACCTCAACATTTCGGACTATCTCGTCAATGTGATCATCCGGGCCGAATCCGACAAAGAAATAATTATGATGATTGTTGGTGGTAATTGCGCCGACACTCGCGTCACCGCCCGCTTCTACGCGTATATTGAGCTTTTCGAGCCCCGAGTCCTTTAACACACCAGCTTGGGCCAATGATGGTGTGTCTAATGATTTCCCTGTGATTTTGTGGAGGTCATAGAAATTTTCTTAGATTCAAAGCTGCCAGCTTTTGCGTCAATATCTACGGATTGGGCATTCACGATCTCGCCGATCACGGCCTTTCTTTCGATAACGAGCTTAAAGCGTACTTGGGCTTGGCTCATTTTTGTTTGTGCATCGACATCTTGCGCTATTTTTTTGTCCAGTGTTCTTAGCAAAACAATCATTGTCTTTGTATCTTCGGCAGATATTGATGGTATGGCATCCTTCAATACCTCTATTGCGTCGCTGGAGTTCGGGTTGGCCTCAACTTTGACTATAGCGCGAAAAGCTTGACGTCCCCATATTTCAACGACCTCGTTCTTGATGGCCGTGTAAGCTTCTTTAGTTGCAAGTTTCACTGCCTCGCTTGACGAGATAGCAGCCCCTGCGATGATTGCGTCCCAAACGGTTGAAGCATGTAGCATCAAAACATCCCAATTTTTTTGAGATTTCATTGATTCGGGTGGGTTCTTTCAATCATCATATTGGAAGTTGTCCGCGACGACTTCAAGCGCCGTTCGCGCGAGGGCCTATTTGTCTTTCCGGGCACTAAAGTAGAAATGTGTGCTTGTGTTCATAGAGTAAGTCTGTTTTACGAAGTATAGGATTTGATTGATGCGATAAATGATTCGGACTCCTGAAAATTTTTCAATGAGGCTATTGTGGAGGCTTAAATATGCGATGAGAACACGCCTTCCAAGGGTGGATAGGCTGCAAGGTTATCGCATTGTAGAAAGTACAGCGGGGAAAAGACAGTTCCTCTACAACCCGCAAACATCTGTCGGCAAAAAATCGAATCCGGACCCTGGACGGTTTGGCCCCGCCGGCCCCCCGATAGTTCGGATCGGAGGGCCGGCCGGGCATGGAGCCTGGATGCGTGGCTAAGCTCCCTGGATGACAGGCCAGACCTCCAGGATTCCGCGGTAGATCATCTCGCCGGCCACGTAGAGGATGACGGCCAGACCGACATAGGCGATCCAGTGGTACTTCTGGAGCAGGCGGGCGATGAAGCTCGCGGCGATGCCCATCAGGGCGATCGAGAGGCCCAGGCCGAAGATCAGCACGATCGGGTGCTCGCGCGCCGCGCCGGCCACCGCCAGCACGTTGTCGAGCGACATGGACACGTCGGCGATCACGATCTGCCATGCGGCCTGGGCGAAGGTCTTGCGCGGCGCGTGCTCGGCGATCTGGCCGTCCTGATCGAGGTCGCGGTCTTCCAGCGCCTCCTCGGCTTCGAGGGCCTGCTCCGCATGGCCGGCCCGCAGCTCCCGCCACATCTTCCAGCAGACCCAGAGCAGCAGGATGCCGCCGGCCAGGAGCAGGCCGACGATCTCCAGGAGCTGGGTCGTGAGGCTGGCAAAGACGATGCGCAGGACCGTGGCCGCGATGATCCCGATCAGGATCGCCTTGTTGCGCTGATCCTTCGGCAATCCGGCCGCGGCCAGACCGATCACCACGGCGTTGTCCCCGGCCAGGACGAGATCGATCATGATGACTTGGAGAAAGGCCGTCAGGACCTCGGTGGTCAGCAGTTCGCTCATGGCTTGGGCCCCCAGGTCATCGCGTTCTCCCCTTGAACACAGCCCGTTGATGTCGGGCGATCGCTTCGAACGCCCGGCCGGTGGCCGCGTCGTCTCGAAAGGTCGTTTGTCGGCTCCCCAAAGGAGAGCCTGCCGGTCGAGGCTCCGGAGCCGTGCCCGGTCCCGCCGCCGGCTCCTTGTCGTTCCGCGCCCCTCTGCGCCATTCCAGCGGGCGCTCCGGAACCTCGCGCCGGATATCGTATCCGGCACGAGGTTCCAGCCTCTTGTTTCGCATCGTCTTTTTCCGAAAGCCGGCGGCCACCTTTCGGGACGATGCTCTAGGCCGCGCGCTCGAACGTCGCGATGAAATCCGCCAAGCGTTCCCCCTGGATCAGGATGTGCTCGCGCAGCAAGTGTTCGGTCCGCTCGCTGTCGCCGTCTCGAAGCGCATCGACGATGCTCTGATGCTCCGCCAGGGAGTTCGCCACCCGGCTTCGCGCCCGCAGCTGCAGGCGGCGGTACGGCTTCAGGCGAGCATGGAGCTGTGACGCCTGCTCGGTCAGGAACGTGTTCTGGCAGGCCTCGTAGATGAGGTGATGAAAGCGCTCGTTCGCGTAGTAATAGGCGTCCGCATTCTCCTCGGACGCCTCCTGGATGCAGGCCTCGTGCGCCTGTTCGAGTTCGCGCTGCTTCGATGTGGTGATCCGGCGCGCGGCCAGGGCTCCGCACATGCCCTCCAGCGCGGCCATCACCTCGAAGCGCTCGACCACATCCTTGAAGCTGAGCATCGCCACGAACGCGCCGCGCCGCGCCTGCAGTTCGACCAGTCCTGTCGAGGCCAGTTGCATGAGCGCTTCCCTGATCGGCGTGCGGGACACTTCGAATCGGGTCGCTAGCCGCTGTTCGTCGAGCCGGTCCCCCGGACGGAGCGTGCCGGTGATGATCTCCTGCTCGAGCGTGTCTCGGAGAGTCTGAGCTCGTCTCATGGCCTGCGCCTCATCTGCACGCATCCTAGAACGCCGGAGCATGATTTTTCAAGCCGATTATTGTATACAAGATTGTTGACCATGGATGCGTCGCTGGGTATTTCGTGAACGAAAGAAAACGAGGGATTCGCCTGCGCAATCCCCGGCGACCGGCGTGACGCCGCTCGTCCGCACGACGCAGGGAGGAAACTGAGGAGCGGGTGCCGTGTCACCACAGCTGATCTCGATCTACGCCCTCGTTGCGATGTTCGTCGTCGCCACGATCCTGCCCGTCAACATGGGCGTTCTGGCCTTCGTCGGCGCCTTCCTGGTCGGCACCCTGGTCGCCGGCCAGACCACGAACGCCATCATCGCCGGCTTTCCCGGCGGGCTGTTCCTGACGCTGGTCGGCATCACCTTCCTCTTCGCCATCGCGCAGAACAACGGCACGATCGACTGGCTGGTGCGGCTCGCGGTGAGGGCCGTGCGGGGCAGGATCGCCGCGATCCCGTGGATCATGTTCGCGATCTCCGCCGTCCTGACCTCGGTCGGTGCCGTGAGCCCGGGCGCCGTCGCGATCATCGCGCCGATCGCGCTGGGCTTCGCGTTCAAGTACAGCATCTCCCCCCTGCTCATGGGCCTCATGGTGGTCCACGGCGCGCAGGCGGGCGGCTTCTCGCCGATCAGCATCTACGGCGGCATCACCAACCGGGTGGTCGCCAAGGCCGGCCTTCCGCTGAGCGAGATGACGACCTTCCTGGCGAGCTTGAGCGTCAACTTCGCCGTCGCGGTGCTGCTGTTCTTCGCGCTCGGCGGCCGCAAGCTCCTGCAGGCGAAGGCCGCGGCCGCGCCGGCGCTCACCGTTCCCCATGCCGAGATCGCGTCGCCGCAATCCGGCCCGCAGGTCTACGGCGATGCCGAGGCCGAGGCGCTGAGCGAGGAGATCGCCCTCGAGACCGGGCAGAAGCCGGGGCGCTCGGTGGTCGACCGGCCGGGCGACGCGTCGACGAGCGGGGACGGCAACTGGTACCAGATCGTCACGCTGCTCGGCCTCGTCGCGCTCGCGGTTCTCGTCCTCGCCTTCAACCTCGACATCGGCTTCGTGGCGATCACGATCGGCCTGATCCTGTCCCTGATCGCGCCGAACCTCCAGAAGCGCGCGATGGGGCAGGTGGCCTGGCCCGAGATCATGCTGATCACCGGTGTGAGCACCTACGTCGTCGTGCTGGAGAAGATGGGCACCATCACCTTCGTCGGCGACAGCGTGGCCGGCCTCGCCTCGCCGATGCTCGCCGCGCTGCTGCTCTGCTTCATCGGTGCCGTCGTCTCGGCCTTCGCCTCCTCCACGGCGGTGCTGGGATCGCTCATCCCGCTCGCCGTCCCGTTCCTGCAGGCCGGGACCGGCGTCAGCGCGGTCGGCTTCATCGCCGCGATGGCAGTCGCCTCGACCATCGTCGATGTCAGCCCGTTCTCGACCAACGGCGCCCTCGTTCTCGCCAACGCCCAGGGCGTCGACCGCGAGGCCTTCTTCCGCAAGCTGATGGCCTACGGCGCGATCGTCACGCTGCTGGCGCCGATCGTGGTCTGGGCCCTGTTCGTCGTGCTCTGAAGCATCGTGCCGGATATCGTATCCGGCACGATGGTCTCGTCTCTTGTCTCGCATCGTCCCGAAAGCCGGCGGCCACTTGTCGGGACGATGCTGCAAAGCGCGATCGCGGCAGGCCGAAGCGAGGGGGGCGGGGGTGCAGACCCTCGCCCCCTTCTCGTTCGCGCGGGTGCCGGGCGATTCACATGTACGCGCCGCATGTCGAACATGCAGTCCCGGCCATTCTGAAAGGCCAAGCACGGGGCCATCTATCGGGAAAGGAAACGCTCAAGGATTGCCACGTTCCGCAAAGGAATCCTGTCCTTGACCATCACCGCTCTTCTCGATCGCTCGCTCGCGGGCCTTCAGCGCCGGACGGCTCGCCTGGCGCAGCGGAAGGCTCTCTCCCGCGCCAAGGGCCGCCCCGGCCTCGCGGCCACCCTGCTGGCCAGCCGCGCGCAGGAGGCGGAGCTTCTGGTCCGTCACTACCGCCGGCGCCCGGCCGACCTCCCCTTCGGCGGCGACGGCTGGGGCCTGAACGGCTGGTCGTTCCACCGCTAAGGGATGACGGCTCACCGGCGCAGGAGGCCGCATCGGCGGCCTCATGCGGCCGCCGTACGATGACGACGCCGTCATTGCGAGGCGAAGCCGTGGCAATCCAGGGCGCGACCCGTCCGGAGACGTCGCGACCTGGATCGCTTCGCTTTCGCTCGCGATGACGGCGTTCGGCAACATCCGAAAGTGATCAACCGGTCACGGTCTCATGCCGTCCGGCGGCCCTGTCCGGATCGATGGCCGTGACATCGATGGCCGTGACCGGGGCAGCATCCGCGCAGCCCCCGCTCGTCAGGCGCTCCCGATCCACGCGACGGCGCCCGCGGCGGAGCGGAATTCGTCGAGGGCGTGCACCCGCCATTGCGGCGTGAGATCCCGGGCCATGGTTGACAGCGCGTGGCCGGGGCCGAGTTCCAGCACCGTGTCGCTTCCGAATTCCCGGCAGGCCTCCAGGCAGGCCGCCCAGTCGATCGTGTGCGCGATCTGGCGCGTCAGCTTGGCGAGACCGGCCTCGGTGTCGAAGACGGGGGCGCCGTCGAGGCCGCTGATCAGCCGGGGGGCACCGGGTTTTGGACGCTGCGGCGTCTCGCGCCTCAGGATGTCATCGAAACGCCGGCTCGCCTGCGCCAGCAGCGGCGTGTGCGAGGGCGTCCGGACGGCCAGGATGACGGCCCGCAGCGCGCCGGCCGCCCGCGCCTCGGTGCACAGAGCCTCGAGCGCCGCCCGGGCACCGCCGACGACCGCGCTGTCGGCCGCGTTCCGGATGGCCAGATGGCAGCCGTGCCGCTCGGCCAGCCTCTCGATCCGCGCCAGCGGCAGGCCGCGCAGACCCGCCAGCCCGAAGCCCTCGCCGCCCGCCGCATCCATGACCTCGGCCCGGGCGGCGGCCAGGCGCAGGATTGTCTCCACGTCGAAGCGGCCGGCGCAGCCCCAGGCGGCGAGATCGCCGATGCTGTAGCCGGCGACGACGACGCGGGCCGGGCGCGCCGCCTCCACCACGGTCCAGCCGGCCAGCGCAGCGACGCAGCAGAGGATCTGCCCCGTGCGGTTGTCGTGCAAATCCGCGCCAGGCAAGTCCGCACCCGGCAAGTCCGCGCCCGGCGCGCGGACGAGGTCCCGCGGGTCGCGGCCGAGCAGGCGCTCGGCCGCCGCGAAGACCGGCGCGGCGGCCGGCCAGTCCGCGGTGAGATCGAACATCCCGGGATGCTGGCCGCCCTGACCGGAGAGGAGCACCGCGAGCGTCACGGCGTCCCCTCCGGGCCGTCCCCCTCGATGCCGTCCACGAACAGCGTCATGGCGAGCAGGTCGGCCGCGCCGCCGGGGCTGAGATTGCGGGCGACGAAGGCGCGGTGCAGGGCCTCGGCGCGCTCGCGCCAATCGGGCTCAGCCACGCCGCCCTCGGCGATGAACCGTGCCGCCTCCGCGCGCGCGAAAGCGAAACCCGCAGGCCCGCCCCGGTGCAGCAGGTTCGTGTCCTCGACATGCGCGACCAGGGCGAGGCAGGCCTCCACCCGAGCGGCCTCGGCATCGCCGGGGCGGGCCTGCCGGCCCCGGCGCAGGGCCGGCAGGCCGACGCGGTAGAGGCTCGGGAAACCCGCGGCGGCCTCGGCCGGGGCGCCGCCGACGCCGTGCCGGCGCCGCGCCCGCGCGCCCGGTGCGTGGAGCAGCACGGGACCGTCGAGGATGGCCGCGCCGTAGCGCGCATGCACGAGCCTGCCGAGCGCCCCGGCGCCGGCCCGCGGCAGGGCGCCGGCGGCGGCGCAGAGGAGGCCGAGCCCGAAGATGGCGCCGCGATGGGTGTTCACGCCGCCGGTCGCCGCCCGCATGGCCGCCTCCGCCTCCAGGCCGATGCGGCGCAGGGCCGGCATCGGCGCGCCCGCCGCCCCGGCGCGGGCGAGACTCTGGAAGAAGGGCGCGATCGCCCCGGTGCTCGCCCGGAAGGTGCCCGCGTCCATGTCGGCATGGCTGCCGGAATCGACGTGGCTGACGAGGCCCGGCTTCGGATAGGTCTCCAGTTCGAGCCGCAGGGCCTGCGCCGCCGCCCGCGCGATCCGCTCGGCGGCGAGGTCGCGCCGATCGTCGGGCGCCGGAGCGAACAGGGCCGGACTTGCGCTCACGCCGCCGCCCCCGCCGGTTCGCCCGTGAGCACCGCGGCGGCGGCGCGCAGGACGAGGCGGTCGCGGTCCTTGACCAGAACGTCGTCGCTCGGGCCGGCGGCGTGCAATTCGCGCCAGTTCACCCCGCCGCCGCCGGGCAGCAGGATCTCGCCGTCGAGGCGCATCGGCGCGCCGGCCTCGATCGCCGCGAGCCCGTCGAGCAGACCGGAGGGCACCGCGCCGGAGATCGGCCAGAGCAGGTCGAGGTCCGAGCTGTCCGAGAGGTAGGGCAGGCCGGTGAGGCTCTGCCAGAGCAGGCTTCCGAACGGGCGCGGCGCGAGGCCGTGCTGCTCACCGAGCGCGAGCACCGCCTCGACCGTCCCGGTCCAGGCCGGCGGGCAGGCGCCGCGCGCGTCCGAGAGACGGACGGGGCGGCGCGAGCGGACCGCCTCGGGCGGCAGTGCGAGGCCGATGCGGCGCTTGCCGTCCCGGGGCGGCAGGGGCAGCCCGAGCGGCACGCGTCCCGGCTCCTCCCCCGGATGCGAGCGGCGCAGGATGAGCGGGTGCCCGTTCTCGATCCAGGCCGCGACGTGCGGCACGCCCGCGAGGTCCGCGCGATCCGCCATCACCGCGCGCCAAGCGTCCGGCTCCACGTCGAGGAGATCGTGGCGGCGGTAGGCCTCAGCCAAGACTTGCGTCCCGCACCACCTGCGCGGCGACGGCCTCCGCCACCGGCCGGCCGCCGCGCTCGCGCCCGGCCCGGTCGCGGGTATCGTCCGCGGGCAGCGCGTCGATCACGGCGGCGATCTGCTCCGCCAGCGGACGCGCGGGTTCGAGCACCGCCTGCACCGCGCCGGTGCGCACCATGTTGTCGAGGCCCGGCGCGAAGACCGGCGTGTCCCGGGCCATCGCCTCCAGCCGGTCGAGGGGCAGCTTCGTCACGCGCGCCACCGAGGGCAGGTCCATCACGCTCGGATTCGCTCCCGGCAGGCCGACGAGGACGCGGGTGGCGAGCGCCGTGGCGATGAAGGCGCCCGCCGCCGAGTGCCCGTAGATCAGCCCGACGGTGGGGTGGCCCTGGGCGTCGGCGAGCAGCAGCGTCTTGGCGAGATGGGCGAGATACTCGTTGAGGCCGAGCAACTCGTCGCGCCGGCTCATGCGCTGGCTGTCGGAATCGATCGCCACGAGGATCGGCGTGCGATTCCCCCGGCGCACGACCTCGAGCACATCGGCGGCGAGCCGGCAGGCGCCTTCGACGCCGAGCGGCACGTCGCCGTCGATGCCGATCACCGCGAGCCGCCCGCCCCGGAACGGACCCTCGCCGCCGACGAGGCCATCCGTGACGGTGACCGCATGGCCCTCGGGGAAGAGCGAGGACAGGATTTCGGAAAGCGTGGTCTTAGCGCGCGTCATCTTATCGGGCGTCATGGGTCGTCTCCCCGAGACCGGCGAGCAGGGCGTCGAACTCGGCCGTGGTCAGCGCCGGCACCGCCGCCGGATCGTTCACGCCGAGCCGGCCCCAGATCTCGGTCGCGTCGCGGCAATCGCCGAAGCGGGCGAGGCGTTCTTCCAGCCGGGCCTGCTCCGCCTCCAGGGTGGCGAGATCGAAGGCCGGCGCCCGTGCGATCCCCTCGAGAGCCGCCTGCCGGAAGGCCTGGACCGTGTCGTCGGCATAGGCGTCGGCGCCGCCGGTGAGCCGGCGGTGCTTGCCGCCCATGGTGCGCCAGACCAGGGCGCGGTCGCGGGAATCGAACTCCTCCGCGCCCCGGTTGGTCTCGATCACCTCCGGTCCCGAGACGGAGATGCGCCCGCCCTCGGAGACGACGAGCCGCGAGCAGGTGCCCGCGATCAGCCCGCCGCCGCCATAGGCGCCCGCTCGTCCGCCGATCAGGCCGATCACCGGAACGCCGGCCGCGCGCACCTGCGTGATCGCCCGCATCACCTCGGCGATGGCGGTCTCGCCGGCATTGGCCTCCTGGAGCCGCACGCCGCCGGTGTCGAACAGGATCAGCACGGCTTCGGGCTTCAGCGCCAGGGCGGCGCGAAGGAGGCCGACGAGCTTGGCGCCGTGCACCTCGCCGAAGGCGCCGCCCATGAAGCGGCCCTCCTGCGCGGCGACGAGCACCGGCCGGCCGTCGAGGCGGCCCGAGCCGACGATCATGCCGTCGTCGAAGGCGCGCGGCAGGTCGAACAGCGGCAGGTGCGGGCTCATCCGGCGCTGCTCGGGGCCGATCACCTCGCGGAACGTGCCGGCGTCGAGCAGTCCGTCGAGCCGTGCGCGGGCGCTGGCCTCGTACCAGCTCGCGGCCCAGCCCTTGGTGGCGGGATCGATGATCCGTTCGCCCATGTCAGACCTCCATCAGCCGGGCGCCCTGGATCAGGCGCAGGGACACGGTGTCGGGGCGGGCGCCGCCGTCGTTGACCGTGATGCGCAGGCCCCCGGGCTGGGCGCGGGCGACGAAGTCGGCGACCACCGCCGCCCAGACCTCGCCGTAGCCGCGGATCGGCGTCTCGATCTCGACCGTGCACTCGGTCGGGGCGAGGGCGCGCTCCAAGAGCACTTCGAGGTTGCCGGAGGCGACGACGCCGGTGATGGCCTGCGCCTTCGCGCCGGGCAGGGCCTTTTGCGTGGTGTGTCGGAAGGTCAGGGATTCCATGGCGACGGCTCCGTTCGGGCGTCCAATTCTCGGATCGACTTAGGTCGTCCTTGCGAGGCGAGGCCGAAGCAATCCAGCGGCGCGACTTTTCCGGATCGAGCGGCGCACGGGATTGCTTCACTCCGCTCGCAATGACGGGGCGGCATCGCGGCCTCACCAGTTCCGGAACTTGGCCGGCGGCTCGTAGAGCCCGCCCGACCAGTGCACGAGATCCTTGATCGAGCGCGCCGCCAGCAGCGAGCGGTCGGCGTCGAGGGGTTCGATGCCGAGATCCTCCGGTCGGCGCACGATGCCGCGCTGGCGCAACGACTCGACCATGGCCCGGTCGCGTCCGCGCCCGATCTCCGTGTAGCCGGCCACCCCGCGGATCGCCTGCTCGCGCTCGTCGGGGTCACGGCAGAGCAGGAGGTTGGCGATGCCTTCTTCCGTGACGATGTGGGTGACATCGTCGGCGTAGACCATCACCGGTGCGAGCTCCAAGCCGATCTTCCTGGCGAGCTCCAGGGCGTCGAGCCGCTCCACGAAGGCCGGCACCAGCCCCTCGCCGAAGGTCTCGACGATCTGCACCACGAGCTTGCGCCCGCGCATCAGGGCCGGATCGCCGGTCACCTGCGCCTCGCGCCCCGCCTTCATCCAGGTGTCGGAGGGGTGGCGCCGCCCGTGCGGGTCCGAGCCCATGTTGGGCGCGCCGCCGAAACCCGCCACCCGATTCTGCGTCACCGTCGAGGAATGGCCGTTGAGGTCGATCTGCAGGGTCGAGCCGATGAACAGGTCGCAGGCGTAGAGCCCGGCGGTCTGGCAGAAGGCCCGGTTGGAGCGGAGCGAACCGTCCGCGCCGGTGAAGAAGATATCGGAGCGCTCGCGGATGTAGCGGTCCATGCCCACTTCGGAGCCAAAGCAGTGCACCTGTTTCACCCAGCCCGATTCGATCGCCGGGATCAGGGTCGGGTGCGGGTTGAGCGCCCAGTGCGTGGCGATCTGACCTTTGAGGCCGAGCCGTTCGGCGTAGGTCGGCAGCAGGAGTTCGATCGCCGCCGTGCCGAAGCCGATGCCGTGGTTGAGGCGGCGGATGCCGTACGCGGCGTAGATCCCCTTGATCGCCATCATGGCCATCAGGATCTGCGTCTCGGTCATCGCTGCCGGATCGCGGGTGAAGAGCGGTTCGACGTAGAAGGGCCGGTCGGCCTCGACCACGAAGTCGATCCGGTCGCCGGGGATGTCGACCCGGGGCACGCGCTCGACGATCTCGTTGACCTGCGCCACCACGACGCCGTTCTTGAAGGCGGTGGCCTCCACCACGGTCGGCGTGTCCTCGGTGTTCGGCCCGGTATAGAGGTTGCCCTCCCGGTCGGCCGAGACGCCCGCGATCAGCGCCACGTTCGGGGTGAGGTCGATGAAGTAGCGGGCGAACAGCTCCAGGTAGGTGTGAACCGCCCCGAGCTCGATCTGCCCGCCGTAGAGCATGCGGGCGATGCGCCCGCCCTGCGGCCCCGAATAGGAATAGTCGAGCCGCCGGGCGATCCCCTGCTCGAAGATGTCGAGATGTTCGGGCAGCACGATGCCGGACTGAACCATGTGCAGGTCGTGCACGCGGGACGGGTCGCAGGCGCTCAAGGCACGTGCGAGGCAATCCGCCTGCTTCTGGTTGTCGCCCTCAAGGCAGACCCGGTCGCCGGGCCGGAGGATCGCTTCCAGCAGGGCGACGGCGTGCTCGGCCGCCACGACCTTGCCCGCGGCATGCGCCCGGCCCGCCTCGATCCGCGCGTCGCGGACTGCCCGCTCCTGACGCCAGCCGCTCATCGGTCCGCTCCCTGTGATGGCCCCGCTGCGTCCGCGGCGGGCGGGGATCCAACCGTCGCCGTCTTCGCTGCGGCGGGACGATCGGCTTTTTGTATCCCGGCGTATGTGTAAGTCAAGTTTTTGTATACGATCGAGGCTGTTTCGTATCATGTCGGCAACGGAAGGCCCGCTGCCTCATGGCGGCCGCAAGCACCGATGCCGGCCTGGGCCCCGGCCCGCGAAGGCCGACGCCCGCAGCGACGGCCGTCCCGAGCCGCCGTTGCCGCGGTGAATCGGACGGGCGAGGGTGACGGACGCATCCGAACCGGCGGGCGCTCGGCCGCTCCGTCGCGGACCATGCGAGCGCGTCGCGTCCGGCCGGCGGGCCGTCGTGAGGGAGGGGGCGCGGGGCTCTCGCCCTTCGATCGATCACGTCGGCGCCCGAACGGAGATCTTTCATGGTCCGAGCGCATCGGCGTAAGATCTTTCCGATCAATACCCCGAAGAAAGAAGATAATTTCGGTCGAGCTTTGCTATAGAGTGCATACAAGATGCAGGGCGGGAGTGGGTGACATGGTCGAATCCATCGACAGGCGCGGCTTCCTGAAGTTGTCCGCGGCGCTCGCCGCCGGCTCGGCGGCCGGCTTCTCCTGCGTCGAGGTCGCGCGCGCCGCGCCCCTCGCCGTGCCCAGCGTCGACAGTCTGAGCCTGCGCGTGCTGATCGATTCCGCGCACGACCAGTTTCTGAAGCCCGAGACCGTTCAGGGCGTGCGGCATCAGCCGCCCGGTAACGGCCGCGGCGCCGATTACCGCAAGGTGCTGCACAACCAGTGGGGCCTGTCGCTCTTCGCGGAATCGAAGGCGGCGGGGGAGGCCCGCACGATCCTGCTCGATTTCGGCTACAGCCCCGAGGCGCTGCTCAACAACATCGAGATCCTGAAGGTCGATCCGACCAAGCTCGACGCGCTGATCGTCAGCCACGGCCACCACGACCATTACGGCGGCCTGAACGGCTTCCTCGATCGGTACCGCGACGCGCTCTCGCCCGACCTGAAGCTCTATGCCGGCGGCGAGGACAATTTCTGCCACCGCCTGAGCCCGGTCGGCACGACCGGCCAGTTCACCGATTTCGGCCAGCTCGACCGGCGCGAACTCGCCGCGCGCCGGATCGCGACGGTGCTGTGCGAGGCGCCGACCGTGGTGGCCGGCCACGCCTTCACCACCGGCCAGATCAAGCGCACCTCGTCCGAGCGCATCCTGCCCAACACCTTCGTCGAGCGCGGCATCAAGGACGGGCTCGGCTGCGACGCGACCCATTACTCCGCGGCCGAACTCCAGGGGAAGATCATTCCCGACGAGCATGTCCACGAGCACGCCACCTGCTTCAACGTGAAGGACAAGGGGCTCGTGGTGATCTCGTCCTGCGGCCATGTCGGCATCGTCAATTCGGTGCGGCAGGCGCAGGAGGTCTCCGGCGTCGAGCGGGTCCACGCCATCGTCGGCGGCTTCCATCTCGGCCCGGCGCCGAAGGAGTACCTGACCCAGGTCGTGGCCGAGATCCGCGCGCTCAAGCCCGACGTGGTGATCCCGATGCATTGCAGCGGCCTGAACTTCGCCCTCGAAGCGCAGGCGCAGATGCCCGGGAACGTCATCGTCCCAACCACCGGCAGCCGGCTCACCTTCGGTGCGTAGACGGCTGGCAGCCGCGCTGCTGCTCGGGCTCGCGGCGATCGGCTCAAGCAGGGCCGAGGCACCTCCGCGCCGCTCGGCCGCGGAGCTGATGGACGTTCTGATGTGGAACCGCGAGCCGGTCGGCGGGCCGTTCGCGCTGGTCGATCAGGACGGGCGCCCCCGCACCGAGGCGGATTTCCGGGGGCGCCTCGTGATCCTCACCTTCGGCTTCACCAGTTGCCCCGACGTGTGCCCGACGGATCTCATGGAGATCGCCCGCGCGCTGACCCTGCTCGGCGCGGCGGGCGAGGCGATCCAGCCCGTCTTCATCACCCTCGACCCCGCGCGCGACACGTCCGACCTGCTCAAGGAGTTCGTGCCGAGCTTCCATCCGCGCCTGATCGGCCTGACCGGCTCCGAGGCGGCGATCGGCCAAGCGGCCGACGCCTACAAGGTCTTCTACCGGCGGGTGCCGCGCTCCGATGGCGAGGACACGATCGAGCACTCGGCCTTCGTCTATCTCATGGACCGCTCGGGTGCCTATCTCGGCTTCTTTCCGCCGGGCACCTCGGCCGAGCGCATGCTGACGATTATCCGGCCGCATCTCGCTGCGCCGTGACGGCGGAGCCGCAGTCCTCGCAGAATATGCTTAGGATTTGGACGAGCTTCGCGAGGGGCAGCTTGTTCACGACGCTAGTGCTTGGATTTCATGCTTGGCTTCAAGCATCGTCATCGATATCGTCCAGAAGACCCCACTGATGCCCGATCGGCGTTGCTTCTGGAAATGCTCGAAAAAACCCTCGTTCAAATTGCTTTATGTTCTTCGATGAATTGCCTATGCCGACTACTTGCCACAGATGGGCGCGTATCGCTGGCATGCCAACCTCTTCTGAAAGGAACTGGAATAATTTGTATCTTCGCCCGCCATTTGCATAAACTACGGGATTTTTTTCATCTAACATTTCTAATATCTTTCCTTTGCTGTTTGCAAGTGGATGATAGATAAATTTTCTGGTGAACTTTGCGAAAAAACGAGGGTGCTTTGATGACGTGGAGTCAAACCGCTTCATGCCATATAGCCTGTACAGCATGTCAGGAAATTGGTCTGGAAATTCCTTTTCCCATTTAGACCACTCATTGACTACAAACTGCTGGAACAGCTCTCTATACTCGTCTTTTGCTCGGTCTGTGAAGCCGACCGCCTCATCGATTAGTCCAATTATTCCGAGTTTTGCCGCTGATCTCTGAATAATCTCAGCATTTTTCGCAAGAAATTCCTGAGATTTATTGAGCGTTCCTGCTCTTCCGGCGTCGATTAATACGGAACATACATCAATCAATACTTCGCCTTCATACCCATCAATGACGAGACCTTGTGGCGTCGAGTCGTTGGGGACCGGGCGGAAATGGTGCGGATTATCAATGACATGCCACAGATCATCGTTGATTCTCGACCTAATTGCCGGCCGGGTCATCGAACGCAGAAACGCACTGCCGCCGGTTGATTTGAGTCCCAGAGCAGCAGCCATTGCTGCTTTGGAAATCATCCGCCGGCCATCATCCAATCGATAAGCATCAACGGTGACAGCGCCGATTTTCAATGGCGCTTCGTGAGTAGCGATTGGCAGACGATTTGGATCTGCGATTTTGGCCCAACGAGCCTTTGCCGCCTCGCGAGCGCTGCGACTCCGCTCTTCCGGAGTTAATTTTTGAGATCTGGCAATTCCGCCCTGGCTTTGGGGCGTCGCTTTACGAGCCATGGCGAATCACTCCATGCGTGCGGCGTATGGATGATTATATGCGTGCTGATATCGCTATCAAGCACGCATTCAGGTTTAACTTTTGAAAGCGAATGCGTGCTTGATCTTGACCACCGCTTCATTGCCGCCTTTCGCGCGATCTCAGGCCGATGCTCATGTGTCATCGCCGCAAATCGCACTGAGACACGACCCGTTGCCCCGTGATCGCTTCGGATCGTCATGGCGAGGCGGAGCCGAAGCCATCCAGCGCTCCGCACGATTCGGAGAGCCCGCGCCGCTGGATCGCGTCGCTGTCGCTCGCGATGACGACCCGGGGTGACGGCCGGGGCCGTCGAACGGGCGCCGCATCGGGCAGGCGCTCGGGATCCGGGCATGGGAAAAGACTTGACAAACTAGTAAAAAATTCCTAGTTCTCGCGGGCTCGCCGCCGGCACGGGTTCGGTTTCCGCAAGGAGCCGGGCCGGTGTCCACGACAGGGGGCTTTTCGCGGAGGTGACCGGCCGCGACGGGCTCACGGGCGGAGGAGGCGGTTCCCGCGTCACGGTCGGTCGCCGTGCCCCGGGCGTCGTGCACGGGCAAGAGCCTTTTGTCCGCACCGGGCGATCCGGTCGCGGGCAGGGGCTCGATGCCACTCTGGCCGCCGGCCCACTACGAGGCCGGGTCGCGCTTCAGGACCGTGCCGAGCGTAACCCGAAACCGCTGACGACAAATCGGCCGCCGCTTCCCGCTTCGGGAGCGCCGGCCGCGGGGCGCCGGGGGATCCACTCCCGACGCGTCAAGCAAAATCCCGGAACCCACGGCACCCCGCGTCCCCTGTCTCATCCCGGCGCCCAAGGCGTGCGGGAACAATGGCATGCGTTTCGTTTGACCGACCATTTGGTATTTGGTATGCCAGATGGGTCGCAACAAGACCGGCCGTCCGACGCACGGTCCGCGCGCCGAGCGCCAAGGTACGGCGCAAGGGCACCGCGCACGCCATCGCACCGCATCGGCCCGACGCCATCGGGCCCCGCGCGGGGACACGACAGCCAGACAAGAGGGAGAACGCCGCATGACCGTCCAGGCCCAGAACATCGACGCGATCACCGCGGGCGCGATGCCCCACGAGGAGCCGGAGCTGACGGACGGCTTCCACCTCGTCATCGACGCGCTCAAGCTCAACGGCATCGAGACGATCTACAACGTGCCCGGCATCCCGATCACCGATCTCGGCCGTCTGGCCCAGGCCGAGGGTCTGCGGGTCATCTCCTTCCGCCACGAGCAGAACGCCGGCAACGCCGCCGCGATCGCCGGCTTCCTCACCAAGAAGCCGGGCATCTGCCTCACCGTCTCGGCGCCGGGCTTCCTCAACGGCCTGACCGCGCTGGCCAACGCCACCACCAACTGCTTCCCGATGATCCTGATCTCCGGCTCTTCCGAGCGCGAGATCGTCGATCTGCAGCAGGGTGACTACGAGGAGATGGACCAGCTCGCCATCGCCAAGCCGCTGTGCAAGGCCGCCTTCCGCGTGCTGCACGCCGCCGATATCGGCATCGGCGTCGCCCGCGCGATCCGCGCCGCCGTCTCCGGCCGTCCGGGCGGCGTCTATCTCGATCTGCCCGCCAAGCTGTTCTCGCAGGTCATCGACGCGAGCCTCGGCGCCAAGTCGCTCGTCAAGGTGATCGACGCGGCCCCGGCCCAGATCCCGGCCCCGGCCGCCATCGCCCGGGCGCTCGACGTGCTGAAGTCGGCCGAGCGTCCGCTCATCATCCTCGGCAAGGGCGCGGCCTACGCCCAGGCCGACGAGGCGGTGCGCGCGCTCGTCGAGGAGAGCGGCATCCCCTACGTGCCGATGAGCATGGCCAAGGGCCTCCTTCCCGACACCCACCCGCTCTCGGCCGGTGCGGCCCGCTCCACCGCGCTCAAGGATTCCGACGTGGTGCTGCTGGTGGGCGCCCGCCTCAACTGGCTGCTCTCCCACGGCAAGGGCAAGAGCTGGGGCGAGCCCGGCTCGAAGCGCTTCATCCAGATCGACATCGAGCCGCGCGAGATGGACTCGAACGTCGAGATCGTGGCGCCGGTGGTGGGCGATATCGGCTCCTGCGTCGAGGCGCTGCTCGAGGGCATCCGCAAGGACTGGAAGGGCGCGCCCTCGGCCTGGCTGGAGACGCTGCGCGGCAAGCGCGAGGCCAACATCGCCAAGATGGCCCCGAAGCTGATGAAGAACTCCTCGCCGATGTGCTTCCACTCGGCGCTCGGCGCGCTGCGCACCGTCATCAAGGAGCGGCCCGACGCGATCCTCGTCAACGAGGGCGCCAACACCCTCGATCTCGCCCGCGGCATCATCGACATGTACCAGCCGCGCAAGCGCCTGGACGTGGGCACCTGGGGCGTGATGGGCATCGGCATGGGCTTCGCCGTCGCGGCGGCCGTCGAGACCGGCAAGCCGGTGCTGGCGGTCGAGGGCGACTCGGCCTTCGGCTTCTCCGGCATGGAGGTGGAGACCATCTGCCGCTACGAGCTGCCGGTCTGCATCGTGATCTTCAACAACAACGGCATCTATCGCGGCACCGACACCGATCCGACCGGCCGCGATCCGGGCACCACCGTCTTCGTCAAGAACTCCCGCTACGACAAGATGATGGAGGCCTTCGGCGGCGTCGGCGTGAACGTCACCACGCCGGACGAGCTGAAGCGGGCCGTGGACGAGGCGATGAATTCCGGCAAGCCGACCCTCATCAATGCGGAGATCGACCCGGCCGCCGGCAGCGAGAGCGGCAACATCGGCAGCCTCAACCCGCAGAGCACCCTGAAGAAGAAGTGAGGCGGGCACTGCCCTCCCACCGCTTCGACTGAGCCGGACCGCGGTGCCCGAAATGGGCGCCGCGGTCCTTTTTTGTCCGGCACGCACGTTCGTCCCTCATGCTGGGGTGCGGAGCGACGCGAAGCCTCGAAGCACGCGCGACGAAAACCCCGGGACAGCCTTTCCGGACACCGGGGAGGATCACGCGTTCCGGGCTGCTTCGAGGCCCGCCGTCGCGGGCATCCCGGTATCAGGGGCTCGGGTTGCGCTTCCTCAGCGAGACGCTCCATGGCCTCGTCCCCGTTCGATCCCTCGGTCGCCCTCGATCCCCGGCTCGCCGGCCGGCTCGCCTTCCTGCCGCGTCTGCCGAGCAAGGAACCGCTGCCGCCGGGGCGCCACGCGCTCGGTCTGTTCGAGACCCGCGACGCGCTGATCCGCGTGCCCGAGCACATCGACCCGCGCCTGCCGACGCCGCTCGTCGTGCTGTTCCACGGCGGCGGGGGCTACGCGGAAAAGATCCTGCCGATGCTGGAGGAGCATGCGCAGAAGCGCGGCTTCCTGCTCCTGGTGCCCCAGTCGCTGCACCCGACCTGGGATCTCGTGATCGTCGGCAACGGGCCGGACCGCGAGCGGCTCGACCGGGCGCTCGCCGAGGTCGCCGACCGCTTCCTGATCGATCCGCGCCATCTCGCCTTCGCGGGCCATTCCGACGGGGGCAGCTACGCGCTCTCGCTCGGCCTCACCAACGGCGACCGGGTCAGCCACCTGATCGTGTCCTCGGCCGGCTTCATGTCGGTACAGGTCCAGGCGGGCGCCCCGAAGATCTTCCTGTCGCACGGCACGCGCGACGAGCAGATTCCGATCGACCGCAGCGCCCGCCGGCACGCCCGGCTGCTGCGCGAGGCCGGCTACGACCTGACCTATGTCGAGTATGACGGGCCGCACGCCTACAACCCGGACGTGGTGGCCCAGGCAGTCGATTTCTTCCTCGGCGATTTCTTCGGATAGAGCATCGTCCCGAAAGGTGGTCGCCGGCTTTCGGAAAAAGACGATGCGAAACAAGAGGCTCGAACCTCGTGCCGGATACGATATCCGGCACGATGGTCTAGCCGTCCCGGCCGGCTGCGTCGGGTCTTGCAGCGAGACGACACGCTGAGGGAGCGACCCTCCGGTCCCACCGGGGCCGGGGGCATCTTGCCCTCAAGGATCGGCGGTGCGTGAGCGGCGAGCCGACGATCTGGCCCGTAATACGATCTTCGGATGATCGCCTCGGCCTTCGTCCCGCCCCGTCATCGCGAGGCGGAGCCGAAGCGACCCAGCGCGCGACCTGTCCGAAAAGTGCGGAGCCCTGGATTGCTTTCGCTGAGCCTCGCAAGGACGAAGGAAGAGACCGAAGCGATCAGCCGGAAGCCGTATAAGTCCGCGATCGCGTCGGCGGCGCGGCCGCCGTGCCGGACACGCGCGCTCGCACGAAGCACGCTCGGGAAAAACAGCAAAAAACCGGGCCGACGATGCGGCCCGGTCAAGTCATCGGAGGAGGAAAAGAACCCCGGGCGCCTTGCCCGGTCAAGCGTCCCGGGGCGATGCCTCGTCCCGGGAAGGTCTATGGCCGAACGGGTCGGACCATCATGCGCGGCAGTCCCGAAAGCCGGGGCCGCCGCTCTTCACCCGTCAGACCGCGCGGGCCTCGTGCATCGCGGCGATCTGCTCGGGGGAGTAGCCGAGATCCTTCAGGACCTCATCGGTGTGCTCGCCGAGCAGCGGCGAGGCCTTGATGTCGACCTTCGTGTCCGAGAACTTGATCGGCGAGCCGACGGTCAGGTACGAGCCGAGCTTCGGGTGCGGCACCTCGACGATGGTGCCGCTGGCGCGCAGCGACGGATCGGCGGCGATCTCCTTCATGGAGAGAACCGGCGAGCACGGGATGTCGAACTTGCGCAGGATGTCGACCGCCTCGAACTTGGTCTTGTCGGACAGCCAATCCTCGATGAAGGCGAAGATTTCGAAGATCTTGTCCTGGCGGGCGCGGGCGGTGTTGTAGGCCGGATCGTCGATCCACTCGGGCTTGTTGAGGGCCTTGCAGATCGGCGCCCAGGCGTGACCCTGGATGGTGAAGTAGATGTAGGCGTTCGGGTCGGTCTGCCAGCCCTTGCACTTGAGCACCCAGCCCGGCTGGCCGCCGCCGCCCGCGTTGCCGCCGCGCGGCACCACGTCCGAGAACTCGCCGTGCGGGTACTGCGGGTATTCCTCGAGGTAGCCGATGGCGTCGAGGCGCTGCTGGTCGCGCAGCTTCACGCGGCAGAGGTTGATCACCGAGTCCTGCATCGACACGGCGACCTTCTGGCCCTTGCCGGTCTTGTTCTTGGCGTGCAGCGCCGTGAGGATGCCGATGGCCAGGTGCATGCCGGTGTTGGAGTCGCCCAGCGCCGCGGCCGACACGGTGGGCGGGCCGTCCCAGAAGCCGGTGGTCGAGGCGGCACCGCCCGCGCACTGGGCCACGTTCTCGTAGACCTTCAGGTCCTCGTAGTGGTGGCCGTCGGAGAAGCCCTTCACCGAGGCGAGGATCATGCCCGGGTTGAGCTCCTGGATGCGGGCCCAGGTGAAGCCCATGCGGTCGAGCGCGCCGGGGCCGAAATTCTCGACCATCACGTCGGAATCTTGGATCAGCTTCTCGAGGACTTCCTTGCCCTGCTGGGTCTTGGTGTCCAGCGTCAGCGAGCGCTTGTTGGAGTTCAGCATCGTGAAGTAGAGGGCGTCGGCGTCCTCGACGTGGCGAAGCTGGTTCCGCGTCACGTCGCCGGAGCCCGGGCGCTCGACCTTGATCACGTCGGCCCCGAACCACGCGAGGAGCTGGGTGCAGGCGGGACCCGCCTGGACGTGCGTGAAGTCGATGATCTTGATCCCGTCGAGCGGCTGAGTCATCTCGGTTTTCTCCCTATTGAGACTTTGTTTCGGGTCTTCGTTTGTGAAGATCGAAAAATATGACTTGCGGAATATGCCCTGAATGAATGGCTGAAACTTCGTTTGGCCTCAGGCGCAGACGAGCGTGCCCAGAGCCTCCTCCAGCTCCGCCACGCGGCGGCGGAGGTTGCGTTCTTCCTGGAAGCGCTCGGTCTCGTCGCGGATGATCGCGGCGATGCCGGTGACCGCGCCCTCCGCGTCGTGCAGCAGCGCGACGGTGAAGGCGATGGAGAGGGACCGACCGTCCTTGTGCAGGGCCGGGACCTTGAGCAGCGACGTGCCGTAGCGGGTCTCACCCGTGCGCATCGTCTTGGCGTAGCCGTCCCAGTGGCGTCGGCGATGACGCTCCGGGGTGATCAGGTCGAGACTCTCGCCAAGAGCCTCGGCTTGCGTGAAACCGAAGATCCGCTCGGCGGCCGGATTCCAAGTGACGATCCGTCCGTCCGCATCGGAAATCACGACCGCGTCGCCGATCGCCGCGACGAGGCCGGATATGTCAAAGGCCTGGGCCTGTTCCATATCGGCGGCTGCCTCCTTGGCTTCCCCGGTCGAGGCCGCTCTTTACGGTGGCCCATCGATTGGCATCTGGTATACCAAATACGATTAGAAGGTCAAGGCAGGCACGACGCCGCGAACGAGATCCGGCCTCGATCGTTAGGGAGGGGGAGGAAGCCCAGCATGTCGGACAAGCACAGCATCCGCATCCGGCAGGTCGAGGCCTATGCCTTCCGGGTCGACTTCGGCGAAGCCTTCGTGCCGCTGCTGACGGACGAGCCCGTGCCGATCGGCGGCGGGACCGGTCCCTCGCCGGAGCAGGTGCTGATCGCCGCGGTGAGCAACTGCCTGTGCGCGAGTCTCGTCTTCGCGCTCGGCAAGTACCGGCAGGAGGGCGGCGGCGTGAGCGCCGAGGCGATCGGGCGCGTCGCCCGCAACGACGAGGGGCGCCTGCGCCTCGTCGGCATCGAGGTCGACATCGCCGTCGGGGCGGAGGCCGGATCGATGGACCGGCTCGACCGGGTGCTCGAACAATTCGAACGGTTCTGCACCGTCTCCGAGAGCGTCAAGGCCGGCATCCCGGTCACCGTCGCGGTGCGGGACGGGCGGGGCGAGCGCCTCGAGTGAAGCGCCTGACGTGACAGCCACGCGAACGGGAGGAGACGAGCGATGAGCGATCGGGAACCTGCGAGAGAGCCGGAGGATCTGGCTCGGCTCTTTCACGCCCGGGCCAATGCGGGCGACGCGGAGGGCCTCGTGGCTCTCTACGAGCCGCAGGCGGTGCTGGCTGCGGGCGATGTCGTCGCGACGGGCACGGAGGAGATTCGCCGCTTCTACACGGACCTGCTGGCGCGGAAATCCGACTTCCCCGAGCCGGAGACGCTGCCCGCGATCCGCCAGGGGGATCTCGCGCTCACCTTCGCCCGCCTGCCGAACGGCTCGATCTCCGTCGAGGCGGCGCGCCGCCAGAGCGACGGCACCTGGCGCTGGGCGATCGACCAGCTCAAGATCAAGCCCGTCTCCAAGGGCTGACGTTTCGGGCGCCCGGCTGCCGGGCGCCCGTTCTCGTCACGGCGCGGGGACGGGAGATCCGGTCACTCGGCGGAAGCCGAGCGGCGGGACGCGGTGCCGCGCCGATTGGCGAAGACGCCCGGGGCGGTGCCCGGCACGACGACGATGCGACGGACCTCGCCGCGCAGATAGGCCTGCAGGAAGCGGGTGTAGTTCTTGAACACCACGCAGCCGTTGGAGGCGCCGCTCGGGCCGAGCATGTAGGTGTGGGCCAGGATGCCATCGCGTCCGTGGATGGCGCGCGAGCCGCCCACCGGGTTGAGGCGGATCGCCCGCACGCCGTGGAACAGCGCCTCGCGCTCCCTCAGGTCGTAGACGCCGGGCGGGGTGGCGCCGCGCATCCGCACGTGGACGTAGTCCGGATTGTCCTGGGCGACGCCGAGGCCCGAATGGGCTTCCAGCACCTCGCCGCTCGGCAGCGTCACGGTCGCCGCGCTGATGTCGTAGACGGCCACGCCGGGCTCCGCGACCGGACCCGGAACGAGCCGCCGCCGGGCCGCCGAATCGACGGCGCCGCTGTCCAGCGCCGCGTAGGCCATCGCCTTTTCCTGGGCCGGGGCGGCGGGCGAGGCGGGCAGATCGAACATCTTCTCGAAGAACGAGCGGTCGTCGGTGACCGCGGCACTGAACACGCTGCGGGTCGACTCGGCCGCGCGGGGCGAGGACGCCGCCGCGACGCGGGCGCTGCCGAGGCGCGCCGTCTGCATCCGAGGCTCGAAGCGGAACGCCTCGGGCCGGCGCACGGGCAGCGGAACGGTGAGCGCGACGCGGGCCGCGGTGGGCGGGGCGGGGCGGGCGGCCAGGGCCGGGGCGGGCAGTTCGGCCGCGGGGAGGGCGGCCAGGGGCGCGGCGGGCGCCGCGGCTGCCGGCACCGGGGCCACAGTGCGCGGCGCTGCCCGCGTGAAGCCGCGGCTGGCCGTCTGGAGAACGGGGGCGGGATCGAGCATCCAGGCCAGGGCGGCCGCCTGATCGGTCTCTGCCCGCTCGGTGCCGCCCGATGCCTGCGCCCCGTCCATCGCGGCAGGCGCCGCCGCATCCTGCGGCTGCAGCAGGCCGGCGAGCGCCAGCCCCCCGAGGGCGGTCAGCGCGAGCGCCGCGACCGGCAGCCGACGCCGACGGCGGACAGGCCGGGCGGAACGGTTCTGGACGAGCTCGGCGATGTCCATGGAGGCGGTACTCGGTACGCGGATCCCGCACGGCTCCCACCGTCATTCCCGCGGCAGATGCACGGAAATGGCGCACGGGATGGCTTCGCCGTTTAGGGAAGGATCAACCTTAAGCCTTCGTCATTGAACGGGATCTTGGTTAATCTTGCCTAAAAGCGTGCCGCGAAATCGTCGGTCAC
The DNA here is from genome assembly GCF_049543375.1 of Methylobacterium sp. NPDC097929. Taxonomy (NCBI): domain Bacteria; kingdom Pseudomonadati; phylum Pseudomonadota; class Alphaproteobacteria; order Hyphomicrobiales; family Methylobacteriaceae; genus Methylobacterium; species Methylobacterium sp. NPDC097929. Next base: position 35,705 of record NZ_JBMVEP010000010.1, on the reverse strand, counting down.
TGCCGCCCGCGACCGGCCTCCATGTCGCTGAGGGTAAAGGGCGCCGTGTCCGGCCGGACACAGAGAATGTTATGTTGTTACGTTTCGCTCCTCCGGTCGTTGACCGGGTGCCGCATTGCAGCGAAGGTGGTGCGGCCAAGGTTCCCGCGGACGCGTCGCCCGCGGGCTAAGAGGGAATTCGGTCCGTCCTTCGGGGCAAAGCCGGAGCTGCCCCCGCAACTGTGAGCGGTAAGCCCCCGTCGTAAACGGTCACTGGTGCCCCGTGCATCGGGAAGGCCGAGGGGGGTGTCGACCCGTGAGCCAGGAGACCTGCCTCGGCGCGACCATGTTCCCCGGACGGGGTGTTCCGGCGGTGTGCCCGAGCGGCGAGCGCGCGTCTTCGCGCACCGTCGGCCGGGCACGCGCCGCGGCTCCCCTCCGAACAGCCCCGAGCGCGCATCGTGAGAGTCCGGACGAACCTGATTGTCGGCGAGGAAGGCCCGCAGGCACGCCGCCTTGCGCGGCCGGCCCGCGCCGCGATCCTCCACCGGTGGCCGGCGGTTCTGCTCGCTGCGCTGCTGCCGGGCTCCGGCGCGCTCGCGCAGGAATCGGTGACGCTGGAGGAACTCGCGGTCGAGGGTGAGGCCTCCGGCCGCGGCGTCGGCAACGGGGCGCCGGCCGGCGGGACGGCGGCGGCCGGCACGATCGGCCTGATCGGCCCGACGCCGGGGTACCGCGCCGACCGCGCGGTGAGCAGCACGAAGACCGACACGCCCCAGCGCGACGTGCCGCAGATCGTGACGGTGGCCCCGCGCGAGGTCATCACGGATCTCGCCGCCACCCGCGTCGACCGCGTCTTCAACTACACGCCGGGCGTGGCCCAGCAGAACAATTTCGGCGGCCTGTCGGTGTTCAGCTACGCCATCCGCGGCGTCACGACCTCCGAGATCTACAAGAACGGCTTTCCCCTGAACCGCGGCACGCCGCCCCCGCCGGACACGCAGAACGTCGAGCGCGTCGAGGTGCTGAAAGGCCCCGGCGGCGGGCTGTTCGGGCGCAGCGATCCGGGCGGGCTCGTCAACATCGTCACCAAGCAGCCCACGCGCGAGCGCTTCCTCGAGATGGGCGGGCTGTGGGGCTCGTTCGAGCAGTTCCGCGGCACGGTGGATTCCGGCGGCGCGCTCAACGAGGACGGCACGCTCCTCTACCGCTTCAACCTCGCCGCCGGCCGGCAGGGCAGCTTTCGCGACTTCGTGGACGGCGACCGGCTGCTCGTCGCCCCCGTCCTGAGCTGGCAGATCACCCCGGACACGCGGATCACCGTCGAGACGGAGTTCCTGCGCAACCGCATCGTGTTCGACCGCGGCGTCATCGCGATCAACGGCCGGCTCGGAATCGTGCCGATCTCGCGCTTCCTCGGAGAGCCGGGCCAGAGCACCGATCAGACCAACAACACGATGCAGGTTCGCGTCGATCACCGCTTCAACGCCGATTGGCAGATGCGGCTCGCCACCCACTTCAACACCGGCACGCTGGAGGGCGAGTCGGCCGAGATCCGCGCCATCGCCGCCGACAACCGCACCGTTTCCCGCGACCGCAACGTGCGCGACTACCGCTGGGATACGGCGATCGGCCAGGCCGAGGTGGTCGGGCGCTTCGACACCGCCGGCATCGGCCACACGGTGCTGCTCGGCTTCGAGCGCGAGAGCACCGACAGCCGCGTGCTCTACCTGCGCTCGAACTTCCGCACGAACCCCTATGCCATCGACATCTATGATCCGCGCTACGGCCAGCCGCTGCCGCCGCTCACCATCCCGCGCAACAACCTGGAGCGAATCACCAACACGGCGCTCTACGCGCAGGACCAGATCAGCCTCAGCCCGGAATGGAAGGCGTTGCTGGGCGTGCGCTTCGACTTCTTCGAGCAGTCGTTCCGCGAGCGCATCCCGCGCTCCCAGGTGGATCAGACCTATTTCGCGGCCACCCCGCGGGCCGGCCTCGTCTACCAGCCGCTGCCCGAACTCGCGCTTTTTGCCAATGTCGGCACCAGCTTCCGGCCGAATATCGGCCCCGATGCCGCCGCCGTGGCGCTCTCCGGCCCGTTCGCGCCGGAGACCGGCATCGGCTACGAGGTCGGCAGCAAGATCGACCTGTTCGGCGGCGCCCTGGCGCTCACCGCCACCGCCTTCCGGGTCGACCGGGAGAACGTGCTGACGCCCGATCCCAACAACTCGGCCTTCTCGCTCGCCGCGGGCGCGGTGAGGAGCCAGGGCTTCGAGCTGACCGCCGCCGGCCAGATCACGCCGGAGATCAAGCTGCTGGCGGGCTACGTCTATGCCGACGCGGTCGTGACGCGGGACAACGTGCTGCCGGTGGGCACGCCGCTCATCAACGTGCCGCGCCATTCGGGCAGCCTTCTCGCCGTCCACGAGGTGCAGGCCGGGCCGTGGAAGGGCCTCGGGATCGGCGGCGGCGTGCGCGGCGTCGGTGAGCGGGCGGCGGATGCGGCCGACAGCTTCGTCCTGCCGGCCTATGTCGCGGTCGATGCGCTGGCCTATTACCGCTACGAGAACTTCCGCTTCGGGCTGAACGTCGAGAACGTGTTCGACACCGAATATTACGAGAGTTCTCTCAACCGCTTCCGGGTCTATCCCGGCGCGCCGCGCCGCTTCACCGGTACGATGACGGTGCGGTTTTGAGCATGACTCGGCAGGAGGACGCCGTTTCGCGCGCGCGCATCGGCAGCATCGACGCCCTGCGCGGGCTGGTGATGCTCCTGATGCTCGTCGATCACGTGCGCGAGTTCTTCTATCTCCAGGCCCAGGTGAGCGACCCGGTCAATCTCGCGGCGACGCCGCCGGGCCTGTTCCTGACGCGGGCCGCCTCGCATCTCTGCGCGCCGGTCTTCCTGCTGCTCACCGGCCTGTCGGCGCATCTCTACGGGCAGAAGCACGGCGGCCGGGCCGCGACCGCCCGCTTCCTGCTCACCCGCGGGCTCTTCCTGATCGTCCTCGAAGTCACGCTGGTGAACCTTGCCTGGACCCGCAGCCTGCTGCCGCCGATTCTCTACCTGCAGGTGATCTGGGCGATCGGGCTCAGCATGGTGGCGCTCGCCGCCCTGCTCTGGCTGCCGCGGGCGGTGCTGATCGCCCTCGCGCTGGCGATCATGCTCGGGCACAACGCGCTCGATCGCATCGTGCTGGCCCTCGACCAGCCGGGCTACGCGCTCTGGGCGATCCTGCACCAGCGGGGCATGATCCCGCTGCCCTGGGGCGCGGCGCGCACCTCCTACCCGGTGCTGCCCTGGATCGGCGTGATCGCGGCGGGCTACGCGCTGGGGCCGCTCTTCGGAGCAGGGATCGATCCGGCCATGCGCCGCCGACGCCTCGTCGCCCTCGGCCTGACGTGCCTTGCCGCCTTCCTGGCCCTGCGCGGCCTCAACGGCTACGGCGATCCCCACCCCTGGCAGGCGGGCAAGGACTGGGGGGCGAGCGCCCTGTCCTTCATCAACCTGACCAAGTACCCGCCTTCGGCCGACTTCCTGCTCGCGACGCTTGGTCCCGGCCTGCTGCTGCTCGCCGGGTTCGAGCACCTGCCGGCTCGCCTCCGCGGCGGGCTCACCGTCTTCGGCGGAGCGCCGCTGTTCTTCTACCTCGCCCATCTCTGGGCCCTGCGCGGCATCCACGACGGCCTTGCCGCTCTCGGTCTGGCCGGTCCCTCGGGCCGGGTCGAGGTGGGGGCGCCGGTCCAGATCTGGCTGATCGCGGCGGCGCTCGCGCTGGCGCTCTACCCCGCCTGTCTCGGGATGGTGTGGCTGAAGCGGCGCAGCCGGTGGCGGGGGTTGAGCTACTTGTAAAGGCCGACATCCGGGACGTGACCGCGTTGCGTGTGCATCCCCTCGCCCCGCTTGCGGGGAGAGGGCTTCGGCGACCTCGTCGTCGCCGAAGCGAGGCGGCAGCCGAAGGTGAGGGGGCGCATCAGGATGAGCCTCTTCCGTGACCGCCCCCTCACCTTCGCTCCGGCTATCGCCTCCGCTTCCCGCAGGCACGACAGGGTGCCTGCGGGCCTCTCCCCGCGCGCGGGGAGAGGGGGGAACAGCCGCTTACTGATACCCCTTCGGGAACGGGTTCGGCTCGATCAACTCGGGGCTCTCGTAGACCACGTCGAACTGGCCGTCCGCCCGTGCGCGGGCGACCCGCGTCTTCGACCAGAGGTGATGGTTCTCGTGGATCTTCACGGAGCCCTCCGGCGCGTCCTTCATCTCGATGCCGGGGGAGGCCTCGATGACCCGGTCGATCTCGAAGGAGCCGGCCTTCTCGACCGCCGCCTTCCACAGGAACGGGCTCAGGTAAGCCGCCTGCGTGGCGTCGCCGATCACGGTCTTCTCGCCCCAGCGCTTCCTGAAGTCGGCGACGAACTTCTCGTTGGCCGGGTTCTTGAGCGACTGGAAGTACTTCATGCAGGTATAGGCGTCGGCGATGTTCTCGCCGCCGATGCCGTCCACCTCGTCCTCGGTGACGGAGACCGTGACGAGGGTCTGCTTCTTGAGGTCGATGCCGGCGGCCTTGAGCTGCTTGTAAAAGGCCACGTTCGAGCCGCCGACGACGGTCGAGAAGATCACGTCGGGCTTCTTCAGCTTGATCTTGTTGATGACCGAGTTGAACTGGGTGTGGCCGAGCGGGAAGTATTCCTCACCCGCCACCGTGCCCTTCAGCACGCTGGTGATGTGCTTGGTGGCGATCTTGTTGGTGGTGCGCGGCCAGATGTAGTCCGAGCCGACCATGAAGAACGTCTTGGCGCCCTTCTCCTTGCCGACCCAGTCGAGGCCCGCCAATGTCTGCTGGGTCGCCTCCTGACCGGTATAGATGACGTTCTTGGACTGCTCCAGGCCCTCGTAATAGGTCGGATAATAAAGAAGACCGTTGTACTGCTCGAAGACGGGCAGAACCGCCTTGCGCGAGGCCGAGGTCATGCAGCCGAACACCGCCGCGCAATGATCGTTGACGACGAGCTTGCGCGCCTTCTCGGCGAAGGTCGGCCAATCGGAGGCGCCGTCCTCCTGGATGATCTTGATCTGACGCCCGAGCACGCCGCCGGACGCGTTGATCTGCTCGATGGCGAGTTTTTCCCCTTGCGTCGTTCCGGTCTCGGAGATCGCCATGGTGCCGGTGAGCGAGTGCAGGATGCCGACGGTCACCTCCGTGTCGGTGACGGCGAGCGCACTGGCGCCGGCCTGCGCGAAGGCCCGCCCGGGCAGGGCACCCAGCAGCGGGGAGGCGGCGAGGCCCAGCAGGAGCCGGCGGCGGAGATGAAAATGAGCGTCGTTTCGGTCACGCGAGCGCATGTGTCTTCGAAGTCCTTCGAACGTCATTCGGCAGATCGGCTCGAATGACGGCCGTCAGGCCGCCAGATGATGCCAGTGCCCCCGTCCATATTTCTTCTGAAGAAACCAAATTTCATCAAGGGGAATTGCTGTGCGGTCTGCCCATATTTCTTGCGATATGCTGCCTGCCTGGGCGGCGGCGGGCGGTCTCTACTTTCTGCGTCGCCCCGGCGTGCATCCGCTCAGGACCTCGAACACGATCCGGAACACCGCATCCATGCCAGCGGAGAGGGCGCCGCCGTCCGGGGCGAGCAGGCGCAGGCCGAGTCCCGCGCCGTTGGGCAGCGGGCTCAAGCCGGTCAGGCAGCCGACTGCGTCGGCCGCCTGCCTCAGGCGGAGGCCGGCCAAGCGCGCGTCGTCGGGCGCGCCGAGTACGACCATCGTGCCGTAGGCGCGGTGAGGCCCCATCGGCGAATCCGGCGCCGCGAACGCCGTCCCGTCGATGCGGCTGCGCTCCCGCACCAGCGCGCGCCCTTCAGGGGTGCGGATCGTCAGGCCGAGGTCGAGCCGGTCGAACGGACGGCCCTCGCCCGCGGGGTCGTGACAGGCCACGCTCTCGCTGACGATGGCGCGGGCGCCGGGCTCGGCGGTGATCTCGGTGGAGATGGCGAGATGCGCGCCGGGAAACAGGATGAGCGGATCGGGATTGAGCGCGAGGAAAGCATCCGCGGCGACCGTGAGCCGCGTCACTTGGCGTGAGGGTTCGGGGCTGCCGCGGTGCACGACCGTGCCGGCCTGCGTGGTGACGTGGACCCGCGCGCCGGGACGCGCCGCGATGTCGAGGGTGAGGTGATCGGCGGCGTAGAGGCCGCCCGAGGCCGATTGCAAGTAGAGGGTTGCGAGGTCGGGGCTCTCCGGATGCATCCGGAAGGCGCGGGTGATGTGGAACGGGTAGGGCACGCTCTGCCGCGACAGCACGGTGGTGCCGCCGCCGCGGGCGAAGACGAGGGAGGCCTGCACCCGGCGCCCGACCGGCGCGGTTGGGGGAGGCGTCTCGGGAAGGCCGTCCAGCGACAGGGCCATCAGGGCGCGAACAGCACGGCGCGGCAGATCGCGTCGGCCACCGCCTCCACGCCCTCGCCGGAGCGGGCATTGGTGGCGGCCACGGGCTTCTCGCCCCGCACCCGCGCGGCCTCCGCCAGCATGCCGGGCAGATCGACGCCGACATGCGGCGCGAGATCGGTCTTGTTGATGACGAGGAGGTCGCAGCGCAGCACGCCGGGGCCGCGTTTGCGCGGGATGTCGTCGCCACCCGCCACGTCGATCACGAAGATCCACCAATCGACGAGATCGAGAGAGAAGGTCGAGGCGAGGTTGTCGCCCCCCGACTCGAAGATCAGGAGCTGAAGCCCCGGAAACTTTGCCTCGAGATCGTCGCCCGCGGCGATGTTGAGGGTCGGGTCCTCGCGGATGACGGTGTGCGGGCAGGCGCCCGCTTCCACTGCCTCGACCCGGGCCGGGTCGATCAGCCCTGAGCGGCGCAGGCGCTCGGCATCCTCCTTGGTGACGAGGTCGTTGGTGACGACGGCGAGATCGACGCCGCGCGCCTGGAGCGCCGGGATCAGCCGCTCGATCAGCGCGGTCTTGCCGGAGCCGACCGGGCCGCCGATGCCGATGCGGGCGGCGGTGACGGATTCGGGCGGAGCGAGGGAGGGGGAAGCACTCATCGCAGCATGTACCGTTGAGCGAGCGGCAGGACGGTCGCGGGCTCGCAGGTGGCGAGCTGCCCGTCCACGAAGACCTCGAAGGTCTGCGGATCGACCCGGATGTCCGGGCAGGCGTCGTTCCAGAGCATGTCGGCCTTGGTGAGCCGGCGGGTGCCGCGGGCCGGCAGCAGGTTCTTTCGCAGGCCCAGGCTCTCGCGAAGCCCCCCCTCGATCGCCAGCGGGTGGACGAAGCAAGCCGACAGTCCCTGCTTGGCGAGCCCGAAGGCACCCCATTGCGGGCGCATCAGCATCGGCTCGCAGGTCATCAGCGAGGCCGCGGAATCGCCCATGGCGCCCCAGGCGATGAAGCCGCCCTTGATCACGAGTTCCGGCTTGATGCCGAAGAAGGCCGGGCGCCAGATCACGATGTCGGCCATCTTGCCGGGCTCCAACGAGCCGATATGCTCCTGGATGCCGAAGGTGCGCGCGGCGTTGATGGTGTATTTGGCGATGTAGCGCTTGATCCGGGCGTTGTCGCCGAAGCCCCGCCGCTCCTCGGGCAGGGGGCCGCGCTGGTCCTTCATCTTGGAGGCGAGCTGCCATGTCCGGCAGATCACCTCGTGGATGCGGCCCATGCCCTGGCTGTCGGAGCCGAGCATCGAGATCGCGCCGATATCGTGCAGCACGTCCTCGGCCGCGATGGTCTGCGCCCGGATGCGGCTCTCGGCAAACGCCACGTCCTCCGGCAAAGCCGGGTTGAGGTGGTGGCACACCATCGTCATGTCGAGGTGCTCGTCGAACGTGTTGACCGTGTAGGGATTGGTCGGGTTCGTCGAGGAGGGCAGGCAATGGGGCAGCCCCGCCACGCGGATGATGTCGGGCGCGTGCCCGCCGCCCGCTCCTTCCGTGTGGTACATGTGGATGGTGCGTCCGCCGATCGCCGCCAGCGTGTCCTCCACGAAGCCCGACTCGTTGAGCGTGTCGGTGTGGAGCTGGACCTGGAAGTCGTATTCGTCGGCAAAGCCGAGGCAGGCATCGATCGCCGCCGGCATCGCCCCCCAATCCTCGTGAATTTTTAAGCCGAGCACGCCGGTCTCGAGCTGTTCCTTCAAGGCCGCCGGCTTGTGGGTATTGCCGCGTCCCAGAAAGCCGAAATTGACGGGCCAAGCTTCCGCTGCCTGAAGCATCTTTCCCGTGTTGAACGGCCCGCCGGAATCGATGCCCACCGTGATCGGCCCGAGCGAGCCGCCGAGCAGGGTGGTGATGCCCGAGGCGATGGCGTGGTCGGGCAGGCCGGCGGAATCGAAGTGCACGTGCACGTCGATGGCGCCCGGCGTCGCGATCAGCCCCTCGCAGTCGCGCACCGTGGTGCCGGCCGACACGATCAGGCGCGGATCGACGCCGTCCATGATCGCCGGGTTGCCGGCCTTGCCGAGGCCGACGATGCGCCCGTCCTTGATGCCGAGATCGCCCTTCACGATGCCGATCACCGGATCGATGACGAGGACGTTGCAAAGGAGGAAATCGAGCGCGCCTCCCGCCGCCGTGACGCCGGGCGCGAGCCCGATGCCATCCCGAAGAGTCTTGCCGCCGCCGTGCAGGCACTCGTCGCCGTAGACCGCGTGGTCGTTCTCGACCACGGCGACGAGCGAGGTGTCGGCGAGCCGCACGCCGTCGCCGGTGGTGGGGCCGTAGAGGGCCGCATAATCGCGCCGGGGGATCGTGACCATTTTTTGTGACTTTCCCTCAGAACCTGTTCGACGGGCTCATCCCACCCCACCCCCTCATCCTGAGGTGCTGCGCAGCAGCCTCGAAGGAGGGCTCCAGACGTCGCTGAGCGAACCGGAGCCCTCCTTGGAGGCCCGCCGAGGCGGGCACCTCAGGAAGAGGGTGATGGGTGGGATCATCGCAGCATGGTATCGGTTCGATCTCGAACAGGCCCTCAGGCGCCCTTGAAGCCGCGGGCCTTGGCGCGGGCCAGCGCGTCGGCGCGGGCGGCATCCGAGTCGAGCTTGCCCTGCGTCAGGTTGTTGAGGCCGGTGAGTTCCTTCGCGCCGCCGAAACCCGTGAGCGTCACCGTCTTGCGCTGGCCCGGCTCGAACCGCACGGCCGTGCCCGCCGGGATGTCGAGGCGAAAGCCCATCGCCTTCGCTCGGTCGAAGTCCAGCGCCCGGTTGACCTCGAAGAAGTGGTAATGCGAGCCGATCTGCACCGGCCGGTCACCGGTGTTGACGACCTCGAGGCTCACCCGCGGTCGCCCGGCGGCGAGTTCGATCTCGCCCTCGGCCGGCAGAATGGCGCCGGGCTCCAGCGTGTCGGGCTCCGCGCCTTCGGCCGCGCGGATCGGCTCGTGCACGGTGACGAGCTTGGTGCCGTCGGGGAAGACGCACTCGACCTGCAGGATCGGCATCATGGAGGCGACGCCCGGCATCACGTCGCCGGTCGTCAGGATGGTCGAGCCCCAGCCGATGAGGTCGGCCACGGAGCGCCCGTCGCGGGCGCCCTCCAGGATCTCGTCGGTGATGATCGCCACCGCTTCCGGGTAGTTGAGCTTGAGCCCTCGCGCCCGCCGCTTGCGGGCGAGTTCGGCGGCGGTGAAGATCGTGAGCCGTTCCATCTCGGTCGGCGTCAGCAGCATCGGCGCGGCTCCTTCAGTTCGCGAACAGGCGCAGCTCGGCCTGGGCCTGGCGCATCGCGGCGATCTCGATCAGGGGGGTGAAGCCGGCGAGCTCGATCGTGCCCGCCGGCTCGGGCACGGGCCGCTCCAGCAATTCGGCGATCAGCGGCAGCGCGCCGTTCAAAATCCGCTGCGCCTCGATCGCGCCGACGGCGGCGAGCCGCACCGCCGCCGAAGTCAGCCCGCTGGCGAAGAGGTAGCCCGCGACGGACGCGGCCGTGCGCTCGTCGAGGCCGAGCGCCGGCCAGAGCGCGCCCTGGACCGTGGGAAGGTGCCCGAGCAGCCGGCCGGCGCGCACGGAAGCGCGCAGGTCGGCGGCGCCCGGCGTGCCGAGGCGGGTATGCGAGGCCAGCAGCGAGGCGCCGTTGCGGCGGCTGCCGACCCGCATCGGCTCGGCGAGCGAGGCGGCCTCGACCACCGCATCGATGGGCGCGAGGCGCTCGATGGCGCCGCCCGCGCGGTGGGCCAGGATCAGCGCGACCCGGTCGGTCTCGGCCCAGCGGAAGCGCAGGGCCGCCGCGACGGTGCGAGCGAGCGCCGCCTCGTCGAAGGCCGGGGTCTCGGCGACAAGGCCTTCGAGGCCGTTCGAGAAGGCGAAGCTGCCGCTCGGGAAGGCCGTGTCGGCCTGTTGGAGCGCGGTGAGGGCGGCGAGCAAGGCCTCAGGTCTCCTCGGCCGCCGCGTCGACGGAATGGGCGACGCGGCCCTCCGTGACCAGGGCGCCGAGGCGCACGAGGTAATCCTCGGCCGGCCCCTCCAGCGCGACGAGGATCGCGCCGTGATCGAAGCGGACCCGCCAGTGCAGGTTGCCGGCGTGGTAGCCGAGTTCGAGCGCGTCCGCGGCGGAAGCCGGCACCAGCCGCAGCCAGCGCTCCGTGCCGACGCGGGCGACGAGGGCGTGCCCCTCCTCAAGGACGAGCACGGCCCCGTCGAACAGGGCCTGATCCCGCGGCAGGGCCAGCGCGATCTCCTCGCCTCCGACCGTCGTCGCCCGCAGGCGGCGCCGGGCAACGTCGGCGCTTCCCACCCGCAGGATGTCCACCACGCCGTGATGTTCGAGGTGATGCAGGCGTCCGGCGAGGCCCGCTTCCGACCGGCTGCCCAGAACGCGTTGGATCACACGCATACGCCACGACTCCGACGCCAGACTCGAAGGGCGCACCGCGCCCGGTCTCGGGCGGCGGTGCGACGCGCCGGGGGAAATCCCCCCGGGCCACCGAGAGCCGGACGGCCTTCGGCAACGCTTCGGGTGATGCCAGAATCAGGCCAGTTCTAGCGTGCGGAGAACTTAATTTTCTCGCAAAGAAATCATGGGTTGCATCCACGGCGCCTCAGCGCGAGGCGACCCTCGGTGCCGCGTCGCGTCCGCGGCCCGGGACGACGACCACGCGGCGGATCTCGCCGCGCAGGTAGGCCTGCAGGAACTTGTCGTAATCCCTGAACGAGATGCAGCCGTTCGAGGCGCCGTTCGGACCGAGCAGGTAGGTGTGGGCGAGCAGGCCGACGCGGCCATGGATCGCCTCGCTGCCGCCGAGCGGCGTGAGGCGCAGCGCCCGCACGCCGTGGAACGGGGCCTCGCGCTCGGTCAGGTCGTAGGTGCCCGGCGGGGTGGAGCCGCGCATCTTGAGGTGGACGTAGCGCGGGTCGTCCATGCTCTCGCCGAGGCCGGAATGGGCCTCCAGACGCTCTCCGCTCGGCAGGACCACGCTCTGCGCGCTGATGTCGTAGACGGCGATGCCGCCCTCGACGGCGGGAGCGGCCGGCGGAACCGGCGCGGCGAGGCGTCGGCGGGCGGCCGACTCGGCGGCGCCGTTTTCCAGGGCGGCGTAGGCGAGGGCGGGGGCCGGGGCGGCGGGCCTCTCCACACCGAGCAACTTCTCGAAGAAGGTGCGGGTGTCCTCCACCTCGGCCGGCGTGACCACCGCCGGCGCGCGGCGCGCGGCCAGCCGCTCCGCCCGCCGCAGAGCCGTCGCCGCCCCGAGACTCGTCAGTTCCGGCGGGCGCCGCAGGGGCAGGGGTACGATCTGGGCGAGGAGCACCGTCTCCTGCGCGGCCTCCGGCAGCCAGAACGGCTCCGCCAGGCCGAACCGGGCCTCGGCCGGAGCGGACAGGGTCCGCGGCGTCCACTCCGCCAGCGGAGCGGCCGGCGGCTCGGTCGCCTCGTCGGGAGAAGGACGCGTGTCCTCCTGCGGAGAATCGATGTCCCGCTCGGTGATGGCGGCAAAGGTCGTGGGCTCGGGCCAAGTCACGGGATGCGCCTCGGCCGTCTCGTCCGGCCGCGCGGTCGGGGGCGCGAGAGGCGCGGAGGCGTGCAGGGTCAGCGCCGCGGCCAGGAACCCGGCGGCGGGCAGTGCCCGCGAGAGAAGAGGATGTGCCATGTCGCGCCGCCCCGGGTCCCGCGCGACCTTGCCGGCCGCTGCGGATGCGATGCGAGACGGGCTTTGAGCGCCGACTCGCCGATCGGCGGCAGAGTGGCCGGGGGCGCTCGGCGATTTCGGGGCGAGATCATGGTCCGGGCGGGGTAAAACTTGAGCGACCTTCGGGCCGCGGGCTCAACGATGCCGCGATTCAAGCTTTCGCAATGCCCGCACAGCGTATCCGCAAGGGTCCGGCGGCAGCCCCGATCGCCGTCCCGGGCGGTGAAATCCCATCCTTCGCCGCGGTGGGGACGGAAGCCGCGAATCTGCACACCCCACCTGAAGTAATCAAATGCCTTCGATCTGCACGGCGTCGTACTCGTTGCGGTGAGCGGCCCGTGGAATAAGAGCTGCGGCGGCAACACATGTTCGTTTCTCGCACGCCTCGAACTGTCTGATTCCAGACCCTACTCCGCACGCATGCACAATCTAGTCGCCTTCGACAGGTAATCCGGTATGCGACAGGAACCTTCTCTTGCTCCGTTCCTGATCCGCGGCCTTGTCTGCTTCCCCGACCTACAAGAATCATCTGCTGGCCCGCCTCGGGGAGGAGGATCTCGCGCTGCTGCGGCCGGATCTCGAACCGCTCGACATGCCGCTGGGCATGGTGCTCGTCGCGCCGTCCGAGCCGATCGCCTACGCCTACTTCCCGGAGGTCGGGCTCTGCTCCGTCGTCGCCTCGCAGGGTGAGAATCACATCGAGATCGGCCTGTTCGGCCGCGACGGACTCGCCGGCGTCGTCCTGGCCCTGGGGGTCGACCGCATTCCGCACCAGATCTTCATGCAGGTGGGCGGGCGCGGCCACCGCATCCGTGCCGACGCGCTCACGCGGGCGATCGAGGCCAGCGCCTCGCTGCGCCGGCTGCTCCTGCTCTACGCCCAGGCCTTCCTGCTTCAGGTCAGCCAGACGGCCCTGGCCAATGCCCGGGCTCCGGCCGAGGAGCGGCTCGCCCGCTGGCTCGTCATGTATCACGACCGCCAGGACGGCGACGACCTTTCGGTCACCCACGAGTTCCTGTCCATCATGCTCGGCGTGCGCCGTCCGACCGTCACGGTCGCCCTGCAGATGCTGGAGGGGGCCGGCCTGATCAGGGCGCGCCGCGGGCGCGTCCTCGTTCTCGACCGCGCCGGCCTCGTTGCGGCGGCGGGCGAGGCCTACGGGCCGGCCGAGGCGGAGTACGAGCGCCTGATCGGGGCCCTGCGCCGAACCGCGTAGCGGCGCGTCAGGCCGGCGTGTCGCAGGGAATTTCGGTCAGTACCTCACCCGCCTCGTCGGTGATGACGAAGACATCGCGCTGCCACGCCCGCGGCGGGCCGTAGACATGGGGCAGGCGCCGCATCTCGCGCAGGGTGTCGAGGACGAGGGCGCGGGCGGCCGCGAGGTCGGGCAGCGCGTCGCCTTCCCCGTCGCGGATGAGCACGCCGTTGCGGCGGATGTTGAGGAAGTATCGCGGCAGGATCAGGCCTCCGCCAGCGAGCGTTCGTATTCCGTCTCCGCCGGCCCGTAGGTGTCGCCGGCGAACTCCATCAATTGCTCCCGGTCGAGCACGGTGATGCGCCCGCGCTTGGCCCGGATCATCCGGGCGCCCTCAAGGATGTGCATCGCCGTAGTCACGCCGGGCCGGCGCACACCGAGCATCATCGCCATGAAGTCGTGCGTGATCGGTAATTCGTCCCTGCACAGGCGATCCTGTATCATCAGAATCCAGCGAGCCAGCCGCGCCTCGATGTTGTAGTCGGCCGTCGCGTAGACGGTTTGCCCGACCTGCACGATCAGGCTCTGGACGTAACGCCCGAGAATGCCCCGCAGTGCCGGGCTGTCATCGAGTGCCGCACGCAGTTCCGATGCCGCGATGCGCAGCATCGGGCCCTCCGCCTGCACCATCGCGGTGTGCGGCGTGCGATCGGTGCCGAGGACCAGCGAGGTTCCGATGATCCCCTCGTAGCCGACCAGCCCGACCTCGACGCGGCCCTCCCGGGTGTCGGCGACGAGGGAGACGAACCCGTCCTGCGCGAAATAGGCGTGGGTGATCGGCTGGTCGGCCGCGATCAGGATCTGCCGCACATGGCCCGGCACGCCCTCCAGATGCGGGCTGAGCCGGGCGAAATCGTCCGGTGTCAGCGCGGCCAGGAGGCGGTTGCGGACGCTGGATTGTTGAAGCTCAGACACGATGCGGCTCCGGCCTGGGTGAGGGCGCGCGGTCTCTCGACCGTGCGCCCGGACCCTCGGGAACCGATCTCCTGCCTGTCATGTTCTCGCGTGCCGACCCGCATCGGCCGCCCGCGGCGGCGGATCAGGGCGTGATCGCGATCTTCAGCACGCCGTCGCGCTGGTGCGCGAAGAGGTCGTAGGCCTCCTCGATCGCCTCCAGGCCGAAGCGGTGCGTGACCAGCGCGCGGGCATCGATCCGGCCGGAGGCGACGACCGACATCAGGCGGCGCATGCGCTCCTTCCCGCCGGGGCAGAGCGTGGTGACGATGGTGTGGTTGCCGAGCCCCGCCACGAAGGGGCCGAGCGGGATGCGCAGATCCTCCGAATAGACGCCGAGGGAGGCGAGCGTTCCGCCCGGGCGCAGCACGCGCAGGGCGGCCTCGAAGGTCGATTGCCGCCCCAGCGCCTCGATCGCCACGTCGACGCCACGGCCGTCGGTGATCCGCAGGATCGCATCGACCGGATCCTCCTTGGAGAAATCCACGATGGCGTCCGCGCCCATGCTGCGGGCGACCTGCTGGCGCTCGGGCACGCATTCCACGGCGATGATCTGCGTGGCGCCCATCAGCCGTGCGCCGGCCGTGGCGCACAGACCGATCGGCCCCTGGGCGAAGACCGCCACCGTGTCGCCGATCCGCACGCCGCCGCTCTCCGCCCCGGAAAAGCCCGTCGACATGATGTCGGGACACATGAGGACCTGCTCGTCGCTCAGGTCGTCCGGAACGGGGGCGAGGTTCGTCATGGCATCGGGCACGAGGAGGTATTCGGCCTGGGAGCCGTCGATGGTGTTGCCGAAGCGCCAGCCGCCCATGGGCTTGAAGCCGTACTTCGTGTCCGGACCGTCCTGCGAGAGGCAGCCGCAGAGGCAGGCGGCGCTGTGCCCTGACGGCGTGATCGCGCCGGCCACCACCCGCTGGCCCTCCTGGAATCCCGCGACCGCGCTTCCGAGCCGCTCGATGATCCCGACCGGCTCGTGGCCGATCGTCAGACCGCGCGCCACCGGGTACTCGCCCTTGAGAATGTGGATGTCGGTGCCGCAGATCGTCGTCGTGGTGATGCGGATGAGGGCGTCGAGCGGCCCGATCTCGGGGACCGGCTTCTCATCCAGCACGATGCGCCCCGGCTCGACGAAGATCGCCGCCTTCATGCGCCCCGCGCGGGCTCGGTTGCGCTCGGTGATACGGGTTTCGGCCTGACCGTTCATGCCCTGTCTCCATTCAGGGCCCCCCGAACCTCAACTCGCGAGACGACGGAAAGTTGTTCGAGCGTCTTCGTGCGCCACAGTTGATTGTACGTGCGGACAAATCTTCCGCCCCGGCGCCGGCCTCCGGCAGGCGATGCGGGGCGCCGGATCGACCCGGTGCGGATAATCTCCGCCGCGCGCTGTCGGATTCGGGCGCCGCCGTGCGTCCTGAGGACAGCGCCTCGGCAAAAGCGCACTGGCAAGATCGTTCGGCCCGAGAAGGAGACGCCATGCTCTACACCATCCTCTGCTACAAGGACGAGGATGTCGTCACCGCCTGGAGCGAGGCGGACGACGCCGCGGTCATGGCCCGGCTCGGCCGCGTGCACGAGCGGCTGGAGGCGCAGGGCAAGCTCGGGCCCTCGCTGCGGCTCCTGCCGACGACCGCCGCCACGACCCTGCGCAAGTCGAGCGAGCCGCCGCTGATCATCGACGGGCCCTTCGCCGAGACCAAGGAGCAGCTGCTCGGCTTCTACGTCGTGGACGTGGCCGATCTCGACGAGGCCTTGGAGATCGCCCGCGACCTTGCCGCGGCCAATCCCGGCGGTGCCTACGAGCTGCGCCCGGTCCTGCTCTACAATCCCGATCCGAGGCGCGCCGGATGAGCGGGGTCGAGCCCGACGCCGCCTGGATCGCGGCCGCCCTCACGGCGGCCCGGCCGCAGGTTCTGGCCGCCCTGCTGCGGGTCTTCCGCGATCTCGACACGGCCGAGGAGGCCTTCCAGGAGGCGTGCCTGCGGGCGCTGCGGACCTGGCCGCGCACGGGGCCGCCGCGCACCGTCGCGGCCTGGCTGATCCTGGTCGGCCGCAACGCCGCCCTCGACGGTCGGCGCCGCCTCGCCCGGCTGACGCCGCTGCCGCCGGAGGAGGCGCTGTCGGACCGCGACGACGCCGAGGCGCCGCTGGCCGAACATCTCGACGACGCGTCCTACCGCGACGACATCCTGCGGCTGCTGTTCATCTGCTGTCATCCCGATCTGCCGGAAACGCAGCAGGTCGCCCTGGCGCTGCGCATCGTCTCGGGCCTCGGCACGGCGCGCATCGCCCGCGCCTTCCTCGTCACGGACACGGCCATGGAGCAGCGCATCACCCGGGCCAAGGTGCGCATCGCCCGCAGCGAGGTGCCCTACGAGACGCCGGGGCCGGCCGAGCGCGCCGCGCGCCTCGCGGCGGTCTCGGCCATGCTCTACCTCGTCTTCAACGCCGGCTACTCGGCCGGGACCGGCTCGGAGCGGGCGGAACTCTGCGACGAAGCCATTCGTCTGGCACGCCTGCTGCTGCGCCTGTTCGGCAGCGACGCGGAGGTGATGGGGCTCCTGGCCCTCATGCTCCTCCAGCATGCCCGCTCCCCGGCCCGGTTCGATGCGGACGGTGCGATCGTCCTGCTCGACGACCAGGACCGGGCGCTCTGGCGCGCGTCCATGATCGCCGAGGGCCTGGCCCTGGTGGACAAGGCGATGCGCCACCGCGCACCCGGCCCCTACCAGATCCAGGCGGCGATCGCCGCGCTCCATGCCCGCGCCGCGCGCCCCGCGGAGACGGACTGGGCCGGGATCGCGGCGCTCTACGCCGCCCTGGAGCGCCTGCAGCCCTCGCCGGTGGTGAGCCTCAACCGGGCGGTGGCGGTCGGGAAGGTGGAGGGTGCCGAGGCCGGGCTCGCCCTCGTCGAGCCGCTCGGCGACCGTCTCGACGGATACTTCCATTTCCACGGCCTGCGCGGCGCCTTCCTGATGCAGCTCGGCCGGCGCGCGGAGGCGCGGGAGGCGATGGGGCGGGCCATCGCCCTGGCCGGCACGCCGGCCGAGGCGGCCCATATCCGGATGCAGCTCGACCGGCTGAGCGAGGGGATGAAAGAAAATCTCTGAGCGGTTGTCGGATGCCGCCGAGCTTGCACGTCCTTGGGCCGAGGCCGCCGAGATTGGGAGGCGGCCGGAGAGGGGAGCCCCTGCATGAGCCCGTCGAATCCCGAGACTCCCGCCGCGCCGGTGAGGGGCGGTCTCGTCACCTATCTGACGCTGGAGGGCGCCCTGAAGGCGGCCGCGTTTTACGCCCGCGCCTTCGGCGCCGAGACCGTCGCTTCGCTGCCGGCCGACGAGCAGGGCCGGACCTGCCACGTGCATCTCCACGTGAACGGTTCGTCGCTGATGCTGAGCGATGCCTATCCCGAGCACGGCCACCCGTTCCAAGCGCCGCAGGCCTTCAGCCTGACCCTGATGGTCGATGACATCGATGCCCGCTACGCCCGTGCCGTCGAGGCGGGCGCGACCGCACTCATGCCGCCCACCGACATGTTCTGGGGCGACCGCTACGGCCAGCTCCGTGATCCCTTCGGCGTGACCTGGGCGATGAACCAGCCCAAGGGCTGAACCTGCCCGGTCCGCGATCCAGAGCGGCGCGCCGCCGCGCCGCTCAACCCCCCCGACACCCGACCGCGAGTGTGACGATGACCGAGACGAACCTGCACGAACTCGTCCTGACGCGCCTGATCCCGGCCTCGCCCGCCGCGCTCTACCGGGCCTGGACCGAGCCGGACCTCATCAGGCGCTGGTTCGCCCCGGCGCCCTTCAGCGTCGCCCGGGCCGAGACGGACCTGCGCCCGGGCGGCAGCACCTGCATCGTCATGCGCGGGCCGGACGGCACGGAATTCCCGAGTTCCGGCGTCTATCTCGAACTCGTCCCGAACGCGCGCATCGTCTTCACGGACGCCTATACCCGCGCCTGGGAGCCCTCGGCCAAGCCCTTCTTCACCGGCATCATCACCTTCGAGCCGGAGGGAAGCGCCACGCGCTACACCGCCCGCGCGCGGCACTGGTCGGCGGAGGATTGCGCCGCGCACGAGGCGATGGGCTTCCACGAGGGCTGGGGCCGCTGCGCCGATCAGCTCGCGGAACTGGCTGCCGGCCTGTAGCCCGCCCGCGTCCAAGACACCGCTCGAAACGAGGATGGAGAGGACCCGATGTCGACCGTCAGCACCTGCCTGTGGTTCGCCCAAAGTCCCGAGGAGGCGGTTCACTTCTACCTCTCGCTCGTGCCCGGCTCTCGCCTGGGGATCACCCAGCGCGCGCCGGGTCCCTGGCCGGGCGGGCCGGCCGGCGCGGTCATCCTGATGACCTTCACCCTCGGCGGGCAGAGCTTCCAGGCCCTGAACGGCGGCGTGCCGGCCGATTACGGCACGGCGGCCTCGATCTCCGTCTCCTGCGCGGATCAGGGCGAGGTCGACCGGCTCTGGGAGGCGCTGACGGGCAACGGCGGCACGGAGATCATGTGCGGCTGGCTGCGCGACCGCTGGGGCGTGCCCTGGCAGATCGTGCCCGAGATCCTGCCGCGCCTTCTCGCCGATCCGGACCCCGCCGTCGCGGCCCGGGTCTTCGCGGCCATGCAGGCGATGATCCGGCTCGACGTCGCCGCCCTGGAGCGCGCCGCCGCCGGGTGACGGTTCGGCTTGTCACGCCTGGACCGGCTTGGCGTCTCAAGCGCTTGGTAAGACGTGACGGGACCTCCGCGAGGCCACGCGAGCGGCATCGCGGCGCCAAGCGGGCATCTCGGCACACACGTCCCGAGAAGCATCGCGCGAAGCGAAGGCTTGGGCTTGCGGCCATCGGCGTCCGACGCCGGCGAGACAATCAGGATGATCGTTCCAAGCGATCACCTTGTCAGTGTTGAACTGTGCGATTGTACCGTATCGTACGGTCTGTTAGCCTCCGTCATCACGGGCCGACGTTTCCGGGCATCGATGTCCGTATGAAGCGTGCGCTGCCGCCTGTTGATGGGGGTGCGCGATGCCTCTTTACTTCTTCGACGTCCATGACGGCGTGGAGATCATGGACGATGTCGGGCAGTCTTTTCCCGACATCGTCGCGGCGAAACTCGAGGCCATGCGGATCGCGGCCGGCTTCGTCTCCCGTCCGAACCATGCCGACGAGGGAGGAGCGGTCGTCATCGCCATCCGCGATGCCCCCGACAGCATCCTGGCGACGGTGCGTCTCGGCTTCGTGGTCGAGTGCTGACGGCGGATCGCCACGGCCGCCGCGCACTGCCCGGTCCGACCGGGGCTGCCCGACCGCGCCTCAGCGGCTCGACACGAGCTTCAGGTTCGGGGCGGAGCACGCCGCCAGCACGGCCGCGGCCTTGCGTTCGAGTTCGCCGTCGAGGAACGGCTTCTGCACGATCCGGTCCTGGCCGACCCCTTCCCGGGTCAGGGCGCTCTGGTCGGCGTATCCGGTCACGAACAGCACGGGGATGCCCGGCCAGCGGCGCCGGATCTCGGCCGCGACCTCGACGCCGTTCATGCCGGGCATGGCGAAATCCATGACGACGAGGTCGAAGCAGGGATCGTGTTCGAGGATGTTGAGGGCGGCGAGGCCGGAGCCGGCTTCGCGGACGACGTAGTCGCCCTCGGACAGCTTGGTGACCGTGATCTCCCGTACGGCGCTGTCGTCGTCCACGACGAGCAGCACCGGCCTGTCGCCGGGCGAGCGCACGCTGGCGCAATCGATGGCGACGGGCTCGGCCGCATCGGCGGGCGACGCGGCGGCGACGCGCGGAAGGTAGACCCGCACCGTCGTGCCCTCGCCGAGCCGCGTGTCGATGCGGACCCCGCCGCCCGACTGCTTGGCAAAGCCATAGACCTGCGCGAGACCGAGGCCGGAGCCCTTGCCGATCTCCTTCGTGGTGAAGAACGGCTCGAATACCCGCGCGATCACCTCCGGCGGGATGCCCGTCCCGGTGTCGCTGACCGCCACCATGGCGTACTCGCCCGGGACCGGCTCGTGCGGGTGGGCCGGCTCGGCGGTCAGGCGGACGTTGGCGGTTTCGATGGTGAGGCAGCCGCCCACCGCCATGGCATCGCGGGCGTTGATCGCGAGGTTGAGGATGATCAGCTCGATCTGGGTCGCGTCGACGAGCGCCGACCACAGGTCCGGCTGCAGGGTCATCTCGATGCGCACCCCGCCGCCGATGGAACTCTGGAGCAGGTCGCGCATGGAGGCGACCGTTTCGTTGAGCCGCACCGGAACCGGATCGAGCCGCTGGCGCCGGGAGAAGGCCAGCAATTGCGCCGTCAGCCGGGCGCCGCGCTCGGCCGCGCCGCGCATCATGTCGAGCCGGCGCCGGGAGCGGTCGTCCGAGACCGAGCGCTCCAGGAACTCGATGTTGCCGGCGATGACGGTGAGCAGGTTGTTGAAGTCGTGGGCCACGCCGCTGGTGAGCTGGCCGACCGCTTCGAGGCGCTGAGCCTGCCGCAGGGCCTCCTCGACGCGCTCGCGCTCGCTGATCTGGCCCTGCAGCGCCACGTTGGCCTCGGCGAGTTCGCGGGTGCGCTCGGCCACCCGCGCCTCCAGAGTCTCGTTGAGCGCGCGCAGGGCCTGCTCCGCCGCCCGCCGCTCGGCATGGGCGCGGGCCTCGCCCAGCGCGCGGACGATGACCCGCGGCAGCCGGTCGAGCCGCTGCTTGGTGACGTAGTCGGTCGCCCCGTTCTTCAGCGCCTCGACGGCGACGTCCTCGCCGAGCGTACCGGAGACGAAGACGAAGGGAATCGCGGGGCAGTGCGTCCGCGCGATGGCGAGGGCGCTCAGGCCGTCGAAGGTCGGCAGGACGTAGTCGGCCAGGATCAGGTCGTGGCGGCAGCCGCTCATCGCGGCCATGAACGCCTCGCGGGTCATGACCCGATCGAGCCGGTAGGGCCGGCCGATCCCGTCGAGGACGACCGCGAGCAGCTCCGCGTCGAGGTCGCTGTCTTCGAGGAGCAGGATGCCCAGCGTCGCCTCGGCGCCGTCGGGGAGGGCGTCGCTCACGCGTTGGATGGCCAGCCTCCCCGGTGCGGCGGCGGTTCGTTCAGCACGGCCCAGAACACGCCCAGATCCTGAATGGCGTCGAAGAATTCCTTGAAGCCAACGGGTTTGACCACGAAAGCGTTCACGCCGAGTTCGTAGGAGCGGACGAGGTCACTCTCCTCGCGCGAGGAGGTCAGCATCACCACGGGAATCGCCCGCGTGCCCGGATCGCGCTTGACCGCGGCGAGGACTTCGAGCCCGTCGACCTTCGGCAGCTTCAGGTCGAGCAGGACCACGGCCGGGTCCTGAAGGTCGGGCCGGTCGTAGGCGCCGCGCCGGTACAGGTAGTCGAGCGCCTCGGCGCCGTCGCGGCAGATCACAATCTCATTGGCGAGCTGGCTCTGCTCCAGGGCCGCCAGCGTCAACTCGATGTCGTTGGGGTTGTCCTCGACGAGGAGGATCGGCTTCAGGTCGGCCATGTCAGCGTGCCCCATCACGCGAGGGGAGTGTGAAGTGGAAGGTCGCGCCGCGGCCGAGGGCGCCGTTCGCCCAGGTCCGGCCGCCGTGGCGCTCGACGATGCGGCGCACGTTGGCGAGCCCGATGCCGGTGCCCTCGAAGTCCTCGACCCGGTGCAGGCGCTGGAACACGCCGAACAGCTTGCCGACATAGGCCATGTCGAAGCCGATGCCGTTGTCGCGCACGTAGAACACGGCCTCGCCGTCCTGATCGGGCTCGCGGCCGACCTCGATCACGGCCTCGGGCACGTCGCGGGTATACTTCACGGCGTTCGAGAAAAGGTTCTCGACCACGAGCCGCAGCATCACCGGGTCGGCGTAGACCCGTCCCAGCGGGCCGATCCGCCAGTGGACGACCCGCTCCGGGGGCACGTCCTGCGCGATGCGGCGGCGGACCTCCTCGACGAGCTGGCCCATGTCGCCGGAGACGCGGTTGAGCGCGTTGCGGCCCATCTGGGAGAAGTTGAGCAGGTTGTCGACGAGCCGGCCCGCGGACAGGGCCGCCTCGGCGATGGTGTCGACGTAGTGGCGCCCCTTCTCGCTGAGGCGCTCGGCCTCGCGCGCGCGCAGAAGCTCGGAATAGCCGACGATGTGGCGGAAGGGCGCCCGCAGGTCGTGGCTCACCGAGTAGGAGAAGGCCTCCAGCTCCTTGTTCGAGCGCTGCAATTCCTCGCTCAGCGCCGCGAGTTCCTCGGCCCGGCGCAGCACGATGCCGAGCACGGCCGCGCGCAGGTCCTTGGCGGCGTCGATCTCGGGGGCCGACCAGGGCAGCGAGCGCCCCTGAACGGTCTCCTTCCAGGTCTCGAAGGATTTTCGCGGATGAAGCCGCTCGGGGCCGCCGGCCGGGTCGGAGGTCGCCGCCTTGGTCGGGTCGCCGCCCCACTTCACCGTCTGCACCACCTCGGGCCTGAACCAGAGGACGTAGCTCGCGTATTTCTGCGAGATCGAGATCGCCAGGAGGCCGCTGGCCCGGTCCGCGAAGGCGCGGCCCGGCGCGTACGCCTCGCCGAGGGCGTCGGTGACGTAGACTTGGTCGCCCATGGACTGCCCCGAGAGCCAGTCGTGGAGGGCGCGCACCTCGCCGACGGACGGCGTGGCGCCGAGCAGGCGGCAGCTCTCGGCCGTGACGACGGCCGCGCCCGCGGCGTCGGCCAGGGCGAGAACGTCCGCGGGGTGGTTGAGCAGGCCGTCGATGAACTGCTCCTCCTCGGCCATGTAGCCGAGAAGGCGCGCCTGGATCGCGCCGAGGCGGATGCGCTGCTCGGCCAGCGCCCCGCGCTCCTTGGCGGCGAGCTGCAGGGCGAAGATGCGGGTGAGGAAGTCGCAGGCGTTGCGGGCCTGGAGCGGCACGCGGTGGGCGGCCTTGTTGTGGCAGGAGATCAGGCCCCAGAGCGCGCCGTCCACGATGATCGAGACCGACATCGAGGCCTGCGTGCCCATGTTGCGCATGTACTCGACATGGACGGGCGAGACGCTGCGCAGGACCGACTGGCTGAGATCGAGCGGCGCGCCGGTCCCGGGGGTGAGCGTCGGCAGGATCGGGACCGGCTCGTAGGCGGCATCGGGGATGATGCGCAGGCGGTTGCGCCGGTAGAGTTCGCGCGCCTGGGCCGGGATGTCGGAGGCGGGAAAGCGCAGGTCGAGATAGGAGGGCAGCCTGCCGTTGCCGGCCTCGGCCACGACGGTGCCGTGCCAGTCCCGGTCGAACCGGTAGACGAGGGCGCGGTCGAAGCCCGTGATGTGGCGGATGTCGGCCGCGAGCAGACGGCACAGGTCCGCGACCGAGCCCGCGGCGTGCAGACCCTCCACGAACGCGCTCAGGCGCGGGTAGAGCGCATCGAGGCTCTGGTAGGAGGCCGCCTCGCTGGCGATCTCCTCGAATTCGAGGACGATGAGGTCGGCGGAGCGGTGCGCCGCCAGATCGTAGGAGCGGGCTCCCTCCTGCGTGTCGAGCGTCAGGCTCGCGAGGTAGCGGGCGCCCTCGCGCTCCGCCGGGGCGAGACGGAAAGCCTCGACCGCCGCGACGGCCTCGGGAAGCGCGCGCGCGAGCGGTTTGCCGTGGATCTCGGCGGCCGGGCGTCCGGGCAGGCCGGGAACGTTGGCGCTCGCCTGGACGACGCGCAGGTCCGTGCCGTCGAGCGCCACGAGGAAACCGTGTGGTTGCAGGGTCCCCAGGATGTGGATCGGCTCCCGGTCGCAGGCCGTCAAATGTGCCGCTGCCAGCGACGGTGCGCCAGAACCCAATCCCGATCTCCCGTTCCACCTCCGTGCACGGCGAGCATACAGTGCCGACGCGGCCAAGGCGACCCGGGGCGCGGCCCGGAGGATCGGGCGCGGGAGGCGGTCTGAGCTTCGCTCGCGGAGCGGCGGATGACCCCTCGCGCCGGACCGGGCGCGAGGGGAGGGCCGGTACGCTCGCGCCGTCCCGGAGCGCGCCGACCATGGGGGCCGCGATGGGATCGCGGGCTTCAGTGGGGTCTGCCGCGGCGACCGTAGCGGCGGCCGATAAAGGCGATGACCTTCGGCAGGACGAAGGCCGTCAGAAGCTTGCGGAACACGATTCACATCTCCGTCAGCGGGTGCGGCGGGCGAGCCAGCCGGCGGCGAACGCCAGCGCCGCGAGGCCGACGAGGGTGTTGGTGCGATGATTGTCGGCGTAGCGGATCGCCCGGCGGCCGTAGGCCTCGCCGCGGCGGCGGGCCTCGTGGGCGAGATGACGGCCGTCGCCGATCAGGTCGTCGGCGCGCTCGCGGGCGGCGTGGGCGAGGTGGCGGCCGTCCTCGGCGAGATCCTCGGCGCGGTCACGGGCCCGGCCGTAGGTGTACTGCGCCCCGCCGGCCACTTGGTTCACGGCGCCGCGCACTTGGCGGACGGGATCGCCCGCGAGGCCGCCGAGCGCGGTCTGGGCACGGCCCTTGAGGTGACGGGAGGCACCACGGATCTGGTCGCGGTTCATGCGGTTCTCCTTCGGCTGTGGGTCGGAGCGACGGGGCCGGACGGGCCGGCTCTCCCGATGCAGGCTCGGTTCTTCTCAGTTCTTGCCGGTGATCTTGTCGGCGAGGCCCTTGGCGCCGTCCTTGACCTTGCCGACGGTCTGCTGCGCCTCGCCCTTCAGCGCCTGCGCCTTGCCCTCGGCCGTCAGGTTGTCGTTGCCGGTCGCCCGGCCGATGCCCTGCTTGACGTTGCCGGCGGCCTCGTTGGCGAGGCCCTTGATCTTGTCGGTGGTGCTGCTCATCGGATTCTCTCCTTCATCGCGGGTCGATCGTCACCCGTGCGGCCGATCGGGGGAGGCTCCCGCCGGCCGGGACGGCGCGGCGGGAGTCGGGTTCGGGGGCGTCAGACGCGGCGGGCGTCGTAGGCGCCGACCAGGGTCGCCGGCTTCGGGGCGCCGAGGCGGCCGCCGAGATAGGCGGCGAGCGCACCGAGGAGCAGGGCGAGAGCGGCGTAGAAGGCGCCCTGGGTCGCGGCCGACTTCGTGGCCAGAGCGGCGGCCTCGGCCTTCTGCTTGGCCGTGGCGACCGCCTGCTCGTACTGCTTCTTGTAGTCCTGCACCTGCTGGCGGGCCTGATCGACCGGGATGTTCTGCGCCCGGGCCAGCGCATCGGCCGCGCGGGTCTCGGCCTGCTGCTTGTCGGCCGCATCGCCCGAAAGAAGGGCGCGGATTGCGGCGACCGCCGCGTCGCGGGCGGCCTGCGGGTCCTGGCCGGCCGTCTGCTCCTTCACCCGCTGCTCGATGCCGTCGAGCGGGTTCGAGATCTTGGAGAGCGAGGGGGCGGCGGCCTGCGCGGCCGTCTGCACCGTGCCGCCGACGAGGTTGCCCGCGCCGCCCAGCGCACCGGAGACGGAGCTCAGGGTGCCGCCGACGAGGCCGGTGGCCGCCGAGGTCAGCAGGTAGAGCACGACGAGCGTGGTCACGGCCCAGGAGACGAGGCCGTGCAGCGCGGCCGTGCCGGGCAGGGGCTTGCCCGAGAGGCGGCCGGCGATGAGGCCGCCCGCGAGCGAGGCCACGATGCCCGAGGCCACGAACCACAGCCCGGCGCCGAGCGAGACGGTCGAGGCCTCCGGATTGTCGGCGGCGGTGGTGCCGACCGAAGCGAGGCCGACCCCCACGCCGACGAGGTTGACGATGACCTGGGTCACCAGGGCGGTGACGCTGCCGGCGAAGACGGCGCCCCACGACACTTGGTTGAGCAGGACGGCGCGCGTGTCGGCTTGCGCGTCGGCCGCGAGCGGGGGAACGGTGGTCTGAATGGTCACGCTTTGACTCCGGGCAGTTCGGATCGTCGGAAAGTCTGAAGAGGGGCTCAGTCGCGGTTCGCGTTGAGCAGCAGGCCCAGGCCGAAGCCGACGAAGCCGGCGATCAGGAGCGAGGTGAGCGGGTATTCGGCGACCCCGTGGCTGACCTCGCGCCGGCCCCGGCTCAGGTAGTGGCCGCCGCGCTCATAGGCGTCCTCGGCGTAGTCGTAGGCCTCGTCCGCCGCGGTCCGGACCGCGTCCTTGGCCTGGCCGTAGAGGTTCTCGGCCTGCCCGGCCGCCTCGCGGGCGCGGCCCTCGAGAGAGTCGCTCCGAGAGCCGGTCGCGTCGCCGGCCGCGCCCTGGAGCTTGCCGCCGAATTCCTTGGCCGCGCCCGTGATCCTGTCGATATCGACCATGTCGTTCTCCTGTCGTCGGTGGATGATGACCGCGCCCTGGACGGGAGCCGCGGATGGGGTTCGCTCAGCGCCCGCGCGGCTTCGCCGTTCCCGGCGGCGCGCGGTCCCTGCGCCGGCCTTCGGCCTCGTTCCGGCTCGCGCCGGTCAGCTTGCCGATGGCGTCCTTCACCGAAGCCTTCAGGCGCTCGGCGGAGGTCTCGTTCTCTCGCCCGGTCTTTCGTTCGCTCATGGGGCACCGCGTCCTGTGCGAGGAGAAACCGGGTTGATCCTCAGATGTGGGGGTTTCGCGAGAGATCAATGGTAAGAAAATACCAGTAGAGCAGGTGCTAACTACCAGATATCGGATAGGGGAAGCCGTTTTCCCGGCCCCAGACCAGGGCCTCGGTGCGCCGGTGGACGCCGAGTTTGCGGTAGAGCGCGGCCCCGTGATTGCGCACGGTGTTGCGCGACAGGCCGAGCTTGCGCGCGATGGCGTCGTCGTCGAGCCCCGAGCAGATCAGGTTCAGGATCTGGCGCTCCCGCACCGTCAGATTGGGCGCCGAGGCATCGGCGCTCTCCTGGCCGGGCCGGCGCAGGGTGGCCAGCTTCTCGATCAGGCCGCGGCTGAACCACGAGGTGTCGGCCATCACCGTCTCGATGGCGTCGAACAGCTCCCGCTCCGTATGCTTGCGGTCGGTGATGTCCTGGAGGACGAGGAGGACGAAGTCGGTGTCGTTGATGGCGACGCGCTCGGCGGAGATCAGGCAGTCGAGGTTGGTCCCGCTCTCGTGCCGCAGGCAGACCTCGACCCCCAGCACGTGCCCCTGCCGGGCCAGGGCCGCGTCGAAGGCGACCCGCTGCGCCTCGGTCACCCAGAGACCGGCCTCGGCGACGCTGCGTCCGACGATCCCGTCCTCGCCGAAGCCGAAGACGCGGCTGAAGGCCTCGTTGATGCCGGTGACGTGCATGTCGCCTGCCCGCACCAGCACGGTCGGCACGGGCGTGAGGCGGAAGGCCTTGGCGAAGCGCTCCTCGCTCTGGCGCAGGGCCGTCTCGGCCTTCTTGCGCAGTTCGAGGTCGGCGAAGGTGAAGAGCATGCAGGGCTCGTCGCCCATCTCGATGGGCTGCCCGGCCACGATCACGAAGCGGCTCCCCCCGCCGGGCAGGGCGAGGCAGGCCTCCATCTGCGGGATGGTGCCGCCCTCGTGCAGGCGGGCCACGGCGAGGTCGCGGTTGCGGGCATTGGCCAGCACGTCGACCTCGTAGACGCTGCGCCCGATCACGTCGTCGCGGGTGAAGCCGCTCATCTCCAGGAAGCCGGCATTCACCTTCACGTGGCGCAGGTCGGACAGGCGCGTGATGATCGCGGGGGCCGGGTTGGCGTTGAAGGTGCGCTCGAAGCGCTCCTCGGCCTCGAACTGGTCGGACACGTCCTTGAGGATGAGCGCGAGGCAGCTCGGATTGCCCTGCCGGTCGGTGGCGACGAGGCTTCGCAGCGAGTGCACGAAGTCCCGATCCGGCCTGTCCGCGCGCCGGACCTCGACGACGACGTCGTGGAACTGTTCGCCGGCCACGACGCGCTCGATCGGGTAGGTCTCGGGCTGGCGGTTGTTGCGGTAGCGCAGGGCGAACCGCTCGCGATAGGCATCGACGGTCGCGCCGATCTCGTCGAGGCTCTCGGCGCCGTGCATCGCCAGGGCCGCCGCGTTGGCGTAGGCGATGGTCTGGTCGGGCTCGACCAGGATCACCCCCTCGCTCAACCCGGCGATGATCTGCCGGAGTTCATGTCTGTCGACATCCGCGGTCACAGCTCGGAACAGCCCTTAATCTTTGTTACTGCCGGTGCGACAGCGGGCCACTAACGGGTTGTGCGCAAGCGAGTTCCAGGGGAAATGCGCGTTTCGCTGGTATACTTGCACCACACACGCGATCGTTATCGACCAGCTCCGAGCGTGAGGGGCGGTGTTTCGGGCGCGCATTCCCCGAAGTAGCCTTCGACGCCTTCGGACCGGCGTCGGAACCGCCGGCAGAGGGTCGGATGACTGCGATCGATCCGTGTCCCGTGCCATGATTCTCGCGCCGTGATCCTCGACCCGCTGCGCAACGGGCGACAGGCCGAGCAGCGGCACCAGCAACGGCAGGGCGAGCACCACCAGAACGCCGAGCACGGCCGTGAAGGCGATGGAGGCGGCGACATCCTCGCCGTCCGGGCCGATGACAGGGACGGTCGCGGCGATGGCGAGCGCCACGACCGCGGCGATGCCGACGAGAAGACCGGCGCCGGCCGCCCACAGAGTCGCGAGGCTGAGCGCGGCGCCGAAGGCGATGCCGGCACGAAAGCGCTCCGGCGGGGCCCAGGCGGCGCGGGATGCTCTTGCCGTTCAGGCGCAGCCGTGCGGCAGCGCACTTATTTGATCGCAAGCTAACGAATTATGCGGCTGGTCTCACAATTCGGCCTCAAACGAGCGGCCAAGTCGGGGGCATCGACGAGCGGGAGAGAGCCGGTGCGAACCGGCCGCCGAAGGAGCAACCGCCCCGGAAACTCTCAGGCACCCGGACCGCTCGTTCGTTCGACACTCTGGAAAGCGGAGCCGACGCTCCCGCCGATGGTGTAAGCCGAGCCTTTCGAGACTCCGGCGAAACTCTCAGGCCGATGACAGAGGGGGCTCTGCGTGCACACCGCACGCGACGCGTCCTCGGAGGTCTGCACGATGACACCCGCTTAACGTCCGCCCCGCTGCGAGCCGCGCTCGGCTCGCGCCCGCCTCACCTTGTCCGAAAGCCGGCCGGCCCGTGCCGCGAGCCGACCCGTCGATGCGTGCCCGTGGCCTGCCGCGGCGCGCCGACGCGCGCCGTCTCCTCGAACACGGCCTGCCTCCGAACACAGCCCGCCCCCAAACACAGCTTGGATGTCATCCGATGTTGCCCACCCGTCGATCCCTTCTCCTCGCCGCGGCCGTCCTGGCTCCCGGCCGCGCGCAGGCGTTCTTCTGGGACACCGAGCCCGAGGCGCCGAAGACGCCGGAGCCCGTCGCCCCGTCCTCGAACCGCGAGGCTTGGTATATCGGCGAGATCCCGGACGAGCCGTTCAACATCCCCAAGGTCGATCTGGCGCTCGTGCCGCCGGAATTCCGCAAGCAACGCGTCGATTACGACGGGCCGGAGCGGGCCGGCATCGTCGTGATCGATACGCACGAGCGCTTCCTCTACCTCGTGCTGGAGGGCCGGACCGCGCTCCGCTACGGCATCGGGGTGGGGCGGGCCGGCTTCACGTGGTCGGGCATCGCGGCGGTCCGGCGCAAGGCGAAGTGGCCGGGCTGGCGGCCCACGCCGGCGATGCTGAAGCGTCGGCCCGATCTCCCGCGCTACGTCGAGCCGGGGGTGAACAACCCGCTCGGCTGCCGCGCCCTCTATCTCTATCAGGGCGCGCACGACACGCTCTACCGCATCCACGGCACCAACGAGCCCTGGACGGTGGGCGGCACGGATTCCTCGGGCTGCATCCGGCTCCTCAACGAGGACATCCTCGATCTCTACGGGCGCGTGCCCCTCGGCACCACGGTCGTCGTGAAGACTTCCCAGCCGGAGGTGATGGTGCAGCGCGAGTGGGACGAACGCCCGCGCGCCGACAACCAAGTCCTGCTCTTCAAATAAAGACCCCTTGCGATGTTCGAGACCGCAACAGCGACCCTGGACTGGCTCGGCGTGATCGTCTTCACGGTCACGGGAGCCCTCGTCGCCTCCCGCAAGGAGATGGACTTCGTCGGCTTCGCCGTGCTCGGCACGGCGACGGGCATCGGCGGCGGAACGATCCGCGACCTGCTGCTCGGCGCGCCGGTGTTCTGGACCCGCGAGCCGAGCTACCTGCTGGCCTGCCTGTTCGTCTCGTGCCTCGTCTTCTTCGCCGCGCACATCCCGCAATCCCGCTACCGCTTCCTGATCTGGCTCGACGCCCTGGGCCTCGCGCTGTTCGCGGTGGCGGGCGCGGAGCGGGCGCTGCAGGCGGGGGCGAGCGCCACGGTGGCCGTCGTCATGGGCGTCGTCACCGCCACCTTCGGGGGCGTGGTCCGCGACCTGCTCGGCGGCGAGAGCCCGGTGATCCTCAGCCGCGAGATCTACGCCTCGGCCGCAGGGGCCGGCGCGGGCAGCTTCGTGGCGCTGACGGCCCTGGGCGCGGAGCGGGACCTCGCGCTCGGTCTCGGCTTCCTGGTCTGTCTCGCCGTGCGCGCCGCCTCGCTCCGCTTCGGCTGGGCGCTGCCGCGCTACCGCCCCCGGTCCGGTCTCCCGCAAGGCTGACGGGCGGCAGGGCGGTGCCCGCTCGGCCCGCGGGCGCGGAGGCCGCCCGGGCCGTCGTCGGGGTTAGGCGGCGACGGGCTCAGGGTGGGGCTCCCGGCCGGGGATCGTGCGAAATCGACGGGGGGCGGAGCGTGTGGCGAGGACGCCCGATCCTCAGCGCCCGTTGCCGCTCGGAGCGGCGGACGGGCCCCCGCGCCAGAATCGTAACAGGTCGAAATGCGGCGTCTCGCCCTTCGGCTCGACCGCGACCGTCGCGGTGCGGCCCGAGACCAGCCGCAGGCGATCGGGGACCGCCGCCAGCTTGATCCGGACGGGGATGCGCTGCGCCAGCCGCACCCAGGCGAAGGTCGGGTTCACGCTGGCCAGCAGGTTGGAGCCGGCGGTGCGCTCACGGTCCTCGATGCCGCCGGCGATACTCTCGACATGACCCTCCAGCGTGGCGTCCTCGCCCATCAGCCGGATGCGCGCCCGGTCGCCGACATGGATGCGCGGCAGCTTCGTCTCCTCGAAGTACCCCTCGACCCGGAGCGTGTCACTGTCGATGAGCGCCATCACGCCGCGGCCGGTGGTGACGTAGGCGCCGGGCCGAAGCTCCATGTTGGTGATGCGCCCGTTGACCGAGGCCTTCACCGCCGAGCGTTCGAGGTTGAGCCTGGCCAGATCACGGTCAGCCGCCGCCTGATCGT
Organism: Methylobacterium sp. NPDC097929; assembly: GCF_049543375.1. NCBI lineage: Bacteria > Pseudomonadati > Pseudomonadota > Alphaproteobacteria > Hyphomicrobiales > Methylobacteriaceae > Methylobacterium > Methylobacterium sp. NPDC097929. The sequence goes on along the minus strand of NZ_JBMVEP010000010.1, from coordinate 4,251 downwards.
AGGCCGCCTTGGCCTCCAGATCGGTGGCCCGGGCCGCCTCGACCCGCTGCTGCGACACGGCGGCGTCGCTCAGCTTCGAATAACGGGCGTAATCGGCCGAGGCCTGCTCGGCGCTCGCCCGCTTGCCCTCCACCACCGCCTCGGCCTGCCGCAGGGCCAGGGCGAAGCGCTCCGGGTCGATCCGGAACAGCACGTCGCCGCGCTTCACCACGCCGTTATCCGAGACGAGAACCTCCGTGACGAGGCCCGAGACATCGGGAGCCACCGGCACCACGTCGGCCCGCACGCGCCCGTCCCGGGTCCAGGGGGCCTCCATGTAGTAGTCCCACAGCGCGAGGCCGACGACGACGGCGGCCGCGACCATTCCGAGCGTGACCAGAAGGCGGAACGAGAGGGCGAGGAACCGGGGCATGGGAAGAGGTCCGAAGGGCGGGACGGCGGGCGCGCAAGAGCCGGGTCTTCACGAAGTGAGGGGAACCGCGACCGAGACCACGGCCCCGAGGAGCACCACGTAGAGCGCGAGATCGAAGAGCGGGCGGTGCCAGACGAGGCGGTAGAAGCCGCTCCAGGCCAGGAGCCGCCGCAGGGGAAGGCTAATCAGGAGGGCGAGCAGCATCCAGGCCGCGAGGCTGGGCACGAAGACGCCGTAGAGATCGAACTCGCCCGTCATGCCGCGAGCTCCGCGTCGGGGGTGGAGGGCGTGGCGGCCCGGTAGGGAGCGGCGTCCGGGAACAGGCCCCGGCGGATGCCGACGAGGCCCATGAGCGCGGCTCGGCCGGGCGCCTGCCGGGCATCGGCCGAGACCGCGTCGAGGCTCGCATCGATGGCGTCCAGAAGGGCGGGCGGCGGGACGGCGGCGCTCCTGAAATGGCGCGCCAGGGCGACCAGCAGCGCCTCGACCGCGGCCCTTGCCGGGCCTGAGAGCTGCCGCCGGTCGCGGCGCAGTTCGACCAGATTGATGCCGACGCGGACCTCGGCGAGGAGATCCGCCGTCCATTCCGCGTCGTCCGGCGGCAGGGCCGCGAGGCGCGGCGCGATCAGGCCCAGCCGGTCGAGCATGAGCGCGGCGAGTTCGAGCCCGTCCTGCGCGCCGCGCCGCTCCGCGGCCTCGGCGAGGCTGCGGCGGTTGACGGCGCGCAGGCGCCGGGCCGACCAGCCGGCCCCGACCGAGCGGACGAGGCGCGTGACCAGGGCGGCCGACCACATCCCGAGGATGACGGCGACCGAGGCGTTGGTGAAGGCGGCGAAGTCGCCCGCGTAGCTGCCCTGGAGCGCGATCATCGCCGAGCCGTTGACCGCCGCGCCCATCGCCATCGGCGCCGTGCGCGGCTGCGTCATGAACACCCCGCAGAGCAGCAGGCCGGGTGCCAGCGCCAGGGTCAGCATCTCGAAGGTGGTGGCGAGCGGCAGCACCGCGAACAGGTAGGCGCCCGCGCCCAGCGCACCGAGGATGGCCGAATTGGCGAAGCCGACGATGAACGGCGCCGGGTCGTCCTGAGCGGCGAAGAAGCTGCAGCCGACCGCCGCCATCATCGGCGCGCCGGCCCCGTCGGGCCAGCCGGTCGCGATCCAGATCGCGCAGGTGAGCAGGATGGAGAGGAACACGCCGATCCCGGACAGGAGCGCCATGCCGTGGTCGCGGTGGCGGATCGTGCGCGCCGCCGCGGTGTAGCGGAATGCGAGCGTCTCGGTGACGGGCGTGCCGTCGGCGATGTGGCGCTGGAGCAGGCGGGCGTCCTGGCGCAGGTCGATGAAGTCGCGCAGGCGCGCCAGGAGGCTCGCGCGCACGAGATCGTCCCAGGCGGCCCGCTCGCCGAGGCTCGGCTCGATCTCGCCTGCGCGTGCCTTCAGCCGCGCGGCCTCGACCGGATCGGTGGTGCCGGAGGTGAGCCACGCCGCCATGTCGTCGAGGAGGCTGCGCAGCCGCTGCGGCAGCGCTCCCGTCCGCTCCAGCGTGCCGATGCGGTCGGCGATCGCCGAGGCGATGGGCAGGAACATCAGCATGTGCTGGCGCAAAGTCGCCATGGCCTCGACCGAGCGCTCCGCCCCGGTCATGTCGTAGCGCAGGGGTGTCGCCAGGGCGTCGAAGGCGACGGCATCCGACGCCAGCCGCAGGCGCTTGGCCTGACTGTCCTCGGCCGTGCGGGCGCGGCCGAGGACGTCCACGACCCAGCCGCGCGCGTCGCGCAGCCACGCGTCCAGTCGGCCCGCGATCACCGGCGCGACGGAGCGGGGCAGCAGAACCGTGTTGACGAGGCCGGCGCAGAGAATGCCGAGGGTGATCTCCTCCGCCCGCGCAACGGCGGTGTCGAACATCGCCGAGGGATCGCCGACGCTCGGGAAGCCGATCAGCGCGGCCGTGTAGCCGCCGAGCATCATCAGGTAGCTGCGCGGCGTGCGGTCGAGCAGCGAGACGTACAGGCAGACGGCGACCCAGAGCGCGATGGCGACGGTCAGCAGTTCCGGCGCATTCGCGAGGTTGGGCACGAGGACGACCGTCACCACCGCGCCGAGCGCCGTGCCGAGAACCCGGTAGAGCGCCTTGGAGCGGGTGGCGCCCGCCAGCACCTGGCTGGTGATGTAGACGGTCCCGAGTGCCCAATAGGGCTTGGGCAGGTCGATCCAGAACGCGAGGTACAGGGCCAGCATCCCGGCCCCGAAGGTCTTGATCGAGAAGGCCCAGTCGCGCCAGCCGGGGAGCGTCACTCGCGGGCTTCCCCGTTCGAGGGCTCGGTCGCGGGCGCGTCGCGGCCGAACTCCTGAACGGCCCGGAAGACCCGCAGGCCGGCCTCCAGGTCGGCCTCGCTCACCCCGGCGAAGACGCGCTCCCGCAACCGGTCGAGATCGGCCTCGATCTTCGCGACCAAGGCCTCGCCGGCCGGCGTCAGGCTCAGCACCTTGGCCCGCCGGTCGGTCGCATCCTCCTGCCGCTGGACCAGCCCCGCTGCGCAGAGCCCGTCGAGCAGGCGCACCAGCGACGGCCCCTCGATGCCGATCGCCTCGGCCAGGGCGTTCTGGCGGGGCTCGCCCTCCATGCGCCGGATCATCACCAGCGGCAGGGCGGCGGCGTCGGAGATGCCGTGCGCATCCGTCGCCGTGTCGGCGAGGCGGCGCCACTGACGCCCCGTGAGAAGAAGGGTCTGGGTGTAGTCCCGATGCAGCCGGGTCCGGTCCTTGGCGGCCAACGCATTCTTCCCACAGCGACGATGAGGAACGTTTCCGACGGCGACACGGCCATAAAGATAGTATGCTATCTATTTTGGCGGGATCGGACAAGTCCGGGCCCGCGGCCTGTCGGCACCTGCGCGGGCCGTCAGAAGCCGCTGCGGACGCGCAGATGGGTGTGGGTTCCGGCCGCGCCGTCCTCGTGCGCATGCACATGCGTGTCGTGGGCCACAGGGATCAGGTTGAGCGTGCCGTGCATGACCCCGCGTTCGAGGAACAGCCTCTCGGCATAGGCCGAGACATCGCCCGCAGGGCCGCGCATTACGGTCACGTCGACCGAGGTCGTGTGGTCGAGCGGGACGGACAGGGAGGCGACCGCCTGATCGTGCCGGTCGAGCCGACCCTGCGGCACCCGGGTGGCAAGCGTCCGCACGGATTGGTCGATCGTGTAGCTGACGATGCCGAAGCACGGCGCGTCGACCGGCGCCTCGGGCCGGGCGGACAGGCCGCGCCGCATCAGGTCGCGGATGGCCTCGGAACGGCTCGCCGCCCCCGTTCCGTCGATGTAGGCGTCCAGCGCGGCGGCCAAGTCGTCATCGATGGCGATGGTGATGCGCTGCATGGAGGACTCCGGCCCTGCCGGCGACCGGCCGGGGCGCGTGGTCCCGGGGGTTCGCTCGGCATCCCTGCGGACAGTGTCGGCCCGGCCCGGCGCCGCCGCAAGTCCGGTGCCTCTTCCCGATCGGCACGGATCTTGAAAACGCCGCGACCGGTCGGGCGCGCCCGGGCATTGCGGGCCGAGAGAGGGTCTGCAGTGCAAGGGAACAACGGGACGAGGGGACGGCGTCAGGGCGCCAGGGAGTATGAAAAATGCGCAGCTTGTGCCTACTCCTTGTTCGAACGTTCGGATGAGCCCAGGGCGCCGCCGGGCCTCATGCCCATCCCGCCGGCCGATCCCGCCTCCGTCGGCACCAGCGAGAGCATCTTCAACTTCGGCTCGTCGGTCTCGGCTTCGGCCGCCCGCGATCTTCACCAGCCCGCAGCCGCGCCTGACGCTGCTCGCCGGCATCACCTCCAGCTTTGCAA
>NZ_JBMVEP010000009.1:0-180474 GCF_049543375.1 Methylobacterium sp. NPDC097929 | reverse complement strand
TGGCGCAGACTGGCGCTTCACCACAAAGGACGCCCGCATCAAGCTCCGCAAACTCTACCCCACAACGGAGGCGTGACAGAGCACTAGAGCATCGTGCCGGATATCGTATCCGGCACGATGTTCTAGGTTCTTGTTTCGCATCGTCTTTTTCCGAAAGCCGGCGGCCGGCTTTCGGGACGATGCTCTCGCGCGGCTCCGGCGTCGGACCTGCCGCACAGCGTCTGAACGGTGACGCCCGGTCCCGGGCAACAGACGATCGTCCGCGGGGACGAAGCGTATCGGACGTGCCGGGAGACACGCGGCGAGACCGCAGGCCCGCCCGCTCAGGATGGATCGGACGCGCACCGCGTCACGGCGCAGGATCGCGAAAAATCCCAATCCCTGCAGTTATTTCATGAAATTTTTTGCCGATGCGACAGGAACGAAAAGTCGCTTTGTGAACGTTTTATGACATATTGCAACGCGTGCGATCACCGTACGCGGAGGAGAGACAGGAAGATGCATTTCGCTCGCACCCTTGCCGTGGCCCTTCTGCTCGGCGCCGCAGGATTGCCGGCCTCCGCCGCCCCCGTTCCCGTGCAGCCGGCCCCGTTCGCGGGCAGCGCCGCCGAGGCGGTCGACTGGCACCCGAGCACCCGTCACTGGGACCACCATTTCCACGCGCATCAGGAATCGCTGCGCTATCACCAGCCGACCGAGACGGAGCGCAGGCTCCATCGGACGATGCGCGGCAGCGATCCCCTGGCGCGCGGTCAGCGGTCGCTCGGACCGCGTTACCGCCTCGGCGACAGGACGGGCGGCGCCTACCGCTACTGAGCTGCCCCGTTCGGATCGGACGTGCCGTCCCGTCGATGCGACGAGGCCGCCGGCCCGAACCTTTCCGGGCCGGGACGGTTGAGGGACACCATTCCGCTCCGAAAGGATCGTCCATGCGGTTCATGACACCGGCGCTCGTCCTGGCGCTGATCCTTCCGGCCGCGGGCGCCACGGCTCAGGAGAGCGGCGGGCAAGTGCCGTCGCCCCCGAGCCCGAAGGCCTCGGCCACGGGATCGCGGCCCGTGCCGGGCCCCGGCACCGCCGGCACCCCGAATGCGCCGGCGGTCGTCGGCGGTACGCCGGGTGCCGTGATCGGCGGCACGCCGACGAGCGGTCCGCCCGGAACCGGCGGCACCGCGGGCGGCCCCGGCCTCAGCGGACGGTAGGGCCGGCTCTCGGACCGGGTCCAACGCCCGGCGCATCCGACACCCGGCAGAGACATCCGGTCCCCTGGCCGCACACCGCTTCTGGGCTATGGTCGGGCCATGAGCCGGACCTCTCCCGCCCGCCCCGCCCTCGCGCTTCTTCTCGCGCTGCCGCTCCTCGCACCCGGGTCGGTTCGGGCGCAGGCGACACCGCCCGCGCCCGAGCCGCCGCCGATCCAGTCGGACGAGGCCCGCCTCCTGCCGGTGCTGGCCCAGCGCGGCATGGTCTCCTCGCAGGACGCGCTCGCCACCCGCGTCGGCGTGGCGATCCTCGACAAGGGCGGCAACGCGGTCGACGCGGCGGTGGCGGTGGGCTTCGCGCTCGCCGTCACCCTGCCGCGGGCGGGCAATCTCGGCGGCGGCGGCTTCATGATGGTCCACCGCGCCGGCGCGAACGAGACCGTGGCGCTCGATTACCGCGAGACCGCGCCCGCCGCGGCCACCCCGGACATGTTCCTGAACGCGCAAGGGGAGCCGGATCGCGTCGCCTCCACGCGGAGCGGCAAAGCGGTGGGCGTGCCGGGCACCGTGCGGGGGCTGGCCGAGGCGCATCGGCGCTACGGCTCGGGCCGGCTCACGCTGGCCGACCTGATCGCCCCGGCGGAACAGCTCGCCCGCGAGGGCATCCCGGTCGAGTCGGGGCTGGCCGATTCCCTGCCGCGGGCCTCCGGCCTCCTCGGGCAGTGGCCGTCGAGCCGGGCGGTGTTCTTCGCCGGCGACCACGTGCTGCCCCGCGGCGCCATTCTGCGCCAGCGCGATCTCGCCGACACCCTGAAGGCGATCGCCGAGCGCGGTCCCGACGCCTTCTACGAGGGGCCGATCGCCCAAAGAATCGCGGCCGCCGTGCAGGGCGCGGGCGGGATCATGACGACGGCGGACCTCTCCGCCTACCGGCCGGAGATCCGCACGCCGGTGCGCGGCACCTATCGCGGCTACGAGATCGTCTCGATGCCCCCGCCGAGTTCCGGCGGCGTGCACCTCATCGAGATCCTCAACGTGCTGGAGGGCTACGACCTCGCGGGGCTGGGTGCGGGCAGCGCGCAGGCGCTCCACACCCTGGCCGAGGCGATGAAACCGGCCTATGCCGACCGCGCCGCCTGGCTCGGCGACCCCTCGCGCACGCGGGTTCCGGTCGCCGGACTGACGGCCAAGGCCTACGCCGCGACCCTGCGCGAAAAGATCGACCCGGAGCGGGCGAAGTCCGCCGCCGAGGTGAGCGCGGGCAACCCGCTGCCCTACGAGCCGGACCAGACCACGCATTTCTCGGTGGTGGACGGCGAGGGCAACGCCGTCTCCAACACCTACACCCTGAACTTCTCCTACGGGATCGGCCTCGTGGCCGAGGGCACCGGCGTGCTGCTCAACAACGAGATGGACGACTTCTCCGCCAAGACGGGTGCGCGCAACGCCTACGGCCTCGTGGGCGGCGAGGCCAACGCCGTGGCGCCGGGCGCCCGCCCGCTCTCCTCCATGACGCCGACCTTCGTGTTCCGGGACGGCCGGCTCTTCCTCGTCACAGGGAGCCCCGGCGGCAGCCGCATCATCACGACCACGCTCCAGGTCATCGTCAACGTGCTCGATTTCCGCATGAACCTCGCCCAGGCCGTGACGGCCCCGCGCATCCACCACCAGTGGCAGCCGGACGTGCTGATGGTGGAGGAGGGCGTCTCGCCCGACACGCTGGCGGCGCTGCGCGCCAAGGGCCACAACGTGAAGGTCGGCGCGACCTCGGGCTCGGCCAATTCGGTGATGGCCGAGGACGGCCTGCTCGCGGGCGCCTCCGATCCGCGCCAGCGCGGGACGCTGGCCGAGGGGCGTTGACGGGCGAAGAGTCGGCAAGGCGGCGGTGGGCAAGGGGGCAGTGGGCAAGGCAGCCTACGCGCGATAAAGGAGCCCGCGCCCCTCACGCGGACTACCGATGCTCCTCCTCCGTTCGCTCGCCTTCAACCTGTCGTTCTACGTCGCGACCGCGCTCATCGCGATCGGGGGGCTGCCCGCCTTCGTCACCCGCAAGGGGGTGATCCGGGTCGCGCAGTTCTGGGGGCGCACGGTGCTCTGGCTGCTGCGGGTCGTCGGCGGCACCCGCGTCGAGTTCCGCGGGTTGGAGAACATCACGCCGGGGCCGCTGCTGGTGGCCGCCAAGCACCAGTCCGCGCTGGAGACGCTGGCGCTCACGACCCCGTTCGACGACTTCGCCTACGTGCTCAAGCGCGAGCTGATGTGGGTGCCGGTGGTCGGCTGGTATTTCGGCCGGGGCGGCATGGTGCCGATCGACCGCTCCAAGGGCACCCGGGCCATGGCGGCGATGAACAAGGCGGCCGCGCAGGCCATCCGGGACGGGCGCCAGCTCATCATCTTCCCCGAGGGCACCCGCCGCCCGGCCGGGGCGCCGCCCGCCTACAAGCAAGGCGCCTCCCATCTCTACGCGGCGCTGAACGTGCCCTGCCTGCCGGTGGCGCTGAACACCGGCCTGTACTGGCGCCGCCGGGGTTTTCGCCGGATGCCGGGCACGACCGTGATCGAGTTCCTGCCGGTGATCCCGCCGGGCCTGTCGCGCGGGGCCTTCCTGACCGAGATGCAGAACCGCATCGAGACCGCCACCGAGGCGCTGCTGGCGGAGGGCCGCGCCGACCTCGCCCGCCACGGCCACCCCGTCCCCGTGGCGATGGGCGGCTCGGAGCCGGCGGCGGATACGTCCGGGACGCTCTGACGGGTCAGGCGGCTGCGAAGGCGCGGACCGCCGAGGGCCCGCGCAGGACGATCCTGCGGCCGGAAAAGCTCTCGACCAGGGCGAGTGTGCGGGCGCGGCGGATGCGGTTCCAGCCGGCCGTGTAGCGCAGGAATTCGAGCGTGAGCTGCTCGGGGCAGCCTTCGGGCCCCTCCGGCCGGACCCTGCCGAGGCTCGACAGGGTTCGCCGCAGCATGCGCGCCGTGCAGAGCCAGCCCGGCATGTCGAGATAGATCACGGTATCGGCCCTCGCGAACCGGGGCGCGATCGTGCCGGTGTAGTTGCCGTCCATCACCCAGGCGGGCAGCGCGGCGATCCGCGCGACCTCGGCGCGGAAGCTTTCCGGATCGCTCTCGACCCAGCCGGGGCGCCAGTAGGCGCGGTCGAGATGGAACACCGGCAGGCCGTGCCCCGCGCCGAGGCGCCGGGCCAGGGTCGTCTTCCCGCTGCCCGGAGGTCCCAGCAGCACGATCCGCCGCGGCGTCCCGGCCGAGGGGCTCACCCCCGCCCGGCCCCGCGCCTCAACAGGAACACGCCCTGCGCGCCGATCAGGTTCCAGAACCACCACGGCATCGAGAAGCGCATCGGGCGCCCGCGCGCGTCGAGGGCGGTCGCCTTCTCGATGCGGGCGCCGACGTCGCGGCACAGGCCGACGAAGTCGCGGATCGTGCAGTGATGGATGTTGGGGGTCTCGTACCACGTCTCCGGCATGATCTCGGTGACCGGCATCCGGCCGCGGAAGGCGAGTTCGGCCCGCACCCGCCAATGACCGAAATTCGGGAACGAGATGATGACCTGCCGGCCGATCCGCAGCAGGTGCTCCAGCACGACGCGCGGGTTGCGGGTCGCCTGGATGGTCTGGGACAGGACCACCACGTCGAAGGCGTCGTCGGGGTAGTTGGCCAGATCGGTGTCGGCGTCGCCCTGGATCACGGGCAGGCCCTGGGCGAGGCAGGCGTTGACGCCCTCGCGGGACAGTTCGATGCCCCGCCCGTCGACCCCGCGCCGGTCGCGCAGCAGCGCCAGCAGGGAGCCGTCGCCGCAGCCGATGTCGAGCACCCGCGCACCCGGCGGCACGAGGCCGAGCACGACGATGTGGTCGACGCGCGCGCCGCTCTCGCCGCGGGGCAGGGCCTCGGCATCCTGCCACGGCACGCCGGAGGCGGCGTCGGTGAAGCTCTCGCTCATCGGTCCCTAGAGTCCTCGCGCCCGGGCGGCCGCCTCGATGAAGCCTTTCGCGGCGGAGAACATCGCCGGCTCGTCGAGCAGGAAGGCGTCGTGGCCCTTGTCGCTCTCCACCTCGACGAAGGCGACCGGGGCGGCGACCGCGTTGAGGGCGTGGACGATGGCGCGGGAATCGGCCGTCGGGAAGAGCCAGTCCGAGGTGAAGGCGATCACGCAGAAGCGGGTCTTGGAGCCGCGGAAGGCATTGGCCAGCACGCCGCCATGGTCCTCGGCGAGGTCGAAGTAATCCATCGCCCGGGTGAGGTAGAGGTAGGCGTTGGCGTCGAAGCGCTCGACAAAGCTGAGGCCCTGGTGGCGCAGGTAGCTCTCGATCTGGAAGTCGGCGTTGAAGGAGAAGGTCGGCGCCGCCCGGTTCTGCAGGCGGCGGCCGAACTTGCGGTGCAGGGCCGGCTCGGAGAGGTAGGTGATGTGCGCGCCCATCCGGGCCACGCCGAGGCCCTTCGAGGGCCGGGTGCCGGCCTCGAGATAGCGGCCCTCGGCCCAGGCCGGATCGGCCATGATCGCCTGCCGGCCGACCTCGTGGAAGGCGATGTTCTGGGCCGAATGCCGCGCCCCGGTCGCGATGGGCATCGCGGAAAACACCCGCTCGGGGAAGAGCGAGGCCCATTGCAGCACCTGCATCCCGCCCATCGAGCCGCCGATGCAGAGGAAGAGGTCGGGGATGCCGAGCCGGTCGAGGAGCATCGCCTGCGCGCGGACCATGTCGCGGATCGTCACCAGGGGGAAGTCGAGCCCGTAGGGACGGCCGGTCTCCGGGTTGAGCGAGGCCGGGCCGGTCGAGCCCATGCAGGAGCCGATCACGTTCGAGCAGACCACGAAGTAGCGGTCCGTATCGACCGGCTTGCCCGGTCCCACCAGCGTCTCCCACCAGCCGGGCTTGCCCGTCACCGGGTGGCGATGGGCGAAGTGCTGGTCGCCGGTGAGCGCGTGGCAGATCAGCACCGCGTTGGAGCGCTCGGCGTTGAGCGTCCCGGCGGTCTGGTAGGCGATCTGGAAGGGGCCGAGCCGGGCGCCGGAGTCCATGGCGAGCGGTTCGTCCGCCGAGAACAGCATGACGGGGCTGCGCGGGTCGGAGGACGGGGACGCCTCGTAGCCCGCCCGGCGCGCATCGTCCCGAGAGGCGGACTCGGCGCCTCGCTCGGCGTTCTGGGTGAGGCTGGAATCCATCGTGCGTCCCGGGTGCCGGCCCTGGACCGGTCCCTGAGTGGCCCGCCGCCGACATTCCCACCGGCGTCGCGGGCGGGCTCGTGGAACGATGCGCTGCGGCAGCGCATGTCTTGGCCGGCTGACAGGTGGAGGTAATGTGCGCATCCCCGAGCGTCAACGCGCTGGACGGGTACGCCCGGTTCCACACGGGCCGCCATGTTCGCGGGCGCACACGGTTCGCGCTGGCCCTCGGCCGCCGCGAACCGTAAACACGGGCTCGGCTCCCGCCCGGACGTTTGGCCCCATGCGCTTCACCACGCGACCCGCGCCCTCCCTCGACAACCTCGCCGAACTGCGTGCCGAGATCGACCGGATCGACGCGGAGATGCACGCGCTGCTGATCCAGCGCGGCGCCATCATCGACCGCCTGATCGCGATCAAGCGCACGCAAGGGACGGGCTCCGCCTTCCGGCCCGGCCGCGAGGCCTCGATGATGCGCCGCCTCGCCGAGCGCCACCGGGGGCTCCTGCCGCTGGACACGGTGGAGGGCATCTGGCGGGTCATCATCGCCACCTTCACCTGGGTGCAGGCGCCGTTCTCGGTCCACGCCGACGTCTCGGCGGGCGATGCCGGGATGCGTGATTCCGCCCGCTTCCATTTCGGCTTCACGGTGCCCTACCGGCCGCATCCCGATTGCGCGGCGGTGATCGAGGCGGTGGCGGGCTCCCGGGGCGACCTCGGCATCTTCCGGCTCGGCAAGAACTTTTCGGGCAAGGATCTGTCCGGCAAGGACGGTCCGGCCCGGCCCTGGTGGGAGAGCCTCGTCGGCGAGGGCCGGCCGAAGGTGATCGCCCGGCTGCCCTTCATCGAGCGCCCGGCGCATCCGGCGGGCACGCCGGTCTTCGTGGTCGCCAACCCGCTGGACGATCCGGCGGCGGCCCAGCGCGACTGGGTGCTCTACGCGGTGCGCGCGCCCCGCCTCGCGCCGGATTCCGAGCGGGCGCTGCACGATCTCTACGGCGAGGTGGTCGCCCGCTGCGACACGCCGGACGGCGTGAGCCTGCTGCTCGCCGTGCCCGGCGGGGTGGGACCGCGCCAGCTCGGCGAGGCCCTGGAGCGGGTCGAGCCGGGCGCGGCGATCCTCGACGAGGTCGGCAGCCACGCCGCCCGCTTCCGGGTCTGATCGCGCGTCCCGTTGATCCGTTCGATTCGTCGCTGCGAGCCGAAGAGGTCGCGGCGCGGCGGGGCTTCCTCTGCGGCGGAACGTCTTCGCGGCAGCCGAGGTCCGTCCGTGCTATTCATTGCGCACGATCGAACGTCCCCGCATCGGCGGGAGCCCGCCTCCGGTCCGCCCGGTGGCCCGTTCCCGTCCGTGGGGCCGCGTCAGGGAGATCCCGCATGAACCGCCGTCAGACCCTGCGCGCCGGCGCCTCGTTGCTGGGCCTGCTCGCAGCCACCCGCCTTGCCGGCCCCGTCTTCGCCGCCGGATTCCCGGTCGAGCGGTCCGAGGCCGAGTGGCGCGCGCTGCTCTCGCCCGCCGCCTACAAGGTGCTGCGCGAGCACGGCACCGAGCGGGCGCATACGAGCCCGCTCAACGGCGAAAAGCGGGCCGGCCGCTTCGTCTGCGCCGGCTGCGACCTGCCGCTGTTCTCCTCGCAGACCAAGTTCGAGAGCGGCACCGGCTGGCCGAGCTTCTTCGAGCCCCTGCCGGACGCGGTCGGCACGCAGGTCGACACCGCCTACGGCATGCGGCGCACGGAGGTGCATTGCCGCCGCTGCGGCGGCCATCTCGGCCACGTCTTCGAGGACGGGCCGCGCCCCACCGGCCTGCGCTACTGCATGAACGGCGTGTCCCTGCGCTTCGAGCCCGCCGCCTGAGACCCGCTTCGACAGGAGGACGCATCATGACGCTCACCGTCCATCGCATCACCAACCCGCGCTCGCCGATTCTGCTCGGCGGCCTGGCCGGCCTTGCCCTCCTCGCCTGCGTCGCCTGGCCCCTAGCGCCCGCCGGGGCGGAAGAAGCCGGGCGGCGCCTGCCGGAAGCGGCGATGACCGCGAAGGAGAACGGAACCTTGCGCACGGCCACCTTCGCGGGGGGCTGCTTCTGGGGCGTGCAGGGCGTGTTCCAGCACGTGAAGGGCGTGACGAACGCGGTCTCGGGCTATGCCGGCGGCAGTCAGGCGAGCGCCCGCTACGAGCAGGTCGGCACCGGCCGCACCGGACATACGGAGGCCGTGCAGATCAGCTACGACCCCTCGGTGATCCGCTACGACGAGCTTCTGCAGATCTTCTTCTCGGTGGCGCTCGACCCGACGCAGGTGAACCGGCAGGGCCCGGATGCGGGACCGCAATACCGCTCGGCGATCTTCCCCGCGGACGAGAGCCAAGCGAGGGTCGCGAAGGCCTACATCGCCCAGCTCGACGGGGCGAAGGCGTTCACAAAGCCCATCGCCACCCGGATCGAGTCCGGCGCCTTCTACCCGGCGGAGGCTTACCACCAGGACTACATGACCCTGCACCCGACCAACAGCTACATCGTCGTCAACGACGCGCCCAAGCTGCGGGACCTCAAGGCGCTCTTTCCCGAGCGGGCGAGCGCGCAGCCGGTGCTGGTCAACCGTCCGCCGGCCTGAGCGGACGGGCTCTCCTCCCCCGATGAAGGGGAGGAGAGGGCCTCGGGATCACTCCTTCTCGGGCGCGATCTGCTCGAGGCCGCCGACATGGCGCTGGGCGTAGAGCGGCAGGCCGATCTGGCCGATGAGGTCGAGCTGCGTCTCGAGGAAGTCGATGTGACCCTCCTCGTCCTCGGCCAGATCCTCGAACAGCCGCTTGGAGACGCGGTCGTTGATCGAATCGCAGTACTTGGCGGCTTCGAGGTAGAGCGCGCGCGCCTCGTTCTCGGCAGCGAGATCGCACTCGATGATCTCCTGTACGTTCTGGCCGATCCGCAGCGGGTCGAGCTCCTGCAGGTTCGGGAAGCCGTCGAGGAACAGGATCCGGTCGATGAACCGGTCGGCGTGGTTCATCTCCTCGATCGATTCCTTGCGCCAGAACTTGGCGAGATCGACGTAGCCCCAATCGTTCAGCAGGCGGAAGTGCAGCCAGTACTGATTGACGGCCGTCAGCTCGCTGCGCAGGCCCCGGTTGAGATAATCGATGACCTTGGCATCGCCCTTCATCCGTCACTCTCCTCGTGAGGCGTCGGGACGAACAAGCGATCCGTCTCAGGCTGCGACGCCCTCTGGCTCCCTTGTAGTTTGGAATGATCCCAAACTGCAAGCCGCCTCGCAGCCCGTCGTGCAGGCATGTGCGGGTGTCGGCGCGGAGCCATGCACGGAGGGATGGGCTGCGCGGTGAGCCGACCCATGGGCCTGCGCCTCGTCGAGAGCCTTGCGCAGGATCGAGCGGATGGTGCGGGCGCAGCGTCCACACTTCGCGCTGCAGCCCAGGCAGCCATAGACCTGAGCGGGGGTGCGGGGACAGCCCGGCCCCGGTTGCAGGCACGCGCGTACCTGTCCGTCGGAGAGGACGTTGCAAGAGCAGACGATCATGCGGGCTATCGCAAACCTGTCGTGCCTGTCGGATCGCGGCCCCGTCAGGGCCGGCGGAGCCTGGCGCTCTCCGATCATTCCCACCGTCCCTGGCCTGGGAAACCGGCCGATTTGGGGCGGTCGCAGATTAGAATGATTGAAAAGTCCAAGCTTTTCAGGACTTTAGCGGCAGGACGCGCTGCCGGTCAAGAACGGACGGCACGATTCATCTCGGCACAATCCGTCGCAGGATCGCGGTTGCCGTCCCTCGTCCGGGACGAACAGGAGCCGGGGGACGGGTTCGGTCTTCGACTGCGCGGCGGCTCAGTGGGCCATCAGCACCGGCACGCTCGCATGCGACAGGATATGGCTGGTGGGCCCTCCGAAGATCATCTGCCGCAGCCGGCTCTGGGTGTAGGCGCCCTTGATGAGCAGGTCGCAGCCGAAGGATTCGGCGGTGTCGAGGTAGAGTTCGCCCGGGGTGCGGCGGCCGGCGGGCAGGGCCTTGTGAGCGGCCTCGACGCCCTCGCAGGCGAGCGCGCGGGCGACCTCCTCGGCGCTCGGGCCCGGCACCATGCCGCCCTCGGCGCTGACGACGAGGATGCGCCGGGCGCGGCGCAGGAACGGCATGGCGAAGGCGATGGCCCGCGCCGTCTCGGTCGAGCCGTTCCAGGCGATCAGGATCGCCTCGCCGACGCAGGCGGGGCTCGCGGGCGGGGCCAGGATGATGGGGCGCCCGCTCTCGAACAGGGCGGTCTCGAAGGTCGTCATGCGCGGCGCGCCGTCGTCGGAGCCCGGGCGGCCGACGATCGTGGCCGAAAACAGACGCGCGTACTGGCCGAGGAAGGCGTCGCCGGGCGGCGCATCGGGCCGCCAGCGGTAGCGGGGTCCGGCCTCTGCCGCGACGTGTGGAGCGCAGGAGGCGCCGGCCTCGCGCCGAGGCAGCCCCGCCGCCTCCATCGCCGCCACGAAGCGGGCGCCCGCATCCTGCGCCTCGGCCTGATCCGCCTCCTCGTCGCGCAGCCAGGTCATGCCGCCGACCATGTCGACGGGCACGTATTCGGCCAATGCCGGGCGCAGGGCCACGCCCTCGATCAGGCTGCCGAAGCGGCGCGCCACGAGCACCGCCGTGTCGAACACGGAGGGCAGCGCGTCGTGGAGGGTGACCGGGACGAGCAGGGTCTTCATGGCCGGCCTCGGCGGATGCGTTAGGGAAGCGGTGCGGGAAGGCTAGATCGAAACGATCCCGCGGAAAACCGCCCCCGCCCGATCCATCCCCGTCGCTTCGCGCCTCATCCCTCGGGCGCCGCGGCGCCTTTCACGGACCCGGCCGGAGGATCGAGCCGTGCCCGCACGAGGCGGGTCAGGGGCCGCTCCACGACGCGGTGGACGAGGAGCGCCGCGGGAAGGGTCAGCACGACCATCAGGATCAGGCTCGGCCAGGGCCCAAGGCTCGGCGCCAGACCGCTCCGCAACAGAGCCTCGCGGGTCGCCCGCAGCACGAAGGGGTGCAGCAGGTAGAGGGCGTAGGAGGCGTCGCCCAGCCGCTCGGCCCCGGCGAGCAGGCCGGCGGCGAGGCGACCGCGCACGGGCTCCGGCCGGTCGCGGCCGAGCACCGCCGCCGCCACGAGGAGCGCGGCGGGCAGGCCCCAGGCGAGGAGCCGCAGCGCCGGCTCAGGGGGTGCGGCGGCGAGCGCCAGCAGACCCGCTCCGGCCAGCGCGAGCCGCGGGAGGTCGCCGAGGCGCGCGCCCTCGGCCCGGGCGAGGGCGAGGCCGGCCCCGAGGGCGAATTCCAGGATGATGGGATCGGACCAGAAGGCGAGGGGGACGGGCAGGGCCGGCACCAGCCGCCCGACGAGGACGAGGAGCGCCAGAGCCGCGACGAGCCACGCCACCGCGCCGCGCCGCGACAGGCCGAGCCCGAGGGCGAAGAGTGCGTAGAACGCCATCTCGTAGTTCAGGGTCCAGCCGAGACCGTAGATCGGCAGCACCGCCCCGTCGGGCCGCGCCATCGGCCAGAACAGGAAGGAGGCGAGCACGCGCGCTCCGTCCGGCGGGCCGCCCTCGCCGCTGAGCAGAGCCGGGGCCGCGAGGCCGAGGGCGAGGTAGAGCCCGGTCACCAGCCAGTAGAGCGGGACGAGGCGGGCGATGCGGTGGGCGGCAAAGCGCGCCCGGGCGCCTGGGCGCCCGTAGAGCGGACCGGCGGCGTGGACGATGATGAAGCCGGAGATGACGAAGAAGACGTCGACGCCGGCCGGCCAGGGCAGCCACGCGCCCGGCACGAACGCCGCCCCGATGCGCCCGGCCAGGGTCGCCGCCTCGTGCTGCGCGTGGTGGATCACAACCAGAAGTGCGGCAAAGGCGCGCAAGCCCTGGACGAGGACCAGTTTTCCCTGAGCGCGGCCGGAGTGAAAAAGCTTAGTCAAATTTCGGGAACCAGGCTGGAAGGTCGTCGTTGTCGCGTCGAAGTGATCTTCACGGCCTTGACCGGTTCAACCGGGGTTCGAGGCCCTTCCTTATGTCGGCAATCCCATATCTGAGGTACCGTATGTTGAAGAAATACGCTGCTGCGTCCGCCCTCGTCGCCGTCATGGCCACTCCCGCTCTCGCCCAGGTCGGGGGCGATTTCCGTCTGGACGCCATGCAGGCGAATGCCTTCGAGATCCAGGCCAGCCAGATCGCGCTGCAGAAGAGCCGCAACCCCACGGTTCGTGCCTATGCTCGTGAGGCGCTGCGTGATCACCAGTCCGCCAACGTCGCCCTGGCCGGCGGCGAGCGCAACTATGCCGCTGCCCGCAACGCCGGTCCCGGCGGCCTCGTCGGCGGTCTCGTGGAAGCCCCGCTCGCCATCGCCGGCGGCGCGGTCGGCGCGGCCACGGGCGCTGCGGCCGGCGTGGTCGGCGGCACCCTGCAGGGCGGACCGATCGGTGGCATCGAGGGCGCCGGCGCGGGCCTGAGCCGCGGCGCGGCGGCCGGCAGCCGTGCGTTCGACGTCGACACCACCGCGGGCACCACGATCGTGCAGCCGAACCCGCAGCAGCAGCAGATGCTGGCCGAGCTGAACGCCACCCCGCCCGGCGCCCGCTTCGACCGCCTCTACGGCCGCCAGCAGGTGATGGCGCACCAGATGTCGATCAGCATGCACCAGTCCTACGCCCAGTCCGGCCCGAACCCGGCCCTGCGCAACTACGCCCAGCAGGCCCTGCCGGTCCTGCAGCAGCACTATTCCGAGGCGCAGCGCCTGCCGGGCGCCCGCTAAGCGCGTCGCACGCGACGGAATCGAGGGAAGCGGCGGGCCGAGAGGTCCGCCGCTTTCTCGTTGCGCGCTGTGCGGCGCACGGCCCTCGTCGCGGTGTCGAGTGGCTTCGCTTGGCGGACTGCCGGGGGTGGGTCCACCCTCCCTCATCATCGCGAGCCTCGGCGAAGCGACCCGGACAACGCGACGATCGGGGCCTGGAAGCAGCGATCGACCACGGCGCCTGACGACGCGACCTGTCGGACGTAAAACGGCGCCCCCGAAAGGCTTCGGAGGCGCCGCGATGGTTCAGGTCGGAGCAGGGCGGAAAGGCGGCGCTCAGGCCTCCGTGCAGCCGATCAGGGCCGAGGAAGCGAGGGTCTGGCCGTCGCGGGCAACCACCGAATGGAACTCGCCGGTCTCGGGATCGCGAATGCGCAATTCGCCGGTGACGATGCCGAAATGCGCCCCGTGCAGGTGCAGGCGGCCCGCCTCGACGGCCTCGCGCACGAAGTCGAAGGTCATGAGGTTCTGCAGGCTCTGGGCGATCATCGCGTATTCGAGGCGGGTGAGGTAGCCCTCCTTCTCCTTGCTGTCGCCGGAGGCGTCGAGCGTCTTCACCGCCGGCTCGACCAGCGAGACCCAGCGGCCGATGAAGTTGCCCGAGGAGAGCGGATCGGCGCCGAGCCCGGCAGCCTTGATGCCGCCGCAGGTGGCGTGGCCCAGCACGACGATGTGCTTCACCTTGAGCGCCTGCACCGCGAACTCGATCGCCGAGGAGGTGCCGTGATAGCCGCTATCGTGCTCGGCCGGCGGCACGATGTTGGCCACGTTGCGGATGGTGAAGATCTGGCCAGGGCCCGTATCGAAGATCACCTCCGGCGCGACGCGGCTGTCGCAGCAGCCGATCAGCAGCACGTCCGGATCCTGGCCCTCGTTGCCCAGCGCCTCGTACTTGCGCCGCTCGTTCGGCAGCCGCTCGCCGAGGAAGCTGCGGTAGCCTTCGGTCAGAACCTGAGGAAACATCGTCGCCTTTCCTAACTTTCGTTGATGAAGGGTTGCCATCACTGAACGCACGTGGCGGCCGATTCCATCCTCCCCGGGCATGCGCTTGCGCACATGGCGCGCGTCGAGGAAAGCCGGCCTGAACGCTTCGAACCGCTCGCCCGCCGAAAAAAATGCCGCCCGACCCACCGCTACGGCAACCGCCGCCGGATACGGAGCGGGCCGGCGCGGGTTACCGAGTGGGGTTCACGCGTTTTGCCACGTGAGGCGAACGGGCTCGGGCGGAACGTCGCCGGAGACGATTCGTTGCGCCAGCGCGGCCAGACCCGCCGGTTCGACGCGCTCGGCCGAGGCGGCGAGTTCATCGAGCGGCCACCAGCGGGTGCCGCGCACCGGGTTGTCCTCGGTCTCGGCCAGACGGCTCGTGTCGATCGCGTCGCTGGACAGCCGCACCACGAAGTAGTGCTCGCGGGCGAAGCGCGGCTTGCGGAACAGGTGGAACGGCCCGTCGCAGACCGCGACGCAGGGGCCGAGTTCGACCTCGGCGACGCCGATCTCCTCCGACAATTCGCGCCGGCAGGCCACCTCGTGGCTCTCGCCCGGCTCGAGCCCGCCGCCGGGCATGAACCAGAAGCCCCGTGCCTCGGGTTGAGCGTGATCGATCGGGCGCACGGCCTCGTACTCGATCAGCAGCAGGCGGTTGTCGGGGTCGAAGACCAGGGCGCGGGCGATGTCGCGGGTCGGCAATTCCTCTTTGGGAGAGTCCGCGCTGGGAAAGTCCGTTTGGGGAAGCTCCACCTCGGGGTGATCGGTCACGGTTCGATCCTCAGGTCAGGGGTGCGGGCGCCCAGATCACGATGGGCAGGTCATAGCTGTCGCGCTCGATCGTTTGGGGAAGCGGCTCGGCACAGGCCCCGGCGATGTCGCGGGCGACGAGGAGGGCGGCGAGCGCGTCGAGATGGTCGTCGGCCGCGACACCCGGCGGCCGCGCGGCGATCATGGCCTCGGGCAGGCCGGCGGCGGCGAGCAGCGCCCGGCGCTCGGCAAGCCCGGCGGCGCGGGCCGGCCCTTTCTTGCCGGCGGCGAGGCGGCGCTCGCCGTTGAAGCGGAAGAAGGCGACCTCCGGATGCACCTCGTGCAGGCGATCGCGCAGGTCCGGCCGCGCCCGCAGCAGGGCGTCCGCCTCGCGCACGTAGCGCAGGATGTTCCAGCACTGGATCGAGGGCGCGAAGGGCGGATCGGAATGGGCCCGCGACAATGCCTTGGCCGACGCGTAGCCCTCCGCATAGACCGCGGCGCGCGGCGGCACGGGGAAGACGCTGGCGCGCCCCGTCCCGAGGAAGGCCCGCGCCGCCCGGTCGGCCGAGCGCCCGCCGCCGCTTACCCGGTCCGGCAGGCCGATCGGCACGTCGATGCCGACGGTGCCGGGCGCCTCCTCGCCGTCGAGCAGGTCGGCGATGCGCGGGAAGAGGGCGCAGCGCCAGCGGCCGGGATCGTCGAGATCGATCAGCGCCCCCGCCCAGGCCCCCCGGCACCCGTCCAGCCCCGCCACCCAGCGCGCCATCGCGTCCTCCGGTTGCTCCGCGCCGCCGCATCGGAGAAAGGTCTTTCGGGCGTAGCAGAGTTCAGCCAAGAGGACCCCGGTGAAGGTCGGCCTCCACATCCTCGACCCGCGCCTGCGCGACTGGGGCTTTCCCCGCTGGGGCAGCGCGGCCGCCGCCGGGCTCGACCTGCATGCCTGCCTCGACGCGCCTCTCCTGCTCGAACCGCAGGCGCCGCCCGCGCTGATCCCGGCCGGCGTCTCGGTGCGGATCGGCGATCCCGACTGGTGCGGGCTGGTCTTCGCCCGCTCAGGCTTGGGCCACCGGGAGGGCTTGGTGCTCGGCAACGGCACGGGAGTGATCGATGCCGATTACGAGGGGCCGCTCCTCATCTCCGCCTGGAACCGCAATCCCGCCGCGGGCGGCACGCCGATCCGGATCGAGCCGGGCGAGCGCATCGCGCAACTCGTCTTCACCCGCGTGATGCGGCCCGATTTCGAGATCCGGGATGCGCAGAGCGAGGCGGGCGCACCGGAGCCGGACGGAAGGCCGCCGGGACGCGGACAGGGCGGCTTCGGCTCCACCGGCCGGCGCTGACGCTCAAGCTCTCGGGCGAGGACGGCACTTCATCGCCCGTCGCCGGAACAAGCTTGGCCATTATCAGGCCGCGGCCCCAAGACCCGTTTCAAGGTTTCGGCCATCGCCACGACAAACTTGGCTATAAAAACCCGGCTCGAACGATTGAACCGTTCGTCGCCGCTCCCGTTGAGTTCTCGCAATCCCCGCGAGACGAGCCATGGCTGCCCACGAGATCCTCGGCTATTTCGAGCACCGCACCGACGGCGCCTGGATTTGCGTGAGACCCTTCACGCTCAACACCCGGTCGAGCCGGGTCGATATCCGGCGCGGCATGCGCTTCGAGTACGGGCGCCGCGTCGGCGGCCTGGACCTCGCCGAATATCTCGAGCAGCTCGGCTCGCAATTCGGCTCCTGATCGGAGAAAGCCCGCGGGCCCGATCGAACCGGGCCCGCGGTCGTCTGCACCGTTCGCCTTACGGCGCCATGTCGGGCACCGCCTTGATGGTGCCGGCCTCGGCCGGGGCGGCGGGCTGCGCCGCGGCGGTGATCTGCGGCGGCGGCGTCAACTGCAGGTGTTCGCTGGTATAGGCCAGCGTCTGCTGAACCCGCTGCGGATCGTCGTTCAGCTTCGTGCCGTAGCTCGGCACGATCTGACGGATCTTCGCCTGCCACTCAGGGCTTGCCACCTTCTGGGCGAACACCTTCTCCAGCACGGTGAGCATGATCGGCGCCGCCGTCGAGGCGCCGGGCGAGGCGCCGAGCAGGGCGGCGACGCTGCCGTCCTTGGCGCTCACCACCTCGGTCCCGAGCTTGAGCACGCCGCCCTTCTCCGGGTCGCGCTTGATGATCTGGACGCGCTGACCGGCCTGGACCAGCCGCCACTCGTCCTTCTTCGCGCCGGGGAAATACTCGCGCAGGGCCTGGTAGCGATCCTCGTCGGAGAGCATCACCTGACCGGCGAGGTACTCGATCAGCGGATACTGATCGACGCCCACCCGCACCATCGGCCAGACGTTGCTGGTGGTGGTCGAGGTCAGAAGGTCGAAATACGAGCCCTCCTTCAGGAACTTGGTCGAGAAGGTCGCGAACGGCCCGAACAGGATCACGCGCTTGCCGTCGAGCACCCGCGTGTCGAGATGCGGGACCGACATCGGCGGCGAGCCGACCGAGGCCTTGCCGTAGGCCTTGGCGAGGTGGCGCATCGCCACCTCCCGGTTCTCGGTGACGAGGAAGGAGCCGCCGACGGGGAAGCCGGCGTAATCGTCGGCCTCGGGGATGCCGGTGGCCTGCAGCAGGTGCAGCGCGCCGCCGCCCGCGCCGATGAACACGAACTTCGCGTCGACCGACTGCCGGGTGCCGTCCTTGAGGTTCTTCGAGGTGACGCGCCAGTTGCCGTCCTTGTTGCGCTCGAAGGTCTCGACCTCGGTGGAGAGGCGCAGATCGAATTTCGGCTGGCTCTTCAGCGAGGCGATGTACTGGCGGGTGACCTCACCCCACTCGCAATCGGTGCCGAGCGGCGACCAGGTGGCGGCGATCGTCTGCTTCGGATCGCGCCCCTCCATCATGAGGGGAACCCACTTCTTCAGTTGCTCGGGATCGGTCGAGAACTCCATGCCCGCGAAGAGGGGGCTGGCCTTGAGCGCCTCGTAGCGCTTGCGCAGGTAGGCGATGTTCTCGTCACCCCAGACGAAGCTCATGTGCGGGGTCGAGTTGATGAAGGTGCGCGGGTTCTTCAGCACGCCCTTTTGGACCTGCCAGGCCATGAACTGCCGGGTGACCTGGAAGGCCTCGTTGATCTTGATCGCCTGCTCGATGCGGATGTTGCCCTTGGAATCTTCGGGCGTGTAGTTCAGCTCGGCCAGCGCCGAGTGGCCGGTGCCGGCGTTGTTCCAGCCGTTGGAGCTTTCCAGCGCCACGCCGTCGAGCCGCTCGATCATCTCCAGCGACCAGTCGGGCTCCAGCTCGCGCAGCCAGACGCCGAGCGTCGCGCTCATGATGCCGCCGCCGACCAGCAGGACATCGACCTTGCGGGGCTCGCCCGCCGCGAGCAGCGGCGAGCCCGGCAGGGCCGAGGCCGCGGCGCCCGCCAGCGCGCCTCCGATGAGCTGCCGACGGTTCAGCGGAAACGCTCTATTCTGCATATCCCCACCTCGGACTTGCACTTTATCGTCTATTTTCATTTTATTTTCGTGCCGCGCAAATTTTATTTTGGTCCACGCCCCCGCTACAGCAAGCGAGGGGGAGAGACAATACTTCGATTACATGGCTGCCATGCTATGAAAACTTGAATGATCTCAGACCGTTATCAGGTCCCGGCGGGGGGTCGGGGGCCGAGTGGAGGGTTGCGTCGGAATGATTCCGTCACGCTCGCCGGTCCGCCCATGGGCCGAATCAGTCCTGTTCCTCGGTGTTGCGCCACTCGCGCTCGAAGGGCAGGCGCCAGGCTTGGGGCGCGACGAGCTGGTGGATCGATTTCGGCCCCCAGGAGCCCGGCGCGTAGAGGCGCACCGGCGGCGGCGCCTCCAGGAGCGGCGTCGAGACCTCCCACAGGCGCTCGATGCCCTCGGCCGTGGTGAAGAGCGTGTGGTCGCCGCGCATGGCGTCGAGGATCAGCCGCTCGTAGGCCTCCAGCACCTCGCCCATCAGGCCGGTGTCCTTCATGTTGAACTGGAGCGAGAGCTTGTCGAGCCGCATGCCCGGCCCGGGCCGCTTGCCGTAGAAGGAGAGCGACATCTTCGAGGCGTCGGCGAGGTCGAAGGTGAGATGGTCGGGCCCCTGCGCCCCGACGCCCGAATTGAACGGGAACATGCTTTTGGGCGGCTCGCGGAAGGCGATCGAGATGATGCGCTGCCCCTCCGCCAGCCGCTTGCCCGTGCGCAGGAAGAACGGCACCCCGGCCCAGCGCCAGTTGTCGATGCGGCACTTGAGGGCGATGAAGGTCTCGGTGTCCGATTGCGGATCGACGCCGGGCTCGGCGCGGTAGCCGGCATATTGCCCGCGCACGACCTCGCGCGGGTCGAGCGGGAGCATCGAGCGAAAAACCTTGTTCTTCTCTTCCGAGATCGGCCCCGGCTCCAACGCGGTCGGCGGCTCCATCGCCATGAAGCCGAGGATCTGGAACAGGTGGGTCACCACCATGTCCCGGAAGGCGCCGGTCGCCTCGTAGAAGGCGGCGCGGGTGCCCAGGCCCAGCGTCTCGGGCACGTCGATCTGCACGTGGTCGATGAAGGTGCGGTTCCAGATCGGCTCGAACAGGCCGTTGGCGAAGCGGAAGGCCAGGATGTTCTGGGCCGGCTCCTTGCCGAGGAAGTGGTCGATGCGGAAGATCTGATCCTCGGAGAAGACCTCGTGCAGGCGGGCGTTGAGCGAGACGGCGCTCTCGAGATCCGTGCCGAACGGCTTCTCCATGACGATGCGCGAGCCCGCCGCCAGCCCCGCCTCGGCGAGCAGGCGCACCACGGTGAGGGCGGCGGCCGGCGGCACGCTGAGATAGTGCAGGCAGCGGCTCTCCTGGCCGAGAGCCTCCTCGGCGCGGGCCACCGCCGCGGCGAGCGCGGGCGCACCGGCCGCGAGCGGCACGTAATCGAGCCGTTCCGCGAAAGCCGTCCATTCCGCCTCGTCGGCCTGACGGGTGAAGAACTGGTCGATGGCCTTGCGGGCGAGGGTGCGGAACGCCTCGACGCCGATATCGTCCAGCGACACGCCGACGATCCTGAGATCCGGGATGAAGCCGGCCTTGGAGAGATGGAACAGGCCGGGCAGCAGCTTGCGTTGCGCGAGGTCGCCGGTGGCCCCGACCAGAACCACGACCTGGGGCGTCTTCGGGCCGACCTCCGCCGCCAATCGTGCCGAGCGCGTGCCTGCCAAGCGGGGCCTCCCCTGGGCGCGCCGAATGCACGCGGACGGTGAGGTAGGGCCCGCGCGACACGTGCCAAGCTTGGGGCGAGCGATCCCGTGGCGGGTGCAAAGCGCCGGAGAGCCGCGTCGCGGCACCCTCCGGCGCCCGGGGCTTGGCGTCAGGGCGTGTAGACCGTCTCCAGGCTCCAGGTCTCCCGCGGCTCGTCGTGCAGCTGCCAGAAGCGCTCGGCCACGGCCTCGGCATCCTTTGAGCCGGGCGAGACGAAGCCCGCGACGGTCACGGTGGCGACGTGGATGTTCCGTTCCTTCAGGCTGTCGAACAATCCTTGCGCCAGCGCGCGGATGCCGGCCTTGCCGATGCTGAGCGACAGGTAATCCGGATGGGGCTGCAGCGCGAAGCCGCCTCCGGTGAGGAGGATCGTGCCGCCGCGCCCGGTCATTCCCGGGACGGCCGCCTGCGCTGCCGCGAGCGCGCCGCCGACATTGACCGTGAGATCGCCGTTGAACGTGTCGCGCGGCTGGTCGGCGAGACGCGCCTGCCGCATGGCGGCGGCGTTGTAGTGCAGCACGTCGAGACCGAAGGCGCCCTCGACCTCGGCGACCAGGGCGGCGACGCTGCCGGGATCGCCCGCATCGACGGTGCGGGTCTCGACTGTGTGGCCCTTGGCCCGCAATTCGTCGGCCAGCGCATCCGTCTTGCCGGCGTTCCGGGCGCTCAGGACGATGCGGAAGCCCTCGCGGGCGAAGCGCTCGGCGGTCGCCAGACCCATGCCGGGGCCGGCGCCGATGCTGAGAAAGGTCTTCACGATGTGTCTCCTCGACGTTGCGATGAGCCCGAGTTAAGCCGTGCATCGATCGCGATGAATCCGGCCAAGCGGCATTTGACTCGTGCAGGATCTGCAGGAATTCTCGGAAGCCGGCGGCCTGGAGGCGCTCTCGGCCTTCGTGACGGTGGCGGAGAGCGGCAGTTTCGCGGCCGCCGCGCGGGCGCTCGGGCGCGACGCCTCCGTTCTCTCGCGCCGGGTGAGCGGCTGGAGCGGCGCCTTGGCGTGCGGCTGCTGTCGCGCACGACGCGGCGGGTGACGTTGACCGAGGCGGGCGCGCTCTATTGCCGGCGGGTGCAGGCGCTGCTCGACGAACTCGCGAACGCGAACCGTGAAGCGAGCGACTTCGCGGCCGCACCCCGCGGGATCGTGCGGGTCTCGCTGCCCGTCACCTTCGGGCGGCTCTGGATCGCGCCGCTCCTGCCCGCCTTCCTGGCGCAGCATCCGCAGATCCGCCTCGACCTCCGGCTCAGCGACCGTTTCATCGACGTCGTGGCGGAGGGCTTCGACGTGGCGATCCGCGTCGCGGCCGGGGCCCCGCGGGACAGCTCGCTCGTCACCCGCCGCATCGCCGGCTACCGCAATCTGCTCGTGGCCGCACCCGCCTATCTCGCGGCCCACGGCACGCCGGAGACGCCCGACGACCTCGCGGGTCACGCCTGCCTCGGCTTCTCCGGCTACGCCGCGTGGCCCGACTGGCCGCTGACGCGGGAGGGGGAGCGCCGCACCCTGCGCCCGACCTGCGCCCTGGTCGCCGACCACTCGGAGGTGCCGCTCGCGGCGGCGGTCGCGGGGGCCGGGATCACCTTCACCGCCGACTGGCTCGCGGGGCCGGCCCTGCGCGAGGGGCGTCTGGTCGAGGTGCTGCCGGGCTGGGGCGGTCGCGAGAGCGGCGGCGTCTACGCGGTCCTGCCGCCGGGCCGCCTCGTGCCGGCCAAGACGCGCCTGTTCGTGGACGCCGTCTCCCACGGCATCCGCGCGGGCTGGGCGCGATGACGCATCGCGGGAGGGGCGGATCGATTCCATCTTCGGAGCGATGCCCGCCGTCTCCGAAGCCTTCGAAACCACCGCCGCCCGCCTGCGCGCCTGCCGGATCTGCCGCGACGCGCCGCTCCACGGCGCGCCCCTGCCGCACGAGCCGCGCCCGGTGGTCCAGGGCAGCGCCAGCGCGCGCCTGCTGATCGCGAGCCAAGCGCCGGGCAACCGGGCGCATCAGAGCGGCGTGCCTTTCAGCGATCCGTCCGGCCGGCGCCTGCGGGCATGGCTCGGGCTGACGGAGGCGGATTTCTACGACGCATCGCGGGTCGCCATCCTGCCGATGGGCGCCTGCTTTCCCGGTCTCGACGCCAAGGGCGGCGACCGGCCCCCGCGCCGGGAATGCGCGCCGGCCTGGCGGGCCGACCTGCTGGCCGGGCTGCCGCGCCTCGACCTGATCCTGGTGATCGGCCAGTACGCGCAAGCCTGGCATCTCGGTCCCCGGCCGGGCGGACTGACCGGGACGGTCGCGGGCTGGCGCGCGATCCTCGCGGCGTCGGTCCGGCCCCGGGTGCTGCCCCTGCCGCACCCGTCCTGGCGCAACAACGGCTGGCTCAGGACGAATCCGTGGTTCGAGGCGGAGCTTCTGCCGGTGCTGCGGGCCGAGGTCGCGGCGGCGATGGCGGCGGGCGCCCGGTGAGGCGCCGGGCCGCCCAGAATCGGAACCACGATCAGAAGAAGAACGTCGTCGTCAGGTAGCCGTAGATCGTGTCGCCGCTGTCCGGCGCATTCGGCGCGTTGCGCAGGACATCCCCCTTGAAGAGGTAGGCGACGCCGCCGTCGAGCAGGACCGAGCGCGGCACGAGCCAAGTGCGCACCCGTCCCTCGATCTGGTGGCCCGCGAAGGTGCCGGCGCGGCCGGTCCGGTCGCGCACGCCGGTCGCGGCGAAGCTGTCGCTCGGGTTCTCGAGCCAGAGGCTGCGATAATCGATGAACGCGTCCCATTCGGGGTCCGGCGCGACCTCGAAGCGGATGCCCGGCGAGATCAGGTTCGCCCGCTGCACGGCGCCGTAGAGGCTCGTCGGGCCGTAATCGAAGCGCCGCGCGCCGTAGAGCGTGTCGAAGCGCGTGTAGCTGTTCGGGTTGGCGCTGTCGCCGCTGGCATGGTCGTAGTGGAGCGAGATCCGGGGCGTCCACGCCGCCTCGAAGGTGTAGCCGGCCTCCGCGTGCACGAAGTAGGCAGTCACGGGCAGGTCGGTCACGTCGGTGACGGCGGCGGTGTTGCGCGCGACGCCGACTTGGCCGACGACTTCGAGTTCGTGATCGAACTGCCCCGGCCGGGGCACGCGGTAGAGGCGGAAGCCCGGGGTGAACAGGCGCCGGTTCCGGGTCCGGATGCCTTCGAGCTGCGAGCCGGAATCGCGTTCGAGCAGGCCGTAGCCGTAGGCCTCCAGGATGCCGCCGAGCACGCCGGCCTTGGTGAAGATGCCGCCGAAGAACTGGGTGTCGAAGCCCTCGTGATCCCAGGCGACGCTGTTGCTCAGAATGCCGGCGCGGTCGTCGGGCAGGCGGTAATGCGGCAGGGTGTAGAACAGGCGCAGCCGGTCCTTGCCCGCATTCTCCCAATCGTAGGCGATGCCGGTGAAGGCGTTGATGGTGTTGCGGAACTGGTTGCGGGCGATCAGGCGGCGCGAGCCGACGTTCTGGGTGAAGCGCCCGGCGGTGAGCGTGCTGACGGTCCCGCTGCCCGCGACATCCGCCATGTCGAAGCCGAGATAGGCTTGACCGAGTTCGAACGCGTTCACCTCGGTGGTGGCGATGGAGTTCGAGTTCCGGCGCTGGAAATAGGCCCGGCTGTCGAAGATCTCGCCGCCGAACCGCACCGGGCCGGTGTCGTACTCGGCAAACAGCGTGGTCTGCATCGAGAACAGTTCGTTCGTCCCCGGCGCGGGGGCGGGGCGGAACTGCCCGCCGAGCCCCTCGGCCCGCGGCCGGAAGCTGCCGTGGATCTTCCAGTTCTCCGGTTTGCCCAGCGCCTCGTAGAGAGCGAGGGCCGGCTTCTGCTGCAGCGCTTGGCCCGGCGCGACCTGGGCGGAGGCCGCCGCCGGAACGAAGGCGGCAAGAGCAAGCGCGAGGTAGGAAGCGAGACCTGCCCGCCGCCTCACGGGCCGGGAGGGCGACAGGCGCCCCGGACGGACCAAGCGCCCACATCTTGCCAAGCGCCCACGTCTTGCCAAGACATCGGATCTGCAAGCTCGCCTGAGATTAGTCTCGAACGCACTGGACACAAGAACCTCTCGACACTGAATTTACGTCGAATTGTTCCGGATTATGTTCGTAAGAGCTTGGCAATCAAACAGAAAAGTATGCCAATTTTCCGATGGCCGGGAGCAATCCTTCGCGCGGAAAAGCGGCATGGGCGGGAGCAATCTCTCATCGCCGGGGTACGGGAGAGAAAGATCTTTAATCCGCAACATCCGTGGGATTTGACCATGGAAGCATCGCGCGACGGTCGCCCCGACGCGTCGGCCCGCCTCGGACGCGCGTCGTCCCGAGCGCGGTCCGGCGTTGACAGGCGGCGCCCGCGGGAGGATCGCTGCCCGCACCTGCCCGCGAACGAGAGCCCGATGCCGGAGAGTGCCGACCCCCGCGACCGCCTGATCGTCGCCCTCGACCTGCCCGACGTGGCGGCGGCGGAGCGGCTCGTCGCGCGCCTCGGCGACGCGGCGACCTTCTACAAGATCGGCTACCGGCTGGCCTATGCGGGCGGGCTCGACTTCGCCGCGCGTCTCGTGAGCCAGGGCAAGAAGACCTTTCTCGACCTCAAGCTCCACGACATCGGCAACACCGTCGAGGAGGGCGTGCGCTCGGCCTCCGCGCTGGGGGCGACCTTCCTGACGGTGCATGCCTATCCGCAGACCATGCGGGCGGCGGTTCGCGGGCGGGGGCCGAGCCTGAAGATCCTCGCGGTCACCGTGCTGACCTCCTACGACGACGCGGACGCGGCCGAGGCCGGCTACGCCCTGTCGGTGGCCGAGCTCGTCGCGCGCCGCGCGGAACAGGCCGCGCAGATCGGCATCGACGGGATCGTCTGCGCGGCGGCCGAGGCGGGGGCGGTGCGCGAGCGGATCGGTCCGTCGGGGCTGATCGTGACGCCCGGCATCCGCCCCGCGGGCGCGGCGGCCGGCGACCAGAAGCGGGTGATGACCCCGGGGCAGGCGCGGGCGGCGGGCATCGACCATGTCGTGGTCGGGCGCCCGATCACCGGCGCCGACGACCCCCGCGCGGTCGCACAGAGAATCGTTGCCGAGATGGAGGACGCTTAAGTCATGGCCAAGGGCTACTGGATCGTGCGGGTCGATGTGAGCGACGCGGAGGCCTACAAGGCCTACGCGGCGGCCAACGGCGCCGCCTTCGCTCGTTTCGGCGGACGCTTCCTCGTGCGCGGCGGCGCCTTCGAGGCGGTGGCGGGGCAGGCGCGGGCGCGCAACGTGATCGTCGAGTTCCCGAGCTACGACGACGCGCTCGCCTGCTGGAACTCCGACCTCTACCAATCCGCCCGCGCTCTGCAGAAGGGCGGTGCCGAGGCCGACATCCTGGTGATCGAAGGCTACGACGGCCCGCAGCCCATCGTCTCCGAGCCGGCGCCGACGCCAGGCGCGGCGTCGGAATAGGGCGCCTCAGCACCCTCCCGAGCGCAGGGCGGAGAGCAGAAAGGCGATCATCACCGGCAGCGGCGGCTCGATCGTGTCGGGCTGCCGGCCCACCAGCATGGGATGGCAGTAGCGGGTGATCCCGGCCTGGAGGCAGGCCGCCGCGCTCTGCGGGTCGGCGACGGCGAAGGCGCCCTCGCGCACGCCATCGGCCACGACGCGTGCGAACACGGCGCCAATGCGGTCGACATGCGCCTGGCAGACCGCCCAGCTCTCGCTCATCGCCGCCTCGACCATCTCGTGGACGCGCGGATGCGCCTCGAAGCGGCGGCGGCAATCCTCGTGCAGGGCCGTGACGATGCGGGTCAGCCGCTCGGGGGCGTCGAGTTTCGGCGTGTCGGCGATGGCCGCGATCATCGCCTCGATCTCGCCGGTCAAGCGCTCCACCACCGCCTCGTTGATCGCCTTCTTCGACTCGAAGAAGCGATAGACGTTGGCCGGGCTCATCTTGAGGGTGCGGGCGATGTCGGCCACCGTGGTCTTCTGGTAGCCGATCTCCTGGAAGAAGCGCGCCGCCGTCTCGACGATCCGGTCGCGGGTCGTCGGCGCGATCTCGTCGGAGGGGGGAGGAAGGTGGGCCGTGGCGGCGGGCATCGTCGACAATACCTAGATTTCGGCTCCGGCCCCGTCAAAAGCGTTCGATGCCGTGCGTGTCGTGCTCAAACCGGGAGAGGGCCGGGCCGTTCCACCGCAGGCACGCCGAAGGGCAGAACCCGGCCAAACCCTGCGGGGAAGCGGGAAAACCGGCGCTCCGGCCTCACGCCGCCCCCGCATCCTCCCCGGGCTCGTCCTCGATATAGAGCTCTTCCAGAAGCACCTTGATCACGGCCACGAGCGGCAGGGCCAGCGCCACGCCCCACAGGCCGAACAGCACGCCGAGCAGGAGCTGGCCGGCGAAGATCGTCGCCGCCGGCAGGTCGAGGGCGCGGCGCTGGATGAAGGGCGTGAGCCCGTAGCTCTCCGCCGCCTGCACCGCGAGGTAGACGCCGAGCGCTCCGAGCAGGCCGTGCAGGCCCGAGGCGAGGCTGCTCAGCACGATCACCACGCCCGCGATCAGCGGCCCGATGGTCGGCACGAAGGCGAGCAGCCCCGCCTGGAGCCCGAGGATCAGCGCGCCGCCGATGCCGAGGAAGGAGAGGCCCGCCCAGGTCAAGAGGAAGATCGCCGCCATGGTCAGAAGCTGGCCGAACAGCCAGTGCCGCAGGGTCTCGCCCGCCCCATCGAGGACGCGCGCGCCGGTCTCGCGATGGCGCCGGGGCACGAGCCGCAGGGCGCCGTCGCGGTAGCTGCCGGGGCTCGCGGCGATGGCGACGCCGAGGAAGATGATGACGAGGACGTTGCCGAGGGCGTTGAAGAGGGCGAACACCACGCTCGCCGCCGGCCCGAGCACGCTGCCGGCATCCGACAGGAGCGAGCCGGGGCTCTTCAGGGCGCCCGAGGCGAGGCCGGCAAGGCCGCCCTCCTTCTGGCCCTTCCCCGCGTCGCTCTTGCCGTCCTTGCCGCTTTGGCCGCCCTGGGCCTCGGTGCCCCCGCCCTGACCCGCATCGCCGGCCGGGGCGGCCTGGGACAGGTCGATCTCGATGCCGCGCTCCTTGAGCCAGTTGCGCACCGTCTCCGATTGCTGGCGCACGGTGGTGCCGAGGTCGCGGGCTTGGCTCGCCACGGTGGCGCCCCCGAAGGCGGTCAGTCCGAGCGCGAGCCCGGCCAGAACGAGGCAGGCCAGGGCGAGGCGAAAGCCCCGCGCGATCGGCAGCACGTGGCCGAGGCCCCGGGTCACCCCGTCGAGGAAGACGGCGAACAGCACGCCGGAGAAGATCAGGAGGAGCGTGGCCGCCGCCGTCCAGGCGAGCCAGAGCCCGGCCGCGAAGGCCACGACCGCGATGCCCGCGGCCGCGAGGCTGCGCGTCCCGGCCGGGAGGGAGGGCGATGCCGTCATGAAGGGATCCGTTCGCGCTGTCCGGGCGGACTCGAAATCATGGCCCGGTCGGTGGCCCGAGTCGCGGGCCGTGGAGGGGTTCACGTCGTCAGGCCCAGGCCCCGGCGGCCTCGGCATCGGCCTGGGTCGCCTCCACCCAGCCGCCGACGCTGCCGTCGGCGAGGTGCTCGCGCTTCCAGAAGGGCGCCCGGGTCTTGAGGTAGTCCATCAGGAAGTCGGCCGCGGCGAAGGCGGCCTTGCGGTGGGGCGAGGCGGTGACGACGAGCACGATGCCCTCGCCCGGCCGCACCAGCCCGTGCCGGTGGATCACGCGCAGGGCCTGGACCGGCCAGCGGGCACGGGCCTCCTCCACGACCCGGCCGATCTCGGCCTCGGCCATGCCGGGATAATGCTCCAGTTCGAGCGCGGCGAGGCGGCCCGCCTCGTCCCGGCACAAGCCGGAGAAGGTCACGACCGCCCCGGCACGGCCGGCAAGCTCGGCCTCGATCCGAGCGATCTCCGCGGCGGTGTCGAAGGGCTCGGACTGGATACTGACCGTCATGACCGTCCCTTCAGACCTCGCGGGGGGAGACCCTTGCCTCTCGGGCGAGAGCCTTGCGCCCTTCGCGCCACCATCGTCGCGCGGGTTTCGGCCAAGCCCCGTTGCGCCACAAGCCCCGTTACTCCATCTGCCCGTGCGCCTATATGGCTCAAGGACAAGACCGCGCCACCGGCGCCCGATTCCAGAGTGAGCCGCGACGTGACGCCCGATCTGATCCTCCCCTACGAGGGCGTGCTGCCCGTCTTCGCGAGCCGTCCCGTCTGGTGCGGGCGCGCCAGCACCGTGATCGGCACGGCGACGCTGGGCGCCCAGGCCTGGCTCGGCGACGACAGCGTGATCCGCAGCGACGGGCAGCCGGTGAGCGCGGGCGAGCGCTTCTGGCTCGGGTCGCGCTCCACCGTCCACATCGCCACAGAATCGCTGCCGACGCGGATCGGCGACCGCGTCACGGTGGGCCGCAACGCGGTGGTGCATGCCTGCACCGTGGGCTCGGACGTGGTGATCGAGGACGACGCGATCATCCTCGACGGCGCGACCGTGGGCGACACCGTGCTGATCGAGGCGGGTGCCACGATCTTCCCCCGCTCCACCCTCGAGAGCGGCTACGCCTACGGCGGCAACCCGGCCAAGCGCCTGCGCCCGATCACGCCGGAGGAACTCGCCGAGCGGGCCGAGCGCCTGCGCGAGGCGGCGGGCGAGGGCGCGAGCCCGCCCGAGGCCGAGCCGCGGGAGACGGAGGAGGGCGTGTTCGTCGCCCGCACGGCCCGGCTCTCCGGGCGCATCGCGCTCGGTGCCGGCGCCACGGTGCTGTTCTCCTGCGAGCTGGCGGCGGAGGTCGGCCCCATCGTGGTCGGGGCCGACACCAACATCCAGGACAACACCGTGATCCGGGCCCGCGGCGAGGGCGTGGTGATCGGGCGCGACACCACGATCGGTCACAACGTGCGCATGGCCGATTGCCGGATCGGCGCCCGCTCCCTGATCGGCATCGGCTCGGTGCTGGCGCCGGGCACGGTGGTGGCCGACGACGTGATGCTGGCCGGCGGCTCGACCACCGATCCGGGCCAGTTGCTGGAGGGCGGCCATCTCTGGGGCGGCCGGCCCGCGCGCATCCTGGGCACGCTCGACCCGAAGAAGCGCGCATTGATGGCGCATATCGTCGAGGGCTATTGCCGGCTCGGGCGCGAGTACCGGGTGTTGCAGGCGCAGGAAGGGTGACCTTCTACCCGCAGGCGATCTGATCGCAGCGCCGCATCGCCGCGATCATCCGGGCCAGCGACTTCACCCCCGGATGGCCGAGCACGCCGGTGTTGCCGAGCACGTAGGACGGCGTCGCGGACAGCCCGAGATTGGCCGCGACGTTCATGTGGGCGCGCATCGCCTCGCGCACCTCCTCGCTGTCGGCGATTTCCTCGAGTTCGGCCCGCTTCACGCCGGTCTTCGCGCCGATCTCCAATGCCTTGATCCCGTCGATCTGGCCCTTGGTGGCCAGCAACTGTCCGTAGAAGGCGAAGGCCGCGGCCGAGCCGAGCTTGCGCTGCACCGCGAGCGACACCTTGGCGGCCTGGGCCGACATCGGCGAGAGGATCGGGTTGTGCACGAGGCCGATCCGCAGGGCCGGATCGCTGGCGGCGAGCGCGGTCACGTCGGCGGCGGCCCTGCGGCACCAGGGGCAGTTGTAGTCGAAGAACTCGTAGAGGGTCACCTCGGCCTCGCGGGGACCGACATAGGTGACGCCGCGCAATTCCTGGATCTGACCGGTGATCTCGCCCGGCAGCCGCATGTTGGCGACCGGCCGGCCCTCGTCGTTCTCGACCTTGAAGGTCTGGCCGTAGCTCTGCGCGGCGGCGGGACCGGCGATCGCGAGGCCGAGCGAGGAGGCGAGGAAGCGGCGGCGGTCGAGGCTCATGGGCGGATCCCCTGTCAGGGCGCGACCTGAGGGGGTCGCGCGCTTCGCGCCATATCGACCGAGCATGGTTGAAATTCGGCTTAAGCGCCGTCGGTCCGGGAGTGCCACATGTCCCGTTATGGCCTGCGAGGCGAAGTCATCCGATCGCCTCGCGCTTTGCCCGGACGGGTCCGCCTTCGGCTCGCCGTGACGGGAGAGGGTCGAAACCCTCACGCGGCTTCCGCGGTCGCGGCCCGCTCGCGCGCGAGCTTCGTCACGCTCACCTGATCGACCTTGCCGGTGCCGAGCATCGGCAGATGCTCCAGCACCACCACCTCGGCCGGCAGGGCGACGTCGGCCGCACCCCGGTCCTTGGCGAAGGTCTGGTAGGCGGCCCGCGTCGCGCCCTTGGCTTCGGTGAACAGGATCAGGCGCTCGCCCTTGCGGGCGTCGGGCACGGCCGCCACCGCGCTCGGAACGTCGGGCCAGAGCTGGCCCGCGAGCGCCTCGACGCTGGCCAGCGACACCATCTCGCCCGCGATCTTGGCGAAGCGCTTGGCCCGGCCCTTGATCGTCACGAAGCCGTCCGCGTCGATGGCGACGATGTCGCCGGTGTCGTGCCAGCCGTCCACCGGCGCCTCCAGCACGCCGGGCTTCTCGGCGCGCAGGTAGCCCAGCATGATGTTGGGGCCGCGGACCATGAGGCGTCCGCCCTCCTCGATGCCGGGCACGGTCTCGAGCCGCGACTCGATGCCCGGCAAAAGCCGGCCGACCGTGCCGAAGCGGTTGAACATCGGGGTGTTGAGCGCGAGCACCGGCCCGCACTCGGTGACGCCGTAGCCTTCGAGGATGCGCAGGCCGAACTTCTCCGCCCAGGTCTTGCGCGTCGTCTGCTTCACGGCCTCGGCGCCGGCCACGACGTAGCGCAGGGAGCGCAGGTCGTAGGAATGGGCCATCTTCGCGTAGCCGGTGAGGAAGGTGTCGGTGCCGAACAGGACCGTGGCGTTCGAGCCGTAGATGAGTTCGGGCACGATCCGGTAGTGCAGCGGCGACGGATAGAGGTAGACCGGCACGCCCGAGACCAGCGGCAGCACGAGCCCCGCCGTCAGCCCGAAGGCGTGGAAGACGGGCAGGACGTTGAACACCTTGTCCCGCGGCCCGAAATCGATGCGCGCGGCGACCTGCGCGGTGTTGGCGAGCATCGCCCGGTTGGCGATCACCACGCCCTTGGGCGTGCCCTCACTCCCCGAGGTGAACAGGATCGCGGCCGGGTCCCCGCCGGAGCGGGCCACGAGCGGGCGGCGGGGGCTCAAGGCTCCGCGGATCTTGTCGCCCGTGGTCACGCCCGCGCGCACGTCCTCCAGGTAGATCAGGCGCACCGTCGTCTCGATGCCCTCGATGAGGGCGCCGAGCCGCCCCTTCTCGATGAAGGCGCGGGAGGTCAGGATCGTGTCGACCTGCGCCGCCTTGCAGGCCGAGAGCACCGCGGCGGGGCCGGCGGAGAAGTTGATCATCGCCGGCACCCGGCCGGCGCTGGCGAGCGCGAAGAAGGTCACCGCCGCGCCGTTGGCGTTGGGCAGCATCAGCCCGACGGGTTTCTTCGGGTCGGGCAGCAGCGCCTGAAGCTTGCGGCCGAGGATGTTGGCACCCATCACCAGTCGCGCATAGCTCATCGTGCCCGTCACCGGGTCTTCGAGCGCCGTGCGCCGCCAGCCGTGGCGCTCGCCCGCCTCGACCAGCGCGGAGAAGACGCCGCGCTCGATGTCGGCGGTCTCGAAGACGAGGTCCGACATGATGTCGTAGAGGGCCGCGCCCGCGGCGCGGCGGCGATGCTTGCCCTTCAGCTCGGGATCGACGTGGAGCCGCACCGGGGGCAGGATCGTCACGGTCACCTTCGGCCACCAGGCGCGACGCACCTGATCGCGCTTCAGGCGCGAGAAGATCGTGCGCTCCGGCCCGTCGATCTTCACCGGCACGACCATGGCGCCGGACTTGTCGGCGATCAGCCCGGCCCCGTCATAGACCTTCATCAGGCTGCCCGTGACGGTCAGCCGGCCCTCGGGGAAGATGATCAGCGTCTCGCCGCTCTTGACCGCGTTGATCAGCGTGCGGGTGGCCAGCGGCCGGGTCGGATCGAGCGGCATCGCCTTGGTGACCCGCAGGAACGGCTTCACCCACCAGCGCTGTGCGATGCCGTGGTCGATGGCGAAGACGGGCTCGCACTCGAGGAGCGAGAGGGCGAGCGGCGCGTCGAGGAAGGAGACGTGGTTGAGGGCGATGATCGCGTTGGGTCCCGCCTTCTCCACGTTCTCCAGGCCCTTCACCTCCAGGCGGTAGAAGGCGCGGAACAGGATCGAGAGGGCGTCGCGCAGGGGGTTGGTCGGCAGGGTGACGAGGATCACCGCGCCGACGACGAGGTTGAGCACCGCCACGAGCGCCAGAAGCTGGGCCATGGAGAGGCCGAGCCCCTGCAGCACGGCGAGCGCGAGCGTCCCGCCGACCATGAAGGCGGCGGTGAGCACGTTGACCGCGCCGATGACCCGGGCGCGCTTGGCCTTCTCGGTCCAGGCCTGTACCGCGGCGAAGGAGGGTACCACGTAGAGACCGCCCGCGACGGCGAGCCCGAAGAAGTCGGCGGCGATGCGCAGGCCGTGGCCGCTCGTGATGAAGTCCCAGGCGCCGACCGGCTCGCCCGCGGGCGGGGGCAGGTGCGAGACGGTCCAGGCGAGATCGAGGCCGAACAGGCCCATCAGCACCGCGCCGACGGGGGTGGGCAGGAGCACGATGCGCCCGCTGGCGAGCCAGGAGGCCAGCCCCGAGCCCACCGCGATGCCGACGGAGAAGATCGCGAGCAGGGTGGTGGCGACGATCTCGGTGCCGTTGAGGGTCTGGCGCACCAGCACGGGCAGCAGCGAGAGGATCACGACGCCCACGAGCCAGAACCAGCTCACGATCACCGAGCCGCGCCACAGCCGCGTGTCGGACCAGAGGTCGCGCAGCAGCTCGACGGTGGAGCGGGCGACGTTGCGGTCGACATGCAGATCGGGCGCGCCCTCGCCGGTGGCCGGGATCATCCGGGCGGAGAGCCAGCACAGGACCGCCATGCCCATCAGGCCGGCGCCCAAGCCCAGCGCGTGGCCGCCCATCGCCATGGCGAGTCCGGCGGTGATGGTGCCGAGCAGGATCGCCAGGAAGGTCGCGGCCTCGACCAGCGCGTTGCCGGCGGTCAGCTCCTCGCGCTTCAGGTGGTCGGGCAGGATGCCGTACTTGATCGGTCCGAACAGGGCCGCGATGATCCCGAACAGGCCGAGCGAGGCGAAGAGCAGCGGCACCGAGTGCAGCCAGAAGCCCAGGACCGAGAGCAGGGCGGCGAAGATCTCGACGAACTTGAGCCGCTTGGCCAGCACCGCCTTGTCGTAGCGGTCGGCCAATTGCCCGCCGAGCCCCGACAGGATGAAGAACGGGCCGATGAAGACGGCGCTCGCCAGCGTCACGAGCACCCCGCCCGAACTCTCCCCCCGCGCGCTCACCTGGAACAGGATCAGCAGGGCGAGCGCGTTCTTGAGGAAGTTGTCGTTGAAGGCGGAGAAAAACTGGCACCAGAACAGCGGCGCGAAGCGTCGCGTCGTCATCAGTGTGCGGAACATCGTGGTCTCTCCCGGCTGAGCCATGACTGCCTGCCCATCGGCGAGGCGTCAAATCAGGGCTTTGCACATTGTTCAAATTATCCTGGGGCGCAGCGTCCGCAAGCTTGATTTTGCACGACGTGCAATCTATCGCGGCAGGGCGTGCGACGACGCACGCTCACCAAGGGAATCGACAGGTTTGACGAGGAAGGCGCGCGGCAGCGGCCCACGGGGCGAGCACGATCGGGAGGGCTTCATCGCCCTCGTCGCCGCGGCGGCGGAGAGCCTCGTGCGCAACGAGGGTTTTCGCGCGCTCGGCATGCGCCGGCTCGCGGCCGCGATCGGCTACGCGCCGAACTCGATCTACAACGCGGTCGGCGACCTCGATCAGGTGGTGCTGCGGGTCAACGCCCGCACGCTGGCCCGGCTGCACGGCACCCTGAGCGGGGCGATCGCGCCCGACCGGATGCCGCGGGACAACGCGCTGGCGCTGGCGGATGCCTATCTCGGCTTCGTGGCCGCCGACCCGCGGGTCTGGAGCCTGCTGTTCGAGCATGTCGCCGCCCCGGACCAGCCGTTTCCCGAGTGGTACGCGGCGGCGCTGGCGCAGCCGGTCGGCCTCGTGGACACCGTGCTGGCGCCTCTGATCGCGCAAGCCGACGAGCGCCGCCGGGCGGTCGCCGCCCTTTGGGCCGCCCTGCACGGGCTCGCCTCGCTCTCGACCTCGCGCAAGCTCGGCGTCCTCACCCCCGACCCGCCACAGGATCTCGCGCGGCTGCTGGTGGGACGGTTCCTGGGGTGATCCCTTGTCACGAACCCTCCCTCTGCGGGGGAGGGTGCTCGCGGTGCGGGCGGGAGAGGGACGAGGGCACGGCATGCGCGTGCCGACCTTCAGGAGCGCGCAAAGCCCGCTATAGAGCCCGCAACCCTCACCGCCGACCGGACCCTTCGATGACCCATCCCCCCGTCCCGACTTTGCGCCACTTCGCGGACGTCGCCGAGCGCTACGACCTGATCCTGTGCGACGTCTGGGGCGTGCTGCATGACGGGACGCGCGGCCACGCGGCGGCCGGCGAGGCACTGATCCGCTTCCGCGGACTTCCCGGTCCCCGGCCGCGCCGGGTGATCCTGGTCTCGAACGCGCCCCGGCCCTGGCAGGGGGTGCAGAAGATCCTCGACGGCTACGGGGTGCCGCGGGAGGCCTACGACGCGATCCTCACCTCCGGCGACCTGACCCGGCGCCTGATCGCCGAGCATCCGGGTGAGCGGATCTATCACCTCGGCCCGGAGCGCGACGCGCCGGTCTTCGACGGCCTGGACCTCACCCTAGTGCCGGGGACGCAAGCCCAGCGCATCGTCTGCACCGGCCTGTTCGACGACGACACCGAGACGGCCGAGGATTACCGCGCGGCGCTGGCCGATTTCCGCGCCCGCGACGTGCCGATGATCTGCGCCAATCCCGACCTCGTGGTCGAGCGCGACAAGAAGCTGATTCCCTGTGCCGGCCTGATCGCCCAGGCCTACGCGGCCATCGGCGGATCGGTCGTCTACGCGGGCAAGCCCTACCGGCCGGTCTACGAGACGGCGCTCGCCATGGCGGGCGAACTCGATGGTCTGCCCGCGCCGGAGGTGCGCCGCACGGTGGCGGTGGGCGACGCGATCCGCACCGACATCGCGGGGGCCTCCGCCTACGGCATCCCCTCGATCCTCGTGGCCCGCGGCATCCACGCGGAGGAACTGGGCGTCACGGCCGAGCACCACAGCCTCGGCGACATCGCCGACTGGCTCAGCCGCCAGCCGGTCCGGCCCGACGCGGTGATCGAGCGGCTGGTCTGGTAGCGCCGAAACCGTCCGGCGGGCCGCCCATCGTTGCAAGGCGACATCCGATGGGGTGGCAATGATCGGGCGGCGGTCGATCCCGAGCGCCTTCGGAGGGGTGGCGCGCGGCGCATGCGCCGGGCCGCGGCCATGCCGAGGGTCTTACGCAGTTCGATCCGCTCGGAAATTCCTCTGAACGGTCGCCAACCGGGGATGCGATTGCTATGGGGGCCGGATTCAAGCGGGATCCGAAACCCATGACGAGACCGGAGGCAGGCGGCCCGAGCGGGGCGGAAGCTTTGCGCCATGTGCGGCTGTCGGCGCATTTTTCCGCCTGCGGCTACGTGCCGGCGGCGCCCCCCGTTCTGCAGCCCGTCGAACCCTTCCTCGAACTCTCGGGCGAGGACATCCGGCGGCGCATCTTCGTGACGCAGGACGCGGCCGGGGCTGAGCTGTGCCTGCGGCCGGAATTCACCATTCCCGTCTGCCGCCTGCATCAGGCCACGCGGCCCGGCGAGAGCGCCGATTACAGCTATCTCGGTCCCGTCTTCCGCCTGGTGGCGGGCGAGCCCGACGAGTTCGTGCAGGGCGGCATCGAATCGATCGGGCGCACCGACATCCCGGCTGCCGACGCGGAGGTGCTCGGGCTCGCCTTCGAGGGGCTCGACCTGCTCGGGCGCTCCGACGTCGCGGTGCGGCTCGGCGACATGGGCCTGACCCACGCCTTCCTCGACGCGCTCGCCGTGCCGCCGGTCGCCAAGCGCCGGACCCTGCGGGCCATCGCCGCCGGGCGCCCGCTCACCGAGGTCGCCAACGGCGCGCAGATCGAGGAGCCGCATGCCGGCCTGCTCGCCGCGATCCAGGGCCAGGATGCCGGCGCGGTGCGGGCCTTCGTGGAGGACGTGCTCTCCATCGCCGGCATCTCGCAGGTGGGCGGGCGCAGCGCGGGCGCCATCGCCGAGCGCTTCCTCGCCAAGGCCGCGGCGCAGGCGCAAGGGGGCGCCGGCCTCAACCCCGGCAACCGCGCGCTGATCGAGCGCTACTGCGCCATCTCCGGCGATCCCGACGCGGCGGCGGCCGCGGTGCGGGCGCTCGCCGACGAGGCGGGGCTCGACCATCCCGGCCTGAAGGCGGCGCTGGCCCTGTTCGAGGAGCGCACCGGCTTCATGGCCGCGCGGGGACTGCCGATCGAGCGCTTCGGCTTCAGCGGGGGCTTCGCGCGCAACCTCGACTACTACACCGGCTTCATCTTCGAGGTGACCGGCCCGCAGGGGGGCCCGACCCTCGTCGGCGGCGGGCGCTACGACGGCCTGCTGCAACAGCTCGGCAGCCCGGTACCGCTGCCGGCGGTGGGCTGCGCGTTCTGGCTGTCGCGCTGCGCGGAAGGCAGCGCGCAAGGAGGTGTGGCGTGAGCGATCTGCCCCTGGTTCTGGCCGTCCCCTCGAAGGGCCGGCTTCAGGAGAATGCCAGCGCCTTCTTCTCCCGGGCGGGGCTCAAGCTGGTGCAGAAGGCGGGCGCGCGGGAATACCGCGGCACGCTCGCCGGCCTGCCCGGCGTCGAGGTGCGCTACCTCTCGGCCTCCGAGATCGCCGGACAGCTCGCGAGCGGCGCGGCCCATCTCGGCGTGACCGGCGAGGATCTGATCCGCGAGATGCTGCCCGATCCGGCCGGCAGCGTCGAACTGCTGACGCCGCTGGGCTTCGGCCATGCCAGCGTGGTGGTCGCCGTGCCCCAGGCCTGGATCGACGTGCGCGCCATGAGCGACCTCGACGAGGTGGCCAGCGAGATGCGCCTGCGCCAGGGCCGTCGCTTACGCATCGCCACCAAGTACGTGAACCTGACCCGCCGCTTCTTCGCGGAGGCCGGCATCGCCGACTACCGCATCGTCGAGAGCCTGGGTGCCACAGAGGGCGCGCCCGCGGCGGGCTCGGCGGAGATCATCGTCGACATCACCACCACCGGCACGACGCTGGCGGCCAACGCGCTGAAGGTGCTGGACGACGGGGTGATGCTGCGCTCGGAGGCCAACCTCGTCGCCTCGCTCAAAGCGCAGTGGGGCGAGACGGCGCGTTCGGCCCTGCGCACGGTGCTCGGCCGGATCGCCGCGGAGGAGCGGGCCCGCACCAGCCGCGAGGTGCGCGCGGCGCTGCCCGAATCCGGCGCCATCGATCTGGCCACCCTCGCCGGCCTGCACGAGGCGGAATTGCCCTACGGCGCCCCGCGCGGCGCCGACGGCGAGATCGTGATGCGCTGCCCCGTGGACGCGGTGTTCGACCTCTCCGACGCCCTGGTGCGGGCCGGGGCGCGGGCGGTCAGCGTGCGCCGGATCGACTACGCCTTCGCGGCAGAGAACCCGCTGGCGGAGCGGCTGCTGGCGCGGTTGTAGCCGGCGTCATCGCGAGCCGTCCGGCGAAGCGATCCAGCCGCGCGACCGCTCCGGATCGCACGGCGCCCTGGATCGCTTCGGCTCCGCCGCGCGATGACGGGGACGCTACTGCCCGCCCTGCTTGGCGAATTCCGACAGGACGCCCCGCAGCACCTTGAGCCGGCCCTCGTAGGCCGCGGTGAGGCAGGCGACCTCGGCGCCGCAGGCGCGGCGGTCCTTGAGCCAGGCCTCCTGATCCTCCTGCATCTTGGTGCGGTTGCCCATCGGCAGCAGGTCTTTGAGGATCTCGAAGCGCACCCCCATCTCGACATCGAGGTCGTTGAGGGCGCGGGTGTCGCAGACGGTCTTCTCGTCCGGCGTCTCGGCTTTGGCGCAGGCGAAGCTCGCGGCGGCTGCGGGAGAGGCCGCGGCGAGGCTCAGGGCGAGGGCGAGGAACGGGACACGCATCGGACAGGCTCCATCGCGGCGAACGGCCACGCTTTGCCCATCCAACACGCGGCCTGGCCCGGCGGTGCCCCGGTGGCGAAAAGAATCAGCCCCAGGGCTTCACGATCGCCAGGATGACGATGCCGATCATCAGCAGCGTCGGCACCTCGTTGATCACCCGGTAGAAGCGCTGGCTCCGCGTGTTGCGGTCGGCGGCGAAGTCCTTGACCGCGCGGGCGAGGAAGCCGTGCACGCCGCTCATCGCCAGGACCAGGGCGAACTTCGCCTGGAGCCAGGGCGAGGCGTAGTAGCCGCTCTGCCACGCGAGCCAGAGCCCGAGGATCCAGGTGACGATCATGGCCGGCGTCATGATCGCCTTGAGCAGGCGCCGCTCCATGACCTTGAAGGTCTCGGACTGCACCCGCGAGCCCGCCGGCAGGGCCGCGTGATAGACGAACAGGCGCGGCAGGTAGAGCATCGCCGCCATCCAGGCGATCACCGCGATGACGTGGAACGCCTTGATCCAGGGGTACAAGCTGTCGAGCACCGGCGGACGGACTCCTCGAAACGCAACGCGGGAAGACGGTTCAGCGGCCGGCCCGGAGCCGGGCCAGCATCCGCTCGACATGGGCGATCGGCGTCTGCGGGGTGATGCCGTGGCCGAGATTGAAGATGTGCGGCAGCCCCTCGGTCGCCGTCAGGATGCCATCCACGGCCGCGTCCAGGGCCCGCCCGCCCTCGATCAGCGTCTCGGGGTGGAGGTTGCCCTGGGTGACCGTCGTCGCCGGCACATGGGCTCGCAGGGCCGCGAGATCGACCCCCCAATCGACGCCGACCGCGCTCGCGCCGGTCTCGGGCACGACCCGGGCGTGGCCCTCCAGCCCGGAGCCCTTGGCGAAGACGATGATCTTGGCCTCCGGCAGCTCGGCCCGGATGCCCGCCACCATCCGGGCGATGGGCCCGAGCGAGAAGCGCTTCAGCGCGTCGCCGTCGGGGGAGTCCGGCAGCACCCCGGCATGGGACTCGAAGATCTGCACCGCGTCGGCGCCGGCGCGGAGCTGGCGCACGAGATATTCGGTCTGCACCGTGACGAGCCGGTCGAGCAGCGCGTCGAGCAGCGCCGGGTCGGCAGCGGCCAGCGCCCGGGCCGGGGCGAGATCCACCGTGCCGCGCCCGCCGATCATGTAGCTCGCCACGGTCCAGGGCGCCCCGCAGAAGCCGAGCAGCGTGGTCTCGTGCGGCAGGGCCCCCCGGATGCGCTCCACCGCCTCGAAAACCGGTGCGAGGTGCGAGAAGATCGCGGGGTCGCCGGCCTCGCGCAGGCGGTCGAACTGGGCGCGTCCTTCGAGCGCGTCGAGGCGCGGGCCCTCGCCCTCGACGAAGCGCACGTCCTGGCCGAGCGCGTGGGGCACCACGAGGATGTCGGAGAACAGGATCGAGGCCTCGAAGCCGAAGCGGCGGATCGGCTGGAGCGTCACCTCGGTGGCGAAGGCCGGATTGTAGCAGAGGTCGAGGAAGGAGCCGGCTTCCGCCCGGGTCGCCCGGTATTCCGGCAGGTAGCGGCCGGCTTGGCGCATCATCCAGGCCGGGGGCGGGGAGATCGCCTCGCCCGACAGCACCCGCAGCACCGGCCTGTCCGCCGTCCTTGCCTCCGCCATGCCTGAAGCCCGCATCCTGCCTGATTGCCGTTCGGGGGAGGCCGGCGAGGTCGCGACCGCGCCATCCCCAACCCGGCCCTACTCAAAGAAAGAGAGATTCTAGAATCTCTGTTTTTTCTTCTGGACGTTGGATCGTGATGCCGCAAGCGCGTCCACAGGCCCTCCCCACAGCCGCGGCGTTAATCGCCTCTTAACGGATTGGATCTAATCTCCACGATAGGCCAAGCTCACCAGCGGCTTGCGTGGGCCCGTGTGCCCTGACGACCCCTGCGGTCCCGGATTCTCCCAATCCGGCGACTCCGCCGTGTGCCCACGGTCGGCATGTTGAGGGCGGAGTCGACGGTTTTCGGGGCAACCCGCCGCCGCGCACCGATCGGCCCGATTTTTCCCCACTTGTCGACTCCTCGGGCGCGGATTGGGGACAAGGCGTCGACGAAGCGGCCCGCCGCACGAAGCAAGTCATTGAAATTTCGCTTGAATGCCGCTCGCGCCGAGGACGGCTTTCTCGTCCGAGGCCGCGTGCTGGATCGCTTCGGCTCCGCCTCGCG
This sequence comes from Methylobacterium sp. NPDC097929, assembly GCF_049543375.1. Classification (NCBI taxonomy): domain Bacteria; kingdom Pseudomonadati; phylum Pseudomonadota; class Alphaproteobacteria; order Hyphomicrobiales; family Methylobacteriaceae; genus Methylobacterium; species Methylobacterium sp. NPDC097929. Next base: position 140,024 of record NZ_JBMVEP010000009.1, on the reverse strand, counting down.
ATGACGGTGTGGGCCTTCCTCCCCGTCATCGCGCGCGTCAGCGAAGCGATCCAGGCTCCGCGACGGCGTTCGAAACGGCCTCGCGGGTTCCCTGTCCTCGCCACCAGCCCCGCGGCAGCCGGCATTTCGGCATCGCCTTCGCGCAAAAACATGCTCTAAGCATCGCGGTGGGGCGGTCCCGCTGCCCCGAGGACCGATGCGTCACGGCAGAGACGGGCCGACGATGAGCCGCAGCTACTTCCATCTCCATCTCGTCTCGGATTCCACCGGCGAGACCCTGATCAATGTCGGGCGCGCGGCGGCGGTGCAGTACGAGGGCATCTCGGCCATCGAGCACGTCTACCCGCTGGTGCGCTCGGGCGCGCAGCTCGAGCGGGTGATCTCGGAGATCAAGGCGGCGCCGGGACTCGTGCTCTACACGCTGGTCGGCCACGAGCTGATCGAGCGCCTGGAGGAGGCCTGCCGCGAGACCGGCTCGCCGACGCTCAACGTGCTCCAGCCGGTCCACGCGCTGCTGCGCTCCTATCTCGGCGCCACCTCGACCGAGCGGCCCGGCGCCCAGCACATGCTCAACGCCGAGTACTTCAAGCGCATCGACGCGATGAACTTCACGCTCGCCCACGACGACGGCGCGCTGCCCGACGACCTCGACGAGGCCGACGTGGTGCTGGTGGGCGTCAGCCGCACCTCGAAGACGCCGACCTCGATCTATCTGGCCAATCGCGGCCTCAAGACCGCCAACCTGCCGCTGGTGCCGTCGATGCCGCTGCCGCCGAGCTTCGACCGGGCGAGGAAGGTTCTGATCGTCGGGCTGATCGCGAGCCCCGAGCGCATCGTGCAGATCCGCCAGAACCGCCTGCTCAGCCTCAAGGCCGACGACAACTCGTCCTACGTCGATCGGGAATCCGTGGCCGACGAGGTCGCCGCCTCGCGCCGGCTCTGCGCCAAGTACCGCTGGCCGACCATCGACGTGACCCGCCGCTCGATCGAGGAGACGGCCGCCGCCATCCTCGATCTCTACCGCGAGCATCGCCTGAAATTCATCGCGACCTGAGGCCGACGCGTGACGGAGGACGCCTGCGCCACGGCCGATCTGCGCGAGACGGTCCAGGCCGGGCGCGGGCGCTGCACCGATCTCAGCCTCTCCTACCGGGACTGGATGCCGCCGCTCGACCTCCTGATCGGGCAGGTCACGCCGGAATTGCTGCGCTCGTACCACGAGCAGACCATCGTGCTCGGGACGAGCCTCTACGAGCTGCCCGACGCGGAGGTGACGGAGGAGGGCGTCCTCCTCCTCGACGGCGTGTTCCAGTACGGAGCCCAGCTCAACGTCTTCCCCGTCAATTTCGAGGGGCATTTCCGCGCCATCGCCGCGCGGCTTCCGGGCCTGCGTCGGGTCGCGGTCGAGGAGCCGGTGGTGCTGCTGACCGGCATGGGCCACCAGATGTACGGCCACTGGCTGGTCGATTTCCTGCCAAAACTCTTCCTGCTCGATCGGGCCGGGCACGACATCACCCGCCTGCGCTACCTCCTGCCCGCCGACACGCCGGATTTCGCGCGGGTCTGGCTCGGTCTCCTCGGCATCGGCGAGGATCGCCTCGTCGTCTACGACCGGACCCGGGATTGCGTCGTCTGCCGCCGGCTGCTCGTGCCGACGGCCCTGCGCTTCGTCAGCCGCCCCTCGCCGCTGATGCGCGCGGCCCGCCGCTTTCTGCTGGAGCGCGCGCTACCCCGGCCCCGCTGGCGCCTCGGCCGCCGGAGCGAGCCGCGCGGCACGCGAAAAATCCTGATCTCCCGCTCGGACAATGCCGACACCCGGAACCGCCGCACCCTCGCCGAGCGGGCGGCGTTCGAGGAGGGGGCGGTGGCCCGCGGCTTCGAGCGCGTCCGGCCCGAGCGGCTGAGCGTCCCCGAGCAGATCGCCCTGTTCCGCTCGGCCGGCACGATCCTCGGGGAATACGGTTCGGGGCTGCACGGCTCGCTCTTCGCGCCCGCGGGCACGAACGTGGTGTCCCTGCGCGACAACGGGCTCGAACTCGGCTTCCTGCAGAGCTGCCTCGACCACGCGCTCGGCCATACCGGCGGCTACGTGATCGGCTCGGACCGCACCCCGGAGGGGTTCTTCTCCGTGGCAGCCCGGGATATCGACTTCCTGTTCGACTGGCTCGACTGGCGCGGCCTGCGCTGAGGAAACGCTTTTCCCGTGACCGCTTCCGCCCTCTGGCTCGCGCCCGCCCCACTGCTCCTCGCCTCGGCGAGCGCCACCCGGCGCGACCTCCTGGCGAGCGCCGGTCTGCCGGTGGAGACGGCGCCCGCGCGGATCGACGAGCGCGCCCTCGAGGCCGAGAGCGGGGGGCTCGCTCCCGCGGCTTTGGCCCTGCGTCTCGCCCGCGCCAAGGCGGAGGAGGTGGCCGCGCGCCATCCCGGCCGCGTCGTGATCGGCGCCGACCAAGTGCTCGAATGTGAGGGCCGCGTCTTCCACAAGCCCGCCGACGGCGAGGCCGCGCACGCTCATCTCACCCGGCTCCAGGGTCGGGCCCACGCGCTGCATGCGGCGGTCGCGATCCTGCGCGAGGGCGAGTCGGAAGCCTTCGTCGAGACCGCGCTTCTGACCATGCGGCCCCTCGCGGCGGAGGCGATCGACGCCTATCTGCGGCTCGCGGGCGCCGCGGTGACGGCTTCGGTGGGCGCCTATCAGCTCGAAGGGCTCGGCATCCACCTGTTCGAGCGGATCGAGGGCGACCATTCGACGATTCTCGGCCTGCCGCTCACGCCGCTGCTGGCCCGGCTGCGGGGCATGGGCCTGCTGGCGTTCTGAGACCGCGAGGACCGATGCAGGATCACGGGGACGAGCACGCGCATCATCACGATCATGCCGGGCACGGGCATTCCCACGGCCACGGGCATGTCCACGCCCCGAAGGATTTCGGGACCGCCTTCGCCGTCGGCATCGCGCTGAATCTCGGCTTCGTCGGCGTCGAGGCGCTCTACGGCTGGCTCGCCAACTCCATGGCCCTGGTGGCCGATGCCGGCCACAACCTCTCCGACGTGCTGGGGCTCATCGCCGCCTGGATCGCCTCGGTGCTGGTGAAGCGGGCGCCCTCGGCGCGCTTCACCTACGGCCTGCGCGGCTCCTCGATCCTGGCCGCCCTGTTCAACGCCGTGGTGCTGCTCGTCGCCACCGGCGGCATCATCGTCGAGGCGGTGCAGCGCTTCCTCGAACCGGCGCCGGTCGCCGGCACGACCGTGATGGTGGTGGCCGGCATCGGCATCCTCATCAACGGCTTCACAGCCTGGCTGTTCGCCTCGGGCTCGAAGGGCGACATCAACATCCGCGGGGCCTACCTGCACATGGTGGCCGATGCCGCGGTCTCGGCCGGCGTGGTGCTGGCGGGCCTCGTCATCCTCGCCACCGGGTTCGACTGGCTCGACCCGCTGGTGAGTCTGGCCATCGCCGCGCTCATCATCGTCGCGACCTGGGGCCTCCTGCGCGACAGCGTGGCGATGTCGCTCGCCGCCGTGCCCCCCGGCATCGACCCAGAGGCGGTGCGCGCCTGCCTCGCCGCGCGTCCCGGGGTGCGCGGGCTGCACGACCTGCACATCTGGTCGATGAGCACCACCGAGGTCGCGCTCACCGCCCATCTCGTCCTGGCGCGGGAGAACCCGGGCCGGGACTTCCTCAAGCAGACGGCCGAGGAGCTGCGGGCGCGCTTCGGCATCGCCCACGCCACCCTCCAGGTCGAGATCGAGGGCCAGACCGCCTGCACGCTCCCCGCAGGCTGCGAGGCGTGACGTTCTTCAAGTTTCAGGCGCGACCCGCCGGCAGGATCCCATGACCATCAAGGCCTTCGTCGTCGGCCATCCGATCGCCCATTCCCGCTCGCCGCTGATCCACGGCCACTGGCTCGCCGAGCACGGGATCGACGGCACGTACGAGCGCCTCGACGTGGCGCCCGAGGGCTTCGAGGCCTTCCTGCGCGGCCTTGCCCGTTCGGGCTTTGCCGGCGGCAACGTCACCATCCCGCACAAGGAGGCGGCCTTCCGCCGCGTCGATGCCCTCACGCCGCGGGCGGAAAAGATCGGGGCGGTGAACACGCTGATCGTCGAGGGCGACCGGGTTCTGGGCGACAACACCGACGCGCCGGGCTTCATCGCCCATCTCGACCGGAGCCTCGGCGAGAACTGGCCGGAGCGCACCGGCCGGGTTGCGCTCGTGCTCGGCGCGGGCGGGGCGGCGCGCGCCATCGTCGTCGGGCTGATCGAGCGGGGTCTGAAGGTCCGCATCGCCAACCGCAGCCCCGAGCGGGCGCGCGCACTCGCCGAACTCGACCCCGACAACGTCGAGGCCATCGCCTGGGAGGCCCTGCCGGAAGCGCTTCGCGCGACCGGGCTCCTCGTCAACACCACGTCGCTCGGCATGGCCGGGCAACCGCCGCTCGTCCTCGACCTCGGCGCCCTCCCGGACCGCGCGGCGGTGGCCGATATCGTCTACGTTCCCCTGGAGACGCCGCTGCTCGCCGCGGCGCGGGCACGCGGTCTCGCGGCGGTCGATGGCCTCGGCATGCTGCTGCATCAGGCGGTGCCGGGCTTCGCGGCTTGGTTCGGCCTGCGCCCGGAGGTCACGCCGGCCCTGCGTGATCGGATCATCGCGGATCTGGTCGCGAAATGACGGCCGCCGAAAGACCTCGCCGCCCCGTGGTGCTCGGCCTCACCGGCTCGATCGGCATGGGCAAGTCGGCCACCGCCGCGATGTTCGCCGCTCGCGGCGTTCCGGTCCACGATTCGGACGCGGCGGTCCACGCGCTCTACGGACCCGGCGGCGCGGCGGCGCAGGCGATCGGCGCGGCCTTTCCGGGCACGCTCACGCCGGAGGGCGGGGTCGACCGTCCGGCGCTGCGCGCGGCGGTGCTCGGCAACGGGGAAAAGCTCGCCCGGCTGGAGGCCATCGTGCACCCGCTGGTCGGGGCCGAGAGCCGCGCTTTCCTCGCTCGGAACGCCGAAGCGCCCCTGGCCGTCCTCGACATCCCGCTCCTGTTCGAGACCGGCGCCGAGGCGCGCTGCGACGCCGTCCTCGTCGTCACGGCCCCGCCCGAGGTGCAGCGCGCCCGGGTGCTCGCCCGCCCCGGCATGACCGAGGCCGCCTTCGAGGCGATCCGCGCCAAGCAGATGCCGGATGCCGAGAAGCGGGCGCGGGCGGATTTTTTGATCGATACCAGCCGCGGCTTTGAGCACGCGGAAGCCGAGGTGGGGCGCATTGTGGAGTGGCTGGCACACCGGCAGGCATGAGGAACGTAGCGTGGACGAACGCACCTACCCGGTTGTCATCACACCGCTGACTGCCGACGACGGCGGTGGATTTGCCGCCTCGGTGCCCGATCTTCCCGGATGCATGTCCGATGGAGAGACACCGGAGGAAGCGCTTCGGAACGTCGGCGAAGCGATCGACGCCTGGGTCGCGACGGCGCTCGAACTCGGCCACACAATTCCCAGTCCCTCGCGTGGGACACGGCACGCGCCGGGATAAATCCGGATCGGTCGCGGTGTCTGGATTGCATCGGCTCCGCCTCGCAATGACGGTGTGGGTCGCGCCTCCCCGTCATCGCGAGCGTGAGCGAAGCGATCCAGACACCGCGACGATGCGGTTTGAGGGGCCCTGCCGGCTCAGACCCGCTCCGCGAGTCCGCCCGAGGGCGCCTGAAGCCGCGAAACTGCTTCGCGTGATGGTGCCGCCTCCGTAACCCTTTCCGGCAAGAATGGCCCCACCTCCCTCCCGCCGGGCATGGAACCTGAAAAAATGCTGCGCGAGATCGTCCTCGACACCGAGACCACCGGCACGGATGCCCGCAACGGCGACCGGCTGATCGAGATCGGCTGCGTCGAGCTGATCAACCACGTCCAGACCGGGAACGTCTATCACCAGCTCGTCAACCCGCAGCGCGCCGTCTCCGAGGGCGCCTTCGCGGTCCACGGCATCTCGGATGCGATGCTCGCCGACAAGCCGATCTTCGCCGACGTGGTGGACGCCTTCGTCGCCTTCTGCGGCGACGCGCGCCTCGTGATCCACAACGCGCCCTTCGATGTCGGCTTCCTCAACATGGAGTTCGCCCGGCTCGGACCGGCCGCGCCGAAGCCGATCGTGCTGGAGGACGTGGTCGACACCCTGCTGCTGGCCCGCCGCAAGCATCCGGGCGCGGCCAACAACCTCGACGCCCTGTGCAACCGCTACGGCGTGGACACCGCCCGCCGGGTCAAGCACGGCGCGCTCCTCGACGCGCAGATCCTCGCGGAGGTCTACGTCGAACTCCTGGGCGGCAAGCAGACCAGCCTGGGCCTCAGCATCGCCGAACCGGCCGGGACTGTGGCGCGGGCGGATGTCGCTGATTCGGGCCCGGCCGGGCCGCGGCCCCTGCGCAGCCGGCTCAGCGAGGACGAGCGCGTGCGGCATGTCAGCTTTGTCGAGAGTCTCGGAACAAACGCCGTCTGGCGGGAATACATGGAGCCGTAGGACGACGGCCGCTCGCAGGCTGACGACCCAAGTCGTTGTTCCGGCGCGATCTTCGGCGCCGGGCCTGCCGGCCGGCGAAAAGGCCGGCGGCGAAGAGTGGTCCGACGATCGTCCCTTCCGTTCCGCCCGTTCTTGCTGCGACGCAAAAAGTTTCATCTTGCAGTGCAGCATGAGCCTCCCCATACCATCCCTATGGATGGCGCAGGGATGGGCGCAATGATGGATGTGATGCAGGAAGGACGCCGGGACGCTCCGATCACGGTGAAGCTCGATACCCGGATCGGGCCCCGGCTCGGCGACAGCGAGAAGATCACGGTCAATCTCGGCTTCGTCGATCTCGGGCATGTCGATCTGCTCGTGTCGGAGGGCGTCTACGCCAACCGCAGCGACTTCATCCGCACGGCGGTGCGCAACCAGATCGAACGGCATGCCGACATCACCCGCCAATCGGTCGCCCGCAAACCCATTGAGGTCGGGCTGCGCCGCTACGGCCGGGCGGAGTTGGAAGCCGCTCTGGCAGCGGGCGAGCGGCTCGAAATCCGCGTCCTCGGCCTCGCCGTGATCGCCGACGACGTGCCGCCCGACCTTGCCGGCGTCGCGATCGCCTCGATCGAAGTGCTCGGCAGCCTCCAGGCCAGCCCCGCCGTGAAGCGGGCCCTGGCCGACCGCCTGCGCTGACCACCCCTCGAAACCCTTCATTCCTCGTGACCCGCTGCGCTCGCGCGCGCCCGTCGCCGATCCCGGAAAGCGAGACTTGCATGACCGATTACGCCACCACCCTCCTCGACGACATGGCCGAGGCGACGCGCCTGACCCGGGCTGGACGGCTGAGCGAGGCGACTGCCCTGATCCAGCGCAGCCTCGGCGCGCCGGGAATGACCGCCGGAGGACCGCTCCGGGCCGAGACGGCGGCCGGGGCGCAGGTGCTGCCGCGGCTCGAAGGGCCCGCCGGCCGGCCCGAGACGCGCGAGGCCGGGGCGGGCGCGACGCATGACGCGACCCTGATTCCCGAGCGGCTGCGCGAGAACATCGACCACATGATGCAGAACCTGCGTACCCTGGCGCCCTCGCTGAAGGGTCTCCTCGGCGACGGCCCGAAGGGGCCGATTCCCGGCGAGGCGGGAACCGAGGACGGCCAGTTCGTCGAGCGCAGCTTCTCCAACGCCGCGGGCGCCCGCGACTACAAGCTGTTCATCCCGAGCCCCCGGGGCGGGCGCCGTCCGCTCCTCGTGATGCTGCACGGCTGCAGCCAGTCGCCGGACGACTTCGCGGCGGGCACGCGCATGAACGCGTTCGCCGAGGAGGAGGGCGTCTACGTCGTCTATCCGCGCCAGTCGGGCCGGGCCAACGCGCAGAAATGCTGGAACTGGTTCGAGCCGGGCGACCAGGGCCGGGAGATGGGCGAGGCCGGCATCATCGCGGGGATCGTCCGCGCGGTCTCGACCGAGCACCCGATCGACACGAGCCGCGTCTACATCGCCGGCCTCTCGGCGGGTGGTGCGGCGGCGGCCAACATCGCCCGGGCCTATCCGGACCTGTTCGCGGCGGTCGGCGTCCATTCGGGCCTTGCCGCGGGCTGCGCGCGGGATCTGCCCTCGGCGCTCTCGGCGATGCGGGTCGGCGCGCCCGGCGGTGAGGCGCCCGGCGGGGCCGCAGGCTTCGGCGCCGGCTCCGTCGTGCAGGGCATCCGCATGCCGACCATCGTCTTCCACGGCGAGGGCGACGGCACCGTCAGTCCCCGCAACGCCGAGGCGGTGCTCGCCCAGGCCGGCATCGCCGACCTGACGCCGAGCCGGGAGGACGGCAGCAGCACCGGCCACACCTACACCCGCACCCGCTACGCCGACGAGGCGGGCCGGGTGCAGGTCGAGGCTTGGTCGGTGCGCGGCGCCGGCCACGCCTGGGCCGGGGGCAGCCCGGAGGGCAGCTACACCGATCCGGGCGGCCCGAACGCCTCGCGGGCGATGCTCGATTTCTTCCTCAGCCACAGCCTGCCCGGCCGGCGGGGCTGAACCTTCAGCGGCCGCGCTGCCCAAGCGCGGCCGCGAGGCCGTCGGGAAACAGGGCGGCCCCCTCGGGTGGCGTCCGGCCGGACCCAGCGCGCCGTGCAGGGCGTGCCGTCATCCTCCTTGAAGGGAATCGCGTCGCGCTCGTAGAGGGTCGCGTCGTGCAGGCGGATCTCGGCGGCAAACACGATCTCGTGGCCGAGCGCGCCCTCGTGGCGGTAGATGTTCTCGAACGCCGTCCAGGCTCCGGTGATCGTCACGCCGCAGCCCAGTTCCTCCCGGAACTCCCGGTCCAGGGCCTGCTCCCGGGTTTCGCCGAAGGCGATGCTGCCGCCCGGCGGGCGCACGCCCTTGATCCGGCCGCGATCGTCCAGAACCTCCACCGCCAGCAGGCGATCCCGGCGCCAAACGAGCCCGATCACCTTGGTGCGGATCGTCTGGGGCGGGCGCCACGTCGTCATCGCTTCTCGCCTCCGTTCGCGGCTTCCGATTCCTGAATACGGCCGGCGGGCAACGCGCGCTACGCTTCCGCGAACGCCGCCGCGGCATCGCCCAGGGCGGTCCGCCATGCCTCCCACGCCGCGGTCTCGACGACGAGATCCACGGCCGGCGGGCGCGGCAGCACGAGCGCGGCGGCAAGGTCGCCCGCCGCGAAGCTGAGGCCCCGGTACTGCGCGAAATTCGCGAAGGTGACGGACAGGCCCGGCCCCTCCCGCTCGACCCCGCCGACGGCCAGGAGTTCGAGCGGCACGGTCAGGCCGCAGCGCAGGGTCTTGGAGAGCGCCTCCTTCAGGCACCAGAGCCGCGTCAGCCGCTCGGCCTTCGGCACGACGAGCCGGGCGGCGAGGCGCTGGCGCTCGGCGGCATTGGTCTGACTCGTCAGCAGCGGCACTTGGCTCGCCCGGATCCGCTCCAGATCGATCCCCATCGGACACGCCTCGGGATAGACCACCGCCACGGCGACCGGCCCGGCATGGGACAGGCTGAGCCCGAGCGTGCCGACGCCCTCGCCCGAGAGAACCGGCTGCTCCAGCACGCCGGGCCGGATCGCCAGCGCCCGCGGGTCGAGATCCGGGTCGAGCGTGGCCAGGGCGCACTTGGCCGCGTAGCGCCCGATCAGAAGGCCGTGGCGGCGGCGGGCATGCAGACGGTCGGTGAGCAGCGCCTCCTCCTGCGGGTGGAGGAAGCCGCCGCGATGGGCGTCGAGCCAGTCCAGCGGCGCGGCGGCGAGCGCGAGGCTCGCGCGCATCGCTCCGGTTCGCGGGGATGTGAGACCGAGTTGCAGGGTGCGCACGAGGGGCGCGCTCGGCATCCCGGCGCGTTGCGCGCTATCCTCACCCGTCATCGCGCGTCCGACTTCCCCGTCCCAGCAAGCCCGCCCAGCAAGAAGGAAACGGATCATTTCCGCAATGCGTCGCCTCGGGATGCTCGCTCTCCTCCTCGCCCTGTCCCTCCTGCCGGCGAGGGTTCGGGCGGCCGACGCTCCGGCGGAACGGATCGCGGCGGCCGTGGAGCGGGCCTACCGCCCGCTCCTGAAGGCGCACGACGTGCCTGGGATCGCGGTGGCCGTCACCTGGGGCGGGCAATCCGCCTTCTTCCCGTTCGGGCTCGCCGCCCGGGAGGAGGGGCGCCCGGTGACGCGGGACACGCTGTTCGAGATCGGCTCGGTCAGCAAGACCTTCACCGCGACGCTCGCGGCCTACGCGCAGGCGCTCGGCCGCCTGTCGCTGGAGGATTCCGCCGGGCGCTTCCTGCCGCAACTGCGGGGCAGCCCCATCGCCGCGGCGCGGCTGATCGATCTTTGCACTTACACGGCGGGCGGGTTGCCGCTGCAATTTCCCGAGGACGTGACCGACGCAGCGACGATGCTCGCTTACTTCCGGCAGTGGCGGCCCTCCGCACCTCCCGGCACGCGGCGGCTCTACTCCAATCCCAGCATCGGCCTGCTCGGGGCGGCCACCGCCGCGGCGATGAGCGGCGACTTTGCGAATCTCGTCGAGACGCAACTGTTTCCGGGGCTGGGCCTGAACCGCAGCTTCGTCCGCGTGCCCGCGGCCGAGATGGGCCGTTACGCCTGGGGCTACGGAAAGGACGACCGGCCGATCCGGGTCAATCCGGGCATGCTGGATGCTGAGGCCTACGGCGTCAAAGCCGGCGCCGCCGACATGCTCCGCTTCGTCGAGGCGAACCTCGATCCGTCCCGGCTCGATCCGGCGCTGCGGCGGGCGGTCGAGGATACCCATCGCGGCCTCCTCCGGGTCGGACCGATGGTGCAGGGACTGGGCTGGGAGCAATATCCCTATCCGGTGCCGCTGGAGCGCCTTCTCGCCGGCAACGCCGCGCCGATGACGTTCGAGGCGCAACCCGCCGCGCGACTCGAAGCGCCGCCGAGCGGCGCGCGACTGTTCAACAAGACCGGCTCCACCAACGGGTTCGGTGCCTACGTCGTCTTCGTGCCGGAGAAGCGCATCGGCCTCGTCATGCTGGCCAACCGGAATTTTCCGATTCCCGCCCGCATCGTGGCGGCGCACGCGGTGCTGGAGGCGCTGGCCGCCGAGGCGCCCTGAACCCGCGTCAGCGCTCCCGGTCGTGCCGGAAGGCGTGGGGCACGCGCGGCATGCCGATCGCCTCGTAATAGCCCTCGATGCCGGGCGCCGCGGTGAGCAGCAGGCTCGCCTCGGGGCCCGCCGCCGCCCGCGTCTCGGCGATGAGGCGGCGGCCGATGCCCCGGCCCTGGCAGTCGCGGGCCACCGCGAGATCGCAGAGGTAGGCGCAGAAGGCGAAGTCGGTGAGCGTGCGCGCGACGCCGACGAGGCGTCCGTCGCGCCGGGCGGTGACGATCAGGTCGGAGCCCGCCAGCATCCGTCCGAGCCGTTCGAGGAACGCGGCCGGCCGCCGCGGCGCGAGGCCGGAGGCGACGAGGAGATCCTGAAAGGATTCCGCGTCGAGATCCGGTTCGAGCGCGTAGACGACCGTGCCCTCCACGGCAGAGTCACGCCTCGGCGGCGAAGCGGCCGTGGCAGTGCTTGTACTTCTTGCCCGAACCGCAGGGGCAGGGCTCGTTGCGGCCGACCCGGCCCCAGGTCGAGGCGTCGTCGGGCTTGCGCTCCAGCACGGCCGCGTCCGCCGAGAGTTCGCGCGCGGCAAAGCCGTAGGCGCCGCCCGCTCCGCCGTCGCTGCCGGCGGTGGCGAACTCGTTCTCGCCGGTGGCCGGGTTTCGATGCTCGGGGAACATCGGCGGAAGCTGGGGTTCGCCGAAGCCCGCCTGCTCGAAACCGTTGCCGGCGAAGTCGTCCGGCTGCTGCTGCATGATCTCGACATGGGCGAGCTGGGCGGTGACCTGCTCGCGCAGGGCCGCGACGAGGCCGTTGAACAGCTCGAAGGCCTCGGACTTGTACTCGTTGAGCGGGTCGCGCTGGGCGAAGCCGCGCCAGCCGATCACCTGCCGCAGGTGGTCGAGGGTGACGAGGTGCTCGCGCCAGAGGTGATCGAGCACCTGCAGCACCACCTGCTTCTCGACATAGGTCATCACCTCCGCGCCGTTGCGCTCGACGCGGGCGGCGTAGGATTCGTCGGAGGCCTTGCGCAGGCGCTCGCGGATTTCCTCGTCGGCGATGCCCTCTTCCTTGACCCATTCCTCGATCGGAAGGTCGAGGTTGAGCACGTCGAGGGCGCGGTGCTTCAGCCCGTCCGCGTCCCACTGCTCGGCATAGGCGTTCTCGGGGATGTGCACGGCGACGAAGTCGTCGATCACCCCGTGGCGCATCTCGTCCACGGTCTCGCGCACGCTGTCCTGGCCCATCAGGTCGCGGCGCTGCTCGAACACGACCTTGCGCTGGTCGTTCATGACGTTGTCGTACTTGAGCACGTTCTTGCGCATGTCGAAGTTGCGCGCTTCGACCTTCTGCTGCGCCTTCTCGATCGCCTTGTTGATCCAGGGATGGATGATCGCCTCGCCCTGCTCCAGGCCGAGCCGCTGCAGCATCCCGTCCATGCGGTCGGACCCGAAGATCCGCATCAGGTCGTCCTTGAGGGACAGGTAGAATTTCGAGCGGCCGGGATCGCCCTGGCGGCCGGAGCGGCCGCGCAGCTGGTTGTCGATGCGCCGCGACTCGTGGCGCTCGGTGCCGATGATGTAGAGGCCGCCCGGCAGATCCTTCTTCCGGCCCGCCTCCGGGTCGGCGGGCTCGCCCGAGGCCAGCACCTTGGCGCGGTTCTCGGCGATCTCGGCCTTCAGCGCCTCGATGGCGGCGTCGCGCTCCGGGCCCTCGGGCATCTGCCCGAGTTCCTTCTCGATGCGCATCTCGAGGTTGCCGCCGAGTTTGATGTCGGTGCCGCGGCCGGCCATGTTGGTGGCGATGGTGATGGCGCCGGGCACGCCGGCCTCGGCCACGATGTAGGCTTCCTGCTCGTGGAAGCGGGCGTTGAGCACCGCGAAGCGCTTGGTCACCCGGTTCTCGCGGGCGGCCTTGTAGACGTCGGTGAGCGCGTTCGGGTCCGAGTAGTCGAGCAGGGTGTAGCCGGCTTTTTTGAGCAGTTCGCCGATCAGCTCGGACTTCTCGATCGAGCCGGTGCCGACCAGGATCGGCTGGTGGCGGGCATGCGCCTTGTCGATCTCCTTGATGATCGCCTCGTACTTCTCCTCGACGGTGCGGTAGACCTCGTCGTCCTCGTCGACGCGCTCGACCTCCTTGTTGGTCGGGATGTCGACCACGTCGAGCTTGTAGATCTCGGCGAACTCGTCCGCTTCCGTCGAGGCGGTGCCGGTCATGCCGGCGAGCTTCTTGTAGAGGCGGAAGTAGTTCTGGAAGGTGATCGAGGCGAGCGTCTGGTTCTCGGGCTGGATCGTCACCCGCTCCTTGGCCTCCAGCGCCTGGTGCAGGCCTTCCGAGTAGCGTCGGCCCTGCATCATGCGGCCGGTGAACTCGTCGATGATGACGACCTCGTCGTTCTTGACGATGTAGTCCTTGTCCAGCGTGAACAGGGTGTGGGCGCGCAGCGCCTGGTTCACGTGGTGGACGATGGTGACGTTGTGGGCGTCGTAGAGGTCGCCCTCCTTGAGGATGCCGGCGTCGCGCAGGGCCTCCTCAATGAACTCGTTGCCGGATTCGGTCAGCGAGACGGTGCGCTGCTTCTCGTCGAGGTCGTAATGCTCCCGCGCGAGCAGCGGCATCACGCCGTCCACGGCGACGTAGAGTTCCGAGCGGTCGTCCACGGGGCCGGAAATGATGAGCGGCGTGCGCGCCTCGTCGATGAGGATCGAGTCGACCTCGTCGACGATGGCGTAGTGGTGCCCCCGCTGCGCCATCTGCGAGAGCTCGTACTTCATGTTGTCGCGCAGGTAATCGAAGCCGAACTCGTTGTTGGTGCCGTAGGTGATGTCGCAGGCATAGGCGTCCTTGCGCTGCCCGTCGTCGAGTCCGTGCACGATGGTGCCGACGGTGAGCCCGAGGAAGCGGTAGACCCGGCCCATCCACTCCGCGTCGCGGGAGGCGAGGTAGTCGTTGACCGTGACGACGTGGACGCCCTTGCCCTCCAGGGCGTTGAGGTAGACCGGCAGCGTCGCCACCAGGGTCTTGCCCTCGCCCGTCTTCATCTCCGCGATGCCGGATTCGTGCAGCACCATGCCGCCGATCAGCTGCACGTCGAAGTGCCGCTGGCCCAGAACGCGCTTGGCCGCCTCGCGCACGGTGGCGAAGGCGGGAACCAGCAGGTCGTCGAGGCGGGTGCCGGCGGCGAGCTGATCGCGGAACGCTTGCGTGCGGGCGCGCAGCTGCTCGTCGGAGAGCGCGGCGATTTCGGGCTCCAGCGCGTTGATCGCGGCGACGCGGGGGCGAAAGCCCTTCACGCGACGGTCGTTGGACGAGCCGAAAATCTTCTTGGCGAGGGCACCGAGCATCGTGAACCTGCGGTCGTGAGGTCGTCGCGGGCGGCATTCGAACGCCGCCGGCCTGCGTTGGGCGGGCTTATAGAGGTAAATATCCGCAGGCGCATCCGGTAGTGCCGGTGCCGGCTCACGAACGCGCGCGGACCCTCTCGACCGGGAATCGGCAGGCACCGCCCGGCGCGGATCGCGGGCACGATGACTCTCCGTTGATTCCGGCCACGCTTGCCTTTGCCGGGGCGGCGGGCCACCTGTGTCGCGCTTTCGTCGCGGCACCCGCCGCGATCCCGACGGGCCCCGTGCGGACGAATCCGGACCCCTCAAGACCGGTCCGGCGGGGACGCTGCCCAAGGAACGACGCTTCCATGCCGATCCTGTTCTCCCTCCGGCGCGCGAGCGCCCTCGCGCTGATCCTCGCCGCCTCGGGCACCGCCTTGGGGACCCTGCCGGGTGCCGCCCTCGCGCAGGCGCCCGCCGGCCAGAAGAGCCCGAGCGCCCCCGCTCCCGTCTCGGCGGCGGTTCCCCCCGAGACCGTGGTGGCCCGGATCAACGGCCAGCCGGTGACCGCGGCCGACCTCGCGCTCGCCGCCGAGGATCCGGCCCTGTCGCTGCCCGGCGTGGACGAGGCGGCCAAGCAGAACCTGCTCGTGGACTACATGATCGACCTCAAGGTCGGCGCGCAGGCGGCCGAGGCCGCCAAGGTCGGTGACACGCCCGAGTTCAAGCGCAAGCTCGCCTACTTCCGCGACAAGCTCCTGCTCGACGACTACTTGGAGCGCGAGGCCAAGAAGGCGGTCACCCCCGAGGCCGGCAAGGCGCTCTACGACCAGACCGTGAAGTCGATGAAGCCCGAGGAGGAGGTGCGGGCGCGCCACATCCTCGTGGAGAGCGAGGACGAGGCCAAGAAGATCGCCGCCCGCATCAAGGGCGGCGAGGACTTCGCCAAGATCGCGGGCGAGGTCTCGAAGGATCCGGGCTCCAAGACCGAGGGCGGGGATCTCGGCTGGTTCACCCAGGAGCGGATGGTCAAGCCCTTCGCCGACGCCGCCTTCAAGATGACGCCGGGTCAGGTCTCCGATCCGGTCAAGACCCAGTTCGGCTGGCACGTCCTGCGCGTCGAGGAGAAGCGGACGAAGCCCGTGCCGACCTTCGACGAGATGAAGGAGCAGATCGACCAGTACCTGACCCGCAAGGCGCAGCAGGACACCATCGTCAAGCTGCGCGAGGCGGCCAAGGTCGAGCGCGCCGGCAGCAGCGCCCCGGCCGCGGGCGAGACCAAGAAACCGTAAGCCCGCACCGACGACCGATCGCCGCGTGCGTTCGGCCGTCGCGACGGCATGCAGCGGTTGCATATCGGCGCGGCAGTATCTGGTATACCAAACGCGTGAGTGCAGTGCGATATAGACTCTATCGCACTGCACAAACGGATGCCGCCCCGATGATCGCCCTTCTCGTCGCCACCGCCGCCATCGCCAACTTTACGCTCGTCGCGTTCCTGGCCGAGCGCTTCGGCAGCGAGGGCGGCGTCCACACCTCCGCCGGTGAGCTGACCAGCCTTCAGGCTCCGAGCCGTCCGTCCGCCTCGATCGCCTCCATCGCCAACGAGAACGCCTTCGCCGCGCGGGCCGAGCGCGCCGCCTAACACCAGGTCCGACGAGGCCACCTCGTCGGATCGCCGGAAAGTCCGGAACCGCCCTCGACCGCAGCACGGTCGAGGGCTTTTTCGTTCGGGCATCTGCCGTCCTGCACCCGCCCGCGTCGGACGGGCCGGGGCCGCTGACAGGCCGGATGCGCCGGACCGCCCCTACGACAGCCGCCAGTCGATCGGCGCCCGCCCGTGCGCTTCGAGCCACTCGTTCGCACGTGCGAAAGGTTGCGATCCGGGAAAGTCCCGGGCCCGGTTGAGCGGCGAGGGATGGCCCGACGCGACGATGCCGTGGCGCGTGGCGTCGATCAGCGCCTCGCGGGCGCGGGCCTGGGCGCCCCAGAGCAGGAACACCGCCGGCTCGGCGCGGTCCGAGACCGCGGAGACCGCCTCGTCGGTGAGCTGCGACCAGCCGAGGCGCAGATGCGCGCCGGCCTTGCCCGCCTCGACCGTGAGCGCCGAATTGAGGAGGAGCACGCCGCGCTCGGCCCAGGGCGTGAGGTCGCCCGTCGAGAGATCGGGCCTAACCCCGTCGGGCGCGAGTTCGGCCAGGATCACCTTGAGCGAGGCCGGCAGGCGCCGCCCGCCCACGTAGGAGAAGGCGAGACCGTTGGCGTCGCCCGGGGTCGGGTAGGGGTCCTGGCCGAGGATCACCGCCTTCACCGCCGGCAGGGGCGTGAGCGTCAGCGCGCGAAAGATCGCGGAGGGGTCCGGCAGAACCTTGGCTCCGGCCGCGACGCGGGCATCCACCGTCCGTGCGACCGTGTCGGCCGCACCCTCGCGGAAGAAGGGCAGATCGAGCCAGGGCGAGCCGCCGGCGCGGAAGGTCGCGAGCGCGGTTTCGACGGGTCCGGTCATGCGGATTTCCTACGCAAGTACCCTGATGCGCCCTCCGGTCTCGGCGGGCAGCGGCGCGTGGGCGCGGATATAGGCCATCACCGTGTTGGCCAGGAGGGTTCCGTCGGTGCCGCCGATCAGGATGCGGCCCCGGGCCAGCATCCCGTAATCGTTGCCGCCGCGCAGCATGAAGTCGTTGGCCGCGACGCGGTAGGTGCGGCCCGCCTCGAGGGCTGCGTCGCCCACCGTCGCCGAGACGACGCGTGCGCCCGGCGGGGCCTTCGGGTCGAGGGTGACCGTCAGGCCCGAGATCTGCAGGAAGCGGCCCGAGTTGCGGCCGAGATCGCGATACCCGTTCTCCAGGGCCTCGCGCAGGGTCGCCCCGTCGATCGCGACCAGCACCGTGGTGTTGCCGAAGGGCAGTTCGGAGAGGATGTCGCGCCGGGTGAGCTGCGCCCCCGCCGGATAGAGCCGGTCGCCGCGGATGCCGCCGCCGTTCATCAGGCCGATCTCGGCGCCGGTGCCGGCCCGCACCGCGTCGGCCACGAGGCTGCCGAAGCTCGCCTCCCGCGCCCGCACCGAGGCGATCCGGCTGTCCAACGGTGCCTCCGTCGTGCCGAGCACGACATCGAGTTCCCGGGACAGGTCGCCCTCGAGCCGGCGCACCAGGGCCAGCGTCTCGGGATCGGGCGCCACCTCCGCGGTGTCGTGGATGCGGAAAGCGGCGCGCCAGCGCACCGACCCGTCGGGCTTGGCGGTGACGAACACGTCGATCGCCGTGACGTAATGCGCGTCGTGGCTCGACTCGGCCAGCACGCTCTGGCCGTCGTCGCTCAGGAACAGGTCGTGGTCGTGGCCCGAGAGCAGGATGTCGACGAGGCGCGCCCGCACGATCGCCTCGTCGGTCACCCGCGCCGTGTGGGCGATGCCGACGATCATCTGCGCGCCCTCCGCGCGCAGGCGTTCCGCCTCGCGGGCCAGGGTCGCGATCTCGGGGCCGAAGCGCAAGCTCCCCGATTGCGACTTCTCCGGCGTGGCCTCGAGCGCGATGCCGACGAGGCCGAGGCGGATGCCGCCCAGCGTGATCAGGGCCGAATCCGTCAGGCCGGGCAGGGGCTGGCCGTCGGCGCCGCGCAGATTGGCGGCGTAGAAGGGAAAGCGGGCCTGCGCGACGCGCTCGGCGAAGACCTCGGGGCCGAAGTCGAATTCATGGTTGCCCGGCACGAACAAGTCGGGCGGGGCCAGGTTCAGGAGTTCGACGATGTGCGCGCCGCGGTCGAAGCCCGACATCAGCGAGGGCGAGAAGCTGTCGCCCGCATGCGCGTAGAGCAGCGGCACGCCGCGGGCGCGCTCGGCCTTCACCACGGCGTTGAGGCGGGCAAAGCCGCCGCGCCCCTCCACCGCGTCCATCGCGTAGATGTCGTTGACGAGGAGCAGGGTGAAGGTCGGCGTTCCGGCCAGCGCTGTCCCGCTGCCGGCCGCGAGAAAGCCGGCGCCGAGCCCTGCACCGAGCCCGACGACGGTCTCGCGGCGGGTGGGGCGCATCCCCGGGGCTCAGCGTTTGGCGAGTCCGTCCCGCACCGCCTTGGCGTTGCGCCTGAGCGCCGGCCAGATCCAGGCGCCCGAGGCGAGGTAGAGGCCGGCCGAGACCGGTTTCAGATCGACCGCGAGCCGGTCGGCGAGGCCGGGATTGGCGAGCGGGACGGGGCTCGCGTCGGTCTTGCGGTAGACCACCGTGGTGTCCTCCCGCCGGTACTCGGTGTGCGGCACGAGGCCGGCGCGGCGGGCGAGCAGATCGAAGGTCTCGCGCACGTAGCCGTGGACATGGGCAAAGTGGAAGCGCTCGTGGGGCGGCTTGCCGGTGGCGGCCATGTTGGGAACCGCGGCGTAGAGGACGCCGTCGGGCTTCAGCCAGCGGGCCAGCCGCTCCATCGTCTCGGCGGGGTTGCGCAGGTGCTCCAGCACGTGGTGCGTGGAGATCACGTCGAAATGGCCGGCGGGGAAGCGGTCGGGCGCTTCCGCCTCGTCGAGCACCTCGACGCCGTGATGGGCACGGGCATAGGCCGCGTAGTCCCGGCCCGGCTCGACGCCGATCACCTCGCAGCCGCGCCGCTTGGCCTCCGCCAGGAACTCGCCGGAGCCCGAGCCGAAATCGAGCAGATGGGCGCCGGGCTTCAGCTTCGGTCCCAGCAGGTCGGCGCGGAAGGTCGCCTCGCGGGCGGAGCGGTTGAGATGGTGGCGCGGCGGGCCGCCCGAGAAGGCGAGCTGGTAGTCGGCCCGGTAGGCGGTCGCATAATATTCGGCCAGTTCGTCCGGCGTCGGCATCGGATCGGTGCGGATCAGGCCGCACTGCATGCAGGCGATCGAGCGCAGGGTCTTGAGCCGCCGGTCGGTCTCGGCCACGGTGACGGCGTCGCGGCATCCGCACAGGTTGCAGGCGGCCGGCGCCCCCTCGTACGGATAGCCGGTGAACGGCACGAAGTGCTTCAGGAAGTAGCGGGGGGACGGCATGTCGCGCTGGCCTCCGGAGCGATTTCGGGCAAAGGGTTTGCCGAGATACAGGCCGGACCCTCCCACGAGAGTTTCCTCTTTCGGGAGAGCCTTGGCCTTGGAAAGCCGCCTGCTCTAGATCGAACGGCCGGCCCGCACAACCGGATCGCTTGCCGCGTTGAGGCCGCGTTGAGGAAGGCGGGATGCCCGTGACCGGAAACCCGATGAACGAACGCGTCCAACCCGAGGCTCTTTTGCCCGAGACTCTCCTGCGCGATCCCGTGCGGGTCGCGCCCACCAGCCTGCCGCCGGACCACCCGGCGGTGCGGACGGGCCGCGTCGGCGTGCTCTTGATGAACCTCGGCACCCCCGAGGGCACGAGCTACTGGCCGATGCGCCGCTATCTCAAGGAATTCCTCTCCGACCGCCGGGTGATCGAGGTGCCGCGCTTGATCTGGTGGCCGCTCCTGAACCTCATCATCCTGACCAAGCGCCCGGGGCCGAAGGGCCGCGACTACGCCAGCATCTGGAACAACGAGCGCGACGAGGGCCCGCTCAAGACCATCACCCGCGGCCAGTGCGAGAAGCTGCAGGCGGCGATGGGCGATTCGGTCGTGGTCGACTGGGCGATGCGCTACGGCAAGCCGGAGGTGAGCCTGCGCATCCAGGCCCTGCTCGACCAGGGCTGCGACCGCATCCTGCTCGTGCCGCTCTATCCCCAATACGCGGCGGCCACCTCGGCCACCGCCTGCGACCAGGCCTTCAAGGCTCTGATGCAGATGCGCTGGCAGCCGACCGTGCGGGTCTCGCCGCCCTACCACGACGATCCGGTCTACATCCAAGCCATGGCGGATTCGATCCGCGAGGGGCTGGCCAAGCTCGACTTCGAGCCGGAGGTGATCCTCACCTCCTTCCACGGCGTGCCCAAAAGCTACCTGCTCAAGGGCGATCCCTACCACTGCCAGTGCCTCAAGACCGGCCGGCTGATCCGCGAGGCGATGGGCTACACGCCCGAGCAGATGCGCGTGACCTTCCAGTCGCGCTTCGGCAACGAGGAATGGCTCAAGCCCTACACCGACGAGACCGTGCAGGCGCTGGCCAAATCCGGCGTGAAGCGCATGGCGATCGTGGCGCCGGGCTTCACCGCCGACTGCCTGGAGACGCTGGAGGAACTCGACGGCGAGAACCGCCACTATTTCGAGGAGAACGGCGGCGAGAAATACGCCTTCATTCCCTGCCTCAACGATTCCGATCTCGGCATGCGCGTGATCGAGCACGTGGTGCGGCGGGAGTTGCAGGGCTGGATCTGAGAGGGCTGCAGCGGATGCCCTTGCGGAACCAGGGGTGGTATGCATATCTCAACGTGCGCAGAGCACGAGATTTGAGGTGAGAACGGCCTCCTCACGCGCCCACGCTCAAGCGGGGGCAAAGTAGCATCGGCTGCACGGCATGCCACGCAGGCGGTGTGAAGAGATCCGGAGTTGGGCATCCCGGCAACGTTTCGTGATCTGCACGACCTCGCAGAGGCTCCGGGAAACCGGAGCCTCTGTCGTTTTCAGCGCCTCAAAACCGCGACGCGCAAGTAGCCGCGCTCCCGCCGCGGCTGAATCTTCTTCTCGCTGATCGGATAGAAGCTGCACACGTTGTAGCGGCCCGCGGAATCCCGCTCGATCGTGACGGCGACGAGCAGGAACGAGCCGATCGCAGGAACACGGCCGATCATCTCGATCTTCCCACCGTTCTTGAAATCATCGCCGAGATAAAGTGGGTTCGCCACCACAGCCGCCACATGAGGCAGGCAGAGCGGATACTCGCTCGGGTGAGACGAAAGGGCATGCTTCTGCGCGCCCCGGCTCAGGATCACCGGACCCGGATCGAGTTCAAGGCCGAGCGTGAGGTTGATCACCTCGGCCGGGATCGGACCGAGCGCCAGATCGACGAGGCGGGTCCCACGGCGCTTGCTCATTCGGGCCCAAATCGTCTCCAGCCGGCGAAGCATCGCTGCACCGTCCAGCGCCAGAGATCAACTTTTGCGGGAAGTTCTCTGATGCATACGCGTTCATGGGGTCTTCACGCTCCGGTTCGCCATGCCTTCGATCCGCTCAACCATGGCCCTAACGTTGCCTTGCGCCCCCCCGGATCGCATGCTAGGCGACAGCCGCGCCGCGGGGAGACCGTTCAAGGCCTTCCGAGCCCGGTGCAATTCCAATCCCCACGGACTTTGAGGCACCGCCGGATCGGGCGGGCGCAAGGGGCCGGCGGGCAAGGATAAGAGAGAGCGACGGGTGGCGCAGAACGGTTCCGAGGGTCCCCTGTTGGCCGGTGTGGCGGGCCGCTACGCGTTGGCCCTGTACGAGCTGGCCCGCGAAGAGCGGCAGGTCGACGACGTTGCCAAGAACCTTGAGGCGTTCGACGCGCTCTACCGCGAGAGCGCCGACCTGCGCCGGCTCGTGAAGAGCCCGGCCTTCTCGGCCGCCGAGCAGACGGCCGCCGTGGGCGCCGTGCTCGACCGCGCCGGCATCACGGGTCTGGCCGCCAACTTCATCAAGCTCTCGGCCGCCAACCGCCGCCTCTTCTCCCTGCCGGAGATGATCCGGGCCTATCGCGAGAAGGTGCGCGAGGCCAAGGGCATCGTCCGCGCCGAGGTCCGCGTCGCCGAGAAGCCCTCCGACGCGGTGATCGAGGAGATCAAGGCCTCGCTGCGCGACGTCGCCAAGAGCGACGTGGACATCGACCTGCACGTCGATCCGAGCCTGATCGGCGGCATCGTCGTGAAGATGGGCTCGCGCATGGTCGACGCCTCGCTTCGGACCAAGCTGAACAGCATCCGCCTCGCCATGCGGGAAGCGCGCTGAGCGGTCGTCACGACCCTCGCGTAAACCCCGACAGACGAACAGACACGCACCCGACCTTTAAAGAGGCCCGACGATGGACATCCGCGCCGCCGAGATCTCCGCGATCCTGAAAGAGCAGATCAAGAACTTCGGCCAGGAGGCCGAGGTCACGGAAGTAGGACAGGTGCTCGCGGTCGGCGACGGCATCGCCCGCGTCTACGGCCTCGACAACGTCCAGGCCGGTGAGATGGTCGAGTTCGAGTCGGGCGTGCGCGGCATGGCCCTCAACCTCGAGCAGGACAATGTCGGCGTCGTGATCTTCGGCTCCGACCGCGAGATCAAGGAAGGCCAGACCGTCAAGCGCACCGGCGCCATCGTGGACGTGCCGGTCGGCAAGGGTCTGCTCGGCCGCGTGGTCGACGGCCTCGGCAACCCGATCGACGGCAAGGGCCCGATCCAGTCGACCGAGCGTCGCCGCGTCGACGTGAAGGCCCCGGGCATCATCCCGCGCAAGTCCGTGCACGAGCCGATGGCGACCGGCCTCAAGGCGATCGACGCCCTGATCCCCGTCGGCCGCGGCCAGCGCGAGCTGATCATCGGCGACCGCCAGACCGGCAAGACCGCGATCGCGCTCGACACGATCCTCAACCAGAAGCCGGCCCATTCGGGCACCGACGAGAACGCCAAGCTCTACTGCGTCTACGTCGCCATCGGCCAGAAGCGCTCCACCGTCGCCCAGTTCGTGAAGGTGCTGGAGGACCAGGGCGCGATGGAATACTCCATCGTCATCGCCGCCACCGCCTCCGACGCCGCGCCGATGCAGTTCATCGCGCCGTTCGCCGGCTGCGCCATGGGCGAGTATTTCCGCGACAACGGCATGCACGCCGTGATCGTCTATGACGACCTCTCCAAGCAGGCCGTGGCCTACCGCCAGATGTCGCTGCTGCTGCGCCGCCCGCCGGGCCGCGAGGCGTATCCGGGCGACGTGTTCTACCTCCACTCGCGCCTGCTCGAGCGCGCCGCCAAGATGGGCGATGCCGCCGGCAAGGGCTCGCTCACCGCGCTGCCGGTCATCGAGACCCAGGCCAACGACGTCTCGGCCTACATCCCGACCAACGTGATCTCGATCACCGACGGCCAGATCTTCCTCGAGACCGACCTGTTCTACCAGGGCGTCCGCCCGGCGGTGAACGTCGGCCTCTCGGTCTCGCGGGTGGGCTCCTCGGCCCAGACCAAGGCGATGAAGAAGGTCGCCGGCAAGATCAAGGGCGAGCTGGCGCAGTACCGCGAGATGGCGGCCTTCGCCCAGTTCGGCTCCGACCTCGACGCCTCGACCCAGCGCCTGCTCAACCGCGGCGCGCGCCTGACCGAGCTCCTGAAGCAGCCGCAATTCTCGCCGCTGAAGATGGAAGAGCAGGTCGCGGTGATCTACGCCGGCGTGAACGGCTACCTCGACAAGCTGCCGGTCAACAAGGTCCGCGCCTTCGAGGACCAGCTGCTCGGCACCCTGCGCTCGAAGCACCAGGATTGGCTCGACTCGGTGCGCGACTCCAAGGACCTCTCGGACGCCAACGCCAACACCCTCAAGGGCGTGGTCGAGGCCGTCGCCAAGTCCGTCGCCTGACGCCCGCGCTGCCGACAAGCGGCGAAGCGAAGAAGTAGTGCCAGGCGGCCGCTCTCCCCGGAGAGCGGCCGTCGCCGAGACGTCCGCGAGCGATCTGGAAATCCGC
The DNA here is from genome assembly GCF_049543375.1 of Methylobacterium sp. NPDC097929. Classification (NCBI taxonomy): domain Bacteria; kingdom Pseudomonadati; phylum Pseudomonadota; class Alphaproteobacteria; order Hyphomicrobiales; family Methylobacteriaceae; genus Methylobacterium; species Methylobacterium sp. NPDC097929. The sequence goes on along the minus strand of NZ_JBMVEP010000009.1, from coordinate 116,093 downwards.
CGATGCCGAGTTTGAAGGATCTGCGCAACCGCATCACCTCGGTGAAGGCGACGCAGAAGATCACCAAGGCGATGCAGATGGTCGCCGCCGCCAAGCTGCGGCGCGCCCAGAATGCCGCCGAGAACGGGCGTCCCTACGCCGAGAAGATGGCGCAGGTGCTCGGCAACCTCGCGGGCAACCTGATCGGCGGCGTCGGCGCCCCGCGCCTGCTCTCCGGCACGGGCCAGGACCGCGTCCACCTGCTCGTGGTCTGCACCGGCGACCGCGGTCTGGCCGGCGCCTTCAACTCCTCGATCGCGCGTCTGGCCCGCGAGCACGCCAACCGGCTCATGGCCGAGGGCAAGACCGTCAAGATCATGACGGTCGGCAAGAAGGGCCTCGACGTCCTGCGCCGCCAGTTCCGTGACCAGATCATCGCCTCGCGCGACATCCGCGGCAACAAGCCGGTCGACTACCCCTTCGCCGCCGAGATCGCCGACGACATCCTCGCCCGCTTCGAGGCCGGCGAGTTCGACGTGGCGACCCTGTTCTACTCCGAGTTCCGCTCGGTGATCTCGCAGATCCCGACGGCGCAGAAGATCATCCCGGCCGAGCTGCCGCCCGCCGGAGAGACGGGCACCGCTCAGGGCGCCGATGCGGCGCTCGAGTTCGAGCCGAACGAGGAAACCATCCTCGAAACCCTGCTGCCGAAGAACCTCACGGTGCAGGTCTACCGGGCGCTCCTGGAGAACGCCGCCTCCGAGCAGGGCGCGCGCATGAGCGCCATGGACTCCGCGACCCGCAACGCGGGCGAGATGATCAAGAAGCAGACGCTGATCTACAACCGCACGCGTCAGGCCATGATCACCAAGGAACTCATCGAGATCATTTCGGGCGCGGAAGCGCTCTGACCGCCGCATAGAGGACTCATCGCAATGGCGAACACCGCTTCCCCCGCCACGGCTTCCAACGCCAAGGGCCGCATCACCCAGGTCATCGGCCCCGTGGTCGACGTGCAGTTCGACGGCTACCTGCCGGAGATCCTGAACGCGCTGGAGACCAAGAACCAGGGCAACCGCCTCGTGCTCGAAGTGGCGCAGCAGCTCGGCGAGAACACGGTGCGCTGCATCGCCATGGACACCTCGGAAGGCCTCGTGCGCGGCCAGGAGGTCTCCGACACCGGCGCGCCGATCCGGGTGCCGGTCGGCCACAACACGCTGGGCCGCATCATGAACGTCATCGGCGAGCCGATCGACGAGGCCGGCCCGATCGAGGCCGACACCTTCCGCGCCATCCACCAGCCGGCGCCCTCCTACGACGAGCAGTCGACCGAGGCGCAGATCCTCGTCACCGGCATCAAGGTGGTGGACCTGCTCGCCCCCTACGCCAAGGGCGGCAAGATCGGCCTGTTCGGCGGCGCCGGCGTCGGCAAGACCGTGCTGATCATGGAGCTGATCAACAACATCGCCAAGGCGCACTCGGGCTACTCGGTCTTCGCCGGCGTCGGCGAGCGGACGCGTGAGGGCAACGATCTCTACCACGAGATGATCGAGTCCAACGTCAACAAGAACCCCAAGGAGAACAACGGCTCGGCCGAGGGCTCCAAGTGCGCGCTGGTCTACGGCCAGATGAACGAGTCGCCCGGCGCCCGCTCCCGCGTGGCCCTGACCGGCCTGACCATCGCCGAGCAGTTCCGCGACGAGGGCCAGGACGTGCTGTTCTTCGTCGACAACATCTTCCGCTTCACGCAGGCGGGCTCCGAGGTGTCGGCGCTTCTGGGCCGCATCCCCTCCGCGGTGGGCTACCAGCCGACGCTGGCCACCGACATGGGCGCCCTGCAGGAGCGCATCACCACCACGACCAAGGGCTCGATCACCTCGGTGCAGGCGATCTACGTGCCGGCCGACGACCTGACCGACCCGGCGCCCGCCGCCTCGTTCGCCCACCTCGACGCCACGACCGTGCTCTCGCGCTCGATCGCCGAGAAGGGCATCTACCCGGCCGTGGACCCGCTCGACTCCACCTCGCGCATGCTCTCGCCGGCGATCCTCGGTGAGGAGCACTACGACGTGGCCCGCCGCGTCCAGCAGACCCTGCAGCGCTACAAGTCGCTCCAGGACATCATTGCGATCCTGGGCATGGACGAGCTCTCGGAAGAGGACAAGCTGACGGTGGCCCGCGCCCGTAAGATCGAGCGCTTCCTCTCCCAGCCGTTCCACGTCGCCGAGGTGTTCACCGGCTCGCCGGGCAAGCTCGTCGCGCTCGAGGACACGATCAAGGGCTTCAAGGGTCTGGTCGAGGGCAAGTACGACGACCTGCCGGAGGCCGCCTTCTACATGGTCGGCTCCATCGAGGAGGCCCAGGAGAAGGCCAAGAAGCTCGCCGCCTAAGGCAAGCGGGCGAGGGGCGGCCGCGATTGCGGGCCGTTCCCCTCCTCGCGGAGCCCGATCACGGATCGGGCCCACGCACGGCACTTGAGCGAAGCCGGGCGCCGCGGTTCCTGCCGGGACCGCCGGAGTTCGCGGACACCAACTCGGGACCTTCAGAATGTCCACCTTCCACTTCGATTTCGTCGGCCCCGAGCGGACGCTGTATTCCGGCGAGGTCGAGGCGGTGCAGCTTCCCGGCTCCGAGGGCGAGATGACCGTTCTGCCGGGTCATGCCCCGGTGCTGACCACCCTCAAGGTGGGCGTCATCACGGTTCAGGAGCGCTCCGGCAGCGGCAAGCGCATCTACGTGCAGGGCGGCTTCGCCGATATCGGCCCGACCTCCGTGACGGTCCTGGCCGAGCGCGCCGCGCCGATCGAGGAAGTCACGCCCGCCATGATCGACAAGGAGATCGAGGCGGTCCAGTTGCTCCACGACGCCACCACGGACTACGCCAAGCGCGAGGCCCTGAACGCCCAGATCGTTCAGATGGAAGAGGCCAAGCACACGCTGAACCTCCGCTCCTGATCGGGATCGGTCTCGGAAAGGACGGGAGGCGCCGGGAAACCGGCGCCTTTTTCCATTTCCGGGGCCATCTCGTCGATCGGCGCCGGCGTCACGGCCCGGCCGCCTCCAGCGCCCGGGCGATCAGCCGTTCCCGGGCCGCCGCGTCCTCGGGGCAGCCGCTGGCGAGCCAGAGGTCCCGGGCGGCCCTCAATCCCGCCCCGACGGCGCGCCCCGGCGGCACGCCCCGCGCGACGAGGTCGGCGCCCGTGACGGGCAGGACCGGCCGCGTGCCGGAGGCCGCCGCGCGGTCGAGTGCGGCGCGGGCCTCCGGCCTCACGCGCGGGCGCGGTTCGCCGGCGAGCGCGACCAGCACCTCCTGCAGTGGCTCGGCCCCGTAGGTCGCCACGAGCGCGGGCACGTCGCCCCCCTCGATCTCCGGCCGGTCGTGCAGGGCGGCCAGCGCCGCGGCGTAGCCGGAGAGCCGCGCATGTTCGCTGCGCGACAGGCGCAGGTCGGCCTGCAGGCGGTCGGCATCCTCGCCGGTGCGCACGGCCAGAGCCGCGAGGCGGGCGGTCGCGTCGAGGGGCGGTTCGGCCGCGGCGCAGCGGGCGAGCCGGCCGAGTTCGCCGACGCCGCCGAGGATGCGGGGGAGCAGGCCGGTCTCGCTCAAGCTGGCGACCGCATCGACCGCGCGGGGCGCCGTGAGCAGCTTCAGGACTTCCGCGCGCACCCGCTCCCGCGAGAGCCGGTCGAGGCTGTCGCGCGCGGCGATCGCGGCGGCGAGTCCCTCCGCATCCGGTGCGCCGCGTCCGTAGCGGGCGTGGAAGCGGAAGAAGCGCAGGAGCCGCAGGGCGTCCTCGCGGATGCGGGTCGCGGCATCGCCGATGAAGCGCACCCGACCCGCGGCGAGGTCGGCCACGCCGTCCGTCCTGTCGTGCAGGCGGCCCTCCGCGTCCAGCGAGAGGGCATTGATGGTGAAATCGCGCCGCTCGGCATCGCGGACGAAGTCGCGGCCGAAGCGCACCACCGCGTGGCGCCCGTCGGTCTCCACATCCTCGCGCAGGGTCGTCACCTCGTGCGGCCGGCCCGCGACCACCAGGGTGACCGTGCCGTGCTCGATTCCCGTCGGCACCGCCTTGAGGCCGGCGGTGCGGGCGCGCGCCATCACCGCCTCGGGCCCCAGCGTCGTCGTCAGGTCGATGTCGCTGGCGATCACGCCGAGAAGGGCGTCGCGCACGCAGCCGCCGACGAGGCGCGTCTCCTCGCCCTCCGCCTCCAGGGCCGCGAGGCAGGCCTGCACGCCCTCCTGCATGAGGAGCCGGGCCGGGCCGCCCGGGTCCAGCGGCGGGGGAAGCGCGCCGGGGATCACCGGAAATGGCCCGGCACCAGCCGCCCGTTCTCGAAGCGCGGCGGCACGTAGCCGTCCTCGTGGCGCTTCGCCGTCAGCCCGATCATCAGGAGGGAGGCGACGACGATGAACAGGCCGGCCAGAACGAGCCGGGTCCAGTGCGGGCGCCACTCCGCATGGTCGAGCGGCGAGCGCCGCGCGAACAGCAGCCAGCCCGCGAAGGCCAGGAAGGGCAGGGAGAACAGGAGGATTTCCTGAAGGACGAGGCGGAGCATCGAGGGCGCGTGTCTCGCGAAGAATCCGGCGGGCCGCCCGGTCTTCGGGCGCTCAGGCGTAGAGGCGTTCGTAGAGATTATGCACGATCCCCGCCGTGACACCCCAGATCAGGTGCTCGGCGAAGGGGATGGCATAGTAATAGCGCGTCCGGCCCCGCCATTCTCCCGAGCGGACGAGATGCCGCGCCGGATCCATCAGGAAGGCCAGCGGCACCTCGAAGCAGGAGGCCACCTCCGCCGGGTTCGGGCGCAGGGCGGCGTCGCGGGCCACGAGGCCGACCACGGGCACCACGAGGAAGCCGGTCGCCGAGAGATAGGGATCGAGATAGCCGAGCGGACGCACCCCGCGCTCCAGGCCGATCTCCTCGCGCGCCTCCCGCAGCGCCGTGTCGACCGGCGAGGTATCCTCGGGATCGACCTTGCCGCCGGGAAAGGCCACCTGCCCCGAATGGTCGCGCAAGTGTGCCGCCCGCTTCGTGAACAGCAGCGTCGCGCCGTCCTCCCGCTCGATCACCGGCACCAGCACCGCGGCGTGGCGGTGCGGGGCGGCCGGGGCCACCGCGAATCCTTCGGGGTCCAGATCGTGGTCGCCGCGCGGGTTGGCCAGCGGCGCGTTCGGTCCCGGCGGCACGTGGCTCAGGCGGGTCTCCGCCCGCGCGAGGAAGGCGTCGAGACCGAAATCCTCCGCGGACGGGCCGGCCACGCCGTCGGGCAATCTCAAGTGGCGTCCCCGACGGGGGCGATGCGGTGGAAGTGGCCGCCGGCCCAGAGCCCGAACCACGCCGCCCCGTCGATCACCCCCTCCTCGCCCAGCTCCACGAGATCGTAGGTGAGGGGGCGGCTCACCAGGGCCCACAGGTCGCGGCGCACGTGGAGATAGGGCTTGAGGCCCTCCGGCCCGTGCTCGAAGCGCAAGGGATGCTCGGCATCGGCCGGCACGAGGTCGTCCACGTTGGTGCGGAAGGCGATGCGGCGGCCTTCGCCCTCGCCCTCCACCGCCATCTCGACGGCGGAAAAGGGCGCGTCGTCCACTTGGATGCGCACGCGCTCGGCGGGGGTCACGAGCACGGTCGAGCCGTCCGGCTCCTTTCGCAGGATCGAGGCGAACAGCCGGACGAGCTTGGGCCGGCGGATGGCCGAGCCGTTGTGGAACCACGTGCCGTCGGCACCGATGCGGATGTCGATGTCCCCGCAATGCTGCGGATGCCATTGCTCCACCGGCGGCAGGCCGCGCTTGGCCGAATCCCGGCCGATCTCGCCGAGGGCGGCGCTGAGGCGGGCGAGGGCCGGATCGTCGGAGGCGGGCTGGGTCATGACGGGTCGCCGGGCTTGTCCCGCAGAACCTTCCAGATGCCCGTCACCGCCGCAAGCGGCCGGCCGCCGCTCGTGAGCGTGCCGCGCACGAAGACGAGGGACGAGGTTTTCCGCACGATCTCCGGCACGGTCTCGATCAGGTCGCCGATCTGGGCCGCGCCGACGAACTGACTCGACATCTCGATGGTCACGGCGCGTGCCCCGTCGCAGGCGTCGCGCACCACGATGCTGAGCGCCCGGTCGGCGAAGGTCAGCAGCATGCCGCCGTGGACGATGCCGACGAGGTTGCCGTGCCGCTCGTCGGTGCGGACGGCGAATTCCTTCCGGCCCCCGACGGTGCGGTGATAGACCGGGCCGACATGGGCGATGAAGCCGGGATCGGTGAAGGCCTCCCAGCCCTCGGGAAACGCCGCGCTCTCCTCGTCCGTCATCCGGTCTCGCCTCCCGCCCCCGCGGGGCAGAGGCCCCGCCGCGATGCACGATGTCGCGGGCATCCTGCCCTGCGCCAGCAGGCGGGCCATATAGTGCCGATCTGCCGCGCGGCAGCGCCGCGCTTGCGTTCGAAGCGCGTTCGGCGCCAGACTCGCCGCTTTCCCGGGCATTCGAGCCCGGTCATCGCAAGGTTCACTTCATGGCACAGGGCGCCGGACCGGCCAGCACGACGAGCCTCGACGACGGGATCGTCGCCACCGCCGAGAGCTGCCTTGCCGCGATTGGTGAGGCGCGAGAGGCGATCCACGGGGTCATCTTCGGCCAGGAGAAGATCGTCGATCTGGCGCTGGTCACGATCCTGGCCGGCGGCCACGGCCTGCTCGTCGGCCTGCCGGGTCTGGCCAAGACCAAGCTGGTGGAGACGCTGGGCACCGTGCTGGGGCTCGATGCCCGCCGCGTGCAGTTCACACCGGATCTGATGCCCTCCGACATCCTCGGCACCGAGATCCTCGACGAGGATGCCGAGCGCCGCCGCTCCTTCCGCTTCGTGAAGGGGCCGGTCTTCACCCAGCTCCTGATGGCCGACGAGATCAACCGGGCGAGCCCGCGCACGCAATCGGCCCTGCTCCAGGCGATGCAGGAGCATTTCGTCTCGGTGGCGGGCGAGCGCCACGACCTGCCGCGCCCCTTCCACGTGCTGGCGACGCAGAACCCGATCGAGCAGGAGGGCACCTATCCGCTGCCCGAGGCGCAGCTCGACCGCTTCCTCTTGGAGATCGATGTCGGCTACCCCGACCGCGCCGCCGAGCGCCGCATCCTGATCGAGACGACCGGCGTCGAGGATGCGCGGGCGCAGACCGTGATGAACACCGAACAGCTGCTCACGGCCCAGCGCCTGGTGCGGCGCCTGCCGGTGGGCGACGCGGTGGTCGATGCCATCCTCGACCTCGTGCGTTCGGCCCGCCCCGAGGGCGGCGATCCGGCGGTCGGCAAGAAGCTGCTCTGGGGGCCCGGCCCCCGCGCCAGCCAGGCGCTGACGCTGGCCGTGCGTGCCCGCGCCCTGATCGAGGGCCGCGTCGCCCCCTCCGTCGCCGACGTGAAGGCGCTGGCCGAGCCGGTGCTGAAGCACCGCATGGCGGTGACCTTCGCCGCACGAGCCGACGGCGAGACGGTGACCGGCCTGATCGGCCAGCTCGTCGCCAAGCTCTGAGACCGGCGCGCATGGCCTCCGCCCGGCTCGTCGAGGCCGACCACCGCCGCCCCGGCGGCCCCGAGACCGGCGGGGCGCTCGCACTCGCCGAGGTGATGCCGCGGCTCGTGCTCGAATCGCGGCGGGTCTCCGGCACCCTGGCGCACGGCCTGCACGGGCGCCGCCGCGCGGGGCCGGGCGAGAGCTTCTGGCAGTTCCGCCCCTTCGTCACCGGCGAGGCCGCCGCGCGCATCGACTGGCGCCGCTCGGCCCGCGACGACCGGCTCTACGTGCGCGAGCGCGAGTGGGAGGCCGCCCACAATATCTGGATCTGGATCGACCGCTCGGCCTCCATGGGCTTCGCTTCCGAATTGGCCCAGACCTCCAAGGTCGAGCGGGCGCTGGTGCTGGGGCTGGCGCTGGCCGACACCTTCGTGGAGGGCGGCGAGCGCGTCGGCCTGCTCGGGCTCACCCGCGCCAGCGCCACCCGGGGCATCGTCGAGACGCTGGCCCAGGCTTTGGTCAACGACCGGGCCGGGCTCACCCAGGATCTGCCGCCGGCGGCCCGGCCGGGCCGCTTCGACGAGGTCGTGCTAATCAGCGATTTCCTCACGCCGCTCGACCGGGTGCGGGAGGCGGTGCAGGCCAATTCCGTCCACGGCAATCGCGGCCATCTCGTGCTCGTGGCCGATCCGGTGGAGGAAACCTTCCCCTTCACGGGCCAGACCGTGCTGCACGATCCCGAAGGCGGCTTGAGCCTCGATATCGGCGAGGCGGGCGCCTGGGGCGAGGCCTATCGCGGCCGCATCGCGGCGCACCGCGACGGCCTCTCGGAGATCGCCCGTCAGCGGGGCTGGACGCTGACGATCCACCGCACCGACCGGCCGGCGAGCGAGGCGGCCCTGCGGCTGCTCACTCTCGTCGCCGCCGCGCGCGGGCTCGGCTGAAAGGCGAACCGCATTGTTCGGAGTTCCGCTCACCTTCGCCGCGCCGCTCGCGCTCGCCGCCCTGGTCGCGCTGCCGGCCCTGTGGATCCTGCTGCGGGTCACGCCGCCGCGCCCGCGCCGCATCCCCTTCCCGCCGCTGGCGCTCGTCGCCGACCTGCTGCCCAAGCGCGAGACGCCGGCCCGCACGCCGCCCTGGCTCCTGATCCTGCGCATCCTCGCCGCCGCCTGCCTGATCCTCGCCGTGGCGGGGCCGGTCTGGAATCCCGGCGGCATCGGCGCCGCCGCGGGACGAGAGCCCCTGCTCCTCATTCTCGACAACGGCTTCGTCGCGGCCCACGATTGGCGCGACCGCCTGCGTGCGGCGACCGACGAGATCGAGGCCGCCGCCCGCGACGGGCGCCCGGTGGCCCTGGTCGCGAGTGCGGAGGCACCTGCTCCCTTCGAGGCGAAGGCCCCGGCCACCGCCCTGGAGCGCCTGCGGGCGATCCAGCCGCGCCCGCATCTCGGTGACCGGGGCGCGCATCTGGCCTCGATCGGCACGTTCCTCGAGCGGGCGTCCGGTGCCTCGATCGTCTGGATCAGCGACGGCGTGCGCGGCGCGGGCGAGGCGGATTTCGCCAAGACCCTCGGCGAAATGGCCGGCCGCAACGGCAGCGCCGTGACCGTGCTGAAGGCCGAGCGCTCCCCGGCGCTCGCGCTCGAAGGCTCGCCGATGCAGCCGGGCGAGAAGCTCTCGGCGCAGGTGCTGCGGGCGCAAGGAAACGGCCGCGATACCGGGCTGGTGCGGGCGCTCGACCAGAAGGGCCTGCCGCTGGCCGAGAGCCGCTTCACCCTGGAGCCGGAGGCGCGCGAGACGAGTGTCGGCTTCGATCTGCCGGTGGAGCTGCGTAACGCCATCGCCCGGCTCGAGATCGAGGGCGAGCGCTCCGCCGGCGCCGTGGTGCTGATGGACGAGCGCGGCAAGCGCCGCCGGGTCGGCCTCGTCTTCGGCGGCACGCTGGATCAGGCCCAGCCGCTGCTCGCGCCGACCTACTACCTCGCCAAGGCGCTCAACCCCTTTGCCGACGTGCAGCAGCCCCGCGGCGGCCAGGGCACGGCCGAATCCATCGGCCAGATGCTCGACAATCAGGTCTCCGTGCTGGCGCTCGCCGATGTCGGCGCGCTGGACGAGCGCACCCTCGCGCGGGTCCAGACGTTCGTGGACGAGGGCGGCCTGCTCCTGCGCTTCGCTGGGCCGCGGCTGGCCGCCGGCAACGACCCGCTCGTGCCGGTGCGCCTGCGCCGGGGCGGGCGCTCGCTCGGCGGCACGCTCTCCTGGGACCGGCCGAAGACGCTCGCGGCCTTCGCCCCCGAGAGCCCGTTCGCCGGGCTGAACCCGCCCGCCGATATCGGCGTGCGTCGCCAGATCCTGGCCGAGCCCGACGGCGACCTGCCGGGCAAGACCTGGGCGTCGCTGCAGGACGGAACGCCGATCGTCACGGCCGAGAAGCGGGGGCAGGGGCTCGTGGTGCTGTTTCACGTGACCGCCGACACCACGTGGTCGAACCTGCCCCTGTCGGGCCTGTTCGTGGACATGCTGCGCCGGGTGGTCGGGCTCGCCGGCCCCTCGGCCAAGCTCGGCGAGGGCGACGGGCGGCAGGCCAAGGCCGCGCTGCTGGCGCCGCGCCTGACCCTCGACGGTTTCGGCGCGCTCGGCTCGCCGCCGGCCAGCGCCACGGCGGTGCCCGCCGACTTTACCGACCGCGCCGGCCCCGAGCACCCGCCGGGCTTCTACGGCACGGCGGAGGGCGGCATCGCCGTCAACGCGCTGGTGCCCGGCGACCGGCTCGAAGCCCTCGACCTCACCGCACTCCAGGGGGCCCGGATGGGCTCGCTCGCGGGCGCCGAGACCCTGGATCTGCGCGCGCTGCTGTTCAGCCTCGCTCTCGCCCTGCTCGCGCTCGACACCCTGGCCGGGCTCTGGCTCGGCGGCTTCCTTCGCGGGCCCGGAAAAGCCTTGCGCGGTCGCGCGGCGCCGGCCGCGCTCCTTCTCCCGGCGCTGCTCGGCCTCGCCCTCCTGATTGCTCCGGTTCCGGCGCAGGCGCAGGAGCCGCCCGCCAACCGGCCGAACGGCATCGAATCGGCGCTCGCCACCCGGCTCGCCTTCGTCGTCACGGGGGATGCGGCGGTCGATGCCGCGAGCCGGGCCGGCCTGTCCGGCCTGAGCCAGATGCTCGCCGCCCGCACCGCCCTGGAGCCCGGCGAGCCCGCGGGGCTCAATCTGGAGAAGGACGAGCTTGCCTTCTACCCGCTGATCTACTGGCCGATCGTGGCCGGGCGCCCGCAGCCGAGCGAGGCGTCGATCCGCAAGATCGACGCCTTCATGCGCAACGGCGGAACGGTGATCTTCGACACCCGCGACGGGCAGACCGCCCGCGCCGGCGGCCCGCCGACCCCGGAGACGGCCTATCTGCGCAAGATGCTCGGCACCCTCGAAGTGCCCGAACTCGAGCCCGTGCCGCCCGACCACGTGCTGACCAAGGCCTTCTACCTCGTCGACGCCTTCCCCGGCCGCACCAGCACGGGCCAGACCTGGGTCGAGACGCTTCCGCCCGCGGGCGAGGGCGGCGAGCGCCGCCCGGCCCGGGCCGGGGACGGCGTCACCCCGATCATCATCACCGGCAACGACCTCGCCGCCGCCTGGGCGCTCGGCCGCAACGGCGAGCCGCTCTACCCCGTCTCCGGCGGCGACCAGCGCCAGCGCGAGATGGCCTTCCGCGGCGGCATCAACATCGTGATCTACACGCTGACCGGAAACTACAAGGCCGATCAGGTGCACGTGCCGGCGCTGCTGGAGCGGTTGGGGCAGTGATGTTTTCGAAGACACGCGCCTCCAAAATCCCTCCCCCCTCCGCGGGGGAGGGTGCCCTGCGGATGCAGGGCGGGAGAGGGGTCGGCTCAGGTCTTTCCGGAAACGGCGCACCCCTCACCCGACCCCCTTCGGGGGCCACCGTCTCCCGCGGAGGGGAGAGGGAATTCTCGCGCAATAAAGGAGGCCCTAGCCCATGCTGAGCCTCAGCTTCACCCCCCTCGTCCCCTGGCCGGTGCTCGCCGGGTTCGGCGTGCTCGCCGCCATCCTCGCCGTCGTCGCGGTGCTCGCCCGCGGGCGCACGGCGCTGCTGCGGGCGGTCGCGCTCGGCCTCGTCGTCCTGGCGCTCGCCAACCCCTCGCTCGTGCGCGAGGATCGCGACCCGGTGAAGGACGTCGCCGCCATCGTCGTCGACCGCTCCGGCTCGCAAAGCTTAGGCGAGCGTCCGGCCATGACCGACGCGGTCAAGGCCGAGCTGGAACGCCGCTTCGGCACGCTGGCCAACATCGAGCCCCGCTTCATCGAGGCGGGCGACGCGCAAGGGGCGGAGGGCGACGACGGCACCAAGCTGTTCACCGCGCTGACCCAGGCGCTGGCCGACGTGCCGCCGGAGCGGATCGCCGGCGTGGTGATGCTGACCGACGGCGTGGTGCACGACATCCCCGCCGCCCTGGCGACGCTGGGGCTGAAGGCGCCGCTCCACGTCCTCGTCACCGGCCGCCCCGATGAGCGCGACCGCCAGATCAAGATGCTGGAAGCCCCCCGCTTCGGCATCGTCGGCCGGGACGTGACCTTGCGCGGCGAGGTGATGGAGCGCGGCGGCACCGGCACGGCCGTCGTCACCGTGCGCCGCGACGGCGAGGAGATCGACCGGCAGAGCATCGCCACCGGCGTGCCGTTCTCGCTCACCACGCATATCGAGCATGGCGGCCCGAACGTGGTCGAGATCGAGGTCGAGCCGCTGCCGGGCGAGCTGACCACGGTGAACAACCGCGCGGTGCTCCCCATCGAGGGCATCCGCGAGAAGCTGCGCGTGCTGCTCGTCTCCGGCGAGCCGCATCAGGGCGAGCGCACCTGGCGCAACCTTCTGAAGTCGGACGCCTCCGTCGATCTCGTCCACTTCACGATCCTGCGGCCGCCGGAGAAGCAGGACGGCACGCCGATCTCCGAACTCTCGCTGATCGCCTTCCCGACCCGCGAGCTGTTCGTCCAGAAGATCAAGGATTTCGACCTCATCATCTTCGACCGCTACGCCAACCAGAGCGTGCTGCCGTCGGCCTATTTCGACAACATCGCCCGCTACGTCCGCGAGGGCGGGGCGCTGCTCATCGCCGCCGGGCCGGAATTCGCCGGCCCCGCGAGCCTTGCCCGCACCCGGCTCGCCTCGATCCTGCCGGGCGATCCCTCGATGAAGGTGGTCGAGCAGCCCTTTAAGGCGACGCTCACCGAGACCGGACATCGCCACCCCGTCACCCGGGCGCTGCCGGGCTCCGAGACGAACCCGCCGGCCTGGGGCGACTGGCTGCGCATCGTCTCGGCCCAGACCCGGGCCGGCGTTCAACCCATCTTGTCCGGCGCCAACGGCCTGCCGCTCTTGGCCCTTTCCCGCGAGGAGAAGGGCCGGGTGGCCCTGATGCTGTCCGATCAGGCCTGGCTCTGGGCCCGCGGCTACGGGCAGGGCGGCCCCTATCTCGACCTGCTGCGGCGCCTCGCCCACTGGCTGATGAAGGAGCCGGCCCTCGAAGAGGAGGCTCTTCGCGCCCAGACCACGGGGCGAGGCCGCGAGGTGCGGGTCGAGCGCCAGACCATGGCCGAGGAGGCCGGACCCGTCACGGTCACCGGCCCGACGGGCAAGGAGCGTGAGCTCGGCCTGACGAAGGCGGAGACCGGCCTGTTCAGCGCGACCTTCGAGGCCGAGCAGCTCGGGCTCCACACCATCCGCTCGGGCAATCTCGTGGCCTTCGTCAGCGTCGGCCCGGCCAACCCGCGCGAACTCGCCGACGTGTTCAGCGACACCGAGCGGTTGAAGGGCGTGGCCGAGGGCTCCGGCGGCACGATCCGCCGGGTCGCGGCCTCGGGCGGCGGCATCGAGGTGCCGCGCCTCCAGATCACCCGCGGCGGTCGCTTGGGCGGCGCCGACTGGATCGGCTTCCGCCCGAGCGACAGCGCCACGGTGCGCGGCGTCGAGGTCTATCCGCTCGGCATCGGCCTGTGGGCGCTCGCCGCGCTCGCCGCGGCGGTGCTGGCGATGTGGCTGGTGGAGGGGCGGCGCGGGCGCGCGGCGTAGCGCTGCCGCCCGTTCGAAGGGGGCCGCAACCTCCGTCCCAGGTGGACGTTCGCTTGTCGATAGGCGGCCGCTGGCGGGATGCGTTCCAGGCCCGCAGGGCCGATCGACCCCAATGGCGGCCCGCGGCGGGCACGGGAACGACACGATGGCATCCCGCAGATCCCGACCCGGACCGGCCCTGGCCGTCCTCGTGTCCCTGTCGGCTCTCGTCGGCCCGGCGTGGGCCGAGCCCGGACCCAAGGCGCTGCCCGGGCCGACGGAAGAGCAGCTCGCGACGCTGACGCGCATCTACGAGGATCTGCACGCCAATCCGGAGCTATCGATGCAGGAGCGGCGGACGGCCGGCATCGCCGCGAAATGGCTCAAGGACCAGGGGTTCGAGGTGACGGAGGGCGTCGGCGGCACGGGCGTCGTCGGCCTGCTGCGCAACGGCGAGGGGCCGACCGTGCTGCTGCGCGCGGACTTGGACGCCCTGCCGATGAAGGAGGAGACCGGCCTTCCCTACGCCAGCACGCGCAAGGGGACCGATCCCGCATCCGGCCGGGAGACGGCGGTCGCCCATTCCTGCGGGCACGACCTTCACGTGACCTGGCTGATGGGCGCGACGCAGATCCTGGCCGCCCACCGTGACGGCTGGCGCGGGACGGTGATGGCTGTGTTCCAGCCGGGCGAGGAGATCGGCGAGGGCGCCCAGGCGATGGTCGATGACGGCCTCGCGCAGCGCTTCCCGAAGCCCGACGTGGTGCTGGGGCAGCACGTGCTGCCGTTCCCCGCCGGGCAGGTCCGCCTGAAGAGCGGTCCCGTCCTCTCCCGCAGCGACAGCCTCAAGGTGACGCTGTACGGGCGCGGCGGGCACGGCTCCGGGCCGGAATCGACCGTGGATCCCGTCGTGATGGCCGCCGCCACGGTGATGCGGCTCCAGACCATCGTCTCGCGCGAGGTCGCCATGACCGACGGCGCGGTGGTCACGGTCGGGTCGATGCAGGCCGGCACGAGTGCCAACATCATCCCGGATCAGGCCGAGCTCCAGCTCAACATCCGCACCTTCGACGATCGCGTGCGCGATCAGGTGCTCTCCTCGGTGAAGCGGGTGGTCGAGGGCGAGGCGACGATCTCGGGCGCCCCGAAACCGCCCGTCATCACCATGCTGGGGCAGTTCCCCCTGACGGTGAACGACGAGGACGCCACCGAGCGGGTGACGGAGGCCTTGCGGCAGCGCCTCGGGGCGGAGCGGGTGCAACCTGCCGGCAACGCGGCCGCGAGCGAGGACTTCACGGTGCTGGCGCGCGCCTGGAGCGTGCCGTCCGTGTTCTGGTTCGTCGGCGGGACCGACCCGAAGCTCTACGCCGAGGCGGAGCGGGCCGGGACCCTGAACGAGATTCCGTCGAACCACTCGCCCCAATACGCCCCGGTCCTGAACCCGACCCTGCGCGCCGGCGTCGAGACGATGCTCGCGGCGGCCGGCGCTTGGCTGGCCCCCGCCGGGGCAGGGTCGCGCGCGCGCTGAAAGCGAGCGCCGGCCGGATCGGTCTGCGTTCCGAACCCGGATGTGACCCCAAACCCTGGTGGCCGGGCGCGAGCTGTGCAATCCCGGCCCGATGACCGAATCCCTCCCGTTCCTGGCCGGCGGCGGCGAGGCCGCCCGCATGATCGCCGAGCGCGACTGGACGGATCATCCGCTCGGGCAGCCCGAGACCTGGCCCGAATCCCTGCGCACGGCGCTCAGCCTCGTGCTGAACTCCCCCGAGAGCATGATCCTGGCCTGGGGGCCGGATCTGACCTTCTTCTTCAACGACACCTACTTCCCGCTGCTGGGGCCGCGCCTGTCCTGGGCCATGGGCGAGCGCTTCGACCGGGTCTGGGCCGACGCCTGGGATCAGGCCAAGCCCATCATCGACGACGCCTTCGCCGGAAGGAGCCGCCGCTTCGAGGATCTGCCCTGGACGCTGGCCACCGACCGGGGCGAGGCGCAGACGTGGTGGAGCTTCTCCTACTCGCGGGTGCTCGACGGCGAGGGCCGCATCGCCGGCCTGTTCATCTTCACCAACGAGACGACCAAGCGCGTCCGCACCGAGGCGCTTCAGCGGGAGGGCGAGGCGGCCCTGCGCCGCAGCGAGTCGCTCCTGGCCGCGACCCTGGAAGGGCTGCCGGTCGGCGTGATCATCGCCGACGCGGACGGGCGGATCGTGCGCGACAACGCCGCCAACCGCGAGATCTGGGGCATCCCGCCGGAAACCGGGAGCTGGGAGGGCTACGGCGATTGGGTCGGCTACTGGCCCGAGACCGGCGCGCGCCTGCGCGCCGAGGAATGGGGCATGGCCCGCGCCCTCCTCAACGGCGAGACCGTGCGCGGCGAACTCGTGGAGATCGAGCGCTTCGACGGCGGCGGGCGCCGTCTGTTCCTCAACAACGCCGCGCCGATCCGCGACCGCGCCGGGAACATCGTCGGCGGCGTGGTGGCCGAACTCGACGTGACCGAGCGGGTCGAGGTCGAGCGGCGGCTGCGGGAGAGCGAGGCGCTGGCCCGCGTCAATGCCGAGCGGGTCCAGCTCGCCCTCTCGGCCGGTGCGATCATCGGCACGTGGTTCTGGGACCTGCCCACCGACCGCTTCACCGTCGACGAGGCCTTCGCCCGCGCCTTCGGCCTCGATCCGGCGCTCGGCCGCGAGGGTTTGAGCCTCGCCCAGGTGGTCGAGACGGTCCATCCCGACGACAAGGCGGGGCTGGCGGAGGCGATCGATGCGGCCATCGCCCGCGGCGGCGCCTACGCCCACCCCTACCGGGTCCGGCGGGCGGACGGGCAGTATTACTGGATCGAGGCCAACGGCCGGGTCGATCACGGCCCCGACGGCACGCCGCTCAGCTTTCCCGGCGTGCTCATCGACGTGGAGGAGCGCCGCGCCGTCGAGGCGGAGCGCGACCGGGCGATCGTGCTCCTGCGCCGGCTCACCGAGACGCTGGAGGAGCAGGTCGCCGCGCGCACGGCCGAGCGCGACCAGATCTGGCAGGCCTCCAGCGACCTCCTGGCCGTGGCCAATCTCGAGGGACGTTTCGTCAGCCTCAATCCCGCCTGGAGCGCCACGCTCGGCTGGAGCGAGGCCGAATTGACGGCCGAGCCCTTCCTCGCCTTCGTCCACCCCGAGGACCGGGCGCTGACGCTCGCCGCCGCCGACGGGCTCGCCCGCGGGGAGATGCAGCTCGGTTTCGAGAACCGCTACCGCACCCGCGACGGCGGCTACCGCTGGTTCTCGTGGAACACCGTGCCGCGCGGGGGCCTGATCTACGCCTCGGTGCGCGACGTGACCGCGGTCAAGGAGCAGGCACGGGCGTTGGTCGAGGCCGAGGAGGCCCTGCGCCAGGCGCAGAAGATGGAGGCGGTGGGCCAGCTCACCGGCGGGCTCGCCCACGACTTCAACAACCTGCTCGCCGGCATCTCGGGCAGCCTGGAACTGATGCAGACCCGCATCGCCCAGGGCCGGCTCAAGGATGTCGACCGCTACATGAGCGCCGCGCAGGGGGCGGCCAAGCGCGCCGCGGCGCTCACCCACCGGCTGCTGGCCTTCTCCCGCCGCCAGACGCTGGACCCCAAGCCCACCGACGTGAACCGGCTGGTGACCGGCATGGAGGAGCTGATCCGCCGCACGGTCGGCCCGGCGATCACCCTGGAAGTGGTGGGCGCGGCCGGGCTCTGGCCCTCGCTGGTGGACCCGCCGCAGCTCGAGAACGCCTTGCTGAACCTCTGCATCAACGCCCGCGACGCCATGCCGGACGGGGGGCGCATCACCATCGAGACCGCCAACAAGCGCCTCGACGCCCCCGCCGCCCGCCTGCACGACATGCCGCCGGGCCAGTACCTTTCGCTCTGCGTGACCGACACCGGCACCGGCATGAGCCCGGACGTGATCGCCAAGGCCTTCGACCCGTTCTTTACCACCAAGCCCACCGGCCAGGGCACGGGGCTCGGCCTCTCGATGATCTACGGTTTCGCCAAGCAGTCGGGCGGGCAGGTGCGGATCTATTCCGAGATCGGCCAGGGTACGACGGTCTGCCTCTACCTGCCCCGCTACCACGGCGAGGCCGTGGAGCCCGATCTCCTCGGCCCGCTGGTCGACGCCCCCCGTGCCCGGCAGGGCGAGACGGTGCTCGTGGTCGACGACGAGCCGACCGTGCGGATGCTGGTGACGGAGGTGCTGGAAGACCTCGGCTACACCGCGATCGAGGCCGCCGACAGCGCCTCCGGTCTCCAGGTGCTGCAATCGGACGTGCGCATCGACCTGCTCATCAGCGATGTCGGCCTGCCCGGCGGCATGAACGGGCGCCAGATGGCCGACGCGGCCCGGGTCTCGCGCCCCGAACTCAAGGTGCTGTTCATCACGGGCTATGCCGAGAACGCGGCGGTCGGCAACGGCCATCTCGAGCCCGGCATGGCGGTGCTGACCAAGCCTTTCGTGGTGGAGACGCTGGGCCTGCGCATCCGCGAGATCATTTCGCGGGGGTAAGATGCCGTCCCGGCAGGGGCCTCGCGTCAGTACTGGACCGTCGCGCGCAGGCCCAGCACGCCGGCATTGCGCACGCGGCGGCCCTGCGGGTCGCGCGGATTGGCGATCCCGCCGCCCGGATGCAGGATCAGCTGCACGTCCGGCTGCACGGTGAAGCCCGGCACCACCACCGCCTGATAGGTGGCCTCGATCACCGTTTCCGCCCGCCGCCGCGGCATCGGCATGCCGGTATAGGCGATGGTGTCTGTATCGGCCCGGCGCGCGTCGTCGGAGAGGCGGGCATGGGCGAGGCTGATCCCGACCGTGTCGTCGTCGCGGCCCTCGAACAGGCCCTTATAGGCGAGGCCCGTGTCGAGATAGGCGGAGACGAGGCTGGAGCGGGTCGGCGACCACGCCGCCCGCAGGAAGAAGCCGAGGCCCTCGTCGTCCTTGCCGGATTCCCGGTAGAGCGTCTGGTCGTAGACCGCGTAGATCCCGGCATTGCCGCGCAGGCGTCGGCCGATGCCCGTCGAATTCGGGTCGGCCAGCGGCAGGCCGGTGTCGTCGATGCGCAGGGATTCGAAGCGGCCGAAATGCTGCCAGCCGCCCAGCGTGATGTCGCCGGGCAGCGCCTTCGCGCCCTCCTGCGTGTTGAAGGCGTAGGTCGCCTCGGCCACGACGAGGGCCGGATCGCGCGTGCGGAAGTTGGTGCCGGTGCGGTTCGTACGCTGCGCCTCCGGGTCCTCGCCCGGGCGGTTGGCGCCCGCCGGGTCGCCGTCGTAGAGGCCGACCTGGAGCGAGAAGCCGTTGCCCGGCACGTATTTGGCGCGGATCGCGGGGGAGGCGAGCGGATAGGCCGGGCCGCCGCTCGGCAGATCGAGTCCGGTGATCGCCGGCCAGCCGAAGGTCGCGTTCACGAACAGGGTCGCGGTCTGGCTGACGAAGAACTCGGTATCGGCCGCCTGCTGGCCGATCCTCAAGCCCAGCGTGCCGTCGAAGAGCTGCTGGTCGAGCCAGAGCACGTAGAGGCGCGAGGCGGGCAGAGCCTCGATCACGCTCGCCGTGAGCAGGTTGCCGACGTAGGAGCGCGACAGGCCGGTGCCGTGGATGAAGTAGGCGTTGGCGTGGACCGTCGCGCCGTCCCAGCCCGCGAGCCGCCGCAGATCGAGGTTGAGCCGCAGGTTCAGGCGGTCCTCGACGATCGCCCCCCGGCGGATGCCGCCGAAGGCGTTGCCGAGCGTCTCGGCGATGTAGGTCAGGCTGTACTCGATGCCCTGCGCCTTCAGCACGGGCCTGAGGCCGAACGGGTCGCCGAGGGGCCCGAGCGAAGGTTCGATCGAGCGCACGTAGCCGCCCGAGGCTTGGCTCGTCGATTCCGGCTGTGACACCGAGATCCGCGGATCGCCGCCCGCACCCTCGAAGACCGGCCGCCCGGTCGGCTCGGCGCCGGCCGGCACGGAGCCGAGGAGCATCAGGGCGAGCGCGCCGGGCAGGACGCCTGAACCTCGCGAGACGCCTGGGACGGTGCGGCGGGACAAGAAGGGTGTTCCCGTAGGGCCAAGCCTGTTCGACCGGAGATTACGGTGTCCGCGCAAGCTCGGCCAGAGGCTTCGAAACCCTCCTGCACTAAGCCAGCACGCCCGCCCTGCGCCCGGCCCACAGCGTCCCTGCGGCGCCTGCGAACATCGCGAGGCCGAACACCCAGCCCGAGACGGCGCCGGCCATGATGCCGGAGAGGAGCGTGCCGACGCTGCAGCCGAGCCCCGTCATCGCGCCCCAGCCGAGCAGCACGCCGCCGGCAAGGCCGCGCACGACCTGCCCGCGCGTCGGCAGGGCGGGACGGAACTGGCCGGCGAGAAGCGCGGCGGCCAGAGCGGCCAGCACGAGGCCGCCGATGAAGAGGCCGTTGGGCGTGAGGATCGCGTCGCGCAGGGCGGTGGCGCAGCCGCGGAAGCTGTCGAGTCCCTCCAGCCGATCCGGCAGCAAGCCGAGCGCGCCCGCCGCCTGCCGGGAGCGTCCGCCGATCTCCGCGGTGACGCCGAGCGGGCCGACCCGCAGATAGGCCAGCGTTCCCAGCGCCCCGACCGACAGCCCCCCGAGCCAGACCGGCCAGCGCGCCACGAACACGGCGTGGAGCGGAGCGTGCGAGGCCCGCGGTTGCGGTGCCGGCAAGCGGCGCAGCAGCGGCCAGGCCAGGGCGGCGAGGAGCGCCAGCGAGAGCGCGAGGCTCAGCCCGTAGCCGAGATGGCGCGGCAGCCAGAGCACGGGGGCCTCGGAGACGCTGGCGAGGTAGAGCGGGTTCCAGCTCAGGAACCCGAGGACGAAGCCGAGCCCGGTGCCGAGAAGCGCGAAGGGCGCCGTCGGCGAGCCCTCGCCGAGGCGGTAGAGATGGGCGCTGATGCAGGAGCCCGAGAGCGCCATGCCGGCTCCGAAGGCGAGGCCGGCCAGGATCAGAACCGGTCCGACCGGTCCGATATGCGCGTCCGGCGGCAGGCGCGTGCCGGACGGGTCCGGCATCCAGGCGCCGAGCACCACGGCGTAGCCCGCGACGCCCGCCGCCAAGGCCGCCAGGATGCCGAGCATCCCCCGCGGGTCGCCCTCGACCAAGAGATCGCGCCACTGGCAGTAGAAGCAGAACCGACTGCGCTGGAGCACGAAGCCGAACAGCGCCCCGAAGACGAGCGACAGGGCGAGACGCGCCCCGCCGGGCTCGCCCGAAAGGCGCCAGGCCGCCGCCGCGAGTCCCGCGGCGATCAGGCCGGACAGCGCTGCCCGGACGGGAAGAGCGCGCCCGGCTCCGGGCGCGCTCACGCTTCGCGGTGGGAGAGGCAGCGCCTCCCCCGGATGGCTCCCGGTCACTTTTGGCTCCCGGTCATTTGCCGCCCCAGACGGTGCCGGCGAGGTTGACCACCGGCACGCCCACCGCGTTGCCGTACTCGGTCCAGGAGCCGTCGTAGTTGCGCGCGTCGTAGCCGAGGATGCGGCTCAGGACGAACCAGGAATGGCTGGAGCGCTCGCCGATGCGGCAGGAGGTGATGATCGGCTTCGAGCCGTCGATTCCGGCCGCCGCGTAGAGGGCCTTCAGCTCCTCCTTCGACTTGAGGGTGCCGTCCGGGTTCACCGCCTTGGCCCAGGGGATGTTGACCGAGCCCGGGATGTGGCCGGCGCGGATCGCGAGTTCCTGGATGCCGGCCGGGGCGATGACCTTGCCGCTGAACTCGTCGGGGGAGCGGATGTCGAGGATCTGCTCGTCGCGCTCCTTCTTGGCCACCGCCAGCACGTCCGCGAAGCGAGCGCGCAGCTTCGGCGAGGGCGCCTGCGCGGTGAAGCTCGACCGCGCGACCTCGGCGATGCGGGTGTCGAGGGGGCGCTTCTCGGCCTCCCACTTCTTGCGGCCACCGTCGAGCAGCTTGACGTTGTCGACGAGACCGTACTGGGCGAGCACCCAGACGCCCCAGGCGGCGAACCAGTTGTTGTTGTCGCCGTAGAGCACCACGGTGGTGTCCCGGTCGAGGCCGAGGCGGCGGGCGAGTGCGGTGAACTTCTCCGGTCCGGCGATGTCGCGGCTCACGGTCTCGACGAGATCGGTGTGCCACGCGACGTTCTGGGCGCCCGGGATGTGGCCGCGCTCGAACACGCCCGGCTCGACGCTGACCTCGACGATCCGAAGGTTCTTGGCATCGAGGTTCTTCTCCAGCCACTCGGTCGAGACGAGGGGGCTTTCCTGGGTCGCGTCCGGCTTGGTCGCGCCGTCCTTGGGCGGCTTGGAGGCCGGGTCCGGCGCGGCGGACAGCCCCGTCGGTGCGAGGAGGCCTGCGGCGACGGCGAGCAGGAGAGCGGATTTGCACAGCACGGGACAGGCTCCGGATTGGGCGGCCGAGGTCGTCCGGAGCCGCGAAAGCTCCGGGGAGACGTATTCAGGAGGGTTGGGGCAGGTCCGCCGTCGCTTTCGCTCGCCGGAAACCGGTCCCGTTCGGGGGACCGTTCCGGATCGGCGCCGTCGAGGCCGGACCGCACCTCAATGTCGCCGTGCCGAACGCGTCGGGTCAACGGAATAATGATCCGTTTATTTCGTGCTGGCGGTGGGATCGCTCCCGCCACTGCCGCTCGAACATGAAGGATTATCTTGTGCCTTCGAACGTGCGGTCGATTTCGAGCGAAATCCGGCCGATGCGCTCGGGTGGTGCGGACCTGGCCCGTGATCGCGAGGCAGAGCCGAAGCAATCCAGGGCGCTGCCCGGCACGGTCGCGCCATGGGATCGCTTCGCTGACGCTCGCGATGACGAGGGCGCGCCGACCCGGATCGAACGAGAGCCGTGTCAGCCTCCGATCCGCGCGAAGAAATCCGCGATCATCCCCGCTGCGGCGTCCGGCCGTTCCCGGTGGGGAAAGTGTCCGGCACCTTCGAACGGGGCGAGGTCGAGATCGGAGAAGGTTTCGCCGAGGTGGTCGGTCCAGGCGTAGGGAAACAGCGGGTCCTGCGTGCCCCAGCGGATGCCCGTCGGCACCGCGATCGGCGGCAGAGCCGGCGCTTCGCCCCGCAGCATGGCGAGCCGGCTCTCCCGCTGGCTCAGGTACCAGTTGAAGCCGCCCTGCAGGTTTCCGGGTGCCAGGAAGTTGTCGGTGAAGGCCTCCAGCACGTCGTCGAAGGCGGCCGGGTTGCCGCCGGCCCAGTGGCGCAGGAAGTGGCCGATATAGGCGCGGCAGCTCGCGCGGCTGGCGCCGACCACGTCCGCCGCGAAGGGCTTGAGGTGGAAGGACTGGTACCAGATCTCGGCCAGCATCTCCGGCCGGGCGAGCCGCGGGCCGATGCCGGGATAGGGGCAATCGAAGAAGAACAGGCCGGTGAGCCGATCCGGGGCCGAGCGCCCGAGCGCTTGCCCGACGGAGGCGCCGACATCGTGACCGACGAGGCCCGCCCGCTCGATCCCGAGGGCGTCGAGAAGGCCCAGGATGTCGGCGGCGTGCACCTCGGGGCCGGCCTGGTCGGACGGGCCGGGATCGGGTTTCTCGCTGGCGCCGAAGCCGCGCAGGTCCGGGGCGATCAGGCTGAAGCGGTCGGCCAGCCGCTGCATCACCGGCTCCCAGGTCAGCTAGAATTCCGGCCAGCCGTGCAGCAGCACCAGGGGCCGGCCGCTCCCGGCCCGGGCGAAGTGCAGCTGCACGCCGTTCGCGCTCACGCTCTCGTGCCGGATCTCCGCCATCGCCCTCGCCCCCGTCGCTGCGCCGCCGGGGCAACGGGGCGGCCCCGGTGGGCCGTTCCGGGGCGGCGACGACGAGGTCGTGCGGGGCCGCCACCGCGAAACCACGGCGGCGACAAGTTCGGGCGCGCGGCTTGACCGGGCAAGCTCAGCTGTTTCAATGCGCCCGATCCTGCCGTTCGCGGGGGAAGGCGCGCATGAGGCGGCAGATGGCGACGACAGTTCGGCGACTCGCGCTCCCGCTCGCGCTGGGTGCCGGCCTCTCCGTCTCGGGCTGCACCGGCTTCGGCTACATCTCCCAGACCTACGTCAGCCAAGTGCCGCAGGTCGTCACGATCGGCTGCAACGAGCCCTACGAGATCTACGACAACCGCCAGCGCCGCCGAGTTCTCGTGGTCTCGAACGCCCTGCGCGAGGTGACGGGCTGCGACGTCGGCAAGGTCGGCGCGGGACGTCCGCCCGCCGAGACCCGGGCCGCGCGCTTCCGCACGGCGGCGCGCACCTATCTCGACGAGACCGTGCGCGAGGATTGCAAGATCACCGGCGAGACCGTGTTCAGCGACCTGCAGACCGAGTTCGCCTATGCCTGCGATGCGCCGGTCGAGCCCCGCGGCACGCAGGTGCCGCGCCTGCCGGGACGACGCCTGCAGCGCTGATCAAGGCTCCGCGGGGCCTACGAAGGTCCGCTCCGTGGCATCGCCCGCCGCGGCCAGCAGCGCCCGGGCGAAGGCGCGGGCCTCGCCTCGGTCGAGGCTGAGGATCGCGGTGACCGGGCGGCCGTCGAGGTCGGGCAGGCCCAGTTCCAGGCGCACGCCCTCGCCCTCCGCCCGGGCGGACAGGCTCCAGCTCCGCTCAGGCCCCGTTGCCCCGCCTGTGCCGGGCTCGCTCATCGCCTCGATCCTCGCTGGTCCCGTTCGCCCCTGACATGAACGGTTTCGCCGCCGCAGACCAGGGGCGCGGCCCGGACGGGCGTGCGGGGACGGGCGATTGACGGGCGCGACCAGGGATGATGTCTGCGCGCCAGCCGCCCGCGGGGCGGAAAATCTCTTCCAACACACCGAACGGGGACGAGGAACATGTCCGAGATCTGGTTCCGCACCGGGGAGGCGACGGTGCTCGCCGCCGAGGGGCAATTCACCGACGCGATGCCGGAGGTGCTGATCGGCTCCACCCGCGGCCCCGTGGGCCACGCCTTCGCCGGCATGCTCGGCCAAGTGCAGGGCCACACCCGCATGTTCGTGGTGCGCGACCTCAACCAGCTCGTGCGCCCCTCCACGATCATGACCACCAAGGTCACGATCCACACGGCCGAATACGCCGAGCTGCTCGGCGGCGTGGTTCAGGCGGCCACGGGCGACGCCATCGTCGATTGCGTGATCGAGGGCATCCTGCCCAAGGACGGCCTCGACGAGCTCTGCATGATCATCACGATCTGGCTCGACGAGCGCTGCGGCAAGGACGAGAACCTCGACCGCAAGGATCTCTACCGCACCAACTACGAGGCGACGAAGCTCGCCATCGGCCGGGCGATGCGCGGCGAGCCGACGATCGACGAGCTGATCGCCAACCGCAAGACGGTGAAGCACTACGCGCTCGAGGACATCATCGAGTACTGAGTTTTTCCCAACGCGGCTCGGGCCGCGTTCCGCTCGACGGCGTTCGGACGGTCGCCGGTCGATCGCTTCGGGACGTGCGACTTGCCCCCTCTCCCCACGTGCGGGGAGAGGGTTGATCCTCGGCTTCCAAATTCCGCTCAAGGAAACCGTACCACGGCGTCGGTCCAACCGTTCCGCCGTGCCGGAACGATCGGACCGCCTCGCGCGAGAAAAACCTACTTCTTGGCGACGTAGGGGCTGACCATCTTGCGCGGATCGACGATCCGGTCGTAGTCGGCCTCGGAAACGTAGCCGAGCTTGAGCGCCGCCTCGCGCAGGCTGAGATCCTGCTCGTGCGCGAGGTGGGCGATCTTCGAGGCCTTGTCGTAGCCGATCGTCGGCGTCAGCGCCGTCACCAGCATCAGCGAGCGATCGACGTACTCCTTGATCCGCTTGAGGTTGGGCTGCGTCCCCTCGATGAGGTGCTTGCGGAAGTTCCGGCTGCCGTCGCCCAACAGGCGGATCGACTGCAGGATGTCGTAGATCATCACCGGCTTGTAGACGTTCATCTCGAGCGTTCCGCTGGCGCCGCCGAACCCGGTGCTGACGTCGTTGCCCATCACTTGGAGGGTGACCATCGTCAGCGCCTCGACCTGGGTCGGGTTGGTCTTTCCGGGCATGATCGAGGAGCCCGGCTCGTTCTCCGGAATGATCAGCTCGGCCAGACCCGCCCGCGGGCCGCAGGACAAGAGCCGGATGTCGTTGGCGATCTTGTAGAGCGAGCCGGCCAGCGTGCGCAGGGTGCCGGACAGGTGGACGAGTGCGTCGTGCGCGCCCTGCACCACGAACTTGTTGGGCGCCGTGACGAAGGGCAGGCCGGTCAGACGCGCGATCTCCTTGGCGCTCGCCTCGGCAAAGCCCGGCTGCGCGTTGATGCCGGTTCCGACCGCGGTGCCGCCCAGCGCCAGGCGGTAGACACCCTTCAGCGCGTCGTCGAAGCGCTCCAGGTTGTCGCTCAGCATCCCCGAATAGCCCGACCATTCCTGCCCGAGCGTGATCGGCACGGCGTCCTGCATATGGGTGCGCCCGATCTTGATGATGTCCTTCCACTCCTCCGCCTTGCCGGCGATGCTGTCCCGCAGCTCGGTGATGGAGGGCACGAGCCGCTGCCGGACCGCGATCGCGGCGGCCATGTACATCGCCGTCGGGAAGGTGTCGTTCGACGACTGGGCCATATTGACGTGGTCGTTGGGATGCACGGGATTCTTGCTCCCGAGCGGCTGGCCGGCGATCTGGCTGGACCGGTTGGCGATCACCTCGTTGACGTTCATGTTGAACTGCGTGCCGCTGCCCGTCATCCAGACGTTGAGCGGGAACATCTCCGCGTGCTTGCCCGCCAGGATCTCGTCGCAGGCCTGCACGATGAGCCCGTGCTGCGTCTCGCCGAGGCGGCCATCGGCGAAATTGACGGTGGCGGCGGCTTTTTTCAGGATCGCGTAGCTCGACACGAGTTCGCGCGGCATCCGCTCGATGCCGATATCGAAATTCTCGATCGCCCTCTGGGTCTGGGCGCCCCACAGCTTGTCGCAGGGGATCTTCACCTCGCCCATGCTGTCCTTCTCGACGCGGAAGCACTCGCTCTCCGCCGTCGACGGGGTTGCCGCGGGCTGCACGCCGGCCTCCGCGGCGGTCGCCCTCGGGAGGGCCGCGCCGGCCGCCAGGCCGATCGATGTGAGTAGCCCGGTCTTGAGGATGTCCCTGCGCTCCATGGAGCCGTGTCCTTTCTTGCTCTTGAAATCGACGGGCCGAGGAGGAGGCGCGACCGCAGCATGTCCGGCCGCTGCCCGCACGCGATCCTCCGGCGGGGCGCGCGATCGGTGGACCATCGTCCGCGGACGGGAGGAGCCCGGCGGGGCGACGGCTACGGTTCCATGCGCGCCGCGACCCGGGCAATCAATTGTTATGAAAAGCGCGGCCTGACACCCGCCTTGCCGTGTAGGCTTCCAGCGCGCTCTCTCGGTGAAAATATGCAAAATAGTGCTTAATTTCCGAGCGTTGGGCCAACCGCGTATCGATATAATTCAAATAGCTCGCATCGATACCGATCGCGCCGTCATTTCGATGCGTGCACGGTCGGTACGCGGGCGTTCTGCGCGGTGAGCCCCGTTTCGATCGCGACGGAGGTCGTCCCCCGCCGGGGTCAGGGCTGCGGCGGCCTCGGACCGGGACGGTGTTCCACGTCATCGAAGACGGGGCTTGGCCTCATCCCGTTTCCGGCCGATCGATCCGGGCTCGTCTCCCCCCATCGTCGCGAGCGGCATCGAGGCGACGGAACGGTGCGACGCTCCCGGAGATGGCGGCGCCCTGGATCACTTCGGCTTCGCCTCGCGATGAGGATCGAGCGAAGGTCGGATCAGAACTCGATCCCCTCCTGCGCCTTCACGCCGGCCGAGAAGTGGTGCTTCACGCTGCCCATCTCGGTGACGAGGTCGGCGGCCTCGATCAGCGCCGGCTTGGCGTTGCGGCCGGTCACCACGACGTGGAGATCGGGGCGCCGCGCGGCGAGGTCGGCCAATACCGCGTCGAGGTCGAGATAATCGTAGCGCAGGGCGATGTTGAGTTCGTCGAGGACGAGGAGACGGATGCTCTCATCCGCCATCAGCGCGCGCGCGGTCTCCCAGGCGTTGGCGCAGGCGGCGATGTCGCGGGCCTTGTCCTGCGTCTCCCAGGTGAAGCCCTCTCCGAGCGCCTTCCAGACGATCTGATCGCCGAAGCTCTTCAGGGCGCGGGCCTCGCCCGTGTCCCAGGCGCCCTTGATAAACTGCACCACGCCGACCCGGTGTCCGCGCCCGAGCATGCGCAGCACGAGGCCGAGCGCGGCCGTGGTCTTGCCCTTGCCGGGGCCGGTATGGACGATGAGCAGGCCCTTCTCGATTTTCTTCGAGGCAACCTCGGCGTCCTGCACCGCCTTGCGCTTGGCCATCTTTTCGCGGTGGCGCGTATCGTCTTCGGTCATCAAGGATTCTCGCGTGAGGGTTTGACCGTCAGCGGCAGGCCGGCGACGGTGAGCACGACCCGGTCGGCGTCCCGGGCGAGGCGCTGGTGCAGCCGCCCGGCCGCGTCGCGGAAACGGCGGGCGAGCGCATTGTCCGGCACGATGCCGAGGCCGACCTCGTTGGCGACCAGCACGAGCGGGCCCGGCGCCCCGGCGCAGGCTTGCGCCAGCGCCTCCGTGGCCGCCGAGAGGTCGGCTTCCGCCAAGAGCAGGTTGGTGAGCCAGAGCGTCAGGCAATCGACCAGGACCGGCCCGGTCGCGGCGGCCACCGCCTCGGGCAGCGCCGTCGGCACGTCGAGGGTGTGCCAGGAGCCGGAGCGCCGCGCCCGGTGCTCGCCGATGCGGGCGCGCATCTCGTCGTCCCAGGCCTGGGCGGTCGCGATGTAGAGCCAAGGGGCAGGGCAGGCCTCGATCAGCCGCTCGGCATAGGCGCTCTTGCCCGAGCGCGCCCCGCCGAGCACCAGGGTCATCCGGGGAGCGGCCTGAAGCATCCGCACCCTTTGCCCCAGACGCCGCCGGCGCGTCAAAGTCAGTCTATTGACAACATTGTGTCAAATCGTCAGCATGTTGTCATGACGCGATCGGATCACGAGGCTGCGGAAGCCGCGACGGCCCTGGTGCTGGAGATCTTCCGGTCCAGCGGCGCGCTGCTGGCCGCCGGTGACCGGCTGGTGGGCGATCTTGGCCTCACCAGCGCCCGCTGGCAGGTTCTGGGCGCCGTCGCGCTCGCCGCCGAGCCGCTGCCGGTTGCCCGCATCGCCCGGGACATGGGTATGACGCGCCAGGGCGTGCAGCGGACGGTCAACGATCTGGCGACTGCCGGCCTCGTGAGCTTTGCCGACAATCCTCACCACCTGCGCGCCCGCCTCGTTCTTCTCACGCCCGCGGGCCGGGACGCCTACGCAGCGGCGGCGGCGCGGCAGGCTCCCTGGGCGGCCGCGCTCGCCCGCGGTCTCGACCCTGCGGCGCTCGATGCGGCCCGCACCCTCGTGCGGACCATCGGCGAGCGGGCCAGCGAACGCCGGAGCGGCGAACGACCGGGAGACCACGATGCTGATCGGTGAACTCGCCCTCGTCGCGGCGGCGGCCTTCGCCGGCGCCGCGCTCTATGTCGGCTTCGTGGAGCATCCGGCCCGGCTGGTTCTCGACCCGGCTTCCCAATTGCAGCAATGGCGCCCGAGCTACCGGCGCGCGACCCGGATGCAGGGCGGCTTGGCGCTGGCCGCCACCGCGCTCGGCCTGCTCGCCTGGGCGCGTACGGGCGATCCGCGATGGGGGCTCGGGGCGGGGCTCGCGCTCGCCAACTGGCCCTACACGATGCTGGCGATCATGCCGACCAACCGCACCCTGCTGGCCGCCTCGGGGACCGATCCAAGCGTGGCGCCGCTGATGCAACGCTGGATCCGCCTGCACGCGGTCCGCAGCGGGCTCGGTCTTGCGGCAGTCGCGGCCTTCCTCTGGGCGCTGCGGTGATCGCGTCCGCTCGGTCGACCGGCGCCGGACACGTTGTGCGTCCGTCCGCATCAGGCTATGACCGCTCGGTGACGGTGCCCCGGCAACGGGGTGAAAAGGGAATGCGGTGAGAGGGTTTCTCGAAAGCCTCGATTCCGCGGCTGCCCCCGCAACTGTAAGCGGCGAGTTCCTGCCACGAGCCACCGGGCGATCCGGGAAGGCGGCAGGCGCGATCGCAGCCGCGAGCCAGGAGACCTGCCGTCCGGTGCGAATTTGTTCTCGAATGCCGCCGGTGGGGCGGCCGGAGCCCGTGACCCGATGACGACTGCGACCCTTCAGACCTCGGCCACCGCCACCCGTTCCGCCGAGGGCGCCCGTGCGCTCCTCGTGGCTGCCTTCCTCGGCCTCGGTCTCGTCTTCGTGGCCGGCTTCGCCCCGGCCTCGGTGCTGCACAACGCGGCGCACGACTTCCGCCACGCGCAGAACTTCCCCTGCCACTGATCGCGGCGCCCGCAAGGCTCGCATCATGATCGCACGGTTGTTGTCGGCGGCGCTCGTCGCCGGCTTTCTCGCGTCCGTCGTCGCGACGGGCCTGCAACTCGCCCTGACCTCTCCGCTGATCCTCCAGGCGGAGACCTACGAGGGCGGGGGTGCGCACGCTGCCGTCGCCCCCTCCGCCGCCGTCACTTTCGCCTCCCTGATCGTGCCGGCCCACGCCCCGTCGCAGCACAGCCACGGCGAGGGCGGCCACAACCACGGCCGGGCCGACGAATGGCAGCCCGCCCCGGGCCTCCAGCGCATGGCCTTTACCGGCCTCGCCACGCTGGTCGGCGGGGTCGGCTACGCCCTGCTGCTCGCCGCGGTGATGCTGGCCCTGCGCCGTGAACCGAACCCGCGCACCGGGCTCGTCGTCGGCGTCGCCGGCTTCCTCGCGGTGGCGCTCGCGCCCGCCATCGGCCTGCCGCCGGAACTGCCCGGCATGGGCGCCGCGCCGCTGGTGCTGCGCCAGTTCTGGTGGCTGATGACGGTGGTCGCCACCGGCCTCGGCCTCTACCTGATCGCCGTGCGCCGGGTGCCGCTGACGATCCTGGGCGGCCTCGTCCTGATCGTCGTGCCGCATCTCGTCGGAGCGCCGCAATCGCTCGACACGGTCTCGTCGCAGGTGCCGCCGGCAACCGCCGCGCAGTTCGCCGCGCGCTCGCTCGCCATCGGCTTCGTGTTCTGGGCGGTGATCGGGCTCGCCTATGGCTGGGCCTGGGGGCTGTTCGGCCGCGCGGCGGGCGCCCGCCGCCATGCCTGACGCAGCATCCGAGCCCGACACCGCGACCCTGTCGGTCTGCCTCACCTGCCGCGCGGCCGGAGACCCCGCCGAGCCGCGGGCCGGGGCGAGGCTCCTGGCGGCCCTGCGCGCCGAGGCCGAACGGGCGCCCGTGCCGGGGCTGCGGATCGAGGGCGCCGAGTGCCTCTCGGTCTGCAAGCGGCCCTGCACCGTGGCGGTCGCCTCGGCCCACCGCTGGACCTACGTCTGGGGCGATTTCGACGCCCTGGAAGACCCGGACAATTCCGCCCGCACCATCCTGGCGGGCCTGCGGCGCTATCTCGAGACCCCCGACGGCCTCGTGCCCTGGCGCGAGCGCCCCGAAGCCTTCCGCAAGGGCGTCGTCGCCCGCATCCCGCCGCTGACGGCGGCACGAGGGGAGATTTCATCATGAGCTTGGTCGAAAAAATCCCCTGCACCATCGTCACCGGCTTCCTCGGAGCCGGCAAGACGACGCTGGTGCGCCACACCGTCGAGAACGCCCGCGGGCGGCGGCTGGCGATCATCGTCAACGAGTTCGGCGATCTCGGTTTCGACGGCTCGTTCCTCGCCGCCTGCGGCATCGAGGGCTGCAACGAGGATTCGGTGGTGGAGCTGCCCAACGGCTGCATCTGCTGCACCGTGGCCGACGACTTCGTGCCGGCGCTGACCAAGCTGCTCGACCGGCCCGAGCCGCCGGAGCACATCCTGATCGAGACCTCCGGCCTCGCCCTGCCCAAGCCCCTGGTCCAGGCCTTCCAGTGGCCGGCGATCCGCTCACGGGTCACCGTGGACGGCGTGGTCGCGGTGGTGGACGGCCCGGCGGTGGCCTCCGGCCTGTTCGCCGACGACCCGGATGCGCTCGCCAACCAGCGCGCCGCCGACAGTTCCGTCGATCACGACAACCCGCTCGAAGAGGTATTCGAGGACCAGATCCTCTGCGCCGACCTCGTGGTGCTCAACAAGTCCGACCTCCTCGACGCGGCGGGCCGCGACAGGGTCCGGGCCGACATCCAGGCCCACCTGCCCCGCGCCGTCGAGATCGTCGAGACCGAGCACGGCCGGCTCGACCCGCGGGTGCTGCTCGGGATCGCGGCGGCGGCCGAGGACGACCTCGATGCCCGCCCCTCGCATCACGGCGAGGGCGAGGATCACGACCACGACGACTTCGAATCCGTGGCGATCCCCGTCGGCGTCGCTGGCAGCCCGGAAGACCTCGCCGCGCGCGTGGAGAAGGCCGCCGAGACCGAGGGCGTGCTGCGCATCAAGGGCTTCGTCGAGGTGAAGGGCAAGCCGATGCGCCTCGTGGTGCAGGGCGTGGGCCGGCGCGTCGCCTCCCATTACGACCGTCCCTGGAAGGGCTCGGAGCCCCGCGACGGCCGCCTCGTCGTCATCGGCCTGAAGGGCTTCGACCAGGACGCGGTCGCCGCCGCCCTGCGCGGATGAGCCCGGCCGGGCATCGGCGCCCGGGGGCAGGCGCGAGAAAAGTCGCGCTCGCTCTCCTGCCCGCCTGCGCTCTTCTCGCGGGCTGTTCCGACCGGGAGCGCGAGCCGGCCGACGCGGCCGCGCCCGCGCCCTTCGTCTCCGCGGCGCGCCAGGGGGAGGCGGCCAGGAGCGCGGAACGGAACGCGGCGAAGCTCGCCTACCGCCACGACCTCTCCGTCGGCCTCGCGCCCGAGCGCGTGGCGCCCCATTTCGCCGCCGCCCGCGACCGCTGCCTCGGCGAGGCGGATTGTCGGCTGATGCTATCCTCGATCCGGGACGGCGGCGGCACGAGCCAGCCGCAGGCCCAGGTGCAGGTGCGCCTGCCGCACGCGGCGGTGGCCGGCTACGTCGCCTTCGTCACCGCCCCGTTGCCGGGCGAGGCGGCGGGCGAGGTCACCCTGATCGAGCAGGCGACCCGGGCCGAGGATCTCACCGCTGCCATTGCCGATACCGGCCGGCGGCTGACCCAGCTCACCGATTACCGCGACCGCCTCACCGCCCTCGCGCAGAAGCCGGACAACCGGGCCGAGGATCTGATCAAGATCGCGGGCGAGCTGGCGCAGGTCCAGAGCCAGATCGAGGAGGCGGAGGGCCGGCGCCGCGGCCTCGACGAGCGGGTGGACACCGAGATCGTCACCGTGAACTTCCGCACGAGCCGGGCCCGGGCCGGGGCCTTCGCCCCGGTGCAGGAGGTCTGGGCGCGCAGCGGCCCGATCCTCGGCGAGAGCGCCGCCTCCGCCCTGCGCTTCACCGTCGCCAGCCTGCCCTGGCTGCCTCTCGTTCTTTTTGCCGCCTTGCTCCTGCGGCTGGTCTGGCGCATCCGGCGCAGGCGGGCCGAACCGGCCCGCACCCGCTCGGAGCCGTGAGGGGGCACGCGCCATGCACCTGATCCGCCTCGATACGGTCTCCCTCGACGAGGGCGAGGCGGCGGTCGATCTCGGCCAGAGCCCCGGCGAGATCGTTTTCCTGTCGTTCACCGATACCGACCTCGCGGCCGTCGCCCAGGCGCATGCGGCCGAGCCGGGCCTGCCCTCGCTGCGGCTCGCCAAGATGGCGCAGCTGCGCCACCCGATGTCGGTCGATCTCTACGTCGATGCGGTGATCGCCCGGGCCAAGGTCTGCGTGATCCGCTGCCTGGGCGGGCTCGACTACTGGCGCTACGGCATCGAGCGCGCTGCGGCGGCCGCCCGGGCGCACGGCGTGCGGCTGGCGGTGCTGCCCGGCGACGACCGGCCGGACGCGCGCCTCGACGCCTTCTCCACCCTGCCGCCGGAGACCTGCGCGGATCTCGACGCCTATTTCCGCGCGGGCGGGCCGGACAACCTCAGGAACCTGCTGCGCCGCCTCACGGCGGAGGCCGGCGGCGCCTGCGAGGCCGAGCCGCCCAGGGCACTTCCGCGCGCCTTCGCTTGGTGCCCCGGCTGCGGACCCGTTCCGCTTGAGACGGCGATGCAGGCCGCCGGGCCGGGGCCGCTGGCGCTGCTGCTCGTCTACCGCTCGGCGGTGCTCTCGGGCGAGACCGGCCCCGCCGTGCATCTCGCCGCGGCGCTTGCCGCGCGCGGCGTCGCGAGCCTGACGCTCGCCGTGTCGAGCCTGAAGGACCCGGAGGCCGTGGCGACCCTGCGCGCGGCGCTGGCCTTGCGCCGGCCCGACATCGTGCTCGCCGCCACCGCCTTCTCCGCCCGCGACGATGCCGGCTTCGTGCTCGACGCCGCCGATTGCCCGGTGCTCCAGGCCTACACGATCGGCGCCCCGCGCGACGCCTGGGCGGCTTCGGGGCGTGGCATGAACGCGGCCGATCTCGCCATGCAGGTGGCCCTTCCCGAGTTCGACGGGCGGCTCTCGGGCTTCCCGGTCTCCTTCAAGGAGGAGGCCGAGGCGGTCGAGGGCTTTTCCGAGCGCCGCGCCGTGCCCGACCCCGCCGGCATCGCCGCCCTTGCGGATCGGGCGGCCGCCTGGGTTCGTCTGCGCCGGGTGCCGCGCGAACAGCGCCGGCTCGCGCTGGTGCTCTCCGATTATCCCGCCCGCGGCGGCCGGGCCGGCTACGCCGTCGGCCTCGACACGCCCGAGAGCGCCCGCGCCATCGCGACCGACCTCGCGGCGGCGGGCTTTGCCGCGGGCGGGTTGCCGGAGGCGGGCGCGCTGATGGCGGCGCTGACGGAGGGCGAGGCGGGTTTCTCGGTGTCGCTCGCCGAGTACGCGGCGTGGTTCCAGGGGCTGCCGGAGGCGCGGCAGGAGGAACTGAGCGAACGCTGGGGCGCCCCGGAGGCCGACCCGCTCTGCCGGGACGGCGCGTTCCGCTTCCGGATGGTGCAGGCCGGCGCCCCGGACATCCCCTCTCCCCGCACGCGGGGAGAGGGTCGCGACGACCCTGTCGTCGGCGCGACGAGCGGCAGCGTGGGTGAGGGGGCGCTTCGGGCTGAGCCTGCGTCGGAAACGCCCCCTCACCCCCGGCTGCCGCCTCGCTTCGGCGACGACGGGGTCGCCGAAGCCCTCTCCCCGCGTGCGGGGAGAGGGGATGTATTCGATTTCTCGCGCGAACTCGGCGGCAGCCTCACCCTCTTCCTCCAGCCCGACCGGGGCCGGTCGGCGGACCGCAAGGCCGGCTACCACGACCCCGACGAGCCCCCGACCCACGCCTATCTCGCCTTCTATTTGGGCCTGCGCAAAAACTTCGACGCGCTGATCCATCTCGGCACTCACGGCACCACCGAGTGGCTGCCCGGCAAGGCGGTGGCGCTGTCACCGGATTGCTGGCCGGTGCGGGCGGTCGGGGTGTTGCCGGTGATCTATCCCTTCATCGTCGACGATCCGGGCGAGGCGGCGCCCCTGAAGCGCCGGCTGGGCGGGGTGGCGCTCGGCCATCTCACGCCGACCGTCGAGGCCGCCGGGCTGACGCCCGAGGCCGCCGCCTTGCGCGAACTCGTGGAGGAATATTCCGCGGCGAGCGTGCTCGATCCGCGCCGGGCCGGGCTGATCGCCGAGGCGATCCTCGACGAGGCGGCCTCGGCCGGGCTGCTGGAAGGGGCGGGGATCGGCGCCGACACGCCCATGGCGGACGCCCTCACCGCCCTCGACGCGCATCTGTGCGACCTCGGCGAGACCCCGATCCGCGACGGTCTGCACGTGTTCGGCCGCGCGGCGGCAGACGCCGCCGAGGCGGTTCAGGCGAGTGCGCAGGCCGAGCGCGCCGCGCTGGTCGCCGCCCTCGACGGCCGCTTCGTCGCGCCGGGCCCCGCCGGCTCGCCCTCGCGCGGGCGGGCCGACGTGATGCCCACCGGCCGCAACCTGACGACGCTCGATCCCCGCGCCCTGCCGACCCGCGCCGCGACCCTGCTCGGAGCCAGGGCGGCGGAGGCGGTGGTGCGCCGCTACCTGCAGGACGAGGGCGAGTACCCTGCCCGCATCGTCATGGACCTGTGGGCCTCGCCGACGCTGCGCACCGGCGGCGAGGACGTGGCGCATGCGCTGGCGCTGATGGGCGTGCGCCCGGTCTGGGACCACGCCTCGACCCGCGTCACCGGCTTCGAGGTGCTGCCGCTGGCCCTGCTCGACCGGCCGCGCATCGACGTGACCTGCCGCGTCTCCGGCGCCTTTCGCGATACGTTTCCGGACACGCTGGCGCTGCTCGACCGCGCCGCCCGGGCGGTCGCCGCCCGCGAGGAGGAGGACGCGGAGAACCCGCTCGCCGCCGCCCGGCGCCGGGGCGAATCCGCCGCCCGCATCTACGGCGCGGCGCCGGGCCGCTACGGCGCGGGCGCGGCCGAGACGGCGCTCGACGGCGCCTGGGAGGCCCGCTCCGATCTGGGCCGAGCCTATCTGTCCGCCACCACCCACGCCTACGGCGACGCGGAGGGTGCGGATACGGGCTTTGCCGCCCGCGTCGCGGCGGCGGACGCCTACGTCCACGCCTTCGACGTGGCCGAGCGCGACCTGCTCGACGGCGAGGCGGCCGCCGACGCCATGGGCGGATTCTTTTCAGCGGCCTCGTCCGAGGGGAGGGCGCCCGCCCTCTACAGCCTCGACGTGTCGAACCCGGAGGCGCCCCGCACCCGCACGGCCCGCGAGGATGTCGCCCGGTTGATCCGGGGTCGGCTCGGCCATCCGCGCTGGATCGCGGCCCAGCTCCGCCACGGCTATCGCGGCGCCCAGGAATTCGCTCAAGGCATCGACGCGGTGTTCGTGCTCGCCGCCGCGACCGATGCCGTCGCCAGCGCCGATCTCGACCGGCTCTACGGCGCCTGGATCGCCGACCCGGAGACCTTCGAGGCCCTGCGCGCGGCCAACCCTCGGGCGACCCGCGCCATCCTCGAACGCTTCGACGAACTGCGGGCCCGCGGCCTCTGGCAGAGCCGCCGCAACGCTGCCCCTGCCGACGCTCTGCTGGCCGCCGAATGAGCGCCCGCCGCACCCTGCCCGAGGGCGCCCGCCGAGGCTGGTGCCCCTCGCTCGCCCGGCCGATGCCGACGGGTGACGGGCTGCTGGCCCGGGTCCACCCGCCGCTCGGCGCCTTGAGCGCGGCGCAGATGCGGGCCGTCGCCGCCGGGGCGCGGGCTCACGGCAACGGCCATATCGACGTGACCGCCCGCGGCAACCTCCAGATCCGCGGCGTGAGCGAGGCCAGCGCACCCCGG
This sequence comes from Methylobacterium sp. NPDC097929, assembly GCF_049543375.1. Taxonomy (NCBI): domain Bacteria; kingdom Pseudomonadati; phylum Pseudomonadota; class Alphaproteobacteria; order Hyphomicrobiales; family Methylobacteriaceae; genus Methylobacterium; species Methylobacterium sp. NPDC097929. The sequence goes on along the minus strand of NZ_JBMVEP010000009.1, from coordinate 79,343 downwards.
CTCGCCTGCGCGCTGGCGCAAGCCGGCCTCGGCGACACCCGCGACGACGGCGGCCCGCAGCGCCTGACGCTGACCGCGCCGCTCGCCGGTCTGGACCCGGGCGAGCGCATCGACGTGCCCGCGCTCGCCCGCGCGGTGGAGGCCGCCGCTTGCGCCGTCATGGGCCTGCCGGCCAAGACGCTGGTGGCCATCGACGGCGGCGGCGCCTTCGGCCTCGGCGCGGTCGAGGCCGATGTCTTCCTCTTCGCCGAGGGGCCGGGCGAGGTCGTCTTCGGGCTCGCGGGCGAAGCCGGCCCCCTGCGCTGCGGCGTGCTGCCGGAGCGGCGGGCGGCGGGCGCGCTCGGCCTCGCGCTGATCGCCTTCGTCGGGACCGGGCGGCGCCGGATGCGCGACCTCGACGCGCGGGAGCGGGCCATGGTCGCCGCCGCGGCCGGGTTCTATCCCTTCGCGCCGACGCCGCTCACCGCAGCCGCCGACCCGGCTCCGCCGGGACTCGTCGCCCTGTCGGGCACGATGTCCGCGCTCCTCGTGCAAGCGCCGTTCGGCCGCTGCACCGCCGACCGGCTGGACCGCCTCGCCGCGCTCGCCGGACCGGACGGCGCGCGGCTGAGTCCGGAGCGCGGTTTCGCCCTCCTCGCCCCCCGCGAGAGCCTGGCGGCGCTCTCGGCCGAGCTGGCGCAGGCCGGCTTCATCGTGGCGCCGGACGATCCGCGCCGGGCGGTCGCCGCCTGCCCCGGCGCGCCGGCCTGCCGCTCCGGCACCACCCCGGTGCCCGACCACGCCGCCCGGCTGGCCCGGGCGCTGGCGCCGCTCGCCGGACTCGGCACCTCGGCCAGCGTGCACGTCTCCGGCTGCGCCAAGGGCTGCGCCCATCCCGGCCCCGCCGACCTGACGCTGGTCGGCCGCGACGGGGCCTACGACGTGGTCCTCGCCGGCCCGGCTTCGGCCAAGCCGGCAACGCGTCTCGCTTTCGAGGCGGCGCTGGACCGGATAAGGAAGGCCGCGGCGGCGGGGCTTTCCCCGCCGGACCCGATGTTCTCGCAAGTGTTTCAGGACGACGTGAGATGAGTGCGCGCCACGACTACATCCGCGACGGCGGCGCCATCTACGCGCGCTCCTTCGCGATGATCCGCGCCGAATCCGACCTCGCCCGCTGGTCCGGTGCGGCCGAGCGGGTGGTGGTGCGGATGATCCACGCCTGCGGCATGACCGACCTGCCGCGCGATGTCGAAATGTCCGAGGATTTCGCCGCGGCCGGCGAGGCGGCCCTGAAGGCCGGCGCGCCGATCCTGTGCGATGTCCGCATGGTCGCCGACGGCGTCACCCGCGCGCGCCTTCCCGCGAAGAACGAGGTGGTCTGCACCCTGGGCGATCCGCGCGTCCCCGGCCTCGCCGCCGAGCTGGGCACCACCCGCTCGGCGGCCGCGATGGAATTGTGGCGCGAGCGCCTGCCCGGCAGCGTGGTCGCGGTCGGCAACGCGCCCACCGCCCTGTTCCGCCTGCTCGAACTGCTCGACGAGGGCGTGGCGCCTCCGGCGGCGGTGATCGGCATCCCCGTCGGCTTCGTGGGCGCGGCCGAATCCAAGGATGCGCTGGCGCGCGACGGGCGGGTGCCCTTCGTGGTGGTCCATGGCCGCCGCGGCGGCAGCGCCATGACGGCGGCCGCCGTCAACGCGCTTGCGAACGAGATCGAGTGATGGAGGGGAGCGTGCGCATCGACGCCCCGGTCGAGACGACGGACGGCGCGGGCGAGATCCCCGCGACCGCGAAGACCGGCACGCTCTACGGCGTCGGCATGGGGCCGGGCGATCCCGATTTCCTCACCGTGAAAGCGATGCGGGTGCTGGAGCACGCCCCCGTGCTCGTCCACTTCTGCAAGCGGGGCAAGCGCGGCAACGCCCGCACCATCGCCGATGCCGTGATGTGCGATCCGACCCGCGAATTCCCGCTCGCCTATCCCTACACCACCGAGCTTCACCCCGATCACCCGGATTACGTGGCGGCTTTGGCCGGCTTCTACGACGAGGCGGCGGGCCGGCTCGCCGACCATCTCGGGGCAGGGCGCGACGTGGCGATCCTCTCGGAGGGCGACCCCTTCTTCTACGGTTCCTTCATGCACCTGTGGCGGCGGCTGAAGGACCGCTTCCCCGTCGAGGTGATCCCCGGCGTCACCGGCATGTCGGGCTGCTGGACCCGGGCGGGCACGCCGATCACCTGGGGGGACGACGTGCTCACGATCCTGCCGGCGACGCTGCCGCGCGCCGCACTCGTGGAGCGACTGAGGGGAACGGACGCGGCCGTCATCATGAAGCTCGGCCGGCACCTGCCGAAGGTGCGCGGCGTGCTCGCCGAGACCGGCTTCCTCGCCCGCGCCGTCTACGTGGAGCGCGGCACCATGGCGGGCGAGCGGGTCGTGGCGCTGGCCGACAAGGCGGACGACGAGGCGCCCTACTTCTCCATGGTGCTGGTGCCCGGCGAGGGGCGTCGCCCGTGAGCGGGAGCGTCACGGTCATCGGTCTCGGGCCGGGCGACCCGCGCCTGCTCACCGAATCAGCCCGCGCGGCGCTCGACCGGGCACAGGATCTGATCGGCTACATTCCCTACGTCGCCCGCGTGCCCGAACGCGAAGGCTTGACCCGGCACGCCAGCGACAACCGCGTCGAGATGGACCGCGCCCGCCACGCGCTGGAACTCGCGACCGCGGGCCGCCATGTTGCCGTGGTCTCGGGCGGCGATCCCGGCGTGTTCGCCATGGCCGCGGCCCTGTTCGAGGCGGTCGAGCACGGTCCGGCGCCTTGGCGCGAACTCGACATCTGGGTCGAGCCCGGCATCACCGCCATGCTCGCGGCGGCCGCCCGCCTTGGCGCGCCGCTCGGGGGAGATTTCTGCGCGATTTCGCTCTCGGACAACCTCAAACCCTGGGAGGTCGTGACCGCTCGGCTCGACGCCGTGCTGCGTGCCGGCCTCAGCGTCGCGCTCTACAACCCCATCTCCTCGGCGCGGCCCTGGCAACTCGGCCGCGCGCTCGAACTGGCCGCCGGAATTCTTCCCCTCGCCACGCCCGTCATCTTCGCCCGGGCCGTCACCCGGCCCGACGAGACGTTGCGGGTGCTGACGCTGGACGAGGCCCGCACCGCGCCGGCCGACATGGCGACCATGGTCATCATCGGCGCGGCGGCGACCCGTCTGATTCCCCGCGAGGGCCGGCTGCCCTTCGTCTACACGCCGCGTAGCGTGTCGCCGTAAGCGCGTCGCCGCAGCCCCGCGCATCTCCTCAAGGTTCGGTATTCGCTCGGGGAGAGTTTCACGGGATGGTAGGCCTCTAGAAGACCCCGAAGAACCAGAGCAAAAGAATGATCGGTAGAGGAATGCCGATCAGCCAGAGAAGGCCACCTTTGAGCATCGTACTGTCTCCTGCGGGGTGGAGGCGGTGAGGCGCGCTCCTTCGTTTTAATACCTGCGACGCCCGTTTTGCGTTCCTCATTTCTATAAAAATTATGGTCGCGCTCGTCCGCAGCGGAGCGTCGCGCGTCGGCGCTCCGCGCAAGACATAAGACCAAATTCCTTCAATGACCGCGCATTATAGGAATATATGGTTGACAGCGCGACGCTCCTCGGGTAGAGAAAGGGCACGCTCAAGAAGTGTGGATGGAGACACCGCGATGGCGCGCAGCTCCGAACCACCCCTCGATCCGGTGGCGGGCGCACCGGCCGAGCCTCTTCCGAAAAGAGCCCGCAAGCGTGCGGCCGACCCCAAGAGAGTACGGGCGCGGTTGCTGACGCATATCGAGCGACAGATCGAGCGCTTCGATGCGGCGCTCGACAGCGATCCTCCTCCGGGGTTCGACTCCGGAAAGGTGCTGCGCGATCTCGGCGGCCTGAAGAATTTGCTCGACGACATGACGGCAACGGATCGAGCCGCGCGCGGGGGAGGGGCGGAGGATGCCGGAAGCCGCTCCTGGTCCGTCGCCGACCTCGTGGCGATGCGCGCGGATATCGCGCGCCGCTATGCTGCATTCGCGGCGGCAGCGCCGGACGACGGCCTTCCTGATCCGGCTCTGCCCGGAGCATCTCCGCCTGCTTGAAACCGACTGGTTGCACCGGGCACGGGAGGATCAGCTTCCGCCGCCCGGGCCATGGACGACCTGGGCGGTGATCGGTGGGCGCGGTTCCGGCAAGACCCGCACGGGGGCCGAGTGGGTGCGCGGCCTCGCTATCGGCGATCCGGTCTTTTCGAGCGAGCCGGTCGGCCGCATCGCGTTGATCGGCGAAACCTTCGCCGACGTGCGCGACGTGATGATCGACGGGCCTTCGGGCCTGCTCTCCCTGCCGCTCCTCGGGGGCACTCGGCCGGTCTGGCAGCCGTCGCGGCGACGGGTCGTGTTCGAGAACGGTGCCGTGGCTTTGGCCTTCTCGGCCGAGGAACCGGATTCCCTGCGCGGCCCTCAGTTCGGCGCGGCGTGGTCCGATGAGGTGGCCAAGTGGCGTGAGGCGGAGATTGCCTACGACATGATCCAGTTCGGGCTGCGGCTCGGCGCCCGACCGCGCGGGCTCGTCACCACGACGCCGCGGCCGGTGCCGCTCATCCGGCGCCTGCTCGCCGACCCGCATGCGGTCGTCACGCGCTCGCGCACCGCCGACAATGCCGACAACCTCGCGCCCCGCTTTCTCGAGGAGGTGGTCGGCCGCTACGCCGGCACCCGGCTGGGGCGGCAGGAACTGGACGGGGAACTGATCGAGGATCGGGCCGACGCACTCTGGACCCGCGACATCATCGAGCACGTTCGCGTCTCCGCGGCTCCGGCGCTGCAGCGTATCGCCGTGGCGGTCGATCCGCCGGCCTCGTCGCGGGCCGGAGCGGATGCTTGCGGGATCGTCGCGGCGGGTCTGGCGGCGGACGGGACGGCTTACGTCCTGGCCGACGCGACCCTGGAACGAGCGGCGCCCGCCGCCTGGGCGCAGGCGGCGCTCGCCCTCTACCACCGCCTCGCTGCCGATGCGCTGGTGGCGGAGGTGAATCAGGGCGGTGAGATGGTCGTCGCCGTGCTCGCGGAGGCCGATCCGAGCGTGCCGGTCGTGTCCGTGCGGGCGACGCGGGGGAAGATGCTGCGGGCCGAGCCGGTCTCCCTGCTCTACGCGCGAGGCCGCGTCCGCCATGCCGGAGCGTTTCCGGCGTTGGAAGACGAGATGTGCGCCTTCGGCCCCGGGGGTTTGCCGGGCGGCGGTTCACCGGATCGGCTCGATGCCCTGGTCTGGGCGCTCACGCACCTACTGCTGTCGCCGACGACCGAGCCACGCATCCGCCGGCTGTGATGGTCGGTGCAGTTAATTTCACGTGAAACATTCTCGGTGGAGACCGTGCCATGGCTGGATTCATCGCCCGGCTCGCCCAGGCTGCAGGCTTCGTTCCCGCCACGAAGGCGAGCGCGGCCGTCGCGCTCTACGGCGAGGGCCGCGCGGTGTGGACGGCGCGGGATTACAGCGCCCTGTCGCGCGAGGGCTTTCAGCGCAACGCCGTCGTGCATCGCTCGGTACGCTTGGTCGCGGAAGCGGCGGCTTCCCTGCCGTTGACGCTGGCCGGTGCCGACGACGCGCATCCCCTGATGGCGCTGCTCGCCCGGCCGAATCCGCGCGAGGGCGGAATGGGCTTCCTCGACGGCGTCTACGGACAGCTCCTGGTTTCGGGCAACGCCTACCTCGAAGCCGTGGAGATCGACGGCAGGCCCCGCGCGTTGTTCGCGTTGCGTCCCGACCGGATGCGGGTGGTGGCCGGGGCCGACGGCTGGCCGGTGGCCTACGAATACACCGTTGGCGGACGACGCATCCGCTACGAACAGGCCGGCGCGGTTCCGCCGATCCTGCACCTCACGCTGTTCAACCCGTTGGACGACCATTACGGCCTCTCGCCGATGGAGGCGGCGGCCGTGCCGCTCGACATCCACAACGCCGCCGGCGCCTGGAACAAGGCTCTGCTCGACAACGCCGCGCGCCCCTCCGGTGCGCTCGTCTTCGCTCCGACCACCGGCGCGGCGCTGAGCGACACGCAGTTCACCCGGCTCAAGGCCGAATTGGAAGCGAGCTACCAGGGCAGCGCCAATGCCGGCCGGCCCCTGCTTCTCGACGGCGGCCTCGACTGGCGCCCGCTCTCGCTCTCGCCGAAGGAGATGGATTTCGTCGAGGCCAAGGCGGCGGCCGCACGCGAGATCGCTCTGGCCTTCGGCGTGCCGCCGCTGCTCCTGGGCCTGCCGGGCGACAACACGCACGCGAATTACGCCGAGGCCAACCGCGCCTTCTACCGACAGACGGTGATTCCGCTGGTGCGCCGCACAGCCGACTCGATCGCCCGCTGGCTCGAGCCCGCCTTCGGTCCCGTACGGCTGGAGCCGGACCTCGATGCCGTCGAAGCTTTGGCTACCGAGCGCGAGTCGCTTTGGCGTCGGGTCCAGGGCGCCGACTTCTTGTCAGACGCCGAGAAGCGTGAGGCGGTCGGCTACCCCGCTGAAATTCCGGGGTCCGGGGCCTGAGGCCCCGGCGGGATCCGGGCGGAGCCCGTTCTTCTCCCTTTTGCCGAGGTCCTTCATGGATGGCCATTTCACCGGCTACGCCAGCCTGTTCGGCGTGCCCGATCTCGGCCGCGACATCGTCGCGCCCGGTGCCTTCGCCGCGAGCCTTGCCCGGCGGGGAGCGGGCGGCGTGCGGATGCTCTGGCAGCACGATCCGGCCGAGCCGATCGGCTCCTGGCTTTCCCTGCGGGAGGATGCGCGCGGCCTGCGCGTCGCGGGGCGGCTCAACCTCGCCGTCCAGCGCGCCCGCGAGATCGACGCGCTGATGCGCGAGGGGGCGCTCGACGGACTCTCCATCGGCTTTCGCGTGGTGCGGGCCTCGCCCGAACGCGGCGGGCGCCGGCTCGTCGCCGTCGATCTCTGGGAGGTCTCGCTCGTGACCTTCCCGCTCCAGCCCGACGCCCGGGTGATCCGCGCGGCGGCCCGCCGGCCTCCCGCCACGCAGCCCCGACTGCGACCCTCCGCCCCGCCGCTGCTGACGGCCCGCGCCTGAACCGATTCCCTTCACCACCCGATGAGGATGCCATGACCGAGATGCGCTTCGAGACCAAGGCCCCGTCCGGCCTGCCCGAGAACAAGTCCGCGATGCTCGGCACCGAGGCGGTGCTCGACGAGTTCGCCCGCACTTTCGAGGCCTTCAAGGAGGCCAACGACCTGCGCCTCACCGAGATCGAGAGCCGGTTCGCGCCCGATGTCGTCACCGAGGAGAAGCTCGCCCGCATCGATGCGGCGCTGGATCAGGCCCGGACCCGCCTCGACCGGATCAGTCTCGACCGCGCCCGGCCGCCGCTGGGGGGCGGGGAGGCGCCGCGCGACGCTTCCGCCACCGAGCACAAGGCGGCCTTCGACCTCTACGTCCGGGCGGGCGAGAGCGCCGGCCTGAAGCGGCTGGAGGAGAAGGCCCTCTCGGCCGGGTCGGGGCCGGATGGCGGCTACCTCGTGCCGCCGACCATCGAGCGGGAGGTGCTGCGGCGGCTGGCCGAGATCTCGCCCATCCGCGCCATCGCGACCGTTCGCGTCGTCTCCGGCGGGCAGTACAAGCGGGCCGTCTCGGTCAACGGCCCCGCCGCCGGCTGGGTCGCCGAGACCGCTCCCCGTCCGCAGACCGATGCGCCCAACCTGTCGGAGCTGAGCTTCCCGGCGATGGAACTCTACGCCATGCCGGCGGCGACGCAGACTTTGCTCGACGACGCCGTGCTCGACATCGATGCGTGGCTCGCCGAGGAGGTCGAGACGGCGTTTGCCGAGCAGGAGAGCGTCGCCTTCGTCACCGGCAACGGCATCGCCCGGCCGAAGGGCTTTTTGACCTACGACACCGTCGCCAACGCCAACTGGGTGCCGGGCAAGCTCGGCTTCGTGGCGACGGGCGCAGCCGGCGCCTTTCCGGCGAGCAACCCGACCGATGTGCTGTTCGACCTGATTTACGCCCTTCGCGCCGGCTACCGCCAGGGGGCGAATTTCGTGATGAACCGGCGGGTGCAGAGCGCGATCCGCAAGTTCAAGGACGCGGACGGCAATTACCCCTGGCAGCCGCCGCTCGCCGCCGACCGGGCCGCGACCCTGATGGGTTTCCCCGTGGTCGAGGCCGAGGCGATGCCGGATCTTGCCGCCGGCAGCCACTCCATCGCCTTCGGCGATTTCCGGCGCGGCTACCTCGTGGTGGACCGCGCCGGCTTGCGCACCCTGCGCGATCCCTACTCCGCCAAGCCCTACGTGCTGTTCTATACCACGAAGCGCGTCGGCGGCGGCGTGCAGGACTTCGACGCGATCAAGCTGCTCCGCTTCGCCGCCTGATCGGACTCAGTAGGCGCGCCGCCGGGCGGGCCGGGCCATCCACTCGGAGCGCCCGGCCTGTCCCGCCGCAACACCGGCGGGCATGGCTGCCATCTCGGCCGCGCGAGAGGAGATCCAGCTCGCGTGCTCGCCTGTCGGGGTGACGGCGGTGAAGCCGCCGCAGGCGGTGCGGGCGCGGCGGTCCTGGCGCATGGCGCCGCTCGACCAGCTCACCACGCCGACCATCTGGCCGCCGCGCAGGATCGGCCCGCCGGAATCGCCCAGGCACGCGCCGGCGCCGGCCGTTTCGGCGAGGCGGCGGGCGTCGGTCACGACGGTGACGCGGTTGGCGACCTGCAGGGAGCCGATGGAGACCAGATGCGCCGTGCGCAGGGTGCGCGCGGTGTTACGGCGGTTCTCCGCGACCACGCCGAAGCCGGCGATGTCGACGGCGTCGCCCGTGGAGATGGACCCGCCGCGCGGATCGAGCGGGCGAAAGCCGGGGCCGACCGGTTGCTCCAGCTTGAGCATGGCGAGGTCGGTACCCGGCTGCTCTTCCGGCGTCGTGCCGGGCACGAAATCGGGATGCATCGAAGCGGCTGCCACCCGCAAGCGGCGCTGCCGGAAGTTCGGATCGACCACGATGACGCTGTAGCCAGCCTGCCGCATCACGCAATGCGCGGCGGTCAGCACGATGTCCTGCGCGATCAGGGTGCCCGAGCAGATCTCGCCCGCGGTGCTCTCGATGCGCACCACCGAGGCGCGAAGCCCGCCCGGATCGCGGGAGGTCTGCCCCTGCACCACGGCCTGGGCGGAGAGCGGGACGAGCCCCAGCAGGGCACCGAGCAGGCACGCGCGAAGGGGGCTCGCAACCATTCTTATGTCTCCCAGGGCCCGGGCCTTCCGGCGGATTCGCTTGAAGAATCCCGGACCGAACGGAGCCTATCCGAAGGCAATTCGGCGGCCAAGCTCCGGTTCCGCCACAACGAGAGCGTGCCGTTCACGTTTCGGACGGCGCGTCACCAGCGCGCCGCGGCGTTCCAGCCGGCGAGCGTCCGATCGATCCAGCCCCGCTGCGGCCCGAGCAGGATGCCCTGGGTCAGCCCGCCGCAGGCGTCCTTCACCCAGGCGGCCACCGCCACGACCGCCTCGCCATCGAGGATCGGGCCGCCGGAATCGCCGTTGCAGCCGCCCGCGCCGGCCGCCTTCAGCCAGACCAGGATGCGGCTCGGGCCGTAGGGCTCGACCACGGAAAGCGCCGCGCCGCGGTAGCGCCCGATCGAGCGCCGGTCGTTGCCGCGCGCCGCACCGTAGCCGGCCAGCACGAGGCCCTGGCCCGCCCGCGGCATCGCTTCGCTGAGGGGGGCCGGCGCGAAGCGTGCGGGCAGGGGGGCGCGGGTGCGCAGCAGGGCGAGGTCGATGGAGCGGGTGCGTCCGCGGATCGCGTCGCCGTCATAGGCCGGATGCAGGCTGCGGACGGCGACTTCGGCCAGCACCGGGCGGTCCGCTTCGTCGCGGTAATGGATCCGGTTCTCGCCCACGCCCGCCACGCAGTGGCCGGCGGTCAGCACCGCGTCCGGGGCGAGCACGACACCCGAGCACACCCCGCCGCCCGAAGTCAGCACCATCACCGCCGAGCCCGCGCCCGGCACCTGCGCGCCCTCCCGGCCGCCGACGATGGCCGCGGCCGGGAGGGCGGTCAGGAGCGTGAGTGCGGCCGCCCCGAGGGCGGAGCGCGTCGCAGGGGCGGCGGACGGGTTCGGCGCGCGCATCGAGACATCGCTTCAGGAGAGGACGGCATGACCCCGATACGCGTCGAGGAAACCGGCGTCGAGCCGGTCGGCCTCCCCGAGATGCGGGCCTATCTGCGGCTGTCCTCCGACGAGACCGCCGAGGATGCGCTGATCGCGCGGCTCATCCCGGCGGCGCGGGCGGCGGTCGAGGCCGCGGCGCGGCGTCTGCTGCGGCCGGCCCGCTTCCGGGTGGTGCTGACGGAGTGGCCCCGGCTCGGCCTGCTGCCGCTGCCCCTGAGTCCGCTGGTCGCCGTTCTGCGCACCGGCCTCGTCGATCGGGGCGGCGCAGTGACGGAGATCGAGCCGGGCCCGATGCGGATCGGCCCCGATCCCTGGGACGCCCCCTGTCTGCTGTTCGGGCCGGACCTTCCCCCCTTGAGCGGGCGATCCGCGCTGATCGAGGTGAGCGCCGGCTGCGGCGGTGAGGGGCCGCCGGTCCCGGAGCCGTTGATCCAGGCCCTGCACCTCACGCTCGCCGCGTGGTTCGAGAACCGCGGCGACGAGGGCGGGGAGGTCGGGTCCGGGGCCTTGCCGGCCGCGGCAGCCGGGCTCGCCGCCGCCTGCCGCCGGATGCGGCTGTAGACCGATCGAGCGGAGACCGAGCGATGCCCCATCCCTCCATGGGCGCGCGGCGGCGCCGCCTCGTGCTCGAATTGCCGATGGAGACGCCGGACGGGTTCGGCGGCCGTACCCGCCGCTACGTCGCCGGCCCCGTGCTGTGGGGTTCACTGGAGGCTTTGGGCACCGCCCAACCGGGCCGCAACGGACGGACCGAACGGGCCGGCCTCTACCGGGTGGGTCTGCGCTACCGCCCCGGCGTAACCGCCGCCATGCGGCTTGCCGACGGGACGCGCCGTTTCGCGATCCGCACCGTGGGCGACCCCGACGGGCGCTGCCGCGACCTCGTCTGCGAGGTCGAGGAAGTGATCGAGGAGACGCGCCCGTGAGCCTTGCCCTCAACCCGCTGCTGGCGCTGCGCGCCGGCATCCTGGTGCATCTCACTGCGGACGCGGCTCTCGCCGGCCTGATGGGCGGACGCGTGCAGCTCTACGACGAGCCGCCGCCCGGCGCCGTGCCGGTCTACGCCCTGTTCGGCGACGGCGAGGTCCGCGACGATTCCGTCGAGGGCGCCCGGCGCCACCGCCACGCCCTCGCGCTCAGCGTCTTCGCCAAGCCCGGCTCGACCCGCTCGGCGCTCGATGCCGCGGAGCGCATCGGCACCCTCCTCGACGAGGCCGATCTCGACCTGACCGGCCACCATCTCGTCCTCCTGCGCCTGAAGGCGCTGGCCGGCAGCCGCGACGAGCGCACCGGCGAGGCCCGCGCGACCCTGACCTTCGAGGCCGTGACCGAGGTCGCCGCCTGATCCCTCGCAACGCACGAACACTGGAGCCGCAGCATGAGTGCACAGAAGGGGAGGGACCTGCTGGTCCGCGTCAGCAACGGGGCCGGCGGCTTCGTCGCCGTGGCGGGGTTGCGCGCCCGGCAGCTCGCTTTCAACGCCGAGACCGTGGACGTCACCAACGCCGATTCCGCCGGCCGCTGGCGCGAATTGCTGGCCGGGGCGGGCGTGCGCCGGGCGTCGGTGGCCGGGGCCGGCGTTTTCCGCGACGAGGCCTCCGATGCGCGCCTGCGCCAGATGTTCTTCGACGGCGCCATCGACAGCTTCCAGATCGTGGTGCCGGCCTTCGGCACCATCGAGGGGCTCTTCCAGATCACGAGCCTGGAATATCGCGGCGACCATGCCGGCGAGGTCACCTTCGACATGGCCCTCGACTCGGCCGGTGCGCTCAGCTTCACCGCGGCCTGAGGAGGGCGAGGCCATGGCCAACCGTCGGCGCGGCGAGGTGCCGCTCACGCTCGGACAGGAGCGCTACACCCTCTGCCTCACCCTCGGGGCACTGGCCGAGCTGGAGGACGCGCTGGGCGCGAACGATCTCAACGGCCTCGCCGAGCGCTTCGCGGGCGGGCGGCTCGCCGCCCGCGACGTGATCGCGCTGCTCGGCGCGGCGCTGCGCGGCGGCGGCCACGCCCTCGACGACGCGGCGGTGGCCCGCCTGCCGCTGGCGGGAGGGCTCGCGGAGGTGGCGGTCGCCCTCGGCGAGGCGCTGGCCGCGACCTTCGGCGAGGGCTCACCCGCGGACCCTTGAACGCCCCGGGAGGCCCCGCGCCGGAGACCGCCGTCTCCGCCTTCCCGTGGGACGCGGTGCTGACGCTCGGTCTCTCGACCCTGCGCTGGCGCCCGCGCGACCTCTGGGCCGCCACGCCCCGCGAACTCGCTGCCGCTGCCGGCCTGATCCGCCCGCGGACCCTGGTGCTCGGCCGGGCCGACCTCGACCGCCTGCTTGCCGCCCATCCCGATCCGGAGGAACCGCGATGACCGACCGCGAGATCGACCGACGTGCGGGCGAGCGCGTCCGGCAGCTCGAAACCCTCGACCGGCTGGCCCAGCGCTTCGGCCAGAGCCTGTCCTCGGCCTTCGATCGCAACCTCAATGCCGGGCGCCAACTCGACGGCCTGCTGGCCTCGCTGGCGAGCAAGTTCTCGAACGTCGCGGTGAAGGCGGTGCTCGCCCCCCTGAAGACGGGGGTGAAGAGCCTCGTCAACAGTCTGCTGAGCACGGGCGACGATGCCGGCGGCGTGACGGCGCTCGCCCGGGGCGGGATCGTCTCGGGCGGCCGGATCGTGCCGTTCCGCCTCGGTGGCGTTCTCGCTTCCGACCCTTCGGGAAGCCGGGTACGGCCGTTCGCGGGCGGCGGGGTCGTGGCCGCGCCAACCTACTTCCCGCTGAACGGTACTGACGGCGGCCTCGGCCTGATGGGCGAGGCCGGCCCCGAGGCGATCCTGCCGCTGAAGCGCGGCAGCGACGGGCGCCTCGGCGTCGCCGCGGGCGGGTCCGAGCGGCCCGTGGCCGTCACCGTCAACATCGCGACGCCCGACATCGAGGGCTTCCGTCGCTCCGAGGCGCAGGTCTCCGCCCGCCTCGCCCGCGCCGTCGCCCGCGGCCGGCGTGCCCTGTGAGGATACGAAGCGATGCCCTCCGACTTCCACGAGGTGCGCTTTCCCCTCGACGTGTCCCTGCGCGGCAGCGGCGGACCGGTGCGGCGCACGGAGATCGTCACGCTGGCCTCGGGGCGCGAGCACCGCAACAGCCGCTGGGCGGATTCGCGCCGCCGCTACGATGCCGGCCTCGGCATCCGCACCCTCGACGCGCTGCATGCGGTGCTGAGCTTCTTCGAGGAGCGGCGCGGGCGGCTCTACGGCTTCCGCTACCGCGACCGGGTCGATCACCGCTCCGGGCCGCCCTCGCGTCCGGTCGCGCCGACCGATCAAGCCATCGGCACGGGTGACGGTGCCACCCGCGTCTTCGCGCTGGCCAAGACCTACGGGGCCGGCCCGGAACCGTACCGCCGGGCCATCGTCAAGCCGGTGGCCGGCAGCGTGCGCGTGGCCGTGGGCGGCGTCGAGGTGACGGGCGCGGCCGTCTCCTGCGATCCCGCTGCGGGTCTCGTGACCTTCGCGCCCGACGCGGTGCCGCCGCCCGGCGCGGCGGTCACCGCCGGCTTCGAGTTCGACGTGCCGGTCCGCTTCGACACCGACGAACTCGCCATCGATCTGGCCGCCTTCACCGCCGGCGAGGTGCCGCGCATTCCGGTGATCGAGATCGTGCCCTGAGGAGGCGCCGATGCGCGCGATTCCATCCGCCCTCGCCGCCCGCATGGACAGCGGCGCGACCACCCTGTGCCGCTGCTGGGCCCTGCGCCGCCGCGACGGTCTCGTCCTCGGCTTCACCGACCATGACCGCGATCTGACCTTCTCGGGCGTGACCTACGCCGCGCGCACCGGCCTTGAGGCCGCCGAGGCCAGCGCCGAACTCGGCTTCGCGGTGAGCGGAGGCGAGGTGGCCGGCGCGCTGACCTCGGCGGGAATCACCGGGGCGGACATCGCGGCCGGGCTCTATGACGGGGCCGGGATCGAGACTTGGCTGGTGGATTGGCGTGAGCCTGCGGCCCGCATCCTGCTCGACGTGGCGAGCCTCGGCGAGATCAGGCAAGCGGGCGGCGCCTTCGTCGCAGAATTGCGCGGGCTGATGCATCGCCTCGACGCCCAGACCGGACGCAGCTTCCGCGCAGCCTGCGATGCGCAGGTCGGCGACAGCCGCTGCCGCGTCAACCTCGCCGATCCGCGCTACCGCGCGGCCGGCACCGTCGGCGCCGCCCTCGAATCCGGCCGGCTCGCCGTGACCCTGGCGGGCGATTTCGCGACGGGCTGGTTCGCCAGCGGCCGCCTTGCCTGGGAAGGCGGCGCCAATGCCGGGCACGCAGGGGACCTACGAACCCATCTGCGGGCGGAGGAGGGCGTGATCCTCGAACTCTGGGAGCCGCCGCCGCGGCCGGTTGCGGCGGGGGACACCTTCACCCTCACCGCCGGCTGCGACAAGCGCCTCGCCACCTGCCGCGACAAGTTCGCCAACACCCTCAACTTCCAGGGCTTTCCGCACATGCCCGGCAACGATTTCGTGCTGCGGAGCGGGCCTCAGGCGAGCGCACGCCTCGACGGCTCCAGCCTGTTCCGGTGAGGCGACCATGGAGACGTCCTCCCCTCTCGCGGAACGGATCGTGGCGGAGGCCCGAACCTGGGCCGGCACACCCTACCGGCACCAAGCCTCGCTGAAGGGCGTGGGCTGCGATTGCCTCGGCCTGCTGCGCGGCGTCTGGCGCGGCGTGCTCGGACCCGAGCCGGAGGAGACGCCGCCCTACGCCGCCTCGTGGGCGGAATCCGCCGGCCCCGGCGACGCTCCCTTGCTCGCCGCCGCCCGACGCCACCTCGTGCCGGTCGAAGGGCCTCTGCCGGCCTACCGGCCTCGACCCGGCGACGTGTTGCTCTTCGCCTTCCGCGCACATTTGCCGGCAAAACACTGTGCCATCGCCACCGGCCCGGCGGCGATGATCCACGCCCATGACGGTGCGGCGGTGACGGAAGTCGCCCTGACGCCCTGGTGGCGCCGCCACCTCGCCCACGCCTTCCGCTTCCCCGAAGCGTCCTGAACCCCGCCGATCCGGAGGTCCTGCATGGCGACGCTCGTCCTCCAGACGGCCGGCGAGGCGGTCGGCAGCGCGCTCGGCGGCCCTATCGGCGGGATGATCGGCCGGGTCGTCGGCGCCGCCGGCGGCGCGGCGCTCGACGACGGCCTGTTCGGCGGCGGTGCGGGCCCGCGCTTCGTCGAGGGGCCGCGGCTGACCGAACTCGGCGGCCTCGCCTCGACGGAGGGGGCGCCGGTGCCGCGGGTCTACGGCCGGGCGCGCATCGGCGGTACCCTGATCTGGGCGACGCGGCCGCTCGAAGTCGCCAACACCACCGTGGAGCGCACCGCCTCCGGCTCCAAGGGCGGCGCGGGCGGGCGCAAGACGATCCGCACCGCCTACAGCACCTACGCCAACGTCGCGGTCGGCCTGTGCGCGGGCGAGATCGCGCTGGTGCGCCGGATCTGGGCCGACGGTACCGAGCTCGATCTGACGACGCTCAACCTGCGTGTCCATACCGGCGCTGCGACGCAGGCCGCCGACCCGCTCATCGTCGCCAAGGAGGGCGCGGACGACGCGCCCGCCTATCGCGGTCTGGCCTACGTCGTGTTCGAGCGGCTGCCGCTCGCGGCCTTCGGCAACCGCATTCCGCAATTCGCCTTCGAGGTCATCCGTCCTGTCCAGGGGCTGGGAGCGAGGATTCGCGCGGTCTGCCTGATTCCCGGCTCCACCGAGTTCGGCCTCGATCCGCTCGCGGTGAGCGAGGATAACGGTTTCGGCGCTACGAAGCCGGCTAATCGGTTTCAGTTCCAGGGAGCGAGCGATGTGATCGCCTCCCTCGACGCGCTTCAGGCGCTCTGCCCGCGCCTCGCCCGGGTCTCGGTGGTGGCGAGCTGGTTCGGGGACGACCTGCGCGCCGGGCACTGCACCGTGACGCCGCGGGTCGATGCGGCCGCGAAGGTGACGACGGGCGAGCCCTGGGCCGTCGCGGGGCGGACGCGCGCGACGGCGGCACCGGTCTCCCGGTCCGGTGACAGCGCGGCCTATGGCGGTACGCCCTCCGATGCCGGCCTCGGGCGGCTCGTGGCCGAACTCGCCCGACGCGGCCTCGCGGTCGTGCTCTATCCCTTCGTCATGATGGACGTGCCGGCCGGCACCACCTTGCCCGATCCGCGCGATCCGAGCCGCGTGCAGGCTCCCTATCCCTGGCGCGGGCGCATCACCTGCGACCCCGCGCCCGATCGCCCCGGGAGCCCGGACGGTACGGCGGCGGCGACCGCTCAGGTCGCGGCCTTCTTCGACGGGCCGCAGGGCTATCGGGCGATGATCCTGCACTACGCCGCCCTCGCCGCGGCCTGGGCCGCGGCGGGCAGCCCGCTCTCCGGATTCATCCTCGGCAGCGAGTTCGTGAGCCTGACGCGGGTGCGCGGGCCGGGCGGCTCCTACCCGGCCGTCGACCATCTCCGCGCGCTCGCGGTCGACGTCCGCGCGCGGCTCGGCGCGCAGGTGCGCCTCGCCTACGCCGCCGACTGGACGGAGTACGGCGCCCATGTCCGCGAGGAGGGCGCCGAGATCCGCTTCCCCCTCGATCCGCTTTTCGCGGACCCTGCCATCGACGCTATCGGGATCGACTACTATCCGCCGATCTCCGATTGGCGCGACGGCTCCGGCCACCGGGACGCGGCGGAGGCCGCCGACATCTACGACCGCGCCTACCTGAAGCATCGCCTCGGCGCGGGCGAGGCCTTCGACTGGTTCTATGCCGGTCCGGAGGACCGGGCGGCGCAGATCCGCACGCCGATCACCGACGGCGCCCACGGCAAGCCCTGGATCTATCGGGCCAAGGATCTCGTCGGCTGGTGGTCGAATCCGCATGTCGAGCGCGCGGGCGGCGTCGAGACCGGCCCGACGGCCTGGATGCCTGGTTCGAAGCCGATCTGGCTGACCGAGATCGGCATCCCCGCCGTCGATCGCGGCACCAACGGGCCCAACGTCTTCCCCGATCCGAAATCGTCGGAGAATGCCAGCCCGCCCTTCTCCCGCGCCACCCGCGACGACCTGATTCAGATCCGCGGACTCGAGGCGATCCTGGCGCGGTTCGATCCGGCGCAGGCGGGTTTCGAGCCGGCTCATAATCCGGTCTCGCCGGTCTACGGAGGGCGGATGATCGCGCCCGAGGACATCTTCGTCTGGGCCTGGGACGCACGGCCCTTTCCCGCCTTCCCCGATTTCGCCTCCGTCTGGTCGGACGCTGCCAACTGGGCGCTCGGCCACTGGATCACCGGGCGCATCGAGGGGCTGGAACTCGACCGCCTGATCGCGGCCATCCTCGCCGATCTCGGCATCGAGGCGCCCTCCGCCATCGAGGCGGCCGGCTTCCTCGACGGATACGTACTCGACCGTCCGCTCTCCGCCCGCGAGGCGCTGGAGCCCCTCGCCCGGCTCTTCAACCTCGATGTCTGCGTCTCGGCCGGGACCCTGCGCATCCGCGATGCCGGGGCGGCCGATCCGGTCCCGCTGCGGGCGGGCGACCTCGTGCCCGGGGAGGGCGAGACGGCGGCCCTGCACCGGATGCGAGCGCAGGAGAGCGAGTTGCCCCGCTCCATCGAAATCGGCTTCGGCGACGGCGAGAGTCCGGATTACCGCCGCGCCACCGCCGCGGCCGCGCGGCCGGCCGGGGGCCGGCGGCGCGAGGTTCGGATCGACGCCGCCCTCGTGAGCCGGCGCGATGCGGTGCAGGGGCTGGCGGAATCCCTGCTCGACGCGGCTCTGGCCGGGCGCGAGAGCGCCAGCTTCACCCTCAGTCCGCGCCGGATCGACCTGGAGCCCGGCGACCGCGTAACCCTGCCGGACGACCGCTCCGGGGCGCTCCACCGCATCGCCCGTATCGACGACAGCCCGGCCGGGCGCCGGATCGAGACCCGCGCCGCGCCCTCCGGCCGGCGCGATCCCGGGGCTGCCGCGCCCGCGCCGCGCCCGGGTCGGACGCCGCCGGCCCAGCCGGGCCCGGTCTTCGCCCTGCCGCTCGTCCTGCCGGTGGAGCGCGGCAGCCCGGTGCCGCTCTCCTACCTCGCGGTGGCCGCCGACCCCTGGCCCGGCGCGATCGCCCTGTGGCGCTCGGACGGCGAGGGCGCCCCCTTCCTGCCCCACCGCACCCTCGACCATCCGGCCTGCCTCGGCCGCACGCGAGCCATCCTGCCGCCCGGCCCGCTCTGGCGCTTCGACCGAAACGCCCGCCTCGACGTGGATCTGCGCCACGCGGAAGGACTCGCCGCGATCGGCGAGGCCGCCGCGCTCGCGGGCGGAAACCTGTTCGCCCTGGTCGGGATGGACGGGGTGGTCGAGATCCTGTCCGCAGCCGGGGCCGAACTGAACGGGCCGGGAACCTGGCGGCTGTCCGGCCTGATCCGGGGGCTTGCCGGGAGCGAGGCCGCCGCGGGCCGGCCCGCCCCGGCGGGAAGCCTGATCGTGCGCCTCGACGACGGCGCCCTCATCCCCCTCGTCGACCGCCTCGACGAGGCGGGCCGGCGCTTCCTCTACCGGGTCGGCCCGGCGGAGCGCGATCCCGCCGATCCGACCTTCATCGGCTTCGAGGCGACCGCCGGGCTCGATCCCTTCGTTCCCTTGAGCCCGGTCCACCTGCGCGCCCGCCGCGAGCCGGACGGCATTCGCCTGAGCTGGACCCGCCGCGCCCGGCGCGACGCCGATAGCTGGGAGGCTGCGGAGGTGCCGCTCGGCGAGGATGCCGAGGCCTACCGCGTCGACATCCTCGCCGATGACGGGCGCATCCTGCGCAGCCTCGCCAGCACGGCCCCGAGTGCCCTCTACGCCGCTTCGGACGAGGCCGCCGATTTCGGCGCGCTCCTCACCGAGATCGACTTCGCCGTGGCGCAGCTCGGCGCACGGACCGGCCTCGGGCCGGCGCGGCGGGCACGGGTGAGCCTGCGCCGGGCCTGAACCGCCGATCCCGACACCCGACTTCAACCCGCGCGAGGGAGGCCGCCCATGGCCGACACCACCCCGAGCCTCGCCCTGCCGCTGATCGCGGCGGGCCAGGCGCAGAAGCACGTCACCCACAACGAGGCGCTGGCGCTGCTCGACGCGCTCGTGCATCTCGCCGTCCTCGACAAGGACCGCACGGCGCCGCCCCCCGATCCGATGGAGGGCGACCGCTACCTGATCGCCGCCTCCGATCCGTCCGGCGCCTGGACGGGCTGGGCCGGCCGCGTCGTTCGCTTCCAGGACGGGACGTGGCTCGCCCTGCGGCCCCGGGCCGGTTGGCTCGCCTGGGTCGCCGACGAGGCCGACCTCTACACCTTCACGGGCACGGCCTGGATGTCGTTCCGCGGCACCCTGGATGCCTTGAACGACCTCTCCCGGCTCGGGATCGGCACGGGCGCGGATGCGGACAATCCCTTCGCGGCCAAGCTCAACAAGGCGCTCTGGACCGCGCGGACGACGGCCGAGGGGGGCAGCGGGGATCTGCGCTACACCCTCAACAAGCAGGCGCCCGGCAACGTCCTCTCCCTGCTGATGCAGTCCGGCTGGTCGGGCCGGGCCGAGATCGGCCTGACCGGCGACGACGACCTGCGCGTGAAGGTCTCGCCCGACGGAGGCCGCTGGTTCGAAGCCCTGCGCATCGCTCGGGCGACGGGGGACGTCGCCTTTCCCGGCCGCGTCACCGCCGCGGGCGTGCCGCTGCCGACGGGGCAGGTGATCGCGGGCAACATCGGTGACAACGCCGTCCATGCGGGCGCGACCCGCTACTTCTCCCACGCCCTGTTCGGCGGGCATCCCAGCGAAGTCTGTCTTCCCGTGGGGCGAAGGGGGCGGTTCAAGCACCTGCGCATCCTGACGCAGCAGGCTCCGGGCGCGGATCAGCACTGGACCTTCACCCTGCAGAAACGGTTCGGCGACACCGCGCTGACCTGCACGATTTCCGGCGACGCCAAGGAAGCGTCCGATCTCGTCAACGGTGTCGTCTTCGAAGGCCACGAGCACTGGTGCCTCAAGGTCGTGTCGAGCGCCGGCGCGCACTTCACGGTCAACGTCCTGTTCTCGCTGTTCTTCGAGAACCTCGATTGAGGCCGCGCCACGAAACGCCCGTGGCGCGGTCGATGCCGGGGCGGACGACGCACCCCGGCCGTCTCGCCCGGCGGGCACTTCGAGGGGCCTCGGACAAGCGCCCCCCGCCGGCCCCGGCGCGGTGCGCGACCGGTCCTGCATCCCCGCTGCCCACCCCGCCCCGACCCGGAGACATACGATGGATCTCAGCGCCGTCGGTCGCGCCGTCCTGATCGCCCGGGAGGGCCTGCGGCTGGAGGCCTATCGCGACAGCGTCGGCATCTGGACGATCGGTGTCGGCCACACCGCCGCCGCCGGCCCGCCTCTGCCGCGGGCGGGTCTGCGCATCGGCGCGGAGGAGGCCGACGCGATCTTCGCCCGCGACGTGGCCCGCTTCGTGCGCACCGTCGCGGAGGCGATCCCCGAGCCGCTGCCGCAGCACGCCTTCGACGCCCTGGTCTCGCTCTCTTTCAACATCGGACCGGCGGCCTTCCTGCGCTCCACCGTGCTGCGGCGGCTGCGGGTGGGCGATCGGGACGGCGCGGCCGGGGCGATCCTGATGTGGAACCGGCCGGCGGCCATCATCCCGCGCCGGCAGGCCGAGCACGACCAGTTCCGCACCGCCTACGAGGCCGCCCTCCCGCGCGCCCGGCGCGGCGATCCGCAGCCCGTGGCGCTGCCCGCCGCAGGCCGTCCCTCGCTGGCCGCAGACCGTCCCTCACTGGCCGCAGGCCATCTTGGAGCGCCGACGCGCCGTCCGGCCGCGCCGCGCCCCCGCTGAACCTCGCCCATCCCCTCGATTCGAGAAGGATCGCAACCATGATCGCAAAGGCAATCCTGCCCTTGCTCCTGCTCGCGCTGCCGCCGGGCACCGGCGCGGCGGCCGCACACCCTGCCGCGGAGGCGGCCGCGCTCGTCCTGCCCTGGGGCGACGCGGTGCTCGCCCTCGCCCAGGGTCTCACCGCGCTGCTCACGCCGGTTCTGGTCGCCGCGCTGGCGGCGGTCCTCGCCCGCATCGGCGGCCCGCTGCGGCTCCTCGTCACCGACGCCCTCGTCGAACGCCTCGTGCACCGCGCCACCGACTACGCCCTCAACGCCGTCTCCGGCGCGGTCCGCGGGCGCACGCTCACGGTCGCCGTCGGTTCGGCGGTGATCGCCCGCGCCGTGCAGCGCGCCCTCGATCAGGCGCCGGGCTGGCTGATCCGCGCGGCGGGCGGCGGCGAGGGGCTGGCCGAGAAGGTTTTCCGCTCCCTGAGCCTGGAAGAGGCGGCCACCGCCCGCAACACCCTCGAACCCGCGCTCAGGCGCGTCGCCTCGGCTGCACCCGGCGAGGCCACCTGATCCTCCGGCCGCGCCGAGACCGGGGGGCGTCGCGACAGCCGATCCGGAGGATCCCGCCGTGGAGAAGATCGCAACGGAAGCCGCGCGCCTCCTCTTCGCCGACGGCGGTGCCGGCTGGATCGTCGCGGTGCTGCTGGGGCTCGCCTGCCTCCATCTCTACCGCGACGGTTTGCGCGTGCTGGAGGCGCGCATCGTCGAGACCGGGGCAACCGCCGCCGCTCTGGAGCGCGCCTCGCAGACCAACGCGGCGGTCGCCGCCGCGCTGGAGAGCCGCACCCGCGTGCTGGAGGATCTGGCCCGGCTCGCCGCCGAGACCGCCCGCGAGGTGGAACGCAGCGACGAGCGCGCCCGCGAGAAGTTCGAGGAAATCCTGCGGCGGATGGACGACCTCCCGCATCGTCCGAGGCCCTGACCGACGATCCGCAACGGACGGGACGATCCATGTTCGCATCCCTTTTCCCGGCAGGCCCGGCCGGGCTCGGTCGCCATCCCTCGCGGAGGCGCCGCAGCCGTGCCGCCGCGAGCCGGCTCGACCAGGCCCGCCGCGGCTTCGAGCGCTCGCTCACCGTCCTGCGCCGGGCCGCGCTCGATCACATCGACAGCCAGGATCTGGCGAGCCGGACGCTGCGACGCTTCCTCGATCCGGGGCTCAGCGCGGCGGGACGAACGGCGCCGTGACACGACTCTCTGAGCCCGTCTGCGCACGGGCACTGCGGGAACCGTGGCGGCGGTCCCGCCTTGTCCCCGACAGCATCGCCGACCCGGACATGGCCCCCGACCCGAGAACAGCATTCGCTTCCCCGAAACGGCTCGCTCTCGCGAACATTCAGGGCGCATTCAGTGCCCTGAGACGAGAGTTCCCCTCGATGCGCCAAGCTTTCGCCCTGCTGATCGTCGTCTCGACCGCCGCGGTTCTCGCGACGGGCGCGGTCGGCCCCCTCGCCGAGGAGACCGGCGCCCTGGCGCCCGCCCCTCCGACGCGGGAGGTGCTGAACCGGGGCGACGACTGCCTCTCGCCCGCGGATCTGCGCGAGGCGGTGGCGGAGAAGCGCGTCGTTCCGCCCATCGCCGCGATCCGCGCGGCCCGCCAGATCGTCCCGCGGGCCGAGATCCAGCGCGCCAGCCTGTGCCGGCACGAGGCGGGGCTCGTCTACCTGCTGACGGCCCTGCGCCGCGACGGGCAGTTCACGCGCGTGATGGTCGATGCCCAGTCCGGGCAGGTCAGCGGGCAATGGTAGCGGTGGGGCGGCGTAGCGGAAGTTTTATGGTTTATGAGCGACATCCGGTTGCCCGGAACCTGACCGATCGTCAGTGTCCGCGCATTCGGCCGGCACCCGCCGCCCCGATTGATTCTGCCCCGAACGGGAAAAGCGGGCGATGCGCCGTCATCGCCGGTGGCGATCTGCTTGAGGAGTGACCGACCGTGCGCTTGCTCGTCGTCGAGGACGACCGTGACATCAACCGTCAGGTCGTCGCCGCCCTGGAAGAGGCCGGATACGTGGCCGACAAGGCCTTCGACGGCGAGGAGGGCGGCTATCTCGGCGAGAACGAGCCCTACGACGCGATCATCCTCGACATGGGCCTGCCCAAGGCCGACGGCGTCACCGTGCTCCAGAACTGGCGTCGGGCCGGGGTGAAGACCCCCGTCATCATCCTCACCGCCCGCGACCGCTGGTCGGACAAGGTGGACGGCTTCGATGCCGGCGCCGACGATTACGTGACCAAGCCCTTCCACATGGAGGAGCTGATGGCCCGCGTGCGCGCGATCCTTCGCCGCGCGGCGGGCCATGCCTCGAGCCAGATCGCCTGCGGCCCCGTCACCCTCGACACCCGCTCGGGCCGCGTCTTCGTGGACGGGGCGCCGGTCAAGCTGACGAGTCACGAGTACCGCCTGCTCTCCTACCTCATGCATCACACCGGCCGCGTCGTTTCCCGCGCCGAGCTGACCGAGCACCTCTACGACCAGGATTTCGACCGCGATTCCAACACCATCGAGGTGTTCGTCGGGCGCCTGCGCAAGAAGCTCGCCGTGGATCTGATCCAGACGGTGCGGGGGTTGGGCTACCTGATCGATCCGAACCAGCCGCCCGGGCGGGGGTGAGCCGTCATCGGGTGCCAAGATCGGTGAGCGCGAAATCCTCGCCCTTGTAGAGGAGCGGCATGCCGTGGCTTCGTGCAACCGCGTAGGCGAGGCAGTCGCCCATGTTGAGCCGGGCCGGATGCCCGGTTCCCTTCCCGTAGCGCGCGAAGGCGTCGAGCGCCCGATCCGCATCCTCCGGGGTGATCGGGACGAGACCGATCCGCGCGAGGTCGAGCAGCATCGCGACATCCGCCCGGGCTGCCTCAAGGCCGCCCTGCTTCTTCCGGGCGATGCCGAGGACCGCCTCGTAGACGGCGACCGGCGAGGTGATCGCGGCTCCTGCCGTCTCGAGACGCTCGGCGAGGGCCTTTCCCTCCGGCTCTCCCGTGGCAATGGCGATGAGGGCGGAGGCATCGACGAACATCACTCGTCGTTCAGCCCGTCGAAGAAGGCCTTGTCGGCCTCGAGGCCTGTCGAGGCCCGGGCGGCCACGCTGGCGTGCAGTGGCTTCAACCGATCCCAGAGGCCCGGCCGCTGCGCCTCCCGCTCCAGCTCATTGCGCACGGCCAGCTTGATGGCTTCGGTGAGTGGAATGCCGCGCTGCTCGGCCAGGAGGCGGACGAGGCGGTCCGTCTCCACATCGCGGATGTGCAGAGCCATGGGTGTCTCGGTTCGACTCGGTGTAGAAAGCTGGTGCGCTTGATGTACATGCCTGCGCGCCTGCGAGCGAGCCGCGTTTCGAGCCTGGAATCATGACCGACCGCCTCGCCTGGCTGCCCCTGCGCCGCCGCTCCATCGCGGTCCGGCTCGCGGTCTCCTCGTTCCTGTCGAGCACCGCGATCCTCGTCATCGCGGCCTTCATCCTCACCACGCTCTACCGCGAGAACACCGAGCGCGCCTTCGACAGCCGGCTGCTCGTCTTCGCCAACAACCTCGCCACGGATCTCGTTTCCCCGAGCGACCCGGAGGCGCGCTCCTTCTCGCTCGGCGATCCGCGCTTCGATCTGCCCCTCTCGGGCTGGTACTGGCAGGTCGGACGGCCCGATGCGAAGCCGCGGGACCTGCGCACCTCGCGCTCGCTCGTCGGCGTGCCGCTGAAAGGGCCGGATCAGGCCGGCACCGCCACGATCGGCCAGATCCGCCAGGGCTACGGCCGCGGCCAGGACGACCGCAGCTTGCGGATCGTCGAGCGCGATGTCGATGTCGGGGCCGACGGGCGCTACACCGTGCGCGTGGCGGGGCCGGCCGACGAGATCGTCAACGATGTCGAGCGCTTCCGCTTCTCGCTGTTCATGACCTTCGGCCTGCTCGGCTTCTCGCTCGCGGCGACCGCGCTGCTGCAGATCCGCTTCGGCCTCGCGCCCTTGCGCAAGCTGCGCACCGCCTTGGGCACCATCCGCCGCGGCGAGGCCGACCGGATCGACGGCGAGTATCCGCGCGACATCGCTCCGCTGGCGGGCGAGATCAACCTGCTCATCGAGACCAATCGCGAGATCCTGGAGCGCGCCCGCACCCAGGTCGGCAACCTCGCCCACGCCCTGAAGACCCCGCTCTCGATCATCGTCAACGAGGTCGGGAGCAGCGAGGCGCCGCCGGAGCTGTCGGAGAAGATCCGCGAGCAGGCGGCGGTGATGCGCGATCAGGTGAACTACCATCTCGACCGCGCCCGCGCCGCCGCGCTCGCGGGCACGCTCGGCACCTCCACCGAGGTCGAGCCGGCGCTCGCCGGACTGGTGCGAACGTTCGGAAAAATCTATCGCGACAAGGACATCGCCTACGAGGTCCACGTGGCGCCGGGCCTGCGCTTCCGCGGCGAGAAGCAGGATTTCGAGGAGATGATCGGCAACCTCGTCGACAACGCCTCGAAATGGGCGAGCGGGCGCGTCTCGATCTCCGCCTCGCCCACGGGCGAGCACGACTATCCCCATCTCCTCGTCTCGGTCGAGGATGACGGGCCGGGCCTGCCCGAGGAGGATCGCGCCGCCGTGCTCAAGCGCGGCCGTCGCCTCGACGAGACCAAGCCCGGCTCAGGGCTCGGCCTGTCGATCGTGGCGGATCTGGCCGCGCTCTATCGCGGGCGCTTCCGCCTGGAAGCCGCCGCGCTCGGCGGCCTTCGTGCGGTGATCGAGGTGCCCGGCGACGCGCCCGCGGGTGCCGGACAACGCTGAGTGGTGCCGGTGCGGCGAAGGTTACGCTGCAATCCGCCTGTGCTATGGCCGGCCTGTCCACGTGCGTGACGACGTGTCACCCGAGGCTGATGTCGTGCGGGCCCCGCTCGGGCTCTACACGGGGCCGAGCTTGCATTCCTGGGTCTGATGACGGCGATCTGGTTCATTCTGGCGGCCATGACCGGCGCAGCCGTGTTCGCGCTGCTCTGGCCGATGTCGCGCCGCCGCCGGCAAGGGCTTGCGCAGGGGGCCGGGCTGGAGGCCGGGAGCGGTGCGTCCGGGCTCGCGACCGAGACCGGCTTCTACGAGGACCAGCTCGCCGAGATCGAGCGCGATCTCGGCCGCGGCCTGATCGCCCCGGCCGAGGCCGAGGCGGCCCGCACCGAGGCCGCGCGCCGGCTCCTGCGGGCGAGCCGCGAGGAACGCGCGAACGCGCCGGGCGCCCGGCCGATCGCCGAGCCGCACCTGCGCCAGCGCCGGGCGGCCTCCGCCTTCGCGCTCTCCACGATCCCGCTCGTGGCGCTCGCCGTCTACGGCCTCTACGGCTCGCCGAACCTCCCCTCGCAGACCGAGGCCGACCGCAACGCGACGCGGGCGGGCGCGCAGGATCTGATGACGGCCATCGGCCAGATCGAGGCGCGGCTCGCCAATCACCCCGACGACGTTCGCGGCTGGAGCGTGCTCGGCCCGGTCTACATGCGGCTCGGGCGCTTCGACGACGCGGCGCGCGCCTACGCGTCCCTGGTGCGCCTCAAGGGTGAGGACGCGCAGGCGCTGGCCGATTGGGGCGAGGCCCTGGTCGCGGCGGCCGACGGCACGGTCTCGCCGGAGGCCCGCAAGGTGCTGGGCCGGGCGGTCGCCGCCGATCCCAAGGCGGCCAAGCCCCAGTTCTACCTCGCTCGCGGCGACGAGCAGGCCGGCGACGTGGCCGGTGCGGTGCGCCGTCTGGAGGCGATGGCGGAGGCCGCGCCCGCGGACGCGCCCTGGCTCCCCACCGTGCGCGAGAGCCTCGCCCGGCTGAAGGGCGAGACGATGCCGGCGCCGAAGGCCGAGGACGGGGCGAAGGCTCCGGCGGCCGGGCCAGGCTCCAACATCCAGTCGCTGCCCCCCTCCGAGCGGATCGACGCGATCCGCGGCATGGTCGAAGGGCTGGAGCGGCGCTTGGCCAAACAGGGCGGCAGCGCCGAGGAATGGCTGCGCCTCGTGCGCTCCCACGCGGTGCTCGGCGAGCGCGACAAGGCGCTCGACGCCCTGGAGCGCGCCCGCAAGGCCTTTCCGGAGGACCGGGAGGCGCGGGCCCGCCTCGACGCGCAGGCGCGCGAACTCGGCCTCGCGGAGGCCGGGGCGCCGCGCCCCGAGCCGAAGGCGGAGGACAGGGCGGGCGCCGAGACGGGCAAGGCCGAGTTGAGCCGGCCCGAACCCGACGCGGCAGCCGCGATCAAGGCGATGCCGCCGGCCGAGCGCGAGGCGGCGATCCGCGGCATGGTGGCGACCCTCGACCGGCGGCTCGCCGCCAAGGGCGGCAGCGCCGACGAATGGATGCGGCTGGTACGCTCCTACGGCATCCTCGGCGACCGGGCCGCCGCGACCCAGGCCCTCGACCGGGCCAAGATGGCGCTCGCCGCCAACCCGACCGCGGTGGAGCGCCTCGACGCCCTGGGCCGCGAACTCGACCTCGGCCGACCGGCCAAGCCGTAGCCGCAACCCCGCCCCTGACAATCGGTCCCGCCCGTGCAACCTTGACCCCGCGGGCGCGGGGGCCGAAACCGGATGCTCGATCAAATGAAGTGACGTCAGGCCGGCCTCAGATCGCTCGCGCGAGCCGAGGGCCGACAACAAGCCGACGAACCGGGACGGAAAAGTGACCCGCAAGAGCCGCCGCCTGATCCTCATCGCCACCTGCGGAGCCGTGCTCGCGCTGGCGCTCGGGCTGATCCTGTCGGCCATGACCGGCTCGATCGTGTTCTTCCGCTCCCCCGCCGAGGTGGCCGCGCAGGGCGTCGCCCCCGGCACGCGCTTCCGCCTCGGCGGCCTCGTGACGGAAGGGTCGGTCAAGCGCGGGCCCGACCAGAACGTCGAGTTCTCGGTGACCGACACCAGTGCCACGGTCCCCGTCCAGTATCGCGGTCTGCTGCCCGACCTGTTCCGCGAGGGTCAGGGCATCGTCGCCGAAGGCACGCTCGATACCGGCGGCGTGTTCCGCGCCGACACGGTGCTGGCCAAGCACGACGAGAACTACATGCCCCGCGAGGTGGCCGACGCCCTCAAGGCGCAGGGGCGCTGGCAGGAAGGCGGGGGGAAGGCGGCCCCCAAAACGGATGCCCCCAAGGCCGAGATACCCAAGTCCGAGACACCCAAGGCCGAGGCGGCCGACGCGACCCTCGGTCAGCGCAGCGAGCGGTGAGACCCTTCATGACCATCCGCCCTGAAACCGCGCGGGAGCTTTGCCGGTGATCGTCGAGGTCGGCCATTACGCGCTGGCGCTCGCGCTGGCACTCTCCCTGGTGCAGGCGGTGATGCCGGCCTGGGCTGCCCGCTCGGGCGACGCCGCCCTGCGCGAGGTGGCGGCGCCCGCCGCGCTGGGCACCTTCGCCTGCATCCTGTTCGCCTTCTGCGCGCTGACCTACGCGCACGTGACCTCGGACTTCTCGGTCCAGAACGTCGTCGAGAACTCACACACCGCCAAGCCCTTGATCTACAAGATCTCCGGCGTCTGGGGGAACCACGAGGGCTCGATGCTCCTCTGGGTGCTGATCCTCGCCCTGTTCGGCGCCTGGGTCGCCACCGCCACGACCTCCGTGCCGCCGACCCTGCGCACCAACACGCTGATGGTGCAGGCGAGCATCACCTTCGTGTTCCTGCTGTTCATCATCACGACCTCGAACCCTTTCGCCCGGGTCGCGCCCGCACCGCTGGAGGGCAACGACCTCAACCCGCTGCTGCAGGATCTCGGCCTCGCGATCCATCCGCCGCTGCTCTACCTCGGCTATGTCGGCTTCTCGATCACCTTCGCCTTCGCGGTCGCCGCGCTGATCGAGGGGCGCATCGACGCCGTCTGGGCGCGGGCGGTGCGACCCTGGACGCTGATCGCCTGGAGCTTCCTCACGCTCGGCATCGCCATGGGCTCGTACTGGGCCTATTACGAACTCGGCTGGGGCGGCTGGTGGTTCTGGGACCCGGTCGAGAACGCCTCGCTGATGCCCTGGATCGCCGGCACGGCGCTGCTGCACTCCACCGTCGTGATGGAGAAGCGCGACGCGCTGAAGGTCTGGACGGTCCTGCTCGCCATCCTCACCTTCTCGCTCTCGCTGCTCGGCACCTTCATCGTGCGTTCGGGCCTGCTCACCTCGGTGCACAGCTTCGCCACCGATCCGAGCCGCGGCGTCTTCATCCTCGCGATCCTCGCCCTGTTCATCGGCGGCTCGCTCAGCCTGTTCGCGTGGCGCGCGCCGATGCTGCGCCAGGGCGGCCTGTTCGCGCCGATCTCCCGCGAGGGGGCCCTGGTGATGAACAACCTGTTCCTCGTGGCCGCCTGCGCCACGGTGTTCGTCGGCACGCTCTACCCGCTGCTCCTGGAGATGCTGACGGGCGAGAAGATCTCGGTCGGCCCGCCCTTCTTCAACTGGACCTTCATCCCGCTGGCGCTCCCGCTCCTCCTGATCGTGCCCTTCGGGCAGGCGCTGGCCTGGAAGCGGGGTGACGCCGCGGCCGCCGCGCAGCGCCTGTTCGCGGCCTTCGCCGTGGCGCTCGTCGTCGCCCTCGGCGCGGCGGCTCTGGCCTGGGGCGGTCCGATCATGGCGCCCGTCGGCCTCGGTTTCGGCGCCTATCTCATCATCGGCTCGGTGCTCGAGATCTGGGCGCGCGCCCGCGGCTACGGCCAGAACCGGACGCACGACCTCGGAACGACCTGGCGCCGGGCGATCGGCCTGCCGCGCTCGGCCTGGGGCACCGCCTTGGCCCATGCCGGCGTCGGCGTCGTGGTGCTCGGCATCGCCGGGCAGGGTTGGGCCACGGAAGGGCTCGCGACGATCCGGCCGGGCGGTCAGGTCGCCTCCGGCCCCTACGTCGCCACCCTCGACCGGGTCGGCCCGACCAAGGGCGCGAACTACGACGAGACCACCGCCTTCCTCACCCTACGCAACCGGGCGGGCGACTACGTGGGCACCGTCGAGACCGGCAAGCGCTTCTACCCCTCCCGCCGCATGACGGTGACGGAATCCGGCCTGAAGACGGTGGGCGTGAGCCAGATCTACGCCAGCCTCGGCGAGGTCATGCCCGACGGCTCGATCGGCATGCGGCTCTACCACAAGCCGCTCGTGCTGCTGATCTGGATCGGTTCGGTCATCATGGCGGCGGGCGGCGGCCTCTCCCTGACCGACCGGCGCATGCGCGTCGGCGCTCCGGTCAAGGCGCGCGCCAAGCTGCCGCCCTCCGCGGTGCCCGCCGAATGATCCGCGCGCGCTTCCCCGCGGCGCTCGCCGCGCTCGCCCTGAGCCTGTCTCTCGGCCTCGCGCCGGCGCTCGCCGTGCAGCCGCACGAGGTGCTGAAGGACCCCGCCCTGGAAGCGCGGGCGCGGCAGATCTCGGAGGGGCTGCGCTGCCTCGTCTGCCAGAACCAGTCGATCGACGATTCCGACGCGCCGCTCGCCAAGGACCTGCGCCTGCTCGTGCGCGACCGCCTCAAGGAGGGCGACAGCAACGGGCAGGTCGTCGATTACGTGGTGGCCCGCTACGGCGAGTTCGTGCTGCTGCGCCCGGTCTTCGGCTGGCACACGCTGCTGCTCTGGCTCAGCCCGCTGCTGGCGGTGGGCCTCGGTGCCTTCGGCATCTGGCGCCTGTCGCGCCGCCGGGCACCGAAGGCGGCCGGACTCTCCGCGGCCGAGGAGGCCGAGGTCGAGGCGCTGCTCAAGGGGCGGTAGCCGGCTGCCGGTAGAGCGTCTCGATCTCGCTCGCGCCGCGCATCACGACGACGCGGCGCACGAAGCGGTGCAGATCCGGCACCGCACCGGGGACGGTCAGCTCCACCGCCCGCTCGCCGCGGGCCCGCTTCGTCCGCCACGCCGCATAAGGATAGCGATCGATCGGCAGGAAGGTGTCCGCGCCCCGCGGCACCGGAAAGCGCCCCGTCGCGCCCGAATTGATGGCCGAGAGTTCGATCCGGTCGCGATAGGCCGCGACGAGCGGAGCCGCCTCGATCTCCAGGATTTCGTGGGCCTGCGCCCGGTAGGCGCGGCCGGCCAGCAGCGTGAGCACCCGCTTGCGGCTGAGCCAGAAGAAGACGCGCCCGTTCAGCCGGGCGTGCCAATCGGACGGGGTCAGGCCGTCGCGCAGGCAGCGCGCGAGAGCCTTGTCGCTGAGAGGCTTCTGATCGCGCAGCACGACGCGGCCGAGATCCGCCCGCTCCAGCACGATTCCCTCCGGCCGCCGCCCCTCGGCCTCCGCGCGCAGATCGCCCTGCGCCTCGAAGAGGTCGAGCGCCGCCCGCGTGCTGAGGAGCCCGTGCCGGGCGATGCTCGGCCAAGCGCCGGCCTCCGCCATGTGGAACAGGAGCGGGCAATCGCGCAGCAGCTCGTCCAGCTCGGCCCCGGTCATCGACGCTCCCGCTCCCTTCGCGCCCTGCTTTCGCCCGATCGTTCGGGCAGGACGTGGGCCCGACGCGTCCTTCGCCACGGAACGCAGCGAGCCCCCGACCCGAGCGCCATGCCGATCGCATTTCCTCGACGCCTCGCCCTCGCCGCCGCGCTCGGCCTCGCCGCTGCCGGCCCGGCCTCGGCCCACCCCCACGTCTGGGTCACGGCCAGGGCCGAGGTCGCCTACGAGGCCGGCCGCGTCGCCGGCATCCGTCACACCTGGAGCTTCGATGCCGCCTACTCATCCTTCGTGACGCAGGGCCTCGACACCAACGGCGACGGCAAGCTCTCGCCCGAGGAACTGCAGGGACTCGCCAACGAGAACACCGGCAACCTCGCCGAGTTCGCCTATTTCACGAAGCTCAAGGTCGCGGGGAAGGAACAGGCCTTCGCCGAGCCGCGGGACGCCCGCATGAGCATGGAGGGCGACCGGCTCACCTTGAACTTCCTGTTGCCGCTGAAGGCGCCGGCCGCGCAGGGGCGCGGCGTGGCGGCGCTGGAAGTCTACGATCCGACCTACTTCGTCGCCTTCAGCCTCGCCGAGGGCGCCGACGCGGTGCGCCTGCCCGGCGCGGCGGCCGGCTGCACCACCACGGTGACGCGGGCCAAGAACGCCGAGCCCGCCGTGGCGCAGGCCGGCCAGTCGATGACCGAGGCGATGTTCGAGGCGCTCACCGCCGCCTCGAATTACGGCGAGCAATTCGCCAACCGGGCCATCGTCGCATGTCCCTGAGCGCGGCCCCGACATCCTCCCCGGCCGGCGGCCTCGATTCTGAGGGCAGCCCTTCGCGCCGGCTGCCGCTCAAGGCCGCGCTCGCCGCCGGGGCGGTGCTGGCCGCCGCCGCCCTCCTCGCTCTCATCGCCTGGACGCTCGGCCCCAGTCTCGCCGCGCCGCCGCCCCGCTCTCCCTTCGGCATCGGCTTCCGCGAGGCCGCACCGGCCGCGACGGGGATCGGCGGCTGGCTGCTCTCCGTCCAGTCCAACTTCTCGCGCGCGCTCCAGGGCGCGGTCTCGGCGCTGAAGGCCGGAGGCGGCTGGATGCCGCTGGTGCTGATGGGCTTTGCCTACGGCGTGTTTCACGCCGCCGGTCCCGGCCACGGCAAGGCGGTGATCGCCGGCTACATCGTGGCGGGCGAGCGTACCCTCCGGCGGGGCTTCTCCTTGAGCGCGGCGGCGGCCCTGCTCCAGGCCTGCGTGGCGATCGCCATCGTCCTCCTCGGTGTCCTCGTCCTCAAGGCGACCGCCGCGGGAATGACCCGCGCCGGCACCCTGATCGAGACCGTGAGCTTCGTCCTCGTCGCGGGGCTCGGCGCCGCCGTCACCTGGCGCAAGGCCGCCCGGCTCGCCGACTTGGCCGTCGGCGCCCCGGCCGCGGCCTGCGGCCCCGGCTGCGGCCATGCCGGTCTCACCGATGCCACTGCCCTCGACCAGCTCGACGGCTGGCGCGAGCGCCTGGGCGTCGTCCTCGCCGCCGGTTCGCGCCCCTGCGCCGGGGCAGTGCTGATCCTCGTTTTCTGCGCCGCGCAGGGAATGCTCGCCGCCGGCATCGCCGCGACCTTCGCCATGGCCCTCGGCACGGCGCTGACCACTGGCGCACTCGCCAGCCTCGCCGTCTTCGCCAAGACATTGGCCCTGCGTCTCGCGGGCGGGCGGGGACGGGCGGGCGTCCTCGCCCTCGGCATCCTCGAACTCCTGGCCGGGGCCTTCGTGCTCGTGCTGGGGCTGGCGATGCTCTCGGGGCTGGCGACCGGCATCGGCGGCTGAGACGCTTCTCGCGCGCGTCCCCTTCGCGCCCCTTTCGCGAACCCCCTCGCCAAGCACCGCGAAGACGTGGCAGGCTACTCCCCGGATCGGGAGGAGCCCTGCTTGAACGAACGCGACGCCCTCGGCGCCTTCGAGCCCATCCTGAACTGGCGGTTGCTGAAGGGCTCGCACGCCTTTCCGGGGCCGGACGGCGGCACCTGCATCAACGAGGCGGCCATGGTCGCGGCGGGGCTGCCCTACCGGGCCATCACCGCGACCGAGGATTGCCCGCCCTGCTTCTCGCGCCCGCTCGCGGCCTACGCGCTCGGCCTCAACGACGCGATGCCGGAATCCGAGCGGCAAGGGCTGATGGCCTTCGTGCTGCGGCTGTCCGGCTCGGCGGATGCGCCCGAGATCGAGGCGGCCCGCACCGCCTTTCTCGCCCTCGAGAGCGTGCGCCGCATCCTGCCGCCGCTGCTCGACGCAGCCGGGCTGCCCGCGCTCGCCGCCCGCTGCGAGACCGCGCCCGATCCAGCCGGCGCGCAGGACGCCCTGTGCGCCGCCGAGAGGCAGGGCGGCACCCTGTCCGACGCCGCCGCCGGCCGCCATGCCTGGATCGCGGGCGCCCGCGCCTCGGCGGTGGCGCGCACCGCCACGGCGGCGCTTCGCGCCTTCAGCGACCCGCGCTGCGCCGCCGAGGTCGCGGAGGGGGCGGCGCCGTTCGCTGAAGGAACGTGGCGCGAGGCCCTCGCCATCCTCGACGGGGCCCTCCGGATCGGCCGGCAGGCGCCGGCCATCGATTTGCTCTGCGCCCGCGACCGCCTGGAGGCGGCGCGCAGCCTCGCTCAGCCGTAGGCGCGCGGGCGCGGCTCGTCGGCGAGATCGACCTCGACCGTCTCGCAATTGGCGAGCCAGTGGCCGGTGAGGTGGTAGAAGAACGTGCCGTGGCCGACCACGGCGATGGTCCGCTCCGGGCGCGCCCGCAACCACTCCCGAAAGCCCGCCACGCGCCGGTCGAACAGGTGCGGCGGCTCGACATGCCAACCCTCCGGGCCGGCCTCGCCTTGCGCGTACCACCATGTCTCCGGCAGGTGGTCGACGCGGAAATCCGGAAACTCCCGGGCGAGCTCCGAGGCGGCCCGGCCGATGTCGCAGCTGCTCTCCTGGCACTCCCGGTGCAGCACCTCCACGAGCAGCGCGGGCTTGGCCGGGTGGTCGGAGAAGATGCCCGCCGTCGTCTGAAGGGCCCGGGTCAGCGGCGAGGTGACGACGAGGTCGAACGGGATGTCGCGCAGGGCCGCGCGGGCCTGCGCGACCTGGGCGTGGCCCTGTTCGGACA
This sequence comes from Methylobacterium sp. NPDC097929, assembly GCF_049543375.1. Taxonomy (NCBI): domain Bacteria; kingdom Pseudomonadati; phylum Pseudomonadota; class Alphaproteobacteria; order Hyphomicrobiales; family Methylobacteriaceae; genus Methylobacterium; species Methylobacterium sp. NPDC097929. Next base: position 44,826 of record NZ_JBMVEP010000009.1, on the reverse strand, counting down.
GGCGGGCGTCGATATGGCCGGGGTCGCGCCCCGTCGCCCGGTGATGCGCGTTGAAGGTCGATTCGCCGTGGCGGATGCAGACGATGCGCGTGACGGGCGGGGACGGAGCGGGTGAGGATGAGCGGGACATGAGCCCGATGTAGGCGGTTCGCGCCGGCCGAACAGCGGGTCGCGGCGCCGCGCCTGACCCGCGCGCCGCGCCTGAGCGGGAGGCGGCCCGCACCGACAGCTGCGCACGGATCCGGACGAAGCGTCACCGTGGGCGGCCGAGTGCGCCGCTTTCCGCAACGCGGAGCCCCGGCTGGTGCGGAGCGGGGCCGAAGGAGGGCGAAGCGTCCCGTGGCGGCGGAGGCGCTGCCGGTGGAGCTTGGAGGAAGACCGGCCCCGGCCGGCGCCCGATCCCAAGGAGCCTCCTCATGCTCGCGATCCGTCCATCCTCGCACCGAACCGTTCTGCCCTCAGCCCCGGGCCTGCCGCGCAACCTCCTGATCGGCCCGGTGGTCGCCGTGATCCTGGCGCTGCTCGCGGGCCTCCAGCCGGCCCGCGCCGAGGGCAGCGGCACGCTGCTGCTCCGCTCCGAGGGCGCTGCCCCCGTCGAGGCGCCCCGCCTGCGGGCGGACGCGGCGATCACGGTCAGTGGCCCGACCGCGCGGGCGACCATCACCCAGGCCTTCCGCAACACCACGAGCGAGTGGGTCGAGGGCACCTACCTCTTTCCGCTGCCGGAGGATGCGGCCGTCGACACGATGAAGCTCGTGGTCGGCGACCGGGTCATCGTCGCCGACATCCGCGAGCGGCAGGCCGCCCGCCGCGCCTACGAAGCGGCCAAGGCCGAGGGCAAGGCCGCGGCGCTGACCGAGCAGCAGCGCCCCAACCTGTTCACCAACGCGGTCGCCCATATCGGCCCCGGCGAGACCGTGCTGGTGCAGATCGAATATCAGCAGCCGGTCCGGCAATCGGCCGGCACCTATTCCCTACGCCTGCCGACCGTCGCGGCCCCGCGCTACAGCCCGGCCCCGCCGGCCCTGACGCTCGCCAGCGAGCGGCCCACCGCGGATTCCGGCTCGGACCCCGTGCCGGATCGCGAAAAGATCGCGGCACCCGTGCTCGATCCGGCCCGCCACGCCCCGATCAACCCGCTGACGCTGTCCATCGACCTCAAGGCCGGCTTTCCCCTCGGCACCGTGCGCAGTGCCACCCACGCCATCTGCGTCGAGGAGCCGTCGCAGGCCGAGCGCCGCATCACCCTTGCCGACGGCGCCACCGCGGCCGACCGGGATTTCGAACTCACCTGGACGGCGATGCCCGGCGCCGCGCCCGCATTGGGCCTGTTCCGCGAGCGGATCGCCGAAGGGGAGGCGGTGCTCGCGCTCGTGACGCCGCCGCAGGCGGCGACCGCCGTGCGGATGCCCCGCGACGTGGTCTTCGTGATCGACAATTCCGGCTCCATGGGCGGCGCCTCGATGCGGCAGGCCAAGGCGAGCCTGCTCATCGGCCTCGACCGATTGGGCGCGGGCGACCGCTTCAACGTGATCCGCTTCGATCACAGCTTCGACACGCTGTTCTCCGATCTGATGCCCGCCGAGGAACGCCATCTCGCCCGCGCCAAGAGCTTCGTGGCGGGGCTGGAAGCGAGCGGCGGCACGGAGATGCTGGCGCCGCTCAAGGCCGCGCTGCGGGACGCGGCGCCGGAGGAGACGGGGCGCCTGCGTCAGGTCGTGTTCCTCACCGACGGCGCCATCGGCAACGAGGCGCAGATCTTCTCGGCCATCGCGACGGAGCGCGGGCGCTCGCGGCTGTTCATGGTGGGCATCGGCTCGGCCCCGAACGGCTACCTGATGAGCCATGCCGCCGAGCTCGGCCGCGGCAGCTTCACCCAGATCGGCTCGCCCGATCAGGTGACCGAGCGGATGCGCGCGCTGCTGCTGAAGCTGGAAAGTCCGGCCGTCACCGACCTGACCGCGACCTTCTCCGAGCCCGGCGTCGACGCGACGCCCGCCCGCCTGCCCGACCTCTACCACGGCGAGCCGCTCACCCTCTCGGCCCGGATGGGCCGGGCCCGCGGCACCCTGACCCTCACCGGACGGATCGGCGACCAGCCCTGGCGGACGGTGCTCGCCCTCGACGCGGCGCAGGACGGGGCCGGCATCGGCAAGCTCTGGGCGCGGGCGAAGATCGCCGAGGCCGAGACGGCGCGCCTGACCGGCCGGCTCGCGGCCGAGGCCGCCGACGCGGCGATCCTGAGGCTCGCCCTCGACCACGGGTTGACGACGCGCCTGACCTCCCTCGTGGCGATCGATGCCACGCCGCGCCGCCCGGACGGGGCCCGGCTCGTCAGCACCGATCTTCCGCTCAACCTGCCGGCCGGCTGGGACTTTGCCAGCGTGTTCGGCGAGGGTGAGGCTCAGCCGCTTCCCGCGCCGCCGCGCCAGCGCCGCGCCGCGGCCCCGGCGACCCAACTGGCCGCCGCCACCCCCGTCGCCTTGCCGCAGACCGCGACGGATTTCGAGATCCGCGCCTGGCTCGGGGCGCTGCTGCTGGCCCTCGGCCTGCTCCTCTCCCTCCGCCGCCGTCGGGTCGCGGCGTGAGCGGGAGCGCGAATCGGGGCGCCGCGCCGCGGCGCCCCGGCCGGAGGAGCCTCGCCGCTTTTCGGGTTTCCTTGCCGGTCCCCCTGTCGGCCCTCCTGCTGGTCGCGGTCGGCTTCGTCCTGCTGGCGCAGGCCGCCTGGATTCCGGCCAAGGCCGCCCTGGCGCAGGTGCTTCTGGAGCGTGCCTTCGGACGCACCCTGGCCGAGGGCGCACCGATGCGCCCCTGGCCCTGGGCCGATACGGTTCCGGTCGCCCGCATCGGCTTCCCGCGGTTCGGCGAGCGCTACGTGGTGCTCGCCGGATCGAGCGGGCAGGCTCTGGCCTTCGGGCCCGGCCATGTCGAGGGCACGCCGGAGGCGGGCGAGCCGGGAACGGCGGTCTACGCCGCCCACCGCGACACGCAGTTCCGCAGCCTCGGCCGGCTCGCGGTCGGGGATGCGATCACGGTGGAGCGCCGCGACGGCCGCAGCCTTCGCTTTCGCGTCGCCGGGCGCCGCGTCGCGCGCTGGGACGCCTCCGGCCTCGACCCGCAGGCGCCGGGCCGCCATCTCGTCCTCGCCACCTGCTGGCCGCTCGAGGCGGTGACGCCGGGACCGGAGCGGCTGCTGGTGGAGGCGGTGCTCGACGAAACCGCCGAGCCTTGACGCCTCCCTCGCTTGTGCGGTTCTGTGCGGATCCGTCCGGAACCGCACGCGATGTCGCTGATCGAGGCCGATCACCCCGAGACCGAACTGCCCGCCGGGCAGAGCCGCGCCATCGCGGATGCCGTGCGCGAGGCCCTCGCCCGCCGCCGGATGTCGCGGCAGGCGCTCGCGGACGCGGCCCGCATCAGCATCTCGACCCTCGAAAAGGCGCTGTCCGGCCGCCGGCCCTTCACGTTGGCCACCACCCTGCGCCTTGAGGAGGCGCTGGGCCTTCCCCTGAGGGTGCAGGCTCCGGCACCGCCGGTCGCGGCCCCGGAAAAGGCCCGTCACGCGCCGGAGGAGTTCGGCTCCTACACCCGCGAGGCGGTCGCCTTCCTGACCGGTCGCTACCTGACGCTGCGCCCCTCCTTCGGGCAGGTGGGGGCGATCTTCGCCTACCGCACCGAGATCGCCTGGGATGCCGAGAGCGCCCGGCTCGTCTTCCGGGAGGCCGAGCGGCTCGACGCGCCATTCGCGCAATCCGGCACCGTCTCGGTGCCGAACCAATCGGGCCAGATCTACCTCGTCACCAACTTCCAGGGGCAGTACCGGCTCGCCGTGCTCGGCCGCCCGACCATCCAGGGCGAGATGTTCGGCATCCTGACGACCCTGTTCTCGGGCCGCGGCACGCAACTCACCCCGGCGGCGACCCCGCTCGCCCTGGTGCCGGAGCGCGGGGCGCTGGCCGAGACCGCGCAGTACGGGCGCATCACCGCCGGCATGGCTTGCGAGCCGGCCTACCGGCGCCTTCTCGACCGGGTGCGCGAGGACGTGTTCGCGGTGTTTCCCGGCTGCGGGGAGGGGACGGCCTGAGCCGTCAGGCGGTGCTCGAGAGCTTCATCAGCACGAGGCCGCTGACGATCAGCAGGGCTGCCAGGATGCGGGTGGCGTTCATCGCCTCGCCGAGGAAGGCGATGCCGACGATGAAGGCGCCGACGGCGCCGATGCCGGTCCAGATCGTGTAGGCGGTGCCGAGCGGCAGGCTGCGCATTGCCCAGGCGAGGCAGGCGAAGCTCAGCGCCATGGTGACGAGGGTGATGAGACTGGGCCAGAGGCGGGAGAACCCCTCCGACTGCTTCATCGAGAAGGCCCAGACGACCTCCAGCAAACCGGCGATGACGAGAACGATCCAGGCCACGGCAACCTCATGGGGCGCATGAGCCGGGCCGTCCCGGACTTGGACCCCATCTCGAAGAAAGGACGACGGGGGAGGACGTTGCCTCACGCAGTGAGCTAAAGCCTGGGGCGCGGGAGTCACGTGTGATGCCGCACAAGAGCGACTCGGCTACTCCAGCCGCACCACCACGCTGTCGCTCGCGCCCGCCGCATCCATCACCGAGATGCGCGCAAAGCCCGCGCCCTCCGGGCTCCATTCCGACTGCCGACGCATCGCCTCCGCCACGGGCAGACCGTCGACCATCCAGGTCAGCGGCGGCTGGCCGCCGAGCGCCTTGAGGGCGAGGCGGGCCCGCGCGCCTTCGCTCAGACCGAGATCGACCCGGGCGCCGTCCGGCGGGTAGGCGATCTTGAGGGGCACGCCGAGCGTCGCGGCGAAGGTTTTCGGCGCGTCCCGGCGGATGTGGCGCAGCGGCGGGGGCAGGGCCGTGGTCGCGACGACGAGGGCGTCGCGGGGGCGGGGCAGGGCCTCCGGCTCGCCGCCGAACCGAGCGAAGGCGTCGAACAGGATCGGTGCGGCTTGGGCACGACCGACGAGGCCCGGCACCGAGGCGCCGTCGGGGCGGCCGATCCAGACGGCAATCGTCACGCGGGCATCGAACCCCACCGCCCAGGCGTCGCGGTAGCCGTAGGAGGTGCCGGTCTTGAAGCTGATCCGGCCGGGCAGGGCGTTCTCCGGCGGCGGGGCGCCGCGCAAGGTGTCGGCAACGTACCAGGCCGCGACCGGATCGGCGATGCGCCGCTCCGGCTCCGGCGCGGCCGGCGGCCCGTCGAGGCGCCGGGCCAGCGCCGGAACGCTGCCGGATCGGGCGAGACCCGCGTAGAGCCGGGCGAGGTCGGTGAGGGTGATGCCGAGGCCCCCGAGGGCCACCGGCAGGCCCGGCGCGGTGTCGCGCGGCAGCAGGATCGTCGCGCCGGCCCCCCGCAGCCGCGCGACGAAGCGGGCGGCGCCGACCGCATCCAGAAGCTCGACCGCGGGCAGGTTCAGCGATTGCTGGAGCGCGACCCGCGCCGTCACCGTGCCGCGAAACCCCATGTCGAAGTTTTCCGGGGCGTAGCTCGCGGCAAAGCGCGCCGGGCGGTCGTCGAGGAGCGTTTCGGGATGGGCGAGCCCGTCCTCGAAGGCCAGCGCGTAGATGAAGGGCTTGAGCGCCGAGCCCGGTGAGCGCACGGCCTGGGTGGCATCGACCGCACCCGCGCGGCCGGCGTCGAGGTAGCCGGCGCTGCCGACATGGGCGAGCACCGCGCCGGTGCGGTTGTCGAGGGCGAGGATCGCGGCGGAGAGCGCCGGGCCGGCAGCAGCCGCGCGCTCCGTTGCCAGCGCCTCGAGGCTCGCCTGAAGGCGCGCGTCGAGCGTCAGGTGCTGCACCCGCGCTGACGGGTCGGCGGCGTGGGCCTGCTCGGCGGCATGGGCCGCGAGCATCGGGAATTGTTTTCGCGCAACCGGCACCGGCTCGGCCTTGGCCGCCTGCGCTTCGGCGGCGGTCAGTACGCCGCGCTCGGCGGCGATGTCGAGCACCCGGTCGCGGGCGCGCCGCGCGTTGGCGGCGAAGCGGTCGGGCCGGCGGGCCTCGGGTGATTGCGGCAGGGCGACGAGAAGCGCGCTTTCGGCAAACGACAGGCGGGCCGGCTCGCGGCCGAAATAGGCCAGACTCGCCGCCCGCACGCCCTCGACCGGGCCGCCATAGGGGGCGAGCGCGAGGTAGAGGTCGAGCACACCGGATTTGCCGAGGTGACGCTCCAGTTCGACCGCGCGGACCATCTGCCGGAGCTTTGCCGGAAGCGAGCGCTCCGTGCGCGGCTCGACGAGGCGGGCGACCTGCATCGATAGGGTTGAGCCGCCCGACACGATGCGTCCGTGGGTGAGCCACTGCCACGCGGCGCGCAGCGTCGCCGCCGGATCGAGGCCGGGATGGCTGTCGAAGCGGCGGTCCTCGTAGGCTTTCAGCATGGCGAGGTATCGCGGATCGATCGCGTCCGCGGTGATGGGCAGGCGCCAGCGCCCGTCGGCGGTGGCGAAGGGGCGCAGCAACTGGCCCTTCCGATCGAGGATGACGGTGGAGCGGAGCGAGGCCTGGGTCAGGTCGAGGGGCGGGAGGGTGGCGGCGTAGCGCCAGAGGGTGCCCGCCAGTAGACATGCGACGGAGAGGAAGAGGACGAAAAGAATGCCGACGCGTCCCCCTCTCCCCGCGCGCGGGGAGAGGCCAGCCTGCACCTTGTCGTGCAGGCTGGGAGCGGAGGCGCAGCCGGAGCGACGGTGAGGGGGCGGTTCAGGATGAGTCTCTTCCGGCCGAGCCCCCTCACCCCCGGCTGCCGCCTCGCCGAGCCCCCGACGAGGGGGGCTCGGCCCTCTCCCCGCGTGCGGGGAGAGGGAATCCCATCCAGCGCTCATACCCCTACTTCGCCGAGGTCACCTCGACCGATCCGAACGCGGTGCGCCCGAACCGCTCGGGGCGGTACATGTCCTCGACGCTCGCGCCCGGATGCACGTAGCTGCCGGGCGAGACCACGCGCACGGTATAGGCCGCCGAGAAGAAGGCGGATTGCTCCGGCGTGCGGTCGTAGGCGGCCACGAACCGGTCGTCGCGGAACTCGGTGTGGACCGGAGTCACGTCCGACTTGGCAAAGCTCAGCCCCGCGAGCGCGTCGGCATCGAGCAGCTTCGGGTTGTCGATCTCGAGGCCCGCGGGCAGGCGATCGACCAGCAGCAGGCGCCCGGCGCTGGCCTTGGCCTCGGTCACCTTCAGCACCACGACGAGGCGGTCGTTCTGGCGGAGCGGCTTGGCCAGATCCACCGGGCTGCCGTCGAGCCGGTAGAAGGCGCGCTCGACCGTGAAGCCCTGCGAGGCCGCCGGCTCCGGGGCGATCGGATTGCCCTGGACGCCGACCGCGACGGGCACCGCCTCGCGGCCCGCATTGACGATCCGCACCGGCCGCGCCTCCAGGGCGGGTGCCCGGTAGAGCCGGGAGAGCGGGCCGGTCTCGGTCTTGCCGTCGATGGTGAGCGCGAGGCTGTCGGATTCCTTGGCGAGGCTCTGCGCGGCCAGCACCATCCAGGCATTCTCCTGGGTGCTGGTGGAGCGGCCCTCCGCCCGCTCCTGGCCGAGCACGGCGGCGACCGGTTGCAGCGTTCCTTGGGAGAACCCGGCCTCGGCCGAGAGCGCCAGCAGGGCGGCGCCGTCGCGCAGGCGCGAGCCGTAATCGGCGCGGTAGGTGCCCCGGTCGCGCTCGGCCTGGAGCGCCTGCACCGCCGCCTCGAAGCCCTTTTGCGCCCGGCCGCGATCACCGAGGAGGGCCAGCGCGGCGGCGAGCTGCCCGCGGCCGAGCGGCGTCGCGAAATCGGCGAGCCGGGTGTCGGCGAGGTAGCGCAGATCGCCCATCACCGGCCGGCCGTTGCGGGCGAGCACGTAGGCCGCGTAGGCTAGATCCATCCCGCCGTTCTCGACGTTGGTGGTGTTGGCCACCGTGTTGCGCAGGCGGTCGAGCGCGCTGTTGAAGGCGGTCTGCGGCACGGCGAATCCCCGCTCGCGGGCGCGGGTGAGGAAGTCGGTGACGTAGGCGGCCAGCCACGTGTCGCCCGCATTCTCCGTGGACCACGCGCCGAAGGCCCCGCTCGAATCCTGGCGCGCCAGCACCCGCTCGATCGCCCCGCGCACCCGCTCGTCGAGTTTCCCGTCCAGCCCGAGCTTCTCGCCGGCCGCGAGCGCGTTGACGTAGAGCAGCGGCATCGCCCGGCTGACGATCTGCTCCGAGCAGCCGTAGGGGTAGCGGTCGAGCGATTGCAGCAGGGCGGCGACGTCGATGCCCCCGAGGCGGTTGGCCGAGACCGAGACCGCCCCGGTGCCGGGCAGGATGTCGGCCAGCAGATCCGGCGTCAGGTCGAGACCGGCACCGGGCTCCAGCGGGCGCACATTGCGGCGCACGAGGGCGCCGGTGCCGGGATTGATCCCGAGCGCGAAGGACTGGCCGGCGCTGCCCTGGATGCCGGGACCGGTCAGGCTCAGGTCGAGCCGGGCCGTGCCGGGGCCGGCGGCGGTGATCGGGATCACGAGCTGCCCCTTGGCGCCGGCCTCCAGGCGCAGGGTGGAGCGCACCGCCTCGCCCGCCACCACGACGGGGCCGGTGAGGTCGAGATCGACGGTGTAGTCGCCCGCCGCCCCCTCGACGTTGTCGAGGGCGACGAAGAAGCGCGAGCGGTCGCCGACATTGAGAAAGCGCGGCAGGGTGCCCGTGAGCACCACCGGATCGCGCACGATCACGTCTCCTTGCGCCTGCCCCACCCGGGTCTTGGTCCAGGCGGTCGCCATCAGCCGGGCGGTGCCGTTGAAGGCGGGCAGCTCCAGCGGGATCCTGGCCGTGCCGTCGGCGCCCACCGTGACCACGCCGGAATAGAGCGCGAGCGGGGCTTGGGTCGGGGGCGCGTCGGCGAGTTCGGTCGCGCCGCCGTCGCCGCCGGAGCGGATCGCGCCGAGCGTGCCCTGCATGCCGTCGATCAGGTAGCCCCAGAGGTCGCGGATTTCGGGGCCGAGCGCCTTCTGGCCGAAGAAGTACTGATAAGGGTTCGGCGCCTCGTAGCGGGTCAGGTTGAGGATGCCGACATCGACCGCGGCCAGCGTCACCCGCGCCTCCTCGCCGGGAGCGAGGCCCGGGAGCTTCACGGGCACGGTCAGCGTGCCGCGGGGGCGCACCTTCTCCGGTGCCTCGATCGAGACCGAGAGGCCGCGCTTCTCCCGGTCCACGGAGAACCACGCGACCCCGAGCGCCCGACCCGGCATCCGCTTGGCCGCTTGGTCGAGCGGGCGGTAGGCGGTGGCGACGAGGTAGGCGCCCGCGCCCCATTCCGCCCTGACCGGGATGTCGACGCTGGTGCCGCTCTCGGTAACCGCCACGTCGCGGATCTCGTGGACGCGGTCGCTGACGATGGCGAGGGTCGCGGTGCCGGCGAATTTCGGCGCGAGCCGGGCGCGCAGCCGCTCGCCGGCCGCGTAGGCGCCCTTGTCGAGGGTGAGGTCGAGGAGGTCGGGCACGTCGGCGCTCTCGGAGCCGCCCCAGCCGACGGTGAAGGACACGCTCGCCGCCGCCTGCGGCTGGCCCGGCACGCTCGCTTCCAGGCGGTACTGGCCGAAGCCCACCGGCGCGGCGATGCGCGCGGGGGCGTCGGCGCTGATCGCCACGCGCCCGTCGGCAATGCGGCGGCTCGACTTGACCGGCTCGAAGCTCCAGCGCCCGTCGGCGCGATACCATTGGTAGGTCCGCTCCACCTTCGAGAGCGTCCAGGTCACGCCGTCCTGCGTCAGACGCCGCCCGTCGGGGGCGGCCATCACCACGTCGAAGGTCGCGGTCGCGTTCTCGGCGATATCGGCGGAAAAGTTCTTGCGGATCGCCAGAACGGGCCGGGCCGGCAGGATCGGCAGGGTCACGCTGCGGCTCAAGCCCCGGCCGCCCGGTTCGCCGACGGCGAGGGTGATCTTGGCCTCCAGCGCGCGGGGGGCGGCCAGCTCCTGCACCGGCACGGTCAGGCTGGCATGGCCCCGCGCGTCGGTGGTGGCCTTGGCGTCGATCTCGGCGGTCGTCGCCTCCACCGCCTCGTCGTCGAGGCCGATCGAGAAGCCGTCGAGGCCCTTGATGCCGGGGCTGGCGGCTGCCTGCACCGCGACCGAACCCGAGACGTCGAGCCCCGAGCCCGGCGCGCCGTAGAGGTAGCGCGCGGCGACGTCGATGGTGGCAGCTTCACCGCGGGTGAGGGTCGGCGTCTTCGGGGTGAGGCTCACCTCCAGCCGCTCGGGCACGTAATCCTCGACGAGCCAGCTCGCCTCGCCGACCGGCGGCGCTTTCGGATCGGTATAGGCCGAGACGCGCCACGTCCCGTGCATCGCGCCCGCCATCAGCGGCAGGGCGAGCGAGCGCCCGCCGAGGCCCTCGTCGGCCACCGCCGCGCGGCGATACTCGACGCCGTCGGGCCGCTTCACCACCAGCGTCAGCGGCAGGCCGGCCACCGCCGCCCCCTGCGGGTCGCGAAGAAGCGCGGTGAGTTGCACCGTCTCGCCGGAGCGGTAGACGCCGCGCTCGGGGAAGACGTAGGCCTCCGCGCCGCCGGGCGCGGGGCGGCCCTTCACGCCGCGGTCGGACAGATCGAAGGCGCCGAGCGCCAGATCGAGGAAGCCGTAATCGTCGCCGACCTGCGCCACCACGAGGCCCGGCGCCAGCCCGCCCTCGCCGCGGGCGAGGCCGGCGGGAAAGGCGGCGTGGCCCTGGCCGTCGGTCTTGGCGGTCGCCAGCACGTCGTTGTTGCGGGCGATGAGCCGGATCTCGGCGCCGGAGACGGTCTTGGCGCTGGCGAGCGAGCGGGCGAAGACGTGCACGCCGTCGCGGCCCTTGAAGGCGGTGAGCCCGAGATCGGAGACGACGAACCACTGCGTCGCCTGGGTCTCGTAGCCGCCGTACTCGTCCTCCGACGAATCCGTGGTGCCGGTGGGTTTGGCCAGCATCAGGTAGAGGCCCGGCTCCAGCTTGCCGACCGCCTGGAGCACGGGGAAGGCGGTGACCGCCTCGCGGTTGGTCTCGGCCTTGGCCGTATCGAGCGTGCCCTTCCAGACGCGCTGGCCCTTCTGGTCGGCGATGGCTTTGGCCGTCGAGCCGCTGAGCTGGCTCAGAAAGTCCTCCGAGCGGAGCGCGGGCAGCAGGCCGCGGTCGCCGATGCGCAGCACTTCCACGTCGAGCTTGTCGGCATTGACCGAAACCAGCGGCACGCCCGCCTGTCCGGTGCGCGGCAGGACGTAGTTGCGGCCGGTGAAGCGCACCTGGGGTGAGCGGTCGCGAACGTAGACCTCGTAATCGGCCGATTTCAGCAGGCTCTCGCCGACCGAGGAGGGCAGGCCTTGGCGCACGACGAAGGCGTAGCGCTCGGAATGCTTGAGCCCGTCGACGCAGACCTGGGAGCCCTCCGCGGTGACGGCGGCGTTGGCCGCCCCCGAGACGGCGAGGTAGGGCGCGTAATCGGTCTTCGGGACGAGGCTTTCGGAGAAGGTGAAGCAGACCCGCGGCGCGGCGGCATCCGAATCGACCTTGTAGTCGAGGATGCGGAAGCCGTGCTCCTCGCGCAGCTTCTCGTAGGCCGCTCGGGTCTGGGCCTCGTCCCGGATCGCGAGGCTCGCGCGGTAGGCTTCCAGCGCCGGACGCCACTCGGACTGAGCCGTCTGGATCTCGCCGAGCCGGGCCAGGGCGCGGGCCTCGTCCGCCGGATTTTTGGCGCGCAGATAGCCCTGGTAGGCGGCGGCGCTCGCGCGGCCCTTCAGCTTGAACCGGGCGGAATAGTCGGCGCGCTCCTCGTCGTTGCCCGCCGCGTTCGCGGCGCGGGCGTAATCGAGCCAGTTGCGAAGATCGTTCGGGTCGGCCGCGACGGCGGCGGCATAGGCGTCGAGTTCGGCGTCGGGCTCCCCGCCCTCGCTGTTGGCCGCCACCTCCGCTTGGCGGCGCCACTGCGCCGCGGTCTTGGTGCCGGGGGGCGCCTCGCTCTTGAGCGCGGTCTCGAGCCGAACGCCTGCGCTCGCCAGCGCCTCGCGCACGAAGGTTTTCGCGACCGGCGCGGTCGCCGATCTCGGTGGAGCGGTTGGGGGCACGGCCGGGCGCGGAGCCTGGGCCAGGGCGGGGACGCCGAGCAGCATCGCGCCGACCAAGGCTGTGCCGAGGTGCCCGAGACGGTTGCCTTGGGACATGCGCGCGTCTCCTCCGGCCGGTGCGCCCGAAGCAGGGACGCCCGCGGCCGGCACGCTATCACTTGCCGCGCCGGCCGCAACGCTTGCGCCGAGCCGTCGGTGACGCGAGACCTCAGAACAGGCAGATCAGGGCAACGCCGGCGAGGAGAAGCAGCGCGCCGCCGAGCCGCGGGAGGTTCACCTCGTGAACCGGCACGCCGAGCGCCCCGAAATGGTCGAGGGCGAGCGACATCAGCATCTGTCCGACGATGAGGAGGGCAACGACCGCCGCGGCGCCGATGCGCGGGATGAGAAGGATCGTCCCGACGATGTAGAGCACGCCGAGCAGGCCGCCGGTCCAGGCGTACCAGGGCGCGCGGGCGGCCGCGTCGAGGGAGGGCAGGGGTTCGCGCAAGGTCAGCGCGAGGAGGCCGATGGCGAGACCGCCGATGGTGAAGTTGACGAATCCGGCCCAGAGACCGGAGCCGATCGCGCCCCTCAACCCGGCATTGACCGACTGCTGGACCACGAAGGCGACGCCCGCGAGCGCCGCCGCGCCGTACAATCCGATCTGCAACAAGGTCGTGCCCTTCCGATTGCCTCGAAACCTTGCGCCAGAGCTGTGCCCTGGGCCCGATCCGTCCACCGGAGCCGTCGCCGTGCGGCGATCACGATCGCGCATGCGGGCGGTCGGCCGCGACTTGTAGGGGGCGCATTCCGGCTGGCATCATCGCCCGCGCATCGATTCGGACGGCGGGGACGGGACGGATGAAGGCTCTTCGCGGCGGCATGCCGGTTCTGCTCGCCGCCGGACTCGCGACGGGTGCACTCGCGCAAGTGCCATCGCCCCAGGCGACGGTTCCGCAAGCCCGGCCGAAGCCTGCCGCCCCGGCGCCGGCCGCGCCCGACCCTGGCTTCGAGGCGGCGCGGGGAGCCTTCGAGGCCCTGCCCGAGGCGGAGCGACGGGGCTTGCAGGACGCGCTCGTCTGGACCGGCGACTATAACGGCGTGACCACCGGCGCCTTCGGCAAGCGCAGCTTCGAGGGCATCCAGACCTACCAGACCCGCACCGGCGCCGCCCCGACCGGCCTGCTCACGCCGCCCGAGCGTATCGCGCTCAAGCGCGAGGCGGAGGAGGCCCGCCGGGCGGCGCGGTTCAGGGTCCAGCCCGATCCGGCGAGCGGCGCGGTGGTCGGCGTGCCGGAAGCGCTCCTGCCGAGGAAGAGCGCGCTCCCCGGCGGCACCCGCTGGCAGAGCGCCGATGGCCGCGTGACCCTCGACACCAAGTCGTTCCCCCACGGGGAGACCAGCCTCGACGCCCTGTTCGAGCGGGCCACCGCGGCGATGCCGGCCCGCAAGGTCACCTACAAGCTGAAGAGGCCGGACTTCATCGTCGTCACCGCCGAGACCGCGGGCGGGCGCTCCTATATCCGCTACGCCGAGGGCCCTCAGGGCATCCGCGGCTTCACCCTCGGCTACGACAGGGCGCTGGCGGGCAGCGTCGAGCGCCTCGTCATCGCGGTGGCCAACAGCTTCACGCCCTTTCCCGAAGAGGGGGGCGGGCAGGAGGGGACCAAGCCGGACGCGCCCAAGCCGGACACGTCCAAGCCGGACGCGCCGAGAACCGCGCCCGCCCCGGCCGTGGCCGCCGCGAACCCGGCCGCACGGCCCGGCATGGCCGCGCCGCCCTCGCTTCCGGCGGCGATCTCCGAGATCCGGGTCGCCGCGACGGGCCTGAGCCTCGGGGGCGGACGGGTGCTGACATCGGCCGCGAGCCTCGAAGCCTGTGCCGCGCCCCGCATCGCCGCAGCGGCTGCCAGCGTCGAGCGCCGCGACGCCACGGGGAGCCTCGCGCTGCTGCGGGCCGAGGGCGGGGTACGGGGCGGGTCGGCGCCGCCCCTGCGGGCGGACCCTGCGGCGCCGGGCGAGGCGCTGCTGGTGCTGGGCGCCCAGGCCCGGGGCGGCGCCGGCGTCGCGCCCGCCACCGCCGACGCGCAGGGCGTGTTCGCGCCCCTTCAGCCCGGTGCGGGCGGTGCGCCGGTGCTCGATCGGGCCGGCCGGCTCGTCGGGCTCGTCGCCCGGTTCCCGACCGCGCCCCGCCTGATCGCGGGGGTGATGCCGCCGACCCGCTACACGACCGTGCCGGCCCGGGCGGTCGCCGCCTTCCTGGCGGAGAGCGGCGTGCCCGCCGCCGCGCCACCGGCCGGGACGAGCGGGGGGAAGGGCGCCGACGCGACCACCTTGGGCGCCGCGGCGGCGCCCCATCTGAGCGCGATCGTGGCGATCACCTGCGAGCGGTGAGAGCGCCGATGAGGCGGGTGTGCGTCAGATCCGGTGCGTGACGAGCAGCACGATCAGGATGATGAGCAGGAGGCCGCCCAGGCCGAAACCGGGGCCGCGAAAGCGTCCGCCGCCGTAGAAGTTGCCGCCGCCGAACAGCAACAGGATCAGCAGGATGAGGAGGATGGTGGTGACGGTCATGGGCGGAAGCCTCTCCGGTCCGCCCAGACCCCTTTGCCTGAGCGTCACCGGCAACGCCCACGGCCGCGATTTCGTTCAGCCGGCTCAGCCCCGATCCCGAAGGAGGCCGAGCCTCAGGCCCGCCAGTCCGGCAGGGCGCCTGCGCTCTCGCCGAGCCATGCGGGCACCGGCAGGCCGCGCTCGCTCAGGAAGGCGGGGTTGAACAGCTTCGAGGCGTAGCGCGCCGCCCCGTCGCAGAGGATGGTCACGACGGTGTGGCCGGGTCCCAGCTCCCGGGCGAGCCGGATCGCGCCCGCCACGTTGATGCCCGACGAACCGCCGAGCGAGAGGCCCTCCTCGCGCATCAGGCGGAAGATGATGTCCAGGGCCTCCGTGTCCGGAATCCGGAACGCGTGATCGGGCGTGAACCCTTCGAGGTTCCGCGTCACCCGACCCTGGCCGATGCCCTCCGTGATCGAGGAGCCCTCGGCCTTGAGCGTGCCGGTGGTGTAGTGGGCGTGCAGGGCCGAGCCCTCGGGGTCGGACAGGGCGATGCGGATGCCGGCCTTGCGCGCCCGCAGCGCCTCCGCCACCCCGGCGAGCGTGCCGCCGGTGCCCGCGGCGCAGACGAAGCCGTCCACCGCCCCGCCGGTCTGCTCGAAGATCTCCGGGCCGGTGCCCTCGACATGCGCCTGCCGGTTGGCGGTGTTGTCGAACTGGTCGGCGAAGAAGGCGCCGGCTTCCTCCGTCTGCGCCAGGCGCTCGGCGAGCCGGCGGGCGGCGTGGACGTAGTTGTTCGGGTTGGCGAAGGGCACCGCGGGCACCTCGACGAGGCGGGCGCCGGCCAGCCGCAGCGTCTCCTTCTTCTCCGCCGATTGCGTCTCGGGGATCACGATCACCGTGCGGTAGCCGCGCACCGCGGCCACCAGGGCGAGCCCGATGCCGGTATTGCCCGCCGTGCCCTCGACGATGGTGCCGCCCGGCCGGATCAGCCCGCGTCGCTCGGCGTCCCGCACGATGGAGAGCGCCGCCCGGTCCTTCACCGAGAGGCCGGGATTCAGGAACTCGGCCTTGCCGAGGATGGTGCAGCCGGTCTCTTCCGAGGCGCGGCGCAGCCGGATCAGGGGCGTGCCGCCGACCGCGGCGAGCACGTCGGGGGAGACGGCGGAAGAGGCGGACATCGGGGGCGGCGGCCTTGTCGCTGCGCGCCCGCACGGGCGCCGGATCGGGCAGGCTTACCCAGCGCCTTTTCAGGAATCTAGGTAACCCGCCTCCCGCAGGGCGTCGGCGACCGCAAGAAAGAAGGGATCGTCGGCGGCCTCCGGCTCCGGGGAGACGAATCTTCCCCGATCGAGCGGCGGATCGTCCTCGTCGGTCAGGTCGCGGAAGGGCGCGGCCTCGCTCGCGTCGCGCAGGGAGGGCGTGGCCGCGCCGAGGCCGAGGAGGCTGGCGGCGGTCATCAGGGTATCGCTCAAGGAGATCATGGCCGTGTCCTGTCTCAAAACGGGACGTCGCGAGCCTGAATGCCTTAACGCAATCTTGACGATATTGCGACCCTGCGGTCGCCGGGACCCCGAATCTGACGTTGGCGCCGCGTCGACGCAGCGGGCGTGGCGCCGATGCTTCGGTTCAGCCGCGGTTCAAGCGCGGCGGTGGAGAGAAGACGCTGTGACTTCCCCGCATCGGTTTTCGGCCTGCCGGGCCGCGCCGGCGCCGCAATCGCGGGGGATGAGCACTTCGTCAAGCTTCCTCGGCTAGACCTGCCCGATTCGGCGGTTGCGCCGCTCTGCCCGCCTGCCTCCCCTCGTCCCCTCAGTCGCGAAGCGAACCCATGACGGTCCTCGTCCTCATCGCCTGCAACCTGCTGCTGGCCGGCCTGTTCTCCCTGGTCGCCGTCGCCTTGGACTGAGCGGTCCGCGCCGCCGATTCACGCGCCATCGAGACGAAGACCCCGGCCGCTGCGAGGCGGCCGGGGTCTTCCGTCGTCTGCGCCTTCGTTGTCGAGACCTCGGGTGGGCGTTCATCCCCGGGGCTTGCCCAGGCTGGCGATGAGCGCTTCCAGGCGCTCGCCCACCGGCTCGGTCAGGCAGTCGGCGAAGTGGCTGCGCAGGTTCTTGCCGAGATGGCGCCGCACGCTGGGGCTCAGCGATGCGGCCTTCTCCGCCGTCGGTTTGGTCTCGGTGGCCGGCTTCGTCACGGGGCGTCTCCCGTCCGGCGCCGAGGGGCCTGATCCGCCTCCGCTCCACCGAGCGGCACGAACCATCCAGGACCCGCGCGGCGCTTGAGCGAGGTCGATCTCCGCGCGGGGACGCGGACATCGTGCGAGGGACGATCCTGGGCCCGGGAGGGTTAAGGCGAGTTTTATCGGGCTCGGAAATCCGTCGTTCATCATCCGGGCGCGGCGGGTTCGAGAGCCGCCGACGAACGCGGGGCGGTGGGATACCGGCGCGGCGTGGGCGTTTGCTCATGCGACCGGGCTGCCCGCGGAGACCTCACTTTTGCCGAATCAGCGGCTACACGGAGCCATGCCCGCGCCCCGTGACCTTGGCCATGTTCATGAGAGCGCCGTCGATTTCGCCGTCATCGTGACCGATCGCAACGGCGCCGTCACCGATTGGAACGCGGGGGCGCAGACCCTCTTCGGCTGGCACCGCGACGAGATCCTCGGCACCCCCTGCGACCGTCTCTTCACGCCCGAGGACCGGGAGGCCGACCGCGTTCGCGACGAGATGCGTCTGGCGCTGGCCGAGGGCCGGGCGATCGACGAGCGCTGGCATCTGCGCCGCGACGGGAGCCGGTTCTGGGGCTCGGGCGAGTTGATGCCCTTGCGCGGCGAGGCCGGGAGCCATCAGGGCTTCGTCAAGATTGTCCGCGACCGCACGCGCCAGCGGGAGGCCGGCGCCCGCCTGCGCGAGAGCCGGGACCGCTTCAAGTTCCTTCTGGAGACGGTCGAGACGGCCTTCGCCATCGTGGAGGTGAAGTTCGACGCCGAGGACCGGCCGGTGGATTACCGCTTCCTCGAAGCCAACCCTGCCTTCGAGCGGCAGGCCGGCGTCAATCTGCGCGGAAAATGGGTGACCGAGTTCGCGCCGGACCTGGAAGCCTTCTGGTTCGAGACCTACGGCCGGGTCGCCTGGACCGGGGAGCCGGCCAATTTCGAGAGCTACGCCAGCGCCTTCGAGCGCTGGTTCGACGTGCGCGCCATCCGGGTCGGCGAGCCGAGCGAGCGGCAGATCGCCATCTTCTTCAACGACGTGACCGCCCGCAAGCGCGCCGAGGAGGAGCTGCGCCGGCTCAATGATACGCTGGAGCAGCAGGTCCAGGAGCGGACGCTGGAGCTGAACACCCTCTGGGACACCTCGCCCGATCTCCTCCTGGTGATCGACTTCACGGGCGTGTTCCGGCGCGTGAACCCGGCCTGGACGAAGATGCTCGGCTACCCGCCGGAGGAGCTGGTCGGCCGTCACGTCAACGCGTTCGTGGTGCCCGACGATCACGACGAGACCGTCGATGCCTATCACGAGGCGGCGGAAGGGGGCTCGCCCCGGATCGTCAACCGCTACCGCCACCGGGACGGCTCCGTGCGCTGGATCTCCTGGGTGGCCGCCCCGGCGGGCGACGTCACCTACGCGATCGGGCGTGACATCACCGCCGAGAAGGCCCAGGCCGAGGCGCTCGCCCAGGCCGAGGAGGCCCTGCGCCAGTCGCAGAAGATGGAGGCGGTCGGCCAGCTGACCGGGGGCCTCGCGCACGACTTCAACAACCTGCTCGCCGGCATTTCCGGCTCGCTGGAGCTGATGCAGGCGCGGATGAGCCAGGGCCGCCACGGCGACCTCGAGCGCTACATGGCGGTGGCGCAGGGGGCGGCCAAGCGCGCCGCCGCGCTGACCCACCGCCTGCTCGCCTTCTCCCGCCGCCAGACCCTCACGCCCAAGCCCACCAACGTGAACGCGCTCATCGGCGGGATGGAGGAACTGATTCGGCGCACGATCGGGCCTGAGATCGCCCTGGAGGTGGTCGGGGCCGCCGGCCTGTGGCCCGCGCTGATCGACCCGGGCCAACTCGAGAACGCGCTGCTGAACCTGTGCATCAACGCCCGCGATGCCATGCCCAGGGGCGGGCGCATCACCATCGAGACCGCCAACAAGTGGCTCGATCGGCCCGCCGCGATCCGGCACGAGGTGCCCGAAGGGCAGTACCTCTCGCTCTGCGTGACGGATACGGGCACGGGCATGCCGCCCGAGGTGATCGCGCGGGTGTTCGAGCCCTTCTTCACCACCAAGCCCATCGGTCAGGGCACGGGGCTGGGCCTGTCGATGATCCACGGATTCGCGCAGCAATCGGGCGGGCAGGTGCGGATCTACTCGGAGGTCGGCCAGGGCACCACCGTGTGCCTCTACATGCCGCGCCATTACGGCCAGGCCGACGGCGACGACTTCGCCCTGACGCTCACGGAGGTCGCGCGGGCCGAACAGGGCGAGACGGTGCTGATCGTCGACGACGAGCCCTCCGTGCGCATGCTGGTGACGGAGGTGCTGGAAGACCTCGGCTACACCGCGATCGAGGCCGCCGACAGCGGGGCGGGCCTGAAGATCCTGCAATCCGACGTGCGCATCGACCTGCTCGTCACCGATGTCGGCCTGCCCGGGGGCATGAACGGGCGTCAGATGGCGGATGCCGGGCGCGAGCGGCGCCCGGGGCTGAAGGTGCTGTTCGTCACGGGCTATGCCGAGAACAGCGTCATCGGCAACGGGCACTTGGAGCCCGGGATGATGGTCCTGGCCAAGCCCTTCCCGATGGAAGCGCTCGCGGCGCGGATCAAGGATCTCACCAACGAGCGCTGAGCCGTCTCGTCAGAACGAGGCCCGCACGCCTCCGAACACGCTGCGGCCGTTGCCCGGGAAGAAGGCTACCGGCCCGCCCGGCACGGTCGCGGCATTGGTCACCACCGCGATGTCGGAGACGAAGCGCGCGTCCGTGAGGTTGCGCGCATCCACGAACAGCGAGACGCCGTTGGCGAAGTCGATTCCCGCCTGGACGCCGACGAGCGCGTAGCCCGGCACCTTCAAGGTGTTGGCGTGGTCGGCGAAGGCGCCCTGCGGCACCCAGTCGAGCGCGGGCGCGATGTGGAAGCCGCTCGGATGGCGGTAGCTCAGCACCGTGCGCAGCAGGTCCCGCGGCACGCCCGCGATACGGTTGTTGCCGAAGACCGGGTCGCCCACGAAGCGGAAATCGTTGTGGGTCCAGATCTGCGTCAGCGCGAGCCGGTCGCCGCGGCCGGTCAGGTCCTCGGCGAGGTCGAGCGTCACCGCGGCCTCGACGCCCTGGTGGCGGGTGCGCGGGGCGTTGAAGGTCGCCGCCGGGATGCCGAGGGCCGGATTGGGCGTGAAGTTGATCAGCGCGTCGCGCACCTCCGCCCGGTAGAGCGTCACGTCCCAGGCCAGCCGGTCGATCCGCCCGCGCGAGCCCGCCTCGTAGGTCCAGGCGCGCTGGGCGGCCAGCGGCACGAAGGTGGTGCCGAGCGTGTTCGCCTGCGCGAGGTCGGAGAAGTCGGGCACGTCGCGCGAGCGGGTGACGTCGGCGAAGACCTGGATCTCGGGTAGCGGCTGCCACAGCAGGCCGAGCTTCGGGTTGACGCCCTCGTAGGTGAGGGTGGCAAAGCGCGCGGTCGGGCTCGCCGGCAGGCCGCCCCTGTTGCTGAAGGTGCGGTTGGAGGAGAACAGCTTGGCCCCGGTCATCAGTGCCATGTCGGGCCGGAACCAGAACCGGTTCTCGGCATAGGCCTCGTAGTTCGAGGCGCTCTGGCGCGCATTCAGCGTCTGCGCGCCGCGAAGCCCCGCCACGTTCACGAATTGCCGCGCTTCGTTGATGCCGGCAAAGGCCCGCAGGCCGAGGATCAGGTCGTTGCGGTATCCGCCGAGATCGAACGTCCCGGCCCAGCGCGGCGCGACGCCGTAGGTCCAGCCGTCCTGGTCGATCACCTGGAAGATCGGGTGGTAGAGGTTCTTGTGAATCGCCCAGGAATCGATGTCGAGGCGCCCCACCTCCAGCGCGAACGAGGTGCGGTTGGCGATCCGCTCCGTCGTCACCTTTCGGGACTGGTTGCCGGTGATCGCTGCCGGATTGGCGATGCGGGGATTGTTCAGCGCGTCGAGCAGCGAGAGCGTGCCCGGCAGCTTCTGGTCGGTGTCGTAGAAGCCGAGGAAGAACCGCGTCTCGACGCCGGGCGCCAGCCGGTAGCCGAGATTGGCGTTGACGTTGCGCGTGCGCTGGGTCTCGTGATCGCGGAATCCGTCGGAATTGGTCGCGGTGCCCGAGATCAGAAAGTCGGCCGGCCCCGCGATCCGCGAGAGCTGGAAGTGCTCCCGGATCGTGTTGAAGCTGCCGCCGTCGATCCGCACGACGTTCGGGCTGAACGCGGTGTAGGCGGTCGGCGTCACGAAGTTGACCGCGCCGCCGAGCGTGGTGGCGCCGAAGGTCAGCGCGTTGCCGCCCTTGTAGACCTCGACGGATCGGAGCGAGAGCGGATCGATCTGGTAGAAGTCGCCGCTGCCATCCGCAAGATTGAGCGGGATGCCGTCCTGCAAGAGCTCGATGCCCCGCACGTGGAAGCCGCGGGCGATGCCGGAGCCGCGGATCGACAGGCGCATCTCCTGCCCGTAGCGCTCCTGCACGAACACGCCGGGCACGTCTTTCAGCACGTCGCGCACGGTGTTGGCGTAGCGGTCGCGGAAATCCGCGGCGTCCACGAAGGCGACCGAGCCAACGGTGGCGTTCACCGCCGCCCGCTGCGCGGCCACGCTCGGAACGGTGAGCGAGCCGACCGCCTCGCCGGAAGCGGGGGCGCGGCCGGAGCCGGCGACGCTGATCTCGGACAGGGTGATCGCGCTCTCGGCCTGAGCGAGCGCGGGGACGGACAGGGTCAGGGTGGAGGCGAGCAGGCTCGCCGACAGGGCGGCGCGCAGCGCGGCCCGTTGGGGGGAAGGCATGGCGAAGGGTCCGTTGTCTGAAGGATCGGGAAGGGCGATCGATCAGGCGACGGGAGGGGCGCGTGCGCTGGCGCGGATGCCGGGCGGGGCGCGCGGGGCGGCGACGATTTCGGGCCGCCACGCGACCCGGACCATCCGCTCCCGCGGCCACGCGACGAGGGCGTGGGCGGGTTTCGGAACGTCGAGGCTCGGAAGGACGTGCGCGGCTTGGCAGCAGGGCAGGTGGCCGTGTGCCGGGTGCGGCGCGGACGGATCGCCGGCCTTCGCGTCGGGCGCGCAGAGGACGTGGACGAGGGCCCGGTCGGGGCCGAGGCTTCCGGCGAGCGCGGCGGCGCCGAGCACCATCTGCAGGGCGAGCGCGTAGAGCACGGCCACGGCGATGACCGCGCGGCAAGCGGACCATCCCGGCAAGCGCCCACGCATGTCCGCCACCTACGGCTCAGCTTGGCGGGCCGTCAATGAGACGTGACATCGGGGGCGGCGCTTTTTTTGCGGAACCGAGGCCCGCGGGTTCGGACGATGCGAAAGCCCCTTCCGGCACGGTCGCGATCCTTGAGCGGCTTCGCCCCACGGCTCGACGCCTCCCCGTCATGGCGGGCGAAGCCGAAGCCATCCAGCGCTCCGCGTCATCCGGAAAGGTCGCGCCCGTGGATCGCTTCGCTGAGGCTCGCGATGATGGGCAGGGAGCCCGCGCCGACCGGGCGCGGCGGCCGTCAGGTGCTGCGGCCGTCGGAGACCAGTTTGCGGAGCTGCTTGAGGGCGAGCGGGTGGCCCGCGCTCAGGTCGAGCGGTCCGGCGAAGCCCCCGTCGCGGTCCATCATGTAGACCATGAGCGTGTGCTCCAGGGTGTAGTCGCCGCCCGGCAGCGGCACCCGCTTCACGAAGGCGCGGTAGTCGCGGATCACCCCGTCGATCGCCTCTTTCGTGCCGGTCAGCCCGGTGATCCGCTCGCTGAACGAGGGCATGTACTCGCGCATCACGGCCGCCGTGTCCCGCTCGGGATCGAGGGTGATGTAGTAGGCCTGGATCTCGCCCCCCTGCGCCCCGAATTCGTCGAGCAGGGTGCCGAGGTCGGCCAGCGTCGTCGGGCAGACGTTCGGGCACTGGGTGAAGCCGAAGAAGACGAGGAAGGGCTTGCCCTTCAGCGCCCGCGAATCGACCGTGCCGCCCTTCGAGGATTCGAGCCGGAACGGGCCGCCCACCACCGACATCGCCGGCGGTCGCTCGCCCCGCGGCAGGAAGGCGACCGTCGCCCCGACGATGCCGACCAGCGCCAGCGCGAAGGCGACGAGGATCAGGAGGCTCCCCCGCTGCGCGGCGGGGCCGGCCGGCCGGGGTTCAGTGGCCATGGTCGTGCCCCGAATGGTCGTGCCCGGAGGCCTTCGCCTGACCGGGCTCCTTGGCCGCGAGGCTCTCGACGGCGAACTCCACGGGGACGGCGCCGGCCCGCTCGAAGGTCAGCGTGCCCTTCACCCGCTCGCCCTGCTTGAGTGGCCGCTTGAGATCCATGAACATCAGGTGGTGGCCGCTGGGGGCGAGCGTCACGGTTTTGCCGGGCGCGACCTCGAGGCCGTTGGGCAGCGGCGCCATCTTCATCACCCCGCCCTCCATCGACATGGTGTGCAATTCGGTCCGGCCGGCCGCCTCGATCGAGCCGCCGGTCAGGCGGTCGGGATCGCTGCCCGTATTCGTGACCGTGACGTAGCCCCCGGCGACCTTCGCCCCGCCGGGCGTGGCGCGCGACCAGGGGTGGCCGAGCTTGAGCCGGCCGGCGCTGTAATCGTGGGCTTGGGCCGGATCGGCCGCGGCGAGGCCGAGGACCAGCAGGAGGGCGGCGGGAAGAGCGATGGAGCGCATGATCGTGTCTCCGCACGAACGAGGATGGGTCAGGGCGCCCGCGGCGCCGGGATCGGGGCAGACCGGCCCCGCAGGGCGGGCGCCGGTGGGGAGCGGCGGAGCGCCCGAGCGTTCCGCCGCAGGGCTCGTCAATGGTGGTGCGCGTGCCCGCCGGCCTCGGGTGCGCCGGCACCCTCTCTGCCGGGAGCCGGGGCGCTGCCGGGACCCTGGGCGCCGATCGGCGCGACCGTGAAGGTGACCGGCACCGTGCCCGCCCGCTCGAAGGTCAGGGAGCCGGAGACGGTCTCGCCCGCCTTCAGTCCGTCCTTAAGGTCGAGGAACATCAGGTGGTAGCCGCCGGGCTTGAGCGCCACGGTCTCCCCCGCGGGAAGGGCGAGGCCGCCCTCGACGGGGGCCATCTTCATCACGCCGCCCTCCATCGACATCGCGTGGATCTCGGCCCGGCCCGCCCCGGGAACCGCGGCACCGGTCAGCCGGTCGGGATCGGTGCCCGTGTTGCGCAGGGTGACGTAGCCGCCGGCGACCTTCGCCCCGCCCGGCGTCGCCCGGATCCAGGGTGCCGTGATCGCGACCGCTCCGGCCTTCGCAACGGGGGGTGTCTTCTCGGGCGTCTTGGCGGCAACGATCCGCACGGCCGGGGCCGGCGACTTCAGCGCCTGCGCGCCCTGTCCTTCCGCCGGAATTTCGCTCCAGCGATAGCTCCCCTCCGTGCAGTCCTGCTCCACGGGGAAGTGGATCGTCGCGCCGGGGGCGAAGGCGTCCGAGACGCGGGCGAAGAAGGTGAACTCGTCGACCTGATCGTCGGGCAGGCTGCCGCCGCTCCAGGTGATCCGGGTCACGCCCTCCGAGACCTGGCCGTGGAACGAGGGATAGGGCCGGGCATAGGCCGACTTCACCGTGGCGATCTCCCAGCCGGGCTTCGGCATGGGCTTGGCGCCGGTGACGCCCTCGGGGATCGTGACGCTGACGCGGGTGGTCGGGCGGCCGTCGCAGCCGTGCATGATCTGCACGACCCCGCGATAGGCGGCGTTGGGCGAGGCCTCCTTGCGCTCCAGCACGGCATGGGCCGCGGCGGAGGAGACGAGGGCCGGGACGAGGCCGGGCGCGATCAGGGCGAGCGGCAGGGCGAGGCGGAGTGGGTGGGCGGGCATGGTGGCGGGTTCCGGTGTCTGACTTCGGGGTCGCGGGGAGAGCGGACGAGTCAGGCGGCCGGCGGGGCTCGGGGCTGGGCGAGGGTGAAGGGCGGTGGACGGGCGGCCGTCAGAGGCCGGTCGATCCGGCCGACGGGGGCCGTCCCGGGCGCGGGCCGCGCGACCATGCCCGAAGCGGGCGGAGGGGGCCCGGCCGCGGGGCTGTGGCTCGCGGCCGTGCAGCAGCCGGCCGGGTGGTGCGTGTCGGGCGCCGGCCGCTCGCCCTGCGGGGTGACGTGGTCGGACGCGCTCCAGGCTCCCTCCGCCTCGCCGACGCAGAGGAAGCCGGACGCGCCCTCGACCGGCAGGGCCGCGATGCTGCCGAGCAGCGCCTGGAGCACCAGCGCGTAGAGCGCGGCCACGGCCGTGAGCGCCCGCGCGCGGCGCGGCCCTCGCGCGGTCCGGTCGCGGCGTGTGGTCGGCATGGAGCGAGCCTTACGACCCTTTGCGCCGCCGCGGTAGGCCCCCGGCCGGCGCCACGCGACCGCACCCGAACCGCCGCCCGAACGGCCGGAGCGTGCGCCGCCGCACCCGCACGCCACAATATGGCCCGGAACGGCATGGCTTCTTAACCACGAGACCGCAACAACGGCGGCACGAGGACTTGGCCGAGACTTGGTTTCGTAAAACCTTGGCGTCTCGCCGGATCCGACCGACCGCACCCTCAGTCCAGAGCCCCGGATCGATGCTGCAGACCGCGCGCCCCTCCCGTCCCCTCGCCCGCTCCCTCGCCGTCGCGCTGACGGCGGGCACCCTGCTCGCCGGCCCGGCGCTCGCGCGCGAGGCCGGCTTCGCCCAGGCCGAGTGGGCGCAGGACTACGCCGCCCCCTCCACCATGCAGGTGCACCGCTCTTCGACGCCGATCCTCTCGCCCGAGACGGCGGCGGCGACCGATGCGATGGCCGAGAAATACCGCTCCATCGTCTCCCGCGGCGGCTGGCAGCCGGTCTCCGGCGCGGCCGGTCTGCGCATCGGTTCGCGCGGTCCCGCGGTCGCGGCGGTGCGCCAGCGCCTGATCGTGACCGGTGACCTCGACGCCAATGCCGGCGGCGCGGGCACCTACGATTCCTACGTCGCGGCCGGCGTGAAGCGCTTCCAGGCCCGCCACGGCCTCTCCCAGACCGGCCAGATGAGCCCGGCGACCCAGGCGGCCATGAACGTGCCCGCCGACGTGCGTCTGCGCCAGCTCGAGACCAACGTGATCCGCCTGCGCTCCTACTCGGGCGATCTCGGCCGGCGCTTCGTCATCACCAACATCCCCGCCGCCCTGGTGCAGACGGTGGAGAACGGCCAGGTCGTGACCCTGCACGCCGCGGGCGTGGGCAAGATCGACCGCCAGTCGCCGATCATGAATGCCAAGGCGGTCGAGATCAATTTCAACCCGACTTGGACGGTCCCGGCCTCGATCGTGAGGAAGGACCTGATCCCGAAGATGCAGAAGGATCCGAACTACCTCACCGACAACAAGATCCGCATCCTCTCGGGCGGCCAGGAAATCTCGCCGCGCTCCGTGAACTGGAACTCGGACGAGGGCACCCGCTACACCTACCGCCAGGATTCGGGCGCCGACTTCAACTCGATGGGCGTCGTGCGCATCAATATCCCGAACCCGCACGGCGTGTTCATGCACGACACCAATTCCCGCGGCGTGTTCGGCGACGATTTCCGCTTCATCTCCTCGGGCTGCGTGCGCGTGCAGAACGTGCGCGAGTACATCACGTGGCTGCTGAAGGACACGCCCGGCTGGGACCGCAACGCGGTCGAGCGCGCAGTGGAGAGCGGCCAGCGCATCGACGCGCGGATGACCCAGCCCGTGCCGGTCTACTGGACCTACATCACCGCCTGGGCGACCCCGGACGGCACGGTGCAGTTCCGCGACGACATCTACAAGCGCGACGGCGTGAACGTGCCCTCGACCATCGAGGCGCCGACTCCGGTCGCCAGTGCCGCCTCGACCCAGCCGGAGGTGTTCGAGCCGGGCGACGAGGGGAACTGATCCCCTTCGTCCGACCGAACGGCCAAGACCAATACGGCCAAGACCCATCATGCCAGCAGCCCGGAGCGGATCTCATCCGCTCCGGGCTGTTCGCGTCTGAGCCAACTTTTCGCGGTTCGGGCCTTTGCCCGGCACCCGCGTCCGATCGCAGGAAGTCCTGCCGCATCCTCCCACTCCGGACCGGGTGCGCAGGTTTTTTCGAAAAAAGGTCGGATCGGCGGATTAAAGGCGCAGGTCAGCCGTCAACGGATTATGGTGGCCGACAGAATGCGCTCGAAACGCTCCGAAATCGTCGACCTGCTGGTGCCCTTGCGGCGCTACGCCCGGTCGCTGACGCGGGATTCGCTCAAGGCGGATGACCTCGTCCACGACACCATGGTTCGCGCCCTCGAATCGCGTGCGAACTTGCGACCCGACACCAACCTGCGCACCTGGATGATGACGGTGCTGCACAACGTCTTCATCGACGAGCAGCGCCGCAAGCGGGTCGAGGCGCGTCACGCCGACGTGCTGGTGCAGCTCTCCGACGAGATGGCCCCGCCCGCCCAGGAGGGGCAGGTGCGGCTCATGCAGATCCGCAAGGCGTTCGAGAGCCTGCCGGAGGAGCAGCGCGCCGCGCTCCATCTCGTGACCCTCGAGGGCATGGCCTATGCCGACGCGGCGGCCGTGCTCGGCATTCCCATCGGCACCCTCATGTCGCGGCTCGGCCGCGGCCGGGCGGCCCTGCGCGCCTTCGAAGAGGGCAACCACAAGGGCAAGGTTGCCGACGTCTCCGACGACATGCCCGACCGGAAGCGGTCGCATCTGCGCGTCGTCGGTGGGAATTGATCACCGGTTCTGGCCGTTAAGAACAAGAAGATCGCTACGAAACGGGGGCGGTAGGCATGAAGGGCAGTCGGAGTAGGCTGATGGTCGATCCGGTCACGGAAGCCGATCTCATCGCGTATGTCGATGGCGAGCTCGACCCGATGCGCCGCGTCGAGGTCGAGGCGCACCTCGCGCACAATCCCGAGGACGCGCTCCAGGTCATGGCCGACCTGCGCGACCGCGATGCGTTGCGCGAGGCCATGCTCCCCCTGGCGGAACCCGCCCCCGAGCGGCTTCGCGAGAGTGCGCGCCGGATCGATCGCGCCTTCGCGTGGCAGCGGGTCCACTCGCGCATGCGCCGGGCGGCGGCGGTCGCGGTGCTGGTGGGCGCGGGCTGGCTCGCGCATACCGAGATCGGCACCTTCGGCGTTCCCGGTTCCATCGCCTCGCCGATCGACGCCTCCCTGGCCGAGGAGGCGCAGCAGGCCCGCCGGGCCGTCCAGATCCGCGCCCGCACGACCAGCCTGCCTTCGGCCTCGGCCTACGATCCTGCCGACTTGGAGGCGGCCACCGGGGTCGATCTCCCGCCGCTGCCCAACGGCTGGACCGTCCGGGACGTGCAGATCTTCCCGAGCCGGAACGGCACGGGCATCGAGGTGTCGATCCAGTCGGGCGAAATCGGCGAACTCGCCCTCTTCGCCAAGCGGAGCAGCGGCGCGGCTCTTCCCGAGGGGACGGAGCCCGTGGCGCGCTCCACCGACGGCACCACGGCCTATTGGCGCAACGGCAGCACCGCCTACGCCCTGAGCGGATCGCGCAACGACCCGGCGCTTCACGCCGCCGCCGAGCGGCTGGCCGCCATCCGGGAGTAGAAACACTCCGGGTGGCGAACCGGACCGCCGCGACGAGCGTCGCGGCCGGAATCCGTCTCACGAACGGTCGGCGTGACGACTCATCCGCCCCGTCCGCTTGATTACGGAGCGGCCAGGAGCGTTGCGGTCCGGCGCTGCCGCTCCAGGATCTCGCGCAGATGGGCGACCGCGCCCTGCTGCAGGTTCTGTAAGGCCTGCGGGTCAGCCTCCCCGTCCCGCCGCATCGACACGTAGAACTCGAAGCCGTTCGGCTCCGTCCCGGCGATCCGGTTCAGGACGAACGGGAACAGGCCCAGCCGCGATGCCTCCTCGACGAGGGCGAGGAAGGACAGCGGCGTGAAGACCCAGCAATGGCATTCCGTGTAGCGGCTCGAGGCGAAGGCTTCGGCTGTCTGCGCGTGTGCCAGGGCCAGGGCCGCCTCACCGCACAGGCGCGGTGCCCGAGCCGGATCCTCCCCTGCCCAGACCCGACCGGGATCGACGGCCCGGGCCTGATAGGTATGGGCGAACATCTGGCGCGGGCTCGGGCGCGTGTAGGCGAGCAGATCCGCCTCGACGAGTTCGGCGATGCTGCTGTCGGTGCGTCCCGCATCGAACATGAAGCGCCGGTCCGGCAGCGAGAGGTTGAGCACGCCGCCAGGGCGTAGGACGCCGTGGATGCCGCGGAACCAACCGAGCAGGTTGGGCACGTATTGCGCGACCTGCGCGGCGATCGCGAAGTCGAAGCCGTCGTCGAAGCCGTCCCGGCCCAGCACCTCCGCCAGAGAGCCCGAGCCCGGCCAAGCATGGTCGATCGGCGCGGCGTCCGGCCGGCCGGCCTGCGCGTCGAGCGCGTGATCGACGTAGGCGACGCGGATACCCTCGGGCAGGGCGGTCGGATTGTTCGACGGCCCGAACTCGATGCCCCAGCTCTCCGGCAGAGGAACGTCATGGGTGAGCCGGGCAAGGCGTCGGTCGGCCGACCGACGCGCCAGGAAGGCGTCCAGCGACAGGGAACCGGAATGCATGTCGCGAATACCTCACCCCTCGATCCCGTATGGAGAGGAGAGAGGTTATCGGCGTCGCGGGCCCTCGCGCAATCGTCCGGTACGCGGCTGATACGATGGGGGCCAAGCCGCGTCCCGCAAGACACGCCTCTTTCGCCGGAGCGAAATTGCTCGCAGGTCCAAGCGTACGGCCAAACGTTATGATAGCCGAAATTTGATTGGTGCTTCTCAACTGTACGCAGCGTGCCGAAGGGGGCGCGGCGGCCTTCGCTCTCATAGCCCGAGCGTTGCGGGCGCCGGCCCACGTCACGCGACGGGGCTCGTACTGCGCCTGCTGCGATGCGGCCGGGATTTCGAGAGGTCTAGCGATCCGTTGCCGAAAGTGTGAATGTCTTCGGAATGCGCCGCTGCGTTGAGAGATGGAATTCTCTCTTGCAAGGCTCCGGGTCGACACTGCCGGTCCGAGCGAACGTTTTGAGCGAGACGGGAAAAGCCGTCGAATCGTTTTAAGAATTTTCTCAATTCGTGGGCGGGGCCTCCGACGTTGTTCAAGCGCAGCTTGCAGATGCTCTCGCAGCGGACCCGCCTCGGGAGGAGCCTGGACCGGAAGGGTCTGCTACCGACGGGGAAGCCGTCGGGCGCAGCGGCCGACTTCGATCCGAACTTCTACCGGGCGTATTATCCCGACCTCGCCGTTCTTGGCGGCGAGGCGAGAAGCCTCCGGCAGCACTACCTCAAGCACGGCCGGCAGGAGGGCCGCTTTCCCAACGCCGCCGCCATGATCGCCGCGCTGGAGGGTGAGGGCGGTCCGCTGCCGCGGGACTTCATCCCCGAGCATTACCGGGCGATCCACGACGACTTGGCCGGGATCACCGAGGCCTGGAGGCTCACGGAGCACTATCTCCGCTTCGGGCGCTGGGAGGGCCGCGCGCACCGCGCCGACCTGGCGGCCTTCGATCAGGAATACGAGCGCATGCTGGCGCGCTCGGCCGAGGCCGTCGGGGAGCACCATGCCGAGAGCTTCGCGCATCTCCTGGCATCCATGCGGGTCCTGCCGGGGCCCTGGCTCGACCACTTCGCGCTCAACGAATTCGCGCTGCTGAACGCGGCATGGCTGCCGCGCCAGCCCACCTCGCGCATCGAGGGGCTCACCGCCTTCCTGACGGAGGGCGTGGACCGGCTCGCTCCGATCTCCCTGCGCCAGCGCTTCGATCCCGCCTTCTACCGCTCGAACAATCCGGATGCGCCGGCCGGCGTCGGCGACGCCGACCTGTATCGTCACTGGCTCGGCCGGGGGATCGGCCGCGGAGAGCCCGGCACCGAGGCCGCCGCGCTGAAAGGCCTGATCGGCGACGAGCGTTTCCCCGACTGCTTCGACGAGGCGGCCTACCGGCCGTTGCTGCCCGAGGGCATCGCTCCGCCACCGGCCGGGCGGCTGAATGCCCTGCGGCACTTCATGGAGACGGGCTTCCATCTCTGGGAACTCGAACCCATCCGCCAAGCCTGCTCGGCCCCGCTCCTCGAGCGGATCGGAGAGTACCATCTCACCCGGGGCCACGCCGTCGCCGCCAAGGAAGCCTATGACCGGGCGTTGCGGGCCGGTCTCACCGCGGGGCGCATCCATCACCGGCTCGGTGACGCGCTGCGCCTGCTCAACCGCACGAACGATGCGGCGCGCGCCTTCGCCGTCGCCGCCGACGCGCCCGGCGCCATCGTGTGGAGCCACATCCACGCGATCGACGGCCTGCTCGGCCGGCCGGACGGCGTGGCCGAGGCCCTCGACCGCGTCCGCCGCTCAGCCGGGAAATGGAACGCCTCCGCCCCTTGGCGCGCCGCTGCCCACCGTGCGATCGCCGCGAGCTTCGCCCTGGCGAGCGAGGAGGCCCGCACGTTGTACGCCGCGGGCCGGCGGCACGAGGCGGATCAGCGCCTCACCGCCTGCCTCGATACGATCGCCGGCCTGATCGCGGTGGTCGATCCGCTGCCGTCCAGGCTCCCAGTCCCGGCGAGCGGTCATGTCGTGATCGTCGCCAATCGCGACCTTCCCCAATGCGATCATTACCGCGTCGTGCAGAAGATTCAGCAGCTCGAACACGGCGGCTGGACCGTGGAGGTGTTCCGGCAGGACGAGGCGGGCGATTGCCGGCCGGCCCTCGACCGGGCGGCGGCGGTGATCTTCTACCGCGTGGCGGCCTTTCCCGGCGTCCTGCACGCGATCCTCTACGCGCGCGCGCTCGGCCTGCCGACGATCTACGAGATCGACGACATGGTCTTCGATCCCGACATGTACCCCGATCCGCTGGAGAGCTTCGAGGGGCAGATCACGCCCAGGCAATACGTCGATCTGCAGTACGGCGTCCCGCTGTTCCGCTACGCCATGCGGGCCTGCGAGACGGGGCTCGCCTCCACCCCGGCGCTCGCCGAGCGGATGCGCCCACTCGTCCGCTCCGGCGTCTGCCACGTTCTGCGCAACGGCCTGGACGCGCGCAACCTGCCCTTCCTCGACCGCGCGCCGCAGCCCTTCTCGGAGACGGCGCTGACGGTGTTCTACGGATCGGGCACGCGGGCGCACAACAAGGACTTCAACGATCTCGCCGCGCCCGCACTCCTCGACATGCTGGAGCGCCACCCGCAGATTCGCCTCGTCATCGCAGGCTACCTGAAACTCGGTGACGGTTTCCGGCGCTTCGCGCACCGGGTGCGGCAACTCGGCTTCACCGACGACGTGGCCGCCTATTGGGAGGCGCTCTCGGGCGCCGACATCAATCTCGCCGTCCTCTCGCCCGGCCCCTTCGCGGACGCCAAGAGCGAGATCAAGTGGCTGGAGGCCGCCATGTGCGGCATCCCCTCCATCGTCAGCGCGACGCGCACCTACCGGGAGATCCTCGTCGACGGGCAGGATGTTCTCCTGGCCGAGACGGTCCAGGACTGGAAGCGGGCGCTCGCGGCGCTGATCGCCGATCCCGAGCTTCGTCGCAGCATCGGCCGGCGGGCACGCGCCAAGGCCTGTGCGGACTACGGCCTCGCCGCTGCCGCCGCGACTCTCGAGGGCATCCTGCCGCCGCCGCTCGATCCGGCCGCGTCTCCGGCCGCTCCGCTCCGCCGCGATGCCCGGACGCGCGCCCTCGAAGCCTGGTCCGCCCTGGAGGCGGGGCAGGCGCCTGCGCAGGAATCCGTCGAGGCCGCCCGCCCCGGTGCGGCGGCGCGGCGAGAGGGCAAGCCGCGCATCCTCGTCGTGAACGTGTTCTTTCCGCCCCAGACGGTCGGCGGCGCCACCCGGGTCGTGCGGGACAACATCGACCACATCCTGGATCAGGCCGCGGACCGGTTCGAACTGGCGGTGGCGGCCAGCGATGTCGGTGTCGAGCCGCCCTACCAGACCCGGATCGACGCTTATCGCGGCATCCCGGTCTTCCGCATCGCGACGCCGCTCGAGCGGAACATGGATTGGCGCCCGTTCAACAAGAGGGTGCGCGAAGAGTTCGAGACGCTGCTCGACCGCTTCGAGCCCGACCTCGTGCACTTCCATTGCGTGCAGCAGCTGACCGCCAGCGTGGTCGAGGCCGTGCGGATGCGGGGCATCCCCTACGTCGTCACCGTGCACGACGCGTGGTGGATCTCCGACTTCCAGTTCCTCGTCGACGAGGACGGACTGGTGCAGATGCCTTCGCCCGATCTCCTCGCCGACGCGACGAGCCGGTCCGTCAGCCCGACCGCCTCGGTCGCGCGCCGCCGCGGGCTGGCCCGCCTGCTCGACGCTGCCGCCGCCGTGGCCGCGGTCTCGCAAGCCTTCGCCGAGATCTACCGCAAGGCGGGCTTTCCCGAGACGATCGCGATCCCGAACGGCGTTCCGCCGCTGGTCCCCGTCGCGCGCCGCCAGAACCGCGCGGGGCGCGTGCGCCTCGGGCATATCGGCGGTCGCACGGCCCACAAGGGCGCTACGCTGATCGAGACGATCCTGCGCGGGGGCCGCTTCGAGAACCTGACGCTCACCCTCGTCGATCATGCCCTCGCCACGGATTATCTCAGCGAGGAGACCTGGGGTGCCACGACGGTCCGGATCGTCGGCAAGGTGCCGCAGGAGCAGGTCAGCGACCTCTACGCGGAGATGGACGTGCTGCTCGCCCCCTCGCTCTGGCCCGAAAGCTTCGGGCTGGTGACGCGGGAGGCGCGGGCGGCGGGTTTGTGGGTCGTGGCCAGCGACCTCGGTGCGATCGGTGAGGACATCACCGAGGGCGTCGACGGCTTTCGCGTCGATGTCGGCTCCCCGGACGCCCTGCGCGCGGTGTTCGAGCAGATCGACGCCGATCCCGCTCGCTTCCGCACGAGCCCGCCCCGGGAGGCGCAGCCGCCGCGGACCGCCGCGGATCAGGGCGAGGATCTCATCGCCCTCTACGACAGGCTCGCCGCGCGGTAGCTTCGCCGCGCCCCCTCCCTTGCGCGCGCCTTTGCGCGGGCGCGGACGCTCAGGGCGTCGGCAGGGGTTGAATGACCTCGGGCGGCGTCTCGCGGACGGCGCGCAGCTCGTACCAGAGGGCGTTGAGCACTCCCACGGCCGCGGCCAGACCGAGGCCGAGAACCCAGGCGAAGTACCACATCGTCGAACTCCTTCGGGATTGGGGGAAGGCTTCAGTAGGCCGCCGAGCCGGGGGCGGTGATGTCGCGCTCGGAGACCTTGCCCCACAGCACCCGGTAGACCCAGGCCGTGTAGGCGAGGATGATCGGCAGGAAGACCACCGTCGCGATCAGCATGTTGCGCAGGGTCGCCCGGCTGGAGGAGGCGTCGAAGACGGTGAGCGCGTGGCTCGGATGCGTGCTCGACGGCAGGATGACGGGAAACATCGACAGGCCGACGGTGGCGATGATGCAGGCGATGCCGAGCTTGGAGGCCAGCAGCGTCAGCCCCTCCCGCCGAGCGCGGAAGCCCGCCGCGGCGAGGAGCGGCGCCACGATCCCGAGGAGCGGCACCAGGGCGAGGGCCGGATGCGCCCGGAAGTTGGCGAGCCAGGCGCCGGCCTCCGCGACGACTTCCTTGGCGAGCGGGTTGGACGGGCCGTCGCCGGGAAGCGGGGTCACGACCCGGTAGCCGCCGAAGGCGCCGGCCCAAACCAGCAGGCCGCCCAGCGCGAACAGCGCCGCGGTGGCGAGCGCCGCCCTCGGCCCGAGGGCGCGGGCGCGCTCGGCGACCGGCCCTTCCGCCTTGAAGGTGAGCCACGCCGCCCCGTGGGCCACCAGCATCGCCACCGAGAGGCCGCCGCAGAGGAGGGCGAGCGGGTTGAGCAGGCCGAAGAGCGTGCCGCCGTAGATCGGGCGCAGGTCCCCCGTGAAGTGGAAGGGCACGCCCTGCAGCACGTTGCCGACGGCGACGCCGAAGATCAGGGCCGGCACCGCCCCGCCGACGAAGAGCGCCCGGTCCCAGCCGGCGCGCCAGGACGGACTCTCGTTCTTCGAGCGGTACTTGAAGGCCACCGGCCGCAGGATCAGCGCGAGCAGCACGAGGAACATGGCGAGGTAGAAGCCGGAGAAGCTGAGCGCGTAGAGCGCCGGCCACGCGGCGAAGATCGCGCCGCCGCCGAGCACCAGCCAGACCTGATTGCCTTCCCAGGTCGCCGAGACGGTGTGGATCGCCACCCGCCGCTCGACATCGGTACGGGCGACGAAGGGCAGGAGCGCGCCGACGCCGAGATCGAAGCCGTCGGTGACGGCAAAGCCGATCAGCAGGACGCCGAGCAGGACCCACCAGATCAGGCGGAGGGTTTCGTAGTCCGAGAGAAGGGCAAGCATGGGAAGCTCCTCGGAAGGATGGCCGGCGCGAAGGGGATCGGCCGGCACCTGAGGGAAGGGGGAGGGCTACTCGCCCGGCACGAGGCGCGGACCGCTCGTGTTCGGGCCGGCGCCGGGGAAGAGGGCCGCCGGGTCCTCGGCCAGCGTCTCCGGCCCCTTGGCGATGGCCCGCAGCATCAGCCGAACCTCGATCACCGCGAGCACGCCGTAGACGAGGGTGAAGCCGGCGATGGTGATGACGAGCGAGGGGATGCCGAGTTCGGAGGTCGCGAGCGCGGTCGGCAGCACGCCCTCGATGATCCAGGGCTGGCGGCCGAATTCGGCCACGAACCAGCCGAACTCAATGGCGATCCAGGGCAGCGGCAGGGCCCACAGCGCCGCCCGGAACAGCCAGCGGGGCGCCTCGGCTTCCCGGGCCGTGTACCAGAGCGCGGCCCCGAACAGGGCGATCAGGAGGAAGCCGCAGGCCACCATCGCCCGGAAGGTGAAGAAGATCGAGGGCACGTGCGGCACGGTCGACCACGCCGCCCGCTCGATATCCGCCTCGCTCGCCGTGCGCGGGTCGCCGATGAGCGGCTTCAGGAGCTGCGCGTAGCCGAGATCGGCCTGGGTCCGGTCGAAGGTGGCGCGGGCCTCCCGGTCCGTCCGGTCGGCCTTGATTCGCTCCAGGGCGTCGTAGGCGACGAGGCCGTTGCGGATGCGGCCCTTGGCGATCTCGACCAGTTCGGCGATGCCGGGGATTTCGGTGGTCAGCGAGCGGGTGCCGATCAGGCCCATCGCGTAGGGGATGTGGAGCGCGTAGCGGGTGGTGCGGCTTTCCAGATCCGGGATGCCGACCGCCGTGAAGGCGGCCGGAGCCGGCTCCGTGTGCCACATCGCCTCCATGGCGGCGAGTTTCATCTTCTGGTGGTCGGTGATGGCGTAGCCGCTCTCGTCGCCGAGCACGACGACGCTGAGCGCCGAGGCGAGCCCGAAGGCTGCGGCGATGGCGAACGAGCGCTTGGCCAGCTCCAGGTGCCGGCCCCGCAGGATGTAGAAGGCCGAGACGCCGAGCACGAAGACCGCGCCGCAGACGTAGCCGGCCGAGACCGTGTGGACGAACTTCGCCTGCGCGACGGGATTGAGCAGCACGGCGGCGAAGTCGGTCACCTCCATGCGCATCGTGTCCGGGTTGAAGGCGGAGCCCACCGGATTCTGCATCCAGCCGTTGGCGATCAGGATCCAGAGCGCCGAGAAGTTCGTGCCCAGCGCCATCAGCCACGTGACGACGCAGTGGGTCAGCGCCGAGAGCTTGTCCCAGCCGAAGAAGAACAGCCCGACGAAGGTCGCCTCCAGGAAGAAGGCCATCAGGCCCTCGATGGCGAGCGGAGCCCCGAATACGTCGCCGACGTAGTGCGAGTAGTAGGCCCAGTTCATCCCGAACTGGAATTCCATGGTCAGGCCGGTGGCGACGCCGAGAGCGAAGTTGATCCCGAACAGGAGGCCCCAGAACTTCGTCATGTCGCGCCAGATCTTGCGACGCGTCATGACGTAGACGGTCTCCATCATGGCGACCAGGATCGAGAGCCCCAAGGTCAGGGGCACGAACAGGAAGTGGTACATCGCCGTCAGCGCGAATTGCAGTCGCGACAGATCGACGAGCAGCGGATCGGTCATGGGAGGTTCCTCGGCGTCCGGCGAAGCCTGTCGCTCCGCAGGCCCCGCAGGCGCCTTGACCCAGATCAAAGCCGCGCTGGGCCGCCCTTGCGCACAAGGCGGCATGCCCCGCCAACGAACGATCCGCGCCCGTCCGGAACGCGCGCCGCGCGCCGCCCTCGGCCTCGCCCGCGAGGCGGCCGGCGCGGGTCTGCGCCGCATCCACGGGCTCCACGCTTTGCGCACTGCCACGGTGCTCGCCGGCGCCGTGGCGCTGGCGCGGCTGACCGGCGCGCTGATCGAGACGGGAGGACTCGACGGGCTCGCCCTCGGCCTCGCGCTGACCTGCGCGCTGGCGGGCGCCGGGCTCGGCGCGGCGATCGAGGGGCGCAGCGCGGGGCTGGAGGCGGAGGTCAGCGTGCGGCTGATCGATGCCGCGCAGGCGCGTCTGGCGTCGATGCCGGCTCGCGCTGCCGCCGAGCTCCCGCGGGGCGCGCTGATCGCCGGCCTGCAGCGTCATCCGGGCGCGCTCGCCCGCCTCGTCGTCGGTCATGCCGCGGCGCGGCGCATGATGGCGCTCGGCCCCGTGCTGACGGCGGCCACGCTGGCCCTGGTCTCCTGGCAGGCCGCGCTCGCCCTCCTGCTCGCCACCCCCGTGATGATCGTCTTCTTCGCCCTCGTCGGCGGAATGATCCGGGAGCGGGCCGCGGCGCAGGAGGCGGCGCTCGGCCGGCTCGCCACCCAGTTCGCCGACCGGGTGCGGGCGCTGCCGACGATCCTGGCCGCGCACGGGCTCGCGCACGAGACGGAAAAGCTCGACCGGCGGCTCGCGGCCTATGCCGACGGCACCATGGGCGTGCTGGCGGTCGCCTTCCTCAACGCGGGCGTGCTCGACTTCTTCGCCTCGCTCGCCATCGCGATCCTGGCGGTGTTCCTCGGGCTGGGTCATCTCGGCCTCGCCAAGATCCCGGGGTTTGCGGGTCTCGCACTCTGGCAGAGCCTGCTGATCCTGCTGCTCGCGCCCGAGTTCTTCGCGCCGTTCCGCCGCTACGCCGAACTCTACCACGCCAAGGCGGAGGGCGAGGCGGCCGCCGACGCCCTCGCCTGGGCGTTTGCGCAAGAGGCGACCGCCGGGACATCGGCGACCGGGCCGTCCCTGGCGGCGCCGGGCGTGCGCGGGCTCGTCCTGCCCCACGTCCTGCCCCATGCCGGGCCGGTCCCCGATTTCGACCTGCCGCGGACCGGCCTCGTCGCGCTGACCGGCCCGAGCGGGGCCGGCAAGTCGACCCTGCTGCGGGTGCTCGCCGGGGTCGAGGCGCCGCTCGCCGGTGCGGTGCGCCTGCCGTCCGACGGTCCGTGCACCTGGGTCTCCCTCGACACGCCCATCCCGGCCGGCACTGTGCGCCACGCACTGGCCGACGGCTCGGTGGCGACGCCCGAGGCGGTGGCGCGGGCGGCCGCCGCGCTCGGCCTCGCCGACGATCCGCACTGGCCCGGCGGTCTCGACGCCCCGGTCCGGGCAGGAGCGGAAAACCTCTCCGGCGGCCAGCGGGTGCGGGTCGCGGCGGCGCGGCTGCTGCTGCGGCCGGGCATCGCCTTCTGCGACGAGCCGACCGCCAAGCTCGACCCTGGGAACGCGGCGCGGGTGCGCCAAGCTCTGCGGGCGGCGTCCCGAGACCGCCTCGTCGTCGTCGCGACCCACGACCCCGCGCTTGCAGCGCTTGCCGACCGTCGCGTGAGCCTCGGCGCCGCTCTCCCCGAAAGGCAGGCCGCATGATCCGCTCGCCCTCGCAAGCCCGATCGGCCCGGGCGTGGCACGCGTCTTCGTGGCACGCGTCTTGGCGCCTCGCCCTCGCGCTCGCGGCCCTGGCGCTTGCCGCGAACCTCGCCCTCGCCGGCACCGCCGTCACCTTCCTGGCGGCGGTGGCGCTCGCCGGCGCGGGTCCGGCGGCCTTCGCCTTCAACTTCCACCATCCGGCCGCCCTGGTGCGCCTGTTCGCGCTGCTACGCACGGGCGCGCGCTACGGCGAGCGCATGGCCGGACACCGGGCGGCGCTGGCCGATCAGGTCCGCCGCCGGGCCGGCCTGTTCGCAGCACTCGCCCGCGCGCCCGAAAGCCGCGGCGCGGGCTGGCAACTCGGCCGCCCGGAGCGGTTGGCCGATTTCATCGACGACGTGGCCGACATCGACTACGCCCGGCTGCGCGTCGGCTTTCCCCTGGCGATCACGGGCGCCGCGCTCTTCGCGCTGCTCGCCGCGACCGTCTTCGTCGCGCCGCTCGCCCTCGCGCCGCTCGCCGGCCTCGCCCTGGCGGGCCGTCTCGTCGCCCGCCGCACGGCGCGCCGGCTCGGCGTCGTCGAGGCCTGGGCGCGCACGGCGCGGCGGGCCGCCTCCGCCGATCTCGGCGCGGCGCTCGCGGGCGCCATCCCCCTCGACGCCGAAGGCCGGCGCGCGGCGGCCCTGCGCGATGCCCTCGACCCGATCCGCGACGCGGAGCGGGAGGGGGCCTCCGGGCGGCGGGCGCTGGCTCGGCTCGAAGCCCTGCTGGCACTCGTCGGTCCGAGCGCGGCCCTGGCCGTGCTGCTCGCGGCCTGGAGCGCGGGTGCGCGCGGCACCGGCCTCCTGCCCGCCGCCTTCCTGGCCTTTGCCTGGCTCGGCCTCGCCGAGCCGCTGCTCGCGCTGCCCCGCGCGCTCCTCGGCGCCGTCCGCGCCCGCCTCGCCGGAGCGCGCTTTCCGGCCGGGGAGGAGGACACGGCCACGGGGCTGGCGACGCCGCCCGCCGCCGGTGCGCTCACGCTGCACGGCCTGCGGCTGCGCGCGCCGGACGGGCGCGACCTCGGCCCGGCGCCCGATCTCTCCGTCGCGCCCGGCCTGCCCCTGACCCTCGTCGGCGCCAGCGGCAGCGGCAAGACCACCCTGCTGAAGGCGCTCGCCGGCTGGAGCGAGGACCGGCCCGGGGAGGAGATCCGGCTCGGCGGCACCCGCCTGCGCGCGGCCGAGCGGCAGGCGCGGTCGCATCTCGGCCTGCACGACGCCGCCATCCTCGCCGACACCGTGCGGGAGAATCTGTTCGCGCCCGATGCATCGGATGCCGAGCTCTGGGAGGCACTCGCCGCGGTCGAACTCGACATCCGCATCCGCGCGGGCGGCGGTCTCGATGCTTGGATCGGCGAGGGCAGCCTGTCGCTCGGGGAGGCGCAGCGCCTCAACCTCGCCCGCGCCGTCCTGAGCCGGGCTCCCGTGATCCTGCTCGACGAGCCCGCCGAGCATCTCGGCGACGATCAGGCCGCCCGCATCCTCGCGCGTCTGCTGGCGCGCTGGCGCGACCGCGTCGTCGTGCTCACGAGCCACCGCCCCGATCTCGCGCTTCCGGGCCGCCGCCTCGCTCTGGGGACGCCCCTTGCCCTGGATCAAGGCCCGAGCGCGGGGGCGGCGTCAGGCTGCGCCCCATGAACCCCGATCTCCTCGCCCGCTACGACCGCCTCCGGCTGCCCCGCTACACCAGCTACCCGACGGCGCCGCACTTCACCCAAGGCCTCGACGGCGCGACCCGGGCCTCCTGGCTCGCGGAACTGCCCGAGAACCTGCCGCTCTCGCTCTATCTCCACGTCCCGTTCTGCGCGCAGCTCTGCCTCTATTGCGGCTGCCACACCACGGTCGTGCGCCGCGCCGAGCCCGTCGCCGGCTATGTCGACGCGCTCCTGCGCGAGATCGCGCTGAGCACCGAGGGCGGCCCGCGCCGCCCCGTCACGCATCTGCACTGGGGCGGCGGCACGCCGACCCTGCTGAGCGGGGCGGATCTGCGCCGCGTCATGGGCGTCATCGCGGACCGCTTCCGCCTCGCCGCGGACGCGGAGATCGCCGTCGAGATCGATCCGCGCACGCTCACCCCCGCCCGCGTGGAGGCCCTGGCCGAGATCGGCGTCAATCGGGCGAGCCTCGGCGTGCAGAGCTTCGAGCCGCGGGTGCAGGCGGTCATCGGCCGGCGCCAATCCTTCGCCGAGACGGCGTGGGCGGCCGAGCGCCTGCGCGCCGCGGGCATCGCGCGGCTCAACCTCGACCTGATGTACGGCCTGCCCCATCAGGACGTGGAGAACGTCACGGACACCGTGCTGCGGGCGCTCGCCCTCGATCCGGACCGGGTCTCGCTGTTCGGCTACGCCCACGTCCCGGCGATGAAACGGCATCAGGCCCTGCTGCCGGAAGAGGCGCTGCCCGACGGACCCGCCCGCCTCGCGCAGTTCGAGGCCGCGGCCGCGCGCCTGACCGGGGCCGGTTACCGCCGGGTCGGGCTCGACCATTTCGCGAGGCCCGGCGACCCGCTGGTCACGGCCGGCACCCTGCGGCGCAACTTCCAGGGCTACACCACCGACGCGGCGGCGGCGCTCATCGGCTTTGGTGCCTCCGCGATCTCGGCCCTGCCGCAGGGCTACGCCCAGAACGCCGCCGCGGTGCCGGCCTATGCCCGGATGATCGAGGCGGGCCAGGTGCCGACCGTGCGCGGCCTCGCCCTCACCCCCGAGGACCGCCTGCGCCGCGACGTGATCGAGCGCCTGATGTGCGACCTGCGGGTCGATCTCGACGAGGTCTGCGCCCGGCACGCGGTGAGCACGGCGGTGTTCGAGCCCGAACTCGCGCGCATCGACGCTCTCTGCGGCGAGGGGCTGGCGCGCCGGGTCCGCGGACAGGTCGCGGTGCCCGAGGCCGCCCGCGCCCTCGTCCGGGTCGTCGCCTCGGTGTTCGACGCGCGCCTGCCCGGCACGGTCGGGACGCACGCCCCCGCGTTCTGACACCGCTCGTCCAGGCGCAGACCCGGTGCGGAGGCGCCGCGCGCCTCGGCCTTGCGCTGGATCAAGGAGGCCGCCTCGCCGGATGGCGAGGATGGGGCCGCCGAACCGACCGTCACTGCCGCAGGAGGCCCGCTTGGCGTACGCGAACATCTTGGTCTCGGTCGATCTCGACGAGGCGACACCCGACCGCATCCGGCTCGCCGCCGGCCTCGCGCAGCGCTTCGAGGCGACGCTGACCGGAGCGGCCGCCTGCGCGCTGCCGATGCCGATCTTCTTCCAGGATATCGGCGAGATCGAGCGGCGGGAGACCGAGAACAAGGAGAAGGCGCTCGCCGCGCTCGAACGGGCCCGAGCCGTGTTCGCCGTCTGCACCGAGGCGGTGGCACGCACCGATTGGCAGACGGCCCTGGCGGAGCCGGCCCGGCACCTCGTGGCCCGGGCGCGGGCGGCCGATCTCGTCGTCGTGCGGCGCCAGGGAGCCGACGACGATCCGCCGGGACCGTTCGGCGTGGCGCCCGGCGCCGTTCTGATGGAGGCCGGCCGTCCCGTGCTCGTGGTGCCGCCGCGCGTCGAGGGGCTTCGGGCCGCGCGGATCGTCGTGGCCTGGAAGGACGGCGTCGCGGCGCGCCGGGCCGTCTCGGCCGCGCTGCCCTTCATGCGCGAGGCGGATCAGGTCTTCGTCGCCAGCGCGGGGCCGGGCGCCCATCACGAGGGCGCCGAGGAGGTGGCCGCCCATCTCGCCCGCCACGGCGCCCCGGTCACCACCCATCTCCTGCGCACCGCCGTGAGCGACGGCGACGAGCTCCTGCGCTTCGCCCGGAAGCAGGATGCCGACCTCATCGTGATGGGTGCCTACGGACAGGCCCGCCTGCGGGAATGGATGTTCGGCGGCGTCACCCGCGACGTGCTGCAGCACAGCCCCTTTCCCTGCCTGATGTGTCACTGATGCGCGCCTCGATCCTCGCAACCCTCCTGCTGTCGAGCCTGCCGGCCCTGCTACCGGTCGCCGCCCAGGCGCTCGATGCCCGCGCGCAGCGCGGCGCGACCATCGCCCTAACCCACTGCGCCCGCTGCCACGCGGTGGGGCGGGTCGGCGACAGTCCGCTGGCGGAGGCGCCGCCCTTCCGCCTGCTGCACCGGCGCTACCCCGTCTCCGACCTCGGCGAGGCGCTGGCGGAGGGCATCACCACGGGGCATCCCACGATGCCGGAATTCCGCCTCGACCCCGACGAGGCACAGGCCCTGATCGCCTATCTCGAGACGCTCGAGCGGTAGAGCGATCCCGTGCCGGAGCGCAGGCCGGTTCGCCGCAAAGAGGCGCATCGAGGCAAGGCTTGGCGGTCGCCTTCAGCTCGCCGCCAACGCTTCGAGCGGGGCGATGTCGAGCAGGCGTACGCCGCCGGGCACGATCAGGATCGCCTTGTCCCGGTCGAGCCGCGTCAGCATCCGGCTCACCGTCTCGATCGTGAGGCCGAGATGGTCGGCGATGTCCTGCCGCCCCATCGGCAGCTCGACGGTCACCGAATTCTGCCCGATGCGGGCGTAGCGGGCGCGCAGGCCGAGGAGGAAGCTCGCCACCTTCTCCTCGGCGGTGCGGCGCCCGAGCAGCATCATGTGGTCCTGCGCCAGGGTGAGTTCGTAGCCCGCCCGCTCATAGAGGCGCTGGAGCAGGTGCGGCGCCTCGGCCACGAGGCCCGCGAAGGCGCGCTTCTCGAAGCGGCAGAGCTTGGTCGGCGCCAGCGCCTCGGCGGTGACGGTGAAGCGCTCGGGCAGGGCGAGGCCGAGAAAGTCGCCGACCATGGCGAAGCCCACGACCTGACGGCGGCCATCCGGCAGCAGCCGCGAGAGGCGCAGCATGCCCTCCGTCACGTTGTAGACGGCGCCGGCCGTGTTGTCCTGGTGGAACAGGGCTTGGCGGGCATCCAGGTGAACCTGCTGGCTGACCGCCTCCAGGCGGTCGAGCTCCTCGGTCGTGAGGGCGGCGCAGACACTGACGAGGCGCACGCCGCAGGCGGCGCAGCCCCCCTCGGACCGTTCGTGGGCGCAGGCGTGACCGTGATCGGCCCGCTCCCCGCCGGCCTGCGCGCCGCAATCCTGCATCGGAGGCTCCCACGCCGCAATCGATCCAGCTCAAGAGATACGCCGGGTTGAGCGGCCTTGTGAAGGAGGCGCGAGCAAGACCATCGCCGTGGGGTTGGTTCGTGGGGCGGGTCGAGGACTTTGATCAAAGCTCGACATACGCAGAGCGAATTCATGGCAGC
Organism: Methylobacterium sp. NPDC097929; assembly: GCF_049543375.1. Classification (NCBI taxonomy): domain Bacteria; kingdom Pseudomonadati; phylum Pseudomonadota; class Alphaproteobacteria; order Hyphomicrobiales; family Methylobacteriaceae; genus Methylobacterium; species Methylobacterium sp. NPDC097929. Next base: position 1,058 of record NZ_JBMVEP010000009.1, on the reverse strand, counting down.
CGCCACGGGCAGCTCGATTGTGTCCAATGAACGGTGCTGCGCGTTCTCAGAAATATCTCGAACCTCCCTCCCGAATACGCACGCCCGCCTCCGACCGTGACGGAAGCCGGTGCGGTTCAGGACGCTCGCGTCACCGGCGTCGGTCGCCGCGGCACAAGCCCTTTCGAGAGTCCGCCGAAGCGAACGGGCCGCCGTGCTCCCGGGGGTCCGCGCAGAGGGCAAACGGCTCGTTCGTCCAGACGGATGACAGGTCGCGGGGGGCCTGTTACGACAGCCTCGGCTGACCGGCCCCGTAGCTCAGCTGGATAGAGCAGCCGCCTTCTAAGCGGCAGGTCGTAGGTTCGAGCCCTACCGGGGTCGCCAGCATGACCCGTCTCGATTGCCTTTCGAGGCTCGGTCGCTTCGCCCCCCAGACTTCGCCGAACACAGCGGTGCGGATGCTCTCACGCGGCGACGCCCGAGATCTGTCCGTTGCGCGGCATTGCACGGCAGGCCGCCCAGCATCGGCATTACGCCGATGGAGCAAGCCCTGTGCGATCGTTCCCTCCCCACTTACTGGCGGGCACTCCGAACCGAAGCGATTGCTGGCAAACTTTTTCAGGCGGGGCTGTTGACGTCGGCGGAGGTGGTCCGTAGAAGCTGCCTCACCGACGGGGCACCGCGGTCCACCACTCGGTGGGCAGGCGCTTCGGGGTCTTCGGACGATGGGGTGGAGCGGAGCTGATCCGGGTGACTGGATCGGGCGATCGCTGTCCTTCGTGGTCCGGGGTGTCGACGCTTCCGGACGCTTCGGTGTCGGATCGGGGCGGTTGACAGGACGGTTCGCCGGCTCTAGACGCCGCGGACCGCTGCAGCGGGGCTCAAGACGGCGACTTCGGTCGCTGGCCCGGCAGAGGACTACTCGCTGAAGGTGGGCTGGATGGGCCGGGCAACCGGGCTGTCGGCGCGTCTTCGGTGGAAGGGTATACCCGCGAGGGTGTCGACTTCGCGCTCTTTGACAAGTGAATCGAGAGAAAGAGAAACGTGGGCGGCTTGTTTTCGTCCTTGCGGGTTCGAGG
>NZ_JBMVEP010000008.1:0-243865 GCF_049543375.1 Methylobacterium sp. NPDC097929 | reverse complement strand
CCTCGAACCCGCAAGGACGAAAACAAGCCGCCCACGTTTCTCTTTCTCTCGATTCACTTGTCAAAGAGCGCGAAGTCGACACCCTCGCGGGTATATCCTTCCACCGAAGACGCGCCGACAGCCCGGTTGCCCGGCCCATCCAGCCTACCTTCAGCGAGTAGTCCTCTGCCGGGCCCGCGACCGAAGTCGCCGTGTTTTGCCCCGCCGCAGCGGTCCGCGGCGTCTAGAGCCGGCGAACCGTCCTGTCAACCGCCCCGAGCGAACACCGAAGCGTTCGGAAGCGCCGACACCCCGGACCATGAAGGACAGCGATCGCCCGATCCAGTCACCCGGATCAGCTCCGCTCCGCCACATCGTCCGAAGACCCCCGAAGTGCCTGCCCACCGAGCGGTGGACCGCGGCGCCCCGTCGGTGAGGCAGCTTCTACGGACCACCTCCGCCGACGTCAACAGGCCGATTCGAAAAAGTTGCGCAGCTCACCACGCCGGGATGAAGGCCGTGCGACAGTGGCGTCGGGGATGGGCCGCGTCCTCTGTCCGTACCGCCTCAATCTGGACATGCTGGCCCCGGAGATCGGTTCTCCGTCGGCCAGCCTTCATGCCGCGAAGTCCCAAGTCGCTCGCGACCCGCGAGTCTGGTAGGACGGAACGGCGATCCGGTCCGCAGCGCCGACGCAGAGGAAGTCCGTGACGCGCGAGCGACTGAAGATCGGGGGGACGACCGAGGCGTCGAAGCGGCGCCCGGCAGGACTTCCACGTGGCGTGGAGCCGCCGCTCAACCTGCTCGGCGCCGATGCCCGCCAGATCGACCGACGGGACGTCAACCTGCGCTGGCTTTGCGCCAGTGCGCTCACCGGCATCACCGGCGCGCTCCTGATCGGCGCGGCGATCCACGTCTCGCTTCAGGGCGAGGTCTCGCTCGCCTCCGTCTCCGATCGGCCGGCCCAGCCCCCCCGCCTGCAGGGTCCGCTCAGCGAGGAGCCCGGCGTCGCCTCGGCGCAGAAGGGCGACCGGCTCGTGCGCAATCTCATGATCGCCTCGGCCAAGCAGAGTTTTCGCACCCCGGTGACGGTGCGGCTCGGGGACCGAGAGATCATCAAGGTTCGTCCCTTCGTCCGGATCGCCTCGAACCTGTCCATGTCGACAGGCGTGTTCGCGAGCGACATCCCCCGCTTCGATCCGATGAAGTTCGTCTCGGACGAGCCGCAGGAACGCGCGCCCGATCCCGGCGCGGCGGATGCGCCGGGCGCCGAGGTCACGGTGGTCAAGCGGGATCTCGGCGAACTCGCCGTCGAGCCCGGAGCCCCGGCGCTCTCGGACGAGGACGTGACCGCGCAGGTCGAGGAGGAGCGCCGCCTCGCGGCGGAAGCCGGCCGCCGCACGGCCCTGCCGCTCGCGCCCCAGATCCTGCTCTCGCGCACCCTGCAACAGGGCTCCGCTTTCGGTTTCGGCGAGAACAATGGTCAAGCCAGCGCCCAGGGAAACGTCAAGGGCAAGCTCGGCGAGGACGGCAGTCCCTTCAAGTCGATCGAGGTGCTCGTCGTCCCCGAGAACGTGACGAAGCTCGCCAAGGTGGAACTGCGCCCCGGCGAGGCGCCGCTGGTGGAGGAGCGCGACCTCGCGCTCAAGCGCGGCGAGAGCCTTGAGGCCGTGCTCAAAGCGACGGGGCACGTCGCCGACGCGGCAGTCGCGGGCATCGTGGCCGCACTCGGCGGCAAAGCGAAGGTCGCGGCCCTGTCGGAAGGGCAGCAATTCCGGATGCAGATCGCGCCCGGGCCCCGGTCCGGCGACGGCCGGCAGGTCACGCGGGTGGTGCTCTTCGGCGAGAGCGGTGTGCAGGCCATCGCGGCGATCAACGATCGCGGAAGCTTCGTGGCCGTCGCGCCCCCGGTCGACGAGACGCGCGGCCGCAGCCGGGAACAGGCCCAGGCCGACACCTCCGACAGCGAGGACGAGGAGGACCAGGGCAGCGGCCCCCGGCTCTATCAGAGCCTCTACGAGACCGGCGCGCGCCACGACGTGCCCCGCGCCACGGTCGAGGATATCGTCCGGATCTTCAGCTACGACATCGACTTCCAGCGCCGGATCTCGGCGGGCGACGGGATCGACCTGTTCTACACCTACGACGAGGAAGCCGGGCCCAACGCCGCCGAGCGGCCGGAACTGCTCTACGCCGCACTCAATCTCGGCGGCGAGTGGCGCAAGGTCTACCGCTTCCAGTCGCCCGACGACGGCTCGATCGACTTCCTCGACGAGCAGGGCCGCTCGCTCAAGAAGTTCCTGATCCGCAAGCCCATCGCCGACGGCATCATGCGCTCGGGCTTCGGCTACCGCCGCCATCCGATCCTCGGCTACGCCAAGCTGCATACCGGTGTGGACTGGGCCAACCCGATCGGCACGCCGATCGTCGCCGCGGGCAACGGCACGGTGATCAAGGCCGAGTGGGATTCCGGCTACGGGCGCCGGGTCGAGGTGCAGCACATCAACGGCTACGTCACGACCTACAATCACATGTCGCGCTTTGCCCGCGGCGTCAGCGCGGGCGCCCGGGTCCGCCAGGGGCAAGTGATCGGCTATGTCGGCTCCACCGGCCTCTCCACCGGGGCGCACCTGCACTACGAGGTGATCATCAACGGCCACTTCGTCGATCCGATGAAGATCCGCGTCCCGCGCGGGCGCGAGCTCGACGGACGCCTGCTCGCCGAGTTCCGGCGCCAGCGCGAGCAGATCGACGCGACCATGCAGAAGTCGAAGACCGCCACGGCGATGGCGCAGCGCGACGCGATGCGCTGAAGGCAACACGCTGCGGCCGTCCGCTTCGCCCTAAAATCCAAGCATCGCCCGCACGTCTGTGGGCGTGGCGCCGCGGGCGCATAGGTCGGCCAGCGCCTCCGATCCCTTCGATTTGGCGAGCTTCTCGCCGTTGTCCGTCCGGATCAGGGCGTGGTGGTGGTAGGCCGGCCCGGGCAGGTGCAGGAGCGTCTGGAGCAGGGCGTGGAGGTCGGTCGCCGCCTCCAGATCCTGCCCGCGCACGACGTGGGTGATTCCCTGAACGGCGTCGTCGCAGACCACCGAGAGGTGGTAGCTCGTCGGCACGTCGCGCCGCGCGATCACCGCATCGCCCCAGCGGGCGGGATCGGCCGCGACCGTCTCGTGCGCCCCGTCATCGGGTGAGAAGCGGCGGATGACGGGCGGATCGGTCAGCGTTCGGAGCGCGGCCTCCATGTCGAGGCGCCAGGTATGGGGCTCGCCCCGCGCGATGCGGGCGCGCGCCTCCTCCGGGGACAAGCCGCAGCAGGTGCCCGGATAGAGGGGCGCTCCGTCGGGATCGCGCGCCCTCCCCTCCCCTCGCGCCTCGCGGGCGGCGATGTCGGCCGCGATCTGCCCCCGCGAGCAGAAGCAAGGGTAGGTCAGGCCGTCCGCCGCCAGCCGGTCGCGGGCTGCGGCATAGTCCGACAGGTGCTCGGATTGACGGCGCGGATGCGCCTCGAAGGTGAGGCCGAGCCAGTCGAGATCCGCGAGGATGCCGTCCACGAATTCGGGCCGGCAGCGGCCGGGATCGATGTCCTCGATGCGCAGGAGCAGGCGCCCGCCCAAGCACTCGGCGATGCGCGCATTCAGGAGTGCGGAATAGGCGTGGCCGAGATGCAGGCGGCCGTTCGGGCTCGGCGCGAAGCGGAACGTCGGCCGGCTCACGGCTCTCCCGCGGCGCGCAGGCAGGCCATGGCGCCCGGCGTGCAGGCGATGCCCGGCAACGAGCAGGCCGCCCCGTCCTCGGTGCGGCGGCAGACCTTGCAGCCGTCGCCCCACTCGGCGCATGCCGGATCCTGCGCTGGGGCAAGATTCTGGGCTGGGGCAAGCTTCTCGGCCGGAGCGAGCGCGGCGTGCCGGGGCGCGCCGGGCACGAGGGCGCCGACCAGCACGGTCGCGGCCGTAAGGGCGATCACGCTCCACGTCACCCGTCGGTCGAGGCGGGCGGTCTGCGGATCGGTGAGGGGGTCGGCGGCCATGGCCCGGTGTTCGCGCGGATGCGGCGAGGCTGTCAACGCCGCCGGGTCGGACGCGCGGGCCGACGGCGATCACGATGCGGCCGGCTCGCAACACGTCGCGCCGACCGGCAACCCCTGCATGCAGCGCCGGAACTTCCGGCACGCTCGTTGCGATGCCTCTGACCGCCAGAACAAGAAGCGGCCCGGGAGGAGAGACCCACGCCAGCACGGAGCCCCGGCGCATGCTCTACGGCCTCTACTTCCTGACCTGCATGGTCAACAATCCCACGCATTGCGTGATGCGCGTCCACCGCTTCAACGAGGACATCGTCACGCCCCAGCAATGCCTGTCGGTGGCTCAGCCGCAGATGGCGGCGTGGCAGAACACGCATGGGGACCGCTGGCGGGTCGCGCGCTTCCGCTGCGGCGCGCCGCCCCGGGACGACGGGACGCGGATCTGAGCCCGCATCCCGCCCCCGGGCGGGTAGAGCCTCAGGCGGCCGTGCCGGCCAGGGCCGCCGCGACGGCGCGGGCGAAGGCCACCGGATCGCGGGGCGTGTCCCCGTCCTGAACCCGGGCGAGGTCGAGCAAAGTGCCCGCCTGCTCCTTGAGATCCTCGCCGGCCTCGGCCCGCGCGTTGAGCGCGCGGATCAGGGCGTGGCGCGGATTGATCTCCAGGATCGGCGCGCCCCCGCCGAAGCCGCGGCCGGCCCGGCGCAGCAGGCGCTGCATCTGCAGGTCCGGCCCCGTGCCGGAGGCGGCGAGCACCACGGCGCTGTCGACGAGACGATCCGTCGTACGGACGTCGGAGACGTCGGGCTCCAGCGCGAGCTTGAGCGCGGCCACGAGCCGGTCGACCGAGGGGGCCTCCGCCTCCTCGCCCTCGGGCTTGAACTTGGCGAGGTCAGCCGAGCCCTGCGTGACCGAGCGCAGGGGCTTGTCCTCGAACTTGCCCAGCTGCTCCGGCCAGAAGGCGTCGACGTGGTCGGAGAGCAGCAGCACCTCGACGCCGCGGGCGCGGAAACCTTCGAGCTGGGCGGAGTTCTTGAGCGCCTCCGCGTCGTCGGCGACGAGGTAGTAGATCGCCTCCTGCTCGGGCTTCATCCGCGCCACGTAATCGGGCAGCGAGGTCCAGCCGTCTTCCGTGGAGGAGCGGAAGCGCAGGAGCGGCGCGATCTCGGCGCGGCGCTCGAAATCCTCGTAGATGCCTTCCTTGAGCACCGGCCCGAAATTCTCGAAGAACTTCTGGTACTCGTCCGCCTTCTCGGCGTTCTTGGAGCGGCTCGACAGCTCGTTGATCACGCGGGTGGTCACGGCGCGGCGGATCTTGGCGAGTGCCGGCGTGGATTGCAGCATCTCGCGGGAGACGTTGAGCGGCAGATCGTCGGTATCGACCACGCCGTGGACGAAGCGCAGCCAGTTCGGCAGCAGATCGGCCTCGTCGGTGATGAACATGCGGCGCACGTGCAGCCGCACCTTGGAGCGGCGGTCGTCCTCCACCGCCATGAACGGCTTCATGCTCGGCACGAACAGGAGGCCGGTGAATTCGAGCGCGCCCTCCGCCCGCCAGTGCAGGGTCGCCCAGGGCTCGTCGAAGCCGTGGCTGACGGTGCGGTAGAACTCCTTGTACTGCTCCTCGGTGATCTCGGATTTCGGCTTGCGCCACAGGGCGGTGCCGCGGTTGGCGGCCTCCTCCTTGCCCTCCGCGTCGCGGATCGCGATCGGCACGGCGATGTTGTCGGCCCATTTGCGCACGACGTGATCGAGCCGGTAGCTCTCCAGATACTCGTCGGCATCCTCCTTGAGGTGCAGCACGATGTCGGTGCCGGCCCCCTCGCGGGTGGCCGGCTCCAGGGTGTAGCTGCCCTTGCCGTCCGAGGCCCAGGTCCAGGCCTCCTCGCTGCCCGCGCGCCGCGAGGTGACGGTGACGCGGTCGGCCACCATGAAGGCGGAGTAGAAGCCGACGCCGAACTGGCCGATCAGGCTCGGACGCAGATCCTCGCTGCCCTCACCCGCTTTCGTCTCGCCGAGCGCCTGGGAGAAGGCGCGGGTGCCCGAGCGAGCGATGGTGCCGAGGTTCTGCGCCAGATCCTCCTTGCTCATGCCGATGCCGGAATCGGAGATCGTGAGCGTGCGCGCCGTCTTGTCGGGCGCGATCAGCACCCGGGCGTCGGAGGGAAGCGCCAGGGCCTCGTCGGTCAGCGCCTCGAAGCGGCGCCGGTCGGTCGCGTCGGCAGCATTGGCCACAAGTTCGCGCAGGAAGATCTCGCGGTCGGAATAGAGCGCGTGAACCACGAGGTCCAACAGGCGCCCGACCTCGGCACCGAATTCGTGCCGCTCCACCGTCTCGCTCAAGAGCATCTCTCCCGTTCTGACCTGCCCCGCGCTGCTCCGTCCAATAGCCGCCTCCGAGTCGAGGCTTCAGCGGAGCAACGGTGCGGGACGCGCGAAAAAACGGGGGCGATATGCCTATGGCGAGACGGCAATTCAATCGCTGCGCCGGGGCGCGGATGCGAAAATGCGAGCGATCAGGCCGCCAGCGGCGTGGCCGGGGCCACTTCGATGCGCTGATGCGTGGCATCGAAGGCGGCGCGGATGGTCCCCACCGCGTCCTCGACGGCGACCAGGGTCGCGAGCTGCACATGTCCCGGCACCTCGCCGATGCGCCGCGTCGCGAGGACAATGGAATGCTCGAGCCGCAACAACTCTTCCTCTGCACTTGTGCCGGAAAGTTGGGACAGCCGCTGAAGCGTTGCCTCCAAAGCATGGCGCAAGACAAGTGTCCTCACACGATCCTGAAGGATCGCCCGATCATTCTGCTTCATGTTCTGAAATGCCCGCCGATTCGCAGAACCGATCATGTCAGCCCGCCCGCGTCGGCGCAGTTCCTTTTCTGCAACATGGACTGAAAGGCGGCAGAGTTCCGGGAACCTTCTCAGAACTCACGCAATCGTGCGTCTCGCGCTCAGCGTGTCGGATCTCCGGGAACGGGCACCGGACCGTGTGCCGGGGCGGTCGAATGGGCCGTGAATACCGGGGATGCGTCGCGGTGGAGCGTGTTTCGGTTGCCCTCCCCGCGCGCGCATGGTCCTGATCCTGCCTCCCGGTCCATCCCGATCTCAGGTTTCATCAGAACGCGATCATGCCCGACACACCCGTCTTCGCCCATGCGGCCGTCGCCGCCCCCCACAGCCTCGCGGCCGCGGCCGGGCAGAGCGTGCTGGCGCAGGGCGGCAACGCCATCGAAGCGATGCTGGCCATGGCCGCCGCCATCGCGGTGGTCTACCCGCACATGAACGGTATCGGCGGCGACGGCTTCTGGCTGATCCGCGAGCGGAACGGCCGCGTGCGCGGCATCGAGGCCTGCGGACCAGCGGGCGCGCTCGCCACCCGCGCCCGCTACCGCGAGAAGGGCTACGAGGCGATCCCCTCCCGCGGCCCCGACGCCGCGGTGACGGTCGCCGGCACGGTCGGCGGCTGGCGCCTCGCGCTCGACATGGCCCGCGCCTTCGGTGGCCGGCTTCCCCTCGACGCGATCCTCGCCGACGCCATCCGCCACGCCCGCGAGGGCTGCGCGGTCTCGGCCTCGGAGGCGCGCTACGTGCCGAAGGAACTCGACACGCTCCACGATGCGCCGAATTTCGCAAAAACCTATCTCGACGACGGCAAGCCCTTCGCGGCGGGCGCGATCCGGGCCCAGCCCAAGCTCGCCGACACCCTGACCCAGCTCGCCCATGCCGGGCTCGACGACTTCTACCGGGGCGATATCGGCCGCGAGATCGCCGCCGACCTGGAACGCCTCGGCGCGCCGGTCACCCGCGACGACCTCAAGGCCTACGCGGCCAGGGAGCGGGCGCCGCTGACCCTGCGGCGGCGCGATGCCACGCTCTACAACTTCCCGCCGCCCACCCAGGGCCTCGCGGCGCTGATCATCCTGGGAATCTTCGAGCGGCTGAACGTCGCCGAGCCGGAGACGACCGCGCATTATCACGGGCTGATCGAGGCGACGAAGCGCGCCTTCGCCATCCGCGACGGCTTCGTCACCGATTTCGACCGCCTGAAGGGCGATCCGTCCGCCTTCCTCGATTCCCGCCGCCTCGACCGCGAGGCCGCGCTGATCGACAGGGCGCGCGCCGCCAGCATCCCCGTACGCTCGGGCGAGGGCGACACGGTCTGGATGGGCGCCATCGACAACGACGGCATGGCCGTCTCCTTCATCCAGTCGGTCTACTGGGAATACGGCTCCGGCACGGTGCTGCCCGCCACCGGCATCTGCTGGCAGAACCGGGGCATGTCCTTCTCGCCCGACGCCAACGCCGTGAATCCGCTGGAGCCGGGCCGGCGCCCGTTCCACACCCTGATCCCGGCGCTCGCCGCCTTCGACGACGGGCGGGTGATGTCCTACGGCTCCATGGGCGGCGACGGGCAGCCGCAATTCCAGGCGCAGATCTTCACCCGCTACGCCGATTACGGGCGGTCGGTGGCCGAGGCCGTCGACGCGCCGCGCCTGCTCTACGGACGCACCTGGGGCGCCGAGTCGCTCAGCGTGAAGGTCGAGGACCGCTTCGATCCGGCCTGCATCGCCGCGTTGCGGCGCATGGGCCACGACATCGAGGAACTGGGCGGCGCCTATATCGACTCGCTCGGCCACGCCGGCATGCTGGTGCGGCATCCGCGCAACGGGCGCATCGAGGCGACGCACGATCCGCGCTCCGACGGCGGCGCGGCCGGGCTCTGAGGCGCGCTGTACGGCCGGGGGTTGTAGCGCTCCCGGCCCGCCTTACCCTTACCGGGACAGCCCGCCTCGCGAGCGGGCGCGCCGGGAGGCACCGCCCATGGCCCACTTCATCGACGACCGCGCCCGTCTCGTGAACGATGCGGTCGAAGGGCTCGTCGCGGGCAGCGGCGGGGCGCTGGCGCGGCTCGATGGCGACCCCGAGATCCGGGTCGTGCTGCGCGCCGAGCCCGTTCCGGGCCAAGTCGCCGTCGTCTCCGGGGGCGGCTCGGGGCACGAGCCGGCCCATGCGGGCTTCGTCGGGCCGGGCCTGCTCTCGGCGGCGGTCTGCGGCGATGTCTTCGCCTCGCCCTCCGCCGATGCCGTGCTCGCCGGCATCCTCGCGGTGACGGGCGAAGCGGGCTGCCTGCTCGTGGTGAAGAACTATGCCGGCGACCGCTTGAATTTCGGGCTGGCCGCCGAGCGCGCCCGCGCCGCCGGCCTCAGGGTCGAGACCGTGCTGGTGGCCGACGACATCGCCCTGCCCGATGCCAAGCAGCCGCGGGGCCTCGCCGGCACCCTCTTCGTCCACAAGGTGGCGGGCCACGCCGCCGCCTCCGGCGCCTCGCTGGAGGCCGTGGCGGCGCTCGCGCGCCGGACAGCGGCCGCGGCCCGCACCCTCGGCATTGCCGTTTCCACCGCCACGATGCCCGGCGCGAAGCCGGAGCCGCGCCTTGCCGAGGGACAGGCGGAGCTGGGGCTCGGCATCCACGGCGAGCCCGGCATCGAGCGCATCGCGCTGCCGCCCGCGAGCGCGCTCGCCGAATTGATGACCGCGCGTTTTCCCGCTCCGATCGCCGGGGCCGAACGCCTCGCGCTCCTCGTCAACGATCTCGGCTCCACCACGGCCCTGGAGATGGCGGTGCTGACGAAGGCGGTGCTGGCGACCGATCTCGGGCGGCGCGTGCGCCTCCTGCTCGGCCCCGCCCGCGCCATGACGGCGCTCGACATGCACGGCGCCTCCCTCTCCTTCCTGGCCCTGGACGCGGAGATCGAGGCGGCTCTCCTGGCGCAGACGCCGGTCGCGGCCTGGCCCCGCGCGCGGACCTTGCGCGAACTGCTCGTCCGGCCCATGCCGCAGGGGCTGGCCGGCGGCCCGGCGCCGCCGCCCTCGCAAGATGCCGTGGTGGCCGCGCGGATCGAAGCGGTCTGCTGGGCACTGATCGCGTCGGAGGCGCCGCTCAACGCCCTCGACGCCCGGGTCGGCGACGGCGATGCCGGCTCGACCTTCGCGTCCGAGGCCCGCGCCGTGCTGAGCGCGATCGACCGGCTGCCTCAGGCCGAGCCCGCTCCGCTCTGCCGGGCGCTCGGCGAACGCCTGGGCCGGGCTGCGGGCGGCACGAGCGGCGTGCTGCTCTCCATCTTCTTCTCGGCGCTGGGCTCGGCGCTGGCGGACGGCGCGGATTGGGCGAAGGCCTGCGCCGTCGGCATTCAGCGGCTGCGCGATGCCGGCGGCGCGGGCCCCGGCGACCGCACGCTCCTCGACGCGCTGATTCCGGCGGTCGACGCCCTCGCCGCCTCCGGCCTGCCGGAGGCCGCGCGGGCGGCCCGCGCCGGAGCGGAGGCGACCGCGGGCCTGACGCGGGCCGGCACCGGCCGTTCGAGCTACCTTGCCAGCGCCGATCTCGAGGGGCATCCCGATCCGGGCGCGGTGGCGGTGGCGGTGGCCTTCGAGGCGCTGGCCGCGTCGGGACAGCGAACGGAGACGGCATGAACGCGGTCAACCAGGACCAGAGCGATTACTGGAACGGCGAGGTCGGCCAGCGCTGGGCCGCCCACCATCCTGCGCTGGATCGCGCCTTCGCGCCCTTCACCGAGGCCCTGTTCGCCCGCGCCGCCCTGAAGCCCGGCCAGCGCGTGCTCGACATCGGCTGCGGGGCCGGCGAGACGGCCCTGATCGCGGCCCGGACGCTCGGGAGCAGCGGCCACGTCACCGCCGCCGACCTCTCGCAGCCGCTTCTGGAGTCCGCCCGCGCACGGGCGGCGCAGGAGCTGCCGGGCGCCGGACCGGTGGAGTGGCTCAGGGCCGATGCGCAGGAGCACGATTTCGGGGCAGCCTTCGATCACGCCCTCTCGCGCTTCGGCGTGATGTTCTTCGACGATTCCGTCGCGGCCTTCCGCAACGTCCGCCGGGCGCTCGTGCCGGGCGGGCGCCTGACGTTCCTCTGCTGGCGCCCGATGGACGAGAACGACTGGGTGATGGTGCCGCGGGCGGCGGTCCTGCCGCTGCTGCCCCCGGTCGAGCCGGCGGCGCCCGACGGGCCGGGCCCCTTCCGCTTCGCCGCACGCGAGGCGCTTCTGCCTATTCTTGAGGCAGCCGGATTCCGCGCCGTCGAGCACGAGCCGCTCGATCGGACCATGCTACTCGGCGAGACCCCGGAGACCGCGGCGGAGTTCGCCGCAACCCGCGGTCCGATCGCGCGCCTGCTGCGCGAGAGCGAGCCGGCCGTGCGGCAGTCTGCCCTCGAAATCATCACCAGGCTCTTCGCCGAGCGGTTCGGCTCCGGCCCTGTCAGGCTCGGCGGTGCCTGCTGGCTCGTCTCCGCGGGAACCTGAAGTTCTTCTCTGGCACGCTCCTTGCGGCATCGCGATGCCGTCGAGGAGTGAATGATGGATACAATCTCGAACCGCACGCGGTGGATCCAGCTGGGCCTGGGTCTCCTCGTGATGATGACGATCTCGAGCCCGCAATACGTCTGGACGCTGTTCGTGAAGCCGTTCCAGGTGACGACGGGGGCGAGCTTGGCGGCCGTGCAGGTCGCCTTCACGCTGCTGATCGTGCTTCAGACCTTCTTCTCGCCGGTGCAGGGCTGGCTGATCGAGCGCTTCAGCGCCAAGGCGATGATCGCGCTCGGCGCCGGCCTCTCGGGGATCGGCTGGGTCGCGGCCTCCTACACCGACACGCTCTGGGGCCTCTACGCAACCTACGGCCTGCTCTGCGGCCTCGGCACCGGCATCGTCTATGTCGGCGTGGTCGGGCTGATGGTGCGCTGGTTCCCCGAGCGGCGCGGCTTCGCCGTCGGCGTCGTGGCGGCGGGCTACGGCATGGGCGCCATCGCCACCACCTTCCCCATCACCGACATGATCGCCGCCTCGGGCTACCGCCACACGCTGCTGGTGTTCGGCGCGATCATGGCGGTGATCGGCGTCGTCGCGGCGCTCGGCCTGCGCACGCCGCGAGCCGGCGAGACCCCCGCCATCCCCACCGACAAGGTCGCGAGCGCTGCGCGCGACGTGGCCCCGGCCCAGATGCTGCGGACCCCGCTGTTCTGGCTGATGTTCGCCATGATGGCGATGATGTCGACCGGCGGACTGATGGTGGTCGCGCAGTTCGCCGCCTTCGCGAAGGAATTCGGCGTGGCGGACGCGATGGTGTTCGGCTTTGCCGCGCTTCCCTTCGCGCTCACCTTCGATCGGATCACCAACGGCCTGACGCGGCCCTTCTTCGGCTGGGTCTCCGACCATGTCGGTCGCGAGAACACCATGGCGGTGGCCTTCGCCCTCGAAGCGGTGGCGATCGGCCTGCTGCTGGTGTTCCGCGAGAACGCCTACGCCTTCGCGCTGCTCTCGGGCGTCGTGTTCTTCGCCTGGGGCGAGATCTTCTCGCTCTTCCCCTCGACGCTGACCGACACCTTCGGCACGAAGCACGCGACCACGAATTACGGCTTCCTCTACATGGCGCAGGGCGTGGGCTCGCTGCTCGGCGGCCCCGTGGCGGCCCTGATCCACGACGCGGTGGGAAGCTGGGTGCCGGTCTTCGGCATCGCCATCGTCCTCGACCTCATCGTGGCGGCCCTCGCCTGGTACGTGCTCAAGCCCGCCCGCCGCGCCTATCTCGGCGTGCCCGGACCGGCCGTGCCGGACGCCGCCCTGCCGCTGGCCGCCCGTCCGGCGGCCGGCTGAAGGTCCGCAGCCGCCCCTGGCCGTCCGGGCCGGGGGCGCGTAACGGAAGGCTTTGCGAGACCATCAGCCTCACCGAAGCCCGCCGTCATGCACAACGAAGACCGGCGGCGCGGATCATGACCGCGCCGCTTTCCCCCGAGCCCGGCCCCGCCCCCTGGCTCAGCATCGTCGGCATCGGCGAGGACGGGCGGGCCGGCCTCTCGCCCGCCGCCGCCGCCGCCCTCGATGGCGCAGCGGTGATCTACGGCGGCCGCCGCCACCTCGCCCTGGCCGCCCCTCTTGCCGGGGAAGCCCGGCCCTGGCCGAGCCCCATCACGGATGCCTATCCCGGCATAATGGCCCGGCGCGGGCAACCCACCTGCCTCCTCGCCACCGGCGATCCCTTCCACTTCGGCATCGGCGCCGAGATCGCCCGGCTGGTGCCGGCCTCCGAGATCCGGGCCTTTCCGCAGCCCTCCGCCTTCAGCCTCGCCGCCGCCCGGCTCGGCTGGTCGCTGCCCGAGACCGCCTGCCTGACCCTGCACGGGCGCGACCTTCTCGGCATCGTGCCCCATCTCCAGCCCGGTGCCCGCCTCCTCGCCCTGTCCTGGGACGACACGACGCCCGGCGCCGTGGCGTCCTTGCTCGCCGAACGCGGCCTCGGCCGCTCGCGATTGACCGTGCTGGAGGCTATGGGCGGTCCGCGCGAGCGCGTCCGGGACGGGACGGCCGACGGCTTCTCCCTGACGGGCATCGCCGCCCTCAACACGCTGGCGGTGGAGGTCGTCGCCGAGCCCGGCGCCCGGATTCTCCCTCTCAGCCCGGGCCTCGACGACGCGTGGTTCGAAAATGACGGCCAGCTCACCAAGGCCGAGATCCGTGCCGTGACGCTGGCGGCGCTTCGCCCCCGCGCGGGCGAAATTCTGTGGGATCTCGGCGCCGGCTCGGGTTCGATCTCCATCGAGTGGTGCCTGCGCCATCCCGCCAACCGCGCCGTAGCGGTCGAGCGCCGCTCGGACCGGGCCGAGCGGATCGCCCGCAATGCCAAGGCGCTCGGCGTCGGCGCCCGGGTGCGGATCGTCGGCGGCACCTCGCTTGAGGCACTGCCCGCCCTCCCCTCTGCGCAGGCGATCTTCGTCGGCGGCGGCGTGGCGGAGCCCGGCCTGCTATCCGCCTGCCGCGCCGCGCTTGCCCCGGACGGACGCTGCGTCGCCAACGCCGTGACCCTGGAGGGCGAAGCGGCCCTGCTCGCCGCCTTCGCAGAGAGCGGAGGGGCGCTGCGCCGTCTCTCTGTCGCCCACGCCGTGCCGGTCGGCGGTCTCACCGGCTGGCGCCCGGCCATGCCGATCACGCAATGGGTCTGGACGCACTCGTGAGCGCCCGCCCCGCCTCCGTGGTCGCCGGCATCGGCTTCCGCAGAACGGCAGCGGCGGCGGAGATCATCGCCCTGGTGCGCCGTGCCTTGCGTGAGGCGGGCCTCGCGCCGGACGCCCTTGCCGCCATCGCCACCGCGGCGGACCGGTCCGGCGAACCGGCGATCCGTGAGGCCGCCGCCGCCTTCGGCCTGACGCCGGGCGCCCTCGAACCGGCAGCGCTGGCGCAGGCCGACGCGCGGGTCGTCACGCGCTCCGTTCGGATCGAGGCGCTGCGCGGCGTCGGCTCCCTGGCGGAGGCCGCGGCGCTCGCCTGCGCCGGCCCGCAGGCGCGTCTCGTCCTGCCGCGGATCGCCAGCGCGGGGGCGACCTGCGCGCTCGCGGGGTGAGCGCGTCCGGCCCCGCCGACGGTCTGCGTGCCGGAGCCCTCTCGACACGATCCATTAACCCAGAACCGCCCTGCCCGGACCGCCGAAGGGAACCTTTCACGCTCGGAGGGTAGAGCAGGCGCACGGGAGGGTCTGGTCGGCGATGGGATTATCGGTCCCCACACTTCAATTCTCGGACTTCCTGGTGTTCGGCTCCTGCGGAGCGATCTTCCTCTGCACCTGGCTCCTGCACCGGCAGAAGACCTATCTCCTCCTGTTCGCGGCGAGCTACGCGGTCTGCGCGGGCATGGCCGTCTGGTTCGTCGATTTCGGCTCCTACGGCAGCGTCTGGTCGCCGCTCGGCTGGTCGCTGGCCGGCTCGACCTTCTGGATGGGCTTGCGCCTGTTCGACGGGCACCCGCCGGTGACCCGGCCGATGCTCGCCCTGTTCGCGCTTCCCACCCTCACGCACATCCTCATGACGCTGGCGGGCTTCGATGCCGGCGCGGTCAATGCCGGTAGCACGATCGCCTACGCGCTCCACGAATCGGGCAACGCGTTCTACGTCTTCCGCAATTCCCCGCCGCGCTCGCCCCTGCGCCAGCTCATCGCCTGGGCCCTGCTCGCCATCGCCCTGGCGATCTGCCTGCCCCTGCTGCCGCTCGGCGAACCCGTCGCCCGCCTGTCGATCGTCGCCATCTTCATCGTGGATCAGGTCACGTCGATCGTGCTGACGACCGCGATCCTCGCGCTGGAGGCCGAGAAGGCACATGCCGTCGTGGCGCGGATGGCCCGGACGGACCCGCTGACCGGCGCGCTGAACCGCCAGGGCCTCGCGGCCGAGATCGGCGACGATCCGGGCGAGGCCGGCATCATCGTGGCCGATCTCGACCACTTCAAATCGATCAACGACCGCTTCGGCCATGCCGGCGGCGACGCGGTGCTGCGGGAATTCACCCGGCGGGCCGGGACGATCCTGCCGCAGGGCGGGCACATGGTGCGGCTGGGCGGCGAGGAATTCGGCATCGTGCTGCCCGGCCGCGATCACAACGCGACGGCCTATCTCGCCGAGCGCCTGCGCCGCGCGATCGTCGGCACGCCGATGACCTGGAGGGAGGCGGCGATCCCCGTCACCGTGAGCGTCGGCGTCGCGATGCGTGCGGCCGGCGAGGATCTGCACGACGCCATGGAGCGGGCGGACCGGGCGCTCTACGACGCGAAGGTCGGCGGCCGGAACCGGGTCCGCGTCGCGTAAGGCCGTGGCACGATCGGCGCCGCTCTCCCCAAGCGCCCGTCCGATGCTGTAAGCGGACGCCATGACCGTCCATTTCATCGGCGCCGGCCCCGGGGCCGCCGACCTCATCACCGTGCGCGGGCGCGACCGCATCGCCGCCTGCCCCGTCTGCCTCTATGCGGGCTCGCTGGTGGCGCCGGAGATCCTGTCCTGGTGCCCGGACGGCGCGCGCATCGTCGACACCGCGCCCCTCGACCTCGACGCGATCATGGCGGAGATCGTGCAGGCGCATGCCGCCGGCCGGGACGTGGCCCGGCTGCATTCGGGCGACCTCTCGATCTGGAGCGCGCTGGCCGAGCAGACCCGCCGGCTCGACGCTCTCGGCATCCCCTACACGGTGACGCCGGGCGTCCCCTCCTTCGCCGCCGCCGCCGCCCTGCTACGCCGCGAGCTGACCGTGCCGGGCCTGACGCAATCGGTGGTGCTGACCCGGACCTCGGGCCGGGCGAGCCCGATGCCGGAGCGCGAGCGGCTCTCCGCCTTCGCGAGCACCGGCGCGACCCTGGCGCTGCACCTCTCGATCCACGTGGTGGAGGAGGCCTGCACCGAACTCGTGCCCTTCTACGGGGCGGACTGTCCCGCGGCGGTCGTGTTCCGCGCGACCTGGCCGGACGAGCGGGTGCTCGCCGGCACCCTCGCCGACCTTCCGGAGCGCGTGCGGGCGGAAAGGATCGAGCGCACCGCCCTGATCCTGGTGGGGCCCGCCCTCGACCCTGCGGATTTCCGCGAGAGCGCCCTCTACGCGCCCGATTACGACCGGCGCTTCCGTCCCCGCGGCGCGGTCGGTGCGGCCGGTGACACCTCGGGCGAGGCGGCGCGATGAGCGCGGCCCCCGGCCTCCTCATCGCGGCGCCCCGCTCCGGCTCGGGCAAGACGACCGTGACGCTGGCGCTGATGCGTGCGCTGCGGCGCCGGGGCATCGCCCTGCGCGGCGCCAAGTGCGGTCCCGACTACATCGACCCCGCCTTCCACGAGGCGGCCACCGGCGCGCCGAGCCTGAACCTCGACAGCTTCGCCATGTCCGACGCCCTGCTCGACGCCTGCGCCGGCCTCGCCGCGCGGGACGCCGCGCTCGTGGTGGCGGAGGGCTCCATGGGCCTGCACGACGGCATCGTCGCCGGCGAGGGCCGCACGGGGGCCAATGCCGACATCGCCGCCCGCTACGGCTGGCCGGTGCTGCTGGTGCTCGACGTCTCGGGCGCCGCGCAATCGGCGGCGGCCGTGGCGCTCGGCTGCGCCGCCTACGATCCGCGCATCCGCATGGCCGGCGTGATCCTCAACAAGGTCGCGAGTCCGCGCCATCGTCGGCTGGTCGAGGCCGGCCTGTCCCGGGTCGGACTGCCGGTGCTCGGCGCGTTTCCGCGCGAGGCGGGCCTCGTCCTGCCCGAGCGCCATCTCGGCCTCGTCCAGGCGGGCGAGACCGCCGACCTCCATGCCCGGCTCGACCGGCTCGCCGATCTGGCGGAGACGAGCCTCGACCTCGACGCCATCCTCGCCGCCGCGGG
The DNA here is from genome assembly GCF_049543375.1 of Methylobacterium sp. NPDC097929. Classification (NCBI taxonomy): domain Bacteria; kingdom Pseudomonadati; phylum Pseudomonadota; class Alphaproteobacteria; order Hyphomicrobiales; family Methylobacteriaceae; genus Methylobacterium; species Methylobacterium sp. NPDC097929. Next base: position 226,681 of record NZ_JBMVEP010000008.1, on the reverse strand, counting down.
TGGGCGCTCCCCGACCGCGACGGGCGGCCTGCCGAACCCGCCGGCCCAGCGGATCGCGGTCGCGCGGGACGCGGCCTTCTCGTTCCTCTACCCGCACATGATTGCCGGCTGGCGCGCGGCGGGCGCGGAGATCGTGCCGTTCTCGCCGCTGGCCGACGAGGCGCCGGCCGAGGATTGCGGCGCCTGCTGGCTGCCCGGCGGCTACCCGGAACTCCATGCCGGCACCCTGGCGCAGGCGCGCACCTTCCGCGACGGCCTGCGCCGTTTCGCGGACACTCGCCCGGTCCACGGGGAATGCGGGGGCTACATGATGCTGGGCGAGAGCCTGGAGGATGCCGAAGGGGTGACCCATCCGATGGCGGGCCTCCTGCCGGTGGCGACCTCCTACCGGCGGCGCAAGCTCCATCTCGGCTACCGCGTGGCGCGCCTCGTCGCCGACGGACTGCTCGGCGCCGCCGGCACCCGCCTCGTCGGACACGAGTTCCACTACGCGAGCGAACTGACGCCGGCGCCTGAAGCCGGTCTCGCGCTGGCGCAGGTCACGGATGCCGAGGGCACGCCGCTCGGACTCGCGGGCCATCGCCTGGGCCGGGTCACGGGCAGCTTCTTCCACCTGATCGCGGACGGGCCGGCGCCGTAGTTCGACGAAGCCCCTCTCATATCGTCTCCGGTTGATCGCCTCGGCCTTCGCCCCTCTCCGTCATCGCGAGGCGGAGCCGAAGCGACCCAGAGCGCGACTTGTCCGGACAGTGCGGAGCCCTGGATTGCCACGGCTTCGCCTCGCAAGGACGACCGGAGAGACCGAAGCGATCAACCGGAAATCGTATCACGGAACGCCCGCCGAGCCGTCGCCTGCGAAGGAAGACGGCCGGGCGTTGCGTGAGGCGCGCCCGAGCCGCAGCGAGGCAGCGTCGGCGGTGCGGCCCGAGGGCTAGGCGTCGAGAGGGACTTCGGCGTCCTTCTTGCGGCCGATGCGGGCCGCGCTGCGGACGAGCGCCAGAACCTCGCGGCGCATCTGGTCGTCCTCGATCGCGGCGAAGGCGCGCAGCAGATCGACGGCGCCGTGCGCGCGCAGGAAGCCGAACACCTCGGTCTGCTCCTGGGCGGCGGCACCATCGCCTTCCTCGAAGAAGGCGGAGACCGGCACTTCGAGCAGCCGGGCGATCTCGCGCAGGCGACCGGCGCCGACGCGGTTCTGGCCCTTCTCGTACTTCTGGACCTGCTGGAAGGTCACGCCCACCGCGGTCCCGAGTGCGGTTTGGCTCAACCCTCGAGCCTTGCGCAAAGCGGTGATCCGGAGCCCGACGAGGCGGTCGACATCGGTTGTCTGTTTCGGCATCATCTTACGACACGGTCCCTGTTCCATCTCGCAAACCGACACAAGGACCTTAGGTCGGTAGCGCTCGTGTACCAGACAGCAACTTCGGGCGCCCCTAACTGCTTCTATTGCCGGTAAGGACCGGACCGAGGCTTCGGGAGGCAACCGTATCGCTGTGGTTTAACCTAGCCGTAGCATCACCATGAAGTGCATGCGAAATGCAAGTGCCTAGGAGTTGTTGGATGGGTGTTTTTTAGTTGCGCAATCGTTTCCGTTCACCGAACGTTCGCGCAGGAAATGTGCCGGCGGGGGCCGGACTTACGCAGGATTTCTCGCGAATTCGCTGAGCGCAGCCCTCTACAGCCCTAAGAGTCGGCCTAAATCGACTTCAGCTTTAGAGCGAAACTACGTAGAGTTATCATTTGAGGGCCACCACGGTCGGTATGGCCCGTCAAGGGAGCAGTCCGGAATGTTTATCGCGATGAACCGCTTCAAGGTGGTCAAGGATTCGGCTCACGATTTCGAGAGCGTTTGGCTCGGACGCGACAGCCACCTCGGCGAGATGGAAGGTTTCGTCGAGTTTCACCTGCTCAAGGGCCCCGAAGCGGAGGATCACATCCTTTACGCCTCGCACACGGTCTGGCGCTCGCGGACCGATTTCGAGGCCTGGACCCGCTCCGAACAGTTCCGCAAGGCCCACGGCCGGGTGCCGGGCACCAAGCCGCTCTATCTCGGCCATCCTCAGTTCGAAGGTTTTGAATCCATTCAGACCGTCGCCCGCCCCGAATCCGAACAGGCGGCCTGAGACCGCCTCCGGTCGCGCCGACCGAGGGCGATCGCGACGGCCCGGCGCGGCCTCGCGCGAATGGGTCGGCGGAGCATCCGGCCACGTCGTCCCGCCTGGAGGCGGGACGAGGCATGTGTCCTCACCGCGACCGCGCCAGGACGCCAGCCATGGAATTCAGGGCCCGGCGGGAGGGCGTCCGGCTCGTCGACTCATTCGATGCCGTCGAAGGTCGGGCAAAAGGCACCAAGCCCATCGGGGCGCATGCGACACCGCTTCCGGACGCGATCGAGCGCCGCGCGGTCGCGCCCCCGCTCTCCGAGCCCGACTGTCGCCGACTTCCGCTCCCACCGCGCGCTCCAGCGAGGGGGTGGAGGGCGGAACCACATGTCCCTCGCGACCTTTCCAAAATCCGCGGACGGTTTCCCGGCCAGATCACGCAGAATCGATTTGATTCCGTCGTGAATCCGGGCTCCGGCCTCGTGCCGTCACGGCGGGGCCGGCCCTGCGAGGGGACCGGCGTGCCGTCCTCTTAACTCTCCCGGACACGTCGGACCGCCGCCGAGCGGGGCCGGTGCGGTGTTTGCGCAGGAACAGGCAAAACCGGAAACAGGGACTCAAAATGTCCCGTTCCGGGACGGACACCGCCCCAGGGCAGCACAGCGCGGGACACATGTTTCACGAGCGCCCCCCTCAGAAGTACCAGCACCTGTCCGCCGACCGGGCACGTCGTGCGGTCTGGGCTTCGCTTCTGCCGCGACGGCGGCGCATGGCCCTGCGCATCGGGATCTCGACCACGTTGCTTCTGGCCGACCTCGTGACGATCCTCGCGGTCGGCTTCGCGGTCGAGGCCGCCTACTACGCCTACAGCACGGATGGCGGGCTCCTGCCGCCGTCGCAGAGCATGAACCTGCAGACCGCCGGGCTCCTGGCGCTGATCGTCATCCTGACCAATCTGGCGCGGGGCGAGTACAGCATCGAGACCTGCCTCTCGGCCACCCCCCACCTGCGGCGCCGGGCGACCCTCTGGCTGATGGCCTGGACGATCGCCCTGCTGGTCGGCTTCGCGACCAAGACCACCCAGGACGCCTCCCGCGTGGCGACGGTCGCCTTCTTCTTCGCGGGTCTGCCCATCACGATCCTCGGCCGGGCACTGATGCTGGCGCTCGTGCGCCGCGGCTCCACCTCCGCCTCGGCCTCGGTGAGCCGGGTCCACCTCGTCGGCTACGAGGAGGACGTCGCCAATTTCTACGCCAACAACGATGTCGAGGCCCTCGGGCTTCGGATCGTCGGCACGAGCTACCTGCGCCGCTTCGATGCCGAGGCCGGCGCCCCGAGCGCGGAGGCCCTCCTGGCGGAGGATCTCGATCTCGCCGTCTCGGTGGTGCGCTTCCTGCGCCCCGACGACGTGTTCGTGCTGGTGCCGTGGACGGAGACCGCCGACATCGAGCGCTGCATCGATGCCTTCCTGCGGGTGCCGGCCGCCCTGCACCTGCGTCCGGGCACGATGATGGACCGCTTTCCCGACCTTCAGGTTGCCCGGGTCGGGCGGCTGTCGGGCATCAATATCGGCCGCCGGCCGCTCTCCATGGGCGAGATCCTGCTCAAGCGCGCCTTCGACGTGACGCTGGCCGGAATCGGTCTCCTGCTGCTCGCACCGCTCTTCGTCGCGCTCGCCGTGCTGATCAGGCTCGACAGCCCCGGCCCGGTCTTCTTCCGGCAGCGGCGCTACGGCTTCAACCAAGAGGCCTTCGGCGTCTTCAAGTTCCGCAGCATGCGGGTCACGCCCGACGCGCCCTTCCGGCAGGCCTCGCGCAACGACGACCGCATCACCCGGGTCGGCGCGCTGCTGCGCCGGACCAACCTCGACGAACTGCCCCAGCTTCTCAACGTGATCCGGGGCGACATGTCCCTGGTCGGGCCGCGCCCGCACGCGCTCGCCCACGACCGCAGCTTCGAGCGGCGCATCGCCCTCTACGCCCGCCGCCACAACGTGAAGCCCGGCATCACCGGCTGGGCGCAGGTCAACGGCTTCCGCGGCGAGACGCTGACGGACGCAGCCATGGAGGCCCGGGTCCAGGCCGACCTGCACTACATCGACAATTGGTCGCTCTGGCTCGACATGACGATCATCTTCCGCACGGTCGTCTCGCCGAAGGCCTACCGCAACGCGTTCTGACGGCGCGCCGGGCTTAAACCTCGGGCGCATCCCCTTGCCCGCGGCAGGCCCCGCACTCCCCCTCGACCTCGAGGATGCGGCTCGTCGGCGTGAATCCCGCCCCCGCCAGGGTCTGGTCGAGGGCGCTCTCCACGGCCGGGGCGGTCATCTCGTCGATGCCGCCGCAGGTGCGGCAGATCAGGAAGACGAGGCCCGCCCCCTCCCCGTGCTCGTGCCCGCAGGAGATGAAAGCGTTGCGGCTGGAGATGCGGTGGACGAGCCCCTGCTCGGTCAGGAAGTCGAGCGCCCGGTAGACCGAGACCGCCGCGACCCGGCGGCCGGGCGCGCTCATCCGCTCGGCGATGTCGTAGGCGCCAAGCGGCCGGCTCTCCGCCGCCACGGCCGCGAGCACGTCGCGCCGCAGCCGCGTGAACTGCAGGCCCCGGTCCTGGCACAGGCGCTCCGCCCGGTCCGTCACGCTCTCGGCGGACGACGCGTGCCCGCAGGCCCCATGGCCATGGCCGTGAGGGTCGTCGTGCCCATGAGCGTGCCCGGCCCCCTCGCCATGCTCCTGCTGCGCGTCTCCGCGCATCCCGACCTCCCCGGTACCGGCCGCCTGAACGGGCCGATTGAACTCGGTCCGTGTTACAGTGTATCAGCCCCACCAAGATAGGCATCCGGCCGCGATCGGGCAACGATGTCCAGCGTCCCGCGACAGCGCCGGTCCATCCCCGGCGGTCTCAGGAGATCCCATGACCCGTGCCGGCGGGACCGTCCGCCTCCCGCGCCGCTCCCTGTTCCGCAGCGGAGCCGGCCCGCGCCTCGCGGCCGCCCTCCTCCTGTCGGCCTTGCTCTGGGCGGTGATCCTATGGGCGCGCGCGTGAGCGGCATCCGGTTCCGGGGCCTGACGCTCGGCTACGACCGGCACCCGGCGGTCCACCATCTCGACGGCACCATCGCGCCCGGCGACCTGCTCGCGGTGGTGGGGCCGAACGGGGCCGGCAAGTCGACGCTGCTGAAGGGCATCGTCGGCGAGATCCGGGCGCTCGACGGGACGATCGAGGCGGGCCCGCGGACGGGCGCCATCGCCTACCTCCCGCAGGCGGCCGAGATCGATCGCAGTTTTCCCCTGAGCGTCCTCGACCTCGTGTCGATGGGACTGTGGCGGCCCCTCGGCGCGTGGCGCAGCCTCGCCCGCCAGCGCGGACGCCTGCTCGACGCGCTGGCGGCGGTCGGCCTCACCGGTTTCGAGGACCGGCCGATCGGCACCCTCTCCGGCGGCCAGTTCCAGCGGGCCCTGTTCGCCCGGCTGATCCTGCAGGATTCGGCCGTGATCCTGCTCGACGAGCCCTTCACCGGCATCGACGAGCGCACGACCGCCGACCTCCTCGCCCTGATCCGCGGCTGGCACGGCGAGGGCCGTACCGTGGTGGCGGCGCTCCACGATCTCGGCCAGGTGCGCGCGCATTTCCCGCTCACCCTGGTGCTGGCCCGCCGCCCCATCGCCTGGGGTCCGACCGCCGAGGTGCTGACGCCGCCGGTTCTGGCGCGGGCGCTGCGCCTGTCCGAGGCCTGGGACGAGGCCGCCGCGATCTGCCGCCACGAGGCGCCGCACGGGACGCAGGCCGCGGACGAAGACGGGTACGATCACGCCGCCCACGATCATCACGGGCACGACCACGGGCACCACCACGGTCCGGCCCCTCTGCAGCGGAGGGCGGCCTCGTGACGCTCGCCGACCTCACCGATGTCCTGATCGGGCCCTTCGTCGAGTTCGGCTTCATGCGCCGGGCGCTCGCCGGCTGCCTCGCCCTGTCGCTGTCGGCCCCGCCGCTCGGGGTCTTCCTGATGCTGCGCCGGATGAGCCTGATGAGCGAGGCGATGAGCCACGCCATCCTGCCCGGTGCCGCCGCGGGCTTCCTCGTCGCCGGCCTGTCCCTGCCGGCGATGACGCTGGGCGGGCTCGTGGCCGGGCTCGCGGTGGCGCTGGCCGCCGGGCTCGTCACCCGCTCCACCGTGCTCAAGGAGGATGCGAGCTTGGCCGCCTTCTACCTGATCTCGCTGGCCGGCGGCGTCTTCCTCGTGTCGCTGCGGGGCTCGCAGGTCGATCTCCTGCACATCCTGTTCGGCACCGTGCTGGCGCTCGACGACGACGCGCTGACCCTGCTCGGCGGCATCGCGAGCCTGACGCTGGTGGCGCTGGCGCTGCTCTACCGGCCGCTGGTGATCGAGTGCGTCGATCCGCTGTTCCTGCGCACGGTGAGCCGCGCGGGCGGCCCCGTGCACTCGGCCTTCCTGGCGCTGGTGGTCGTCAACCTCGTGGGCGGCTTCCAGGCGCTGGGCACGCTGCTGGCGGTCGGCCTCATGCTGCTGCCGGCCATCACGGCCCGGTTCTGGGCGGAGGATCTGTCGGGGCTGATCCCGGTGGCGATGCTCGTCTCGATCATCGCCAGCGTGACGGGGCTGCTCGTCTCCTACCACGCCGGCATCCGGCTCCCGACGGGGCCGGCGATCGTGCTGTCGGCGGGCGCGCTCTACCTCGTCTCAATGCTCGTCGGCCCCCGCGGCGGCCTGATCCACCGCCTCGTCCGGCGGCGCCACCTGGAGGCGTAGGCCGGTCCCTCGGCACGGACGGTCCTTTTTCCCGCGCGCGTGACACCTCCCTCTGACGGAACTCGTCATCGCGAAGCGAAGCCGAAGCGATCCAGAGGCGCGACCGTTTCAGAAAGGACCGAGCGCCGGATGGCTCACCTCCCGCCGCGCCATGACGGGAAGAGCCCGAAGGGATCGACTGGAAAGCGTAAGCAGGCAGCGGCCGTCGGCCGCCCGTGCGGGCGCTACAGCCCGAGACCGGGGATCGCCTGCGAGAGCCACTCGAAGGCGCTCATGATGCTGGCGAACAGCGTGTAGACGAAGCCGATCGAGATACCGACGCCGATCCCGCCGATCACGAGGCCGATCAGCACCACGAAGCCGTCGCGCTCCACCAGCCCGAGGCCGATCAGCGAGACCGCGAGCCCGAGCGGGATCTGCCCGAAGAAGGGCGGCGCCACGATCAGCGCCAGCGCCAGGGCGAGAATCAGCACCCCCATGCCGCGCATGCCGAGCGCACCGTCGAACACGCTCAGGCGCGGGCGCGACCAGCGCTCGAGGCGCCGCAGCAGCGGCACGGCCCGCGTCACCGCCTTCGCCACCGTCTCGCGGGCGATGGATTGATCGAGCAGCCGCCGCGGCAGCCAGGGCGCGGTCATGCCGGCGACGATCTGGATGGCGATGACGAGCAGCACGAGCCCGCAGACCAGCGGGATCGGCGGCGGCATCGGCAGGCAGTTGGGCAGGCCGAGCAGCACCACGAGCAGTGCGAAGGCACGGTCGCGCAGCACGGCGATGATGTCGCCGACGGTCAGCCGTTCGCTCTCCTGGCTCGCGAGCATGGTGAGAACGTCGGAAGTGCGCGCAGCGGAGGACAAACCGGCTCGGCCGTTGGATTTTCGGTGAGCGGGCTCTAGCCCAACGCGCGGCATCCGCCAAGCGCCGTCGGGACCGGATGGCGCCACACAGCCCTGGGCAACCCCGCCTTCAAGTTGCCGTAAGCATCAATCAATTTACCTCAGGTCAATACTAATCCTTTACAACTGAATAGAGTAAAGTTTCTCTTACTTTCAGTTGCAACCTGTGACATCCATAAGTTGTCGGACCGATAGGCCTGCGACGCCGGATGTTCATCTCTGCCCTCCTGCGAAGCATTCCGTACCGCCGGAGGATCTCCCGGCGGCCCGTGTGCCGTCACGCACATCCGCGGGCTCTTCCCCTCGCCGTCTGCGTTCTGGTCGCCTGTCACCCGGTGCGCGCGGAGGAGAGCGCGCTGCGCACCGTCCTGTTCGGCAGCCTGGAAGCCGGAGCCTCGACCTTCTCGTCGAGCGGGGCGAAACTCGCCTTCGACCGGTTCGACCGCGATGGCCCCGTCGCTCTCGTGACGTTCGGCAGCGGCGTCCGGCTCGAGAGCGCCGCGCCGACGCTGGTGCGCCTGACCCTCCTCGGCGCCGCGCTCGGCGGCTACCAATTCATCCAGGACTGGGGCGCGGTGAGCGTCTTCGCCGGCCCGGAGGCTTCCTGGGAATCTTTGTCGGGCGCCGGCGGGATGCAGGCGCTGCCCCTGCAGGCGGGCCTGCGGCTCCACGGCGAGGTCTGGGCGCGGCCGACCGCGGAGACGCTGGTGACCGCGACCGCCATCCTCGGCACGGCGCGCGGCGACGCCTATACCCGCCTGTCCTGGGGCCTTGCCCTCTTCGGGGCCTATCTCGGGCCGGAGGTCGCCTTCTACGGCGACCGCACCGACTACCGGAAATGGAGCCTCGGCCTCCACGCCACCGATTTCGCCCTCGGCGAGACCCGCTTCCGGCTCTCCGCCGGCTGCCAGAGCGAGAGCCCGGGCGATCGGCTCAGCCCCTACCTCTCCCTCGCGGTCTGGCGGACGCTGTGAGGCTCGCTCAGCCCTTCGTGCGGAGCGAGGAGCGGCCGCCATCGACGCCGATCACCTGCCCGGTGATGTAGCCCGCCTCGGGACCAGCGAGGAAGGCGGCGAGCGCGGCGGCATCCTCCGGCTCGCCGAGGCGCTGAAGCGCGTGCATCCCGGCGATGCCGGCGGCCAGGGTCTCGTTGCGGGTGATGGCCTCGGCGAGTGGCGTGCGGGTCAGCGAGGGGGCGACGACGTTCACCCGGATCGTCGGCGCGAGTTCCGCCGCGAGCGAGAGGGCGAGCCCCTCGACCGCCCCCTTGGCCATGGCGACGGAGGCGTGGTGCGAGAAGCCCTGCGCGGCGGCGACGGTGGAGAACAGCACCACGCCCGCGCCGCCCCGCCCTGCCCCGGCCTTGAGCGCGGGCGCGGCGGCCTGGATGGCCAGGAAGGCGCCCAGCGCGTTGATGCGGAAATCGGCCTCGATGCGCGCCGGATCGAGCTTGGCCAGGGGCGCGAGCTGGATCGTGCCGACCGCGTAGACGAGGCCGCCGAGGCGGGGGCCGGCCGCCTCCGCCACCCGCGGGAACAGATCCGGATCGGTCACGTCGCCCACGGTGAAGCCGGTCTCGCCGAGTTCGGCCGCCGCCCTCTCCAGGCGCGCCGCATCGCGGCCGACGAGATGGAGGGCCGTGCCCCGGGCACGCAGCGCCCGCGCCGTGGCGAGGCCGATGCCCCCGGTCCCGCCGTAGATCACGACCCGTTCCATCAACCCCCTCCCGTCCGCCGCGACCGATTCCACCGGCGCGCGAAATCGACTAGCTAAGGCGCGGCCGGCCCGCAGGGAGTCGGCGACCGCCTCGGCCGGCCGCGCCGAACGTCGCAGGACCACGCAACGGGACCGCCACCCATGAAATTCGCCTTCGCCGGCATCGACTTCCTCGGCGGCGTGTTCGACGGGCTGGTCGAGGCCGGCTGGACGCCGGTGAAGCTGTTCACGCGCCCCTGCGACGGTATCTACGACCACAACGACATCGTGGTGGCCCAGGCGCGGCGCCACCGCATCCCGATCCAGCTCTCCCGGCTGCGGCCCGACGACATCGAGGGACTGGCGAAGGAGCACGGGCGCGACCTCGTCCTCGTCGTCTCGGGCTATCCCTGGCTGGTGCGGGGCTGGCACGGGCGGGTGCGCTACGCGCTCAACATCCATCCCTCGCCGCTGCCCACCGGGCGGGGGCCCTACCCGCTCTTCAAGGCGATCCTCGACGGCTACGAGAGCTGGGGGGTCACCGCCCACGTGCTGGCCGAGCAGGGCTTCGACACCGGCGACATCCTCGCCCAGGACATCTTCGCTCTCGGCGGCCACGAGACGCACGAGACGCTGCTCGCCAAGTGCCAGATGGCGGCCCGCCGCCTCGCCCTCGGACCGATCGGCAAGGAGCTCGCCGAGCGCTGGCGCCGGCCGGAGCCGCAGGGCGACGGCTCCTACTGGCCGCGGGTGAACGACGCCGACCGCAGCCTCGACTTCCGGAAGGACGTCGCCGAGATCCTGCGCCGGGTGCGCGCCTTCGGCACCATCGAGACCATCGCCCGGCTCGGCGACGCCCGGGTCTACGTCGCCGCCGCCGACGGCTGGACTGAGGCGCACCGCCATGCCCCCGGCACGGTGGTGCACCGCCACCGCCGCCACGCCGTGATCGCCGCCCGCGACGGCTACGTGCAGATCACCCGCTGGAGCCCGGTGCCGCTCAGCGAGGCGGGACAGATCGGGCGTTAGAGCCGGTGCCGCCGATGCGCCGCAAGGGCGACCTCCCCCAGAAGATCTGCGCGCAATGCGGCCGCCCCTTCGCGTGGCGCAAGAAGTGGGAGCGGGTCTGGGAGGAGGTGCGCTACTGCTCCGACCGCTGCCGGACAGAGGCGAAGCGCGCCGCGCGGAAGAGCTGACCGTCAGCCTTCGAGCGCCTCGGGCGTGTCGACATCGAACAGCACCGCCGGGTCGGCCGCCACTTCCAACACGTCGCCGCGGCCCTTCAGGATCGGCCCGGCCCCGCGATCCCCCGTGAGGCCGGCGAGCGCCTCGGCGAGGCGGCGCAGGTCGAGCAGCACCGGATTGCCGCGCCGCCCGCCGCTCACCGGAACCACCGCGGACGGGCGCGGCACGGCTCCGGCGTAGGCCGCGATCAGCGCGTCGAGATGGGCCGGGCCGATGCGCGGCATGTCGCCGAGCACCACCACGGCCGCCTCCGTCCCCGGCGGCAGGGCGGCGAGCCCCGCGCGCAGGGAGGTCGAGAGGCCGGCGGCCGGATCGGGATTCTCGACGAAGGCGAGAGCGAGCCCGGCGAGCGCCGCCCGCACGCCTTCGGCCTGCGCGCCGAGCACCGCGACGACGGGCCCGGCGCGGGAGGCGAGTGCCGCCTCGGCCGCGCGCCGCACCATCGGCGTGCCGTCATAGGGCGCGAGCATCTTCGGCGCCGTGCGGAAGCGGGAGCCGAGGCCGGCGGCCAGGATCACGGCGCCGACGGAGGGCTCAGTCACCGTCACCGCCCGAGCGGAGCTGACCGCGCAGCGGGATCTCGGTGAGCAGGCCGCCGACGCCGAGGCGCACGATGTCGGCCCGGGTCACCGGCAGACCCGCGAGCAGGCGATGCAGCACGAAATCGAAGCCGTTCTCCTTGGGCGAGCGGGCGCAGCCCGGCGCCCCGATCACCGGCACGGCGCCGAGCGCGCCGAGCAGCAGCAGGTTGCCGGGATCGACCGGCATGCCGAACTGCTCGACCCGGCCGCCCGCCGCCTCCAGCCCGGCCGGGATCACGTCCCGCCGGTCGGCGATGGCCGAGGCGCCGAACACCACGACCAGCTCCGCCCCCTCCGCCGCCGCGCCCGCGATGGCGGCGGCGACCGCGCCGGCCTCGTGCCGGACGCGGGTCTCGGTGACGATCCGCGCGCCTGTCGGCGCCAGCCTTTCGGCCAGCACCCGCAGGGTCTTGGCGACGGTCGCGGATTTGAGGCCGGGCAGCAGCGTCGAGACCACGCCGATCCGGGCCAGGCGGTAGGGCGCGAGCCGCATCGGCGGCTCGGCCGCACTGGCGAGCGCCCGTTCCAGGGGCGCGCTCGCCACGGCGTAGGGGATGATCTTGATCGTGGCGACCATCTCGCCCGCCGCCACCGGCCGGAAGGCCGGCAGCGTCGCCACGGTGATCGCCTCGTCCACTGCGTTGACGGCATCGATCCGGTCGGTCTCGGCCACGAACACGCCGGCCGCCTCGGCGACGAGGTTGCAGCGCCCGGTGAAGGGGCGCTCCGGCCGCAGGCCGGCCCCGGCGAGATGGCGGGCGAGGCGGGCGGCCGCCTCGTCCTCGCCGACATCGCCCGGATCGAGGCGCACGGCCAGGATCTCGGCGATGCCGGATTCGGCGAGTCGCAGGGCTTCCTCCGGCGGGATCGGCCGGCCCTTCTTCAGGCTCGCGCCCTCCGCCCGCACCGTGTGGGCGGCGATGAGCCCCGCGCTGTCGCGCGTCGCGACGGGTCCGAAGCGCATCGGTTCAGGCCCCGGCCGGCGCGGCGTCGCGGGGTTTGTCCGAGCCCTTGCGCAAGGTCGAAACGACCTGCGCCAGGATCGCCAGGGCGATCTCGGCGGGAGAGACGGCGCCGATATCGAGCCCGATCGGGGCGTGGATCCGGCCGATCGCCGCCGCGTCGAACCCTGCCTCCCTGAGCCGCTCGACGCGCCGCGCATGGGTCTTCCGCGAGCCGAGCGCGCCGATATAGGCGCAGTCCGCCCGCAGGGCCGCGATCAGGGCGGGATCGTCGATCTTGGGATCGTGGGTGAGCGCGGCCAGCGCCGTATAGGCGTCGAGCGGCCCGACGACCTCCAGGGCCTTGTCCGGCCACTCGGCGATCAGGCGCACGTTCGGAAAGCGCTCCGGACTCGCGAAGGCGGTGCGGGGATCGATCACGGTCAGGTCGAGGCCGAGCTGCGCCGCGAGGGGGACCAGCGCCTGGGAGATGTGGACGGCCCCCACCACCACGAAACGGACCGGGGGCACGTGGACGGCCACGAAGACGGGCCGTCCGTCCGGCCCCTCGCCGAGGCCGCTGCGACCGCTGCGCAGCCGCTCGCGCAAGATATCGGCGAGCGGGTCGGCGTCGATCTCGGCGGCGCGCACGAGGCGCTGGCCGCCGTCCTCCGGGTCGGTGACGATCAGGGCGGCGCGCCGCGCCGCGCGCTCCGCGTTGAGGGCCGTCAGGGTCTCGAGGCGCATGGGATCGGACGCTCTGGTCGCGGCGGAGATCCGCGCGCGGAAGGGGATCGCGGGGTTGAGGACGACGAAATCAGTCGATGCGCTCGACGAAGACCCGGATGCGCCCGCCGCAGGAGAGCCCGGCCCGCCACGCGGTCTCGTCGGCGACGCCAAATTCCAGGGTGCGGGGGCGGCCGTCCGCGATCACGTCGAGGGCCTCGGTGATGACCTCGCCCTCGACGCAGCCGCCGGAGACCGAGCCGAGGAAGCGGCTGTCCCCGTCGATGACGAGATGGCTGCCGACCGGGCGCGGGGCCGAGCCCCAGGTCTCGATCACGGTGGCGAGCGCGACGGCGCGCCCCTCGCGCCGCCAGCCCTCGGCGGCACGCAGGATGTCGTCCTCGGTGGAGAGCATGGCTTCGGGTCCTGATAAATCCGGTTCCGCCGCCCCCGACCGTCCCGTCACGGGAGAGGTAGGCGCGCCGCCCCGTTCCGCAATGCGGCGAACGGAGGCGCTTGCACGGGAGGCGTGTGGGCGTATCAAGTCGAGGCCGTCGCATCGACGGGGTCCGGAGAGTGACGTGTGACGAAGCGGAGCGCGTGGCCGGCCCTCATCGCTCTGGCGCTCTCCGGCCTCGCCGGCCCGGCCGGCGCCGCCGAGCCCCTGAAGATCGGGCTCGCCGCCCCGCTCAGCGGGCCGGATGCCGGCTTCGGCCAGGGGGCGCGGCTCGGCGCCGAGCAGGCGGTGGCGGAGATCAACCGCACCGGCGGCGTCCTGGGCCGCAGGCTCCTGCTCGTGGTGCAGGACGATGCGGCCGACCCCAAGCAGGCCGCGGCGACCGCCCGTCGCTTCGCGGAGAGCGGCGTGCGCTTCGTCGTCGGCCATCTCACCTCCGGCGCGGCCGCCGCGGCGAGCCCCGTCTACGAGGAAGCCGGCATCGTCTCGCTCACCCCCGGCGCGACCTGGGCGCCGCTGACCCGCCGCGGGGCCGGCCTGCTCTTCCGCCTCTCCGGCAGCGACGCGCAGCAGGGCGCGCTAGGCGGCGCCCTGCTGGCCGAGCGGTTCGCCGCCAAATCGACCGCTATCGTCCACGACAAGACCAGTTTCGGCCGCGCCCTGGCCGACGAGGCCGCCCGCGCGTTGAGGGCGCGCGGCGGGCAGGAGCGCCTGTTCGAGGGCGTCTCCCGCGACGACCGCGAGACCGCCGCGCTGGTCGCCAAGCTGCGGGCGCTCGGGATCGAGGCGATCTATTTCGGCGGCCTCTCCGCCCCGGCCGCCGGGCTGATCCGGGCGATGCGCGAGGCGGGGCTCACCGCGACGGTGATCGGCAGCGACGGCCTGCTCGACAAGGATTTTGCGCAAGCCGCGGGACCGGGGGCGGAGGGCACGCTGATGACGCTGGCGCCCGCGCCGCCCCGCCTGCCCGAGCCGCGGGGCTCTGCGAAGGCGCCGCGCAGCCCGGAGGTCGAGATGTTCGCCGCCGGCGCCCACGCGGCGGTGGAGGTGATCCGCCGAGGCATCGAGGGCGCCCGCTCGGCCGAGCCCGCCCGGGTCGCCGCCTTCCTGCACGGCGGTGCGCCCCTGCGCACGCTGCTCGGCGAGATCGCCTTCGATGCCCGCGGCGATCTCACGAGGCCGCCCTTCGCCGTCTATGCGTGGCGCAAGCTTCCCGACGGCCGCCTCGACTTTGCCGGCAACGAAATCTCGCCTTGAGGGCGAAGATCGCCCCGCGCGGCCCCTTCAATCCACGTTAACTCACCGTGCGGCGGCGGATATTCTTGCACGAAGCGCCCCCGACGCTTAAGTCGCAGGACTGGTGCCCTTCGCGAAACGCCCGCCGAGCCGTCTTCCGGCCCGAGGGAGGACTCCCTGATCCGGGAGTTTCGCGAATGGCACCCGACGCCCGGCATCGCTGACGCCTTCTGAGCGGATCGGACCCGCAGCGCCGCGCGTTCCGCACGACAGACCATTTTTCCAATGTTGCCGGTGCGCCCCGTGCAGGCGGCCCGGCCGGAGACAAGTGCATGGCGAAAGAGGAATTGATGCAGTTCGACGGCTTGGTCGTCGAGATCCTGCCGGACGCGCGCTACCGCGTGCAGCTCGATCAGGGTCACGAGATCGTGGCCTACACTGCCGGCAAGATGAAGAAGAACCGCATCAAGACCCTGGCCGGCGACCGCGTCACCGTCGAGATGTCCCCCTACGACCTGGAGAAGGGCCGTCTGGTGTTCCGCCACAAGGACGAGCGTGGCCCGACCGGTCCGCGTCCGCCCCAGCGCGGCGGCCAGCAGTTCCGGCGGCGATAGGCATCCTACGACTTCCGACTGATCGATGCAGGTTCGGCGATACGCCGTCATCGCGAGTGGATGCGAAGCGATCCAGTAGCGCGACCTCTCCAGATGGTGCGGAGCGCTGGATTGCTTCGGCTCCGCCTCGCAATGACGGAGAGCGCGTCATGAGGCGGTTCGTCGTTCGATAAGACCGATGGGCGGCCTCCCAGAGGACACCGCCGACTCCCCAAAAACTACTTCCCGAACCGCTCGAACTTCGGGAAGCTGCGGGTCATCAGCGTCCCGGCATCGGACCGGTGGCCCATCCACTTCTCCAGCATCGCGCTTTGAGCGAGCCGCTGACCGGCGCCGTCGCGCCAGGGCAGCCCCTCGGCCAGGGTGAAGACGCAGGCGTCCGTGAGCCGGCTCTGGCGGCAGCGCTGCAGGCGCACGCCCTTGCCGCGGCCGAGTTCCGTCACCTCGGAGGCCGGGAAGACCAGCATCAGCTTGTCCGACGAGCAGACGGCGATGTGGTCGCCCTCGGCCGGGACCAGCAGCACCGCGCTCGCTCCCTCGTCGAGACCGAGGATCGCCTTGCCCTTGCGGGTGTTGGCGACCAGCGCGTCGGAGGGCGCGATGAAGCCGCGCCCGTCCGAGCCGGCGATCAGCAGCCGGCTCTCCGGCTTGTAGGGCAGAGCTGCGACGATCTCGGTGCCGTCGTCGAGATCCACCATCAGCCGCACCGGATCACCGAAGCCGCGCCCGCCGGGCAGCTTCGAGGCTTCCAATGTGAAGACCTTGCCGTTCGAGGCGAGCAGCAGGATCTTGGCCGTCGTTTCGCTGAGAAACGAGACCTTGAGGGTGTCGTCGCCCTTGAAGGCGACGCCTGACAGATCGGTGACGTGACCCTTGAGGGCGCGCACCCAGCCCTTCTCCGACAGGATCACGGTGATCGGCTCGCGCTCGACCATGGCGGCGGTGAAGTCGATGCCGGCGGTGTCGGGCGGATTCTCCAGGGTGGTGCGGCGCTTGCCCAGCTTGGTCTCGGGCCCGAAGGTCTTCTTCACCGCGCGGATCTGCCGGGTGATGTCGGTCCATTGCAGCTTCTCGGACGCCAGCAATTCCTCGATCCCGGCCTTTTCCAGGGTCAGCGCGTCGAACTCGCGCTTCAGCTCCATCTCCTCCAGCTTGCGCAGGGAGCGCAGGCGGGTGTCGAGGATGGCGTTGGCCTGGACCTCGGTGAGTTCGAACCGGGCCATGAGGCTGGCCTTCGGCTCGTCCTCCTCGCGGATGATGCGGATCACCTCGTCGAGGTCGAGATAGACGATGAGCAGGCCGCCCAGGATCTCGAGGCGGCGCTCGATCTGGCCGAGGCGGTAGCGCGAGCGACGCTGGAGCACGACGCGGCGGTGATCGACCCATTCCCGCAGGCACTCGGCCAGTCCGATGACGCGCGGCACGACGCCGCCGACGAGGACGTTGAGGTTCAAAGGCACCCGCGCCTCCAGCTCGGAGAGCCGGAACAGCGATTCCATCAGCATGACCGGATCGACCGAGCGCGAGCGCGGCTCCAGCACGACCCGCACGTCCTCGGCCGACTCGTCGCGCACGTCGGCGAGCAGCGGCAGCTTCTTCTCTTGGAGCAGATCCGCGAGCTTCTCGATGAGCCGGGCCTTCGGCACGCCGTAGGGGATCTCGGTGACGACGATGTTCCAGGTGCCGCGCCCGAGATCCTCCTTGGCCCAGCGCGCCCGCACGCGGAAACCGCCGCGGCCGGTGCGGTAGGCCTCGCGGATGGTCTCCGGGCTGTCGATCAGGATGCCGCCAGTGGGGAAGTCCGGCCCCTGCACGAAGGTGCAGAGCTGCTCGGAGGTCGCCTCGCGGTTCTGGATCAGGTAGAGCGCCGCGTCGCAGAGTTCGGCCGCGTTGTGCGGCGGGATCGAGGTCGCCATGCCGACCGCGATGCCCTGGCTGCCGTTGGCGAGCAGGTTCGGGAAGGCCGCCGGCAGGACGATCGGCTCCTCCTTCTCGCCGTTGTAGGAGGCGCGGAAATCGACCGTGTCCTCGTCGATCCCGTCGAGCAGGAGCCGGGCGACCTCGGTGAGCCGCGCCTCGGTGTAGCGGTAGGCGGCGGGGCCGTCGCCGTCGATGTTGCCGAAATTGCCCTGGCCGTCGACCAGTGGGTAGCGCTGCGCGAAGTCCTGGGAGAGGCGCACCAGCGCGTCGTAGATCGCTTGGTCGCCGTGGGGGTGGAAGTCGCCCATCACGTCGCCGACGATCTTCGCGCACTTCTTGAAGGCGGAGGTCGGGTCGAGCCGGAGCAGCCGCATGCCGTAGAGGATGCGCCGGTGCACGGGCTTGAGGCCGTCGCGGGCGTCGGGCAGCGCGCGCTGCATGATCGTGGAGAGCGCGTAGGCGTAGTAGCGCTCCTCCAGCGCCGTCTTCAGCTCGACGCTCTCGATGCCGTCGCTCGGCGGCGGCAGGACGGGCTGGCCCATCACTCACTCCACATCATGTCTCGAAACGGGAACATAACACGAACACCATCAACTCTGGCCAGCGCCGAGTGCGACGAATCGTGCGCGCTCCTCCGGCACGTCCTGCGCCCGCGGGCGCCAGACGTGCTGATCGAGGAAATACCCCGTCAAGGTAAACCCCTCCCGAACGGCATGGGCGTCGGGCGTCTGCCAGCCGCTGCCGGGTTGGTCGCGGTCGCGCAGGAAGGGCGGCAGCGCCAGCAGGCGGTCGCGATAGGGCTCGCCCGCCGAGGCGCTGACGGCCCGGCCGCTCTTGGGCGAGACGTAGACCAGGGCGTCGTTGGCCCCCGTGGCGGCGCAGTGGGACAGGTCGAGGCCGAAGCCGAGCCCGGCCAGCAAGGCCAGTTCGAAGCGCACCATCAGCGCCGGGGCGATCTCCGGCTCGTCGAGATGCTCGATCAGAACCTGCGCCGCCTCGTAGAGCGCCGGGTGCGGATCGCGCTCGGGCAGCAGCCGCAGCAGCGAGCAGAGATGGGCGACGCCGTAGAGCGCCAGCCCCGACCCCATCAGCCGCGCGGCGACGAGGTTCAGGGGCTCGACTGCGTAGGAGCCGAGCGCCCCGTCGAGCCGCGCCCGCCAGGTGGCGCGAAGGGTATTGCCGGGCTGCAGCATCGGCTGCATCCGCCGCGAGCGCCCGCCATGGACGAGCCCGAGGTGACGCCCGTGATCCGGCGTCATCAGTTCGAGCACGACCCCGGTCTCGCCGTGCTTGCGCAGGCCGATCACGAGGCCTTCGTCGATCCATTGCATGGGAGACAGATAGTCATTCCGAGGCGAAAACGGGACTGCTCGGCGCACCGAAATCGGGTTGCGAGGACGGGACCGTTTCCCGCCCTGATCGAAAGCGCTAAGCTTCTGCCACTCAGGAGATTCGGCGATGGTCGGGCGGCGCGGTGGAGTGATGCTGGCGATGGCCCTCGCGGCCGGTGGCTGCACCGCGACCGCGGCACCGCCTGCCCCGACGGCCTCGACCGGCACGGTCCGCGAGCGGATCGCGGTGCTCGCCCGCGGCCAAGTCGAGTTCGGCTCGGTCTCGCTGCTCCCCGTGCGGTTCGAGCGCAGCCGCATCGCCGGCCCCTTCGAGGATGGCGGCCGCCGGCTCTACTGCGTCTCGACCCGCATGAGGGGCCGCACTTTCGACAAGCCGGAGCGGCCGAAGCTCGTGCTGCGCGAGGAAGCGGGCGCGCTCACGATCCTGCGCGACGAGGAGGACGTCTGCGAGGGGCACCGCAGCGAGCCGTTCGCGGAGCTGGATTCGCCGGGGGCCTGACGGGGGTTGCGCCGCCCCCCTCGAAAGTGGTCCGTTCGGGTCCGATGGCCCCGCGTCCCCTGTCCCTCTCCCTCGACCTGATCGCCCAAGCCCATCCCGACGCCGTCCCCGACGACGCGAATGCGCTGACGCTGCTCTCCGACGAGGATCTGTCGCCCGAACTCGAAGCCATGCTGGCACGGCGCGCCTCGCCCGAAGGCGGGCTCTGGGTGTTCGCCTACGGCTCGCTGCTGTGGAGCCCGGAATTCGCCTTCACCGAGCAGCGGCTCGGCACGCTGCGGGGCTGGCACCGTCGCTTCTGCCTGCTGCAGCGGCGCTTTCGCGGAACGCCGGAGAATCCGGGCTTCGTGCTGGGGCTCGACCGGGGCGGGATCTGCCGGGGCGTCGCCTTCCGCCTGGACGATGGCGACCCGCACGCGACCCTGATGCCGGTCTGGCGCCGGGAGATGAAGGGCAAGGGCTACGAGGGGCGCTGGGTCCGGGTCGAGACGGAGGCCGGACCGGTCACGGCGCTGACCTTCATGGTGAACCGGGCGAGCGACCGCTACGCCGGCCGCCTCTCGGATGCGGAGATCGCGGAACGGATCGCGACGGCCTGCGGCCATCTGGGCCCGAGTGCGGAATACCTGTTCCGCACCGTCGAGGCTTGCGCCGCGCTCGGCATCCACGACCGGCACCTGTGGTCGCTCCAGGCGCTCGTGGCCGAGCGCCTGCGGGAGGAGTACGCCGCCCGCCCGTAGACTCCGCCCGTCATCACGGGGCGGAGCCGACGTGATCCAGGGCGCGACCTCTCCGGAAAGGACAGCGCCCTGGACGGCTTCGCTCTGCTCGCAGTGACGGAAGACTTACTGTCCGTCGATCCGCGCGCCGAGGAGCGCGATGGCGCGCTGGTAGACGCCCGCCGCGTTCCAGCCCTGGATCGCGGCGAAGTTCGGCTCGCCGGGCTGGTAGCCCGCGCCCCGCTGCCAGCCGTGGCCCTTCAGGAAATTGGCGGTGGAGTTCAGCGCCACCGGCGCGCTGTCGAGGCTACCGCCGACGCCGTAGGTCAGGACGTTCTTGGGCAGGAACTGCGTGTGGCCGACCTCGCCATGCGCCGCGCCGCGGGTCGCGGAAGTCAGCACGCCACTGTCGACGAGCTTGAGCGCCGCGTAGAGCTGATCGGTGAAGAAGGCCGAGCGGCGGCAATCGTAGGCCAGCGTCGCCACCGCGGAGAGGGTGTTGACGTTGCCCTTCACGGCACCGAAGCCGGTTTCCATGCCCCAGATCGCCAGAAGCGGGCCCGGCGGCACGCCGTAGCGCTGCTCGATCGAGGCGAAGAGCGCCGCGTTCTGCGCTTTGAGGGCGCGCCCGCGCGAGACGATGGTGTTGCCGCCGCGCTTGGCCAGGAACTGGTCGAGCGAGAGCTTGAAGCTCTTCTGGCCCCGGTCCGCCGAGATCGTCGCGGTGGAGTAGGAGGTGTTGGCGAGCGCGGCCAGCGCCGCTGGGCTCGCCCGGCCCCTGGCCTCGGCGGCGAACTCGTCCTTCCAGGCCTCGAAGCCGGCGGCGCTGTTGCCGCATTGCGCGGCCTGCGCCGTGCCGGCGAGCCCGATCAGGGCGGCGACGGCGGTCGCTCTCAGCCCTTGCCTCAAACCGTATCCGGTCATCCCACACTCCATCAGGCGGCGCCGTCCGGGCCGCAGCATTCGTCGAAGGGCCTCGGCCGTGCCGTGGAGCGAGGCGACCTCCGACGAGCCGGAGTCGAGCCGATCCTCCCGAGCACCGGGAACCTTACCTTGGCTGAATCACCGAGCTGTGGCGGCGGTGAGGCACGAAAGGTGATGCCCCGCCAATATCCTGCGGCCGTGACAGGTTTGGTTACCGGCTCGTTATGGTTGCAAGGGCGCGCCGCGGCGGCGCCCGCCTCAAGCCACCTCCACCTGCACCACGCCGGGCACCGCCCGCAGCGCGCCCGCGACCTGCGGCGTGGCCTGATAGCGGTCCTTCAGGCGCACCTCGACCTCCCGCTCGCCGCCGTCGAGGATCAGGATCAGCGAGACCTCGCCCTCGCCGCGCAGGGTCAGGCGCTGCTGCACCGAACTGATGGCCCGGTCGTCGCGCAGGAAGATGCGCATGCCCTTCTGGTGACGGGCGGCGGCCTGATCGAGGGGCTCGGCCGTGGTGATGCGGGCGCGCACGTCCTCGCCCTCCAGATTGGCCTGGATCGTCAGCACCAGCGGGCGGCCGGGTTCGAGGATGTCGCGGTACTGGTTCAGCCCCTCCGAGAAGATGATCGCCTCGAAGTGGCCGGTCTGATCGGAGAGGATGACGATGCCGAGCTTGTTGCCGCTCTTGGTGCGCCGCTCCGAGCGATCGAGCACCGAGGCCGCGATCCGCCCGACGCTGGCCGTGCCCGCCCGCACCGCCCGGCAGAAATCGGCCCAGGACTGGACCCGCAGCTTTTCGAGGATCGGCCCGTACTCGTCGAGCGGGTGGCCCGAGAGGAAGAAGCCGACGGCGTCGCATTCGCGCTTGAGCTTGTCGGTGTGGGTCCAGAACTCGTGCGCCGGGATGCGCAGGCTCACATCCGCCGAGGCGACGCCGCCGAACATGTCGGTGATGCCCGAGGTCTCGGCCTCGGCCGCGCCCTGCGCCATCTTCATCATCGGCTCGACCGCCGCCCAGGCGCGGGCCCGGTCCGGCTCGATGCAGTCCAGCGCGCCGGCCGCGATCAGGTTCTCCAGCGTACGCTTGTTGACGTGGCGCGGGTTGAGGCGCCGGGCGAAGCAGGCAAGGTCCTTGAACGGCTTGTCGCCGCGCGCGGCGACGATCGATTCCACCGCCGCGCGGCCCACCCCCTTGATCGCGGCGAGCGCGTAGAGGATGCGCCCGTCCCGCACGTCGAAGACGACGCCGGAGGTGTTCACCGAGGGCGGCTCGACCGTGATCTTCAGGCGCTGCGCGTCCTGGCGGAATTCGGCGAGCTTGTCGGTGTTGTCGATGTCGAGCGTCATGGCCGCGGCCAGGAACTCGACCGGATAATTCGCCTTCAGATAGGCCGTCTGGTAGGTCACCAGCGCGTAGGCCGCCGCGTGGGACTTGTTGAAGCCGTAATCGGCGAACTTGGCCAAGAGGTCGAAGATCTCGTCGGCCTTGGCCTTGGTCAGCCCGCGCTCGATGCAGCCCTTCACGAAGCGGTCGCGCTGGGCGTCCATCTCCGCCTTGATCTTCTTGCCCATGGCGCGGCGGAGCATGTCGGCCTCGCCCAGCGTGTAGCCGGCGAGAACCTTGGCGACCTCCATCACCTGCTCTTGGTAGACGATGATCCCGAAGGTCTCCTTCAGGATCGGCTCCAGCATCGGGTGCGAGTACCAGCTCGCCTCGTTGCCGGCGTCGCGCCCGAGCTTGCGCTCGCAATAGACCGGGATGTTGGCCATCGGGCCCGGGCGGTAGAGCGCCACCAGCGCGATGATGTCCTCCAGGCGGTCGGCCTGCATCTCGCACAGCGCCTTGCGCATGCCGGCGGATTCCACCTGGAACACCGCCACCGTCTCGCCGCGCCCCATCGGCTCGTAGGTTTTTTTGTCGTCCAGGGGGATTTGAGCCAAATCCACATCGATGCCGCGCTGCTTCAGCAGGTCGGTGCAGCACCGCAGCATGGTGAGGGTCTTGAGCCCCAAGAAATCGAACTTCACGAGGCCGGCCTGCTCGACCCACTTCATGTTGAACTGGGTCACCCGCATGCCGGTCTTCGGGTCTCGGTAGAGCGGCACCAGCTCTTCGAGGGGCCGGTCGCCGATCACCACGCCGGCGGCGTGGGTCGAGGCGTGGCGGTGCAGGCCCTCCAGCTTCTTCGAGATCTCCATGAGCCGGGCGACGATCGGCTCCTCCTCGATCGCCTGCTGCAGCTTGGGCTCGCCCTCGATCGCCTGGACCAGCGTCACGGGGTTGGCCGGGTTCTGCGGCACGAGCTTGGTCAGCTTGTCGACCTGCCCGTAGGGCATCTCCAGCACGCGGCCGACGTCGCGCAGCACGCCGCGGGCGAGCAGGGTGCCGAAGGTGATGATCTGCCCGACCTGCCGCTCGCCGTAGCGCTGCTGCACGTAGCGGATCACCCGCTCGCGGCCCTCGACGCAGAAGTCGATGTCGAAGTCCGGCATCGAGACGCGTTCGGGGTTCAGGAAGCGCTCGAACAGCAGGCCGAAGCGGAGCGGGTCGAGATCGGTGATGAGGAGCGACCACGCCACCAGCGAGCCCGCGCCCGAGCCGCGGCCCGGCCCCACGGGAATGTCGTGATCCTTGGCCCACTTGATGAAGTCGGAGACGATCAGGAAGTAGCCCGGGAACTTCATCTTGACGATGACGTCGAGCTCGAACTTGAGCCGCGCGCGGTAATCCTCCTCCGTGAACCCCGGAGCGGTGCCGTGCTGCTTCAGACGAAGCTCCAGCCCGGCCTCGGCCTGCCGGCGCAGTTCGGTCGGCTCGTCGGCGGCCACCGCCTGGACCGGCGCGTCCGCGGCCTCGGCCAGGATTTCAGCCATGGGCGGGGCCTCGCTCGCGGCGACGCTGGCGAAGTTCGGCAGGATCGGCTTGCGGGTGCGCGCCCGAACGGCGCAGCGCATGGCGATCTCGACGGAGGCCGAGAGCGCATCCGGCAGATCGCGGAACAGCTCCATCATCGCCGCACGCGTGGTGAAGGCGTGGCGCGGCGTCAGCCGGCGGCGGCGCTCGTCGGAGACGAGGCGGCCGTCCGCGATGGCGAGCAGGGCATCGTGGGCGTCGTAATCGGCCGGTTTGGCGAAGAACGGCTCGTTGGTCGCGACGATGCCGAGACCGTTGCCGTCGGCGAGCCGCAGCAACTCGCGCTCGACGGCCGGGCCGTCCTCAAGGCCGTGGCGCTGGATCTCGACGTAGAGGCGGTCCGCGCCGAAGGCGGTCTTCAGGACCTCCAGCCGCTTGGCGGCCTGATCGTGGCGCCCGGCGCGCAGAGCCGTGTCGAGCGGGCCCGTGAACCCGCCGGTGAGCGCGATCAGCCCCTCGACGTTGCCCTCCAGCGCCGAGACGGCGAGATTGGGGGCGGCCCCGAGCGGACCGTCGAAATGTGCGCGGCTGCCCAGCCGCAGCAGGTTGCCGTAGCCGGTCTCGTCCTGTGCGAGCAGCACGATGTTGGCGCAGCCGGCCTGCGGCATGCGCGCCATCGGGTCGGGCGCCTCGAAACAGACCGTGAGCTGCAGCCCCGCGATCGGCTGGATGCCGGTGCCGGCCGCCTTCTCCGAGAATTCCAGCGCGCCGAACAGGTTGTTGGTGTCGGTGAGCGCGAGCGCGGGCTGCCGGTCGGCCGCCGCCGCCTTGACGAGGTCGGCGACCTTCACGCCGCCTTCCAGCAGCGAGTAGGACGAATGGACGTGGAGGTGGACGAAGCCGACGTCTTTGAGTGTGCGCGCCATGGGACCCTGCTCGGAGTCCCTCAAGATCGCCGCTCAAGGCCTTGCGAGTCTGTCACCGACGCGCCGCACCGGGAACGATATCCACCGCTCTTCGCCCGCCAAGCCGATCCGGCGTGGGGTGGCGGGCGGAATGGGTCCGCCCAGCGCTCTTTCCTGTGAGCAACGCATCCGGCGCCGGAACAAACCGCGCTCGAACGCGAACCCTTAGTGAATCGGCGCCAAGGCTACCGCCCAGAGCGCCACCGCACCGAAAAGAAGGCCGAAAGCGGTGAACTCGACGAGGCTGGTGAGGAACACGCGCTTGGTCATGGCTTCCACTCCGTGTTGATGGAGTGATTTTTGTTCCTGTTTTGTTCTGTGTAAAGCCTGGGAACGTGGTCGAGCGTTGGAATGGTGAACGATGTGTTGCCAGCGCCACGAACGAGGGCCGGGAGATGGGCACGCCAGCGCTCGGACGATTCCATGACCGGTTCGGATGAGAGACGGGTCCGTCCCGTCTTTGCGAGGCGGAGCCGAAGCAATCCAGGGCGCCGCTCACTCTCGATCAATCGCGCCGCTGGATCGCTTCGCATTCGCTCGCGATGACGGCGGCCGATCGAGCCAGAGGCTCGCGCCGTCAGGCCAACTGCTCGATCATCCCCTCGCGGATCGTCACCCGGCGGTCCATGCGGGCGGCGAGATCCATGTTGTGGGTCGCGATGAGCGCCGCGAGGCCCGAGGCGCGCACGAGCTGGAGCAGGATGTTGAACACCCGGCCCGAGGTCTGCGGGTCGAGGTTGCCGGTGGGCTCGTCGGCGAGCAGCAGGCGGGGGCCGTTGGCCACCGCGCGGGCGATGGCGACGCGCTGCTGCTCGCCGCCCGAGAGTTCGGCCGGGCGGTGCGGCAGGCGCTCCTTGAGGCCGAGGAAGCTCAGGAGTTCGGCCGCGCGCGCCTCCGCCTCCTTGCGGGCCAACCCGCGGATGAGCTGGGGCAGCACCACGTTCTCCAGCGCCGAGAACTCCGGCAGCAGGTGGTGGAACTGGTAGACGAAGCCCATCTCCTCGCGCCGCAGGCGGGTGCGCTCGGCATCCAACATGCCCGCGGTGGGCTGGCCGCCGATATAGACCTCGCCCCCGTCCGGGCGCTCCAGCAGGCCGGCGATGTGGAGCAGGGTCGACTTGCCCGCGCCCGAGGGGGCCACCAGCGCGACCAGTTCGCCCGGCCAGATCGCGAGATCGGTGCCGCGCAGGATCTCGAGCGCGCCCTCGCCCTGCCGGTAGCGGCGCTGGACGCCCGCGAAGAACAGGGCCGGCACCGGCTGGGCCGCGCCGGCATTCGTCTGAGCCATGATCGGGGCGTTCCGTCAGCCGTAGCGCAGGGCCTGCACCGGATCGAGCCGGGCGGCGCGCCACGAGGGATAGAGGGTCGCCACCAGCGACAGCAGGACCGAGGTGATCACGATGATCGTGACCTCGCTCGAGTTCATCTCGGCCGGGATCTCGGCGAGGAAGCGCACGGTGGGGTCCCAGGCGGTGGGAAACAGCGTGCGCTGGATCGGCTTGATGTTGAGGGTGAACAGCACGCCGCCGATCAGACCGATCGCCGTGCCTACGAGGCCGA
Organism: Methylobacterium sp. NPDC097929; assembly: GCF_049543375.1. Classification (NCBI taxonomy): domain Bacteria; kingdom Pseudomonadati; phylum Pseudomonadota; class Alphaproteobacteria; order Hyphomicrobiales; family Methylobacteriaceae; genus Methylobacterium; species Methylobacterium sp. NPDC097929. The sequence goes on along the minus strand of NZ_JBMVEP010000008.1, from coordinate 200,624 downwards.
TCAGGGCTCCGTTGATGAGGAAGACCCGCATGATCGTGCCCGGCGTCGCCCCCATCGTGCGCAGGATCGCGATGTCCGAGGACTTGTCGCGCACGAGCAGGATCAGCCCCGAGATGATGTTGAGGGTCGCCACGATGACGATGAGGTTGAGAATGAGGAACATCACGTTCCGCTCCACCTCCAGAGCGCCGAAGAAGGTGCGGTTGGTCTGGCGCCAGTCGGTGAGCAGCACCGGGCGCTCGGCCGCCATCTCCAGGGGCTCGCGCATCTCGCCCACCGCATCGGCGTTGTCGATGTAGATCTCGATCACGCTGACGTCGCCGTCGCGGTTGAAGAAGGCCTGAGCCTCGGTGAGCGGCATGAAGGCCATGGTGGTGTCGAAATCGGTGACGCCGATCTCGAAGATCGCTTTGACGGTGTAGGTCTTGGTGCGCGGCGCGGTGCCGAAGGGCGTGCTCGCCCCCTTCGGCGTCGAGAGGGTGACCTGATCGCCCGCCTGGAGCCCGAGGGAATCGGCGAGCCGCTTGCCCAGCGCCACGCCCTCGCCGTCGTCGAAGCCCTCCAGCGTGCCGCTCTTGATGGCGGCGGAGACCGCCGGGATCTTCGGAAGGTCGGCCTCGCGCACACCGCGCACCAGCACCCCCGAGCCGCCATAGGGCGAGGAGGCGAAGGCCTGCCCCTGCACCATCGGCACCACGGCGCGCACCCCCGCGACCTTTTCCAGCCGGTCGGAGAGATCGACGTAGTCGGTGAAGAGCCGGTCGATCGGCGCGGCGAAGACGTGGCCGTTGAGCCCGATAATCTTGGAGCGCAACTCCGAGCGGAAGCCGTTCATCACCGAGAGCACGATGATGAGGGTGGCCACGCCCACCGCGATGCCGAGCACCGAGAACAGGGCCACCACCGAGACGCCGCCGCCCCGGCGGCGCGCCCGCAGGTAGCGCCCGGCGATGATCCACTCGAAGCCCGCGAAGGGCGGAGTCGAGGCGGCGGCGCGGGCGCTCTTCAGCCGTGCCAGCACGCCCCTCATGGTCCCGCCAACTCCCTTGCCCAGCGCGAGCGCCATCGGTGCCGGTTCCTAGACGCGCCGGATGCGGGCGGGCAGATCGACGGGATCGAGGGTCTCGCGCTCCCCGCTCGCGCGGCGCTTCAGCTCGATCTTGCCGTCGGCGAGTCCCTTCGGGCCGACGATCACCTGCCAGGGCAGGCCGATCAGGTCGGCGGTGGCGAACTTGGCACCCGGGCGCTCGTCGCGATCGTCGTAGAGGACCGACAGGCCGGCGGTCTCGAGCGCGGCCTGGATCTCGGCGCAGGCGCCGTCGCAGGCCGAATCCCCCACCTTGAGGTTGATGAGCGCCACGTCGAAGGGAGCGATCGCATCCGGCCAGATGATGCCGGCCTCGTCGTGGCTCGCCTCGATGGTCGCCGCCACGAGCCGGCTCGGGCCGATGCCGTAGGAGCCCATATGCACCGGCCGCTCCTGACCGTCCGGGCCAGTGACGACCGCCTTCATCGGCGTGGAATACTTGGTGCCGAAGTAGAAGATGTGGCCGACCTCAATGCCGCGGGCGGAGAGGCGGGAGGCCTCGGGCACCTCGGCGAAGACCGCCTCGTCGTGCATCTCGTCGGTGGCGGCGTAGTGCGAGGTCCAGGCATCGACCACGCCCTGGAGACCGGCCACGTCGTCGAAATCGACGGAGGGCGGCGGCACCGGCATGTCGAGATAGGTGCGGTCGCAGAAGACTTCGCTCTCGCCGGTCTTGGCGAGGATGATGAACTCGTGGCTGAGGTCGCCGCCGATCGGCCCCGTATCGGCGCGCATCGGGATCGCCCTGAGGCCCAGCGTCTCGAAGGTCCGGAGGTAGGAGACGAAGACCTTGTTGTAGGAGTGGCGCGCCGCGGCCTGATCGAGGTCGAAGGAGTAGCCGTCCTTCATCAGGAACTCGCGCGAGCGCATGGTGCCGAAGCGCGGGCGCACCTCGTCGCGGAACTTCCACGAGATCTGGTAGAGGTTCTTCGGCAGGTCCTTATAGGACCGCCCGCTCGCGCGAAAAATCTCGGTGACGACTTCCTCCGCGGTCGGACCGTAGAGCAGCTCTCGCTCGTGGCGATCCTTCAGGCGGAGCATCTCCTTGCCGTAGGCCTCGTAGCGGCCGGATTCGCGCCAGAGATCGGCCGCCTGGATCGTCGGCATCAGGATCTCGATGGCGCCCGCGCGATCCTGCTCGGCCCGGATCACGTCGCAGACCTTGTTGAGGACGCGCAGACCCAGCGGCAGCCACGCGTAGATCCCGGCGGCCTCCTGGCGGATCATGCCGGCGCGCAGCATCAGGCGATGCGAGACGATCTCCGCTTCCTTGGGCGTCTCACGCAGGATCGGCAGGAAGTAGCGGGAGAGACGCATCGATCGACCTTGGGAGACGGCGGGCGCGGCCGGCGGCGAGAAGGACCGGCCCGGCGTGCGGAGGCACACAACACATAGCGCCCACAAAACACAAGCGCCGCACGATCACAGGGTCGGCGCGCATTACGGCGGAAGGAAGCCGGCCAAACTCTCCTTCGACATGCCATCGCGCGAGGGTCGGAGACCGTTTGCCGCGAGCCTTGCAAAAAAGCGCCGCGAGCCTTCTCCGCCCTGATGACAAAGAGAAATCTTCTTCCTATAAGCAGCGCCGTGATGGTCGCAGCCCGCGAGGCAGCGCACGGTCCGGGTCTTGGGAGGAACAACCAGCCGCCGCGCCGTAAGAAATGCGCGAGAAAATCTGGCTGACATCGACTGCAAGTGTTCAAAGCAAGGCCTCGGGCCTTGCTTTTTTGTTTTTGTGCTCGAAACGCGCTTGAATGCTTTACAAGCGCGCGAGCGGGAAGATCAGCAGTGCCGCGAAGAACGCGATCCCGGCCACGACCGTCGTGAGCAGCGCCTTCTCCCGCAGGCGCGGGGCGGCGGGCGCTCCCGGATCCTGCCCCCGCACCAGCCGCTGCGGATCGGCCTCGGCGGCGTTGCCGATCGGCAGGATCGCGAACAGGAAGGTCCACCACAGGACAAAGTAGAGCGCGAAGGCGCCGAACACCGTGAGCGCGAACCCCTTCACGGCAACGAGGGCCAACAGGCCGACGAGCACCGCCACGGTCAGGAGCGTCAGCGGCGTCGAGGCGGTGACGGTGCGAAGGGGTGAACGGGTCATGGTTCTCGGAGGGTCTCGGTGCGGCCGGCGGGTCTGAAGGCTCAGACCTGCTCCAGCTCCACCAGCGTTCCCAGGAAGTCCTTGGGGTGGAGGAAGATCACCGGCTTGCCGTGGGCGCCGATCCTCGGCTCGCCCGTGCCGAGCACGCGGGCGCCGGCGGCCTTCATCTGGTCGCGGGCGGCGATGATGTCCTCGACCTCGTAGCAGACATGGTGGATGCCGCCGGCCGGGTTCTTGTCGACGAAGCCCTGGATCGTCGAGTTCTCGCCCAGCGGCGACATCAGCTCGACCTTGCTGTTGGGCAGTTCCACGAACACCACGGTGACGCCGTGTTCCGGCTGCGGCAGCGGCTCGGTGACCTTGGCGCCGAGCGTGTCGCGGTAGATGGCGGTCGCGGCGTCGAGATCCTTCACCGCGATGGCGACGTGGTTGAGCCGTCCGATCATTCTTTTTCCTCCCTGCCTGACCGCTTCCCCGTCACGGCGAGGCGGAGCCATCCAGAGCGCCGCCCCTTTCTGGGACGATCGCGCCGCTGGATCGCTTCGCTCACGCTCGCGATGACGGCGTGCTCAGGAGCCTATCACACCTCGACCACCTGCACGTGGCAGGCGGGCTTCTTGCCCCAGGCCTCGTTGACGGCGGAGCGCACGGCGCGGTCGACCGCGTTCTCCACGGCCTCCGAGTCCTTCATCTTGCCCCGCGAGAGGCCGTTGAGGGTGCGGTTGACCGTGTCCACCACCGTGTCGAGGAGCGGCTCGCCGCTGCGACCGCGGTTGGGCAGGCCCATGATGTCCACGGCCGGCTCGCCGATCACCTCGCCGCGCTCGTCGATGGCGATGGCCACCGAGACGATGCCGGTCTGGGACAGCTTGCGCCGCTCGGGGATCGCCCGGTCCTTGTGGTCGATGAGGACGTTGCCGTCCTTGTAGAGGCGCCCGGCCCGGACGTGCTCGACCACTTCCGGCTTGCCGGGAGCGAGCCGCACCACGGCGCCGTTGCGCGCCTTGACCACCGACTCGACGCCCTGCTTGCGGGCAAAGCGCGCATGCTCGTCGAGGTGCAGGGCCTCGCCGTGGACGGGCACGACCGATTTCGGCCGGGTCCAGCCGTACATCGCCACCATCTCCTCGCGCCGCGGATGGCCGGAGACGTGGACGAGTTCGGTGCGGTCGGTGATGACCTCGATGCCGGCCTCGATCAGATCGTTGATGATGGCGCCGACATCGCGCTCGTTGCCGGGAATGGCGCGGGAGGAGAAGATCACCCGGTCGCCCGCCGTCAGCGAGATCGCGGGATGGTCGTCGCGCGAGACCCGCGACATCGCCGCCCGCGGCTCGCCCTGCGAGCCCGTGAGCAGGCAGACCAACTTGTCGCGCGGCAGGTGTCCGTAGGACTCGGCCGAGAGGAAGTCCGGCAGGCCGTCGAGGTAGCCGCACTCGCGGGCGACATCGATGACCCGGTCCATGGCGCGGCCGACGGCGATGACCTGACGGCCGCAGGCCTGCGCGGCCAGCGCCACGGCGCGGATGCGGGCCACGTTGGAGGCGAAGGTCGTCACCGCCACGCGGTGCGGCGCCTCCGCGATCAGCTTGGCGAGCGTAGCCGACACCTCGGCCTCGCTCGGCGAGCTGCCCTCGCGCAGCACGTTGGTCGAGTCGCAGATCAGCGCCAGGATGCCCTCGTCGCCGAGCGCCTTGAACGCCTCCGGCGAGGTGGTGTCGCCGGCCACCGGCGTATCGTCGAGCTTCCAGTCGCCGGTATGGAGCACCAGGCCGTGCTCGGTGCGGATCGCCACCGCGTTCGACTCGGGGATCGAGTGCGCCACCGGCACGAACTCGAGTTCGAACGGACCGATGGTCACGCGCTTGCCCGGCTTGATCTCGCGCAGTTCCACCTTGGGCGCGCCGGGCTCGGAGAGACGGCGCGTCTCCAGAAGCTGCTTGGCGAAGCGCGTGGCGTAGACCGGCACCTTGAGGCGCGGCCACAGCTCCGAGATCGCGCCGATATGGTCCTCGTGCGCGTGGGTGATGAAGATGCCGAGGAGGTCCTTCTTGCGCTCCTCGATGAAGGTGAGATCTGGGAACATCAGATCGATGCCGGGCAAGCCTTCCTCGCCGGCAAATCCCATCCCGCAATCGACCATGATCCACTTGCGCGCCCGCTCGGGTCCGATCCCGTAGAGGCCCGCATTCATGCCGATCTCGCCCACGCCGCCGAGCGGCACGAAGACGAGTTCGTCCTGCCGTGTCGTCATCTTGTCCGTCTATCCAGTCTCAGGCCGCCGTCGCGGCACGTCCGAAATGCACCTCGCCCGCCGTCACGGTTCGTCGGGTTCCATCCGGGGCGAGGATCACGAGCCGCCCCCCCTCGTCGATCGTTTCAAAGATGCCCGTCAGCGTGGCCTCGGCCATGCGAACCGATACGGGGGCGCCGACCCCCGCCGCGCGCTCCAGCCACCGCCGCCGGATCGTTGGAAATCCGCGCCCCTTGTTCCAGATCCGGACCGCTTCGACAAACCGTTCCGACAGGAATTCGAACAGCCTCGGCGCATCCGCCGCGGAAAAGGCGGCCAGGGCCGCCGCCGGATAGGGCAAATTCTCGGGCACCGCCGCGACGTTGACGCCGAAACCGACCACGACGGCACGCCGTCCGCCCGGAAGCGTCTCGGCCTCAAGCAGGATGCCGGCAATTTTCCCGCCCTCGGCGAGAACGTCGTTGGGCCATTTCAGATGGATGGCGGCCGAGGCCGAAGCAAGACCGTGCGGCGCTCCTGCATCCCCGCTCCCCTCATGCGGGACGAAGGCTCTACCGACCTCGTCGTCGCCAGAGCGAACCGGTCGGCGACGGTGAGGGGGCGTTTCCGGAAGAGCCTCATCCGAAGGCGCGCCCTCACCCCCGCTACCGCTCGTCGCGCCGACGACAGGGTCGCCGCGACCCTCTCCCCGCGTGCGGGGCGAGGGGTTCACCCGGCAGGCGTCGTGCAGAGCGTCCACCAATGCGCAACCGGCCACGAAACCGAGCGTCGCGACCATCTCCGGCGCGACACCCGCCACCGGCAGCAACAGGCTCGCAGCAAGGTTGCCCTCCGGCGAGGTCCAGGCGTTGCCGCGGCGGCCGCGGCCGGCCTCCTGGCGCTGGGTCGTGACCCAGAGCGGGCCCGGCTCGCCGCCATGGGCGAGGCGCAAGGCCTCGCTGTTCGTCGAGTCGAGCCGGTCGTGGCTGTGGAGCCGGTAGCCTTCGGTCCGGGCGGCTTGGCTCAGCCGGAACTGCATCTGCCTCAGAACAGCGCCTTCGCCGCATCGCCCGCCGCCGCGACCAGCGGGGCCGGGATGAGGAAGAACAGCACCACGACCGCGCTCGACACGCCGAGCACGATGGCCGAGCCCGGCGGGATCCGCTCGTAGGGCGCCTGGGCCTCGTCGAAGTACATCACCTTGACGAGGCGCAGGTAGTAGAAGGCGCCGACGACGCTGGTGACCACGCCGACCACGGCAAGCGTGACGAGGCCTGCCTGGATCGCTGCGGCGAAGACGTAGAACTTCGCGAAGAACCCGGCCAGCGGCGGGATGCCGGCGAGCGAGAACATCATCGCGGCAAGGCAGAAGGCCAGCCAGGGATGGGTGCGCGAGAGGCCCGACAGGTCGTCGATCGTCTCGAACATCCGGTCCTTGCGGCGGAGCGACAGCAGCACCGCGAAGGCGCCGAGCGTCATCGCGAGATAGATGATCATGTAGATCACCACGCTGCGGATGCCCTCCTCCGAGCCGGCGGCGAGGCCGATCAGGGCGTAGCCGACATTGCCGATGGAGGAATAGGCCATCAGGCGCTTGATGTTGCGCTGGCCGATCGCGGCGAAGGAACCGAGCGCCATCGAGGCGATCGAGACGAAGATGATGATCTGCTGCCAGACCGCCGTCATGTCGGGGAAGGCCCCGATGAACACGCGCACCGTCATCGCCATGGCGGCGATCTTCGGCGCGGAGCCGAAGAAGGCGGTCACCGGCGTGGGCGAGCCCTCGTAGACGTCCGGCGTCCACATGTGGAACGGCACGGCCGCGAGCTTGAAGGCGACGCCGGCGGCCACGAACACGATGCCGAGCACGATGCCGAAGCTCGCCGGCCCGTCGAGCGCGGTGACGATGCCGGGGAAGGAGACCGTGCCGGTGAAGCCGTAGACCAGCGACGAGCCGTAGAGCAGCATGCCGGAGGAGAGCGCGCCGAGCACGAAGTACTTCAGCCCGGCCTCGGTGGATTTGGCGTCGTCGCGGTGGAAGGCGGCGATGACGTAGGCCGCGAGCGATTGCAGCTCCAGCCCGAGATAGAGCGAGATCAGGTCGTTGGCCGAGGCCATGACCAGCATGCCGATGGTGCAGAGCACGATCAGGATCGGGTATTCGAACCGGTCGATGCGCTCGCGCTGGAAGTAGTCGCGCGAGAGCAGGATGGTCGCCGAGGAGCCGATCAGGATCAGCGCCTTCATGATCCGCGCGAACGGATCGGCGATGAAGGCGCCGTTCAGCGTCGTGACCCGGCCGGTCTGCGTGACCACGAGGAAGAAGGTGAAGATCAGGAGGATCAGCGCGCCGACATTGACGCCCTCGGACGAGCGCTCGCCGCGCCAAGCGCCGTAGAGCACGAGCAGGAGCGCGCCGACGCTCAGCACGATCTCCGGCAGGACCGGCGTGATCGCCGGCAGGACGGACTGGATCGGTGTCATCGCGCGGCGGCCTCGATGGTCGCGAGGTGGGACTTCGGGGACTCGGCGGCGCCCGTCCGGGCGGCGGCGTCCTTGGCGGCGGTCTGCGTGGTGGCCAGCGCGGCGCGCATGTTCTGCATCAGCGCCTCGGTCGAGGGCGCGAAGGTGTCGAGGATGGGCGCCGGGTGGACGCCGTACCAGATCGTCAGGGCAACGAGCGGCGCGATGATGATCTTTTCGCGGTTGTCGAGGTCGAGGATGCCCTGGAGGTTGGGCTTCTCGAGCTTCCCGTAGATCACCCGGGCGTAGAGCCACAGCGCGTAGCCGGCCGAGAGGATGATGCCGAAGACCGAGAAGAAGGCGACCGTGGGGTTGGCCCGGAAGGCGCCCATCATCGCCAGGAACTCGCCGACGAATCCCGAGGTGCCCGGCAGGCCGACATTGGCCATGGTGAAGACCATCATGGCGACGGCGAAGAGCGGCATCCGCTTCACCAAGCCGCCATAGGCCGCGATCTCGCGGGTGTGCATCCGGTCGTAGACGACGCCGACGCAGAGGAAGAGCGCGCCCGAGACGATGCCGTGGGAAATCATCAGGAACAGCGCGCCCTGGATGCCCTGCTCGTTGAGCGTGAACAGGCCCAGCGTCACGAAGCCCATATGCGCCACCGACGAGTAGGCGATCAGCTTCTTGATGTCGGTCTGCATCATCGCGATGAGCGAGGTGAAGATGATCGCGATCACCGAGAGGGCGAAGACGAGCGGGGCGAAGGTGTGGCTCGCATCCGGCAGCATCGGCAGCGAGATCCGGATGAAGCCGTAGCCGCCCATCTTGAGCAGGATGCCCGCCAGGATGACCGAGCCCGCGGTCGGCGCCTCGACGTGGGCGTCGGGCAGCCACGTATGGACCGGCCACATCGGCATCTTCACCGCGAAGGAAGCGAAGAAGGCGAGCCAGAGCCAGGTCTGCATGTGCACGGGGAAGCGGTGCGCCAGCAGCGTCGGGATGTCGGTGGTGCCGGCCTCCCAGTACATCGCCATGATGGCGAGCAGCATCAGCACCGAGCCGAGCAGGGTGTAGAGGAAGAACTTGAAGCTGGCGTAGATGCGCCGCTTGCCGCCCCAGATGCCGATGATGAGGAACATCGGGATCAGGCCTGCCTCGAAGAACAGGTAGAACAGCACCAGATCGAGCGAGCAGAACACGCCGATCATCGTCGTTTCCAGCACGAGGAAGGCGACGAAGTACTCCTTGACCCGGCTTTCGATGGAGAGCCACGAGGCCCCGATGCAGAACGGCATCAGGAAGGTGGTCAGCAGGATCAGCGGCATCGAGAAGCCGTCGACGCCGAGCTTGAACCGGATCGTCTCGGCGAGCCAGGCGTGGCTCTCGACCAGCTGGAAGCTCGGGCTCGCGATGTCGTAGCGCGCCCAGGCCACCAGCGAGAGCAGGAAGGTGACGACCGTCGTGATCAGCGCCGCCCAGCGGGCGTTGCGCTTCACCGCCGCCGTCTCCTCGCCGAGGGTGAGGATGAAGGCGGCGCCGGCCAGCGGGACGATCAGCAGCCCTGAGAGAATGCCGAGGCCGAGCATCAGTGGGTCACTCCCGGGGTTCCCGCCGGCACGCCGGAGACGAGGTACCACGTGATCAGGCCGGCGACCCCGACGAGCATCACGAAGGCGTAGTGGTAGACGTAGCCGGTTTGGAGACGGACCACGCCGCGGGTGACGTCGACGACCCGGGCCGAGATGCCGTCGGGGCCGAGGCCGTCAATGACGCGCCCGTCGCCCTCCTTCCAGAGGAACAGGCCGAAGTTCTTGGCCGGACGCACGAAAATCCGGTCGTAGATCTCGTCGAAGTACCACTTGTTGAGGAGGAAGCGGTACAGGATCGGCTGAGATTCCGCGAGACGATGCGGCATGTCCGGCCGGCGGAGATACATCCAGAAGGCCAGGAGGAAGCCGAGCACCAGCATCATGAAGGGCGAGGCGGCGACCCAGCCCGGCGCGTCGTGGATCTTGTGCATGATGTCGTTGCCGGACCCGTGCGGGAGCGCGTTGCCCCAGAACTTGTCCATGTCGTGCCCGATGAACCGCTCCTTGAAGATCAGGCCGGCGAACAGGGCACCGAAGGCCAGAATCGCGAGCGGGATCGTCATCACGAGCGGGCTCTCGTGCGGCGTATGGGGCGCGTGGTCGTGATGCTCGACCGCGCTGTGCGAGGCCGGCTCGACGTCGTGGCCGTGATCGTCGTGGGCGACGCCCTCGTGGTGCCCCGGCTTGCCGTCCGCCTGGTGGGCATGGGCAGCGTGCGCGTGATCGTCATGCGCGTGATCGTCGTGGCCGTGGGCGCCATGCGCCACCCAGCGCTGCGGTCCCTCGAAGGTGAGGAAGAACAGGCGCCAGGAGTAGAACGAGGTCATCAGCGCGGCGATCACGGTGGCGAGGAACGCCAGCACGTGGCCCGGGCGGTCCGACATGTAGGCCGCCTCGATGATCGCGTCCTTGGAGTAGTAGCCGGAGGTGAAGGGGAAGCCGATCAGCGCGATCGTGCCGATCGTCATCATCGCCGTGGTGAAGGGGATGTAGCGGCGCAGGCCCCCCATGTTCCGCATGTCCTGCTCGTGATGCATCGCGTGGATGACCGAGCCGGCGCCGAGGAACAGCAGCGCCTTGAAGAAGGCGTGGGTGAAGAGGTGGAACACGCCCGTGGCGTAGGCGCCGACGCCCAGGCCGACGAACATGTAGCCGAGCTGCGAGCAGGTCGAGTAGGCGATGACCCGCTTGATGTCGTTCTGCACGAGGCCGACGGTGGCCGCGAAGAAGGCGGTGATGCCGCCGATGACGGTGACGACGGTGAGCGCGGTCGGGGCCAGCTCGAAGAGCGGTGAGAGGCGCGCGACCATGAACACGCCCGCGGTGACCATGGTGGCGGCATGGATGAGCGCCGAGACCGGGGTCGGGCCCTCCATCGCGTCGGGAAGCCAAGTGTGCAGCAGGAACTGCGCCGACTTGCCCATGGCTCCCATGAACAGGAGCAGGCAGGCGAGCGTCAGGGCGTGCCACTCATGGCCAAGGAAATGGAAGGTCGCGTCCTTCAGCTCCGGGGCCTTGGCGAAGATCGCGTCGAAACCGACCGAGCCCGTGAGGACGAAGACGAGGAAGATGCCGAGGGAGAAGCCGAAATCGCCGACACGGTTGACGATGAAGGCCTTCATCGCCGCCGCATTGGCCGAGGGCTTCTCGTACCAGAAGCCGATCAGCAGGTAGGAGGCGAGACCGACGCCCTCCCAGCCGAAGAACATCTGCACGAGGTTGTCGGCCGTCACCAGCATCAGCATGGCGAAGGTGAACAGCGACAGGTAGGCGAAGAAGCGCGGCCGGTGCGGATCCTCGTGCATGTAGCCGATGGAGTAGAGGTGCACGAGGGTCGAGACCGAGGTCACGACGACGAGCATCACCGCGGTCAGCGTGTCGACCTTGAAGGCCCAATCGACGGTGAGGTCGCCGGCGCTGAACCACTGCGCGACGGGCACGGTCTCCGCGCGGCCGTCGCCGGTCACGAGGAAGAAGGCGCCCCAGGAGAGCAGGGCCGCGAAGGCGAGGCAGCCCGTCGTCACGAGTTCGCTCATCCGCGCGCCGATGCGCCGGCCGAACAGGCCGGCGATCAGGGCGCCGATCAGCGGGAAGAAGACGATCGCGTGATACATGGAATTCGATTGCCTCGCAGCAGGCGGACGAAGGGGCGGCGCTCTTTGCGAGAGCCGTCAGCCCTTCATCATGCTCACGTCCTCGACGGCGATGGAGCCGCGGTTGCGGAAGAACACCACCAGGATCGCGAGCCCGATCGCGGCTTCCGCCGCGGCGACCGTCAGCACGAACAGGGCGAAGACCTGTCCGGTGATGTCGTTGAGGTGGGTCGAGAAGGCGACGAGGTTGATGTTCACGGCGAGCAGGATCAGCTCGACCGACATCAGGATGACGATGACGTTCTTGCGGTTGATGAAGATGCCGAGCACGCCGAGCGTGAACAGGATCGCGGCAACCGTCAGGTAGTGGCTCACTCCGATCATCGGCTTCAGACCTCCACACCCTGACGCGAGGGCACCTTGATGGTGTCGACCGCCATGCCTTGTGTGCGGGCGTTCTGCACGGCGATGTTCTGACGCTTGACGCCGGTGCGCTCGCGCAGGGTCAGCACGATGGCGCCGATCATCGCCACCAGCAGGATCAGGCCGGCGATCTGGAAGAAGTAGACGTAATCCGTGTAGAGCACCCGGCCGAGCGCCTGGGTGTTGGTGAGGCTCTCGCCGTGGGCGGCGCGGCCCAGAGGCGCCTGCACGAGGCCCGGATCGATGGTCCAAGTGCCCACCACCAGCAGCAGCTCGATCAGGAAGATCGCCCCGATCAGCCCGCCGATCGGCAGGTAGCGCTGAAAGCCCTGGCGGAGCGCGGCGAAGTCCACGTCGAGCATCATCACGACGAAGAGGAACAGCACCGCGACGGCGCCGACATAGACGACGACGAGGATCATCGCCAGGAACTCGGCGCCCATCAGCACGAACAGCCCGGCGGCGTTCACGAAGGCGAGGATCAGGAACAACACCGAGGTCACGGGGTTCCTGGCAGCGATCACCATGAAGCCCGAGGCCACGGCGAAGCCCGCGAAGAGATAGAAGAAGGCGGCGGCTGCGGTCATGCGATTTTCAGCATCGGCCGCTCGAGCGAGCGGCTCCCTTCTGCCTCGGTGGACCCTCGGCCGCAGTCGGCGGCCCGTCTATAGAACTCGGTCTTGCGGCGCACAACCGCGCGCCGTTGGACTTCAGCGGTACGGCGCGTCCATCGCGATGTTGCGGGCGATCTCGCGCTCCCAGCGGTCACCGTTCGCGAGCAGCTTCTCCTTGTCGTAGAGCAGCTCCTCGCGGGTCTCGACCGAGAACTCGAAATTCGGACCCTCGACGATGGCATCGACCGGGCAGGCCTCCTGGCACATGCCGCAATAGATGCACTTCACCATGTCGATGTCGTAGCGCGTGGTGCGCCGCGTGCCGTCGTTGCGGCGCGGACCCGCCTCGATGGTGATCGCCTGGGCCGGGCAGATCGCCTCGCAGAGCTTGCAGGCGATGCAGCGCTCCTCGCCGTTGGGGTAGCGGCGCAGGGCGTGCTCCCCGCGGAAGCGAGGACCCCGATGGCCCATCTCGAAGGGGTAGTTGATCGTGGCCTTCGGCTTGAAGAAATACTTCATGGCGAGGAAGAACCCCGACACGAACTCCTTCAGGAGGAGGCTTCTGGCGACCTGATCGAGCTTCACGGCGCGATCTCCGATGCGGTTGCGATCAGGCTCCCGGCGCGAGGCCGGTGAGCTTCAGGACGAAGGCGACGACGATGACCGAGATCAGCGAGAGCGGGAGGAAGACCTTCCAGCCCAGCCGCATGAGCTGATCGTAGCGGTAGCGGGGCACCATGGCCTTCACCATGGCGATCATGAAGAACAGGAAGCTGGCCTTCAGGGCGAACCAGATCACGCCCGGCACCCAGGTGAAGGGCACGAAGGGAATCGGCGAGAGCCAGCCGCCCAGGAACAGCACCGTGCCGAGGGCGCACATGGTCATGATCGCCACGTACTCGCCGAGCATGAACAGCAGGTACGGGGTCGAGGAGTACTCGACCATGTAGCCCGCCACGAGTTCCGACTCGGCCTCCGGCAGGTCGAAGGGCGGGCGGTTGGTCTCGGCCAGCGCCGAGACGAAGAACACCGCGAACATCGGGAACAGCCAGAGCCAGTACCAGCCGAACAGGCCGAGCGCCGTATCCTGCGCCATGACGATGCGCGAGAGGTTCAGGCTCCCGGCGCAGAGCAGCACGCAGATGATGACGAAGCCGAGCGAGACCTCGTAGGAGATCATCTGCGCCGCCGAACGGAGCGCGCCGAGGAAGGCGTATTTCGAGTTCGAGGCCCAGCCGCCCATGATGACGCCGTAGACGCCCAGGCTGGAGATCGCGAAGATGTAGGTGATGCCGACATTGATGTCGGCGATCGCCCAGCCGTCGGCGAGCGGGATCACCGCCCAGGACGCCAGCGCCAGCATGGCGAAGACCAGCGGTGCGAGCAGGTAGATCGCCTTGTTGGCGCCGGCCGGAATCACCGGCTCCTTCAGCACGAACTTCAGGAGGTCGGCGAAGGACTGGAGCAGACCGAACGGTCCGACCACGTTCGGGCCGCGGCGCAGTTGCACCGCCGCCCAGATCTTGCGGTCCGCCAGCAGCGCGAAGGCGATGAAGACGAGCAACGCTGCGAGCAGCACGAAGCTCTTCAGCGCGATCAGGAGGACGGTGCCGAGCACTTCCCAGAAGGTCATCGGTGGCGTCCCCTATTCCGCCGCTTCGAGGGCGCGACCCCGGGCGAGACCGGAGCACTCGGCGAGCACCCGCGAAGCGCGGGCGATCGGGTTGGTGAGGTAGAAGTCGGTCACGGGCGAGGCGAAGCTGGCCTTTTCCGTCCCGGCCGGGAGCGACGCGAGCCTTTCCAGCGCGGCCGCGGCGTCCGACGCCTCGACCTGCCCGACCGCCGCGAGATGCGGGTGCTCGGCATACATCGCCCTGCGCAAAGCCGCGAGCGAATCGTAGGGCAGGCGCTTGCCCAGCACGTCGGAGAGCGCGCGCAGGATCGCCCAATCCTCGCGGGCATCGCCCGGCGGGAAGCCCGCGCGGTTGGCCATCTGCACCCGGCCTTCGAGGTTGACGTAGGTCGCGCTCTTCTCGGTGTAGGCCGCGCCCGGCAGGATCACGTCGGCGCGGCTGGCGCCGGCATCGCCGTGGGTGCCCTGGTAGATCACGAAGGCGCCCGGTCCGATCACCCGCTCGTCGGCGCCGAGGTTGAACACGATGTCGAGGGCGCCCGGCTCCAGCATCTGCGAGAAGGTCATCCCGCCCTCACCCGGCACGAAACCGAGATCGAGCGCGCCGACGCGGGCGGCCGCCGTGTTGAGCACGCCGAAGCCGTTCCACTCCGCGCCGACCGCGCCGACATCCTTGGCCAGAGCCGCGATGGCCGCGAGCGAGCCGAAGGCGCCCTCGCCCACGATCACGAGCGGGCGCTCGGCCTTCCGCAGCACGTCGAGGAAGCTGTGCTCGCCCTTGGCCAGGGCGGCGAGCGTGTCGGTGCCGGCGCCGAGATAGGTGTAGGGGTAGGTCAGGTCCGGCTGCTCGTCGAGGATCAGGCCGATCGAGACCGGGGCCATGCGCCAACGCTTGCGGATGCGCACGTTCAGGAGCGAGGCCTCGGTGCGCGGGTTGGCCCCGAGGATCAGGATCGCGTCCGCCGCCTCGATGCCGGGGATGGTCGCGCCCAGCGTGTAGGCGGCCCGGCCCCAGGCCGGATCGATCGCCTCGCCGCTCTGGCGGGCGTCGAGGTTCGTCACACCCAGCGAGCCCATGAGCCCCTTGAGCGCGAAGATCTCTTCCGCACCGGCCAGATCGCCGACGAGCGCGCCGACGCGCTTCGGGTCCGCGCCCTTCATCCGGGCGGCGATGGCCGAGAAAGCCTCGCCCCACGAGGCCGGACGCAGGCACCCGTTCTCGCGCAGGAACGGCCGGTCGAGGCGCTGCAGGCGCAGGCCATCGACCACGTGGCGGGTCTTATCGGAGATCCACTCCTCGTTGATGTCGTCGTTGATGCGCGGCTCGATCTGCATCACCTCGCGGCCGCGGGCATCAATGCGGATCGCCGAACCCACCGCATCCATCACGTCGACCGACTCGGTCTTGTGCAGCTCCCACGGGCGCACGTTGTAGCTCTGCGGATTGTGCACCAGCGCGCCGACGGGGCAGAGGTCGGCCACGTTGCCCTGAAGCTCCGAGCCCATCGCCTGTTCGAGGTAGCTCGTGATTTCCATGTCCTCGCCGCGGCCGATGGCGCCGAGATCCGGCACGCCCGCGACTTCCGCGAGGAAGCGGACGCAGCGGGTGCAGTGGATGCAGCGGTTCATCGCCGTGCGCACCAGCGGGCCGATATACTTCTCCTCGACCGCCCGCTTGTTCTCACGGTAGCGGGTCGAGTCGACGCCGTAGGCCATCGCCTGATCCTGCAGGTCGCAATGGCCGCCCTGGTCGCAGATCGGGCAATCGAGCGGGTGGTTGATGAGGAGAAACTCCATCACCCCCTCGCGGGCCTTCTTGGTCGTGCCCGAGCGCGTCAGCACCTCCGGCGGCTCGCCGTTAGGGCCGGGCCGGCAATCCTTCACCGCGTAGGCGCAGGAGGCCACGGGCTTGGGCGCACCCTTCAGCTCGACCAGGCACATGCGGCAATTGCCGGCGATCGACAGCCGCTCGTGGAAGCAGAAGCGCGGAATCTCCGCGCCGGCGATCTCGCAGGCCTGCAGCAGGGTGTAGTCGGCCGGGACATCGACCTCGGTGCCGTCGATGAGGATTTTGGTCATCGGGTCATCTCGAAGGTGAGCATCGGGGCGGCGCTCACTCGGCCGCCATCGGCACCGCATCCATGTGCGGGTTGGCGCTGTACTGGTCGATCCGCTTCTCGATCTCGGGGCGGAAGTGCCGGATCAGGCCCTGGATCGGCCAAGCCGCGGCGTCGCCGAGCGCGCAGATCGTGTGGCCCTCGACCTGCTTGGTGACTTCCAAGAGCATGTCGATCTCGCGCTTCTGCGCCCGGCCGGCGGCCATGCGGGTCAGCACGCGCCACATCCAGCCGGTGCCCTCGCGGCAGGGCGTGCACTGGCCACAGCTCTCGTGCTTGTAGAAGTACGAGATCCGGGCGATCGCGCCGACGATGTCGGTCGACCGGTCGAGCACGATCACCGCCGCCGTGCCCAGCCCCGAGCCGAGGTTGCGCAGGGTGTCGAAGTCCATCTTGGCGTCGATGATCTGCTCGGCCGGCACCAGCGGCACCGAGGAGCCGCCGGGGATGGAGCAGAGCAGGTTGTCCCAGCCGCCGCGCATGCCGCCGCAATGCTTGTCGATCAGCTCGCGGAAGGTGATGCCGAGCTCTTCCTCGACGTTGCAGGGCTTGTTGACGTGTCCCGAGACGCAGAACAGCTTGGTGCCGGTGTTGTTCTTGCCGCCGAGGCCCGCGAACCACGCGCCGCCGCGGCGCAGGATCGTGCCGGCCACCGCGATCGACTCGACGTTGTTGACGGTCGTGGGGCAGCCATAGAGGCCCATATTGGCCGGGAATGGCGGCTTCAGCCGCGGCATGCCCTTCTTGCCCTCGAGACTCTCGATAAGGGCCGTCTCCTCGCCGCAGATATAGGCGCCGGCGCCGTGGTGGACGTAGATGTCGAAGGGGTAGTCGTGGACGTTCGACGGACCGACGAGGCGCGCCTCGTAGGCCTCGTCCACCGCGCGCTGGAGGGCGAACTTCTCCGCCACGTACTCGCCGCGGATGTAGATGTAGCAGGCATGCGCACCCATGGCGAAGGAGGCCAGCATGCAGCCCTCGATCAGGAGATGCGGATCGTGCCGCATGATCTCCCGGTCCTTGCAGGTGCCCGGCTCCGACTCGTCGGCGTTGACGACGAGGTAGTGCGGGCGCCCGTCGGACTTCTTGGGCATGAACGACCATTTCAGGCCGGTCGGGAAGCCCGCGCCGCCGCGACCGCGCAGCCCGGAACCCTTCATCTCGTCGATGATCCAGTCCCGGCCCATGTCGAGCAGGAACTTGGTGCCGTCCCAGGCGCCGCGTTTCTTCGCGGCGTCCAGCCCCGGCGAGTGAAGGCCGTAGAGATTGGTGAAGATGCGATCCTGATCGGCGAGCATGATCCGCTCCTCAGCCCCTGCTGCCGGCGAGATCGGCCGCTTGGCCGACCCAGTTCTCCCGGTCGATCCGTCCCGGGAAGGCGAGGTAGGCGCTCACCCAGGCGACCTCGGCCGGCGACCACGCGGCGACCTGATCGTAGTGCCAGACGCCGAGATCGTTGAGGCGGCGCTGGTTGACCGGCCCGATGCCCTTGATCTTGGTCAGGTCGTCCGGGCGGTCGTCTCGGGGGGCGTCGAGGCCCTTGGGACGGGTGCCCGCAGCGTCGGCCCGGGCCTCCGGATTCTCGCCCTCGGGCACGTCGTCGCCGGCGCCGACCGTCGCCGGATGCTGCGGCGGCTCCGTGCGCAGAACCTTGTCCTCCTCGACGGCGGGGTCCTGTGCGGTCGGCGCCTTCGCGTCGCGGGCTGCGGCCTGATCCTCCGCCTTCACCGGCGTCTCGCCGGCGCTCGCCCGCTCGGCGGGGGCATCGACGGCGTTCGATTCGTTCGCGCGACCGGCGGACGGACGGGCCGGCTTGGTCTCGTCCTTGACGCGGGCCTCGGTCGAGGCGGCCTCGTCCCGCTTGACGCTCTCTCCGCCCTGGTCGGCGCCCTCGGTCTGCTCGAAGCGCTTGCGCCAAGCGCCGACACGCGAGCCGTCGAACAGCGACTCGTCCGTCAGCGTGTTGACCGCATCCTTCGGCTCGGAGGAGACGCGACCGATCTGCGAGCCGATCTTGACGGGGCGTCCGGCGGCGAGATCGTCGAGGAGCTTGTTCAGGCTCTCCGGCGTCAGATCCTCGTAGTAGTCCTGGTTGATCTGCACCATCGGCGCGTTGCAGCAGGCACCCAGGCACTCGACTTCGAGCCAGGAGAAATTGCCGTCGGCCGTGACGTGGCCGGGCGGGCCGAGACGCTCCTGGAGCGCGGCCTTCAGCTCCTTCGCCCCGCAGCAATCGCAGGGCACGGTGCCGCAGAGCTGGACCCAGAAGCGGCCGACGGGCGCCAGCGCGAACATGGTGTAGAAGCTTGCCACCTCCAGCACGCGGATATGCGGCATGCCGAGCTGATCGGCGACCGCCTCGATCGCCTTCTGCGGCAGCCAGCCGCCGTTCTGCTCCTGCGCCTTCCACAGAAGCGGGATCACGGCCGAAGCCTCTCGGCCCTCCGGATATTTCGCGATCTGGCCGCGCGCCCAGTCGGCGTTCTCGGAGGTGAACGCGAAGTTCTGGGGCTGCTCGGCGGCGGGGGCTAGCCTGCGGTTCGCCATGACGTTTCCACCCGTCTCCTTCAGCGGTCCACTTCGCCGAACACGATGTCGAGCGTGCCGAGCACGCAGGACACGTCGGCGAGCAAGTGGCCGCGGCACATCCAGTCCATAGCCTGAAGATGGGCAAAGCCCGGAGCGCGGATCTTGCAGCGGTAGGGTTTGTTGGTGCCGTCGGAGACGAGGTAGACGCCGAACTCGCCCTTGGGCGCCTCGACCGCCGCATAGACCTCACCCTCGGGCACGTGAAAACCCTCGGTGTAGAGCTTGAAGTGGTGGATGAGCGCTTCCATCGAGCGCTTCATCTCCCGGCGCGGCGGCGGTGCGAACTTACCGTCCACCGAGGCGATCGGCCCCTGTCCGGCCGGCTCGCGAAGCTTGGTGCAGCACTGCCGCATGATCTTCACGGATTCCCGCATCTCTTCCATGCGGATCACCTGGCGATCGTAGGTGTCGCCGTTCTTCCCCACCGGGATGTCGAACTCCATCTCCTCGTAGAGTTCGTAGGGCTGCGACTTGCGCAGGTCCCACGGGATGCCGGAGCCGCGCACCATCACGCCCGAGAAGCCCCAGGCCATGGCCTCGTCCACCGAGACGATGCCGATGTCGACATTGCGCTGCTTGAAGATGCGGTTGGCCATGACGAGGTTGTCGAGGTCGTCGACCACCTGCAGGAACGGATCGCAGAACGCCTCGATGTCGTCGATCAGCGCGGGCGGCAGGTCCTGGTGGACGCCGCCGGGGCGGAAGTAGTTGGCGTGGAGACGAGCGCCCGAAGCGCGCTCGTAGAAGATCATCAGCTTCTCGCGCTCCTCGAAGCCCCACAGGGGCGGCGTCAGCGCGCCGACATCCATCGCCTGCGTGGTGACGTTGAGAAGGTGGGAGAGCAGCCGCCCGATCTCGCAGAACAGGGTGCGGATGAGCTGGGCCCGGCGCGGCACCTCGATGCCGGCGAGCCGCTCGATCGCGAGGCAGAAGGCGTGCTCCTGGTTCATCGGCGACACGTAGTCGAGCCGGTCGAAATAGGGCGTCGCCTGGAGGTAGGTCTTGTGCTCGATCAGCTTCTCGGTGCCGCGGTGGAGGAGGCCGATATGCGGATCGACCCGCTCGACCACCTCGCCGTCGAGCTCCAGCACGAGGCGCAGCACGCCGTGCGCCGCCGGGTGCTGCGGCCCGAAGTTGATCGAGAAGTTGCGGATGTTGTGTTCGGACATGCCCGCGGCCCTCAGCTCGACGTCTTCTCGTCACCCGGCAGCACGTAGTCCGTGCCCTCCCACGGCGACAGGAAGTCGAAGTTGCGGAACTCCTGGGTCAGCTTGACCGGCTCGTAGACGACGCGCGCCTCGTCCTGGTCGTAACGGACCTCGACGAAGCCGGTCAGCGGGAAATCCTTGCGCAGCGGGTGGCCCTCGAACCCGTAATCGGTCAGCAGGCGGCGCAGGTCGGGATGGCCCGAGAACAGGATGCCGTAGAGGTCGTAGGTCTCGCGCTCGAACCAGTTCGCCGCCGGGAAGACGGGAATGGCGGACGGCACCGGCGTGGCGGCGTCGGTCTGCACCTTCACGCGCACCCGCATGTTATGGCGCAGGCTGAGCAGGTGGTAGACGACGTCGAAGCGGCGCGCCCGCTGCGGGTAGTCGGCGCCGCAGATGTCGATGAAGCAGCGGAAGGCGCAGGCCGGTTCGTCGCGCAGGTAGGTCAGCGCGTAGACGATGTCGCTGCCCTGGACGACGACGGTCAGTTCGCCGAAGGCGACCGACCAGTCCGTAACCGCGGGGCCGAGCGCCCCGGCGATCCGCTCGCCCATCGCCTGCAGGGCCGACTCGCCCTGAGCCGCTTCGACCGTCCGGCGCAGCGTGATGCCGTTGGTGGTGATGGCCTCCATCGCGCCCTCCCTCACCGCTCGATCGTGCCGATGCGGCGGATCTTCCGCTGCAACAGCAGGACGCCGTAGAGCAACGCTTCAGCGCTCGGCGGGCAGCCCGGCACATAGATGTCCACGGGCACCACCCGGTCGCAGCCGCGCACCACCGAGTAGGAGTAGTGATAGTAGCCGCCGCCGTTGGCGCAGGAGCCCATGGAGATGACGTAGCGCGGCTCCGGCATCTGGTCGTAGACCTTGCGCAGGGCCGGGGCCATCTTGTTGGTCAGCGTGCCGGCCACGATCATCACGTCGGACTGGCGCGGGCTGCCGCGCGGCGCGAAGCCGAAGCGCTCGCAATCGTAGCGCGGCATCGACATCTGCATCATCTCGACGGCACAGCAGGCCAGACCGAAGGTCATCCACATCAGCGAGCCGGTGCGGGCCCAGTTGATGAGCTCGTCGGCGCTGGTGACGAGGAATCCGCGATCGGCCAACTCGTCGTTGATCGACAGGAAGGTCGGGTCGTTCGCACCGATCGGACGCCCGGTCGCGGGATCGATGATCCCCTTCGGCGCGGGCGCGACCAGGGGCGCGCGGGAGAGGGTCGGAGTCAGGGCCATGTCTGCCTCTGATCGAGAACGGAGGGGAAGCGACGCGAGTGAGCCCGCGCCGTTAGTCCCATTCGAGGGCGCCCTTGCGCCACTCGTAGACGAAGCCGACGGTGAGAACGCCGAGGAAGGCCATCATCGACCAGAAGCCGAACCAGCCGAGCTCCCCGAAGGTGATCGCCCAGGGGAACAGGAAGGCAACCTCAAGGTCGAAGATGATGAACAGGATCGCCACGAGATAGAAGCGCACGTCGAACTTCATGCGCGCGTCGTCGAAGGCGTTGAAGCCGCACTCGTAGGCCGACAGCTTCTCCGGATCGGGGCTCGAATAAGCCACGACGAAGGGAGCAACCAGCAGCGCCACCGCGATGAACAGCGACACGCCGATGAACACGATGAGCGGCAGGTAGTCTGCCAGCAGGCCGGTCATGCCGCACCCCTCATTTCGTTGCGCGTGAGGATCATGGGAGAGTGCCCTCGCGACGGGTCCGAACACGAGAAATTCCTGCGATGGAATTCCTCCAATGCCAGACTGAGCGCCGGGCGAGGCTTAGACGAGCCCCCCCGGCGAAACAAGGGTATTGCGCGTCGCACAATCACCCCTTTCGCTGACAGATGGGGGTATCCATGCACACGACCACGGAGACGGATCGGCGCAGGCCCGACCACGGTTGAGCCTCGCCGCATCATCCCCGCCGCCCCCATGTTCTTATTCGTGGTATCTGGCATACCAGAGGTCGCCGCCGCAAGCACGACCTCGACGCCGCACAACGGATTCCCTTCGGCGGAAGCCGCTCGCTCCTCCGGCGCGGAGGCGGTCCCGTTCGAGGTTCGTGAGGGCATTTCCCCGATCCGTCGCCGAACCGTCGCATTCCACGATTCCGCGGCTTGACAGCCCAGGGCGCCCCACCTAAACCCCGCCTCGTCGCCGACACGAGCCCAGCCGGCCGGCGACGCAGAACGCGGGCGTAGCTCAGTCGGTTAGAGTGCCGGCCTGTCACGCCGGAGGTCGCGGGTTCGAGCCCCGTCGCCCGCGCCATGTTTCCCGCTCCGCCGGAAACACCTCCCTTCCAATCAGCATCAGCCCTCACGCCAAGCATCAGAGCTTGTGCTGTCGTCGGCATGTGGTGCGTGGCTGCAAGGCCACAGGCGTCAGCCTCATCCGGCGCTGGCCGCGGACCGCCGTGGTTTCGCCGCAGGTTTTGCGGAATCGGGCGCCTCCTCGTGGCCGCCCTGCTGACTCCGATGCCGAACCTTCGTCTATCCGCCGTCGCGACGCTGATCGCGCTGACGCTCGCCGGTTGCGGCGGATCTCCCGTTCTTGACGCAGCCCAGCCGACGCTGCCCGCGATTCTCGACGAGCAGGCGGCCGCCGCAGCGATCTCGCGCTACCGGGCGCAGCACGGCCTGGGGCCCGTCTCGCTCGATCGCAGCCTCATCAGCGCGGCCTCGTTCCAGGCACAGGCCAATGCGCGGGCGGGGCGGCTCAGCCACGAGATCGCCGGCAGCTTCGACAGCCGCATGGCGGGCGCCGGCTTCGGTCGGCGCTACGCCTCGGAGAATCTCAGCGCGGGTTCGGAGACCTTCGATCAGGTGCTGGCGCGCTGGAAGGCCTCGCCGGAGCACAATCGCAACATGCTGATGCCGCAGCTGCGCCGGGTCGGCATCGCCCGAGTCGATGCCCCGACGACCCGCTACAAGCGCTTCTGGGCGCTCGTGATGGCGGGTGATTGAGGCAGGCGGCCCGGGTCGCGAGGAGCCGGGCCGCCCCGCGCGCCACCGTATCGGGGCCTATTGCACCTGGGCGAGCAGCGGCTCCATGCGCTTCTGCGTGAGCTTGTTGTGCTGGACGCTCTTGGCGGCCTCCAGATTGTCGCGCTTGTCGCCGACCACGACGAGCGCGACCATGCCCATCAAGTAGTGGGGCGAGCATTTGAAGCCGTAGACGCCCTCGCGCTCGAAGGTCACCACCGCCTCCTGCCCGACGGTCGACTTCACGTAGTCCGCGCCGTCCGGCGCCATCCCCTTGATGGTCTCGACGTTGTGCCCCTTGTCGGTGGGCAGGAACTTGATGCTGTCGCCGGGCTTCAGTCGCACGAAGGCGGGATCGAACACCATCATGCCGCCCGGCCCGCTGTTGAGCATCTTGACCGGGATTTCGTCCGCCGCCGCCGCCGGCAGGGCAGCGGCAAGGGCAACCGCAGCGGCTAAAGCTTTGAAGATCGTCATTCGCTTTCTCGGAATAATTCTTAAAAACATCGGCGAATCTCGCCGATATACGCAAGATAACGAGCCAATCGCACAGCACCAAATTGTCATTTATTTAGGAAATTGAATAATTATACTTCGAACGGTGTGCGGGATACGTGCCTCCCTGCCCCTCGAGCGGCGGGCCTTTCAAACCTGCGCGGCTGCGTGTAAACGCGGGGCTTGACGATCATCCCAGCCGCCTGCGCCCCCTTGGCGCCGCCCGACACCGGCGGCGCGCGAGGGCGAGCGCGCGCGAACTCGATTCAAGGCGCTCAATGCCGAAACGCACCGACATCTCCTCCATCCTCATCATCGGTGCGGGGCCCATCATCATCGGGCAGGCCTGCGAGTTCGATTACTCCGGGACCCAGGCCTGCAAGGCCCTGCGGGAAGAAGGCTACCGGATCGTCCTGGTGAACTCGAACCCGGCGACGATCATGACCGACCCGGACATGGCCGACGCGACCTATGTCGAGCCGATCACCCCGGAGATCGTGGCCAAGATCATCGAGAAGGAGCGGCCCGACGCGCTGCTCCCCACCATGGGCGGACAGACGGCGCTGAACTGCGCGCTCTCCTTGAAGCGCATGGGCGTGCTGGAAAAGTTCGGCGTGCAGATGATCGGCGCGACCGCCGAGGCCATCGACAAGGCGGAGGACCGCAACCTCTTCCGCGACGCGATGACCAAGATCGGTCTGGAGACGCCGAAATCGGCGCTGGCCAACGCCTCGGCCGCCAAGAAGGTCGATCGCGACCGCTATCTCGCCGAGAAGGCCCGGATCGAGGGCGCGAATTCCGATTCGGCCGCCCGCGAGGCGGCGCTCGCCGAGTTCGAGCGCCAGTGGAGCGGAGCCGAGGGCGACCGGCGCCGGCGCTACATCGAGCACGCGCTCGGCCAGGCCCTGATCGCGCTCGCCGAAGTCGGCCTGCCGGCGATCATCCGCCCCTCCTTCACCATGGGCGGCACCGGCGGCGGCATCGCCTACAATCGGGAGGAATTCCTCGAGATCGTCGAGCGCGGCATCGACGCCTCGCCGACCAACGAGGTGCTGATCGAGGAGAGCGTGCTCGGCTGGAAGGAGTACGAGATGGAGGTCGTCCGCGATCGGGCGGACAACTGCATCATCGTCTGCTCCATCGAGAACGTCGATCCGATGGGCGTGCATACCGGCGATTCCATCACCGTCGCCCCCGCGCTGACCCTCACCGACAAAGAGTATCAGGTGATGCGCGACGCCTCGCTCGCCGTGCTGCGCGAGATCGGGGTCGAGACCGGCGGCTCCAACGTGCAGTTCGCGATCAACCCCGAGAACGGTCGGATGATCGTGATCGAGATGAACCCGCGGGTCTCGCGCTCCTCGGCGCTCGCCTCGAAGGCCACCGGCTTCCCGATCGCCAAGGTCGCGGCCAAGCTCGCCGTCGGCTACACGCTCGACGAGATCGCCAACGACATCACCGGCGGCGCGACCCCGGCCTCGTTCGAGCCGACGATCGACTACGTCGTCACCAAGATCCCGCGCTTCGCCTTCGAGAAGTTCCCCGGCGCGGAGCCGACGCTGACCACCGCGATGAAGTCGGTGGGCGAGGCCATGGCGATCGGCCGCTGCTTCGCGGAATCGCTGCAGAAGGCCCTGCGCTCCCTGGAGACGGGCCTCACCGGCCTCGACGAGATCGAGATCGAGGGCTTGGGCAAGGGCGACGACCACAACGCCATCAAGGCGGCGCTGGGCACGCCGACGCCGGACCGCCTGCTCAAGGTCGCCCAGGCGATGCGCCTCGGGATCAGCCACGAGGAGATTCACGCCTCCTGCCGGATCGACCCGTGGTTCCTGGAGCAGCTTCAGGCCATCGTCGATCTGGAGAACCGAGTGAAGGCGCACGGCCTGCCCCAAACGCCGGGCGCCTTCCGCCAGCTCAAGGCGGCCGGCTTCTCCGATGCGCGGCTCGCCGTCCTCACGGATACCGACGAGGAGGCCGTGCGCGCCGCACGCCGGGCGCTGAACGTGCGCCCCGTCTTCAAGCGGATCGACACCTGCGCCGCTGAGTTCAAGGCGCCGACCGCCTACATGTACTCGTCCTACGTCGCGCCGTTCGCCGGCACGGTGGCCGACGAAGCGTACCCGTCGGACAAGAAGAAGGTCATCATCCTCGGCGGCGGCCCGAACCGGATCGGCCAGGGCATCGAGTTCGACTATTGCTGCTGCCACGCCTGCTTCGCACTCACCGAGGCCGGCTACGAGACCATCATGGTCAACTGCAACCCGGAGACGGTCTCGACCGACTACGACACCTCCGACCGGCTCTACTTCGAGCCGCTGACGGCGGAGGACGTGCTGGAGATCATCGAGACCGAGCGGCAGGCGGGCCAGCTTCACGGCGTGATCGTGCAGTTCGGCGGACAGACACCGCTCAAGCTCGCCCGCGCGCTCGAGGGCGCCGGCGTGCCGATCCTCGGCACCTCGCCCGACGCGATCGACCTCGCCGAGGACCGCGACCAGTTCAAGCGGCTGCTCGACAAGCTCGGCCTCAAGCAGCCCAAAAACGGCATCGCCTACTCGGTGGAGCAGAGCCGGCTGGTGGCGGCCGAACTCGGCCTGCCCTTCGTGGTGCGCCCCAGCTACGTGCTCGGCGGGCGCGCCATGGCGATCATCCGCGACGAAGCGCAGTTCGCCGAGTACCTGCTCGGGACGCTGCCGAGCCTGATCCCGTCCGACATCAAGGCGCGCTACCCCAACGACAAGACGGGGCAGATCAACACGGTGCTGGGCAAGAACCCGCTCCTGTTCGACCGCTACCTGTCGGATGCGACCGAGGTCGACGTGGACGCGGTCTGCGACGGCGAGAGCGTGTTCATCGCCGGCATCATGGAGCATATCGAGGAGGCGGGCATCCACTCGGGCGATTCCGCCTGCTCGCTGCCCCCGCGCACGCTCGCGCCCGAGATCCTGGCGGAGTTGGAGCGCCAGACCAGGGCGATGGCGCTCGCGCTCAAGGTCGGCGGCCTGATGAACGTGCAGTACGCCATCAAGGACGGCGCGATCTACGTGCTGGAGGTGAACCCGCGCGCCTCGCGCACGGTGCCCTTCGTCGCAAAGGTCATCGGCGAGCCGATCGCCAAGATCGCCGCAAGGATCATGGCCGGCGAGCGCCTCGACACCTTCGGCCTCAAGCCGAAGCGGCTCGACCACATCGCGGTGAAGGAAGCGGTGTTCCCCTTCGCCCGGTTCCCCGGCGTCGACGTGCTGCTCGGGCCCGAGATGCGCTCGACGGGCGAGGTGATCGGGTTGGATGCCGGCTTCGGCGTGGCCTTCGCCAAGAGCCAGCTCGGCTCCGGCACGGCGGTGCCGCGCACGGGCACGGTGTTCGTCTCCGTGCGCGACGACGACAAGCCCCGCGTGCTGCCGGCGATCCGGCTGCTGCACGCGCTCGGCTTCACCATCCTCGCGACCAGCGGCACGCAGCGCTACCTCGCCGAGGAGGGCATCCCGACGAACCGCATCAACAAGGTTCTGGAGGGCCGTCCCCACATCGTGGATGCCATCAAGAACGGCGAGATCGCGCTCGTCATCAACACCACCGAGGGCGCCGGTGCGCTCTCGGACTCCCGCTCGCTCAGGCGGGCGGCCCTCTTGCATAAAGTGCCGTACTACACCACTCTGGCCGGCGCGATGGCGGCGGCCGAGGGGATCAAAGCCTATCTCGAAGGCGATCTTCAGGTGCGCGCCTTGCAGGAATACTTCGCGGCCTAAATAGACTCCGCGTGGCAAGCCCTCCGCCCCTCACAAGGCGGGCGGCTTCGAGCCACGCGTTCAAGAGCCGTTTCCCGGCCCGGAAGGAGCACCCCGCTCCGGCCGGGCCTCTTCATTGTGGCGCGAGACCATGAGCATCGACAAGCTTCCCATCACGGCACGCGGCTACGCAGCCCTCGAGGAGGAGCTGAAGCGTCGCCAGCAGGTGGAACGTCCCCGGATCATCCAGGCGATTTCCGAGGCCCGCGCGCTCGGCGACCTCTCCGAGAATGCCGAGTATCACGCCGCCAAGGAGGCCCAGTCCCACAACGAGGGCCGGGTGCTCGAACTGGAGAGCATGATCGCGCGCGCCGAGATCATCGACACCTCGAAGCTGTCCGGCGCCAAGATCAAGTTCGGCGCCCGCGTGAAGCTCGTGGACGAGGACACCGAGGAGGAGAAGACCTACCAGCTCGTCGGCGAGCCGGAGGCGGACGTGCGCGAGGGCCGGGTCTCGATCTCCTCGCCGATCGCCCGCGCCCTGATCGGCAAGGCCGTCGGCGATACGGTGGAGGTCACCACGCCCGGCGGCGGCAAGTCCTACGAGGTCGTCGCCGTCGAGTGGGGAGCCTGAACCCCTTGCGCGTCCTCGGCCTCGCGGCCCTGATCGGCCTCCTCGCCGGGGCGGCTCCCGCCCTGGCGCAGGGGTTCGACCGGATCGGCGGCGTCGCCGTCGACATGCGCCCGCTTCAGGCCTATGCCCGCGGCCCGCAGGCGGAAGCCCTGCGCGCGGACCTGACCGAGGCCCTGCGACGCAGCTTCGGTGACCGCATCGTGCGCGGAGCCCCGACGCTGGTGGTGCGGGTGAGCGGCCTCACCCTCAACCCCTATGCGGGCGGCGAGGGCGTCGGCCGCGGCGGCAGCTTCGGGGGCGGCGGCTCGACCGATTACCTCGACGGCGAAGCTCTGCTGGTGGGCCGCGGGGGCGAGATCCTCGCGCGCCATCCCCAGCTCTCGGCCCTGCCCGCGAGTTCGGGCGGCGCGTGGTACGATCCGGCCTCCGAGCGGCGCCGGCTCGCGGCGCTCGCCGAGCACTACGCCCAGTGGCTGCGGCGGATGCTCCCGGCCCAGTAGGGCCGGTTCCGAAGCGCTTTTCGCCGAAGTGGGCACCGGTTCGGCGTCGAAGAGCGCATCAGAACGAAAGTCGGAGGTTTGCGTCGCGTGAACGAGACAGGGCCGGTGACGGCGGACGGCAGCGTGCCGCCGGACCTCGCGCATGCCCGTGCCTGGATCGTCACCGACGGCAAGGCGGGCGACGAGAACCAGTGCATCGGCATCGCCGAGGCTCTGGGCATCTCCTACGAGAGGCGACGCATTCCCAAGGGGCGCCCGCTGACCTGGATGGCGCCCTGGGGGCCGATCGACCCCCGCGACGCGCCGGGCCGGGCCGGCGGCATGCTGGAAGGCCCGCTGCCCGATCTCCTGATCGCCTCGGGGCGCCGCGCCGTGCCCTATCTGCGCGCCGTGCGCCGCGCCTCGGGCGAGCGGACCTTCACCGCCTTCCTCAAGGACCCGCGCACCGGCCACGACACCGCCGACTTCATCTGGGTGCCGGATTACGACGACCTGCGCGGCCCCAACGTCTTCACCACCCTGACCGCTCCGCACCCGGTCTCCCGCACCCGCCTCGACGCGGCCCGCCTGACCCCCGATCCGCGGCTTGCCGGCCTGCCCTGGCCGCGCATCGCCGTCCTGATCGGCGGCGATAGCCGTCATCTGCGCTACCGCAAGACGGACATGCGCCGGCTGGTGCGCGACCTGACCAAGCTCGCCGAGGGCGGCTGCTCGCTGATGCTGACGGTCTCCCGGCGCACCCCTCCGGATCTGCGCACGGCGCTGGAGAACCTCGTCCGGGACAAGGGCGGCTTCTTCTGGGACGGCAGCGGCGAGAATCCTTACGTCGGCATGCTGGCCATCGCCGACCACATCGTCGTCACCTCGGACTCGGCCAACATGGTGGGCGAGGCGGCCAGCACCGGTGTGCCCCTCCTGCTGTTCGACCTGCCGCGCACCTATATCCGGCACAGGCGGATGTTCGCGGGCCTCGCCATGGCCGGGGCACTGAAGCCGTTCATCGGCCGGCTGGAGGCTCTGCGCTACGCACCCATCGACGCCACGCCGACCATCGCCGCGGCCCTGGCCGAGGCCTACGAGCGCCACCGGCGGCAAGGGATGACGGGCGAGCGGACGACCGCTCCGCCCACTCCGGCACCATCCCCGGCGCGTCCGCCCTTCTGAGCGGAACCGGCGGAACGGGACGTTTCCCGGTCTCCGGCGACAGGTTGAGAAGAAATTTTTGATCGCGCGGTGTCAGACTGGGCGCGACGATTCACAGGACGAGAGAGCGGCCCGCACCGGCAACAGCGGAGCCGGCCGCCGACAGGAGAGGGCACAGAATGGCGCACACCCATGCGAGGCTCGTGATCATCGGCTCGGGGCCGGCGGGCTACACCGCCGCGATCTACGCCGCCCGCGCCATGGTCGAGCCCCTGCTGATCTCGGGCTTCCAGCCCGGCGGCCAGCTCATGATCACCACCGACGTGGAGAATTACCCGGGCTTCGCCGAGGCGATCCAGGGGCCGTGGCTCATGGAGCAGATGCGCCTCCAGGCCGAGCACGTGGGTACGAAGATCCTCTCCGAATACATCACGAGCGTCGATCTGAACGTCCGCCCCTTCCGGCTCGAGGCGGATTCCGGCGAGACCTACAGCTGTGACGCGCTCATCATCGCCACCGGCGCGCAGGCCAAGTGGCTCGGCCTGCCGTCGGAGGCGAAATTCCAGGGCTTCGGCGTCTCGGCCTGCGCCACCTGCGACGGCTTCTTCTTCCGCGGCAAGGACGTGACGGTGGTGGGCGGCGGCAACACCGCGGTCGAGGAGGCCCTGTATCTGGCCAACCTCGCCAAATCCGTCACCGTGATCCATCGCCGGGGCGAGTTCCGGGCCGAGCGGATCCTGCAGGAGCGCCTGTTCAAGCATCCCAACGTCACCGTGAAGTGGCACCACGCGGTGGAGGAGATCTGCGGCTCCGACACGCCGCCCTCCGTCACGCATCTGCGCCTCAAGGATCTGCGCACGGGCGAAATCGTCGAGCAGCCGACCGACGGCCTGTTCGTGGCGATCGGGCACCAGCCCGCCACGGGGATATTCGAGGGCCAGCTGCCCATGCGCCAGGGCGGCTACATCAGCGTGAGGCCGGGCACCACCGAGACCAGCATCCCCGGCGTCTTCGCCGCGGGCGACGTCACGGACGATGTCTACCGTCAGGCGATCACCGCGGCGGGCATGGGCTGCATGGCGGCGCTGGAGGCGGAGAAGTACCTCGCCGCCCTCGATGTCGGCGAGAGCCCGGCCCAGGCCGCGGCAGAATAGCAACCGCGTTCGTGGCCCTGCCGGTTCGTCCCGGCGGGTACGGCGCCATCGAGAAAAACCCGAAGTAGTTTTCAGAAGAACCCTCGCTTCGCCGCCATGTCGGCCGGCGAAGCGAGGCGGACCGGGCGTTTTTGAAGCAGTACAAAACGTTGTCAGGCCCCAACTTCCCTGTTGACGACGGCGACGACGCAACCAAATCGCAAGCTTGTTGTCCTAGCCTGAGCGGTGCCGGAGCCGGCAGGTTTCGCGAGGAGCCCCTCGCCGGGCATGGTGGGGGCGGACAGACTTGCGTCGTGCGACGCCCGAAGGTCGCGGTCTCCCGTGACGGGCCGGCCTCGACGGGCGGGAGTGACGGCCTTGGATTGGGACAAGATCCGGATTTTCCTCAACGTCGCGGAAGCCGGCAGCTTCACGCGGGCGGGTGACGATATCGGCCTCAGCCAGTCGGCGGTGAGCCGGCAGATCAGCGCGCTGGAGCGGGAGCTGAAGGCACCGCTGTTCCACCGTCACGCCCGCGGCCTCATCCTGACCGAGCAGGGCGACCTGCTGTTCCGCGCCGCCCGCGACATGAAGCTAAGGCTGGAGAACACCCGCGCCCGCCTCGTGGAGACGAGCGAGCGCCCCTCCGGCGACCTGCGGGTGACGACCACGGTGGGCCTGGGCACCTCCTGGCTCTCGCAGCGCATCTCCGAGTTCCTCGATCTCTACCCGGACGTGCGGATCGAGCTGGTGCTCACCAACGAAGAGCTGGACCTCGCCATGCGCGAGGCCGACATCGCGATCCGCATGCGCCGCCCGGCCCAGCCCGACCTGATCCAGCGGCGCCTGTTCACGGTACATTACCACGCCTTCGCCAGCCCGGATTACGTGAAGCGCTTCGGCGAGCCCAAGACCATTGCCGACCTCGACGAGCACCGGCTCGTCTCCTTCGGCGGCAACGAACCGTCCTACCTGCTGGCCACGCACTACCTCGCCAGCATCGGCCGCCAGGCCGACGACCGCCGACCGGTCCACTTCACGGTCAACAACATCACCGCGCTCCACAAGGCGATGGAAGCGGGCATCGGCGTCGGCATCCTGCCGGACTACGCCGTCGACGGGAACGAGAGCCTCGTCCAGGTCCTGCGCGAGAGCGAGATGCCGACCATGGAGAGCTACCTCGTCTACGCCGAGGAGATGCGCTCGGTCGCCCGCGTGCAGGCGTTCCGCGACTTCCTCGTCAACAAGGCGCAGCGCTGGACCTACTGACCGCGACCGGGAGCGATGTCATACGGCCTCCGCCTGATGGCCTCGGTGTCTTCTTTGCGTCCTTGCGCGGCGGAGCCGTGGCAATCCAGGGTTCCGCACTTTCCGGAAAGGTCGCGCCTTGGATCGCTTCGGCTTCGCCTCGCGATGACGGAGAACGGCAAGATCCGACGCGGTTGACGGGAAACGGTCTCAGGTTCCGCTCAACGCATGGACGAAGCCGCCTGTCCGCCGTCTCGTCCGCGGCGCTCCTGCCATGCCCTCGTCCGCCCGCGCGGAGCCCCGGGAGCCTTAAGGAAAGGGCAACCCAATCATCCCCGCGCACTCTTGTCGCGGCCCAACGCACTCGTCTAAGACCGGCCCTCCTGCCGGGCGGTTCGCGAAGCCTCCGGCCGACGAATCCGGACGGCATGATCGCGATCCACTGCCTCAACGGGCCGAACCTCAACCTCCTGGGCCAGCGCGAGCCGGGCATCTACGGCGCCGCCACGCTCGCCGACATCGAGCGGATGCTCCGGGAGCAGGCGGCCCGCCTCGATATCGCCCTGACCTTCCGTCAGACGAATCACGAGGGCGAACTCGTGACGTTCGTGCAGGAGGCGGGCGCGGCCGGGGCCGGGGTGCTCATCAACGCCGCCGCCTACACGCACAGCTCGATCGCGCTGCGCGACGCGATCAAGGGCGCGGGGGTGACGGCGGTGGAGATCCACCTCTCGAACGTCCATGCCCGCGAGGAATTCCGGCACGTGTCGCGGATCGCCCCGGTCTGCGCCGGTGTGATTTCGGGCTTCGGTGCCCACAGTTACGTTGTCGGGCTCGATGCCCTCGCCCATCTCCTGCGCGGACGGCTCCCGTCCGCCTCCTGACGTCAGAACCAAGAGCCGATGGCCAAGAACGAACCCTTCGATCCCGAGCTGGTGCGCGAACTCGCCCGGATGGTCGCCGAGACCGACCTGAGCGAGATCGAGGTCGAGAAGGGCGACCTGCGCATCCGTGTCGCCCGCAAGATCGAGCCGGTCGCGGTTCAGGTCGCGCCCGCCGCCCCGGCCCCGCTCGCGGCGGCTCCCGCCATCGCGCCCCCGGCGGCGCTGGCGCCCGCGCCCGCCAAGTCCGGCGCGGGCCATCCCGGCGCCGTGCCCTCCCCCATGGTCGGCACCGCCTATCTGCGCCCCTCGCCCGAGGCCAAGCCCTTCATCGAGATCGGCACGAAGGTCCAGGCCGGCGACAAGGTTCTGCTCGTCGAGGCGATGAAGACCTTCAACGAGATCGTCGCGCCCCGCGCCGGTACCGTGACCGCGATCTTCGTCGAGGACGGGATGCCGGTCGAGTACGGCGAAGCCCTCCTCGTCATCGAGTAGCCGTCCCGCGATGTTCGACAAGATCCTGATCGCCAACCGCGGCGAGATCGCCCTGCGCATTCTGCGGGCTGCCAAGGAGCTCGGTATCGCTACCGTCGCGGTCCATTCCACGGCCGATGCCGACGCGATGCACGTGCGACTCGCCGATGAGAGCGTCTGCATCGGCCCGCCGGCCGCTCGCGACAGCTACCTCAACATCCCCCAGATCATCGCGGCCTGCGAGATCACCGGGGCGGACGCCGTGCATCCGGGCTACGGCTTCCTGTCGGAGAACGCCCGCTTCGCCGAGGTGCTGGCCCACCACAACATCGGCTTCATCGGCCCCAAGGCCGAGCATATCCGCATCATGGGCGACAAGATCGAGGCCAAGCGCACGGCCAAGGCGCTCGGCATCCCCTGCGTGCCGGGCTCCGAGGGCGGCGTCACCGACCCGGACGAGGCCAAACGCGTGGCCGCCGAAATCGGCTATCCCGTGCTGGTCAAGGCGGCTTCCGGCGGCGGCGGGCGCGGCATGAAGGTCGCCCGCTCGGAAGGCGAGCTGGAGCAGGCGCTCGACATGGCCCGCACCGAGGCCAAGGCCGCCTTCGGCGACGACGCGGTCTACCTCGAAAAGTATCTCACCAAGCCTCGCCACATCGAGGTGCAGATCCTCGGCGACGGGCGCGGGGATGCCGTGCATCTGGCCGAGCGCGACTGCTCGCTCCAGCGCCGACACCAGAAGGTCTGGGAGGAAGGCGGCTCGCCCGCCCTCGACGAGGCGATGCGCGCCGAGATCGGCGGCATCTGCGCCAACGCCATGCGCCAGCTCAGCTATCTCGGCGCCGGCACGATCGAGTTCCTCTACGAGGACGGCCGTTTCTACTTCATCGAGATGAACACGCGCATCCAGGTGGAGCATCCCGTCACCGAGATGATCACCGGGATCGACCTCGTGAACGAGCAGATCCGGGTCGCCGCCGGCGGCGGGCTGTCGGTCGCGCAAGGTGACATCAAGGTCGAGGGTCACGCCATCGAGTGCCGGATCAACGCCGAGCACCCTTCGACCTTCCGGCCCTCGCCGGGGCTGATCACCTACTTCCACCCGCCGGGCGGCCTCGGCGTGCGGGTCGATTCGGCGGCCTTCCAGGGCTACCGCATCCCGCCGCACTACGATTCGCTGATCGGCAAGCTGATCGTGCACGGGCGCACCCGCAACGAGTGCCTGATGCGCCTGCGCCGGGCGCTGGACGAGTTCGTCGTCGACGGCATCGACACCACGCTGCCGCTGTTCCGCACGCTTGTGCGCAACGCCGACGTGCAGAACGGCCAGTACGACATCCACTGGCTCGAGAGCTTCCTCGCCCGCGAGGAGCTGACCGGGGTCGAGCCGCGGCGCTGACGGCGCGGGGCGGCTCGGCCGCCCCCCGCTTTGCGGCTCCATCCCAGGTGTAAACGCCCGCGCCTGCTTCCTCCTGACGGCTGGCGTTCGGGCACGGGGCGCGCGACAACGCTGCGATGCACGACAGGCATCCCGTGGACATCACGCCCGACATCCTGCTCAAGGCCTACGCTGCCGGGATCTTCCCGATGGCCGAGGATGCGGACGATCCCACGATCTACTGGGTCGAGCCGAGAGCCCGCGGCGTGCTGCCCCTCGATCGGTTCCACGTGCCGCGGCGACTGGCCCGCACCGTGCGCTCCGACCTGTTCGAGGTCGTCAGCGACCGGGATTTCGATGCGGTGATCGACGGCTGCGCCGCCCCGCGACGGGACACGGCCCGAACCTGGATCAATGCCCGCATCCGCGACCTCTACGGCGCGCTGTTCGATCTCGGCCATTGCCACACGATCGAAGTCTACCATGAGGGGCGGCTGGCGGGCGGGCTCTACGGGGTGTCGCTGGGAGCCGCCTTCTTCGGGGAGAGCAT
Organism: Methylobacterium sp. NPDC097929; assembly: GCF_049543375.1. NCBI lineage: Bacteria > Pseudomonadati > Pseudomonadota > Alphaproteobacteria > Hyphomicrobiales > Methylobacteriaceae > Methylobacterium > Methylobacterium sp. NPDC097929. The sequence continues at coordinate 165,333 of NZ_JBMVEP010000008.1, read as the reverse complement.
GTTCCACGAGGTGCGCGATGCCTCGAAAGTGGCCCTGGTCCACCTCGTCGCCCGCCTGCGCCGGGGCGGCTATCGCCTCGCCGACACGCAGTTCCTCACCGAGCATCTGAGCCAGTTCGGCGTCGAGGAAGTGCCGCGCCACATCTACAAGCGCCAGCTCTCCGCCGCGATCGTCGAGCGCGCCCAGTGGGGTCCCCGGAACCAAGCCGTCAGCGGCGCCGAAGCGCTCGCCGCCCTCGGGATCGGCGCGGGCGGATAGTCGAGGTTTCGAAAGGACGAGTCCTTTCGCGGGTCCAGGGCAGAGCCCTGGTGGAACACGGGTCTAGATCATCGTGCCGGATATCGTATCCGGCACGATGTTCGAGCCTCTTGTTTCGCATCGTCTTTTTCCGAAAGCCGGCGGCCACCTTTTCGGGACGATGCTCTAGGCGGGAATGGCTTCGAGCCGCAGCAACCGCCCGGCCAGGGCTGCCGCGGCCTGCGGGTCGGTGCGCACGGCCTCCCCGATCATCCCGTCGATGGCGAGCGACGCGATGCCGTGGACCAACGCCCAGGAGCGCAAGGCTCCCTCCGCGGCCGATTCGGCGGGCACCAGCGCGGCGACGCGTTCGGACAGAACCGCGTAGGCCGCGGCCGAGGCAAGGCACAGGGCCTTGGGCCGCACGCCGCCGGCTCGTGCGCCGAACATCAGGCGAAACAGACCGGGCTGGGCGCAGGCGAAGGCGACGTAGGCGGCGCCCTGCGCGTACAGGGCCTCGCGTCCCTCCCCTCCCCCGTCCGCCGCCTCCAGCGCCGCGCGCAGCCGCTCGAACCCGACGGTCGCGACGGCGGCGAGCAGGGCATCCTTGTCCGGAAAATGCCGGTAGGGCGCCATGGCCGAGACCCCGGCCCGCCGCGCCGCCTCGCGCAACCCGAGCGCGGACGGGTCGCCCCCCTCCTCAAGGATCGCCAATCCCGCCGTCACGAGGGCTTCGCGCAGCTCGCCGTGATGATAGCCGCCCCGACCCTGCTTTGCTTCGGTCCTCGATGTTGACACTGTAAGCGAACAGCCTATGATTACACCGTAAACATGGGGTGAGTGCCATGCGGGCGACGGACAAGCAAGCGGCCGCTTCGGCCCGCCCCTCCAGGGTCTCGGTCGATCTCTCGGATCATCCCGGCCTCGTCGTGGTCTATCTTGGCTTCCGGGTCGGACGGCTCAGAGGCCTGAAGGCGCTGCTCGGCATCGGGCGCGGGCTCGCCCGGGTGCAGCGGACAATGCCCGACGGGCTCCTCGCGCACGAGAACCTCGTCTACGGCCTCAACCATATCGGCATGCGGCAGTACTGGCGGGATCTGGAGAGTCTGGAGGCCTTCACCCGCTCCGAGCCGCACAAGACGTGGTGGCGGGATTTCGGCCGCGATCCGGCCGGGAACGGCTTCTGGCACGAGGCCTACCGTCTCTCCGGCGGCATGGAGGCGATCTATGTCGGCATGCCGCGCCCGGTCGGGCTCGGCACCTTCGCCGCGGCTCGGCAGCCGGACGGGCCGTTCATGACCTCGCGCCAGCGTCTGGCGGCGTGAGACGCATCGTCCCCGCCACCATCGCGAACCCGCGCTACCGGAAGATCGCGTCGAAGATCGATTGCGGCTCGCGCGGGGGCGGCGGGGCCGCGGCCGGACCCTCGTTGTTCGGGAAGAATTTTCGCGAAGGCTTCTGCTTGGGCTGCACCGGCACGCCGCGCGGCCCCTCGACGTCGACCTGACCGTTCTGGTTGACCTGCTGGGCGGTCTTGGTCGGGTCCCCACCCTTCTTCTTCGGCTTCTCCTGACGGGAGGCGAGCGCGGGCACGTCCTCCTGCTCCTTCGCCTCGGCGATCACGTCGGTGCCGCCCTTACAATCGGTCAGCCACACGTCGTAGATCGGGTGCTCGATGGCGTGCAGGCCGGGGCTCGCCGCGAACATCCAGCCGGTGAAGATGCGCCGGTACTTGCTGTCCAGCGTCACCTCGTCGACCTCGAGAAACGCCGTCGTCTTCGGTGTCTCGGTGGGCGGACGCGAGTAGCACACCCGCGGCGTCATCTGCAGCGCGCCGAACTGCACCGTCTCGTCGATGGCGACCTCGAAGGTCACGATCCGGCCGGTGATCTTGTCGAGGCCGGAGAACACCGCGGTCGGGTTCTTGATCTTGTCGGCGGAGGCCGGCAGCGCGGACAGGATCAGCGCCAGCGTGCCGAGCGCGGTCCGGCGCAGAACGGGTGCGGGGATGCGGCTCAAGGCGCCCTCTTGAGTCTGACTCCGGCCGCCACGGCCGGCAAACGATCCGGCCGTTCCAACACCCCAAGGGTGGTCGAAAAAGGGCGGGTGGCGGGAAAAACGGCGCCCGGACCGATCGCCCTTAGTTCCGCACCGGCTTGGCGCCGATCGACATGCGGAAGATCGTGGTCGGGAAGACGATCTTCGACGTGCCGCCGTTCATCGCCTTGCTGCGGTTCATCTGCGCGGCGGGAATCCACAGCCCGCCCTCCTCGTCGATCCACATCGCGTCGCCCCAGACGAGCCGCGGGTCCTGAACCAGCGTGCTCTGAGTGCCGTCGGGCGCGAATTTCAGGATGCGGAGGTTGTCGGTGTCGGAGGCGTAGATGTTGCCGTCCGCGTCGATCGCGGTGCCGCCGGTCGAGACGGTGGCGGCGAACAGCGTCACGTGCTTGGCCCGCTCGGCCTCGCTCGCGCCCGCGTCGTCGAGCCACTTCGTCTCGATGCGGTAGAGCGGGCCGGTACAGGCCTGGTAGATGAACCACTTCCCGTCCGGCGAGACTTCGAGCTGATCGGCGTGGATCGCGATCGGCCGGTCCTTGGCATCGAGCAGGACCTTGTTCTCGCCGGTGAGCGGGCGCTGCGCCACCGTGGAGGGGTGCCCGTCGAGCACCCGCCGCAGCGAACCGTCGTCGAGGTCGAGCACGATGATCCCGGGCTGGCCGGCATCGGTCAGGTAGACCTTGCGGCCGTTGAAACGGAAATCGTCGATGAAGCTCTTGTCCGTGGTCCCCTTCTGCAGAGGGAAGACCTTGCGGACCGTGTTGGCCGAGAGGTCGATCTGCACGAGCTTCGGCCCGCCGGGCAAGGGCGCCCCGCCGAGTTCGGCCGCGCCCTTGTCGACCACCCAGAGATCGCCGTCCGGGCCGATGCGGATCGCGTTGGCGCCGACGAAGGCATTGGAGGCGTCGTCGCCCGTCTTCCAGCCGTTCCAGGCGGCATCCGGGTAGGGCACGGGCTTGCCGTCGATCCACTCGCCAAGCTGAAGGCCCTTGTCCTTCTGCTGGCGCTGGAACGGCGAGAACAGCCGCCCGTCCCGGGTGCGGGTGATGCCGTTGAAGACGAGGCTTTCGGATTTCAGGACCGGCGTCAGCTCGGACGGCGCCTGGGCATCCGCTTCCTGGGCCTGAGCCGCCGCCGCACCGAGGCACAGCAGCAGCGCCAACATCGTCGCTCGCATGGGTCGATCCGTTCCATCCTTCGATGGAGGGACAAGGCCCGAGGCGCCGATCCGTTCAGAGCGAAGCCGGCGCAGCGATCACGAAACCGTCTACTCGCCCGGCGTCCACGGCACGTAATCGCCGGTGGCGGCGGGGCGTGCGCCCCAGGAGAGCTGCGAGCCCTTGGGCCGATAGGCGGCCGCCGTGCCGGTGAGGTTCTCCTCGTGGGCCTTCTGCCACTCGCGAGGCTTGTAGTCCTCCTCGCTCGGGGCGACGTCGCCGTTGTGGCACAGCCACGCCCGCCAGCCCGGCGGCACGCGGGAGGCGTCGGCGTAGCCGTTATAGACGACCCAGCGCCGCTCCGATCCGACCGAGCGGTCGATCAGGGGGCCTTGCGCCTTGTAGTACTTGTTGCCGAGCTCGTCCGATCCGACGAACTGGCCGCTGCGCGCGGTGTAGAGCGCGAGCGACATCGTCTGCCCGTTCCACCACGTGAAGATGCGCAGCAGCGTGTCCTTGAGGGCCATGGTTCCTCCGGCGGGCGACGGGTCCGCGGGCGCCGTCGCCGGGCGGTTATGGTCACTCCCCGCGCGCGAGTCCAGCGCGACCGGGCCGCTGTCGCATTTTCGGCACGCTCCGCCCGTCTCGTGGTGCCGTTAACCCTGTCGGATCGGCCCGGGGACGGCCCGTCCGCCGCTTCATCCTGTGGACCGAAAAAAAATCCCGCGTGATTCAACTCGACCGAAAGGCCACTTAGCGGAACGCCGCGAATATCCACAGGATTATCGTCCAGAACACAACATCTAGCGCGGAACACGGGTAGCCGGCACTAGTTATTGACGCAGAGGGCGACCCGGACGTAAGGTTCGGGCAACGCTTCGGACGGCTCGGCGGGGTCTGGAAAGACCTTCGCTTCCGCATGACGGACGGCCCCCACTCGAGGGGCACGGACCGGCCGAGGCACGTTCCGGCTTTTCATCCACGCACCGCGGCCCCGCCGCGGCACGGGGCCGCTTGGCTCCGAGGGAGAGGGATTCATGCGGTTCGAGCGGCGCTACACCACGGCCGGCCAGTCGCCCTACGCTGCCATCGCCTTCCGCAAGGCGGTGAGCGAGATCCGTAACCCGGACGGCTCGATCGTCTTCCGACTCGAGGGCATCTCCGTGCCCGAGAGCTGGAGTCAGGTCGCCGCCGACGTTCTGGCGCAAAAGTATTTCCGCAAGGCCGGCGTCCCGGCCCGCCTGAAAAAAGTGGAGGAGAACAGCGTTCCCTCCTTCCTCTGGCGCGCCGTGCCGGACGAGGCCGCGCTCAGCGCGTTGCCCGAGGAGGAGCGCTTCGTCTCCGAGATTTCGTCCACGCAGGTCTTCGACCGGCTGGCCGGCTGCTGGACCTACTGGGGCTGGAAGGGCGGCTACTTCTCGTCCGAAGAGGACGCCTCGGCCTTCATGGACGAGCTGCGCTTCATGCTCGCCCGCCAGATGGTGGCGCCGAATTCGCCGCAATGGTTCAACACCGGCCTGCACTGGGCCTACGGGATCGATGGCCCGAGCCAGGGCCACTATTACTGCGACTACCGCACCGGCGAACTCACCAAGTCGGGCTCGAGCTACGAGCACCCGCAGCCGCATGCCTGCTTCATCCAGGGCGTTCAGGACGACCTCGTGAACGAGGGCGGCATCATGGACCTGTGGGTGCGGGAAGCGCGCCTGTTCAAGTACGGCTCGGGCACCGGCTCGAACTTCTCGATGCTGCGCGCGGAGAACGAGCGGCTGGGCGGCGGCGGCAAGTCGTCCGGCCTGATGTCGTTCCTCAAGATCGGCGACCGGGCCGCGGGCGCCATCAAGTCCGGCGGCACGACGCGCCGCGCGGCCAAAATGGTCATCGTCGACATCGACCATCCCGATATCGAGGCGTTCATCGACTGGAAGGTGAAGGAGGAGCAGAAGGTCGCCGCCCTGGTGACCGGCTCCAAGGTCGTCTCCAAGCACCTCTCCGCGGTGATGAAGGCCTGCACCCAGTGCGAGGCGGAAGGCGACGCCTGCTTCGACCCTGAGCGCAACCCGGCGCTCAAGCGCGAGATCAAGGCCGCCCGTAAGGCGATGGTGCCCGACGCCTACACCAAGCGCGTCGTGCAGTTCGCGCGCCAGGGCTTCACCAAGATCGAATTCCCCGTCTACGACACCGACTGGGACTCGGAGGCCTACCTCACGGTCGCCGGCCAGAACTCCAACAACTCGGTCTCGCTGACCGACGAGTTCCTGCGCGCGGTGGAAGCGGACGGGGATTGGAGCCTGACGGCCCGCACCACGGGCAAGGTTTCCAAGACGCTCAAGGCCCGCGATCTCTGGGAGAAGATCGGCGAGGCGGCCTGGGCCTCGGCCGATCCGGGCCTGCACTTCAACACGACGATGAACGACTGGCACACCTGCCCGACCGGCGGGCGGATCCGGGCCTCGAACCCGTGCTCCGAGTACATGTTCCTCGACGACACGGCCTGCAATCTCGCCAGCGCCAACCTGCTGACGATGTACGACCGTCAGGCCAAGCATTTCGACGTCGAGGCCTTCGAACACCTCAACCGCCTCTGGACGGTGGTGCTCGAGATCTCCGTCATGATGGCGCAGTTCCCGTCGAAGGAGATCGCCGAGCTTTCCTACAAGTACCGCACGCTCGGCCTCGGCTACGCCAATATCGGCGGCCTGCTGATGACCATGGGCCTGCCCTACGACTCGGACGAGGGCCGGGCGCTCGCCGGCGCCCTTACCGCGATCATGACGGGCGTGGCCTACGCCACCTCCGCCGAGATGGCGGCCGAACTCGGAACCTTCGAGGCCTACCCCGACAACGCCGACCACATGCTGCGGGTGGTCCGTAATCACCGCCGCGCCGCCCACGGCGAGGCCGCCGGCTACGAGGGCCTGAACGTCGCTCCCGTGCCGCTCGACCACGCCAACATCCCGCAGGACGATCTCGGCGCCCGTGCCCGGGCCGCCTGGGACCGGGCGCTGAGCCTCGGCGAGCAGCACGGCTACCGCAACGCGCAGGCCACCGTGATCGCGCCCACGGGCACGATCGGCCTCGTGATGGATTGCGACACCACCGGCATCGAGCCCGACTTCGCACTCGTGAAGTTCAAGAAGCTCGCCGGCGGCGGTTACTTCAAGATCATCAACCGCGCCGTGCCGGACGCGCTGCGGGCGCTCGGCTACCGCGAATCCGAGATCGCCGAGATCGAGGCCTACGCCGTCGGCCACGGCTCGATGGGCCAGGCGCCCGCGATCAATCCCGGTTCGCTGCGCTCGAAGGGCTTCTCGGACGACAAGATCGCGGCGGTGGAAGCCGGGCTGAAGTCGGCCTTCGACATCAAGTTCGTGTTCAACCGCTGGAACCTCGGCGACGACTTCCTCAAGGACACCCTCAAGGTGCCCGCGGAGAAGCTCGCTGACCCGACCTTCGAACTCCTGCCCTTCCTCGGCTTCTCGAAGCGGGACATCGAGGCCGCCAACACCCATGTCTGCGGGGCGATGACGCTGGAGGGCGCGCCCTTCCTGAAGCGCGAGCACTACGCGGTGTTCGACTGCGCCAACCCCTGCGGGCGCACGGGCAAGCGCTACCTCTCGGTCGAGAGCCACATCCGCATGATGGCCGCGGCGCAGCCCTTCATCTCGGGGGCGATCTCCAAGACCATCAACATGCCCAACGACGCCACGGTCGAGGATTGCAAGGCGGCCTACCTGCTGTCCTGGCGCCTCGCGCTGAAGGCCAATGCCCTCTACCGCGACGGCTCCAAGCTCTCTCAGCCCCTCAACTCGGCGCTGATCGCCGACGACGAGGAGGAGGCCGACGAGGCGATGGAGGCGATCATCCAGGCTCCCGCCGCGGCCAAGGCGACGGTGGCGGCCGAGAAGATCGTCGAGCGGGTGATCGAGCGCATCGAGCGTATCCGCTCGCGCGAGAAGATGCCCGACCGCCGCAAGGGCTACACCCAGAAGGCGGTCGTGGGCGGGCACAAAGTCTACCTGCGCACCGGCGAGTACGACGACGGTCGGCTGGGCGAGATCTTCATCGACATGCACAAGGAAGGCGCGACCTTCCGCTCGTTGATGAACAACTTCGCCATCGCGATCTCGCTGGGCCTGCAATACGGCGTGCCGCTGGAGGAATACGTCGAGGCCTTCACCTTCACCCGCTTCGAGCCGGCGGGCTTCGTGCAGGGCAACGACGCGATCAAGAACGCGACCTCGCTGCTCGACTACGTCTTCCGCGAACTGGCCGTGTCCTATCTCGGCCGGATGGATCTCGCCCACGTCAACCCGTCCGAGATCGGCGGCACGGTGCTCGGCGGCGGCGAGGGCGACACCACCCGCGAGGCGGGCAAGCCGGCGCCGGCCGCCTCGGCCGTCGTCTCCCGCGGCCTGCTGCGCGGCTCGGCCGATCGCCTCACCCTGATCCAGGGCGGTCCGGCGGGCGCCACGACGGGCGTGGCCGCGGCCTCCACGGGCCAAACCGCCCCGGCCGGCGGTACGGTCCACGCCGTGCGGGGCGCAACGGCGCTGAAGTCAGAACCCAATTCTGAGGCGTCCGGAGAAGTCACACTCGGTTTTTCCAAGCCAACCTCAGCCCCATCAAATTCGATTGCTTCACGACGCGCAGAAGCAAAGCTGAAAGGTTATGTGGGTGAGTCTTGTCCAGAATGCGCAAACTTTACACTTGTTAGAAATGGAACGTGTCTAAAATGCGATACGTGCGGCAGTACAACCGGATGTTCATGACGTAGGATTCCGGCTGTGTTTTCCGATAGACTTGCCAAGACTAGAGGATATAGCGAGATCGAGCGTGTTGCCGAAAGAGCTAGATCGCTGGGCAGGATTAGCGGACACAGCCGGTTAATATCATCGAATATATAGAAGGAACCCTGCGATATAGTATAAACTGCCATCTAGAATTTGAGTTATTCCAAAAGAATGACTATCCAGCACCCGCATTCGTAAAATACTGCAAATACAACAAAATTATACTCTATGTTGAACGAAATATTTGGCTAAATGCGGGCGCCGGATTCCCTGAAGCAAAGTACATTATCGCACATGAAATTGGCCATATTCTTATGCATACGCACGATGAATTGGCCTTTACGGCGAACACTAAATGCGTCATCTCCGATCTACCTCCTGAAGATCGCACAGAACCACAAGCAAATCTGTTCGCAGACTTATTTCTGGCCCCAACCCACCTCTTAGAAGGCTTTACAAACTCCGAGGATATTGAATACTACTTTGATGTTCCAGCAGATTGCGCCTCTCGCCGCCTAGATTTCGTCCTAGATAGCAAGCGTCGCACTAACGCTGCACGCTATACAGGCGAGGCCTGCCCGGAATGCGCGAACTTCACGCTGGTCCGCAACGGGACCTGCCTGAAGTGCGACACCTGCGGTGGCACGACGGGATGTAGCTAGTTATCCCCGCCGGCTGTTGTGGCGAGCACCTTTGTTGGTCCGCATGCAAAGAGTGCCCGCTCGTAGAGTGAGCCACAGTCGGCCCGCTGGGCGAATGGGACAAGGATAACTCCCGTCCCGTCGCCCAGCCCTGACTTGAAGCCATAGAAGCATCGGGCCGCCTGTTGATGGCGGCCCGCCTCCCTGCAGCACCTGCGCCTCGCCCAGCCCGAACGAACGGGTCGGGGAGAAAAGGTCGACCGCCTACCGGGACCGCCGTCGTCTCCAAGCCTGCCCGCCGTGCGGCAGGCCATCATCGGCCGGTTGTTCGTGGCGCTCGTCCCGCTCGTACAATGCCCGCATTGTCGATGCCGCTTCCGGCTGCCATCCGACCGCAAAGTGCCCAAGTCGTACCGGGACAAATGCATCCCATCAGTTCGGACGACGAACGGCCGGAAGCCAGATCACGAAGGTCGAGCCGCGCTCCAACGCACTATCGACCGTGATGGAGCCGCCGTAGCGGGCAATCAGCGTGTAGCTGATCGAGAGGCCTAGTCCCGTGCCGCCATGCGTGCGGGTGGTGAAGAACGGGTCGAAGATCTTGCGCAGCCGGTCGGCGGGGATGCCGACACCGGTATCCGCCACCTCGATCGCGACCCCTTCGATGCCGGAGCGGTCCTCGTCCCGCGTCCTCAGGCGGAGCCGCCCGCCCTCCGGCATGGCGTGGATGGCGTTGACCATGAGGTTGATCGCGACCTGCTGCAGCTCGGTCCGACTGACTTCGACCGTGCGGGTGGCGATGTCCTCCCTCTCGATCAGAATGGCGGCACGTTCGAGGAGGTGGCGAACGAGCACGAGGCAATCGGTGACGACATCGGCCGGCATGACCGTCTCGACATAGCCGGCATACTCGTCCGGCCGGGCGAATTGCAGCAGACGGGTGACGATCATGTTCACCCGGTGGACCTGCTGGTCGATCAGATCGAACTCGGTGCGGACCTCCTCGGCGGCGGGGCCAAGCGCCTCGCGTGCGACTTCGAGGTTGCCCTGGATCACGGCGATCGGATTGTTGATCTCATGCGCCACGCCGGCCGTGATCTCACCGATCGAGGCCAGCTTCTCGGACATGACGAGTTGCCGGCGGGTCTCCTCGAGCTGGCGCGTGCGCTCCTCGACGCGGGCATCGAGTTCGCGCGCGAAGGCCCGCAATTCCGCGTCGCGCGCCTGGAGACGGTCGAGCAGTTCGTCGAAGCGGCGCGCCACGAGCCCGATCTCGTCCTGACTGGACACGGTGCCGGTCCGTGCGCCGAGATCGCCGGCATCGACGGCCGCGATCGTACGGTTCATCCGCTCCAACGGCTTGAAGATCGCCCGGGCGAGGCGGAGGAGGAACGGAACCGTCACGAGGGCGGCAAGCGCGAAGGCGGCCACCACCGCCGCCACCATCGCCCAGCGCGCCAGACGGAACGGGCGTTCGAGGAAGCCGACATAGAGCATGCCGACGCGCTGGCCGGTGCTGTCGGCAACCGGCTCGTAGGCCGAGATGTAGCGGTCGTTGACCACGAAGGCGCTGTCGAGCCACAGGCGGCCCTGGCCGAGCACGGCGTCGCGCACCTCCTTCGAGACGCGGGTGCCGAGCGCGCGGCGGTTGCCGAACAGGCGCACGTTGGTCGCGACGCGCACGTCGTCGAGGAAAAGCGTCGCCGTGCCCTGGCTGCCGCCGGGCAGGTCGGCATGGGCGTAGATCAGGTCGTTGAGAGTGTCGACGAAGCCGAGATTGCCGTTCAGCAGCGAGCCGCCGACGAGCGCGCCTGCCCTTCTGTCGGGCAGCGGCGCGGGGCTGGCGGAGTGGATGACGAGGCCTCGGGTCTCGACCGTGCGATCGGTCTCGGCGGCGGCCGTCGTCGGCACCAGATCGAGGCGGGCGCGTGCCGCCAGACCGGGAGAGACCGCGTCCATCGCCTCGGCGTCGAACAGGTCGATCGCGGTCTCCGGCTTGCCGCCGAGCGCGGCGCCGACGACCCGCCACCGCGCGTTGCCCGAAGGTCTCGCTCCGGCCGGCGAGGCGGCCAGGATCGCACCGTCGGCAGCGGTCACGTAGAGGAAGTCGAGGCCGAGCGCCGTCCGCCTCTCCTCCAGAAGGGTGTCGAGCCGGCCTGCGCGAGCCGCCTCCGCGAAGGCCGTCGACTGTCCGAGCGCCGCGATCTGCTCGTCGCCGCGCTCCATGATCCGGCGCAGATACTGGCGCGCGATGATCAGGTCGTCGTGCGCCTTGGAGACGAGGAGCGCATCGAATTGCCCGAGCCACCAGAACAGGGCGAAGCCGAGGACGACGGGCAGCACGGCCCCCATCGGGAGCAGTGCGAGGGTGAGCAGCCGTGTGCGAACCGAACGCGGATGCCAGCCGCTCGCGGATGGGTCAGGCGTTCCCGGATCGCTCACGCATTCCATTCCGCGCATTTGCGGTCGAGGGTTTTGCGCGAGACGCCGAGCCGGCGCGCCGCTTCGGCCCGATTGCCGTCGGCGGCGGCGAGCACCCGCAGAATATGGCGCTTCTCGACCTCGGCGAGGTCGTCGGTCCGGGGTTCAGCGGGCATTCCAGCCTCCGGCTCGCCGAAGGTCCCGAGGATCAGGGCGCGCTCGATCCGGTTGCGAAGCTCGCGGGCGTTGCCCGGCCACGCGTAGGATTCGAAGCGCTGCAGCGCGCTCGGCGGAATGGGAAGCGGCGCGAGGCCGAGCTGAGCGGAGAGCTGGTCCATGAACATCCGCGCGAGCGGCTCGATGTCCTCGACGCGCTCGCGCAGCGGCGGCAGATGGATGCGGATGACGTCGAGCCGGTAATAGAGGTCGGCGCGGAACTGTCCGGCCGCGACCCGCTCGGCGAGGTCGGCATTGGTCGCGGCGATCAGGCGGACGTCGATCGGGATCTCGCGGTCCGAGCCGACGGGGCGGACCTTGCGGTCCTCGATCACCCGCAGGAGCTTCGCCTGCAACGCGAGCGGCAGTTCGGCGATCTCGTCGAGGAAAAGCGTGCCGCCCTGGGCGTAGAAGAACAGCCCCTCCCGCGAGGAGGCGGCGCTGGTGAAGGCGCCCTTCACGTGGCCGAACAGCTCGCTCTCGATGATGTCGGCGGCGATCGCTCCGCAATTCACCGGTACGAACGGCCGGTCGGCGAAGGCGGACTGCTCGTGCAACGCGCGCGCCGTGACCTCCTTGGCCGTTCCCGACTCGCCGGTGACGAGCACGGTGCTGCGGGTCGCCGCGGCGCGGGCGACGAGATCGCGGGTGCGCACCATCTGCGCCGACACCCCGACGATGCGCCCGGCGGCCTGCGACCGGGTCGGCGGGCTCAACTGGCGGCGCAGGACGAAGTTCTCCCGCCGCAGGGCCGAGCGGTCGAGGCAGCGCACGACGGCGTTGAGGATCTGCTTGGTGCGAAACGGCTTGAGCACGAAGTCGGCCGCGCCCGCCCGCACGGCCTCGATCGCCGTCTCGAGATCGGCGAAGGCGGTGATCAGGATCACTTCCGTGAACAGGCCGTCGCGCCGCAGATCCGCGAGCCAGGACAGTCCCGTGCGTCCACCCAGGATGTTGTCGAGGATGATGAGGTCGAAGCTGCTCGCCTCGATCAGCCGGCCCGCGGCGACGGTATCGCCGACCGCCTCGACCCGGGCGCAGCGCGGCGCCAGCGTCCGGACCAGAAAGTTGCGCATGCCGGGCTCGTCGTCGACGACGAGGATCTGCGCCTTGGCGAGCCAGGGGTCGCTGGTCGCAGCGGAAGCGTCTGTCGCGCCTGGGCCGTCTGTCATGGAACCGCGATCGGGCCAGCGGGAGGGGCTGCCGCAAGCAGGCCCGGAGCGATGCCTGCTTAGGGGAATTTCCTCTCGGTGGCGATGCGCCGACCCGCCGGCGGAGAGCCGGCGGGTGGCAGGGGCGCGTCAATGCAACAGGATCGCCGTCTTCTGGAGCGTGATCAGCACGCCGATTGCGAGCGGCACGCCGACCGCCGCCCAGGCCAGCACCACGAGCACGGGCGAGGCCGTGCGCTCGGCTGTCGGCGTTGCGCCGAGCGAGGACTGGGTCGCCGGGCGGAGAGCGGCGGGCGTTGCCTTCTCCTCGGCCATGTAGTGACGCGCCGCGACCGGCCGGACCAGGAGGTTGCAGATCAGGCCGAGGACGAGGAGCCCGGCCAGGATGTACATGGTCTGGTTATAGGCCTGCGCGTTGGGCAGGCCCGCGGCGATCTGGTACTCGCGCAGGTAGTTGACGAGCACCGGGCCGAGGATGCCTGCCGTCGCCCAGGCCGTCAGCAGACGGCCGTGGATCGCGCCGACCATCTTGGTCCCGAACATGTCGGCGAGATAGGCCGGCACCGTGGCAAAGCCGCCGCCATACATCGAGATGATGATGCCGACCGCGAGCACGAAGAACAGCGTCGTGCCGAGGCCCGCCAGCGTCGGCACCGCGGCGTAGAGCACGATGCCGAGCAGGAAGAAGATCGCGAAGGTGAGCTTGCGCCCGAGCCTGTCCGACGAGGTCGCCCACAGGAAGCGTCCGCCGATGTTGCACAGGCTCAGCAGCCCGGTGAAACCCGCGGCGATGGCCGCGATCTGCGCCTTCTGCGCGGCGTCGAGTTGACCGAAAGGAACGTCGAGCCCGATCAGGCGGCCGCCGAACATCTCCTGCAGCATCGGCGAGGCCATGCCGATCACGCCGATGCCGGCCGACACGTTGAGGCAGAGCGCGGCCCAGATCAGCCAGAATTGCGGCGTGCGGGTCGCGACGCCGAGATCGACGTTGCGCGACGAGACCATTGCGCTCTTGCTCGTGGCGGGCGGCGTCCAGCCGGCCGGCTTCCAGTCCTCGCGCGGCACGCGGTAGCCGAGGGCACCCGCTGTCATGAACACGGCGTAGATGACGGCCATCGCCGCGAAGGTCTGCCAGACGCCGACGGAGGTCGGGGTCGCGAACTGGCGCATCAGCCAGTCGGCCAAAGGTGCGCCGATCATCGCGCCGCCGCCGAAGCCCATGATCGCCATGCCGGTGGCCATGCCGCGCCGGTCGGGAAACCACTTGATCAGCGTCGAGACGGGCGAGATGTAGCCGAGACCGAGACCGATGCCGCCGATGACGCCGGAGCCGAGCCAGAGCATCCAGAGCTGGTGCAGGTAGACGCCAAGCGCGGAGATCAGCAGGCCGCCGCACCAGCACAGGGCCGAGACGAGGCCGGCCTTGCGCGGCCCGGCGCGCTCCAGCCAGCCGCCCCAGATCGCCGCGGAGCAGCCGAGCAGCACGAAGAACAGCGTGTACATCCAGCCGAGCTGGCTGATCTTCCAGTCGCAGCCCGTCGCAACCAGGGAACCGAGGAAGCCCATCTCGGCCGGGCAGGCGACCGGCTGCGTGATGCCGACGGCGCGCGAGAGCGGCAGCCAGAACACGCTGAAGCCGTAGGCCATGCCGATGCAGAGATGGATCGCGAGTGCGGCCGGCGGCACGAGCCAGCGGTTGAAGCTGGGTGCGGCGACGGTGCGCTCACGACTGAAAAAGCCGGGTTCGACGGCAATGCTGACGGACATGAATCCTCCTGGCGCGATTCCTCGAGGTGCGGTCTTCGCCGCCCTTCGGAGATCTCGACAGCAATGTCCGAGCCATCTGCGCAGAAATTGATTTTATCGATGCGACGCAATGATTTGATTAAATCCGGCACCGGAGATCGTCTGGACAAATTGTCGACTTCACCCGCTCTTGGCGGCTTCGAGGATGGACAAAATGACCTTGCTCTTCGCCCGCCCGATGCCAATTCTCGGCCGCGTGCATCGACTGCCACGCTTCGATCGCTTCCTCATCCAGATCCGCAAAGCCGGTCCCGCAGACGCTCCGCCGCCGCGACAGCCTCGGGCGACAGGGGAGCGGGGCGTCCGGCGCCCGATTTCAGGGCGAGCAGGACGGGGGCGTCTTGACAAGAGCCGTGCGTCACAAGCGACTCCATGGAAGTGCTATATTGAAACAGATATAACGAGCGTGACGCAGAACGGGCGCCTTGGCCGGAGCCATTCCGAGCCGGAGACCTTATGCGGCCGGATCGACCGGTTGCGTCAGGCGGGCCAGGAACGGAGCGGCCGCCTTCTCGGCGGCGCGCTCGATCGCCCGGTAATGCGCGACGACGTCGGTGCCGAAAGCCGAGAGCCGGGCCCCGCCGCCCGCCTTGCCCCCGATCTGCGCCTCGATCACCGGGCGCCCGAAGCTCTTGTTCATGTCCTCGACGAGGAGCCAGGCCCGGCGGTAGGACATGCCCAGCGCCCGCCCCGCGGCGGAGATCGAGCCGTGCTCGGCGATCGCCTCGAGAAGTTGGACCTTGCCCGGCCCGATCCGCCGATCCGGCCCGAGATCGATGCGGATGCTCAAGCGGGCCATCGGTCTCCTCGCGCAGTTCGATGGGTTCTAAGCGCCCGAAGGGACGAAGACGAGGTCGGCGTCATCGCTGCCGACGCGGGCCGATGCGCTCTCCCCTTCAAAAGCCAGGAATGAGATCGAAGCGGATGACCGTGACCGGATCGCCCGGCGCGGCCGGAGGCGCATCGGCCGGGCGGATGACGAGGGCGTCGGCAGGGGCGTCGGCAAGCGCCAGCCCCGTCAGCGTGGCGTTGTCCTGAGCCGCCAGGACGGAACACTCGGGCGACGGCTCCGTCCTCAGCGCATCCCGTCCCTCGGGAAGAGCCGATCGGCCCTGGTCGAGGCTATGCTTCACCGTATATAGCGTGAGCGGGGCTGCACGCCGGCCCGGCTGATTCGGGCGCCATCATCGCGGAGACACGCGCATGTTCACCTGCACGGGCGATGCGGCGACCGGCGCCGGGACAAAGCTGGCACTCTTCTCCTTCGAGCGCCGTGATCCGGGCGCGAACGACGTCGCGATCGAGATGATCCCGATCGATCGGATCGAGAGCGCTTACGGTCGCCTGCTGAAGAGCGACGTGAAGCACTGCTTCGTCATCGACATGGCGAGCCTGCCCAAGGCCGCCGGAACCCCCTCCCCTCGTTCGACACAGGATCGTTCCCGTATGGCCATGCTCTCCCGCACCCGTTTTCTGGCCGGTCTCCTCGCCATCACTCTGGCGGGGACACTTCCCGCATCGGCGGCGGAAGCGCCGACCGTGTTCGCCGCCGCGAGCCTGAAGAACGCCCTCGACGACATCGCCGGACGCTACGCCAAGGAGGACAAGCCGGCCCCCAAGGTCTCGTACGCGGCCTCGAACGCGCTGGCCAAGCAGATCGAGCAGGGCGCGCCTGCCGACCTGTTCTTCTCGGCCGACCTCGACTGGATGGACTATCTCGCCAAGAAGGATCTCATCCGGCCCGACACGCGGGTGAGCCTTCTGGCCAACAGCATCGTGCTGATTGCTCCGAAGGACGCGACCGTCGAGGTGAAGATGGCCCCCGGCCTCGATCTCACGCCGGCGCTCGGTTCCGGCAAGCTCGCCATGGGCAATGTCGATGCGGTGCCGGCCGGCAAGTACGGCAAGGCGGCGCTGGAGAAGCTCGGCGGCTGGGCGGGGGTGAAGGACAGGATCGCGCAGGCCGAGAGCGTGCGGGCGGCCCTGCTTCTCGTCTCGCGCGGCGAGGCGCCGCTCGGCATCGTCTACGCCACCGACGCGGCGGCGGACGCGAACGTGAAGATCGTCGCCACCTTCCCCGCCGACAGCCACCCGGCGATCGTCTACCCGGTCGCGATCACCAGGGATTCGCGCAATCCGGACGCGCCGGCCCTGCTGAGCTATCTGCGCGGACCGGCCGCCAAGGCGGCTTTCGAGAAGCAGGGTTTCACCGTGCTGAACCATTCGGCCACTGCCGCGCCGTGATGGACCGGCTCACGCCCGACACGTGAAGGCCGTGCCCGACACGGGCGTGCACCGGCCGCTGTGCCCCATGTGATCGGCGACCTGTTGCTCCCGGGTTTGGGCGCGGGGTTCGCGGCGATCGGCATTCTGTTCTCGTTCCGCTGGACCGGCGCGGCGCTCGCCTGCACGGTGATGGGCTTCCCGCGGATGGTGCGGGCGATGCGGCTGTCGGCCGTCGCCGTCCGTATCATCATCGGCGTCGCCCGGAAGAACCGCACAGCACCCTGCGCCTCAGGGCGCGCTTGAGCCAGCCAGAAGGACCGCCGCGATCTTCACGCAAGCGGGGTGCGCGGCAGCCGGAGCCGGCGTTGGGACGGTGGGCTGCCAGACGAGGAAATCGGTGCCCGTGCGCGTGCCGCCGAGCGCGTAGACGGCCGTGCGGCCGGCGCGGGCGCCCTTCCCCTCGACCGCAATCGACATTCGGAAATTCTGGCGTGGGGAAGGGACGGGAGCTGCCCCGCCCGGCAGCGAGCGACCGGCGGAGGGCCGAACCCGGGCGATCAGGGCAGCGAGGTCGAAGCGACCGCCCTCGTTGTAGACGGTCAGCACCGGTCGCAGGATCGCGGCGACATCCGGCGTCATCGAAGGCAGTCGCTCGATCTCGTCCACGCTGGCGAACGGTGCATTGCGCGGCCCCCATATGAGACCGCGAGCGCGGTATTGCGGCAGTTCGGCGCCGCCATGGGGTTCGGGCTCATCGTCGGCGTCGCGGTAGTCGATGATTTCGGCGGCGACGGCGAGGACCGTTCGGTCCGGCACGCCGAGCAGGCGGAACGCCTCTTCCATCGCCGGCCGCGGGGTCTTGTTCAGGTCGATGAGGCGCCCCTGGTCCTGCAACGACACGAAGGCGGTCCGGCCATGGTCGAGGGGACAGGCGACGACGGTGCCGTCTTCCGGGAGGTCGAGGCCGGCGAGGCGGTAGGTTCGCCGCACGCCGAGATCGTAGGCGATCAGACGGGTGATCCCGTCGGCGATCCCCTGGAGCTGCACGATCTGTCCGCGCGCCTGCGTCAAAGCCGTGCTGGAGCGGACCTGCAGCAGCGCGCCGGCCAGGATCGCGCTCACCACGGTGAGGATGCCGAGCACCGACAGGAGGACGAAACCGGCCTCCTGCTCCGAGCCGGGCTGCGTGCGGCGCACGCCCGCGGACGGGCTCCGCGGGTTCATCGCCGGTTGCCGAGAGCGATGACGAGCGGGGTCCAACGCCGTGGGTCACCGGGCGCGAAGACGATCTGGATCTCGACGAGGCCGGGCAGGCGGCCAGCCTCGTCGCCAGCCGGTGGCCAAGCCGGGTACCAAGTCGGCCGGGTGCCATCCTTGAGCGCCCCGAAATAGCGGATTGAAAAACCGGCGATGCCTTGCAGCAGAACTTCCGACGGTTCCGAGACCCCGCCCGCGCGCGTCAAGCCCGGCAGGCTTTCGAGCGGCGCGCGGCTCTCGACGAGGTCGAAGCGACCGTCGTCCCGTGGAAGGCCGTTCAGGGCGACGGTGAGATCAACGGGCCGTTCCAGGGTCTGATCGGCGCCGATCGCGGCCCGCAGGCCGTTCGGTCCGCCCTGCAGGGCCGGACCTGCCCCGTCGATCCGACGCGGCGTGAGACTGCCGAGCGTCCGGCGCAGGTGTTCCCGGACGGATTGCACCTCTTCCACGGTTGCGGCGAAGCCAGCCGCAGCCGAGGCCGTGCCCGCCACGCGGATCGCACTGACCATCAACACGCCGAGCAGCGCCGCCAGCGCGAGGCAGACGACCATCTCGATCAGGGTGAAGCCGGCCTCCGACTCAGCTTCGGCCATCAGCGTCTCCCGAGGTCAGCGTCGTGTAGACCGCCTCGCTCCCCGCTTCGCCGCGGAACACCTGAATCAGAAAGAAGGGGGGGACGTGCATCCGGCCGAAGGCCGGTCGGGTATCGGTGACACGAAGCGTCCAGACGCGGCCGTCCGAGAAGGTGCCCTGGACCAGTCCCGGCCGGAGCGGGCCTGCCGCGACGTGGCGCAGCGCGATGCCCTCGGCCTCGTCCAGGCTGACCCGCGCGCTGTCGAGGCGACGGATGCCGGTGGCGGTCGAGCCGGCGATCTCCAGGGCGACGATCGTGCCGAGGCTCGCCACCGCGAAGGCCACGAGCACCTCGGCGATGGTGAAGCCCGCCTCGCCCGGAGGCGGCGGCCGCCCGGCGCCCCCGCGGGTCAGTCGGCGGAAACGTCGCCGCAATCGCTGAAGGCGGCTCAAGGCTGCGGCTCCCAGCGCACACGGCCGGTCAGGGGCGCGACCGTCACGACCGCCCCGGCCCTCCGTCCGAGAAGCGCGATGCGCCCGCCCGAGGCGCTGCCGTCGGGCAGGAGCCGGATTTCGCCCGGTGCGCCGCGGCCCGAAGCCGGAACGGTCACGCTGACCTGAAGGGCTTCGGCCGGGATCGGCGCTGCGCCCGGACGGGAGCTGAGGAAGCGGCCTGCCTCCGGGTCGTAGACGAGACGCACGGTCTGGCCCGTGCGGATCGCCTCGGCCCGCAACCGGTCGATCTCGGCCGCGATGCTGCCGGCAATCCGGCCCGGCTGCCGCGTGCCCTCGGCCAGGACGATGGAGCGCGAGCCGAGGGTGGCGGCGAGGGCGAGGATCGCCAGCGTCACCAGCATCTCGATCAGCGTGAAGCCGTCGCAGGCCGTCGCCGCCGGCCGCTCGAGGCACGCTCCGCCGCTCATGGCTGGCTCCTGTTCTCCCGGTCTGCCGGCCGTGCAGCCACCTGACCCTGCCCGGGTCGACGCTACGGCGTATTCCTTTCGGATCGATGCCGTCCGCCGCCCCGAGGCCAGATGCATCGCGGCCGTGCCCGGTCACGGCGGATCGGGCACGGCCGCGGTTGCTGGATCAGAGAGCGCCCCGCCGGGCCGAGGTCGGCTTAGGCGGGGCGCACGGACCTCACTGGGTCAGGACGGCGCTCGAGAAGGTCTGGTTGGCGCCGCCGGTGCAGGCCCAGACCACGGTCGCGGCGCCGGCCTGGGGCGAAATCCCGAGGACATCGACACAAAGATTGGGCGCCGCCGCCGTGAGGAGCGCGTTGCCGCCGCCCTGCGCCCGCGTCGTCCAGGCCTGGTTGGCGCCACCGTGGCAGCCCCACTGGTAGACCTGCGTGCCGTTGGCGAGCGGCGGGCGTTCCAGGCTGGCGTCGAGGCACTTGCCGCTGGCGGCGTTGACGAGGGCCGAGCCGCCCGCGACCGCCCGCACCCGCCAGAGCTGTTCGGCGGAACCGGTGCAGACCTGCTGGGTCACGGCCGCCCCATCGTTGCCGTTGCCGGCGGGCACCGAGAGGCACAGCCCGGAATGCCCGGCCCTGAGCGGCATGCCGGCCGTATTGCCGGTTCCGCCGCCAGTCCCACCCCCGGTCGCGGTGCCGCTGCCCGAGAAGGTCTGGTTGGCGCCGCCGGTGCAGGCCCACGCCACCGTCGCGGCCCCAGCCTGGGGCGAGCCCCCGAGGACGTCGAGGCAGAGGTTGGCCGCAGCCGAGACGTAGGCGTTGCCGCCGCCCTGCGCCCGCGTCGTCCAGGCCTGGTTGGCGCCGCCGTGACAGCCCCACTGGTAGACCTGGGTGCCGTTGGCGAGCGGCTGGCGTGCGAGGCTGATATCGAGGCACTTGCCGCTGGCGGCGTTGACGAGGGCGGAGCCGCCCGCGACCGCCCGGACCCGCCAGAGCTGCTCGGCGGAACCGGTACAGACCTGCTGGGTCACGGCCGCGCCGTCGTTGCCGTTGCCGGCGGGCACCGAGAGGCACAGCCCGGAATGCGCGGCCTTGAGGGGATTGCCGGCCGTATTGCCGGTTCCCCCCCCGGTCGCGGTGCCGCTGCCCAAGAAGGTCTGGTTGGCGCCGCCGGTACAGGCCCACGCCACCGTCGCGGCCCCGGCCTGGGGCGAGACCCCGAGGACGTCGAGGCAGAGGTTGGCCGCAGCCGAGACGTAGGCGTTGCCGCCGCCCTGCGCCCGCGTCGTCCAGGCTTGGTTGGCGCCGCCGTGGCAGCCCCACTGGTAGACCTGGGCGCCGTTGGCGAGCGGCTGGCGTGCGAGGCTGATATCGAGACACTTGCCGCTGGCGGCGTTGACGAGGGCGGAGCCGCCCGCGACCGCCCGCACCCGCCAGAGCTGCTCGGCGGAACCGGTACAGGCCTGCTGGGTCACGGCCGCGCCGTCATTGCCGTTACCGGCGGGCACCGAGAGACACAGCCCGGAATGCGCGGCCTTGAGCGTCGTGCCCTCGGCCCCTCCCGTACCGCCGGGATCCGTCCCCGGATTGGTGCCGCCGCCCGTGCCGCCGCCGGTTCCGGAGCCGCCGCCTGCGGTGTCGCCATTCCCGCCGCCCCCGCCATTGCCCGGCGTCGCCGGCGTGCCGAAGATCGGCGTCATCGATTGCGTCGGCGCGGCGACCGGGCCGACCCCGATGATCACACCGGGAGATGGAACGCCGTTACGGTCGATCGCGATCAGCTGGTAGTAGCCGGGCGGCACCACGTTGCCGGAGGGCGGTCCCTGGAACGAGACGGCCTGATCCGTCTGGGTGAAGGCGACCGGGTAGCGGCGCTGCGTGAAGTTGAAGCTGTGGGTGACCTGGCTCAGCCCGATCAGCACCACCTGCGCGATTCCGTTCGGCGATCCGAACTCGAACTGCATCGTCTGGCCGTATTGCAGCCGGTTCGTCGTCAGGCTGAGGATCTGCGGACGCGGCGCGAGGGCAGCCCGGCCGTTCACGGTCGTGAACAGGTAGGGCGGATAGTAGAACTCGGCGTTCTCGTTGAGGACGGGACCGGGGGCGCCGCCGCCGGCGACGACCAGCGCCCCGTTCTGCAGCAGCATGGCCGAGGAGTGATAGCCGCGGTAGATCGCGCCCGAAGCGCCGACCGACCAGCGGCCGGTCCTCGGGTCCCAGTTCTCGCTGGACAGCACCACGTCGCCGCCGCCGCGGTCGTTGTAGCGGCTGCCGCCGGTCACGAGCACCTGACCGGTGGGCAGCACGGTCGCGTTGGCCCAGCTCCGTCCCGTGGACATTGGGGCGGTCTCGGTCAGGACCGGCGCGGCCCCGTTGATGTCGATCAGCGTGGCGCGGCTGCTCGACAGGAAGCCCTCGCCGTTGGAATAGGCGTTGCCGCCGACCTGGATGATTTTGCCAGGCTCGTACATCGCGGCGGTCGAGTTGGGCCCGACATTCGGCGCGTCGGCCGCCGTGCGGGCCTCGCGCTGCGCCTCCCGGAACGGCAGGGTGCGGACCGATCCGTTCCCGGCCGCGTCGAGGTACCACATCCGCTCGGAGGAGATGCCGAAGACCTGTCCGTTCGGCGCGATCCAGGCGCGCGGATACCAGAACCGGTTGAAATCCGGGCCGAAGGCCTCCCGGCTGTTGGCGCCGAACAGGCTGCGCCAAGTGTTTCCGTCATAGACCTCGGGGGTCATTCCGGTCATCCAGCCGCGGCCGATATCGCCGTCGGGATCGGCCCATCCGCCGAGATAGGGATAGGAGCCGCCCACGATGACCTGCTGCCCGTTGGGCAGGGTGAGCATGGTGGAATAGTAGCGGTCGTGGGCGAGTTGCGCCGCCGTGGCGGTCACGCCGTTGGCCGCCGCGTTGAGGACCGCGCTGCCCTTGTCGTTGCCGTCCTCGAAGATGCCGCCCGGGATCAGGAGCGAGCCGTCCGCCTGGAAGGCCTGCGCGGCGCAGAAGCTGTTGACCCGCCGCGGTCCCGGCAGGATCACGTGGCTGTTGCGGTCGAGGCCGCTATAGGGATCCCAGATCGCGAAGGTGCGTCCGTCCTGAACGTCGGGCCGGCCGCTGGCGGTGCCGAAGGACACGACCTTGCCGCTGGGCAGCAGGCCCATGTGCATCGCGTTCATCGGCCAGGGGCGCACGCCCGACCACATGCCGAGGGTCGGCGCGCTGTCGGGGATCTGGAGCCCGGCAAAGAGCGGGTCCTGCGCCGGATTGACGACGATGCCGAAACGGGCGGCCTCGGCGGAATGAAAACCCGTCGCCAGCATCGTGGCCGAGAGCAAGGCCACTTGGCGGGCACGCGCCCACCTCCGGCCCTCGGCCGGCTTCAACCGTGTCATGATGTACTCCCCCTTTTTTGTTGGAAGATCAGGCAGGATCCCGGGCCGCACCGCGTGGCGGGCGGCCGACCCCGTCCTCGAAGGTCTCGAGAAGAGTGAGGTCCTGCAGCAGGCGCGCCCCGTCGACCGGGTCGCTGCCGTAGGTCATCGCCATCCGGCCGGTCCGATCGAAGACGAGGATGGTCGGCGGCGGTTCGGGAAGGGCCCCGGGCGGATAGCGGAGCGCCGCGGCGAGCGCCGCGGTCGAAGCCTCGTCGCTGTCGAGGAAGCGCAGCCGGGTGGCCCGGCCGAGCAGGCCTTCGGCAAAGGCGCGCAGGCGCGCCGGGCCGCCGCGGGCCGGGTCCGTGTCGATGGCCAGGAAGGCCACCCGATCGCGCAAGGGAGCGGGCAACGCATGCGCCAGCTTGTCGAGGTCGAGCGTACGCACGGCGCAGGTGATCGTGCATTCGGCGTGGACGAAGGACACGACGACGAGCCGGTCGCGCAGGGCGTCGGGCCGGAGACGGTCGCCGTGCTGGTCCAGCCGGCGTGGCGGCGCGGCGCCCGGCCACAGGAACGCGTCGAGTTCGCTACGCCCGCTCTGCCGCGGGTCGCGATCGGCCCCGGCTTTGCCGGATGGGAGGATGGCGGCCAGGACAAGAGTCAGACACGCCGCCGCGATCTTCTTCGACATCGACAACACTGCGGGAGGAGCGACCGGAACGGGCGCCGAACGTTGCAAATGTTGGTCGCGAAAGATTGACAGGGGGTGACGCTTGCCGGGCAAGGTGTTCGCCTCTTCCAGTATCCTCAATAAATCCTGACGACCCATCTGCAAGATCGAGGCCTGATCAAGGTGGGTCGATTCAATATATTAATGTAGCATTCCAGAACCCTACATCTCGATCTGAAATCGATCATGTCTCAAATCGACATCGCAACATGACGATCGGTTTCGACTTTCTTTGAACCCGTAATAAAATGGCCCATCACGGCATATGCTGATGAAATCGGAGTGATTGGGCCAACATCGACCCATTCGTACGGATCGACCCGCTCCAAATCCAGAATGGACTGGCAACACATTCGCCTTGCGTCAAATGATAAAATTCGCGCTCGATCCACACGTCTTGCACCGCGAAAATCATTTCGGCATCAATACGGAGGAAATCGGATGATTATTTTATAACTTAGGTTATATATCGAGATATATACTGTTAAAGTTTTTCCTCTCCGCAAGTCCGATGCAGTCTTTCACGAATCGCGCGACGCATTTCAACTCCTCATTAACCATAAATCCCTAGCGTCCCGCTGCGAACGGATCGGGGCGTGAAAGGTCGGCGACGACATGAGGTGGGGGGCATATGTCGTCGGAGCGGGGCTCGTCTTCGCCGCCTCCGGCGCGGCGCTCGCCGCCGAGCCGGCGGAGGGCCTCGGCCCGGCGGCCGGGGCATCCGTCACCGCGCGGCGCGGGTCCGCCGGCATCGTCCTGCGCGGGACGGACCGACTGGTGGGCGGCGAGGCCCCGGCCCGGGCGCCGCTGCCGGGCGGGATGGTCACGCTCAATCTCATCGAGGCGCCCCTGCCGGTGGCGGCGAAGGCGGTCCTGGCCGACACCCTCGGCTGGGGCTACACCCTCGACGAGCGCGCCTCGGGCACGATCACCCTGCAGACGGGCGGTCCGATCACGCGCGACGGGCTGCTGGCGATGTTCGAGACCGCGCTGGGAAGCCGCGGCCTCCTCCTGCGCCGCCGGGGACGCACCGCCCTGATCGTGCCGTTCGACGGCGCGGGCGTGCAGCCGGTGCAGGGGCCGAGCGCGGAGGCCGGGGCCGTCGTCGTCCCGCTGCGCTGGATCGCCGCCGCCGAGATGCAGGCCATCCTCGCCTCGGCCGCCCCGCGCGAGGTCGTGCTTCGGGCCGACCGCACGCGAAATTTGCTGATCCTGTCGGGGGATGCCGGGCAGATCCGGGCGTTACGCCAGACCATCGAGGTGTTCGACGTCGATTGGATGCGCGGCATGTCGACGGCGATGCTGCCGGTGCGCAGCGTCAATCCCCGCACCATCGCCCGCGATCTCTCGCAGATCTTCAACGGCGAGGTCGCCGGAACAGGCGACATGATCCGTTTCGTGCCCAACGAGGCGCTCAGCGCGATCCTCGTGGTCACCTCCCGCGCGGTCTATCTCGATCGCGCCCGCGCGTGGCTCGAGCAGCTGGAATCGCTCGCCGCCGAGCGGGAGCGCCAGCTCTTCGTCTACCGCATCCAGAACCGCTCGGCGAAGGAACTCGCCCAGGTACTCCAGGGGGTCGTCGCGGCCGAGACCGGCATGCCGGTCGGATCCGGCGCCGCGGCGGCCGGCTTCGCGACCGGCGGCGCGGCCTACGGCGGCATCGGCTCGGACATGTCCGGAGCCGGCGTCGGGCCGGCCGGATACGGCAGCAACCCCGCGACCTTCGGTGCGGGGTCGGCGGCCATGGGGAGCCAAGCCCCGGGTCAATCCTCGTCCCAGGCCTTCGGAGGCTCGGGCTTCGGAGCGGGCGCATCGGCCGTGACGAGCCCGGCCTCGACGGGGCTCGGCTTCGGGCAGGCCGGTCCCGCGCCGAGCGTCGTGGGCGGCGGCCCCTACGGCGGGGTGCAGCCGTTCGGAGGGGGCTACGGTGCGGATCCGGGCGCGATGGGGGGCTATGCCGGGGGCTACGGGCGGCGCGATGCCATCGGCATCGTCGCGGACGAGGCCAACAACAGCCTCGTCATCTCGGCCACGCGCGACCAGTACGACAAGATCCTGCGCATCCTCGGCCGCCTCGATGCGATGCCGACCCAGGTGTTGCTGGAGACCGTGATCGCCGAGGTGACCCTCAACAACGACCTGCGCTTCGGGGTGCAGTGGTTCCTGAACAACGGCCGGTCGCAGTTCAACAACGTCCAGAAGGACACCTTCGGCAACGGGTCCGTTTCCGGCACCCAGGCGCTCATCAAGGCTGCGGCGGGGGGCGTGCCGGGCTTCAACTACCTGCTGAACGCCGCCGACTTCAACGTCGTGCTCAACGCGCTGCAGGGCGTGACGCGGGTCAACGTCATCTCCTCGCCCAACATCACGGTGCTCGACAACCGCACCGCCAAGCTGCAGGTCGGCGATCAGGTGCCGATCGTGCAGCAGACCGGCCAGAGCGCCCTGTCCGCGAACGCGCCGATCCTCAACCAGATCGAGATGAAGGACACCGGCGTCATCCTCTCGGTGACGCCGCGGGTCAACAAGAACGGCCTTGTGGTTCTCGATATCAATCAGGAAGTCAGCGACGTCGTGAAGACGACGACATCGGCCATCAACTCGCCGACCATCCGCCAGCGGCGGGTGGCCACGAGCGTCGCGGTGAGCGACGGTCACAGCCTCGCCATCGGCGGCCTCGTCCAGGAGAAGGCGCAGATCGTCAACGAGGTCGTCCCGGTCCTGGGCGACCTGCCCGTCGTCGGACCCGCCTTCCGCAACCGGGTCGACGAGCGCGTGCGCACGGAATTGATCGTGTTCATCCGGCCCAAAGTGATCCGCGGGACGGCGGAGGCCGACCGCATCGCCGAGGATTTCCGCCAGCAGCTCAAGGCGATGATGCCGATCCGGCCCGTGCCGGCCCCGCCGCCGATGGCGGCCCAGCTCCCGGGCATCGAAGGCATCCTCAGACGGATGATCGACTGAGCGCTCCGTCGCCGGGATCCGGCGGCGCCCGCGTCAGCGCCTCAGGGCCGGGGCGAGCGGCAGCGGGCGCAGCGTCGCCGGAGGGCCCATGAACGCCGCCGTGAAGGGCCGCCCGCCCTGATCCACGCTCACGCTGTCCGCCGTGATCGCCGTGATGCGCCAGTCCCCGCGCCCCTCGCCGGGACCGAGCCAAACCCGATCCGGCGTCCCGTCGTCGATCAGCGCGCGCGCCGCCGCCCCATCGAGCAGGATGCCCCGCACGATCAGGACGGGGCGGTGCGGCTCGCCCTCCAGAACCGCGTCGCGGCTGCCGCGCGCGGTCCAGTCGCGCCGGCTGGGATCGAACAGGGGCCGGAGCAACGCGGTCTCGCCGGGACGGGGCGACGCGACGGCCGCGGCTGGCGGCGGCGCCGGATCGACATGGACGGGCCAGGCGAAAGCCGCCGCCGCCAAGGCCGCCGCCGCGGCGAACAGGGCGCGCGGCCCGGCGCCGCTGGCGGCGAGGGTACGCAGCCCGGCATCGAGCGAGGGTCTCGTCGCGCGCCTCGTGACCGACCTCATGGTCCCCGCCCTCCCGCTTCCGGCTTCGGGAGCGGCACGAGCCCGCGCACGGTCAGGCGCGCGCGCATCACCGTCGGCCGGCCGGTCTCGGCGTCGGCGGGCCGCTGAAGGCTGAGATCCGCCTCCTCGACGGCGATCAGCGGCGCCTCGCTTTCGAGGACGTGCAGGAGGCCGTACAGCCCCTCGGCGGTGCCGCGCAGGTCGGCGCGCAGGCGCGGCAAGGTCGGCTCGGCCGGGTCCGGCTCGACCGTGGCCGTGTCGATCACCGCGGCGCGCTCCGCGGCGAGCGCGTCGAGACGGGTGCGGAAGGCGGCGAGCAGAGCCTCCGCATCCGCCGCGACGAGGGGCGCCCGCTGCGGAGGTCGGAGGGCCGCCGCCTGCGCCCGCGTGAGCCGCTCGCGGGCCGCGGCGATCTGCTCCTGCGCCTCGATCGCCCCCGAAACGGGGCCCACGGCCAGGGCGACGATCAGGGCGAGCGCCACGATCCCGAGGAGCGGTGCCCGCAGGGCGGGCGGGAGCGGCGGCATCCTCACGGCTGCGCCCCGCGATCGGTGCGTGGCAGGAGGACGACGAGACGGCGCCTCCCCTCGGCACCGGAGGAGGATTCCTGAAGGAACGGTGCGCCGAACCCCGGCACGCGGGCCAGCGCGGCGAGCGCCGCGGCCTCGTCCGCGACCGAGAGGGTCAGCTGCGCGCCGTCGGCGTCGACGTGCAGCTCCGTGGCCGAGGCGGAATCCGGCAGTGCCGCGGCCAGCGCGTCCCAGGTCCGGGCGAGCGGCGGGGCGCGGCGGGCCAGGATCGCGGCGGTGCCGGCCAGGATCGGCTGCGGCACCGCCGGCCCGGCAACCCGGCGCGCGTCGGCGAAGGCCGTGTCGAGAGCGGAGAGGGTCGCATCCTGATGAGCGCGAAAGCCCCAGAAGGCGGTCAGGAGGAGCAGAGCCGCTCCCGTCAGAAGCGCGAGGTTGCCCCGGCTCGGCCCGACGAGGCCCTGGAAGGTGCGGTGCCCCCCCGTCAGGAGATCGACCGGCATGGTCCGCGTCTCGTCGGTCCCGACCGTGACCGGGCCCGCCGCGATGCCGGCCTCCGCGAGGGCGGCGAGGAGCGGATCGAGCCGTCCCCGCTTGACCACGACGTGCCGGACACGAAGCATCCGCGCCGGCACGTCCTCGCTCTCGACGTACCAATCGCTGTGCACGCTCTCGGGCTTGAAAGGCGTGGTCGCCTCGAGCTCCTGCCCCAGCACCGCGCGCATCCGCGGCAGGGCGGCGCTCGGCAGGCTGAGCGAGCGGATGAAGCAGAGAGCTGGATCGAGCAGGATCTTGGCGCTCACCCCGGCCTGAGCGCCGCGGATCGCGTCCAGGCGCGCGACGACATCGTCGGCGCCCGGATCGAGCCGATGCGTGCGGGGCTCCGCCTCGCGCCGGTCGATCACCGTGACGTCCGTCGCGCCGGGGGCGCCGAGCCGGATCAGGAGGGGCGCGGCCTCGCGGTCGGTTCGGACCTCGCCGAGACCGAGCCAATGCGCCGTGGTGTCGAGGCCTTCGCGCAGGGCCGTGCGCCCGGTCGCGCCGAGCGGGGGGAGCACGCGTCCCGGCGCGGGGGCTTCGATGGCAGGCACGGATCGGACGGTCCCGGAAGGCGGGCCGCGAAGGGCGGGCCGCGAGAGGACTTGTTAAGGCTGGCGGTGTTTACGTCGGCTTAAAGGACCCGTCTCCGGCGCGGGGCCCGGGACGGCGGGCACCCGGGCGCGTTCGGCGCGGTCCCGAGGGCCGCACCATGCTGAGCGTCTGGGGTTCGAAGAGCCGTCCGCGGCGGATCCGACCGGACCAGCGCGGCCAGAGCCGGGACCGCCGGGACACCGCCCGCGCCTTCGTTGAAGCCCTCGCCGCCAAGGGCCTCCTCGACGCGGCCGGGCACGAGCGTGCGCTCGCCGCCCTCGACCTGCCGGGCAAGCGGCCGCTGCCGGTCCTGCTCGCCGAACTCGGCCTCGTTTACGAGGCGGCCCTCGTCGCCGCCCTGTCGGAGGCGACCGGGCTCGACGTGCTGCAGGAGTCCGATCTGCCCCCCGCGCCGGTCCTGCCCGAACTGATCGGCGCCGATTACTGCGCCCGCGCCCGGGTGCTCCCGCTGGCCGAGGCGCCCGGCCGCCTCGTCGTCGCCCTGGTCGATCCATTCGACCCTGACATTCCGGCCGCCCTGGCGCATTTGACCGATCGGTCGATCGCGTGCCGCCTCGTCGGCCCCGGCAGCTTCGAGCGGGCCCACCGCGCCCTCTACGGCGACGCCGCCTCCGACGACGAGGGCGGCGCCCTCGACGACGACCTCGCCCGGCTCGCCGACGTGGCGAGCCAGGCGCCGATCGTGCGCCTCTCCGCCCGCCTCGTGCGGAAAGCCTTCGAGCTGTCGGCCTCCGACATTCACTTGGAAGCGGAGGAGGCCGACATGCGGGTGCGCTACCGCGTCGACGGCGTGCTGGTCGAGGCCGAGCGGCTGGCCAAATCGATGCAGCTCGCGCTGACCACCCGCATCAAGATCCAGGCCGGGCTCAACATCGCCGAGCGGCGCCTGCCGCAGGACGGGCGCATGAAGGCGCCCGACCGCGGCCAGGACGTCGACATCCGCGTCTCGACCCTGCCCACCGCCCACGGCGAGAGCGTGGTGCTGCGCATCCTCGACGGGTCGCGCCGGGTCGAGGATTTCGCCTCCCTCGGTTTCGATGCGCCGGCGATCCGTCGGATCGAGGCGATGACGAGCCGCCCCAACGGCCTCGTCCTCGTCACCGGCCCGACCGGCTCGGGCAAGACCACGACGCTCTACGCGGCCCTGCGGCGCATCAACGGGCCGCATCTCAAGGTCGTGACGGTGGAGGATCCGGTCGAGTACCGGATGGCCGGCGTCAATCAGGTGCAGGCCCATCCCGGCATCGGCCTCGACTTCGCCGCAGCCCTCCGCTCGATCCTGCGCCAGGATCCGGACGTGGTGATGGTCGGCGAGATCCGCGACGGCGAGACCGCCCGCATCGCTGTGCAGGCCTCGCTCACCGGCCATCTCGTGGTCTCGACGCTGCACACCAACTCCGCCCCCGCCACCATTACCCGGCTGATGGACATGGGCGTCGAGCCCTACCTCATCGCCGCGACGCTCAACGGCGTCGTCGCCCAGCGCCTCGTGCGCCGGCTCTGCGCCGCCTGCGCGACGCCCGCCCCCGCCACCGATCAGGAGCGCCTGCGCCTCGGGGTCGAGCCGGGCTCCCCCTTGAGCCTCAAGCGCGCCTGCGGCTGCGCGGCCTGCAACGGCAGCGGCTATCGCGGGCGGATGGTCGTGTCCGAGATCATGCCGCTCGACGGGGACTTGCGCGGGCTGATCGCCTCGGGGGCCGGCGAGGGGCCCATCGCCGCCCGGGCGCGCGCCGCCGGCATGGCGAGCCTCGTCGAGAGCGGCCGGGCCCGGGTGATCGCCGGCGACACCACCCTCGACGAGATCGCCCGCGTGCTGGAGGGTCAGATCTGATGCCGCGCTTCGCCTACCAGGCCTACGCCGCCGACGGCAGCGCCCGCGCCGGCCGGATCGAGGCCGACAACCGCCAGCGCGCGGTGGCGCAGCTGCGGGCCGACGGGCTCCAGGTCTTCGCCATCGAGCCCGCCGCCGCCTCGGCCTCGATCTGGACCCGCGACCTGTTCGGCCGCGACCGGGTCGACGACGCCGCGCGGCTCGCCTTCCTGCGGGAATTCGGAACGCTCATCGGGGCCGGGCTCACCGTCGACCGGGCGCTGCGCCTCGTCGAGCGGCAGGCGTCGGCCGCGCTCAAGCCCGTGCTGGCCGACATTCTCGAGCGGGTGGTCGCCGGCGCCTCGCTGTCGCGGGCGATGGCGGCCCATCCGCAGGCGTTCTCCCGCGACATGGTCGACATCGTGCGGGCCGGCGAGGCGACCGGCACGCTCGAGGCGGTGATCGGCTCGCTGACGAGCGCGATCGAGCGCCGCGACGCCGTGCGCCGCCACCTCACCTCGGCGATGATCTACCCGGCCCTGCTGGTGCTGATGGCGATCGGGACGCTGGTGATGATCGTCGTGGTGCTGGTGCCCGCGCTCACGCCGCTGTTCGAGGGCAGCGGCCGCCCGCCGCCCTTCGCCATGCGCGCCGCCGCGGCTTTGGGCGACGCGATCAGCACGGGCTGGCCGGTGATGCTCGGCGGGGCCGCCCTCGTCGGCCTCGTGCTCGCCCGGATCTGGCGCGAGCCCGGCTTCGCCGCCGCCCGCGGACGGCTGGCTTTGCGCCTGCCGCTGGTGCGCGAGATCGTGACGGGGATCGAGCTCGGGCGCATCTGCCGGGTGCTCGGCACGCTGCTCTGCGCCGAGGTGCCGATCCCGGACGCGGTGGCCGCCACGCGCCCGCTCGCGGGCAACCGGGTGTTCCGCGCCGCCCTCGACGAGGCGGGCCGCCGGCTCACCGAGGGCGGGAGCCTCGCCTCGGGCCTCGCCAGCCTGAAGCCGCACGCGCCCTCGACCCTCAACCTCATCGCAAGCGGCGAGCAGGTGAACCGCCTCGGCCCCGTCCTCCTCCACGCCGCCGAGATGCACGAGACCCAGACGCGCCAGCGCATCGACCGCCTGCTCGCGCTCCTCACCCCCCTGGTGACCGTGACCATCGGCGGCCTGATCGGCGGCCTGATCATCTCGGTCATGGGCGCGATCATGAGCGTCGGTCAACTCGTGCAGTGATCCGGAAGGCCGGGCCGCCGCCGCGCGCCCGACCCGCCGAACGCCCTCAACCGAGGGCTCCGACCCACAGCGCCACGTGCAGCCCGAGGGCCAGGAACGGACCGAAGGGCAGCCGGAACGCCCGATCCACCCGCCGCCCCGCGAGGGCGGCCAGTGCGAGCGCCGCCAGCGCGCTGGTGCTGGCCACGAGCAGCAGCAACGGCAGGCCGGCCAAGCCGGTCCAGGCGGTGGCGGCGGCGATGAATTTCACGTCGCCCAGACCGAGCCCCGTCCGCCCGCGCAGGCGCGCATAGGCGGCGCGCAAGGTCCAGAGCAGCAGGAACGCGCAGGCCGCCTGGGCCAGGCTCGCCCCGGCCGCCGCGAAGGCGGGACCGTGAAGAGCGGCACAGCCGACCCCGAGAACGAGCAGGGCGAGGTTCAGCCCATCGGGAATGATGCGGCGGCGCAGGTCGATCAGGCTCACCGCGAGGGTGAGCGGCAGCGGCAGCAGCGCCGCGAGGGCCGGGTCGCCGAGATCCACAGCGCTTCAGGCCGAGACCAACCGCGCCATGAGGGCGGCGATCCGGCTCTCCTGCGCGCAGGTGATGCCCAGCGGCACCGCCCGCATCGGATGCGGTGCCACGGTTTCCGTGCCGTCGCGGTCGCGCGCGCGCAGATCCGCGACCGGAGCGGGCGACATCGGCGCGGCAGCCGAACCCGAGCGGCGAAGACGGGCGCCGATCCGGCGCCGGAGCGCTTCCCAGGACGGGAGGTCGGGAACCGGATCCGGTTCGCCGCCGTCGGGCCGCGCGCCGAGGCTGCGCCGACGCAGAAACTGCCAGAAGGCGTAGGCCGCGAGGCCGGCGGCGACCAGGGCGGCAGACCAGAGCGCCAGCAGGAGGCCCGCCGTGACGCGCCCGTTCAGCTCGCGCATGAGGCCCAGCGCGAAGGCCGTGTACCACGAGACACCCGAGACCGCCCCGGAGATCAGGAAGACCCCGGTGCGCAGGCGCGAAACGCCGTCGAACATCGGCCGGCTCACGTCGCGCAGCACGCCCGGCAGGACGAGGGCATGGATCAGCCATCCGTTCACCGTCAGCACCGCGACCACCGTGATCTTGGCGACCAGCTTCGGGTTCGAGAGCTTCTCGGGTGCCTCGACTGCATAGACGGCCAGGAAGCCGAGGCCCGAGACCCAGAGGAGGACGAGCCCGACCGTCACCACCTTGCTGACGAACAGGAAGGTGCGCGCGATCTCGTTCGGCAAGCCGCCCCAGCGCATCCAGCGCAAGATCCAGAAATCGAGCATCGTCGCCCCGCCGAGGCCGAAGCACAGGCCGAGCAGGTGAAGACCGACCAGGATCGTGAGCAGCCGGACGGGCGGCAGCGGCGCCGGCAGCGGCAGGCTCAGGAGCGTCTCGGGCGCGGCCGCGAACGCCGCCGGCCCCTGAAACGCGAACAGGTTCACCGCGAGCACGATGAGCAGAACCGGCACCGGGCGCCGGAGCTTCGAGATGATACCAGGCCGCCGCATGAACGCCCCCGGAGCCGCAATCGGGTCGAATCCCGGCGGTTCTCCCCCAGGACGATCCCACGGAAGACATAACAAAGATCAAAAAATTCCGGTGTATCTCGGTCCGGATCGCCCCCGAAGCCGAGGCAAGGCAGGGGATTCTTAGGCTTCGCACCCCATCGTCGGCCCATCCACTCGCGATTTGGACGGCGGCGACGATGTCTCACCCAGAGCGGGGTTCAGAGCGGGACGACGCCTGCGCCCGGTCGGCCGAAGCCGGGTTCTCCCTGGTCGAACTCCTCGTCGTCCTCGCGATCATCGGCATGATCGCCACGATGGTGACGCCGCAGGTGATCGGCTATCTCGGCCGCGCCAAGAGCGAGACGGCACGCATTCAGGTCAAGAATATCGCTCAGGCGGTCGAGCTATACTATCTTGATCAAGGGACCTACCCGACGGGCCAGCAGGGC
Organism: Methylobacterium sp. NPDC097929; assembly: GCF_049543375.1. Taxonomy (NCBI): domain Bacteria; kingdom Pseudomonadati; phylum Pseudomonadota; class Alphaproteobacteria; order Hyphomicrobiales; family Methylobacteriaceae; genus Methylobacterium; species Methylobacterium sp. NPDC097929. The sequence goes on along the minus strand of NZ_JBMVEP010000008.1, from coordinate 131,541 downwards.
CTTCAGGCCCTCGTCCAATCCACGGGCGCGACCTGGCGCGGCCCGTATATCCGGGACACTCGAGGCCTGATGGATCCGTGGAACCAGCCCTATCTCTACCGTTCCCCCGGCTCGAAAGGCAAACCCTACGAGATCTACTCTCTGGGCAGCGACATGAAGGTCGGCGGCTCGGACGACGCCTCCGACGTCGCGAGCAACTGATTTCGTGGCCATCCGGAAACCTTGATGTCTGGTTGCACGGCACACCCTGTTCCGAGGGGTGAGCACCCGGCCGCAGGCGAAGGCGTCGAGGCTCGGCGGGACGCCATCATCCTGCTCGGCCTCGAAGGTCACGCTGTTCCCCTCGGCCAGGGCGCCGCGCAGGAGCCCGGCGTAACTCTCGGACGCGAGGTGGCGAACCGAGGCCGGCAAGAGGAACGGGCGGATGACGATCGGAGCAACTGCCATTCACGCCGATCTCAACTTACACAGATACGTTATTTTACCGATGCATGACCGGAGGATTTGGACAGCCACCATCCTCCTTGGCGTGGTGAGCTTTTCCGGCGTGACCCGACTGACGCGATGCCGGGCCAGTCAAGAGAACCATACAATGGGAGAGAGCTGTAACGACACTCGGAATTGATTAATGTTATGCAGCTAAGTCCAGTCTGTCGGAATGATAATGCAGTCGGACGACATGACTCATGGTAGACTAAATGCCCCTGGGCTCGAAGAGAGCTCCGCCCTCTTGCCCGCCCTCTTGCAAAGTCATCTGGCCGCGATCTCGACGGCAATCGAGCGGACGCGGCGGGAGATCGCCGACCTGCGGCATGAACAAGAGGCCGGCCGCACCTGCGACGAGTTGAACGCTGTGGTTCAGGGGACCGAGCAGGCCACCGACACGATCCTCTCGACCTCGGAGGCCGTCGACGCCCTGGCCCGCGGCATCGCGAGGCGGGCTCGGGACGACGCCACCCGGGCGGACGCGAAGGCCATCCAGGATCAGATGCAGACGATCTTCGAGGCCTGCAACTTCCAAGACCTCACCGGCCAGCGCATCTCGAAAGTGGTGAAGACGATCGAGTTCGTCGAGGAGCGGATCGCCGAGATGATGCGCCTCTGGTCCGGCCCGGACGCAGCGCCGGCTGCGCCGAAACCGGCGCGTCGCGAGCGTCGCGGCGAGGCCGCGCTCCTGAACGGTCCGGCGCTCCCCGGTGCAGCGTGCGTGTCCCAGGACGCCATCGACGCGATGTTCCCGTAGTCCGTCCGGCGGCGAGATCCCACGATGCGGCAGATCCTCCTGATCACGGACGGTCCGGACCGGAGCGCGGATCCTGCGGGCGGCCTCGATCTCGGCTTGGCGTATCGGATCCACGATCGGCGGGCTGACGCGGCCGATGCGATCCCTCAGGGAATGATGGGGCCTCGAGCCTGTACTGGTGAAGGCCTTTCACCCGATCGCAACGGCTTTCACGCTAAGCTTCCCCCCACGGCATATGACTTCGTTTTGACGGGCTCGCCATGCACATCGTCCTCGTCGATCCCAGTGGCGTGATCCGCAAGACGATCTCGGGAATGCTCGTCTCGGCCGGGCACACCGTGGTGGCGTTCTCGGACTCGGCCGCGGCGCTGGCGCATGTCGGTGCCGACCCTTCCGTCACCTGCGTGCTCACCAGCCTCGAGGTGCAGCCGCTCGACGGGCTGGAGCTGTGCTGGTCGCTGCGGGCGCTGGCCGACGACCGGCGTCCGCTCACCATCCTGGTGATGTCCTCCGCGCGGGAGAATCGCCCGCTGGACGAGGTGCTCGATGCCGGCGCGGACGATTTCCTGATGAAGCCGCCGGAAGCGCAGGAACTGCGGGGGCGCCTGCGCTCGGCCGAGCGGGTGCTGAAGCTGCAGCAGGCGCTGATCCGGCAGGCGGACACCGACCACCTGACGCAACTCCTCAACCGCGGAGCGCTGATGCGTCAGGCTCGGGCGGCGGTTGAGAACGCGGCGGCGAGCCGGCTCCTGACGGTGATGCAGATCGACATCGACCATTTCAAGAGGATCAACGACCGGCATGGCCATGACGTGGGGGATCTGGTGATCCGGCACGTCGCCCAGATCCTGCGGGAGACCGGGACGATCGCCGGCCGGCTGGGTGGGGAGGAGTTCGCGCTGCTGATGCCGGGCCACGGCCTGGCCGGCGCGGCGGTGGTGGCGCACCGCATCCGCAGCCAGTGCGCCGGAACGGCGGTTCTGGAGCGGAGCAACCCGCTGCGCTTCACCGTCAGCATCGGGCTGAGCGAATGGTCGGAGGGCGACAGCGTCGGCTCGCTGCTCAAGCGGGCGGACGTGGCGCTGTACGCGGCCAAGGAAGGCGGCCGGGACCGCGTGGCGGTGACGAGCGCCGCGCTGAAGACCGAGTTCGTGAGCTAGAACATCGTCGTTTTCCGAAAGCCGGCGGCCCCCTTTCGGGACGATGCTCTCGTCGTCAGACTGGGGCCGCGCTCCGTCTCCCTCGGCGAGCGGGGATAGGGCACGGCTCGACAAGTCGGGCGGCGCGCGTGGTGGCGCGGAAGCGCCCGACCTCGGCGTTGGGATGCTCGGATCGGCGCGACAGCTCGGCGGCGGAGGGCGGCCACCTGCGAGGCTGCCACACCCGCTTTCGGCAGCGCTCCGCGCCTGCGATTGTTCCCGGCCGCCGCACCCGTGCCGGCGTAGGCTTGGCTCACGTCGCGCAGAACCTCTCGGGTGGGTGCAGCTTGATCGGCGGCCGCCGCATGGTCGTGGATCGGGCGGCGGTCTGCCCGGCCGTGACGCTCATCTCCGCGCGGGAGCGTGCCGCCGCGAGCCGCACCGCATGTGACGGACCAACCGGCGCCAACACAGCAGGAGCGCCTGTCTTCTCACCTCGAAAGCCCGGGAAACGCCGTTCGGAGGCTCGTGACGATCATCTCGACGGCGAGGGCGGCGAGGATCATGCCCATGAGCCGGCGCGTGATCGCCGTCGCTTGCGGCGGAAGATGCCGCCCCAGGAAGGGGGCCGAGAAGAGCGTGACGGCGAGCAGCGCCAGGAACGCGCTCAGTCCGACCGCCAATTCCACCAGCTTGCCCTGTGTCCGGGCCGTCTCGCCGAAGACGATGAGCGTGGCGATCGTTCCCGGGCCGACGAGGAGCGGAACGGTGAGCGGATAGATCGCGACGCCCTCGGGGTCGAGATCCTCGGTCTTCTCCTTCGAGGTCGCGGCGTGAACGTGACTGTCCGAGCCTTGCAGCATCGTCACGGCGATGAGGAGGATGAGCAGGCCGCCGGCCAAGCGGAAGTCGTTCACGCTGATGCCGAAGAGGCTGAGGATCAGCTTGCCGGCGACAACGCTGACGACACAGCCGATGATCGTGCCGAGCGTGGCCGTGAGGGCCACCTTCCTCTGAACCTGATCGGACGCGCCCTGGGTCAGGGAAAGGAAGACCGGCACGTTGGCGATCGGATTCATGATCGCGAAGAGGGCGGCGAAGACCTTGGTCACGAAGGTCGGATCGAATTCCATTGCCGCCCCGTCTCCCTTCGACGCGCCTCGGTGCGACCGTGCACCACCACCCTGATCGTCGGCAAAGTCGATGCCGGCCTGCATCCGCTCGATGGCCGGCTGCACCATCGCCTTCACCCGGTGCCCGCCCTTGTTCGAGGAGCCCTCACGACGTGAGGCAAGGGCATCGAACAGGGGCGACAGGGCGCGCTCCCTTTTCTGCCTTGGTAGGCTTGCGCGCTCGTCGATGCCATCGTCGCGACGGCAATCGACTTGCGGCGGCTCATCGTCCAGCTTCTCCGCTTTGTGACGATGGAAGTGTCGGGCCAAGCGCCCCGGTCGCGGGCGGAACCGGCTCCGACCTCGCGAAGAGCCGAAGGATGCCGGCCGTCACTTGAGGTCCGCATCGGCCGGGGAGCCGGGCGGAAGCGGCCCGGCGTCGATGGTGTCCTCCGGGATGCCCGGCGGACCGTCGAAGCCGACGACGCCATCCGGGTTGTCGGGCGTCACGTTCGGATCGAGTACGGGCTGCGCGTTCCGGTCGAGCCTGCGCTCGACATCGAGGTCACGGCTGATCGGAACCTCGCGCGAGGCCTGTGCCCAGGCCGCGCCCGGCACGGCGAGGACCGCGCCGAGCAGCGCAAGGCTGGCGGGAATGCGCTTCGATGTCTTCACGATGCAGGTCCTCCCAGGTGTTCGTCGGATCGCGCGAATGTCGAAAGGTAGCGCTCCGCGTCGTCCCAGGCGTCCTCGTCCGCCGACAGGCCGACATAGCCGTCCGGCCGGACGATGGTGAGGCGGGAGGCGTCCGGCGGGGATCGCGGTGCCGGTTCCAGGAGGCCGGGGAAACGCCCCGCCAAGTCCGCCCCACGCGCCGCATCGGCGGCGTAGAGGACGAAGCGCGGTGCGCGGCCTACGCCCGGCGGCGCTCCCCCATAGGCCTCCGGCGGCCAGCGCGCGCCGGACCCCGGTCCGGCCGAGAGAGGAGAGGCGCCGTAGGCGATCTCGATCTCGCTCATCGTCGCGGCCATCCGGTCGCGGACGGTGTGCAGACCGAGCAGAAAGCGCAGCGCGAGGTTGCGCGCCGCCTGGGCCGCCGGGTTCGACAGCGTCGCCATGTCGGTGAGCCGGCCGGCGTTGCGCAGCACCAGATCGCCCACGGCGCTCCGCTCGGGGCTGTAGCTGTCGAGCAGGGACGTGTCGGCCTCAGCCCGGACGACCAGCGCCAGCTTCCAGGCAAGGTTCACCGCGTCCTGCATGCCGGTGTTCATGCCCTGGCCGCCCGCGGGGCTGTGGATGTGCGCCGCGTCGCCGGCGAGGAAGACGCGCCCGTGCCGGTACTCGGCCACCTTGCGCTCGTTGATGCGGAAGTTCGTCAGCCAGACCGGATCGGACACGCGGAAGCCTCCGCCGGCACGGCGGTCGACGAGAGCTTGCACATCGTCGAGGCGGGGATCGGGGCGCGGGCGTCCCGCCTCCGTCCTGCCCACGGTGGCGACGACGCGCGCCCGCCCGTTCGGGATCGGGAAGACCACGAAGGGGCCGTCGCGATGCAGGTAGGTCGCGATCTCGTCGGGCGGCGGCGCGCCCGGACCGTCGAGGCGCACGTCGGCGAGCAGCCAGTCGTCGCCCTGGGCCGACCCCTCGAAGGCGAGGCCGAGCCCGTGCCGCACCGTGCTGTGTGCCCCGTCGCAGCCGATCAGCCACGGCGTCCGCACCGTCTCCTCGCGCCCGTCGGCGTGCCTAAGGCGCGCCTCGACGCCGTCCGCAGTCTCGGTGAAGCCGGTCAGCTCCACCTGCCGCTCGACCTCGACGCCGAAGGCGCGCGCCTGGGCGGCGAGGAGGCGCTCGGTGTCCCGCTGCGGGATCATCAGGGCGAAGTTGTAGACGCTCGCGATCGCGTCGAAGCGAGGATTGCCGAGAATGCGACCGCCGCTGCGGATCGAGGCGCCGGGAGCCCGCAGCCCCGCCTCCAGGAAGGCTTGGCTGCAACCCATGCGGTCCATGAGTTCGAGCGTACGCGACCAGACGACGAGGGCCTTCGAGGTCTCGGTGGCGTGCGGAGCACGGTCGATGAGGCGCACGCCGACGCCGTAGCGGGCGAGTTCGGCGGCCATGGTCAGGCCCACGGGCCCGGCACCGACGATGAGACCGTCCGTCATGGTGACTCCTCCCGCCACGAGCGGCCTCGCCAGCCGAGATGGCCGTCGGGTCGGACAAGGTCGCTCATCGCCCGACCGCCCTGTGCCTCGGCGAACGTCCCTTGAGCGTCTTCGCGAAGCTCCGCCCCGGGAGCGCATCCTCCGCTGGCCCAGGCTTCGGCGGAGCCATGACCGCACCGCTCCGTTCGATCGGACGAGGAGCGCGCTACGGCTTCCAGCCGCCCCCCGGCAAACGCCCGTGATAGGGCGTGTTGCGGCAATGGCCCCAGGGGCCGCGCCAGTAGCCCGGCGGGCAGCCGTTGCCGCCCCGCGCCTGGTACCAGCCTCCCGGGAGCGGCCCGACATAGGGTGTGCTGCGGCAATGGCCCCAGGGACCGCGCCAACGGCCGGGCCCGCACCCGCCGGCCGCAAGCTCGATCGGAGCCGCGGCACCCGGATCGGCCATCACCGGCAGGGCCTGTGCCGGGTTCGGCACCGGCGCCAGGAGAGCGAAGGATGCAGCGAAGAGAACAACGGCGCGGCGCATGGTGTTCGACCTCCCGGTGCGCCGACCATGAAGCAGAGAACCGTGCAGTCTGGCAACTCCCATGCATCAACCTTGGGTTAACATCGATACAGGGAAATCGGGAGCATCCGTCTCTTGAACGGATTCGGCACATCAAAGGATAGCTCCGATGCGGCACGCTCCAGGGACTGAAAAGGAATTCCACCTGCGCCCTTGCCTCGGCGCCTCGACCGACAATACACAGGATTGAGCGAGCGATTCGCTGCTGTCACGTTCTTCGATGGCCGAAGCATCGATGCCTCGACGATGCGCGGGTGGGAAACCTGGTCGAGCCAATCAGCTCTCAAGGGAAAGAGCCCAATCGATCCCGGTTCGACGGCCATGATCCCCACGACCGCAGACATCAGCCCGGCGGATGCGGACAGGGATACCGACGGATAGGGACTGCCGCACCGAGGCGTCAGGAGTAGGGTGTCGGATGCGTGCACCCGTCGCTGAAACTCATCGGAAAGGCCGTCACCATGCGCACCTGTCTGCTCGCACTCGTTCTCGCCGTCTCGACCGGCCAGGCTCTGGCGAACGAGCCGCCCATTCAGGGGCCGGCCGATGCCACCTGTCGTGAACAGGCCCGGGCACAGGTCTTCACGGCACCGAATCCGAACCGCTTGAGTCTCTGGGATCTTGGCTCGCAGATCTGGCACACCTGCATGGCGGCCTATCACGGGAGCGGGCCCAATCCCGGCCGCCTGGAGCAGCGGTTCTGAGGCACCGTATGTGGCCCATCGGACCCTTCGAGAAGCCTGCCGAACCCTCGCAGCAAGGCGGCAAGGAGGCATCATGATCGGCTGCCGATCCAGATTTGACGCGACCCTTCTCGGTCTCGGCGCCGTCGTGGCGTTCGTCTCCCTCGGCTCGGCGTGGCTTCGCGTATCTCGGGTTCAGGCCGCCCCGACGGGCAGCCAGCGCGTGGCGTTCGCCTGCCCCGGGGGCCTGACCTTGGCGGTCGAGTTTGCGACGATGGACCCGCAAGCGCCGGCCATCGTTCATCCGCCGAACGGCCCAGCGATCGCGCTGCCCGCCAAGCCGAGCGGGGACGGCTTTCGCTACGCCGATGCCAGCCACGAATTGCGCGGGAGAGGACGCGACGTGACGTGGACGGTTGGGAGCATGCCGCCTCTGACGTGCCAAGCGCCTTGAGTCCACTTGTCGGCCAAGCGCATGCACATGTGATACGATTTCCGGTTGATCGCTTCGGTCTCTTCCCGCGTCCTTGCGAGGCTCAGCGAAAGCAATCCAGGGCTCCGTACCTTTCGGACACGTCGCGCTCTGGGTCGCTTCGGCTCCGCCTCGCGATGACGGAGAGGGGCGAAGGCCGAGGCGGTTCGAGACGTCAAATCCATTCAAAAGCGAACAGGATCGCGACGCACCCCAAGGCAACGAGACCGACAATGAAGAGCAAGTCGGCCGTTGTCTCCAGCCATTGGCTGTGATCGCGTCCAAGACGATCACGGATGGAGAAGTAGGACGCCAACGCACTCGCGACGAACAGAACGGTGATCAGACCGAGGCATTCGTCGGCCTGTCTGACGATACCGTTGGCCTCGGTCAGCTTCACCAAGCCGATGAGGGTCGGGCAAATGCCGACCATCGTCGCCGCACTCGGCAGGATGTGGTGCGACAGAGTTCGGCTCGTCTCCTTTCGATCCTCCAACGAGCCTGACATCGTGAGGCGCCTCACACGGCCATCGTAGCTGAAACTCGCGCAGCACCCTTATCGGACCAAGACTTGCCCGGCTTTCACGCGTCAGCCTTCCCCCGGAACGGGATGACGTCGTGAACATAGGCCGAGACAATCGTGGTCTCGACCTCTCTCGACCGTCCTTGGGCATCGCACACGTGAGTGCGGCCCGCGTCACCAGCCCTGGGGCGGCCTGGATCCGGTGAGGAAGCGCGCCGAGGGATCGGCTGGATTGGGTTGCTGAGCGCGGGCGGGCGGTCCGGACGTGGGGCCGGAGGGGGGCGCGGCATCGGTGAGGAAGCGCGGGCGATCCGTCGAGGCGGCCGTACTGGTCGGTCGGGGAACGGCCGGGAGGGGCGCTGCCGCCGCGGCGGGAGCGGGCTGCGCCAGGTATTGCGGCGCGGCCGGGCCCTGCGGAAGCATCACGAGGGTGCGGCTGCCGTTCACCGCAACCGAGGGAGCGGTCGGCTGGGAGCTCGCCGGAACCGCGGGCGCGGCCATCTCGACCGGCTCGGCCTGCTTCGGCTTCGGGCTCGCGATGCGGCGGCGCTGGACGCCCGCGCCCGGATCGGACACCGGTCCGAGCCGCATCCGCACGAGGTCGGCCAGGAGCGCTTCCGCTCCCGTCGGCTGGCGACGGCAATGCTGCACCCGGAGCGAGACCGAGACCGGCCCGCGCAGCGCGCCGCGGCCCAGCTCGACGCGCTCGAGACTGTCGATCCACTGCCAAGCGTAGGCGCAGCGCTCGCTCACAGCGACGCCCAAGGGACCGTAGGCGTTGTGCACGGGTCGGCGCACGATGCGGTAGGAGCCGCCGCCCTCGAGGCTCGCGAGCTCGGCGGTGATCCCGGTCCGGCTCGGCTTGGCCATGGCCGGATCGTCCCAGACGCGGCCCGACGCCATCGTCAGATCGATCCGGCCGCCGGATGCGCCGAAGAGGATGCGCTGCCGGAGGCCGGCGCTCGACTGCGTCTCCGTCACGGAGGCGACGGGGCCGCTGTTGGGCAGCGAGACGAGGGGCCGGTTGCCGGTCGAACTCAGGGCGCTGAAGGCCGTCTCGAAGCGCGGCGTCGTCCGGCGCGCGGTCGAGGTCTGGCAGGCACCGAGCAGGGTGAGGCCGAGCAGGACGCCGCCGAGCCGGAACAGCACGCGTCCGGCGGAGCGGTTGGGCCGTTCGAGGGAGAGCATCGGTCCGATCATCGATCCTGTCCTGCAATGCGCGGTGCGCCGCGGCCCGCGCCGGCCGTATCGAAGGGGCCGAACCGCTCCCCGTCCCGGAATGAGGCGGGCCGCGGCGCACCGGCTTGGGCCAGTGTGCCGGCCTCGGCTTGCGCGAGGGTGCCCACCGGCGGGGTCGGTGCGCCGGCCTGGAGGCTGGCCCGGTCCGTGCCGTTCCAGCCCGGCAGCAGCGTGAAGCCGTAGCGCTCGTAGGGCATGGGCCCGACGCCGACGACGCGCCGGGCGATCAGCGGTGGGGCGCCGCGCACCTCCCGGAGATACTCCCCTTCGCGGGCCCGACCCGGTCCGGCGCCGCCCTCGCCGAGACGCAGCGGGTTCTCGGCAGCGACGGCGATGGGGAACTCGCCGCGCAGGACGGGAAGCGGCCGGATCGAAGCGGCCGCAGCGGCGACGGTCGGCTTGGGGACCTTCACCCGGGCGGGCGCGGCCGCCACCGGCTGCGCCGCCGCCGGGGCCGGTCCGCAGGGTCCGGTGTCGCGCGATTGCGGGTCGGGCTCGGCGAAGACGAGACCCACCACCTTCGGGAACAGGCCGTCGTAGCGGTTGACGACCTCCAGGTAGTCGCGGGTCCGCTTCAGGCGGGAGAGACTGAGGGCGTAGCCGAGGACGGCGGATTCCCGCGGCTTCAAGCCCACGGCCCGCTGGAACCAGTCGGCGGCGGCATCGAACTGGCAGGCGTTGTAGGCGTACCAGCCCAGCGCCTGCGCGCCCTCCGCCGAACCGGTCGCGAGGACGACCTTGGCGAATCGGTCGAGCCGCTCGGGCTCCACGACCGCGCCCGAACTCTCGCCCAGGGTGCGCTCCATGATGTCGACGTAGAGGGCGAGATTCGTCACGGAGGCGGCGCGCCAGGCGAAGACGACATCCTCCGCTTCCCGGGTCTGACCCATCTCGCGCAGGGACAGGGCCAGACCCGTCGCCACGGCCGCGTCGCCGCCACGGCTCTGGGCCAGCTTGAACCACTCCAGCCCCTCGCGGAACTGGCGGCGGTGATAGGCGTACCAGCCGAGCAGGGCGATCTGGGACGGGTTCCCGAGCCGGCGGGCCTGCTCCCCGAGCGCGGCGAGGTCGGCCGGCTCGATCTTTCCGGCCTGCTCCCCATGGAGGACCGCCACCATGCGGGCTCGCGTCACGTCGAGCCGGATCGCCCGGAACTCGTCGGCGCCGTCCGCGCCCCGGCTGGCGATGGCCAGGAGGGGTTCGACGGACGCGATCGGCATCGCGGCCATGGCCTTCTGCACCGTCGCGAGACGCAAGGCCGAATCGGTCTGCTCCGTCAGCAGCGAGCGGTAGACCGCGGTGGCCTGGGCGAGGTCGCCCGTTCGGGCGTAGGCTTCCGCCAGCGTCCAGGCGATGTCGATGTCGAGGTTCTGCACGGGCTCCTGCGAGGCCTTCACCCGGGCGATGATGTCGCCCCAGGCCCCGTCCCGGACGGCCGCGCGGGCGGCGCTGCGCAGGGTCCCCCGGTTCAGTTTGCGCGCGAGATCCTCCGAGGGCTGCCAGCCGGGATCCGCCGACTGGCGCACGCTGATGGCGGTGCGCAGCTCCTCGAAGCGGCCCGCCGTGAAGAGGTCCCACATCGGGGCCTCCTCGGGCGGGCTCGGCTTCAACGTGTCGAGGTCGGCCGGGACGGTCCAGTTCGGGTGGCGGCGGCGCAGGCGCGCGATCTCCGCCTGGACGCGCTCGCCCTGGCGCTGGGCCGCGTAGAAGCGCAGCGCGCTCTCGTCGATGATCTCGCCGCCCCCGGACAGCTGGGGCGTGTCGAGGATCACGGCGCCCCGGCGCTCGTCGAGCTGGAGCACGCCGGTGCGGACGGGTGCGGGCTGCGCCGCCGCGGTCACGGACCAGCCGAGGCTTCCGACGACGGCGAGCAGGACCGGCCCGGCGACGCGCAGCGGGTTCAGCGGCCGAGGCATGGCCGATACCTCATGTTGGCGGCCGTCAAGGCCAGGAGGTGGAGGGTGGCGGGATAGTAGTTCTCGCCCGCGGCCGGGTCCTGCAGGCCGGCCGGCAGCGGCGCACCGGCGACGGCGCAGGCGGCCAGGGCGGGGATGATCGCGTAGCCGGGCTCGGCCATGCGTCCCGCAACGGAACCGCTCGCCGTGTCGATGATCGGGAGACCGGCCGGGTCCGGCTCGCTCCAGAGGGCCAGCAGCGGCTCGTAGTAGCGACGCTCCCCGATGCCCGCCATGGCGAGGTAGAGCGGCAGCCGCACGGCGTTGTAGGAGAAGTGCGGGGGGAAGCCGGCGGCGGGCTGGGGCTGGCCATCCCGCATCGAGATCCACTCGGTGGGGAGTTTCGCCTCGCCGAAACGCGCCCGCAGGACGAGGTCCCGGCCGGCGGTGGCGAGCCGGTCCCAGTCGAATTCCGGCGCGACCGCGGCGAGCCGGGGGAAGGCCGGGAAAATCCAGTAGGAGAGATTGACGACCGGCCCGTCCGGCCGATCCTCGGCGGAGAAGCCGCTCATCGCCGGCAGGAGGAGCGGCGGGCCCTCGGTGCGGAACAGGATCGTCCGGCGGGCGATGTCGACGGCGATGCGGCGGGCCGCCAGGCGGTAGCCCTCGTCCGCCCAGCCTTCGCCCGCCTCGACCAGCGCCCAGGCCACGAGAATGTCGCCGTCCGTGGCGTCGTTCATGTCGGCGACGGCGGGCCGCTTGTCCGGCTCCCAGCGCCAGGCCAGCAGCGCGTCGTCGCGCACCATCAGGTTGGCCCGCGTCCAGTTCCAGATCCGCTGGAAGGCATCGCGGTCGCCGGCTGCCACGGCGAGCAGCATGCCGTAGCCCTGGCTCTCGCTGTGACTGATCCGGCCGTTGGCCGTATCGACCACGCGGCCCTGATCGGTGACGAAGCGCGCCTTGTAGCTGCGCCATGCCCCCGGATGCCCGAGGCTGTTCAGCATGGGGAGCGCCTCGGCGGCAGCCCCGGCGGCCGGCTTGCCCTCGGCGGCGGCCGGCTCGGCCGGTGCCTGCGCCTGCGCAGGGGCGAGCATCAGGCCCAGGAGCAGCGAGGCTGCCAGGGTACGGGTGCGTCGGAACATCATCACCGGTCCTTCCGCCGCTCGTCGCCACGCGGGGCGCCACCGGCCTTTCCGTTGGCGCGGCCCACGTCGCGCAGCATCGCCGAGGTGCTGAGGCCGAGGCTGACGGCGGCGGCGAACAGGATCAGCACGAAGAGGCTCGGATTGGTCGAGAACCAGCCGGCGACGACGAGCCGAAGGTTTCCGATCGAGGCCGGACCGCTCTCGAGGAGGCGGACCTGCTTCGCCTCGTAGACGGCGAGCGTGCCCTCCTCGCCATCGAGCGTGGCGACGCGCCCCTCGATCCGGCTCCAGATCGACGGCGTCGTCAGACAGAGGGCCGAGGCCTGAAGGCTGGCCGCGTTCGGCGCCGTGAAGACGGTCAGGAGGCCGTTCGGATCGCGGCCGGGCAAGCCCTGGCCGACGATGAGGGAGGCCTGCGGACCGACCTCGATCTCCGGCTCGCGCACCTGATCCTGAGCCCAGTTGGCGGTCGCGGTCCAGCTCTCCCGCGCCGCGGCGGTGAGCCGGGCCGTGAAGGCTGTCGCCCGGTCGGCGAGGCGCGGCTGCGTCGACAGCGTGCCGCTCCAATCCGCAACGAGATCGCGCTCCTCCGCTCCGGCGATGTCGAGCCGCGGACGCGACGGAACGGGATTGGCGGAGCGGGGAGCCGCTGCGGGGAGAGCGCAGGCCGGCGGCCGATCGTTGCGCAGCCGGTCGAGACTTGCGCCGTCCATGACCGGCACGCGGCGGGTCGGCTCGCCGAGCGGTGCCGTGGCCGCCCGCCCCTCCCAGATCTGGCGGATGCGGTCCGGGTTCAGCCCCACGGTCCGCAGGACATCGGGTTCGAGCGCGCGGGCGGGCGCCACGACGACGGTCGGGGTCCGCCCTTCGAGGGCGCGGTCGTTGGTGAGCTCAAAGTCGATCGGCTTCTCGGCGGAGAGGGCCATCTGCACGGCGAGCGTGGCGGCGGCCGACATCGTCTCGCGGTCCGGCGTCGGAACGACGAGGCGCGGGCGGCGGTCGGCGGCTGCCTTCGTCAGGCCTCCGCCCAGCGTCGCGGCCAGATCCGGCAGGCGAAGCGCCTGGGCAAGGCGCGGCACCGTCATGTGCGAGCGGTCGAGCAGCATGAAGCGCCGACGCGCCGCTCCCTCCTCGCAGACACGGTCCGAAGCGGTCGGGAGCAGGGCCCTGATCTCGACCCGGTTGCGTCCGGGCCGCCAGCGGCTCAGCGGCAGGGCGATCGCCTCGTCCCGGAAGACGTCGCCGTCGGCGCGGGCGAGCGGCACGCTCGCGACGTTGCGGCCGTTCAAGTCGACGATGATCTGCGCGCCGACCTCCAGGCCGGCGGCGTATCCGCCCGCGAGATCGAGGGTGATCTTGTCGTAGTCCGCGGGCACGAAGTCCGTTGGCAGCGTCACGTCGAAGCCGGTACGGAACAGGCGGCCGGAAAACTCCCGGCTCTGCAGCCCGACGGCGGCCAGCCCGAGCGTCTCGCCGCTGCGGGCCGGCACGCCGCGCGCCTGGGCGAGCGCGCTCAGGCCCTGGGGGCTGCCGAGCGGATCGCGCGTCGTTGCCACGCTCACGATCCGCTGCGCCGCCTCGATCTCCGCGGGCGTATCGCCGGACAGGGTGATCCGGGCGGCCCGCTCGCCCTGGGCGGGCTCGAAGGCGAGCGGCTGGCGGGTCAGCCCGGTGCTCTCGCCGTCGGACCCGCCGACGATGATGTCGAGGCCCGCCGGCCCTCCCGGCTCGGCGGCGAACTCCACTGCCGCCTGCGAGAACCCACCCGCGAGCGCGACCCGCTGGGCGAGCCCGATCAGGCGCTCGAAGGTGGCGAAGCCCGGCCGGGTGCGCAGAACGATGCGGATCGGGACCACGCCCCGTCCGTCGGGGGCGATGGCGGCCAGGTCGCGCAGGGAGGCCGCACCCGCGGCACCGGACGGCGCGACGAGACCGGTCCAGGCCGGATCGATCTGCGTCCAGAGTTCGTAGGTGGCGTCGAGGGAGCAATCGACCCGGTGCCTCTGGGTGCCCGCGACCGCCACGGCGTTGTAGCCCGGCTTCAGCAGGTCGGCGGGAATGTCGAACTCGATGATCCGGATCGCGCCCGGCGCCTTGATCTCGCTCCGGCCGATGGCGACCCCGTTGACCGTCGCGGTGAGGAAGGAGGCATCGGGCACCACCGAGATCGCGGCGAGATAGCCGATGCGCAGGCGCAGGCGCTCGCGGGCCTGGGTCTCCGTGAGGTAGACGGGCCATTGCAGGCTGCTCTCCTCGCCCGCGAGCCGCAGCCCCGTCGAGAGGGCCGGGAACGGGCGTTGCGGCAATGCCGCCGCCGGGGGCGGTGCAACGGGACCCGTCTCCGCCGCCGCCGGACCCGGGCGACGCACGACCGGTTGGGCCTCAGGAAGGCTGAGTACCTGGGGCGCGCCGCGGCCGAGGAAGCTCTGTGCCGATGCCGGCTGGGCGGCCGCGACGAGCATCGCGGCGAGCGTCAGCCGGGAGAGGTGGTGCGGTGCAGGGCAGCGCCGGGGTGTGACGGGCATCGTCGGGCTCGATCTCGACTTCGAGGACTGGGCTCGCATGCGGGGTGGCTCAGCCGGCGCGGGTCGGCATGAGGGCGGTGTCGGTCAGGTCCGCAGCCCGGCGGCCGCGATCCGATTCGCCCGCCGCGCTCTCGGGCTCGACCATGAGCTGGAGCCAGCTCGGGGAGGCCTCCGACGGCGGGGCGGCGCGGCCCTCCGTCGCTCGTGCCGACGGCGCATCGGCCGGCCGGGCCTGATCGGCGGCGCGCTGGCGCCCGGCGGCGCGGGGACGGGCGGCGGGCTCCTCGACCTCGGGACGGGCCGTGGGCGTCATCAGGCAGGCGAAGGCCCGAACCGGGCCGGTGATGCCCCAGCGGATGAATTGCAGCGTCCCGGACACGATGTCCTTGTGGGCACGGCGGCGCTGCTGGAAGCGGACCATCGCGTCCGCGTCGCCGTACATCAGATCGGCGAGCGCGAAGTAGCTGCCGGGCGTCATCGTCTCGAAGACGAGATCGCAGACCGACTCCTCGCCGGCCGCGGTGACGCCGGCCAGCCGCACTGGGATCGTCCGGGCGTGGCTGAGGAGCGGCAGGTTGGCCTGCGGGAGGGCCGAGAGCGTTCCGACGGAGCCGTCCCCGGCCCGGCGCATCGGGAGAACGGCGTCCAGGCGGATCCGGCACTGCGCGCTGGAGATGCGCTCGACGGTGACGTCGAGGGCCATGCCGTTGAGGTTCAGCACCGCCGGCCGATCGACGACCAGGGAGGGCGCCTTCTCGGTCTGGCGCCGCTCGGCGGCCACGCCCAGGGCGGCGCCCGCGGTGATGAGGTTGAACAGGTTCCACAGGCCGACCACCAGCATCAGGTTGGTGACGCCGGGCTCGAAGGCGTAGCGATAGGCCGAGACCACGGCCCCGCAGGAGAGCAGCGCGAAGACGAGGAAGTAGGGCAGCGCCAGCGGCGAGAGCTGATCGTGATCGAGGCTGACGTTCTTGGCCGTCACCTTGAAGGTCGGCTTGCGCGGCGACACGATGACGGAGGCCGTCGCCTTGATCAGGAACAGGCCCTGGACGTACTCGTACAGCTCCGAGACGAAGGGCCAGCGCACCCGACCGTAGAGGTAGTTCTGCATCATCAGGTTCACGATGATGTAGGTCGCCGTATACGCGATCGCCTCGTCGACGTTGGCGACGACGATCTTCATGTTGAAGAAGATGTACAGCATTGGGGCTGCCATGAAGATCAGCCGCGGCAGCGGAAAGAACCAGAACGTCATGCTCGACAGGTAGCAGAGCCGCTGAATCGGCTTCAGGCCGCTCTTGAGGACGGGGTTCTTCAGAAGCATGATCTGCAGCATGCCCTGGCACCAGCGCGAGCGCTGGCCGATGAAGTCGGACAGGGTTTCCGGCTGCAGGCCGGCGATCAGGGGCTTGTCGACGTAGAGACTGGTCCAGCCGCGGGAATGCAGCTCGAAGGCGGTCTCGCAATCCTCGGTGATGGTGATGCCCGAGAACCCGCCGGCCTCGTCGAGCGCACGGCGGCGCAGCAGGGCGGCCGAGCCGCAGAAGAACGAGCCGTTCCACTTGTCGAGCCCGCACTGTCCCACCGCGTAGAACATCTCGTTCTCCGACGGCATCCGGTCGAAGGTCTTGAGGTTCCGCTCGATCGGATCGGGATTGAGGAAGGCGTGCGGCGTCTGGACCAGGAAGAGCTTCGGATCGGTGCTGAAATGGCCGATCGTGTCGCGCAGGAACGAGCGGAAGGGGACGTGGTCGGCATCGAGCACCACGACGATCTCGCCGACCGAGTTCTGCAATCCGTTGTTGAGGTTGCCCGCCTTGGCGTGCACGTTGCGGCGGCGGGTGAGGTAGGACACGCCGAGATCGGCGCAGAGCGCCTGCAGGACCCTGCGGCGGGCCCGCGCCTCATCGGCCTTGCGCGGATCGGCATCGGCGCACTTCTGATCCGTGCCGCCGTCGTCGAGGAGCCAGACCGTGACCTTGTCGGCCGGATAGTCGAGGGACTTGGCCGCCGCGAGGGTGGTCGCGAGGATGTGCCGGTCCTCGTTGTAGCTCGGCACGAAGATGTCGACGGTGGGAAGGTCCTCGTCCTCCTCCTGCGGCGGCGGCTCGCGATACAGGGGCGCGGCGTTGATCACGAGGCTGATCGCCAGGATGTAGAAGCAGTAGAGTTCCGCCGCGATCAGGATCACGCCCGCGCCGAAGTTGATCGAGTCGTCGACCGGCGGCAGCGTGCTCGACAAGCGCCAGTAGATGTAGCGCAGCACGACGAGGCTGCCGATGGCGAGGAAGGTCAACCGGCCGGCGCGTCCCTTGGCGAACAGCCACAGCAGGACCATCACTACGATGGCGCCGATGCTCATCTCGAGCTGGACGGTCGTGCCGAGGGGTTGCGAGAGCAACAGCAGGGTCAGCGCGGCGCTGGCCAGCCAGATGGTTCGGGCAAGGAAGGGTGGCATCGGGCCAGTCCCAGTCAGTCGATGCGGATGGGGAGAAGGCAGCCCGTCGCGGTCCGCCCCGTTCGATCTCAGAAGGCGATCCGGCCGTCGATGCTGGTGTAGTATCCGCCCTTGCGGATACGGTCGAAGGCGTAGCCCGCACCGAGCGAGAACTTCATCGGGCCGATCGCGAAGCCGGTCACGTGGCCGCCGGCCCGCCAGCCGTTGAAGAAGTTGTCGCCGAGGAACGTGACCTCGGGGCCGATGAACACGCCGGGCGCCACGGCGAAGCCGGCGCGGGCGCGGGCATAATACGCATTGAACAGCGTCGAATAGGACGCGTTCACGGCCAGCAGCGTGTTGTCGGTCGGGTTGACGTAGAGGTCGCCCGCGACCTTCATGCCGAGACCCGTGCCGACCACCGGATTGTTCGGGTCGAGGATCGACAATTCGTTGCTGCGCACGTTCATGCCGATATAGCCGGCCAGCGCGGCCTGCTGCCAGATCCACTCGTATCCGAGCAGAACCGTGCCTTCCTGCTGCACGCCCCTGACCGTCTGTCCCACGGCCGAGCCGGGATAGGAGTAGGTTCCGGCCACACCCTGGATGCGCACGCGCAAGCCGCTGTCGAGCAGGGTGGCGACGGGAGCGATCGTCGCCGTGATCGTTCCGAAGGCGGAGTTGTTCGTGGTCACGGTCGCGCTGGCGTCGACCGCCACGATCCATTCCTCGCCCGCGACCTCTCGCTCGGTGCCCGTGTACCAGTCGGCCGCGACCGCTCCACTCGGCGCCAGCGCGAGCCAGCCGAGCACGGCCGGCAATTTCATCCGGTGGTTGAACACGCTGCGTACCCCCAAAGCCCGCGCGAGTTCAGCTCACGTCGCGCAGCGCTAACAAGCATTTGCATGGTTAACAAAACGTTAAATCGGAATAGTTCCTCAGGACGTGCGCTGATTTCGCTTCACAGGCACGACGCCCGAGACTACCTAGATTTTTTCATCGGGCAGTTTCAGCGCGCCGAAAGAAATGTCGATTTATTAGGCAGCTATTGCTTCTTCGGAGGCCGCCTCGACGATTGATGAGGCAAGTTCTGTGAGGCCGAAGGGCCTGCACAGAACGCGCGCAACGGCGGGCTCTGCAGGCCAGCCGCCAGCGACACTCGTCAGGATCGTTCGAAGACGCGGATGCGTCCGGGCGACGCTCGATACGAAGTGCGCGCCATCGCTATCCGGCGGGCTGTGCTCGCACAGCAACACGTCGAAACCGTGCCCCCCTTTCAGGTGGCGTGCCGCCTGCACGGCCGTCCCCGTGGCGATAACCGTATGGCCGAGGCTCTCGAGGGACTGGCTGAAGGCCGTGCGCAGGACCGGATCCGCTTCCACCAGAAGAATCGATGCGGCGGTCTCGAGACGGAGGCCGGCCGGCTGCCCCGTGTCGCTCGCCGGAAACCAGAGCGACACCGTGGAGCCGTGCGGTCGGCCGCCGAGAGACGTCCGTCCGCCGAGCCTGTCGAGCAGGCTCCGAGCGGCGGCGAGGCCTCGGCCGCTCGAGAAGTCGCAGGCCGCCGAGAAGGAGATCCGGACTCCGCGCCGCCCGTCGAGCGCGCTCGCCTCGACCCTCAGCGTGGCGGTCGCATCCTCGATCAGGCGGCCTTCGAGATCGCCGACGAGCGCGAGCAGAGCGGCTTCCAGCTCTCCCCGATTGCAGCGGATGAGGGGCAGATCGCTCTCTCGGGACATCGCGAGCGTCAGATCGGGCGTGGCCGCAGCGCGCATCAGGGCGACGACGCCGTCGAGGGCAGCGGTGAGGTTCAGCGCGACGAGATTGGCGCCCGCCGTCTCGGTCCGTGCCTTGTCCTGCCGGCCCGAAGCGAGACGCCGGGCAATCGAGGCCCCGCGCTCCGCGCCGCGCAGAGCCGTCTCCGCGAGGCATCGGCTCCGGTCTTCGGCCCCCTTCGCCGCGCCCCCCTTCGCCGCGCCCACGAGGGCGCCGAGGGCCGTCATCGCGGCCGTCAGGGCGTTGTCGAGATCACGGGCGGACGCCTCGACATGCGAGGGGGTGCTCTCCGTCGGCGCGCGCGGCGCGACGGGTGCGGCCAGGGCCGGCTCGGTGTACTCTCGGCTCAGGGCGTAGAGCCGGGTCGAACCGGCTCTGTCGGCGGCCATCCGGAGCGCCAGCCGGCGACCGGCGATGCGCCCGGTCCCCGCCCGGGTCCGCACGACCACGTCGCGCACGATTCCGGGCGCGGCCTGGACGGCATCGAAGGCTTTGTCGAGTGCCGCGCGATCCTCCGGTTCGAGATGGGCGAGAACGTCGCCGAGGGCGCAGACACGCTCCGGCGCCGCTCCATTCTCGGCTTCGTCCCCATCGGTCCAGACCACCTGTCCGGTGGCGCGATCGATTTCCCAACAGCTCGAACCCGACAGGATGCGGATGGCGCGGATGCGGTCGCGGCTGCGGGCGAGGGCCGCGCGCTTTTCCTGAAGCAGGCGTTCCCGGCTGAGGCTCCGGTCGATGGCGGAGCGAAGATGCGTCGTCAGGTCATGGAGGTCGCGCGTCAGGAACCAGGCCGGTCCCGGCTGCCCGGTCTCCTCCCGGCAGAGCGCCTTGGCATGGGCGAGGTTGCGCCTGAGCTGGCCCCCGACGAGCCAGCCGACACCGGCGACGAGCCCGACGGCACCGAGCAGAGTCAGGACCGGGACGCCCGATTGTGGCGGCTCGGGCGCCCGCACGCTCACCAGCCAGCCGACGCCGCCGCGCCGCACATCGCCAACCGTGGCGCTCATCTCCGCGCCCAAAACCTCAGGGCCGGAGCGGTGGAGCGTGCGTCCTGACCCGTTCAGGACCTGGATCGACAGGCCGCGGCCCGCCTCCGGCAACGAGCGCCGGGCCGCAGCGATGACGGCGTCGGTCCACTTCGGGGTGAGTTGGACCGCGAGCACGCCCCGGGTGGCTTCTCCGCTGCCCACGGGCGCCGCCACGATCAGGTTCCGCGGCACCGCGAGGCCTGCCCGGCTCGCCTCCGCCGCCTCTCCGATCACGATGCCGGCCAGGGATTTCCCGAACCAGGGGCTGCCGGACACGTCGGCACCGAGGATGCGTGGCCGCGACGTGGCCAAGATGCGGCCCGTCCGATCTGCGAGCAGAACGTCGGCGTATTCCGGGTGAAGCCTGCGCCACACGGCGAACATGCGTTCGGCCGTCTCCCCGATCGCTTCTGCCGGTTGGAGCATCAGGCTCTCACCGATGAGAGCCAGATCCCGTCCGGCCGAGAGAAGCGCGTCTTCCACTCTCTCCGCGATCAGGGCCGCACCTTCGCGCGCCCTGCCGTCCTCGTGCGGCCCGCCTTCGATCCGGATGTCGGCACTCCCCAGGACGGCAAGGCCGCCGAGACCCGTTGCCAGCGCCAGCAGCAGTGCGAGGAGGCTGCGGAGGGAGGAGAAGAGCCCATGTCTCACGGGATGGCCTGGCGGGAGGCAAAAATGAACGCGGCGTCAACGCAGACGGTTTGCGCGCGATGAATTCACGGAAATGGTTAACGAGTTGTTAACGGCGATCGAAGCATTGACGAGGGCTTGCCTCAGTTCACGATCGCACTGTTTAACTTGAGATTTATTTTCGAATTATACAAATTTTATGCATGAAAGCGCGAATTTTTTTCAATAATCAAGATCTTTTCCGAAGTTTGAAAGTTTCGCGCGATACTGGATGCCGCCCTCTTGATCGATGAAAGCCAAGGGGGTTGGACCGATGACTGTTGCGATGTCCAGTCAACCCCCGCTCGTACGGGACGCTGCAACCTCAAGCACATCCGATCGGCCGTCCGGATGTCCTGCCGCTCGTGCGCCGCGACGGCGCGGCGAAGGCATCGGGTGTCGGTCCCATTTTGCCGGGTCGAGGATCCGGTCTCGTAAGACCGTCGGTGAAGGCGCCCGGCCTCGCCGCATGCGGGCGGAAGCGGGCGTCGAGGGGTGAAGCACGCAACGAAGGCGCGCTCGTCGACGGAATCCTCCAAGCGCGGGCCGTGCCTGCTCAGGAGTTTGTGCAGCAAGGGAGAACGGAAGGGCGGAGCTTTCCTCCTACGCGCTGCAACTTGCTGCTGCGCGCAGACCGACTCTCAGCAAGGCACAAATTTCGGATCCTCGCTCAGGCTGCCGACATCATCGGCCACCTCTACGTGCAGGGAATCAATTCAGATTATTTTGCAACCCATAGGAACGAAATCTGCTAATACCTTTGATGTAATTTATGCAGAACACCACCATCCTATCCGAAAGCTTTCGATTGTGATAATCGGTCCGTTACGTCGATTCATTTCTCGGCGGACAATAATACGCACTCTGTCGCTTGGGGGCCCAAATCTCACAGAGGAGCGGACGCAATGCCTACCTTCACGAAGTTCAGTACGGGTGCCCTCTTATTCGGCGCAGCGATGTTCACATGGGCGGTCTCGGCGCAGGCTGAATGGGGCGGCGGCTACGGCGGAACGCCAAGCGTGGGCAACAAGCCGGGCGGCCAAGGGCGGCCTGGTGGCGGAGGTCGCCCCGGCGGCTGGAACGAGGGCGGCGGCTATGGCGGCGGCGGGCGTCCTGGCGGCTGGAACGAGAGCGGCGGAGGTCGTCCGGGCGGTGGGGGTCGTCCCGGTGGCTGGAGCGAAAGTGGCGGCTACGGCGGCGGAGGTCGTCCGGGCGGCGGTGGGCGCCCCGGTGGTTGGAATGAGGGCGGCGGCTACGGCGGTGGAGGACGTCCCGGCGGCTGGAGCGAGAGTGGCGGCTACGGTGGCGGCGGTCGTCCCGGCGGCGGAGGCCGTCCCGGTGGTTGGAATGAGGGCGGAGGCTATGGCGGCGGAGGACGCCCCGGTGGTGGCGGCCGTCCCGGCGGCTGGAATGAGGGCGGCGGCTACGGCGGCGGCCAAGGCCGCCCCGGCGGTGGCGTTTATCGGCCTGCCGATTACGGCGGAGGCGGCTATGGCCAGGGCGGATACGGTGGCGGACCTGGGATGGGAAAGATCTGTTATAATTTCGGCGGCAAGCCGTACGTTTATACAGGACGAGGCCGCTGCCCGATCAGCTAGAAGCCTGCCGGAGCAGCAAGCTTGAAAGCGAAGGCAGAACCGCGGCTCTGAGCAATCGTTGCGGCTCGACGAACGTGACGGCCAGCCTGTACTTGCTTCGAAAGGCAGTGGGCGGTGCAGATCATCGCCCACTGATCGCGGACCTGATCGAGCCTCCGTCCGCAGACCGCTTGCTCGGCTTCCCGCCGCACCCCGACCTTCGTCCTCAACACGCGCAAGTCGATTCTCGGTGATTCAGCCGACGGGCATGGGTGTCGGCGTCCACGAACAGCTGAAGGTGCGCCCGGAGCTGTTCGGACGTGTCGTCATGCTCACGCTTGACCGTGGCGTCCTCGATTCGACCCGGCAACCCGACTCGATCCTCAGGCCGTTCCGACGCGATACTCGCGGGGCGGTCGGGTGCCGTTGATCGCGAATGCGCCGACGCTGCGCTCGCGGTAGATCCGTGGATTGTGCGAGGTCAGCGTGCGGGCGTTGCGCCAGTAGCGGTCGAGCCCGTGCTCGGTCTTCACGGCCGAGGCGCCGAGCGCATCGAACAGCACGGTCGTCGCCTCCAGGACGAGGTTCGTCACCACCGTCACCGCTTGGTTGACCTCAACATCGGCCAGGGCGGAGGCCGGTTCGGCCGCCTCACGCCCCTGCGTCCGTACCGCCTCGAAGGCCCGCTGGACGCTCTCGGCCGCCTTCAGCACGATGGCGCCCGCGGCATAGGCGTTGCCGCGCACCCGGCCTACCACCGCCTGGACCTGCGGGTCGTCGGCGCTGCGCCCGGCATTGCCGTGGCTGTAGACCCGGGTGCGGGCCGCGACCAGACGGGCCGCATCCTCGGCCGCCGCCCGGCCGATCCCCGCAAGGGTTGCCAGATGCACGAGCTGGAAGAAGGCCATGGCGTAGGGAAAGCGCACGGTCTCTAGGCTCTCGTTCCGCATCGTCTTTTCCCCGAAAGCCGGCGGCCACCTTTCGGGACGATGCTCCAGCGGGACGACGCGCTGATCGGCGGGCACGCTCCTTCGGCCGGGCGGATCTCGACGGTCAAACGGCCACGCCGTTCCTCGCACGGGACGCCTCCGCGAAGGTGATGAACTGTGCCGAGGACCAGACGCGGCTGCCGTCGCGCTGGCGGCCCGAGAAGTAGACCGGCCGGAAGCCGAAGGCGGCGTTGTCCGGCTCCACGACGATGTGGCCGGCGACATCGCGCGGCAGCGGCTGCTCGGTCAGCCGTTCGAGGGCGAGGAACAGCCCGGCACCCCCGAGTTCGCGCCGCAGGGCGCCGTGCTCGATGATCCCGCGGCCGGTGCATTCCCAGGAAAAGTCCGGCGCGTGGACGAAGGGGGCCGGCCTGCGCGGGTCGCCGACCTTCACGAAGCCTCCGATCGTTCCCTCGACCTGGATACGGCACGCGCTCAGACCGCCGATGTCGATCTCGATGGCGTCGCTGTCGCCGTAGGTCTCGGAGCGGAAGGTGATCTCGGTCGGTCCGGAGCGCCACGCCGTCTCCTCGGCATGTTCGAAGCCTTGCGTCCTCACCCGGCGGATGGTGCCGTTGAGGATGCGGATGCGGCCCTCCCAGGCCGCCCAGCGATAGCGGTCGCGGATGCGCGCGCCGCCGAAGCGCAGGCGCACGAGGCGCTGCGAATGCCCGAGTTCGGCGTGGAGGTCGCGCCGCCAGATCTCGCCGGTATGGTCGTGCGCGCTCAGCTCCTCCCAGCCCGCATCGCCGAGGAAGCGGTAATCGAGCCGCGCGGGGCCCTCGTGCGCGAAGGCGTCGCCCTGGCGATGCGGACCGCACCGGACGAGGAGCGCGCTGCGCTCGCCCGTCGTCGCGAAGGTGTGGCGCGCCCGCAGGCTCCGGCCGACGGAGCGGCGGTCCAGGCTGTCGGAGAGGATGCCGGTGAGTCCGCCGCGCACGCCGAAGACCTGCACGCCCGGCGCGCCGCCGCCGGGCCGGCCGCGATGCTCGTCGCCGTTGGCGCAGACGCCGAGCCGGTAGCCGCGGGCGATCACGTCCCGGTAGAGCCAGTCGAACTGGCCCCAGGCGGAGGCGATCTCGACCAGACGCTCCAGCTCGGGATGGTGCCAATCCGGGATGTAGCGGCGCCCGCCCACATGCGGGATGACGAGATGGTTTTCGGGATCGTGCGCGTAGGCCGCCCAGAGATCCTCGACCGGCCAGCGCCCGACCTCGACCTGCGCACCGCCCATGCTCTCGTTCCAGAGGAAGGTGCGGTTGTGCTCGCCTCGTGCGTTGTGGGGAAAGCCCGGCGGATCGTCGCCGAGGAACAGCACCTGATGGTCGCCGCCGGCGGTGGAGCTGCCGCACCATTCCTGCACCGCGTAGGCCACGAAGCGGCCGGGCGCGTCGAAGCGGGCGGTCACGGCGACGCCCTCGCGCCACGCCTCGTTGGTGATCTGGAAGTCGTTGGCGGTATAGCCGTAGACATCGACCCCGGCCACGTCGCGGGCATAGGCCGCGTTGTAGGCCGGACTGTTGGTGCCGACCGTGTCGTGGGCGTGGACGTGCAGGTCGCCGTAGAGCGCGCGGGGGACCGGCGCATCGGGCAGGCCCGTGACGAAGGCCTCGCCCGGCGCGACGTCGCGGGCGCCGGGCCGCCCGGCGGTGATGCGCAACTCGCCCGAGGCCCCCGGCAGATCCTCGACCCGCAGCACCGCCCAGCCCGCGTCCGGCACGGCATGATCGCGCCGGTACACCGCCCCCTCTCCCTGTGACGCCGCAATCTCGACGGAGCCACCAAGGTCGCGGACGACGTTGCCCCAGCGGTCGAGCAAGGCCACGGTCAGGGGCGGTGCGACGCCCTCGCCCACGAAGCGGGGCGCGCCGAGCTGGATTCGCGCCGGCGGTCCCGCAACGATCACGATGACCGGATCGCCGGGCACCGCCACGTAGCGGGAGGTGCCGAGGGGATCGACGTAGCAGCGGAAGCGGAAGCCGTCCTCGACGAAGGTCTGGACGCGGGTGCCGGGGCCCCCGGCCCGCCGGTCGCCCAGCCGGATGACGATGCGGTCGCCCGCATTGAGATAGCCGTCGACCACATCGACGATCACCGCCTTCTGGAACGGGCGCTCGTGGCCCTTCTGGTCGAAGCGGACGCTGAGCGACTGCACGCTGGCGGGGGACTGGCCGGGAAGGAGCGGGCCGGCCTCGTACTCCGCGCTGACGTAGTTGGCCGCCGACGGGTCGGCGGTCTGGAACAGGGCCCAGTCGGAATAGAACTTGAAGGTCGTCTTGAAGGTCGCCCCGTCGGCGATGCCGCAGGCGCCGACCTCGTAGGTCAGCACGACCTCGTGCCAGCTTCCCGCCACCAGACGGTCGTGGCTGCAGGCGACGCTTCCCAGGAACGGGCGCGCCTTGATCGCCTCGTAGAGGCCGGTCGGCGCCACGTGCTCGCCCAGCTGCGCCCGCCGCTCGTTCTCGTGCTGCATCCTCGACCGGCCTTTCAGTCATACCGTCTTGCGGCCCGGCTATAGCCTCAGATCAATGTGATGTCTTGCACGATCGCATGAACAGTTCATAATACACACAGGTCTGAATAGATCTTATCATTCTACTCTAAATAAAAGAACGATCATGTTATCTCGATCCATCTGGTGGGCGATTTTTCTCTTCGCGACTTTGGGGGCCTGTGCCGCGAAGGCGCAGAGCCAGCCGCTCCCCGTGCGGATCGGCGCGATTCCGGTGCTCGGCGCGGCGCCGCTGTTCGTGGCCGAGCGGGAGGGGTGGCTCGGCGCGGGTGGGCTGAAGCCCACGGTGACGCTGTTCGATTCCGGGCCGAACGCTGTGCAGGCGGCGGCAAGCGGAACGCTCGATGTCTACGTCGCCGGGATCACGCCAGTGGCGATCGGGCGAACCCGGGGCGTCGACCTGCGGGTGGTCGCGGCCACCGCAATCGGCGAGAACGTGCTCGTGGCGGGCGCCAAGCTCGCGGGCCCGCTCACCGACGGCACGGCGCCCGCGGCCGCCTTCCGACGCTTCCGCGAGGAGACGGGCCGGCCGGCCAGGATCGCGACGCAGCCGCTCGGCTCGATCCCCTACACCAACCTGTCCTACTGGCTGCGCGCGCTTCACCGGGTCGATCCGGCCGACGTGCAGATCGTGACGCTCGGCATCGACGCGGCCCAGCAGGCGATCCTGGCCGGCGCCGTCGATGCCGCGACGGTGCGCGAGCCGGGCCTCAGCATCATCCGCGAGCGCAACCCGCAGATCCGCCTGGTCGCGGGCGGCAACGACCTGTTCCCGGGACAGCCCGGCACGGTGGTGGCGGTGCGCGGCCCGTTCCTGGAGCAGAACCCGGCCGCGGTGCGCATCCTCGTCTCGGCGATCGTGCGCGCCGTCGATCTGCTCAAGCGCGAGCCCGAGCGGGCGCTTCCGGCGGTCGAGGCCGCGCTCGGCAAGGGCATCGTCACCGCCGCGACCTTGCGCGACGCGCTGGCCTCGCCCGCGACCCAGTACGTCGCCGATCCGCGCACGATCGTGGCGGAGACCGGAGCGATGCTGGCCTTCCAGACCACGCTCGGCCTCAGCGAGAAGACCCCGCCCACGGACGGATTGTTCGACACCCGCTTCTTCGAGGCGGCCCAGGCCGAGGCGAGCGCGAAGTAGGATGGGCGAGCGAATGGAGAACCGCCGCGCCTTCCTGCGCCTGGCCGGCTCGCTCGCCGGGGCGAGCGCAGCTACCGGAGCCCTGGCGGAGGCGAGCCCCCTCGACGTGCCGCCCTGGACCCGCGAACAGGGCGCCACCGCTCCCGGCTACGGCCGGCCGAGTCCGAGCGAGAGGCTGACG
The DNA here is from genome assembly GCF_049543375.1 of Methylobacterium sp. NPDC097929. Lineage (NCBI taxonomy): Bacteria > Pseudomonadati > Pseudomonadota > Alphaproteobacteria > Hyphomicrobiales > Methylobacteriaceae > Methylobacterium > Methylobacterium sp. NPDC097929. The sequence goes on along the minus strand of NZ_JBMVEP010000008.1, from coordinate 104,528 downwards.
CGCTATCCGCGGCTGCCGCCGCGCTTTCCCGGGGCCTCGTCCACGGTGACGCCGCTCCAGGGCCTGCACGGCATCCTGACGCCGAACGGCCTGCATTTCGAGCGCCACCATGCGGGCATCCCGGCGATCGATCCGGACCGGCACCGCCTCGTCGTGCACGGCCTCGTCGAGCGCCCGCTCACGCTGACGATGGACGACATCGTCCGCTTCCCCGCGGTGTCGCGGCTGCACGTCCTCGAATGCTCGGGCAACACGCCCTGGCTCGGGGCCAAGCCCGACTGGACGGTGCAGGACAGCCACGGCCTGATCTCCTGCGCCGAGTGGACCGGCGTCGAACTCTCGACCCTGCTCGCCGAGGTCGGCGTGAAGCCGGGCGCCGCCTGGATCCTGGCGGAGGGGGCGGATGCCTGCGCCATGACCCGCTCGATCCCGCTGGATGCGCTCGATGGAGCCATCCTCGCCTACGCCCAGAACGGCGAACGGCTGCGGCCGGAGCAGGGTTACCCGTTGCGGCTGTTCCTTCCGGGGCTGGAGGGCAACCTCAGCATCAAGTGGTTGCGCCGCATCAAGGTCGGCGACCGCCCGTTCCAGACCCGCGAGGAAACCTCGAAATACACCGACCTAATGCCGGACGGGACGGCGCGCCAATTCACCCTCGTGATGGAGGCCAAGTCCGTCATCACGGCGCCGTCGGGCGGCCAGCAGCTGCGGGAGCCCGGCTTCCACGAGATCCGCGGTCTCGCCTGGAGCGGGCGCGGACGGATCGCGGGCGTCGAGGTCTCGACGGACGGCGGCGCCTCCTGGCGGGAGGCGCATCGGGAAGGTCCGGTGCTGCCGCGCTGCTTCACCCGTTTCCGCCTGCCCTGGCGCTGGGAGGGCGGCCCGGCGAAGCTCCTCAGCCGGGCGCGGGACGAGACCGGCTACGTGCAGCCGAGCCGCGACGCTCTGGTCGCGGTGCGCGGCACCCGCTCCTTCTACCACAACAACGCGGTGTTCGGCTGGAGCGTCGGGCCGAGCGGAGCGGTGACCTATGCGGCGTAAGTCGATCCTCCTCCTGAGCGTCTGCCTCGCCCTCCCTGCCGCCGCCGAACCGTTCGGCATCGGCCGCCCGGCAACTCCGGAGCAGGTGGCCGCCTGGGATATCGACGTGCGCCCCGACGGCCAGGGCCTGCCGCCCGGCCACGGCAGCGTGCGCGACGGCGCGAGCCTCTACGCGGCACGTTGCGCCGCCTGTCACGGCGCCCACGGCGAGGGTGCCGCCGCGGAGGCGCTGGCCGGCGGCCAAGGCAGCCTCGCGAGCCCCAAACCCCTGCGCACGGTCGGCAGCTTCTGGCCCTATGCCACGACGTTGTTCGACTACGTGCGCCGGGCCATGCCGTTCGACGCGCCGCAATCACTGACGGCCGACGAGACCTACGCGATCAGCGCCTACGTGCTGCACCTCAACGGCCTGCTCTCGGAGGAGGCGAGTCTCGATGCCGCCTCCCTGCCCGAGGTCGCCATGCCGAACCGCGACGGCTTCACCGCCGATCCGCGGCCCGACATCCCGCCGCCAAACTCCTCTTTCCGCCCCGGCGAGAGCACGGAGACCCGATGAGCCTGACCCGCCGCCACTTCGCCGGGGCGCTCGCCGCCGGCCTTAGCCTCGGTCGATCCGGCCCGGCCCGGGCCGGCCGGACGGTGAAGTTCAGCTACCAGCGCTCCTCGACGCTGCTGACCGTGCTGAAAGCGCGGGGCACGCTGGAGGAGCGGCTCGGCCGGCAGGGCTTCGGCGTGAGCTGGCACCTCTTCACCAAGGTGCTCGAGCCGATGAACACCGGCGCCGTCGATCTGCACGCGGACGTGGCCGACGCGGTGCCGGTCTTCACCCAATCGGCGGGCGCCCCGCTGACCTTCTACGCCATGGAGGGCGCCTCGCCGCGGGCCGAGGCGATCATCGTGCCCGACGCGTCGCCGATCCGCACGATCGCGGACCTCAAGGGCCGCACGGTCGGCGTCTCAAGGGGCTCGGGCTGCCACTTCATCCTGGCGGGCGCGCTGAAGCGGGCATCCTTGCGCTTCTCCGACATTCGCCCTGCCTATCTGGAGGCGGCCGACGGGCTCGCCGCGTTCGAGCGGGGCGGCATCGAGGCGTGGTCGATCTGGGATCCGTTCCTCGCCATCGTGCAGGCCAAGCGCCCGGTGCGGGTGCTCGCCGATGCCACCGGCCTGTCGAGCTACAACCGCTACTACACGGTCAACGACCGCTTCGCCGCGGAGCAGCCGGAGGTGGTCGCCACGGTCTTCGCCGCACTCGTCGAGGCGGGGGAGTGGGTCAAGGCGAACCCATCGGCCGCCGTCGCGCTGCTGGCGCCGATCTGGGGCGACCTGCCGCCGGAGGTCGTCGCCACCGTCAACGAGCGGCGCTCCTACGCGGTCCGGGCCGTCGATCGGGCTGCGCTCTCCGAGCAGCAGGCCATTGCCGACACCTTCTTCGACGCCGGGCTGATCCCGCGCCGGCTCGACGCCACCGCCGTGCGGCTCTGGCAGCCGCCGACCAGGCCAGGGACTGGAAGGGGCTGAGACATGGCGCATCCGCTCCGCTTCGGCGTCTGGGCCCCGGTCCACGGCTCCCGCGCCGCCCGCCACGATCCGGACGAGCCGCACGACGCCTCCTGGGCGCGCAATCGGGCCCTTGTGCTGGAGGCCGAACGCCTCGGCTACGATTCCGTCCTCGTCGCCCAGCACACGGTGAACCCCTATGACGAGACTCGCGACCAGTTGGAAGCCTGGACGGCCTCGGCCGCGCTCGCGGCGCTGACGCAGCGGATCGAGATCATCGCGGCGATCAAGCCGGGGCTCTTTCACCCGGTCGTGCTCGCCAAGATGGCCCTGCAGATCGAGCATGTCAGTGGGGGGCGCTTCGCGCTCAACCTCGTCAACGCCTGGAACCGCGCCGAATTCGAGCGGGCCGGCCTGCCGTTTCCGGCTCATGACGCGCGCTACGCCTACGGCCGCGAGTGGATCGCCCTCGTCGACCGGTTGCTGCGGGGCGAGCGGGTCCGCTTCGAGGGCCATTACTTCCGCGTCGAGGACTATCAGCTCAAGCCCGCAGGCACCTATCGGCCGCGGCCGACGCTCTATGTCGGCGGTGAATCCGAGCCGGCCCGCGCGCTGGTGGCCGACCACGGCGATGTCTGGTTCATCAACGGCCAGCCCCTGGAGGCCGTCGCCGACCTCATCGCCGACCTGTCCCGGCGCCCGGCCGCTCGAGACCGCCTGCGCTACGGCCTCTCGGCCTTCGTGATCGCCCGCGAGACCGATGCGGAAGCGGAAGACGAGTTCGACCGCCTGCTACGCTTGAGTCGCCGCGACGAGGCGCTTCGGAACGAGACTCGGGCGCGCACGGACGTGGCGAGCGTGATGTTCGCCAAGACCGACGCGGCCGCCGCGCACCATGTCGGCACCAACGGCGGCACCACGGCCGGGCTCGTCGGCAGCTACGACACCGTGGCCGAGCGCATCCGCGCCTTCCACGCGGCGGGGATCGAACTGTTCATGCTGCAGTTCCAGCCGTTCGAAGCGGAGATGATCCGCTTTGCCGAGCAGATGTTTGCGCGGCTGCGCAGATAAGGCCGGTCGAGCCGGGCCGCTGCGCCCCACCGCACGACGGCATAGCTGCGCCGCCCCGGATCGGAGCGGTTCAGACCCCGATCGGGCTCAGCCGCGCGAGCGGCACACCGCCGGGCGCGTCCCGGAGAAGCGCAAGGCAGCGCTGCTTGATCGCCGTGAAGCGCGGATCGGTGATCAGACCGCGATCCCGGGGGCGACCGAAATCGAGGGGGATGTCGTCGAGGATACGACCGGGGCGCGGTGTCATGACGACGAGCCGGTCGGCCAGGAACAGCGCCTCGTCGATGTCGTGCGTGACGAACAGGATCGTGGTGCGGTGCTGCGTCCAGATGTCGAGGAGCAGTTCCTGCATCGTCAGCCGCGTCTGCGCGTCGAGCGCCCCGAACGGCTCGTCCATGAGCAGGACCCGGGGTTGGTTGATGAGCGCGCGGGCGATTTCCACCCGCTGCTGCATGCCCCCCGACAGCTCGGCGGGATAGCGCTCGGCAAAGTCGGACAGGCCGACCTGCGCGAGGAGCACCCGGGCGCGCGCGCGGCGCTCACGGTGGCCGAGACCCTTCATCTTCAGGCCGAAGGCGACGTTGTCGATCACGCTGAGCCACGGGAACAGCGTGTGCTGCTGGAAGACGATGCCGCGATCGGGGTGCGGCCCCGCGATCGCCCGCCCGTCGAGGCAGACGCTGCCGCGCGAGAGGGCGAGGTGGCCGGCCACCGCTCCGAGCAGGGTCGATTTCCCGCAGCCCGAGGGGCCGAGGATACAGACGAACTGACGGCCGGGGATGTCGAGGCCGATCTTCTCCACCACGTCGAAGGCCGCCTCACCCCGTCCGAGCCGGATCGCGCCGTCCCGGATCGCGACGTGACCGTCGGCGCGAGGGTCGCTGCCGGCGTGGAGGCCGGCCGGTGCTGACCCGGTGCTCATCGCTGACCTCCCGCGCCGACCCAAGGCGTCGCCAGCGTGCCGAGCCAGCGCACGACGAGGCTCGATCCCATTCCGAGGAGGCCGATCAGCAGCATGCCGACGACGATGTCGTCGTAGTTCTGCAGCGTGTAGGATTCCCAAGTGAAATAGCCGATCCCGTACTGGCCGGAGATCATCTCGGCGGTCACGAGGCAGAACCACGCGGTGCCCATGCCGATCGCGGCACCCGTGACGATGCTGGGCGCGGCGCCCGGCAGGATCACTTCGCGCAGGATCGCGGCATCGCCCGCCCCCAGGCTGCGGGCGGCGGCCACGAGGCGCGGATGCACCGCCTCCACCCCGTGCACGGTGTTGAGCAGGATCGGGAACAGCGCGCCCGTGAAGGTGATGAAGGCCATCGAGACCTCGGAGGATGGGAACATCAGGATCGCGAGCGGGATCCAGGCCACCGCCGGGATCGGGCGCAGCACTTCGAGCGACGGCAGCAGCAGGTCGCGGGCGAGCCGCGATCGGCCGATGGCGAGGCCCAGGGCGATGCCCGCGCCGAGCGCGGCGAGGAAACCCGACAGCACTCGGGCCAGGCTCGCCCCGAGATGGGTCGGCAGCGCGGGGGCGTGGAGCAGCGCCCAGGCCGCCTGCGCGGCCGCGGTCGGGGTCGGCACGTTGCGGAACGTGACGAGGCCGAGATCGAGGCGGCTGCTCGCCGCGAGGTGCCACGCGAGCAGGCTCAGAGCCAAAGCGAGCCCGCGCAGCGCCAAGCGCCCGAGCGGGAGCCGTTTCGGGACGGCGCCCAGGATCTTCGCCCGGACCACCCTCCGGTGCGGCCCTCGGAGCGCGGAAGGCGTCTCGATCGCCGAAGCGCTCGTCGTCGGGGCCATCGGCAGGCTCATCGCGCGGAGAGCCGGGCCTGACCGGCGCGGGCGGCGGCGAAGTCGATCACGTCGCCGCCCTGCGCCGCGGCATAGGCCTGCGCGTCGCCCTTGAGCAGGAAGGCGTTCAGGGCACCCTTCGTATCGCGCACGAACCAGGCTTGGTTGGCGAACAGCTTGATCCCGGTGCCGCGGTCCTGCGCGTAGAAAGCGCGGGCTTCACTCCCCTGACTTTCGAGCTTGGCAAGCGCCGCGAGAGCCCCCTCGGGCGAGGCGTAGTGACGAACCTTCGCCTCGCCCCGGATCCAGAGTTGCGCGACGCGGGAGGGATCGGTGATCGACTGCCCGGTGGCGGCGTCGGTGGCTGCGAGCGGCAGCGGCGCGTAATCCTTGAGCCGCACCGCGTAGTCGAGACCGGCCTGGGCCGAGGCCGCACGGATGAAGCGGTCCTCGACGAAGCGGTCGAGATCGATGTCGGAATCGGCCTTCTTCAGGAGCTTGAGCGTCTCGAAGGAGGTCTTCACTGCCTGCCGGTACTCGGGCTTCCACGTGATGTCCCGGGTCTGAAGGCCGAGCGGACCGTGGAACAGGTAGGCGACTTCCGCCTCGATCCCCGTCACCCGCTCGATCAGTTCGGAGTAATGCTCGGGCTCAGCGGCAATCAGCCGGTCCGCCTCGATCGCGGCGCGCAGATAGGCGGTGACGATCTCAGGGTGTTTCTCCGCATAGTCGCCATCGGCCAGCGCGCCGTGAAAGGTGGGAGCGTCGGCCTGCGCGCCGTCGTAGATCTTGCGGGCGAAACCGCGCCAGGGGAACAGTTCCGCGAAGGGCACGAAATCCGCGTGGGCCTCGATCTTGTTGGCGAGAAGGGCCGCGCCCGCCACCTCCGGTGCCTGGGTGATGATCGTGACGTCGCGGCCCGGCTCCCACCCTTGCGCCTTCACGGCCCGCAAGAGCAGTCCGTGCGCCGTCGAGGCGAAGGGCACCGAGATCGTCTTGCCCTTGAGCTCGGCCAACGACTGCACCGGGGATTCCTTCGGCACGACGATGCCGTTGCCGCTGCCGCGCACGCTCCCCGAGAGCACCGCGATGAACAGGGAGCGGCGCCCGGCCTTGGCGAAGGCGTAGCCGTTGAGCGAGCCGGGGAAGTCGGCCATCGCCCCGAGGTCGAGCTTGCCTGCCACCATCTCGTTGGTGAGCGGCGCGCCGCTGGTGAAGTTGCGCCACTGGATATCGTAGGTCACGTCCCGGTACTTGCCGTCCCGCGGCAGGAACTTTTCGAGGAGCTTCAGCTCGCGGATCAGCAGGCCGCCGGTGGCGCAGTTGATCGTGGTGTCCTGCGTGCCGACGGCGACCCGGATGGTCTCGGCCCCGGCCGTGCCAGGCGCTGCGCCCAGCGCCGTCGCCGTCAGGAGCAGGGTGGCGAGGCGGCGGGTGAGCGAGAAGCGATGTGTCACCGGTGGCTCCGTGAAGCAGAGGCGTCAGCCGCTCACGAGTGCGGCGGTGCCACGGATGTGCCGCCCGGATGGCCGTTGCAGCGAGCAATTAATTTCATCGGGAGGCCGAGATTTGTGTCCGATCCCAGCTATTCTGGAAATAAAGGAAATCTCTTCTCGCTGATTGCTTGTGGAGAGAAGAATTTGTTCTAGCGACATCCTGATTTGGAATTGCTCTCAAGCGCGCGGCACCGATAATCGGAGCGGGAGACGGATCGCAGCTGTTTCCGCGAATTCTGGGTCTCGAGCCCGTCCGTTCTCCCGAGGTCTCCATGTCGTCGGTCTCTCTCGCCCTTTCCGAATCCCGGCACCCCGCGCCGCTGATCGCCAGCGCGCTCTTCTTGAGCGAGACGGTCGAGGGGCTCGACGACGGCGCAGGCTTCCTCGACGGACTCACGCCGGCGGAACTCGCCCGGGTGCGTGCCGCCGGCCGCACGCTCAGCCTGACGCCCGGCGAGAGCGTCTTCACGCAAGGGGCGCCGCACGAGGGCATCTTCCTGATCGAGGAGGGGCGCGTGCGCGTGTTCTATTCGGGCCCTTCGGGCCGGCAGGTGACGCTGGCCTACTGGACGCCGGGTCACTTCATTGGCGGCCCCAGCATCTACGGCGGCGGCTGCCACCAATGGTCGGGCGTGGCGATCGAGCCGGTGCGGGTGACCGTTCTGTCGAGCGCGACCCTTCGCGGGCTGATCCGCCAGATGCCGGGCTTCGCGCTCTGCCTCATCGCCGCCCTGGAGGCGAAGGGCCGCTGCTATACCGCGATGGCGCAGATGCTCGGCACGCGCTCGGTGATCGAGCGGCTGGCACAGTTGCTGCTCAATCTCGGCGACCTCTACGGCACGCCCGAGAACGGCACGATCATCATCCGCCGCCGCATCACCCACGACGAACTCGCCGCCCTCGTCGGCTCGACCCGCCAGTGGGTCACGATGATGCTCAAGCGCTTCCAGCGCGAGGGCATCATCTCCGTCGACCGGGCGCATATCCGCCTGATGCGGCCCGGGCAGCTACAGGAGATCGTTCTGACGGAGGGGTGAGTGCAGGGATGAGGGAGCGGAGCGCTAGGTCGCCAGCCTCCCCAGGGCCCAGCGCGCCGTCTTGCGCACGTCCGGGTCGGGATCGCTGGCGACCCCCTCCAGCCCGGCCCGCGCCGCCGGATCGGCGATCTCCCCGAGCGCGGCGGCCGCCTCCTTGCGCAGGGACGCCATCTCGTCGCAGAGCGCCGCGAGCACCGACGGGGCGGCGCGCTTTCGGGCGGCCGAGGCTGCGCAGGGCCTTCTGGTGGACCTGCCACGTGGTGTCGGAGAGCGCCGCGATCAGCACCTCCGCGCTCCCCGAAGCGCCCGCCCGGCCGAGCGTCTCGGCGGCGGTCTCGCGCACGCTCCATTCGGGATCGCACAATGCCGCCGCGATGGCCTCGATCGCGGCGGCGTGGCGCGAGAAGACGAGCCCGCCGAGAGCGGCGCGGCGCCCCTCGGAATCCGTGTCGCGGGTCGCCGCGATGAGTGAGGGCAGCGTCTCCTCGCGATTCAGGGACGCGCAGGGAAAGATTCCGCGGTCGTACCCATCGGAGACGACGAGGTTCGCCGCGGGAGCACGCCGCCTCGATCGTCGCACGCCCGAGGACGAAGCCGGCGTTCTGGCCAGGCTCGACGCCTCCGGTGGCCGTATGCCGACGAGCCGACGGAATTAGCGCGCGAGCCGGCCAGACCTGGGCGCAGACCAGTAGCAGCTCCGGTGCACGCCGTTTGGCGCCAGGCAGACAAGTCCGTCGCTCTCGTCCTCGACGGTCACCGCGTCGGTCGCGGTCCACATGCGGCACTCGCCGGCTCGCACCAGCCTTTGCAGACGGGTGTCGGAGTCGGTTTGGTCCGTGCTCTGCCGCAGCGCGAGCACCTGCGTGGTATTCGCCATCGATTTGCAGCCGAAGGTCTCCTGATCACTCTGAGCCGCCAACGTCGTGCACGGCATCACCCAGATCAGACCGACGAGGCAGAGGGTTGCTGGAATCATTCGGCGCATCGGCGTGACTCCAAAAACAAAAAATGCCGGCGTGGTTTTCCACGCCGGCATCGTTCACCCGAAGAGGGCGGTCCGTCTTAGTTGTTCGGCAGAGCGAACACGGTCAGCTGGCCACCGAGGTTGGTGTAGCTCGACAGAGCCGCGTAGCCGCCCACCGCGCCGAGGCCGGCGTTCGGGTCGGTCAGGCCGGCCGCAAGGCCGATGCCCGCCCAGCCGCCGACGCCCGAGAGGACGCCCACGTACTGCTTGCCCTTGTGCTCGTAGGTCATCACGTTGCCGATGATGCCCGACGGGGTCTTGAACTTGTACAGTTCCTTACCCGACTTCGCGTCGAGGGCCTTCAGGTAACCTTCGAGCGTGCCGTAGAAGACCACGTCACCGGCGGTCGCCAGCGCGCCGCCCCAGGCCGAGAACTGCTCGGGGTTCGACCAGATGATCTTACCCTTCACGCCGTCCCAGGCGATGAAGTTGCCCATGCCGCCGTGCGAGCCGGGGGCCGGGTACATCGACAGGGTCGCGCCGACATAGGGCTGGCCCGGGGTGTAGGTCACCCGGAACGGCTCGTAGTCCATGCAGACGTGATTGGTGGGCACGTAGAACAGGTTGGTCTTGGGCGAGAAGGCCGCCGGCTGCTGGTCCTTGGTGCCCAGAGCCGCCGGGCAGATGCCCTTCGAGTTCACGTCCTCGCCGTTCTGCTCGGTCGAGTACTTCGCCACGACCAGCGGACGGCCGTAGGTCTTGGAACCCTTGTCCATGTCGACCTTGGTGGCCCAGTTCACGACCGGATCGAACTTCTCGGCGACGAGCAGCTCGCCGGTGGCGCGATCGAGCGTGTAGCCGAAGCCGTTGCGGTCGAAGTGGGTCAGGAGCGGGCGGTCCTTGCCGTCGAACTTCTGATCCGTGAGGATCATCTCGTTGACGCCGTCGTAGTCCCACTCGTCGTGCGGGGTCATCTGATAGACCCACTTGGCCACGCCGGTGTCGACGTCACGACCCCAGATCGTCATGGACCACTTGTTGTCGCCCGGACGCTGCTTGGGGTTCCAGGTCGAGGGGTTGCCCGAGCCGTAATACATCAGGTTCAGCTTGGGATCGTAGGAGAACCAGCCCCAGGTGCAGCCGCCGCCGGTCTTCCACTGATCGCCTTCCCAGGTCTTCAGCGAGGAGTCCTTGCCCACCGGCTTGCCGAGGTGGGTCGTCTTCTCCGGGTCGACCAGCAGTTGATCGTCCGGGCCGACCGAGTAGCCGCGCCACAGCTTCTTGCCCGACTTCAGGTCGTAGGCGGTGACGTGGCACTGCACGCCGAACTCGCCGCCGGAGATGCCGACAATGACCTTGTCCTTCACCGGCAGCACGTGCGCGGTGTTGGTCTCACCCTTGGACGGGTCGCCATTCTTGACCGACCAGTTCACCTTGCCGGACTTGGCGTCGAGCGAGACGAGCGTGGTGTCGGCCTGGTGCAGGAGGATGGTGCCGTCGGCGTAGGACAGACCGCGGTTGACCGTGTCACAGCACATCACCGGGATCACGGACGGATCCTGCTTGGGCTCGTACTTCCAGATGATCCGGGCGCCCTGGTCGAGATCGAGCGCGTAGACGATGTTCGGGAAGGGGGTGTGAACGTACATGACGTTGCCGACGACGAGCGGGGAGCCCTCGTGGCCGCGCAGCACGCCGGTCGAGAAGGTCCAGGCGACCTGGAGGTTCTTGACGTTGTTGGCGTTGATCTGGTCGAGCTTGGAATAGCGGGTGTTGGCGTAGTCGACCGTCTGAAGCACCTGCTCCGCCGGGTTGGCGATGCCCTTCAGGACGCTTTCGTTGGCCAGGGCCGGGCTCGCAGCAGCGAGACCCGCACCGAGGGCGAGAAGATGTGCCGCTCTCATGAATTCCTCCGCTTGGAACCCAAACCGACCGACAGGAACGTGCCGACGGCGCGAAGTTCCGTGCATTACGTTGACCGTTATGACCGGTCTCTTCCCGGGGACAGCTTCTGCCAGAACAGATGGGCCGTCAGCCGTCCTGGAGGCGTGCTCTCCTGGAAAGGAGGCAACCCATCGCGGCCATCACAAGGCTTTAATGCATTATAAGACGAATGCAATAAGAAAAACGTAAGTGCGACACAATAGTCATTCATACTGCGTCGCAATAAGGCATGGTTTTTACCTAGGCAGAGCAATCTACCCAGGAAATCGTACCACAAAACCATAATATTATTATATGAAACCCGGATAAACTCATTCCCTTTTCATCGTTGACATCCCACTCCGGTCCTCACTATGCTTTTTCTGCGACTAAATGGGAAAGTCTTCAGGAAGTACCGCTCTCGAAGGAACCCATTACTGTTACGGCGGGGTCTACTGACCTCGCCGTTTTTTCGTTTTCACGGCCGATCCCAGCCCAGACGGCCGTAGGGTGACGAAAACGAGAGCAACCCCGGATCGCGCGATTTATGCTTATATTCCTTACAAATGAATGAAATCGTGGGCCGGCGTGGCGCGTTTCTGCCATAAGCGCAAAAGCTCAATCGTCCGTCAAGGGGCGGGAGGTTTTGGCACCTTACCGCGATAAATCAGCGGTTTAACTTGCAAAATTGCCTGAAAAATCCGGGATGTTTCGGCAATCGAGGCTGGATGATACGGCAGCAAACAGTAAGAAAATATACATAGCGGCACGGCCGCTGCGCGCAGCTCCCTTTCGTCCGGTCATCGCTCGTCTGTCGCTCGGGCTGCACCGGGTCGCCGGCGCCGAAGTGCCCGACCTCGTCGTCTACGGCTTCCGGCTCCGGACGATACCGGGCGGGCCGGGCAGGGCGGCGCTCGTCCAAGGCCGCAAATCCTTGGGCGTCGCGGTCTTCGCCGCGCCCCTCGCCCGCGTGGCGTGGCGTGGCGGATGCGTGAACCTCCACGATGGGCTGGCGTTCGCCCTGACAGCGGCCCTTGCGCTCCATGTCGCGGTCGCTCTGAAGCGCCACTGGATCGACCGGGACGCCACGCTTCTGCGCATCCTCGGCCGGCCCCGTGGGAACGGGCGATGAGGTTGGCCTCGCTCGCAGCGGCCTTGCTCTCCTCTCGGGCGCCGCACTCGCGGCCCTCGATCCCGATCTCGACGCGGTCACCGGCGACCGTGGGGGGCGAGTTCGCGACCGTCCGGTCTCAGTCTCGGCGGAGTTCCCGCGCGATCCGTCGCTTCTTGCGCACGACCCCCGACGGCAGATGCGCCGCATGAACGTGCCGGAGATGCGCCCTCGCCTTGGTCAGGTCGGCCTCGTAGCCTCGCGCAGCGCAGGCCGGCTTGTGCGGCTTCATCCAACCGAGCGCGGCCGTGTAGGCGAGAAAGGCGGGGGTTGTGTTGCCGGGGTCGATCGGCAGACGATGCGTCACCGCCTCCCGATAAGTCTCCCAATCGTCCCGCGCGATGAGCGGTTGGCGCAGCCCGATCGCGCGCATCAGGAGCGGCTTGTCCCAGACGAGGATGGCCACGCGCTCTTCGTCGCGCGTCGGGTGGAGGACGCGCAGCCGCGTCTCGGGCGCCGTGAGAACGTGCCCGGGCACTCCGGCATAGCGGGCCGAGAGCGTGTAGCGGCCCGGCTCGTCGAAGATCGCGCCGTCCGCGTCGAACGCGACGAAGATCCCGTCGAACGCGACCCGCTGTCCGGGGCCCAGCCGGCGCAGCCGGTGATCCTGGCAGAGGGCGAACGGGGAGCGGACGATCCGAACCTCACCGTGCGGCTTCACGATCGTGACGGTGAGGAGGCCGTCGCTCGGGTCGAACGCCTTGGCGTAGCGCAGCGAAGTCGTTCCCTCGTTCACGAGCGCCACTTTCAGGAAGACCGGTTCACCGAAGACGTAGTGCGGCTTCAGCGGGCCGACCTCCAGGCGCGGCCGGGCTCGCTCGTCCCCGTCCTCCGGTCCCGGAACGTGGCGAAAGGCGGCGTCGCCGACCCTTCCGCCGCTCAGGAGATCGCTTCGTCGCGTGGCGTAGGCGCAGGACCCGGGAGCGATATCGGCATGCGGAGCGTGGCAGAGAAAGTGCCGCTCGCGCTCGTCGAAGCTGTGATCGAATCCCTTCCAGAACACGTCCGGGCCGAGGCGGCTCGGATAGTTCATCCAGGTCAGCGCGGTGTCGCGCCCCTCGTCGAAGGCATGGGGCAGGTTCAAGCCGTGTCCGATCTCGTGCACGAGGGTGAAGAGAACCTCGCGCTTCCAGTCCTCGCTGCCCGGGGCGTGCTCCGCGATCCCCTTGGAGGCGAGGAAGACCGCGACGCCCTGGCGGGGAAAAGCGTCCTCGTCCGTGCTCACGTCGTACAGGACACCGCTGACGTCGCCGTAGCCGCGCCCGTCGAAGCGCCCGCCCATCAGGACGTTGAGCCACCAGGGATCGGCGGCGCGCGCCGGAGGCTTGCCCCATCGCGTCATCAGCTCGTGCAACTCGGCCGGCGTATGGACCGTCCGGCCATAGGGATCGGGCCGGACGGTCAGGCGCGGGACCGGGGAGACGGCGATCGACGCCTTGGCCAGACAGGACGCCACGTCGGTTCCGCCCGACCCGCCCAGCAGAGTGTCGTCCGGGACATCGAAGCCGTCGATCGCGTCGACGACCAGGATCAGACGCCTCAACGCGGAGCCGATGCGGACGAGACCGGCGCGGACCGGTCCCGCGCCGAAATCGCCGCTGAGGGTGATCGCATCCGCCCCCGCCCTCGCGATCCGCGCGCGGACCGGGGCGGCGGGCCCGGACGCCGGGTAGAGCATCGCGTCGAAGGCGATGTCGGACCCCGACTCCACGATGTCGCTCCGGCTGACGAACGAGGCGATTCCGGCCGGAGCGCCGCCGAGATCCGCACTCACCGCCACGACGGAGCCCGAGGCTGCTCTCTGCAGACGAAGGCGAATCTCCTGCCCCGTCTGCCGGTCGACGAATTCGTAGAGTCCTGCCTCGATTCCAGACATTGCACCGAACCCCAGGCAAGTCCGCGAAGATTTGGGCGGAACTGTGGAGTTCGAAGCCCGATTGCAAGTTGCGCCGATTTGGGATTACCATCAACTGGTCTTCGATCTGTCGACGGGTGATCCCATGTCGAGGGTTGGCCAGCCGGGAATTCTCGAATCGGTTTTCATCCGGCCCGGTTGGGCCCGATGCGTAACGGCAGCGCTCGCCGCGATCGTCCTGACCGCGAGCGCCGCCGCCCAGCCGACCCGCACCGTGCGCGCCGACATCGTCGCGCTGGACCAGTTGCTCGTCTACAACCGCTTCGGCTCGTTCAATCCCTTCGGCATGGTCTTCGCGCTGAGGCGCGACGTCTCCGCGCTCGAGGACGACGCGGCATCGGCCGTGCGGCCGGACGCGGATCGCTGCGGCGAGGCGCTCGGCACGGAGGCGGGCAAGGGGGCGCTGGTCCCCGGCCGGGTTCGGCTGCGCGACTGCAAGCGGCCGCGCCCGCTGATCCTGCGCGTGAATGCCGGCGATGTCTTGGAGTTGCGGATCGGCAACCTGCTGCGCCCCGACCAGCCCGGCATCAGCGGCGCCTACGCCGACGCTCCGCAGCAGCGTGGCCCCGGTTTCTGCGAGATGGAGCGCAGCGCCGCCGCGCAGGCGCCGGTGCGCGCCGACATCCTGCATAGCTTCGACACGCCCCTCGTGCCGCCGTTCCAACCCTCGCAATGCCGCGAGGCGGAGGCCGAAGCCGCGCAGGGCGGCGAGGCGGCGAACGCCCCGGGCGCGGACTGGCCGCGCACACGCGGCCTGTCCCTCGTGATCCCGGGGCTGGAACCGGCCCCCGTGGACGGCAGGATCGACCCCGCCTGCAACGGCCTCGGAGCGATCGCGCCCGGTGCCGGCCCGATCGTCTGCCGCTGGAAGACGGAGCGGGAGGGAACCCACCTGTTCTCCAGCCTCGCCGCGCCCGCGGGCGGCGAGGGAGAGGGCGGCTCGAACACGCACGGGCTGTTCGGCGCGGTGATCGTCGAGGCCAAGGGCAGCCGCTACTTCCGCAGTCAGGTGACGGCCGCCGCCTTCGACGCGGTCTGGGCCCGGAAGGCGGGCGCGAACCCGCACGCGCGCGGCGACAGCGTCGCCTTCGCCGCCGCGGTGCCGGACCCGGCCGCCGGCGATCCCGACCGCGCCGGTTGCCAGGCGGCGGGCGCCACCGTGCCCGTGATCGAGATGACGCGGCCCTGCCCGGGCGGCGAGGTCGTCGAGATCGTAAACGGCGACCTCAACGCGGTCGTCGTCCCGGGGCAGGACGACCCGCCCGCGCCGATCGACCCGACCTCGGATGAAACGGCGCGCCGGCTATGGCGCGAGCGGCACGAGGCGCGCGCGCCGTTTCGCGAGTTCAGCGTCGTCTTCCACGACGAACTCAAGACCTACTACGCCGACGCCTTCAAGCAGCTCGCCCGCTTCGGCCAGCTCTCCGGCATCCGCGACGGCTTCGCGATCAACTACGGCGCGAGCGGCGTGGGCTCGGCGGTGCTCGCCAACCGCCTCGGGATCGGGCCGGCCGCGAACTGCCCGGAATGCCTCTACGAGGAGTTCTTCCTCGAGAGCTGGGCCAACGGCGACCCGGCGCTGCTCGAAGCCTTTCCCGACGATCCGTCGAACGTCCACCACTCCTATCTCAACGACAAGGTCGTCTTCCGGAACTTCCACGTCGGCAAGGAGACCCACGTCTTCCACCTGCACAGCCATCAGTGGTTCGCGGGCAACGATGCCGGGCGCGGCGCCTATCTCGACAGTCAGACGATCGGGCCTCAGCAGGGCTTCACCTACCGGATCTACCACGGCGGTCTGGAGCGCTTCGCCGCCAAGCGCGGCGGGGCGGAGGCGCCCGGCGGCTGGTGGGACGCGCTCGGCACGGGGAACCGGAACCGCACGCCCGGCGACGCCATCTTCCACTGCCACCTCTACCCGCATTTCGCGCAAGGGATGTGGGCCCTCTGGCGCGTCCACGACGTCCTTGAGGACGGCTCGCGGCTCCTGCCCGATGGGCAGGATCGGCCGGGCCTGTCGGTGGCACCGAACCCGCGCAAGGGCGTGGTGCGGGCCGGGAGCGTCGGACCGGCCGGCGAGTGGGTCGCCCCCGGGCCGGGCGGGCGCCGCGCCCTGGGCACGCCGGTGCCGGGTCTGGTGCCGCTGCCGGGGCACGGCCTGCCCCCGCTGCCGACCTATACGGCCGCCGCCGCGGCGCCCGAGCCGAACAAGGACGTCAGCACGGACGCCGTCCCCGGCTACCCGTTCTACATCGCCGGCCGGCCGGGCCACCGCTCGCCGCAGCCGCCCCTCGACATGGCGCGTGCGGAGGTCGATCCGGCCGCAGGCATCGAGCCCCGCCATATCGCGGCGCTCGCGGGCCGCAAGCATCTCGACGGCGGCCTGCCGCGCCACGTCGTCACCGGCGGCGTGGCGGTGCCCCGCGTGCTCGCCGACATTCCGGCCCCCCTGCGCGACAAGACGCTCGAGGCCGGCGGCCTGCTCGCCCGGATGCTGGCCCGCGGCGACATGACATCGGATTTCGAGCATCTCGACATCGAGCTGCTGCCCCAGGAGGGCACCGCCCTCGAACGCAACGCGATGCGCTTCCACGCCCATGGCAGCGGCGTCGCGGTCATGGCGGCCAACGGCGCCGATCTGCTGCCCGAGGCGCCCATCCCCGAGCCGGCCAAGGTGTTCCCCTCGGGAAGCGAGCCCCTGCCGGCGGACCCCAAGACCCGCCTCGATCCGGCGCGCGGCGCCTACCCGATGCCGCGCATCCCGATCGACCAGCTCTCCGGCGAGGCCCAACTGCAGCAGGGCGGCTGGTTCGCGGTCAACGGCGCGAACGGTGCGAACGGCGCTCCGTTCGCCGATCCCTGCGGTGCGCCGCTCCTGTTCGGGCAGGCGGGCGGGCCGAAGCATCGCCGCTACGACGCGCGTCTGGGCGAGTGGCAGGGCGAGCCGGTCCCGTTCGCGTCGATGCAGAACCCCTTCAAGCCGGATGCGCCCCTCGTACCCGACCCGGGTCTGCTCGGCTTCCGCCGCTTCCACGTCTCCGCCGTCCCCCTGACGCTCGTCGTCAACCGTGCCGGCTGGCACGACCCGCAGGGACGCACCAACGTCCTCTCGGCGGAGGCGCACGCCACCAAGAACAAAATTCGCTCCGACGCGGAGCCGTTCTACTTCCGGGCCTTCTCGGGCGAGTGCCTGGAGGTTCGCCACACCAACGAGACGCCGAAGGATCTCGAGCTCGACGACTTCCAGATGAAGGTGCCGACCGACACGATCGGCCAGCACATCCACTTGGTCAAATTCGACGTCACGTCCTCGGACGGCAGCGGCAACGGCTTCAACTACGAGGACGGCACCTTCGCCCCGGACGAGGTGCTGGAGCGCATCTGCAAGGCGACGAACGCCGGATCCGTGACGCGCCGGCCGGGCGAAGCGGCGGAGCGCTTCGAGCCGATCGCCAGCCGGTCTCCGACCGAGTGCGGCGCGGCGTTCAAGGCGGACCTGCGGCGGCTGCAGCGGCTCGAAGCCGACAACATCAAGTATTTCCAGACGACCGTGCAGCGCTGGTTCGCCGACCCGATCCTGTCCGATACGGGCGAGGCGGGCCGGCGGGGCGTGGCCGACCGGACGATGCGGACGGTCTTCACCCACGACCATTTCGGCCCCTCGAACATCCAGCAGCACGGCTTCTACTCGGCGCTGCTGATCGAGCCGGCGAGCCACGCGGTCTGCGCGATGGCCGAGCCGCGCTCCGCGACGGGCGACGGCAAGCTCTGCGTGCTCGGCCCGGCCGCCAAGGCTCACCCCTCCCTGCCGACGCTCGCCCTCGACCCCTCGCGCCATCTCGTCGGCGCACGGGCGAACGTGCTCGACACCGGACCCGATCGGCTCGGCGACGGAGCGTCGGGCGATCCCTTGCATCTCGACGCGCGCGAATACGCCATCGCGATCGCCGATTTCGCGCTCCTCTACGACGGGCGCCGCGACGATCGCGCGGAGTCCGCCTCGGGCGGGATCGACCAACTGATCCGCGAGGCGGAGAACCCGGCTGCCGGCCATGCCGAGGACGAGGCGGGCGAGAGCCCCCCTGCCCGCTTCCTGAGCGATCAGGGTATCGCGCTGAATGCCGGGGAGCGCGGCGCGCTCGCGCAGCGGCGCAACGACCTGCGCACGGCACACGGACGGCCCGTGGCGCCGCCGCCGCGCCCCGAGGCGATCTCTCAGAAGCACCACGATCCCTATCTCGTGAACTACCGCAATGAGCCCGTCCCGCTGCGGATCGGCACGAAGGCCGGCTCGGCGCAGCCGGCCTTCCTGTCCAACCCGTGCCGCACCGCCGGCGCGATGGCGTCCTTGCCTGAAGCGAGCGAGCGGGCCGACAGCATCGACCGTCAGCGCTCGACCGAACCCGGACGCGGCGGGGACCTCGCCGACCTGTTCAAGTCGGATGTCCACGGCGATCCCTGCACGCCGATCCTGGAAGGACTCACCGGTGATCGGATCGTCGCCCGGATCATCCAGGGCGCGCAGGAGGTGCAGCATACCTTCATGGTCGAGGCCCGCACGGGCCGGCGCAACATCGACCAACCCTTCCCAACCGAGCGTCCGATGGGTCCCGAGGGCGACCCCGCCGCCTCGCGCGCGGCGGCCTGCGCCGCGCATCCGGTCGCGAAATGGGGAGACCCCCGCGCGTTTCCCGCCTGGGCCAACAAGACCCCGACCTCGGCGCCGAACTGGCCGCGCTTCGAACGGCTGCTGGCCGGATGCGACAACCCCATGGGTTTCGTCGCGGCCCAGGAGATCGGCATCTCCGAACATTTCGAAATCGGCGGCCTGTTCTCCGCCTTCCGCGCGGAGATCAGACCTTTCCTCACGGCCGGAAGCCCGCGCCCGGCGGCGGCTCCGGCGCCCGATCCCTCGGGCCGCCCTGCGCTGGACCGGCTCTACCATTTCGGTTCGACGGACGCGGTCTGGAACGGAGCGTGGGGTCTCGTGCGCAGCTACGAGAGCCCCGATTCCCCCGACCTCTCCCGCTGCCTCTGGCGCGCGCCGACATCGGCGGAGTTCGACGCCTGCCTGCGTTCGACGCTCGCCCCGATCGCTGCGCGGCTCACGCCCCTGCGCGTGCTGCGCCGATCCCTCAACGGCCAGAGGGATGACGAAGATACGCTTCGGTCCCCGACGCCGAAGGCCGGAGCAGCGGGCCCGCTCTCGTTCCGCCCGGTCGCACCCGGCGAGCGCCTCTCCTGCCGGCCCAACGCGCGGGCGAGCGTGGTGGCGGTCCGGGCCGACGCCGTCCTGCCGAACGAGGCGGACGGCCGCGCCGGGCTGCGCTACGGCGAGCGCCTGTTCGATCCGGACGGCCTGCTTCTCGTGCCGATCGCCGATCCGCCCCCGAACGTCGATCGCGCGCGCCTGATCGCGGCGGCCAAGGAGGCTCTTGGTGCAGACGCCGTCGCCCCCCTCGTGATCCGCATCCGGGCGGGCGATTGTCTCGACCTGACCCTGTTCAATGCGCTGCCGCCCGAAAGCCGCGCCTGCACCGGACGGAAATCGGGCGACCGGTTCGGCGACGCGCCGATGCCGAAGATCGTGCCCCTGAACGTCGATTGCGACGGACGTCAGTTCGGGCAGAGCAAGCCCTTCGACGAATGGGGAGAGAGCGGCGGCAGCCGGCCCGACATCGCCCCCTCCGCCCGGCTCGCGCTCTCGATCCCCCTGCCGGCTCCCCAGGGCAAACCGGCGGGCACCCTGCCGGTCGGCGTGAACGACGTCGTGGCCCTTGCCGCCGCACCCTTGTCCGGGCCGGCGCCGCGGACCTCGACGGAGTACTATGCGGGCTTCATCTGGACCGACGAGGACGAGCTCGCTTCGGAGGCCAAGAGCGAGTTCAAGAAGATCACCGCGCCGGCCCCGGCTTCGCAAACACGGGATCCGGCGCAGGCCATCGGCGCCCGTTTCGGGGCGCGCAGCCTCGTGCCCCTCGGCGAGGTCGCGTGCAGCCCCGATGTCCAGATCGTCGTTCTCGGGCGTCACTTCTGCATGGTCGGCGATCCGGATACGGACGATTCCCGGGCCGCCGGGATCCTGAAGGATGGGCGCGACCTCGTGCAGGCGCGCCTCGTCGAACGCTTCGCCGACCCGGCGCTGGCCGACCGGATCGTCCGCAAGATCCCCTATGCCTTCGGCGCCCTGCCGATCCGCTCGGTCGGCGACATCGTCTCGCACGGCGCCCACGGCCTCCTCGGCACCGTCGTGGTCGAGCCGGAAGGGTCCGAGCTGCGCAGCGACCGGGGCTCCGCCCAGCATGCCGCCGCCCTCGACATCGGCCTGCCCTGCCTCGACCTCGCGCGGAGCGACGGTCAAACGCCGCCGGCATCCTGCGCCGACGACGCGCAGGCCGGAACGATCCCCGGCGCCGACATCCGGGAGCAGGTCCTCGTCTGGCAGGACGGGCTCAATCTGCGCGGACAGCTGCGCCCGGCGGTGAGCGACCGCGGGTCTCCCGGCAGGCCGCTGCCGGACTGCACCGTCTGCGACGATTCCTACGATCTGGGCGAGAAGGGCGTGAGCTACCGCTCCGAGCCCTTCTTCCACCGCCTCGTCCTCGGGGGCAGCGTTCCGGGTCAATTCGGGTTGCGGTCCTACCCCCGGGACGGGGACGACCTGAACACCGTTCTGTTCCCGCCGGACTTCTTCGTCGCGCGCCCCGCCACCCCGGCTCTCACGTCGGCGCCCGGACAGGAGCTTGCGATCCGGATTACCCATCCGGCGGGGCGCGCCCGGCAACGGGCCTTCGTGCCCCTCTTTTCCGGCTACGACGACCTGTTCCCGGGCTTCGGGTCCGGCCACTCGGCGCTGATCGGGCCGGGCAAGGCGCTGACGGCCTGGGCGAGGGCCCCCGCTGCGGCGGGCTGCTACCTGTGGCGGGACGGACCGCAGCCCCTGTTCGCGGGCGGCGCCTGGGGCCAGCTCAGGGTCGGCGACGCGCCCGAGACGTGCCGTCCCGACGCGTCCGCTCCTTAGGACGAGGCGCGTGTTCGCCCGCCGCAGCCTGCTAGCCGTCGTCCTCGCCCTCGCGCTCGCGCCGGATTCGGACGCGCAGGAGCAGCCTCCCAGACTCGCCGTCGGACCGGGCCAGCGGGTGACGATCACGCTCGCGGCCCGGGAGGAGGCCGGGCGCGGCCTCAGGGCAGGCGACGATCTGACGCTCACGCTTGCCTATTCCGACCCCTCGACGGGCCGCGCCGTGGCGGTGGACCCGCCGCGCGCTTGGCTGCGCCGCCTGCGCTCGGAGGCCCAGCCGAGCTGCGCCAACGCGGCCTGGGCCGCGCGGGCGACCGGGGCGATCTCGCAGGACGACATCCTGCTCGAACGCAGCTTCGTGCTGGCGTTGGGGCGCGACCGGGATGGCAGCGAGCGCCTGAGCGTCATCGACCCGCGTCACAACCTGAAATCCGCCAACCTCCTCAGCGTGACCCCGCTCGGGGAGCCGGTCTCGTCGCTCCTGCTCCACGAGGCCGCGGCCTCGGCGCTCGTCAGCCGCCCCCGCACAGGCGACGTCCTCGCCGTCCGCCTTCCCTGGGGAGGCACGCGGCCGTTCGCCGGGGACCTCGATCGCCCGACGGCGCTGGTCCCGCTCGGAGACGACATCCTCGTTCTCGACCGCCCCGATGCGCCGCGGCTGGTCCAGCTCGCGGCCTCGGGCGTTCGCCGTCGGGTCCACGAGATCGGACCCGGCCCCGCGGTGCTCCGGGCGGCGGGCCGCGGCCGGGCGGTCGCGACGGCCTCGGACGGCTCCGCGCTACTGCTCGAGGCCGGTCGGGAGCCGGCACGTTTGCCGCCGGGAGCGCTGGCCGGCACGGTCGCGGCGGGCGGCGGGGTGCTCGCCGAGGCCGGCCCGGGGGCCGCGGCACGGGTGCGCTGGCTCGACGATCCGGGCCGGACGCGGACGCTTCCCCTCGCGTTCGAGCCGGAAGGCGTGTTCGTCAAGGACGACGGCCGCTTCGCGCTGGCGTGGTCCCACGCGGCGCGCGCGGCCGTCGTCCTCGATCTGGCACGACTTCACGCCTTTCCGGCCATGGCGCTGACCGACCCGGTCGATGAGGTCGTCTCCGCCGGGTCCGCTCTCGTTCTGACGCACGGCGCCGTACCGCGGGCGACCGTGATCGACCTCACGCCGACCCAAACGGGACGGGAGCCGGTCTCGCGGATGGTACGGATACCGGCCGGAGACAAGGACGAGACCGGCGGCGGTCGTCTCGTCGGGTCGGACCGCAGCGCCAGCGCGCTGAGCGTGCGGCCCGGCTCCGATCTGGCCGTGACGATCCCGGCCGGGGGCGGCCTCACGGACCAGCCGACGGCCGTCCTGACGATCCGCGGCGACCGACCCCGCCGGATCGCCCTGTTCGAGCAACGCTTCGAGCCTCTCTCGACCGGACGTTTCTCGGCCCCCGTCCGGCTTCCCTCCGGGGGGATTTGGGAGGTCGTCACGACGACCGGGCCCGGCGGCGTGAGCGCCTGCGCCGCCTTCACGGTGGAGGGAGCCGAGCCGGCCAGCGACAGGCCGGCGGCCCTCCGGCTCGTGAGCGGTGCCGTCCGCGCCGGGGAACCCGGCCGGCTGACGTTCGCGATCGACAACCGGCCCGACCGGCTCGCGACGGGCCCCGTCGAGCTGCTGGTTCAGGACCTGGATTACGGGCCATCCCGGCTCGTCGTCGGAACCCTGTCGGCGCGTTCGGAACTCAGCGCCGAGCTGATCTTCCGGCAGGCCGGACACTACGCGATCTCTCTCCGGAGCGAGGAGCCCGTCGCCCCCTCGGTCGTGACGGTGTCGCCGTGAACCCGATCCGCCGGGGGATCGTCGCGGCGCTGCTGCTGAGCGGCGGCGGCGTCACGGTGGACGCGCAGGAGACGCGAACGGCGACGACGCAGCGCGCTGTCCGTCTCTCCGACCGGTCGCTCGTCGACACGAACGGCGTCCCGCGGCGCTTCGTCAGCGAGATCCTCGCGCGCGGCCCGGTTCTCGTGTCCTTCACCTTCACCGGGTGCACCGCGTTCTGCCCGGCGGCCGATGTCGTGATGGACGACGTCGCCGAGCGGCTGAAGCGACGCAATCCCGGCGGCGTGCGCCTGATCACCCTCACGCTCGACCCGCTCACCGACACGCCGGAGCAGCTTCGCCGGGAGCGGGCGGAATTCCTGCATCCGGACCGTACCTTCCTCACCGGACGGCCGGACGATGTCTGGGCCGTCCTGGACGGTCTCGGGGTCGAGGGTGGCAGCCGCCAGGACCACGACCTCGCCTTCCTGCTCATCGGCCGCGGCGGCGCCGGCATCCGGACGCTGTCGGGGCTTGCCGGGGCCGAGGAGCTGGCCGCCCTCGCGGGCGATCTGCGCTGATGCCGGCCGCAACGTCTGGACGATCGCATCCCGGACGATGCGGCCGATTCCCGATGACGCGCCGCCTCGTCCCGGGAGGGGGTAACCGCGTCTCGGAGCGAGGCTTCGGGTGGGTTCTCCCGATCCTGCTCCTCGCTTGCGCCCCCGTCGCCGCGCAGGACGGCCGCGCGCTCTATCACGGTCTCGGACCCGACGCGCCCAGAGCCCGGATCGGCCGGATGGAGAGTCGGGGACTGACCTGTGCGGGCTGCCACGGCCGCTTCGCCGAGGGCGGCCGAGAGGGCCGCATCCCCGTCCCGGCCATCGACCGTGCGGCCCTGCTGGCCGCCGGGACCTACGACGCGCCCGCGCTGCTGCGGACCTTGAGCGAGGGCGTGACACCGGACGGGCGGCATCTGGCGCCGGCCATGCCGCGCTTCGCCCTGTCCGCGAACGAGGCGGAGGCGATCCTGCACTTTCTCGGCACCGTCGCGCAGGAGGATCGCGCAGGGGTGACGGGCGAGCGCGTCGTGATCGCGGTGTCGGCCGCGGGCGGCGGCGAGGCCGATGCCCTGCGGCGGGCTCTCGAACGCCGGTGGGAGGCGGCTGGACCGCGTGCCGTCCATGGCCGCGGGCTGCACTTCGTGACGCTCCCCCCCGATGCGACGCACCGGTCCCCACCCGACGCCTTCCTCGTCGTCGCCGCGGGGCGCGGCGAGGCAAGCATCGATCTCCGAGCCCTCGCGCAGAGGGGCATGCCCCTGATCACGGCGCGGACGGAGGTCCCCGCCGGACTCGACGCCGTGCGGATCGCTCCCGGTGCATCGGAATTGCAGGTTCGGCTCGCCGATCTCGTTCGTGCGGGAGGCGTCGAGGTTCGCGAGCGTCCCCCGCCCACGCTGTCCGAGTCCGAACGCGTCATCGTCGTGACGGGAGGGGAGCGCTCCCTCACGGCTCTCGCCGCCTCCGGGCTGCCGTTGGCGAGCCGACGTGTGGTGCTGACCGCCGCGCTCGCCCGCCAAGCGCCGAACGCCGTGGCCGAACTGCTGAAGCGTGGCGCCGAGGTCGTCGCCCTGCATGCGGCCGCGGACCGGGCCGATCCAGCGAAGCTTGCCGAATTGATCGTATCGATCCTCGCCAGGGCCCTGGTCGAAACCGGGCGGGATCTGACGAAGTCGCGCTTTCTCGCCGCCCTGCGCCGTCTTCGGATCGAGATCGAGGGCTGGCCTCCGATGGACTTCAGCCGCAATCCGGCAAGCGACGCGATCCAGGCGATCCGCCTCACGCGCGATCCGTGATTTCGTCTCCGGTTGATCGCCTCGGCCTTCCCCGCTGCGTCATCGCAAGGCGGAGCCGAAGCGACCCAGAGCGCGACCCCTCCGGACAGTGCGGCGCCCTCGATTGCTTACGGCTTCGCCTCGCAAGGACGACGGAAGAGACCGAAGCGATCAACCGGAAATCGTATGACGCCCCGGCCCGCACCGCCGCGACGGCAGGCCTCGGCCGACAGAGCCGCCCGCTGCGGCCTGTTCGGACGCGGCTCCCGGCTGCGCTACGGCGTCCTCTCCCCGCGTTGGGCGGATCGCAAGACGGGCTGCCCACTCATCCGCTTCGAGGACGCCCGCCCTCCCGGCCGAATGACCAGAACAAGGTCCCCGATGCGGATGATCCACGCGCCCGCCCAGCCGATGGAGACCGCGCCCTGGACTCGTGCCGAGGCGGGGATTGCGGGGGGGACAGAAGACGGCGTCGGCAAGGGTCCTCGGCATTGAGAGCGATGGCGAACGGCGCCGGCTCGCGTGGCGAGCGCGGTGGATTTCGGCCGCGTCTCACTGCGTCGCGAACTTGATGCTGATCGCGGCCTTGGCGGTGAGACCTGGGTTCGGCAGGGCGTTGAGGTACTGCGTGTGGCGCTTGTCGAAGGCGTTCTGCAGGACGAAGTCCGCCCGCACGCGGTCGTTGACGATGTAGGACGCGAAGAAGTCGACGAGGCCGTAGGCCTTGGTGGCGAGGATGGTGGTGCCGGCCGGCAGATCGGTGCGCGCCTCCACGAAGGTGAGGCGGCTCGCCACCGTGAGGTTGCCGTCGAGGAAGCGCAGGCCCAGCGTGGTGCTGAGGCGATTCGGCGGAACGGTGACGAGCGTTTCGCCCGTCGCCCGGTCGCGCCCGTCCGTATGCGTGGCGGCCAGCGTGACGAAGCCGCCGCCCCAATCGTAGGCGCCCTCCAGTTCCACACCCTGCAACTCGGCCTGGGCGATGTTGAGATACTGGAAGTCGCGCACCGGGATCACGCAGGGAAAGCGGCCGGGAATGCGGGCGCAGATCGAGGCCGGAATGCCGGCGAGCGCGGGCACGAAGTAGGTCGGCCCGACAGACTGGATGCCGATGAAGTCGTCCACCGTGTTGTGGAAGACGTTGAGCTTGGCCCGGAACACGTCGCCGGCTAGGAGCACGTCGTTGTACTTCAGATTGACGCCGCCCTCGATGTTGTGGGCGGTTTCCGGGCGCAGAGTCGGGTTCGGCCGGATGCCGAAGGCCGGGAAGGGGTGGATGCCCTGCACCAGCGTCTCGGTGATCGAGGGCGCGCGGTAACCCTCGGCATAGGTGCCGTAGAGCTCGAAGCCGGGGAGCGGCGAGACGCCGACCGTGATCTTCGGCGAGAGCCGGTCGCCGCTGGAGCGGAAGCCGCCCCCCGAGAGGTCGTAATGGTCGTAGCGCAGCGCCCCGATCACCCGCAGCCAGGAACTGTAGCGGATCTCGTCCTGCACGAAGGCGCCGCCGAGGCTGCGCTCGCCCGAGGGCGTGAAGGCGGCACCGAAGCCGCCGGCATTGTCGGTGGTCTGCACGCGATTGCTGACGAAGTCGCCGCCGATGGTCAGCGCGTGGGACAGTGCCCAGGTGTCGAAGCGGGCAGTGTTGTGAACATCGAAGCCGGCGGTCTCGAGATCGTAGGTGATCCGGTTGCCGGCCCGGGCGCCGAGCGTGCCGTAGACGCCGCTCGGCGAATCCTGAAGGAAGGTCAGGTCGTTGTGGGTCGTGGTATAGTAGCCGCGGATGCTGAGATCGACGAGCGGCACGTCGGGCCGGGCGAAGCGGTAGCCGAGGGTGTAGGTGTCGGCCTGAACCGCGTTGGCGAAGCGGGCGCCCGTGTTGCTCGTGCCGGCATTGGTGAAATCGAAGCGCTGCAGCAGGGCCGTACCGGAGATCTCGTGGCCGTCGGCGGGGCGGAGATTGAACTTGGCGAGTCCCGAGGTCAGCTCGTTGCCCGTATCGCGGATCAGGGTGCCGAGCCCGTCGCGGTAGGCGCCGTTGTTGCGGAACACGAACTGCCCGAACACGTCCGCCGCCGTGCCGATGCGCGCGCCCATGGCGGTGGAGTTGAGGAAGCGCTGGCCGTTGGTGCCGAAGCCCTGCTTCTGCACCACGCCCGCCCGCTCGTCGGGGGCGAGGATGTCGTCGATGGAGCGGGTGCGGAAGGCGACGACGCCGCCGATGGCACCCGAGCCGTAGATCGTCGCGGTGGGCCCGCGGGTGACGTCGATGCCGCCGACGAGTTCGGGATCGAGGTAGAACACCCCGTTGGCGCTGTGGCCCGAGGTCTGGAAATCCTGGCGGGCGCCGTCGACCAGCACGTTGACGCGGCCGAAATCCTGGAGACCGCGGATGTTGATGGCCTGGGCCGGATCGTTCTGATTCTCCTGCGTGGTCACGCCGGGCACATCGCGCAGGACATCGGAGAGGCGGCTCGGCTGGAGGCGGTTGATCTGCTCAGCTGTGACCACGCTGGTGCCGGCGAGCGCGTCGATGGCGGCGCCCTCCGTCTTCGTCGCGGTCACGGAGAGGGTGTCGAGGCTCACCTCCTCGCTGGGAGCGGTGGCACGCGCCGCGCTCGGCGCATCGGGCTGCGCGCCGACCGGCTGAGCCTGGGCGCTCGCGAGGGCGAAGAGCGAGGTTCCGAGAGCGAGGGCGACACGAAGCGACGGCGACGACATTGGGGGTTATCCGGGCCAGGCGGGGAAAGGGCGGCTGGCTGGCGGATGGCTGGCTTGCGCGGGGCTCGGTCTGAGTTGAAGATGGGCTCAAGTCAACGCAACGTGAACATCTGCGATCTGGTCCAGTTCGCAACTATCTCCAGCTGAATTTACAAGAATTCCAGCCTTGAAAATCGTTCCTCAACGCTGTGACCAGCCGGTGACACTTCTGCGCGGCAGGATGAAGGGGCGCCCTTCCTCCGGCAGCTGCCCGACCCGCCACGGTACGCCGAACACGCTGGCGACGAGATCGTCGCGCATCACCGCGGCGGGCGCGCCCCGCGCGACGATCCGGCCCGCCTGCATCACGACCAGTTCGTCGGCATAGGCCGCCGCGAGGTTGAGGTCGTGCAGGATCGCGACGACGGACGTGCCCGTCGCGGCCAGCTCCGCCGCGACGTCGAGGAGCGCCGTCTGGTGGCGCAGGTCGAGGCTCGCGGTCGGCTCGTCGAGAAACAGCAACTGCTGCCGCGCCAGGGTGCGGCCGGCGGCCAACTGGCACAGGGCACGGGCGAACTGAACCCGCGCCTGCTCGCCGCCCGACAGTGTCGGATAGGCTTGAGGCGCGAGGTGGCTCGCATCGGCCCGCCGCAGGCAGTCGGTGAGGATGGCGTCCCGCGCGCGGCGGTCGAGACCGCGGCCGATGCCGTCGAGACCGATCCGCGCCACCTGCCCGGCCGAGAACGGAAAGGCGAGCCGGAGGGCTTGCGGCATCACCGCCCGCATCGCCGCGAGCCGCCAGGGCGGGAGGGCGCCGACCGGTTCGCCGTCGTAGCGGACCGTGCCGCGGCGCGGCGTCAGCTCGCCGCTCAGGAGCCGCAGCAGGGTGGATTTTCCGGCCCCGTTCGGCCCGACGATGACGTGGATGCGCCCCGGCGCGACCGTCAGCGCGACGTCCCGAACGAGGTCGCGATCTCCCACCGCGTAGGTGAGCGCGTCGGCGCAGAGTCCCTCAGCCATCGGTCAGCGCGCCCCGGCCGAGCAGCAGCCACAGGAAGACGGGGGCGCCGACGATCGCGGTGACGATGCCGATCGGCAGTTCGGCCGGCGCGACGACGAGGCGGGCGACGATGTCGGCTAGGACCAGCAGCGCACCGCCGAGCAGGGCGCAGGCCGGCAGCAGGCGGCGATGCTCCGGCCCGATCAGAAGGCGCAGCACATGCGGGACCACGAGGCCGACGAAGCCGATCACGCCCGCCGCCGCTACGCCCGCACCGACGGCGACGGCGACGAGCAGGATGACGATGCGTTTCAGCCGCTCCACCGCGACGCCGAGGTGAAACGCTTCCGCCTCGCCGAGCACCAGAGCGTTGAGCCCGCGTCCGAGGAACGGCACCAGGACGAGGATCGGCAGGATTGCGGGGGCGCTCGCTGCCACCTTGCTCCAGGTGGCGCCGGACAGGCTGCCGAGCGACCAGAAGGTGAGATCGCGCAATTGCCGGTCGTCGCTGGCGTAGACGAGGAGCCCGGTGAGCGCCCCGGCCAGGGCCGCGAGCGCGATGCCGGCCAGCAGCATCGTGGCAACGGAGGTGCGGCCGGACCGGGTGGCGACACGATAGAGGCCGTAGGTCGTGGTCAGCCCGCCGATGAACGCGGCTGCGGGCAGCGCCACGTAGGGCATCGGCCCGGGCCAAGCGAAGGCGGTCAGGAACCGGTCGCCGAGTACGATCACGGTCGCCGCGGCCAGTCCCGCTCCCGCCGAAACGCCGACGAGGGCCGGATCCGCAAGCGGGTTGCGGAACAGCCCCTGCAGCAGGGCGCCCGAGACGGCGAGTCCGGCCCCGACCATCACGCCGAGCAGCGTGCGCGGCAGGCGGATGTTCAGGATCACGAGGGCGTCGCGGGCGAGCGAGGGATCGCCCCCTGCGGGCGCAAAGCCGTGCCACAGGATGTCGAGGATGCGCATCGGCGGGATGCGGATGGCGCCGAGGCCGAGGGAGAGCAGGAGGATCGCGGAGAGGCACAGGGCGAGCCCGGCGAGGATCGCGAGGGCTCCGAGGCGGTGCTCACTCACCCGCGCGTTCCGGATAGACCGCCCGCATCAGCGCCTCGGCCGATTCCGGCGTCCGCGGCCCGAAGCCGAGCAGAGCGAGGCCGTCCATGGCGATGAGCGCACGCTTGGCGGCGGCCGGCGTCTGCGCGAGCGCCGTCCCCTCGGCGAAGACGGTGTCCGCGGCGAGGGGATGCCCGCCGTTCGACATCACGATCACCGCGTCGGGCGCGGCGGCGATGATCGCTTCGTCGGTGATCGGTTTGAACCCGGTGAGTCCGGCGGCGGCATTCTGGAGCCCGGCAAGGGCGAGGATGCCGTCCGCCGTGCTGTCGCGGCCTCCGGCCATGACGCGCCCATTGGCGAGCGACAGCACCACGAGAGCCCGTGCCGGCCGGGCGATCCGGGCGCGCCGCTCGGCCAGCGCGGCAAAACCGGCCTCGACCGTCCGGCTCAACGCACCGGCCTTCTCATCGAGGCCGACCTGATGGCCGATCATCCGAATTTTTTCCAGAACGCCCTCTGCCGTGGGCCGATCGGCGATCACGGTCACCGGGATGCCGGCCTCCCGGATCTGGTCCAAGACGGCGGGCGGCCCAGCCCCCTCGGCTGCGATGACGAGGTCGGGGCCGACCGAGAGGAGCCCTTCCGCCGAGAGGGCGCGCAGATAGCCCGCATTCGGCTTCTCGCGCAGCGCGTCGGCCGGGTAGACGCTGGTCGTGTCGACGATCGCGATCCGAGACCCCGCGCCGAGGCGCCACAGGATTTCGGTGACGGCGCCGCCGAGGGAGGCGATCCGCGCTGCCGGTGACGCGGCCCTGGCAGGGCGGCTCACCAGACCGGCTCCGAGCAGAGCACCAAGGATCACCCGTCGAGAAAGACCCGGCGATGGGAAGGTGGGGATCATTTCGTGAGGATCAGCTTGTTGTTGCTTGTGATACGGAGCCGATAATTCAGGCCGTCATGAACGATCACGATCTCACGTCGCCCTTCCATCAAGACATCCGAGGTGATCGTCGCGCCGACGTCTCCTAGAGGACGCATCGGATTGGAATCGTCCTCCCGGTGCATTTTGCAGCTTTTTTCGGATGTCTCGGACATGGTCAGATAGATCTTTTCGTTTTATCTATCATAGTTCTAAACTAAGAACGCGTTTGTCAGCTCGGATCAGCAACGGTTAGACGTGTTTCTGAGATCGGACAAGACGCGAGAGACTATGACGTCAGGCGACAAGCGATGGACCGCCGACTCCGATCTGACCGATATCCTGGATGCATCCGATCGAGAGGCGACGGCATGATGGCGGCCAAGGGTCGCCGGTAGGCTCGATCCGGGATGGTGACGGGCGCGGGTGGCCGATCGTTGGGTGATGAGTGTCGCCGGGTGCGGCTGCAGGTGATCCATCAGAGATCGACCAAAGACTTTCACCTTCTTCGGTGAGCACAATATTTTCTGAGCTAAGCAATAATTACGAAACTTGCGTCTGAAATTTTACGACAGCTGTTCTCCCGCAGCGAACATGGGGCAATATAATCGATCGACGGTCCGGTCTTTGCGACCCACTCGGGCATCGCCCTCGGGATTATCGTCGTAACGGCTGTGCTCGGGGATGCCGTGCAGACATATCGCGTCAGCCGGCGCCTCGATCACGCCGAGGCTGTCAATGCGCCGTGCCACCTTCAACGCCACGCAGGCTCGCCCATGCCCGTGGATCGATGTCAGGATGTACAGGCTCCAATCGTCGTGGGTCTGCGTCGAGCGAAGTCGAAGCTCCAGACGTGGTTGTACCAGCAGCCGTTCAGCAAGCGAATGCTGAACGGCAGGATTGCGCTACGAGCTAACACCTATATTATCCACATACAACAGAGCCGTTATTACTATATCATCAACTCCCGGCTCACATAATTTAGATTTGTATGAGCCGGATATTGTTCGTGTTGCCGACCGTATGAAACGGGATGCCGGCGGCGGCCACGATCATGTCGTTGGCCTTGGCAAAGTCCTCCTCGCGCGCGTGCCGGACCGCTTCGCTCACCATTTCCTCGTAGGAATCGACATCGTCCGTGTGGACGCTGTGCGTGCCCCATAGCAGGCTCAGGCGACGCGAGGTCTCGCGGCTCGGGGTGAGTGCCAGGATCGGCACCGCCGGGCGCTTGCGCGCCACCCGCGCGGCGGTCGTTCCGCTCGTGGTGTAGGCGACGATGGCCTTCGCCTGGACCGCTTCGGCAAGGGTCGCCGTCGCAGTGGCGACGGCGTGCGGCGGGGTCTCCTCCTCGCCGGGCTCCGAGGCCGCGACGATTGAGCGGTAAAGCTTGTGCCCCTCCACCGAGCGGAGGATGCGGTCCATCATCGCCACCGCCTCGACCGGATAGTGGCCGGTCGCCGATTCCGCCGAGAGCATCACGGCATCCGCCCCGTCGTAGATCGCTGTCGCCACGTCCGAGGCTTCGGCCCGGGTCGGTGCCGGCGCCGAGACCATCGAGTCGAGCATTTGCGTGGCCACCACCACGGGCTTCACCGCGAGGCGGCAGGCGCGGATCAGTTCCTTCTGGCGGCCCGGCACGTCCTCGTGCGGGATCTCGACGCCAAGATCGCCGCGGGCCACCATCACGGCGTCGGACAGGCGGATGATGTCGTCGATCCGCTCCAGCGCCTGCGGCTTCTCGATCTTCGACATGATGCCGGCCCGGTCCCCGATCAGGCCGCGCGCCTCCAGCACGTCCGAGGGCGTCTGCACGAAGGAGAGCGCCACCCAGTCGACGCCGAGCTCGAGCCCGAAGGCGAGGTCGGCACGATCCTTCTCGGTGAGTGGCGAGAGATCGAGCAGGGTGCCGGGCAGGTTCACGCCCTTGCGGTTCGAGATCACGCCCGCGGTGACGACCTCGGCCTCGATCGCGGCGGACTCGATGCCGACGACGCGGACGCGCACCCGGCCGTCGTCGATGAGCAGATCCTGGCCCGGCACGACGGCGGCGAAGATTTCGGGGTGGTGCAACGGGATGCTCTGCTTGTCGCCCTCGGCGCCGTCCAGCACGAAGCGCACGCGCTCGCCCGCCGCGAGGTCGAACCGGCCGTCGCGCACCGTGCCGACGCGGATCTTGGGGCCTTGCAGGTCCTGCAGGATGCCGATGGGACGCCCGACATCCCGCTCCAGCGCGCGGATGGCGGCGTGGACCCTCGCGTGGTCGGCCTGGACGCCGTGGCTGAAGTTGAGGCGGAAGGTGTCGACGCCGGCCAGGAACAGGGCTTTCAGCATCTCCGGCGTGTTGGTGGCCGGGCCGACGGTGGCGACGATCT
Source organism: Methylobacterium sp. NPDC097929 (assembly GCF_049543375.1). Lineage (NCBI taxonomy): Bacteria > Pseudomonadati > Pseudomonadota > Alphaproteobacteria > Hyphomicrobiales > Methylobacteriaceae > Methylobacterium > Methylobacterium sp. NPDC097929. Next base: position 71,925 of record NZ_JBMVEP010000008.1, on the reverse strand, counting down.
TGGCGTAGCGGTGACGGCGCATGGTTCGCTCGGCCGGACACGGCCGCCTCTGCAGGGTTGGATCAAACGATCAGGATCGCGCGGAAGTCGTTCACATTGGTCAGAGTCGGGCCCGTGACGACCCCATCGCCCAGGGCCTCGAAGAAGCCATGCCCATCGTTCCGATCGAGGCTGGCGCGCAGGCTGAGACCTAGGGCGGCCGCCCGGGCAGGTGTATCCGGGGTGAGGATCGCTCCGGCGATCTCCTCAAGGCCGTCGACACCGTCCGTGTCGCCGGCAAGGGCGTGGATGCGGGGGTGGCCGGCCAACTCGGCACACAGGGCGAGCAGGAACTCGACATTTCGACCGCCGCGGCCGGACCCGCGCACGGTGACCGTCGTCTCGCCGCCGGAAAGCAGGACGCAAGGCGCCGCCAGCGGGCGGCCGTGGGCGGCGACGCTCTTGGCGATGCCGGCCATGACCCGCCCGACCTCGCGCGCCTCGCCCACGATGGCATCGCCGAGGATCAGGGGTGTGATGCCCGCGCGTGTTGCGAGGGCGGCGGCCGCCTCGAGCGCCATCAGCGGGGTTGCGATCATGCGCAGGTTCGGTGTGCCGAGGCGTTCATCGCCGGGCTTCACCGACTCGCCGGCACCGGTTTCCAGATGCGCCCGCACGGATGACGGAATCGCGATGCGGTAGCGTGCGAGAATCGCCAGCGCCTCCGCGCAGCTGGTCGGATCAGGGATGGTCGGTCCAGAGGCGATGTCGAGTGGATCGTCGCCGGGAATGTCGGAGATCAGGAGGGTGACCACCTCGGCCGGGGCGCAGGCCGCGGCGAGCCGTCCGCCCTTGATCGCCGAGAGGTGACGCCGCACGCAGTTCATCTCGTCGATGCCGGCGCCGGATCTGAGCAGGGCGCGGTTCACCTCCTGCTTGTCGGCCAGCGTCAGCCCCGGAGCGGGCAGAGACAGGAGGGCCGAGCCGCCGCCGGAGATCAATGCGATCACGAGGTCGTCGGGTGTCAGCCCGGCGACCATGTTCAAGATGCGCTGCGATGCGGCCTCCCCGGCCGCATCGGGCACGGGATGGGCTGCCTCGATGACCGCGATGCGCGTCGTCGGGGCAGCGTGCCCGTAGCGCGTGACGACGAGCCCGGAGAGGTCGCCCGGCCAAGCCGCCTCGACGGCCCGCGCCATCGAGGCCGCCGCCTTGCCGGCGCCGACGACGACGGTGCGGCCGCGTGGTGGCGCCGGCAGATGCCGGGCGAGGCTGACGGCCGGATCGGCCGCCGCCACGGCCGCTGCGAAGAGCCGCCGCAGGATGTCTCCGGGCTCGACCACCCGCCTACTCGTTGTCGCCCTGGAGGGCGGCGATGACCGCGTCCGTGACCTGACGGGTCGTCGCCTTGCCACCGAGATCGGGCGTGTGCAGGTTGGGATCGGCCGTGACGCGCTCGACGGCCCGCATCAGCCGGTCGGCGGCCGGCTTCTCGCCGAGATGCTCCAGCATCTGGCAGGCGGTCCAGAAGGTCGCGATCGGGTTGGCGATGCCCTTGCCGGTGATGTCGAAGGCCGAGCCGTGGATCGGCTCGAACATCGAGGGATAAGTCCGCTCTGGGTTGATGTTGGCGGTCGGCGCGATGCCGAGCGAGCCGGCGAGCGCCGCGGCGAGATCCGACAGGATGTCGGCATGCAGGTTCGTGGCGACGATCGTGTCCAGCGTCTCCGGCTTCATCGTCATGCGCATGGTCATGGCGTCGACCAGCATCTTGTCCCAGGTCACGTCGGGGAAGTCCTTCGCCACCTCGGCCGCGATCTCGTCCCACATCACCATGGCGTGGCGCTGCGCGTTCGATTTCGTCACCACGGTCAGGAGCTTGCGCGGGCGGGATTGGGCCAGCTTGAAGGCGAAGCGGATGATGCGATCGACGCCCGAACGGGTCATCATCGACACATCGGTGGCGACTTCGTTGGGATGGCCTTGGTGGACCCGGCCTCCGACGCCGGCATACTCGCCCTCCGAGTTCTCGCGCACGATCACCCAGTTCAACTCCGGCCCAGTAACGTGACGCAGCGGGCTGGTGATGCCGGGCAGGATGCGGGTCGGGCGAACGTTCGCGTACTGGTCGAAAGGCTGGCAGATGGCGAGGCGCAGGCCCCACAGCGTGATGTGGTCCGGCACGTCCGGCGCGCCGACGGCGCCGAAGAAGATCGCGTCGTGGTCCTTGATCTTCTCACGGCCGTCAGCCGGCATCATCACGCCGTGCTTCTTGTAATAGTCCGAGCCCCAGTCGAAGTGGTCGAACGTGAAGCCGAAGCTGCCCGTCTTCTCGGCAAGGGCGTCGAGTACTTCGATGCCGGCGGCAATCACCTCGATGCCGATGCCGTCGGCGGGGATGGCGGCGATGGTGTAGGTCTTCATGGGAGTATCCTCGTTTGTCGCTTGAAGGATGGAGGAGCGATCAGTGCGCGACGGCGCTCGTGGGCTCAGGGCGGCGCCCGGACCGGGCGACGATGAGGGTGACGACCGCCGACAGCAGGAGCAGACCGGAGACGAAGATCAGTCCACCGGTGAAGCTGCCGGTCTGATCCTTGATCCAGCCGATGGCCCAGGGGCCGACGAAGCCGCCGAGATTGCCGATCGAGTTGATGGTGGCGATGCCGACCGCCGCCGCCGAGCCCGACAGGAACATGGTCGGCATGGCCCAGAGCGGAGGCTTGGCCGCGCTGATGCCGACGTTGACGAGGCTCAGAGCGGCGATGACCGCGACGACCGAGGCAGCGCCTCCGGCGAGCGCGAGGCCGGCCGCGGCGACGAGGCAGGCGATGACGACGTGCCAGGTGCGCTCGCCGGTCTTGTCGGAGTGGCGCGCCCACAGGATCATGGCGATGACCGCGATGGTCGGCGGCACGGCGTTGAGCAGGCCGACGGCCATGGTCGACAGGCCGAAGCTCTTGATAATCTGCGGCGCCCAGATGCCCAGCGTGTAGAGGCCGGCCGAGGTGCCGAAATAGACCAGCGCCAGCGCCAGAACGCGGATGTCGGCGAGCCCGGCGAGGATGCTGTGCTTGGCGGCCGTCTGCTTCGAGGCGCGCTCCGCGTTCATCTGCGCGACCAGCCAAGTCCGCTCGTCCTCGGGCAGCCATTTCGCCTTCTCGGGCCGGTCCGTCATGTAGAACAGCACGACGATGCCGAGGATGACCGCCGGGATGGCTTCAATGATGAACATCCACTGCCAGCCGTGGAGGCCCATGATCCCGTCCATCTCCAGAAGCGCGCTGGAAATCGGCGAGCCGAGCACCACCGAGATCGGCGCCGCCGCCATGAAGAGCGAGACCACGCCCGCGCGGTGCCGGGCCGGGAACCAGTAGCTGAGATAAAGGATGATGCCGGGAAAGAAGCCGGCCTCTGCGGCGCCCAACAGGAACCGTAGCACGTAGAAGCTCGTCTCGCTTTCGATGAAGGCGAAGGCGCCTGAGATGATCCCCCAAGTGATCATCACCCGGGCGATCCACAGCCGCGCACCGACCTTCTCGAGAATGATGTTCGACGGCACCTCGAACAGGAAGTAGCCGAAGAAGAACACCCCGGCACCGAACCCGAACACCGCCGACGAGAAGCCGAGATCCTTGTTCATCGTCAGCGCCGCGAAGCCGATATTCACGCGGTCGATGAAGGCGATGAAGTAGAGAAGCATGATGAAAGGCACGATCCGCCAGGATATCCTGCGGATGGTGCGCGCCTCGATGGGCTCGCCCATGGTCGTCTCCTACCTGAACGGGACGACACTTGCGGCCATCCTCACTTCCACCGTCTCAGGCAGGGGTGGGCAGAGATAGCTCACGTAGATTATACAAATATATGATATAGTTTCGGCGGGAGGAGCGGACCGTGGATCTTCAGAAACTCCGCTGCTTCGTCGCGGTCGCCGACGAGCTGCATTTCGGGCGCGCGGCGCAACGGCTCGACCTGCTGCCGGCCGCCCTCGGGCGCTTCGTCCGGCTGCTGGAAGAGAGCCTCGGCGTCGATCTCTTCGTGCGCACGACCCGTTCGGTGGCGCTGACGGCGGTGGGCGCCGATCTGGTCGAGCAGGCGCGCCGGATCGTCGCCGAGGCGGACGCGCTCGCGGTTCGCGCCCGGGTGCAGTCACGGATGACGGCCACCACCCTGCGCATCGGCGCCATCGATAGCGCCGGCGCGGGGCTGCTGCCGATGCTGCTGCAGGACTTTCGCATGGCGCATCCCGACATCGCCGTGCAGATCGTCGAGGACAAGACGATCCGCCTGCTGCCGCGCCTCCTGTCGGGGCGCCTCGACCTCGCCTTCGTCAGGCCGCCCGATCACCGCGACGCGGCCCTGCATTTCGAGCCTCTGCTGCACGAAACGGCCGTGGTCGCGATGCCGACGGATCACCGGCTGGCCGGATCAACGAGCGTTGCAGTCGCCGATCTGGCGGACGCGTTGCTGATCGTTCCCGATCGCCGTTCGCGTCCGCACAGCCACGACCTGACGATCAAGCTCTTCGCCGAAGCCGGAATTTCCGCACACATCAGTCAAGCCGCGGACGAGAAGCAAACGATCGTCAACCTTGTTGCCGCGGGGCTTGGCCTCGCCATCGTGCCGCGATGGACGTCGACCATCGGCGCGCAAAGCGTGACGTTCGTACCGATCCTGTCCGGATCGAGCACCCCGATCCGGCGTCTTCCGCTGGCAGCCGCCTATCCGAGGGATGTGCGCGACCCGGTTCGCGGCATGATGCTGGAGACGCTCCACCGCAACCTGGAACGCTACGCGGCCTCGGCATAGCGCGATCCGGTCTGACGGAGGATACACCTTCGACACCGAGGTGGTCTCAGCTCGTAGCGGATGGGCAGGCGGCGCAAGCGGTTGAACCAAGCGTGCGTCCGTTCCACGCCCCAGCGGCGGAGGCCGCTCTCGATGCCGCGCCAAGCGATCCGGGGTACGATCCCGCGCGCGTTGCGTTCGGTCTGGTACCGGGCAACGTCGCGGACATCGGCATGGCGCGGCCTATGCTGCAGGCCGTCGTTACGCCCGCTCGCCGCCGACATCCTCTTGTCAGCCTGATCGAGCCTCCGACCTGGACTCTCGGCCCACGGGTCTGAAAACGTATGGCCGACACTGCGTCGGGCCCCGTGCCCGGATGCTCAAGCCTTCGCCGATGGGATCTGCCCAGCCGATCGGTGCGTGATCGATCGGGGGATACATGCGGATCAAGGCTCGCTGGAGCGTCGGCTTCTTCGCGCTCGCCCTGCTGACGGCTTGTGAAAGTCGGGCGGCGGAGCGTCCCTCCCTCATCGTCGGCCTCGACGGTAAAACCTTCTTCCGGCCCGAGGGCTCGGTGAACGGGCCGAACGGCAGCGACGGGCTCGCCGTCGTCGACCTCTCGGACCCGGCCCGGCCGCGCCTCGCCCACGTCTTGAGGCTCGACACCTCCGTCTACGGGCCGCCGACCAACCTGCAGATCACGCCGGACGGCCGCCTCGGCCTCGTCACCAGCCCCGTGACGATGCGGCAGGAAGGCGAGAACTGGTGGGCGCAGGCGGATGATCGCCTGCACGTAGTCGATCTCGCGTCCGAGCCGCCCGCCCTGCTCGAGACGATCCGCGTCGGCCGGCAGCCCTCCGGTCTCGCGATCGCCAGGGCCGGCGACCTCGCGCTGGTGGCCAACCGCGAGGGGCGAAGCGTCTCGGTGCTGGCGATCCGAGACCGGAGCGTGCGGGTTTTGGCCGAGGTCGATGTCGGAGCCGAGGCCGCCGCGGTGGCCATCGCGCCGGACGGGCGGCGTGCCTACGTCGCCAAGAACAAGGCCGGCACGGTCGGCGTGCTCACCTACGCCGACGGGCAGTGGCGCCACGACCCCGCCCTCGATATGCCGGTTGGGCCCGGCACCTACGGCTTGGAGGTGACGCCGGACGGCGCCTTCGCCCTGGCCGGCAACAGCGGCTCCGCGCCGAGCGACGGCCGGGGCGACGCCGTCGCGCTGATCCGGGCCGGGACGGCGCGCCCGGTGGTGCTCGATCGTCTCGAGGTCGGCGATACCGCCGAGACCCTGGCGATCAGCCCCGACGGGCGCCGCGCGGCCATCGCGCTGGTAAAGGGCTCGGCCGCGCCGCAGGCGAGCCCGGCCTACACGCCGGACAGCGCCGCCGTGCTGGTGGAGATCCGGCCCGACGGACACCTGCGCTACCTCGGCGAGGCGCCGGCCGGGGCCGTGGTTCAGGGCATCGCCTTCGATCCCAGCGGCGCCTACGTCTATATCGGCAATTACTCGGACCGCAGCCTCGGCGTGTACCGGATCGAGGGTGACGCCATCAGCGATACGGGCTTCCGCCTCGCGCTGCCGGGCCAACCCGCCTCCCTGCGCGGCCGTCCCTGAGAGGAGGCGGTCGCGATTCTTTCGAGCCGCGCGATCAGGGACGCACGGCCGGCGTCTCCACCGGCAGCGGGGCGGCCCGCGTCGCGAGATAGAGTTCGAGCGCGATGGATTCCGGCGCTCCGTAGCCGAAGGGCTCGGCCCGCATGCCGGTGAGGCAGTTGCGCAGGCGCCGCTGCAGCGAGCCCAGCCCCTGCCATTCGAGGCGGTAGAGCGGGTAGCCGGTCGGATGCCCCTGCGGGATCACGGCCGCGCCGAGGCGGCGGCCCCAATTCGCGTCGTGGCAGATGGCGCAGGAGAGGCCGAGCTGGCCTTGTCGGCCCTCGAACAGGGCGCGGCCCTCGCCCCGCGCGGGGCTCAGCCGGGGATCGTCCGGCGGCGCGATCGGCAGGCCCCGGGACTGATGGGCGACGTAGGCCGTCAGCGCGAGCAGGTCGGGGCTCTCGTAGGCGAGCGGGTCCGCGCCCTGGTGCTCGCGGCGGCAGGCGTTGACCCGGTCCTGGAGATCGATTGGCTTCTCCGTCCGCGCGTCCCAGGCCGGGTAGCGCGCCGCCACGCCGCGCATGCTGGAAGAGGCCTCGCCGTGGCAGCCGGCGCAAGGGGGACGGCCGGACGCCGGCGCCGCCGTCCAGAGTTCGGCCCCGTCGGCGACCGCGAGCATGCCGGGATTGGCGCTCTCGTCCCGCTGCATGGCCTGGATCTCGGCTCCCATCTGGTCGAAGCCCGAGCGCCGGTCGGCGGGCGCGATCGGCTCGGCCCCGGCCGGAGCGGCGGTGAGAAGCAGCGCCGTCAGCGCGGCCGGCAGCGGGGAGCCCGGGCGGCACGGCATGGCGGGGCTCAGGCCACGGTGATCGCCGCGGACTCGGTCTGCTCGAAGCCCTCGTCGCCGCGCCAGGTGAAGCTGAAGCGGCCGCTGCCCGTCGCGACCCAGGTGAAGGTGAGGTAGGGGTTGGCGGCCGAGGCCGGGAACAGCTCGGCCCGAAAGATCTCCTCGCCCTCGAAGCGGCAGACGAACTCCGTGACGATGTTGCGCGGCAGGATGCGCCCGTCGGCGCCGGGGCGGAAGCCCGTCTCCATCGGGTGCGCGATCAGGGTCTTGATCGCGATCACCTCGCCGGACTTCGCCGTCTTGGGCAGGTTGATCAGGGTCCGGGCCATGGCTCAGCCCTCCAGGCAGGCGGCGAGCGTGACGATCGCGTCCGCACTGGCCGACCAGTAGGTGCCGTCGCTCATCTCGGCGATCGCGGTGATGCGCTGGGTGTCGGCCAGCCGGATGCGGGTCGAGACCTGGGCGCGGCCGGCGCCCGGCCGCAGGTGGAGCGTGACGACGTTGGGCTGCGGGTTCTTCTCGTTGAACACGCCGATGCGGCGCACGTGGTCCTCTTCCGTCATCGGGCTCTCGACGGCGACCGAGAGCGGCACCGTGTTGCCGTTGTCCACCAGCGGGGGCAGGTCGAGGCTGACCCGGCCCGGCCGGATCGGGTTGTCGCCCGCGAAGCGGCGGATGGCGGATTCGGTCGTCTCGGTGCGCGGCTGCGCCGCCGCGGCCGGCCGCAGGGCGACCGCCAGCACCGTCCCGGCCGCCCCGGCGATGACCCGGCGCCGGTCGATCCGTCCCACCCTCACCCATCGCATCGCACCGTCCTCATGGTGTCCCCTTGGGCTCGCGCAGGGTCGCCAGGAAGGCGACGACGTCCTCGATCTCGGACGCGTTCAGGATCGGGCGTCCCTGCCACGCCCGGCCTACGCGGACGAGCCCCTCCAGGCTGTAATAGGATGGCATGATCGTGTCCGGGTTCAACGCCCGCCCGTCCACGAGTCGCAGGCGCAGCTGCCCCGGGCTCCGGCGGGTACCGACGCCCGCGAGATCCGGGGCGAGATCGCCCTGGAAGCGCTCCTCGGGAAACGGCCCGGCATGGCAGAGCAGGCAGAGGCCGCGCGTGCGGTCCGTGACGATGGCCCGGCCGCGGGCCGGATCACCGGGGGCGCCGGTCAGGGGTTCGGGGATCGCGTCGCCGACGATTCCGTAGGGGGCCAGTCCCTCCTCGGCCCGCGCCGCCGCGAGGGCGAGCGCCAGAGCGACCGCGACGAGGCCGGCTCGCCTCACCCGAACACGCCCCGGGTGATCGTCCGGTACCAGCTCTCGGCATAGGTCGCTTCCTGCTGGCGCACCGCGTCCGGCGCGTCGAGGGGGCTGATGCCGCCGGCGCCCGGCACGTCGGCGAGCAGCCCGTCGGTCGGGCGGAACACGCCCGCGATCGAGATGCCGTGATCGGGCGCGACGAGGCTCCAGCAGGTGTTGATGAGCCGCGGGTCCTGGGGCTCGCGGCCCGCCAGCCCGTCGATCACCGCCTGGGCGCAGACCTTTCCTTGCGCGTTGGCCGAGAAGGCGGATTTCGGCATGGCGCCGGCGATGGCCGCGTCGCCGATCACGTGGATGCCCGGCACGAGGCGCGACTCGAAGGTCACGGGATCGATCGGGCACCAGCCGCTGCGGTCGGCGCATCCGGCCTGCGCGGCGATGCGGCCGGCGCGCTGGGGCGGGATGATGCAGGCGACGTCCGCCTTGTATTCGGCGAAGTCGGTGCGCACGATCATTCCCGCCGGATCGACCTCGCTGACCTGTCCTCCACCCGCGAGCGGCACGACTTCCAGCACCTCCGGGTAGAGCTTGGCCCAAGCCGCCTCGAACAGCCGCTGCTTGGAGAAGGTGTCCTTGGCGTCGAGCAGGATGAGCTTGGCGCGCGGCTTCCGGACTTTGAGGAAGTGGGCGATCAGGCTCGCGCGCTCGTAGGGGCCGGGCGGGCAGCGATAGGGGTTGGGGGGCGCCGAGAGCACCACCGTGCCGCCCTCCGGCATGGCGGCGAGCTGGCGCGCCAGCAGCAGGGTCTGCTCCCCGGCCTTCCAGGCATGGGGCATCGCCTCGGCGGCCCGCGCGTCGTAGCCCGGCACGGCGTCGAAGCGCAGCGCGATGCCCGGCGAGAGGATCAGGCGGTCGTAAGCGAGCACCGTTCCGTCGTCGAGGCGCACCCGGCGCGCCGCCGGATCGACCGCCTCGGCGGTGGCGCGCACGAGCCGGAGCGCGCGGCCGAGGGCGTCGTAACCAAAGGTTTGCGCCTCGATCCCGCGTAGGCCTACCACCACCGCGTTGCTGCCCGTGCAGGCGACGTAGCGCTCGGACATCTCGACGAGGGTCACGTCGACGCCGCCCGCGGCGAGGCAGCGCGCCGCCGTGGCGCCGCCGAACCCGGCGCCGACGACCACGACGCGCGGCGGCGTGCCGCCCAGCGCCGGCCGGGCCAGGGCGGCGGCCGCGGCCACGCCGAGGATCGCGCGGCGGGTCGGCGGCGACATTACCGGGCCTCCTGCGCCGCGAACCAGGCGGCGATGGCCCGGCTCTCGGCCTCGTCGAAGCCCTTGGCGATGCGGTTCATGATCGTGGCCGGGCGCTCGCCCGAGCGGAAGGCCGCCAGCGCGGCCACGATCTCGGCCTCGGACCGCCCCTCCAGCCTGCCCATCGCCGCGCCCTCCGCGTGGCATCCGGTGCAGGACGAGGCGCCGGGCGGCGGGCGCATCTCGGCCGCGCCCGCGCCGGTCCCGAAGACGAGCGCGGCGAGGGCCGCGAGCACCGGCCGCGCCGCCCTCATGCGCGGCGCAGGTCCGCGTCCTTCAGCGGCAGGTGCCGCACCCGCTTGCCGGTCGCCGCGAAGACCGCGTTGAGCACGGCGGGCGCCGCCACCGCGATGGTCGGCTCGCCGACGCCGCCCCAGAAGCCGCCCGACGGCATCAGGATGGTTTCGACCACCGGCATCGCGTCCATCCGCATGACGGGATAGCTGTCGAAGTTGGTCTGCTCGATCCGTCCGTCCTTCACCGTGCAGGCGCCGTAGAGCGCCGCCGACAGGCCGTAGACGAAGGAGCCCTCGACCTGCGCGTCGATCTGCTGCGGGTTCACGGCGTGGCCCGGATCGGTCGCCGCCACGATGCGGTGGATCTTCAACTCGCCGGCCTCCGACACCGAAACCTCGGCCGCGCCCGCCACGTAGCTGCCGAAGCCCATCGTCTGGCAGAGGCCGCGATGCACGCCCTCGGCCGGCTTCGTGTCCCAGCCGATCTTGTCGGCCACCGCCTGCAGCACCGCGCGGTGCTTGGGGTGGTTGCCCATCAGCTTCAGCCGAAAGGCCAGCGGATCCTGGCCGGCGGCGTGGGCCAGCTCGTCCATGAAGCATTCGAGGTAGATGGCGTTCGGGTTCAGGTTCACGCCTCGCCAGAAGCCCGGCAGGATGTGCGGGTTGCGCATGGCGTGATCGACGAGGATGTTCGGGATCGTGTAGCCGATCGCCGCTTCCGGTCCGCCGGGGTTGAGTCCCTGGAAGGTGACGGGGTCGCGGCCCTCGACCATGCGCTGGGGCGCGACCGAGGCCAGGATCGACTGGCCGGAGATGCGCATGTGCAGGCCGGTCAGGTTGCCGTCCGGGTCCAGGGCCGCGCGCATCCGGCACTGCGTGACCGGGTGGTACCGGCCGTGGATCATGTCCTCCTCGCGGGTCCAGATCAGCTTGACCGGCGTGCCCGGCATCTCACGCGCGATCTGCACCGCTTGCCGCAGCCAGTCGTGCGTGGCACCGCGGCGCCCGAAGCCGCCGCCGAGATGGATCTTGTGGACCTCGCAGGCCGTGGCCGACAGGCCGGCGGCCTCGGCGGTGGCGGCGAGCGCGGCCTCGCCGTTCTGCGTCGGCGCCCAGACCTCGCAGCGCTCCGGCGTCCAGAGCGCGGTGGCGTTCATCGGCTCCATCGTGGCGTGGTTCTGGAACGGCACGCCGTAGACGGCCTCGACCACCTTGGCGGCCCCCTTCAGCGCGCCCGCCACGTCGCCGGCCTTGTTGCCGACGAAGGCCTGCTCCGCGTCGAGCCCCTCGCGCAGGGTCGCCGCGATGGTTTCGCTGGAGACCCCTGCGTTCGGGCCCTCGTCCCAGACCACCGGCAGGGCGTCGAGGGCGGTCTTGGCGCGCCAGAACGTGTCGGCCACCACCACGACCGCGCTGTCGCCGAGCTGCAGCACGCGCTTGACGCCGGGCATGCCGGACACGGCGGCCGCGTCAAAGGACTTCACGCTGCCGCCGGTCACCGGACAGTCGCGGATCGCGGCGTTGAGCAGGCCCGGCAGGGTCAGGTCGATGCCGTAGACCTGGGAGCCGTCGAGCTTGGGCAGCGTATCGAGGCGCTTCAGCGGCTTGCCGGCGAGCCGCCAGTCCTTGGGGTCCTTGAGGGTCACGTCCTTGGGCGGTTCGATCCTGGCGGCCTCTGCGGCGACCGCCCCGTAGGTGGTGGTGCGGCCGGAGGGCCCGTGCGTGATCGTGCCGCGCTCGACCCGGCACTCGCCGGCCGGCACGCCCCAGCCCTTGGCGGCGGCGGCGACCAGCATGGTGCGGGCGGCCGCGCCGCCCTTGCGCACGTATTCGTGCGACTCGCGGATGCCGCGGCTGCCGCCGGTCGAGTAATCGCCCCAGACGCGCTTGCGGGCGAGGTTCTGGCCCGGGCTCGGATACTCGGTGGTGACGCGGGCCCAGTCGCAATCGAGCTCCTCGGCGACGAGTTGGGCGAGGCCGGTGAGCGTGCCCTGGCCCATCTCCGAGCGGGCGATGCGGATGACGACGGTCTCGTCCGGTTTCACGACGACCCAGGCGTTCACCTCCGGGACGGCAGGTCCCGCATCGAGGGTCGCGGCCCGGGCCGGCGCGAGGCCCGGGATGTGGAAGCCGAGGCTGAAGAGGCCGGCGCCGGCCAGCACGGCGCGGCGCGAGGGGCGGGAGGTTTCACGATCGCTGCGCATCGGTCTTCCCCTCAGCCGGACTGACCGCGCTCGGCGGCGAGCTTGATGCCCGCCAGCACGCGGTTGTAGGTGCCGCAGCGGCAGATATTGGTGATTTCGGCGCGGATCTGCTCGTCGCTCGGGCGCGGATTCTGCGCCAGCAGGGCCGCGGAGGCCATGATCATCCCCGGCTGGCAGAAGCCGCATTGCGGGACGTCGAGCTCGGCCCAAGCCTTCTGGACCGGGTGATCGGCGCCGGGCGCCAGCCCCTCGATCGTGACGATCTTCTGCCCCGGCCCGACCGCGGAAAGCGGCATCGAGCAGGCGCGTACCGCCGCGCCGTCGATATGCACGGTGCAGGCGCCGCATTGCGCAATACCGCAGCCGTACTTGGTGCCGGTGAGGCCGATCTGCTCGCGCAGCACCCAGAGGAGCGGTGTGTCGGCTTCGGCATCCACCTCGCGCACGACGCCGTTGACGTTCAGACGCGCCATGGCATCCCTCTCCTTGGAACGGTCCTAAGGCATACGGTATCCCTCGGATGCCAGGACATCACAAGAGGCGGGTGCGGCTGCCAGGTGAGACCGAGCAAGGCGTGCCGGAATTGCGCGCGAGCCATCGAGGGCGCCCAGAGCGATCCCATGCGTTCGAGGTCGATGCGGTCTCGGCACGCCGGAGGTCCTCGTGGAGCGCCTGCCGATAGCCTCCCGCTGCGGGCCACGCTCATCGAACGCCGACGATTGAGCGCAGCCGGCCAAGCGGAGAAGGTCGGCGCGCGCACCTCCGGGGCGGGCGATAGGCGCGGCGCTCGAAAAAAAGCTCAGCCGGCGAGCCGGTGGTCCGTCGCTTCGGAATAGGTGCAACTCGTGCCCTTGCAGGCGCGCTTGGCCGCGTAGAGCGCGGCGTCGGCGCGGCGCAGGAGGGTGTCGCGGTCGTACGAAGCGGCGTCGGACCATGCCACGCCGATCGTTCCGGTCACGCAGGCCATCTGACCGGCTCCGTCCACGACGATGTGGAGCGCGCGAAGAAGCCTCTGCACGACCGGCTCCAGGGCCGCCCGCCCGATCGTCGAGGGAACGAGGACCGCGAACTCGTCGCCCCCGAGCCGGGCCGGGAAGCAGGTTTCCAGAAAGGCAGCCCGCAGCCGGTCGGCGACGCGGCGCAGCACCTCGTCGCCCGCAGCGTGTCCGAGGGCGTCGTTCACGCCCTTGAAGCCGTCGAGGTCGATCAGGAGGACCGCGACCTCCTCGCCCGCCGCACGGGCCTCCCGCAGGCGGCTGTCGAGAACCCGATGGAACTCCGCCCGGTTGGGCAGCTGGGTGAGGTCGTCCGTGCGGGCATGGTGCAGCAGCTTCTGCTCCATGCGGTGGCGGTCGGTGATGTCCTGCATCAGGCCGATCAGGGCGGCCGGCCGTCCGCGCGACAGCTCGATCTCGCCCAGACAGCGCACCCGCCGCCGGTTGCCCTTGGCCGTCACGAGGTCGGCGTCGAGCTCGAACGGCGCGCCAGTGTCGAGGGTGCGCATCACCGCATCGAGGAAGCGGGTCCGGTCGGGCTCGGGGAAGAAGTCCATGATCTCGCCGCTCGGAACGTCCCCGCCGACGGGCAGCTCGTAGATCGCGAAGACGCCGTCCGACCACGTCGGCGCCTGCTGTTCGAGATCGTAGCGCCACGATCCCATCACGGCCATGCGCTCGGCCTGCTTGAACTGCCGCCGCTCCCGTTCGAGATGCTCGACGGTCAGGCGCAGATCCTCGGCGACCTCCGCCGCGCGCAGGGCGACCCTGCGCGCCTCGAACAACGCCTCGGCGGCGCAGGCCAGTTCCGCCAGGACGTCGAGATCGGCCGCCGCCGGCTCCCTCGGCGCGTCGTCGAGCACGCACAGGGTTCCGACGGTGACCGCGTCGCCGTCCGCCCGCGTGAGGCGGACGGGCACCCCGGCATAGTAGCGGATGTTCGGCATGCCGGTGACGAAGGGGCTCGCCGCGAAGCGCGGATCGAGCCGGGCATCGGCGACGACCAGGGGTGCCTCGGTCTCGAACACAACGGGGCAGAAGGCCTGGGCGCGCGGGGTTTCGGGCGCCAGCGGCCCGCAGCGCGCCTTGAACCACTGCCGCTCGGCATCGACCAGCGTGATCGACGACATGCGCGTGCCGAGTATGCGCTGGGCGAGTTTCGCCAGGGCGTCGAATTCCTGCTGCGGGGGCGTGTCGAGCAGCGCGATTTCGGCCAAGGCCTTCTGGCGCAAAGCTTCCCTCTGGCTATCCGACATGCCGCCTCCCCCCTTTCTCCGGTGCTGCTAACGCAAAGGTGATGAACGGGTCGTTTCGGCTGCCGAAGCGCGCCGGATCGGGCAGCCCGCCCCTCTCTCAGGCGCTGCGGCGCGCGTCCTGTCCCTCCCCGGCCGAGACGCCGAGGCGCGTGTGGAGGGCCGCGAGGGTGCGGGCGAGCAGGGTGTGCAGGTCGGAGGCCTCCCTGGCGAGGCCGGCCCGGCCTCCCTCGCGCGCGATGCCCTCGATCAGGCCCGCCTGCCCCATCATCCGGGCGGCCCCGATATTGGCGCTCATCGACTTCAGGCTGTGGGCAGCGCGGGACGCGGCGGAGGCGTCCTCCTCAGCGAGGGCGGCCGCGAGATCGGCGAGCGCCTTCGGTGCCTGGGCGACGTAGAGGCGCAGAACGCGTTCGATGAAGTCGCGGTCGCCGAGTTCCTCCAGGTTCAGAAGCGTCTGCTCATCGAGCAGGGATTCGCCCGCCTCGCCCGAGGCCGGCGGTTCGACCGGCGCGCCGTCCTCGGCCGCCGCATTCGTCGCTCCGAGTTGGCGGGCCAGCAGGGCGCCGAGCTGCATCAGGGTGAAAGGCTTGGCGAGCATGCCGTCCATGTCGGCCGCCTGCCAGGTCTCGGCGCCGTCTCCGACGACGTGGGCGGTGAGCGCGACGATCGGCACGCGCCCCGCTCCCTCCCGCTGCTCGCGGGCGCGGATGGCGAGGGCCGCGCTGAATCCGTCCAGCACCGGCATGCTGCCATCCATCAGAACGAGGTCGAAGCGCTGCGCGGCGGCGGCCTCGACGGCGGCCTGCCCGTCCTCGACGCAGACGATGTCGCGGATGCCGAAGCGGGCCAGCGCCTCGGAGGCGACCTCGCAGTTGACCGCACTGTCGTCGGCCAGGAGCACCCGCGCTCCGGCGAAGGACGGCAGCGCCGCGGCCGGCCCCTCCTCCGCCGCCGCAGGGTCGAGGGCGAAGGGCGCATCCTCGGCGAGCGCGGCCAGGAGCGGGCGCCACTCGGCCCGGACGAGCGGCCAGCGCAACAGGGCATCGGCGAGGCCGGCCCGGAGAAGCCCGGGGCCCGACGTGTCGCCGATCGGCACCAGGGCGATGACGCGGCGGGCACCCGCCGGACGGCGTCCCTCGGCCAGAAGCGCGGCGGCATCGAGAAACCAGTGGGCCTCGCCGGCCTCCGCGAGGCTGAAGCCCGCCGCCCGCAGGTCGGAGGCGAGGACCGTCGCGGTCGCGCTGCCGATCCCACGCAAGCGAATGCGCTCGGAGACCGAGGGCGCGCGGCTGGGCCCCGGCTCGGCCGCCTCTTCCACCTCCACGGGGATGCGCGCCCAGAAGGTCGAGCCCTCGCCGACACGGCTCTCCACGCCGACCCGCCCGCCCATCGCCGCGATCAGGCGCTCGGCGATCGAGAGGCCGAGCCCGGTGCCGCCGAAGCGGCGGGCGATCGACTGGTCGGCCTGGGTGAAGGCCGTGAAGATCCCGGAGATCCGGTCCTCCGGGATGCCGATCCCGGTATCGGTCACGGCGATGCGCAGGACGGACCCGGAGAGCCCCTGCTCCATTTCCATCCGCACCAGGACGTGGCCGGCGGCCGTGAACTTGAGCGCGTTCGAGACAAAGTTGCCGAGCACCTGACCGAGCCGGACGGGATCGCCGAGGATGGCGCGCGGCACGCGGGCATCGACCAGAGCCGCGAGGTCGAGCCCCGCCGTGCGGGCGCGCTCGGCGAACAGGGTCACGACGGTGTCGGCGACCTCGTGGGGGCTCAGCGGAATCCGCTCCACCTCCAGGCGGCCGGCCTCCACCTTCGCGAAATCGAGGATGTCGTTGATGATGGCGAGCAGCGATTGGCCGGAGCGCGCGATGACCTTGGCGTAGCGCTGCTGGCGCGGCGGCAGGTCGGCCGAGGCCAGGAGTTCGGCCATCACCAGCATGCCGTTCATCGGCGTGCGGATCTCGTGGCTCATCGTCGCGAGAAAGGTCGACTTGGCGGCGTTGGCGTGGTCGGCGGCCTGCTTGGCCTCGATCAGGTCGTGGGTCCGCAGCCGGACCTCCTCCTCCAGGCCCGCGCCGTAGCGGGCGATCGCCCGGTCGCGCTCGTTGATCGCCTGAAGCAGGCCGTTGAAGCTCGCCGCCAGCGCGCCGACCTCGCCGCTGCCGGCGGCGGCGCGCCGCGTGTAGTCGTGGCCCTGGCGCACGTGGTCCATCGTCCGGGCGAGCGCGGCGAGCGGCCGGGTGACGCTGCGCTGCAGGCCCATCGAGACGGCGAGCCCGAGGGCGAGGGCGAGCAGGCCGGCGAGCAGGGCCGTCAGGCCGACCTCGGCGATGCGCCCGGCGAGATCACGGTTGTCCGAGACCAGCACGACCCGGCCGATGGTGCGGGCGTTCTCCTGGATCGGAACCGTCACGCGCAGGGTTCGCGTCGTCATCAGGTCGAGCGGCGACACCGAGCCCTGGTCGAGGTCGATGTCGTTGGCCAGCCGCAGACCGATTCCCTGCTCGGCGAGGATGTCGCCCTCGCCCCGCTCGACCGCGGCGTAGACCAGCGCCCGGCCGTGGGCGATGGCCCGCAGGGTGCTCTGCGCGGCGGCCTCGTCGCCCTGGCCCGTGGCCTGCGCCGCGCTCGCGGCGAGGATCTGCGCGGTCATGCGCAGCATCTCACGCTTGGCCGCGGCGTAGCGCTCGACCTCGCGCCAGGCCGACAGGCCGGTCAGAAGCAGCAGGGCGACGGCGACCGCGCCGGTGACGGCCAGCGCCAGCCGCGCGGAGAGCGAGCGCAGCGGGCTGGAGGACGGGGCACGCACGGAAGGCTCCTCGGAGGCGGGCGGATCGGGCCGAAGGACTCGGGAACGGCGGATCAGGCGGCAAAGCCCCTGGCATGGCGGGTCACGTCGTCCCAGCCTGCCAGGAAGGCGGCGACGCAGGCGGGATCGAAGTGGCGGCCTGCCTGTTCGCGCAGGAACGCGCCGGCCTCGTCGAGCGGCCATGCCCGCTTGTAGGGCCGCTCGGAGACGAGGGCGTCGAAGACGTCGGCCACGGCGACGATGCGGCCGGAGAGCGGGATGGCCTCCCCCGTCAGACCGGCGGGATAGCCCGTTCCGTCCCAGCGCTCGTGATGACTCGCGGCGATCTCGGCGGCGAGCTGCACCACTTCCGAGCCGCTGCCCTGGAGGATGCGCCGCCCACGCTCGGCATGTTTCTCCATCTCCCGCCGCTCCTCCTCGGAGAGCGGGCCGCGCTTGAGCAGGATGGTGTCCGAGACGCCGATCTTGCCGACATCGTGCATGGTCGAGGCGAGGCTGAGGCGGGCGCAGGCCTCCCGCTCCATGCCGAGGTTGCGGGCAACGATCTCGACATAGGCGGCCACGCGGGCGATGTGGTCGCCCGTGTCGGTGTCGCGGTGCTCGGCTGCCCGCATCAAGAGGGCGATGATCTCGCGCTCCCGCGCCTCGCAGGCGGCGATGGCGGCGGCCACCTCCCGCGCCAGCACTTCGGTCCGCTCCTGCTCCTGCCGGTAGGCCCGCGAGAGCGCCAGCAGGTTCGTGACCCGCGCCCGGATCTCGACCGGGTCGCAGGGCTTGCCGAGAAAGTCGGTGGCGCCGATTCCCAGAGCCTCGCGGCGCAGGCTCTGCTGGTCGAGGCTCGTCACCATGACGATCGGCACGTGCAGGAAGCCCTCGACGGCACGCGCGGCGGCGATGAATTCCAACCCCGTCATGCCCGGCATGTCGTAGTCGGTGATGGCGATGCCGATCCGGGCGACGTTGGCGCGCAGGAAGGCGAGCGCGGCCTCCGGCTCCGTGAACTCGACCGGGCGGCATCCCTGCACGGGGGCGAGCGCCCGCGCGAGCAGGAGGTTGTTCATCTCCGAATCGTCGAGGATCAGCGCGAGCATCGGCTCGGTGTCCGGTCGCGCACTCCCCTCCGACAGGGCGGGTTCGGACCCCGAGACTGCCAAACCGCTCTGCACACGCACCTCCGGCGAAGAACCGCTTCGTGTCACTGGCTGATGACGAGCCGCCCCGAGACCGGACCGACCCCCTTCGGGACCGGCACGCTGGAGCGGTTGTAGTCCGCGTTGAGATAGAGGTTCGGGCCTTCGTAGAGGTTGATCTGCTGGGCCACGACGACGGTGTAGGCCGAGAGATCCGCCACCGGCCGGTGCGAGTCGATCACGAGCCGGCCGGCCGGGAGGTAGATCGTGCCCAGCATGGTCCGGGCGTTGTCGCTGATGATGCGATAGGTCCGCATCGGCTTGCTGGCGGCGAGCGGCGGGGGCGTCAGCGTGATCAGGTCGCCCAGCAGCGTGTCGACGGAGAGCGCCGGATCGATCGGCAGGGCGACGCTGGGCTCCTCCGAGATCAGGAGTCCCGCCATGACGCCGGTGGTCGGCGCCGACAGGTTCACGGTGGTCTTCTTGTCGAAGAGAAGTCCGCCGTAGTTGCCGGTGAAGTAGAAGGCGACGTCGGTGCCGTTCAGCGTGGCTTTCTTATCGACGACGAGCGGACCGTTCTTCATGACGTAGATGCCCGGCCGCAGGGTGACGACGGCGTCCTTGGTGATGTGCAGGCCGCCGCAATAGGTACCGGGTTCGAGTGTGGCGTTGCTCGAGACGACGTTCGACCCCTTGCTCTTGCCGGTGAGCTTGTCTGCAAGAACGAGGACTTCGGACAACAGTGTACAGGTGCCGATCGGTGGGGCCGGCCGGTCGCGCAACGGATCCTGGATCACCGGGCAGCCCGTCTGCGGGTTGGGCGTGAAATTCGCCCGATCGTCCCGGAAGCCGCCGGCCGAGCAGATCGTCTGCGCCCGGGCGAGCGCGCCGTCCCGGCCGACCATGCCGGTGCTGCTGGCCGAGTTGGAGTATAGGGCGCAATCGTAGGCGGTGACCTGGGCGTTCTTTTCCAGGTTGAAGGCACCGGCCGCGGCGGGGTCGAGGGCCAGCATGCACAGGCGCATCCGGCCCACCACGCTGGCCTTCGCCCGGGCCGAGATCTGGATCGTTCGCATGCCGACGAACGGCCCGAACGTGAGCTTGATGGTCTGCTCGGCATTGGCCTCGACGCTGGTCTTGTCGGAGGCGACCGTGACCGCGATCGAGACCGGGGCGTCGGCCCCCGCCTTCGCCTCCGTCTGGATCGTCTGCGTCGTCAGGCCGACGATGGAATCGGTGCTCGAGACGACGAGCTTCAGGGCGTTTCCTCCGGCCATGACCCCGGCATCCACGGCGCTCTGCAGGTTCGTGCGGGCCGAGACGGCCGAGGCGTAGTCGATCGCCCCGCCGACGAGGCCGATGAGCGTCGAGACCGAGAGCGCGAAGACGACCGCGACGCCGCCGCCGGTCTCTCGGCGCAGGCTCGCGACGGCCCGCTTCCATCGAATGCTGCGTCCCGGAGATCCGTTCGCGTCACGCGCCGTCATCGCGCCGATTGCCTCACTGCTGGCCGCTTCCCCTCCGCGGAAGTAACGCCTCCGAGTTAATAGGACTTGCCGTGTGAGACCCCGATCGCCTCGATCTGGTTTACGTGCGGTTGACGCCGATAAACTATGTTTCCCGCATGGAGTGGCCGCACTCGACTGAAAATTGCGTCACAAGTTCGAGAGCACGATCACAGGGGGCAAGGCTTGCCGCCGGGCAGCACCACCTCCGCCTGCCCGTTCCGGGCGACGCCTTCGCGCACGGGCCAGACGGCCTTGCCCGTGAAGGTCATGTCCTTGATGAGCGGGAAGAAGGCGAAGAGCGGCTGGTAGGCCAGCCGCGTCTCGGCCATGACGAAGCGGTCTCCTTTCGAGGCGGTCCCGGCCGGGGGCGGACCGATATCCGCGCCGACGATCCGGGCCTTGTCCCGCTGCTGGACGCTCGAGCAGGTCCGCGCGACGAAGGTGTTGCCGACCTGATAGACACCGCCGGCCGTGAGCACGATGCCGGCGCCGGACAGGGTATAGGGCGCCGCCACGACGTCGGCGGCAGCGAAGACATCGTTGATGTCGCTGTAGTCGTTCTTGGAAATCAGGTCGGCCATGGCAAGGGTGGCCTGGGCCAGACGGGTGTTGGTGGCAAAGGCCCGCGGAATCTCGATCGCCGCCGCGAACAGCAGCAGAAGCAGCGGCGCGAGAAAGGCGAATTCGACGGCGCTCGCGCCCCCTTGCGCCTGCCAGATGCGTCCGAATGCGCCCCCGAACCGATGCATGCCGGCCGCGACATGGGGGGCTGCGCCGAGAGGCTCCGTCGGCTCAGGCACAGGATTTTTCCGCGTAATCTTCGGTGCGGAACACGGCGGTCGATGTGAGGAGCTGTCTGCCGCCGGGCATGCGCTGCCCGGTGAAGTCGAGGAAACCGAACGGTCGCAACATCGGCACGGCCGCGCGCAACAGATGGATGCCGCCGCCCGAAGGACAGGTGAACTGCGTGCCGAAGCCGGCCGCCCAATCGCCCCGATCGGCATCGTAGGGCGAGGCCGTCTGCTTGATGGCGAAGGTGGCGGTGCGCACGAGGTCGAACCGCATCGCGTCGCATCGGTAGAGGCTCAACCCGGTACCGCACAGAAGCGTGCGCAGGTGCTGCGCCGGATCGATGCTGGTCATCTGATCCTGGAAGGCCCCCGTGCGCAGCAGACGCGCCGCCCGCTGCACCGACACGTCGAGCTGATGCTGCGCGAGGACGAGGAGCGCGGCCTCGATCACCACGGCGATGAGCGCGAACAGGGGCACCGCGAGCAACGAAATCTCGATGGCGGCGACGCCGCCGCAATCGCGGATGAAGCGCAAGCCCAATGTCGTCGGTGCCGCAAGGCGGCGGTTGTGCCGGTTGAGCCTGAAGCGTTTCAAAAACGTCGTCTTCGTTGGTACCACGACCGAAGTCTGAAACCGCTGGTCGTCTTGCGAGGACATGACACGGTCGCCCGGCGACGGTAGATCGAGGCGCCTTTATTCTCGGTGAATCCGTCCGGGAGGATTGCGAAGGCCGGCTTGGCATACCCACCCGCTCGGCCGGGCGCTGATCGTCATCGCCGGGGCCCGGGACGTCGGACGCATCCCGCCCGACGTGAAACGCCACCGGCACCGCGGGCCGTCATGGCCGCCTTCCGGCAACCGACGCTGCCGTCGGAGGACGGCCTTCATTGGGAGAGGCAGCGGCTCTTTCGGATCGCCGCCCCTTCTCGTGATGAGCCGATCGCGCGTTCACGATCATCGGCGGGCGTTCACAGCTCGCGGAACGATCTCGTCATGCTGTCGCGGATCGGCTTGACGATGTATTCGAAGAAGGTCCGCTCGGTCGTCTTGATGTACACTTCGGCCGGCATGCCGGGCGTCGGCGAGAAGGTTCTCAGGGCGGCGGCCTCGTTGGCGTCGAGGCGGATGCGGGCGACGTAGAAGTCGCCGCCGGCCACTTGGCCCCTGCGGTCCTCGGGGAGCGAGTCGGCCGAGACGTAGATCACCTCGCCGGCCACCATGGGCGTGAGCCGCTGGGACAGGGCCGTGAGCCGCACGCCCGCGCTCTGGCCGCGCTTGACGTGGTCGATGTCCTGCGGGCGGATGCGCGCCTCGATCACGAGGTCGCCCTGCGAGGGCACGATCTCAAGAATGCTCTTGCCCGATTCCACCACGCCGCCGGGCGTGTGGTAGCGCAGCTTCACCACGACGCCGCGGACGGGGGCGGTGACGGCGACGCGGTCGAGGACCCCTTGGGCGGCGGCGATGCGCTCGCGCAGGTCGGCCTTCTCGCCCAGCGTCTCGTGCAGCTGCTCGACGGCCGTCTTGATGGTCGCGTTGATCGCCCCCTGGATCTGCTCGCGGATGCGCGAGATGCGCTCGCGGGCGTCGCCGATGTCGCCGTCGAGCCGGCCGATCTCGCCCTGCGCGTTGGCATGCGCCCGCTGGACCGCCAGCACCTCCGTGCGCCGCACGAGGCCGCTGGTGAGGAGGTAGTTCTTGCCCTCCAGCTCCTGCTCGAAGAACCTGATCTGGCGCACGACGGCTTCGCGCTGGACCTGCGTGCCCTTGATCTTCTGTTCGAGCGCGGAGATGCCCTCGCGCAGGACGGCGAGGTCGCTCTCCACGTTCTTGCGCCGTGCCTGGAAGGTGAGCGTCTGCTGCGCCAGGGTGCTGGCCACGTCCGGGTCGCCGGCGCGCTCCAGCAGCGAGGGCGGGACCGTCATGCTCGAATCCTGCGCGATCTCGGCGCGCAGCCGCGCCTCCACCGCGGTGATCCGGTCCTGACGGACGAGGAGGCGGCGAAGCTCGGCCTTCGGCGCGGTCTCGTCGAGGCGCAGCAGGATCTGGCCCGGCTCCACCTGATCGCCCTCGCGGATCCGGATCTCGCGGATCACCCCGCCCTCCAGATGCTGGAGGATCTTGTTCTGCCCGGTCGTCACGAAGCTGCCCGACGCCACGATGGCGCCAGCGATCGGGGCCGAGCCCGCCCAGACGCCGAAGCCGCCGATCAGGAGGGCGAGGAAGGCGAAGCCGAAGACCGTGAGGAAGCGCGTGTCGTGCGGCGCACCGATCGACCAGTCGGGAGCGGCCCGCCCCCCCGGCAGCACCGGCGTCTTCGGCCCGTCGCCCTGACGCGTCACCGCGCTACCCATGGCACTCTCCCGGCATTCGAGGCGGTCGTCCGGGGCCTCGCCCGGCGCTGCGCCCTGTTCTCGGTTCCCGGCGGCCCGTCGAGGGGCCGCCCTCTCGACGGTCGGCGGATCAGACCGTGGCCGGGGCCGCGCCCTTGCCGACGATCAGTGGGATCATCTCGTCGCGCGGGCCGATCGCCTGGATGGCGCCGTCCTTGAGGATCATGATCTTGTCGACGCTGCGCAGGAGCGCGGGCCGCTGCGTGATCGCGACCACCGTCGTCCCGCGCTGCTTGGCCCGGGCGAGCGCGCGCCCGAGGGCGATCTCGCCCAGCGTGTCGAGGTTGGAGTTCGGCTCGTCCAGGACGACGAGGCGCGGATCGCCGAAGAAGGCGCGGGCCAGACCGATGCGCTGGCGCTGGCCGCCCGAGAGCGGGCTGCCGTCCATGCCGACCACGGTCTCGTAGCCGGCGGTGAAGCCCGAGACGAGTTCGTGCACGTCGGCGAGTTCGGCCGCATCGTAGACATCGGCGTCGGAGGCATCCTCCTGCATCCGGGCGATGTTGGCCTTAATCGAGGCCGGGAAGAGCTGCACGTCCTGCGGCAGGTAGCCGACGCTCTGGCCGAACTGGCGCGGATCCCAGTTGCGCAGGTCCATCATGTCGAGGCGCACGGCGCCCGCCGTCGGCATGATCGAGCCCACCAGCATCCGCCCCAGCGTCGACTTGCCGGTGCCCGACGAGCCGACGATGGCCAGCGACTCGCCCGGATCGAGCGTGAAGCTGACGCCGTTCAGGATGACCTTCTTGTTCGGCGGGGGCACGTAGAGCACCCGCTCCACGCTGAGCCTGCCGGTCGGGCGCGGCAGGCGCAGCCGCTCCAGGTTCAGCGGAGAACTCTGGAGCAGCGCCTTGACGCGGACATAGGCCATGCGGGCCTGGACGTAGCTGCGCCAGCCGTCGATCACGCCCTCGATCGGTGCGAGCGCGCGGCCGCTGATGATCGAGGCGGCGATCATCATGCCGCCGGTCAGCTTGCCGTCGAGGGCGAGCGAGGCGCCCCAGCCCAGCATCAGGATCTGGGTGGAGAGGCGGACGAACTTCGAGATCCCGGCGATGACGATGTTGCGGTCCTGGCCCGTGACCTGGGCCTTCAGCGATTCGCTCGTGTCGCGGCCCCAGATCATCACGCTCTCGGGGATCATGCCCATGGCGTTGATGACCTGGCTGTTGCGGGCCATGGCGTCGGACTGGATGTTCGCCCGGGTGGAGTAGGCGCTGGCCTGGGCGAAGGGCACCGCGGTGATGCGCTGGTTGACGAAGGCGAGGGCGAGCAGCACCACGCCGGTCGCGCATACGATCCAGCCGAGATCGGGGTGGATCAGGAAGATCGCGAGCACATAGACCGGCGCCACGGGTGCGTCGAACATGACGAGCAGCACCGGCCCGGTGATGAAGTTGCGCAATTGCTGCAGGTCGGCGACCGTCTGGAAGTCGCGGTTCGATCCCGCCTGCGAGGCCTTGGCCGCGGCGGCGAGCACCGGGGGCCCGAGCCGGCTCTCGACCTCGACGGCGACGCGCATCAGCATGAAGCGGCGCACCATGTCGAGCACGACATGGCCGAAGATCGCGCCGACGATGACCACCGTCAGCATGACCAGGGTGTCGAAGCTGCGGCTGGTCAGCACCCGGTCGGAGATGTTGAACAGGTAGATCGGCACGCCGAGCACGAGCGTGTTCACCCAGAAGGAGAACACGGCGATCACGATGAGCTTGCGCCGGCAGGCGGCCAGCCCCTTGGTCAGCGTCTCGCGAAAGCCGCGGTCGCCGAAGCGGCGCTGGAGCGGTGACCCGCCGCCTCCGCCCCCTCCCCCGCCGTCATCGCCGCCGGAGGGCGGCGTCGTGCCTTTCCCGGGAGCGATGACGGGGCGGCTCCGCGAGGGCGGAGGCGGCTCGGCCGGGACCGGTTCGGCGCGCGCGGCGGGCTGCGCGGCGCTCGCATCGGCGACCCGCAGGGACTCGGGTTGGGCCGCCGCAGCGGGCGTGGGGAGGGGCGCCGGGGGGGAGGCCGGAGCCCCCGCCGCCTCGACCGATGGTGCCTCCTGGGGGCGGCTCGGCTGTGGGCGGTTCGGCACGGAAGCGGGCGCACGCTCGGGTGCGCGGTCGGCCGCGGGGCCGATATAGTTGCGCCCGGCCAGAACCTTGTAGAGGGCGTCGAGGCCCCTGAGGCCGGAGCTGAGGCGCCGTTCTCCCCCCGACCGCGGCGGGCCGGACGGCTCGATCCCCTTCGTCCGGCCCGGCCGCTCGTTCAGGAGGGCACTCGTCATCTCGGCTGCTCCGATGCTGATGGCCGCCTACGACAGCATCCCGTGGAAGAGATCCTGCTGCATGTGGCTGTCGGCCGTGACCGTGCTCGGGCCGGGCAGTTCGATCGGAACGCTCTCGGTCAGCCCCGTGAACGCCACGATCTCCGGCACGAGATTGTGCGTGTCGCCGACCGTAATCTGCGTCGATTGCGTGACGAAGTTCGCCTGAAGGAGGATGGCGGTATCGTAATGATGACCCCCGACGAACTGGAGGTCGGAGGTCGTCCCTACATTGGCGATGCCGGCGAGGTTGACGAGGTGGTTGCCGCCCGATTCCGCGTTCTGAGTCGAGGCGGTCGGCTCGCCGGACGGCGTGACGCCGGGTCCGGCGGACGCGGCGTGCTGGACGATGCCGTCGACATCGGAGACGACGTTCGTCTGCTGGATGACGTTGATGTCGTAGAAGTCGCCGGTGACGTAGAGGATGTTCAAGGTGGCGCCGTGGGACGGGAAGGTCGCCGCCAGCTCCGGCGGGAGGACGCCGTCATGGAGCCCCTCGAGGGCGTTGCCGAGCGTCGCGCTGAGCGGACGGAACCCGTCGCTGCCGTAGCGGTCGATCGCGGCCTTGTTCTCGAGGGTGTTGTCGCCCGTGCTGATCGATTGCGAGACGTTGTCCTGGCGCGCCGTGTAGGCCCGGATGGCGTCGTCGTTGAGCAGCACGTTGGTCTGATGGATCAGGTTGGTGCTGTGGTAGTTGCCGTCGACGACGATGAGGTCGTAGCGGGCGCCGATCTCGCTGAGGCGGAAGCTGTTGTTCTCCAGGTTCTCGCCGGCATGGACGGCGTAGTAGGCGCCGAAATTGCCCTGCACGGTGACGTCGTTGTCGCTCAGGACGTTGACCTGGCGCAGGACGTTGACGCCGTAGAAGTCGCCGTCGATCCGGTCGACCTGGGCGAAGGTGCCGAACGTGAGGTGCTTCACGAGGCCGGAGGTGTCGTGGTCGGCCATGCGCGCGGTGTTGTGCGCCTCGTTGCCGTCGGTGACGATGCTGCGAGAGAGCGTGTCACCGGCGACCGAGATCTCCGCACGGCTCATCAGGACGTTGACCTGCAGGATGGCGTCGGTGGTGTAGGCGTTTCCCTTCACCGCCAGCGCGGTGGCATGGCCGTGATCGTCCAGGATCGTGGCCGTGTTGACGCTCACGTTGCCGCCGGTCTGCGCATCGAGCCCGGGATCAGTCAGGCCGTCGCGGGCGTCCCGAGCGACCGACGGCGCCTTCGGCAGTTCGAAGCGCAGCGAGGCATCCGGCGATTGCAGCACGCCGTCGACATAGGTGCCCATCGGATGGGCTTGCGCGGCCTCCCGGCCGGCCTCGTCTGCGGATTCGAGGGTCTGCGCCGCGTCGCGGTGCAGGACGAGTTCGACGGCCTCGGCCGTCGTCGGGTTGTGAAGCGTCAGGTCCGCGGGCAGCCGCGATTGGGCCATCTGGCTGAGCGCGGCGATCGTGCCGTCGATGTCGACATCGTGGAAGCCAGCGAGATCGACATCCGTGCGCATCAGCAGGACATCGTCGTCCACCATGCGGTTGACCTGGCGGACCTGCAGGAGCTGCTGGTCGGGATCGACGTCGAGCGCCGCCTCACCGTGGCCCCGGCCACCACCGCCCCCGCCGCTGCCGGGCGGCAGCAGGCGTCCGGCCGGGAGGGGCCCGGGGGAGACCGGATCGTCCGGCGTCGCCAGAGGCGGGCGATGGCCGGGAAGGCCGGGCAGCCGGGGAAAGGCCTCCGTGCCGGGGGAGAGATCGGCCCGGAACGGGCGGCTCGGAAGCTCGTCGAGCGGCCGGTCCGGATCGGGTTCGGCGGGGGGCCGGGGAAGCCAGGGCTGGAGCTTGGCGGGATGCGCCGGATCCTCGTAGCCGTCGCGGACCCGCGGCACTCCCTCGTTCAGGCGAAGATGGCCGATGAAGTGGGCGATGATGTCCGAGACATCCGTCGTTCCGCCTGCAAGCATGGCAGCGTTCCCCGACCCGGCCGCGTCATGGCGCGATCCACTCCCGTGACGATGCGCTCGCCGTATTCTCGAGAGGGTATGCTGAACTTCTGCTTCGAAGTTGCTTTTCTTGAAGTCTGGACGTCGATTTTCTTGATGTTTTTCTTGAGACGTCTTTCAGATGGGTCGGCCCGCGCCTCACGACGCGGGCCGACCTGTCGTATCGATACTGTTATCAGGCGTCGCCGGGGGTGGTGTCCGACATGGAGTCGCCGCCCACGACGCTGATCGGCATCGTGTTGTACTGGATGTTGGCGCCCATCACGATGTGCTGCGTGAAGGCCTCCTGGGTCAGCGTGCCCGAGCCGTTGGCGGTGCCGTTGGCCGTGCCGTGATCGCCGATGTCGGTCGTGTTGGTGGCGTTGCCGCCGTTGGCGGTCGCGTTCTGCGAGAACGAGAAGCTCGGACCGCCCGGATCGGAGGAGAGGAAGTCGAGGAGACCGCCACCGCCGCCGGCGCTGACATCGAGGCCGACGCTGGCACCGTTCAGCACGTCGGTGTCGACGAGGCTGTTGACCTGATCGAGGTTGAAGATGTTGCCGTCGCCGGTCAGCGTCTGGATCGACAGATCGGGCAGGTTGATGAAGTTGCCGTCGAGGGTGCCGAAGCCGAGGTCGTCCATGTGCAGGACGGAGGTCTCGGTGGGCGGGCCGAAGTCGCCGGAAACGCTGACGTCCACGGTCGTGCTCACGGTCGTGGTGACGTCGTTGGTGACCGCGTTGTCGACGGTGTTGTTGACGTCGTTGTCGACGCCGTTCTCGCTGTAGTTCAGGTTGGCATTGCCGTTCAGGTTGCCGTTGGCATTGCCGTTCAGGTTACCGTTGGCACTGAGGTTGCCGCTGTAGCTCTCGACCTCGTTGCTGGCGGAGTTGGTCGCCTCGTTCGACGAGGACTGCGACTGCTCCTGACCCTGGTCCTGATCCTGGCCCTGGCCTTGATCCTGGCCCTGGCCCTGAAGCTGACCCTGCAGCTCGCCCTGGCCCTGGAGCTGACCCTGCAGCTCGGCCTGGCCCTGAAGCTGACCCTGCGCCTCGAACTGGGCGATGGCGGCGGGCGTGATGAAGCGGCTGTTGTCGCTCATGATGACGTCTCCCTGCTTTGGATGACGGCAGGCAGCAGGACGGAACGTCGATCATCTACGTCGACGCGAAATCCTCGGAACCTTGGCCGTCTGAGATCCCCGGGTCCGCTCTCGTTCGGGGCGGGTGCGTCGGGGTGAGGTGACGGTCGCACCTGGCGGCGGGGCTGTCAGGGTTAAAAAACGGTAAACGCCTGTCAGGAAAAACCGAACCGCCGCTCCGAAAGGTGGGCCCTGGTGCGGGCCGGCCACAGCCCCGCAAGGCGTGTCCGGCGCGGCGCTATCGTCCGAAAGAGGGTGTTCGAGGCCGCCGGGGACCGTGCCGCTCCGCGCCGGGGCCTATTCGGCCGGGCCGGGCTCGTCCTTCCGGACGCGGTCTCAGGCCAAGCCGCACCCACCCTGGCCGATGGTCCTGTTCCGTGTGACCGGCGGACGCCCGCCACCGCGCGCGCTCGAGGCATCGACGCCGAATCACGATCATCGAGGGATCAGGAACGCAGCACTCCGTCCCGCACGGCCTCGCCGGAGGTCCAGCGCTCCACGAAGCGCTCCCAGAGCGCTTGCGCCTCCACCGCGGCCGGCCCCGGCTCCTCGGCATCGTAGGCTTCGCCCTGCACCGCGCTCAGGGTCGCGTGAAAGGCCGCCGCGTCGGCGCAGCCGAGGAGGAAGGCACCGTCCTCGCCTAGGCTCAGGCAGACGATGCGCTCGGCCAGAACCGAGCGCGGCAGGCCCGTCAGACCGCCGCAGATGTCGAGCTGCACCGCGCCGATGCCCTCGGACCCGATGTTCGGACAGGCGTCCCGCGCCAATCCCGAGACCGAGGCGATCAGGAATCCGATGAGGTAGGGGTCGTTGAGGCTCTGCGGGTTCGTCTCGCCGACCTGCCGCAGCGAGTCGTTGAAGGGCCGCAGGGAGGCCAGCACGGCGGAGCGGGCACGGCGGCTGCGCCAGAGATCGCAGAGGGCGGCAATGTGGCTGATCATGGTGCCGGAATCCTGACGGGCGGCCTCAATGCCGCCTTCCCCTCCGCGATGTTCTGCTATGATGCGCCCGCCGGCCGCAGAGGTGATCCGGCGGGGGGCGATTCTCTCTCTCCCCGGACCTCATCCGGACCCGGGCCGAGCCTGCGCCATGCCCTCACGGCTTCCCCCTCCCCCGAACTTCCGCGCCGTCGAGAAGGCCGCGCCGGGGTTTGCCGAGCGCCAGCATCACATCCTGATGCAGATCGGCAATCTCGGCCTGAACTGGTCGAACAACGAGAGCATGTTCATCTACGTATTGATGCTACTCCTCGACATCGAGGAGGTCGATGCCGCGATCATCTTCTCCACCCTGAACACGACCCGCGCCCGGCTCGACCTCGTGCGCCGGCTGGCGACGGTGAAGCTCCGCGACGAGACGGCGGCGCTCACGCTCAAGCGGCTGCTGCGCCGGTTCGAGAGCGCGACCCGGCTGCGCAACGAGTTCAATCACTGCATGTACAAGCTCAACGCGCAGGGCGAGATCACGCATACGCACCTGATGCGTCCGCACGAGGCGGGCGGGCGGCTGACGCTCGGCGAATTGCGCGAGATGGACGAGGACCGCGTCCAGGAGATCGTCGAGGCCAACCGCCAGCTCAAGCGGCTCAATCGCGACCTGTGGGACTTCCTGCCCCAGCTGCGCGCCGCGCTCGGCACGCGGGCCGAACCGCCCGCCGCGCCGGCATAGAAGCGGGACGAAGCGCCCCTCAGGCGACGCTGTGGAGCCAGCCCCGCAGCACCGCGTACTGCACGATCTTGGCCCGGCTGCGCAGGTCGAGCTTCTCCGCCGCCCGGGCCTTGTAGGTCTCGATCGACTTCGAGGTGATCGCGAGCTTGGCCGCGATCTCCTTGTTCGTGTAGCCGAGGGCGATGAAGCGGATGATCTCCTCCTCGCGCACCGAGAGCGAGGCCATCAGGATGCGCCGCAGGTTGTCGCGCGCGGTCGGCGCGATGCGCTCGGACGCCAGATGCTGGCTCGCGACCATCGGATCGAGATAGATGCCGCCGGCATGGACCGAGCGGATCGCGAGGAGGAGGTTGTCGCTCGTGGCGCGCTTGAGCACGTAGCCGCGCGCGCCCGCCGCCAGGGCCTGCTGCACGTAGAGGCGGTCCTCGTGGACGCTGAGCATGATCGTCGGCACGGGGCTGCGCTCGGCGTTCAGCTTGGAGGCCAGGGTGATCCCGTTCAGATCCGGCATCGCGATGTCGAGGACGGCGATGTCCGGCTTGGCCTCGGCGACGACCTGCAGGGCGCGGGCGCCGCTGGTCGCGGTGGCGACCACCTCGATGTCCTCGGTCTCGCCGATGAGGTTGGCCACCCCCGACAGGAACATCGGATGATCGTCGGCGAGGACGACTCGAATTCTGCTGGGCTCGAAATCCGTCATGTGCGCCTCTCCGGAGTGCCGATGCGGGCGACGAGGGTGGTGCCGGATTCGGGGGAGGATTCGATCTCGAAGCTTCCCCCGACCAGCCCGACCCGCTCCCGCATTCCGACGATGCCGAACTTTCCGTCCGCGACGAGCCGGGAGGTCGAGAGACCGCCCTCCCGGCAACCGATGCCGTCATCCTCGACGATGAGCGAGACGGCCTCCCCCTCGTACAGGAGCGCCACGCTCACCGTGGTCACGCCCGCGGCGTGCTTGGCGATGTTGGTGAGCGCTTCCTGACACAGCCGGTACAGGGTGATCTCCACGTCCGAGGCCAGATCGGGCTCCCGGCCCGTGAGACCGAAATCGGTCGCCACGCCGCGGCTCGCGCCCCAATCCGTGACGAGGCGGCGCAGCGCGACGCCGAGCCCGAAATCGTCGAGCACGGTGGGGCGCAGCTCGACCGCGATGCGGTGAAGCTCCTTCGACACCTCGTCCAACTGCGCCCGCAGGCGCTGGATCTGCTCGCGCCCGGCGGCCGAGGTGACATGCTTCTCCAGCGCCCCGATCCCCATGGCCAGCGCTGCGATGGATTGTCCGCTCTGGTCGTGAAGGTCGCGAGCGAGCCGCAGGCGCTCCTCGTGGCCGATGCGGTAGAGGCGGGTCAGGATCTGGTCCCGCTCGGGCTCGGCCCGCTCCCCGCGCGCCGCATCGGCCCCCCCCTCCGGAAGGGAGTCCGTCCCGAGGAGATGCACGAGGACGCAGCCGCCCTCCACGTCCTCCACCCAGGCCGCCCGGCAGCGGAAGCGGCGCCGCCGCGATCCGTCGTGAAGGTCGAGCACGCCCGACAGCGGCTGCGCCGACCGCGCGCAGAGGGAGAGGTAGGAGGCGAGGCGCCGCGCCTCCTGCGAACCGGGGGGAACCAGCGTCCGCCCCGGCAGGATTGCGGGCAGTTGCGCCCGGGCCGCGCGGTTGCGCTGGACGAGCGTTCCATCGGTGCGCAGGAGCAGGACCGGATCCGCGATGGCGTCAAGGACGGGCATCGGCCGCGCGACCGGATGGAGAGCGTGGCGCGGGGCGCGTCGATCGCGAAAGAGGTCGCTGGTGTCGTGCCGTCCGGTCTCGCACGGAATCCGCCTTGTTTCCTCGCCGGAACGAAACGCGCTGAGCAACGAGGCCTGGAAATCACGCATCACGTCTCGAGCCATCAATGGATCGAAAGACTGGCATGGCATTTGCTGGGAAACATCGAGTGCCCCGTCGATCCCCTGCCGGTCGAGCGCGAAGCTAGAACCGGCATCCGTGGGCTCGCAGATCGACAAAGGGCGTAAGCCGCTACCCTATCGGTGGACGGCGCACGGGCGATCGGCTGCCCGCGCGGCTGGGCCGCGTCGGCCCGTCCTCAATAGGCGGTCTCGGAGGAGACCACTTCCCGGCAGGTCTGGAGGATGATCCGCAGATCGAACCAGAGGCTGCGGCGCTCGATATAGGTCAGGTCCAGCTCGATTCGGCGGCGCAGTGCCTCGTCCGTGCGCGTCTCGCCCCGGCAGCCGCAGACCTGCGCCCAGCCGGTGATGCCGGGCTTCACTTGGTGACGGCGGTGATAATCGGCGATGCGGAGCGCGAACTCGTGGTCGTGCCCGAGGGCGTGCGGCCGGGGGCCGACGAGCGACATGTCGCCCTTCAGCACGTTGAAGAGCTGCGGCAGCTCGTCGAGGCTGGTGCGCCGCAGGATGCGGCCGAGCGGCGTCACCCGTGGATCGTGCCGATAGGCCTGCACCAGGGCGGCGTCGCGGGGCTGATCCGTCATCGTCCGGAACTTGTAGATCTCGAAGGGCCGCCCGTGCAGGCCGCCGCGCATCTGGCGGAACAGGACCGGCCCCTCCGAGGTCATGCGGATCAGGACGGCGAGGATGACCAGCAGCGGGGCGAGCAGCAGGCACAGCATCCCGGCGCCGACGACATCGAAGGCGCGCTTGATCGCTTCCCCGTCGCCGGGCCGCGCCGCGGGCGCCTCGAGACCGGCCCGCTCCGTCGGCGAGAGCCGCGGCAGCGCGCGGCGCCGCCCCCCTTGAGCGCTCGGGCGCGGCTCGGACAGGGTGCTCGGCAGCACCCGCTTGCGCCCGGCCGGCGCCCGCCGGGACGAGACGTAGCGCGCCGGCGCGCCGGGACGCGGCGATGCGGCGGCCGGATCGGCCGTCGCGGCAGGAGGCCGGTCGGGGACGAAGGCCGCGACCCCGCTCGGGTCAGCCTCCGGTGATGGAACCGGGAAGAGCGGGATTCCGCGCGCCTCGGCGCTCCGGCGCAGCAGCGCCGCGAGGGTGTAGCGCTGAACCAGCAGGACGGCCGGGCCCATCACGGCGAACGCGGTGATCCCGTCATGGGCGATGTCGAGACGGATCTGCAGCCCCACGGTCAGGAGCCAGGCCAGCGGCAGCAGGCCGGGCCAGATCAGGAGCAGCGCCTTGACCGCCTGGAGCGGCCGCGACGCGGCGTCCGCGTCGTAGGCGCCGCACAGGGCCATCAGCGGCAGGGTGAAGGCCGTCGGGAAGGCCGCGATCGCCGCGAGACGAAGCGGATCGGCCGTCTGCTCGGCGAGATGCGCCGCGCCCGCCTGGGCGAGCAGCGCCGCGCCGACCAGCGCGAAGGCGTCGAGCGTGACAAGGACAGGACCGAGTTGCCCGAACGAATTCGAGCGAAGTTGGATCCGCGGCGAGAAACCCGTCGAGTTTCCGATGACCTGCTCGCTCATGACCTGCCTCAACCGTCCTCGGGACGCCGACGGGGCTCGTGTTGATCGGATGGGTTGATACGCGACGGAACGACAATGAGACCTTGGCCTATACTCAGGCGATCGATTGATCTGTTGACTTTCTCGGCTTTTACTCACGATTCGACAGAAAGAATCACTCTTTACTGATAAACCTCAGGGCGTATCGAGAAGCTCGGCGCTCGGCAGGCGGCCGGCGGCGCGCCTCCCTTCCCGCGCGGCCCGGTTCCTCGCGTCGGCCTCCCGGAACAGTCCGACCAGGATGCCGGCCAGGAGGCGGCGGTCGTGCAGGCGCTCGACGCGCTCGCGTCCGACCGCCCCCCGGGCGGCGAGGTCTTCCGGCGTCGCGGCGAGCGCCGCCTCCATCGCCCGCATCAGCGCCCGCACGTCGCCGGGCGGGATCAGCCAGCCGCAGGCATCGTCGAGGAGTTCGGGGATGCCGGCGACACGGGTCGAGACGACGGGCCGGCCGAGGGCGAAGGCCTCCATGATGACCACGGGCAGCCCCTCGGCGAGGCTCGGCAGGAGCAGGGCGCGGCTGGCGGCGATGTGCTCGCGCACCTCGGCATTGCTCGCCCAGCCGTGGAGGATCACCCGGTCCGCCACGTCGTGGCGCCGGCAGGCGGCCTCGACCTCTTCCCGGCTCTCGCCGTCGCCGATCAGGATCACCTTGAGGTCGGGATAGCGCCAGCGCAGGGCCGCCACCGCCGCCGGGATCGCCGCCTGCGCCTTGGCGGGGCAGAGGCGTCCGACGCAGACGAAGGTGCGGTTGTCGGCCCGCTGGGGCTCAACCGCCGCGAACTCCTCCAGCGCGATCCCGCAGCGCGCGACGCGGATCTTGGCCGCATCCTCCGGCCGGGCCAGGTCCGTGAGGCGGTCGCGGCAGTAATCGGAGATCGCGACGACGAACTGCGCGTGGGCGATCTTCTCGGCAAAGCCGAAGCGCTCCGGCGCCTCGAACTCGTCCGGCCCGTGGGCGGTGAAGCTGTAGCTCGGGCCACCCATCAGCCGGGCCAGCATCGCCACGGTGGCGGCGTTGGTGGCGAAGTGGACGTGGATGTGGTCGATGCCCTCGGCCGCCGCGCGCCGGCGCAGGCAGGCCGCCTGGAGCAGGTAGGCGACCGGGCGCACCCATCCGTTGCGGGCGGCCCGGGCGAGCCGCAGCCACGGGCCGAAGCTGCGGCCGAGGCCGAGCGGGTTGAGCAGCGCTTCGAGCAGGGCTGCGGCGAGCAGCCCGGCGAGATTGCGGGTCAGCAGGTAATGCGTCGCGGCCTGCTCCGCCCGGTCGCGGGGATCGACCAGCGCCTGCGGCCACGCCCGGATTGCGTAGCGCCGAATCCGGCATCCGAGGTTTTCGAGCGCCTCGATCTCGCGCCGGATGAAGGTCGTGCTCGGCAGCGGATAGGTGTTCATCAGATACGCGACCTTCATGGCCGGGTGTCCTTCGATCGGTGATCCGGGCGGGGCGACGGGCGGGACCGGCATGGCTCAGGGCTCCGTCGGTCGAGGCAGGGCCCGCCGCGCCGCGACGCGGATGGCGGCCTCCGCGAGGGCGAGGCGGACGAGCGGTGCGACCCCGAACAGGTAGCGGCGCCAGAGCCTGTGCGGCTCGCCGGCGAGGCGGTGGAGCCATTCGAGGCCCGCCCGCTGCATCCAGAGCGGCGCCCGGCGCTTGCGGCCGACGAGGAATTCGAGGGACGCACCCACGCACAGGGCGATCCCCCGCGCCGCCGGATCGAGGGAGGCCTGGAAGGCGATGCGCTCGGAGCGCGGGGCGCCGACGGCGATGAAGGTGAAGCGCGCGGTGCTGCCCGCGACGAAGGCGGCGCAGGCCGCGAGCGCGGCCGGGTCCCGGTCGATGTCCGGCGGGGCGGACAGGATCTCGAACGCGACCTCGGGAAAAGCCGCGCGCATCTCCGCGGCCAGGGAGGGATGCGCCACCACCAGGGCGATCCGGTCGCCGGGGCCGATCACCGATCGGAACAGGATCTCGGTCAGCGTCGAGCCGGGCAGATGCGGGAGCCCGCCGGGGATCAGCAGCCGCGACAGGGCCGCGATCGGCTTGCTGTCGCACAGCGAGAGCCATGCGCCCTCGTAGAGCGGGGCCAGCGAAGGGTCGGCGCCCAGGCGCACCACGTGGTCGACGTTGGGCGTGACGACGTAGCGGAACGGGCTCGGCTCGGCGTCCTTCGGTGCCCGGGACAGCAGAGCCAGAACCTCGGCACGGCCGAGGCTGTCGAACGGCGCCTTCAGGAAGCGTTCGCGAAGACTGAGCGGGCTGACGAGACCGACAGGCATGGTTTCGGCTCCAGTGGATCCGAGCGCTGGCCGTCCGATCTGTCGATCCTTTCGGCGTTCAAGGCTCAGTCTGGAGCAAGTGCACGGGATGCAGCGGGCCAGAAGTAAGCAAATCGATCGCCAATCCGGCCCCGCATACTTCCATTAACTGAGAATTAATCGGCACCTCTGCCGGCAATCGGATGCGCCTGTCGCGGCTACTCATCTTTCCTGATCACGCCAGGCGGAACGCGATGCACGGTCAGGTTGGAGAAAGGTTCGTATCCGTCTTTCGGACAGGATCATTATCTTAGGGATATTCTTGGCCATCCCGTACCGCCACAACCTCAGGCCAAGGCGGTAGAGCCTGCGCCTTTCGGCGTTCCGGAAGGAGCATTGGCCCCCGACACGGACCGTCGGAGTGTCGAGGCGCGGGTGCCGCCCGGACTCGGGACGCGTGCCGCGCGCGGGGAGCGTCCCCCGCGCCCTCCCGAAGGATCGAGCGAATGTCCCACGAGACGATGCGAGGCCGCCGATGACCCTGGCCCTTGTCCTTCTTTCGGGCCTCGTCGGGCTCGCCGGCGTCCTCCTGGCGATCCCCGTGGCCGTGCTCGCCGCGGAGGTCGCCGCCGCCCACCGCCGACGGGCCCGCCCGAGCCCGCACGCGCTCCCGTTCGACCGGCCGCCCCTCGCGGTCGTCGTGCCGGCCCATGACGAGGAGCGCGATCTCGGCGCGGCGCTCGACAGCATCCGGGCGCAGCTGCGTCCGGGCGACCGCCTCGTCGTGGTGGCGGACAACTGCACCGACCGCACGGCGGAGATCGCCGAACGAGCGGGCGCCGAGGTGGTGGAGCGCCGCAATCCCTTCGCCCGCGGCAAGGGCTACGCCATGGATGCCGGCATCCGCCACCTCCAGGCCGCCCCGCCGCCGCTGGTGGTGTTCGTCGATGCCGACTGCCTCGTCGCCGATGGCGCGTTCGACGCCCTCGCCCGCACCGTGCTGGAACGGCGGCGTCCGGCCCAGGCGGTCTTCGTCAGCGTGCCCTTCCCCGGCACGGGCGCGGCGCTCGGCGTCGCCCGCTTCGCCTACATCCTGAAGAACGTGGTGCGGCCCCGGGGTTTGGCGGCCCTGGGCCTGCCCTGCCAGCTCACCGGAAGCGGCATGGCCTTTCCCTGGTCGGTCATCGCCGGAGCCCGAATCGCCAGCAGCGAGATCGTCGAGGATCTCAAGCTCGGCCTCGACTGCGCGCGGGCGGGACACCCGCCGGTCCTGTGCGAGGGCGCGCGGGTGACGAGTGCGTTCCCGCAGACGGCACGGGCGGTGGTGGACCAGCGCGAGCGGTGGCAGCGGGGCCACCTGAACCAGATCGCTGCCGCGATCCCCTCCCTGCTGGCCGGCCTGCGCCGCCGCGACGCCGCCCTGCTGGCCCAGGTGCTCGACGTGATGGTGCCGCCGCTGACGCTCCTGCTGGCGGCCAACCTCGCCCTGACCGCACTGGCCGCGATCGCGGCTCTGGCCGGCGCCTCGGCCGTGCCTCTGGCGATGGTCCTCACGAACGTCGCGGTTCTGGGGCTGGCCCTCGTCGCCGGATGGCGGCTCGCGCGCGCCGAGGACGGCTTCACCTGCGGGCCCGCGGAACTGGTCGCCTACTTCCTCGGCAACGTGACCCTCTACCGGCGCGTCCTCGCGCGCAGGCCGCTCGGCTGGGTCAGGACCGACCGCGGTGGCCTGTCGTGAGCGCCCCGGCGCGCGCCTGCGCCGTCTCGCCGCCATCGGCCTCGTCGCCGTGAGCGCCGCTCCGGCCGTCGCGGAGGAGGCGGCGGCGCGCCGCGTCTTCGTCTCGGGCCACAGCCTCGTCGACCGGCCGCTGCCCGACGACCTCGCGCGCATCTCCGCGAGCCTCGGGCCGAGCCTGAGTTGGAGCCGTCGCCACGCGAGCGGCTCGACCATCGCCCAGCGCGCCTGCCGGGAGGGAGCGCCCGCGATCGACGAGACCTCCGGCGCGGGGGCCGGCCCCTACGACACCCTGGTCGTGACCGAGCAGCACGACCTGATGGGCGCGGTCCTGTGGAACGACACGATCGGCGAACTCGCCCGGCTGCACGATTGCTTCGCCGTCCGGAATCCGGGCATCGCGACGTGGTTCTACGTCCCGTGGATCTCCCTCGAGGACAAGCGCGATCCGGCAAGCTGGCTCGCCTACGAGCGGGCGGCGGCGCCGCTCTGGCGCTGCATCGTCGCGGCGGCGAACCGGCGCTCGGCCGCCGCGCGGGCGGGCAACCGCATCCGGGTGATCCCGGCCGCCTCGGCGCTGGCCGCGCTGATCGAGCCGGAGGCGGGACAGACGCCGCCCGGATGGCGGACGGCGCCGCCGGGGGAGGCGGCCGCGCGCCTGATCGCGGACGAGGTCCATCCCACGCGGCTGGGCGCCTACGCGCTCGCGCTCCTCGTCGAGGCAGCCACGACCGGGCGCGCGCCGCGCGGGGCCTGGGCGCCGGACGGCGTCGCGCCGGACACGGCGGACGCCCTTCAGGTCTTCGCCGGAGACGTGGCGGCCCGTGCGGCGCGAGAGCCGGACCCCGATCCGGCGGACTGCGCGAAGCGGCTGCGCGTCCAGGCGACCGAACTGTTCTGGCCCTACATGGAGCGGACGATGTGGCGCCCGC
Organism: Methylobacterium sp. NPDC097929; assembly: GCF_049543375.1. Taxonomy (NCBI): domain Bacteria; kingdom Pseudomonadati; phylum Pseudomonadota; class Alphaproteobacteria; order Hyphomicrobiales; family Methylobacteriaceae; genus Methylobacterium; species Methylobacterium sp. NPDC097929. The sequence continues at coordinate 33,352 of NZ_JBMVEP010000008.1, read as the reverse complement.
AGGCCGGCTTCGTCGAGGCGCGCCGGACGCTCTGGACCAAGGCGCTGCGCTGGCGCTGGAAGATGTGGCGCGAGCCGGAATGGACACCGTTCGCCCCGCACCCAGAGGCGCGCGGCTGACGGACGGGCGCGACCCGTCCCGTGATCCTGTGATCGGGGGACGGGGCGCGGTCGTGAGACCATCGACGAAGCGTGATGATTTCGGTGACTTCGCCGTCCTTGCGAGGCTCAGCGAAAGCAATCCAGCGCTCCGCATCGTCCGGACAGGTCGCGCTCTGGATCGCTTCGGCTCCGCCTCGCGATGACGGAGTCCGGCGTATCCCGAAGCGACCAGCCGGAAACGGTCTTGGAGCGCTTTCCGACGAAGTGGACACCGGTTCGTCGAAAGAAAGCGCGGCACAACAAAGGCTCGAGTTGCGCCCGGCCACGGACCGCGCTCCCGCAGCCGGCGCTGCGGGAGCTGCGTGAGAGACACTCAGGCGGGCACGGCGGCGGCTTCGGCGTCGGCGAGATGGCGGCGCATCCGGGCGGCGAGCACCCGGACGTTGGGTTCCAGCACCATGCCGTCGTGGTCCCCTGAGACCTGCACGATGGAGAGGTCCGGCAGGTAGGGCGACCAGCCGTTGTCCTCGCGGATCAGCGAGCGGTTGACGTCGAGCCGGCGCCCGCCGGAGAGGCGGTGCAGGACCTGCACCTGAGGCCGGTAGAGGACCACCCGTCCGGCATAGGGATGCAGCACCAGTCGGTCGAGGGCGCGGCGGAAGGCAGCCTCGATGGCGTCGTTGTGGAACTGCTCGGCCCCCATCTCCCGGGGCGCGGCCATGCGCTCGCGCAGGCGCATCGCCTCCCAGCGGGCGCGGCGCCGGAGCCATTCGGTGAGGAAGCCGCCGCCCTTGGCCCGGAACTCCTGCGCCTTCATGGTCAGCCGGTCGGTGACCGAGAGCGTCACGCGCTGGGGCACCGGCGTGTCGAGGAGCAGCACGGCCGCGACCGCCTCGCCCTCCTCGCGCAGGCGCCGGGCCATCGCCATGGCGGCGAGCCCGCCGCCGGAGAAGCCCCCGAGCAGGTAGGGCCCGTGCGGCTGCACCGCGCGGATCTCGGCGCAGTAGTCGCGCGCCATCTCCTCGAAGGTCTCGTGCGGCGCGTGCTCGCCGTAGAGGCCCCGCGCCTGCAGGCCGTAGACCGGCCGCTCCGCGCCGATCTGCAGGGCGAGGTGGCGCAGGTTGAGCACGTTGCCGAACATGCCGGCGCAGAGGAAGAACGGCGTGCGCGCCGCGTCCGCCCGCACCTGCATCGGCACCACGTGCAGCCATTTCGGGGCGGCTGCCCCTGCCATCCCGGCCGGCGCCGGCTTCGAGCCGCCCTCGCCGGCGGGAGCCGCCGCATCCGGCCGGTCGCCGAGCAGAGCCGCGAGAGCGGCGATGGTGGGCGCCTCGAACAGCACCGAGATCGGCAGATCGGCCCCGAAGCGCTCACGCACCTTGCGCAGCAGCCGCACGGCGATGAGCGAGTGGCCGCCGACCTCGAAGAAGTTGTCCTCGACCCCGACCCGGGCGATGCCGAGAAGTTCGGTCCAGAATCCGACCAGCGCCCGCTCGGTCTCGGTGCGCGGCGCGAGATAGGCCGCCTCGCTCTCGGGCCGCTCGAACAGCGAGGGGCGCGGGGCGGCCTCGGAGGGCGGCGCGGCGGCGCGGGCGCGCAGCGCGCCGAGATCCATCGAGCTGACGACGACCTGCGGCCGCCGGGCCCCGAGCGCCCGGAACAGGGCCTCGACGCCCTCCTCCGGGCGGATGCCCTGGCGGACGAGGGCGGCGAGCGCCCGCGCCGCGGAGGCCGACGCCTGGGGCGCCTCGACCCGCGGCGCCGCGACCTCGATGCCCGCCTCGGACGCCTCCAGCGTGACGCCGCCGGGCAGGCGCCTCACCGTGAAGCCCTCGACCTCCAGCACCGGAGCACCGCCGGCATCGGTGATGCTGATGTCGAAGCTCGCGAAGCCCTCGCCCTCGCTGGCACCGAGCCGGATGCGGCTCGTCACCTCGGCGGGCAGCGGGCCGTGCACCCGCAGGCGGCGATAGGTGACCGGCACCCAGAGCGCGGCGGTCGCGTCGTAGCCCGGCACGAGCGCCATGGCGCACCCGGTGGCGATGTCGAGCAGCGCCGGGTGCAGCAGGAAGCCCGCTTCGAGGTCGGCGCGGTGGCGGGGATCGAGGGCGAGCCGGGCGACCGCCGTGTCGTCGGCAATGGCGAGGCTGCGCAGCACCCGCCAGCGCGGGCCGAAGCGCAGGTGCGCCTCCTGCACCGAGGGAATGGCCGGAGGCAGCGCCTCGACCGGCGCGGGAATGGCCGCGCCCGGCGCGGCGCCGGGGATCAGGCGGATGCGTCCCTGCGCGTGGCGGCGGAAACCGGACCGCCCCCCCGCGCTCGCGAGGCTGCGCACGTCGAGACGGAATCCGTCGCCCTGCGGCTCCAGGCGCACCTGCACCCGGGCGCTCTGCCCGTCGGGGACGTGGAGCGGGCGCAGGAAGACGAGATCCTCCAGCATGAAGCCGCCCTCCAGCCCGTGCTCGCGCAGGGCCTGGGCCGCGATCTCGAGATAGCCGGTGCCGGGCCAGATCGCCTCGCCCGAGGCCATCCGGTGCTCGTCGAGAACCCAGGCGGCGCTCCCTTCCGCGGCGCTCCAGCTTCCTTCGAGGCAGTGGCCGCCGGCGCCGTCCTCGGCCCAGGCGGTGAAGAGCGGGCCGCGCGGGGCCGGCCGCGACGGCAGGGCGCGCGCCGGTGCGACGGCGCGGGCGGCGAGCCCGATCTCGTTCCAGATGCCCCAGTGGATCGCCACCGTGCGGCAGCCGGCGCGATGCGCCTGCGCTTCCGCGAAGGCGTTCAGGTAGGCGTTGGCCGCCACGTAATCGACCTGGCCCGCCGGGGCCGTGTCGGCGCTGGTGGAGGAGAACAGGACGAAGAGATCGAGGGGATCGTCCAGGGTCAGGGCGTGGAGGTTGCGCGTGCCGTGGATCTTCGGGGCGAGCACCGCCTCGATCTCGGCCTCGCTCTTGAGGGCGACGAGCCCGTCGCGCACGAGGCCGGCGGCGTGGATCACGCCGTTGATCGGCCCGAAGGCGGCGCGCGCCTCGGCGACCACCGCGCCCAGCTCCTCCGGGTTGCTGATGTCGGCGCAGCCGTAGAGCACCTGCGCGCCGAGCGCTTCGAGCCCGCGGATGCGCGCGATCGCCCGCCCCGTCCGGCCCTGCCCGCCATGCACGCGCAGGAGATCGTCCCACAGGGCGCGCTCGGGCAGGATCGTGCGGCCCACGAGCACGAGCCGGGCGCGGTAGCGGCGGGCCAGGGCCTCGCAGACGGTTCCCGCGATGTCGCCGAGACCGCCGGTGACGAGGTAGACACCGCCCTCGCGGAAGGCCGCTTCGCCGGCTTCCGCCAGGGCGAGGGGCGCGAAGTCCAGGCTCCAGCGCCGATCGCGGTGGTAGGCCACGGTTTCGGTGGCCGGTTCGGCCATCAGGTCGTCCCACAGCCGCTCGAAATCGCCGCCGGGTGCCTCGGTCCGGGCCGCGCGCCCGCGGCCGGACCGGGCAGCCAGGTCGAGCCGGTCGAGATCGATGGTGCGGATCGTGACGCCCGGCATCTCCTTCGGGATGACGAGGGCGGGCCCGAGCACCGTCGCCTTGTCCGGCTGGGCGGGCACGCGGTCTGCGACCGCCTGCATCCCGCGCGTCACGACCGTGGCGTGGAGGGTCGCCTCGCCCATCGCCTGCATCAGGCCGACGATGCAGGAGAAGCCGCGCTCCAGGACGTGGTGGAACGGGCTGGAGCCCGGCCGGACCTGCTCCTCCCGCGTCATCAGCCAGAGGTGGAGGAGACGGTCGGGGCGGCGTCCGTCGGCGTCGAGCGCCTGGACCAGCGCCTCGTAGCCGGGCCGGCCGTCCTCGGGGCAGAGTGCGTAGAGTTCGGGCCCGCGCCGGCCGAACAGGTCGCCCGGCACCACCTCGGTCACCCGGTGCCCGGCCGCGCGCAGCCGCGCGACGAGGGCTTGCCCGACCGGCTCCTCGTCACGGAAGACGAGCCAGGTGCGGGAGGTGGCATCGGCCTCGACCTCCAGCGCCGCCGCCGATTGCCGCCAGACCGGACGGTAGCCCCAGGCCGCGATGTCGGCCCGCTTCTCAGGCACCGCCTCGGCCGCGCCGGGAGCGACCCGCTCCACGGCGTCGAGGAAGTAGCGCTGGTGCTGGAACGGATAGGTCGGCAGCGCCACACGGCGGCAGTCGCGACCCTGCCAGAGCATCCCCGGATCGAGGGCGAGACCGGTCGCCCAGGCCCGGCCGAAAGCGGCGAGGAAGGCGAGGCGGGCATCCGTCGCCTCGTCGGCGTGGGGCAGGCTGTTGAGGATGGCGTTGGCGGGAATCGTCCCCTGCGCCTTGGCGAGCGAGGCCAGGGTGCGGCCCGGACCGACCTCGACGTAGATGCGGCCCCGGTCGGCGGCGAGCAGGGCGAGGCCGTCGGCGAAGCGCACGGTCGAGCGCAGGTGCGAGACCCAGTAGAGCGGATCGCAGGCCTGCGCCTCGGTGAGCCAGGTACCGGTGAGGTTCGAGACGACGGGAATCGTCGGCGGGCGCAGCTTTAGCGTGCGCAGATAGGCCTCGAAGCGCGGCAGGATCGGATCGAGCATCCGCGAATGGGCGGCGATGCTGATCGCCACCGGGGCGGTCTCGACGCCCTGCGCCGTCAAGGCCTCGCCGAAGGCGGCGAGCGCGTCGGCGGGGCCCGAGACGACGCAGAGCGCCGGCCCGTTCACCGAGGCGAGGTCGAGGGTGTCGGGAAGCCGGGCCCGCAGCGCCGCGGCATCGAGCGCGACGCTGAGCATGCCGCCGGCGGACACCGTGTCGAACAATTCGCCGCGCAGGCGCACGAGGCCGACCGCCTCGCGGAAGGTCATGATTCCGGCGACGCAGGCGGCGGCGTTCTCGCCCATGGAATGGCCGATCAGCGCCGCGGGCTTCAGGCCGCGGGCCTGCCAGAGCCGGGCGAGCGCGACCTCGCAGATCAGGATCGCCGGCAGCTGGCGCGAGGGGCGCAAGAGCCACTGCGCGGCGTCCGACCCGCGGGACTCGGCTCCGAGCCAATGGGCGCGGATCTCGGCGGCGGCCTCCGGGGAGAGGTAGCCCAAACCTTCGTCCAGAGCGGCGCGGAAGACCGGCTCGCCCTCGTAGAGACCGCGCGCCATGCCGGGATGCTGCGCGCCCCCGCCCGGGAACAAGAACGCGGCGCCCGAGGCATCGGGCACGAGCGTATGGGTGTGGAGGCGCCGCCCGTCGCCGCCGGTGAGCAGGGCGACCGCCTCGGCCCGGCTCCCCGCCGCCAGCACCCGGCGGTGCTCGAAATGGCGCCGGCCGCTCCACAGGGTGTAGGCGGCATCCGCCAGCGGCAGGTCGGGCCGGCGCTCCAGCTCGGCCGCGAGCGCACGGCCCGCCTCGTCGAGCGCCGCGCGGCTGCGGGCCGAGAGCACGATGAGTTCAGGCCCTTCCGCTCCGGCGGCGGGGCGGGCGCGGGCGGCGGGGGCCGCCTCCAGGATGGCGTGGGCGTTGGTGCCGCCGACGCCGAGCGCGTTGACCGCGGCCCGGCGCGGGCCGCCGCCGCGCGGCCAGGGGGTGAGCCGGTCGGCGACGGTGAAGGGGCTGCCGGCGAAGTCGATCGCCGGGTTCGGCCGCTCGAAGCCGAGGCTTGCCGGGATCTCCCCGTGCCGCAGGGCGAGCAGCGCCTTGATGAGGCCGACGATGCCCGCGGCGGTGTCGAGATGGCCGATATTGGTCTTGACCGAGCCGACCCGGCAGAAGCCGGTGCGCCCCGTGCTCTGGCGGAAGGCCTGGGTCAGGGCGGCGATCTCGATCGGGTCGCCGAGATAGGTGCCGGTGCCGTGGCACTCGACGTACTGGATCGAGTCGGCGTCGATTCCGGCAAGGCCCTGCGCCTCCACGATCGCGCGGGCCTGCCCGTCGATGCTGGGGGCGAGGTAGCCGGCCTTGCCCGCGCCGTCGTTGTTGATCGCGGTCGCCTTGATGACCCCCTGGATGGGGTCGCCGTCGCGCAGGGCGTCGCCGAGGCGGCGCAGGACGACGACGCCGACGCCGGAGCCGAACACCGTGCCGGCGGCGCGGTGGTCGAAGGCGCGGCAGACGCCGTCGGGCGCCAGGATCTCGCCCTCCTGAGCGAGGTAGCCGCGCCGGTGCGGCAGCTCGATGGTGACGCCGCCGGCCAGAGCCATGTCGCATTCGCGGGCGAGCAGGCTCTGGCAGGCCGAGTGGACCGCCACCAGGGAGGTCGAGCAGGCGGTCTGCACGTTCACGCTCGGTCCCTTCAGATCGAACAGGAACGAGGCGCGAGTCGTGAGGAAGTCCTTGTCGTTGCCGGTATGGCGCAGCAGGAACAGGCCCGTTTCCTCGACCAGCTCCCGGTGGCTCAGCACGTTGTCGTAGAAGTAGCTGCCCATGCCGCAGCCGGCGAAGACGCCCACGGGGCCGGCCTCGCGCTCCGGCGGGCGGGCGGCGCTCTCCATCGCCTCCCAAGCGCATTCGAGGAAGTGGCGGTGCTGCGGGTCCATCACCGCGGCCTCCTTCGGGCTCATCCCGAAGAAGCCGGCATCGAACCCTTCCATGTCGGGCAGGTCGGCGCAGACCGCGACGTAGTTCGGCAGCCGGGAGCGGGCGGGCGATTCGCCCGCCGCGTCCAGCTCCTCCAGCGTCAGCGGGCGGATCGAGCTGACGCCGCCGCGCAGGTTCTCCCAGAACTCGCGAGTGTTGCGGGCGCCCGGAACCCGCAGGGCCATGCCGATCACGGCGATGTCGGTCTCCGAAACCTCGGCTTCGGTGGCGGCAAAGGCGGAGGGTGGCGGGGAGACGGACATGGAACGGTCGAGCCCTCTTGCGGCGCGGCTTGAGCGCCCCTCGGTGGAGGGTGCGCGCATCGCTCAGGCTAGCGAGAGGCGGGGTCGAGCCGCCATCCGGCCAAAACGAGGGGCCGCCCGTCCGTCGGGCGGCGCCCCCTCTCCCCCGGAAGGCGTAGCGGTCGCTCGATTGGCGGCGTGGAGCCGCACGCCCGGCGGGACTTAAGAGCAGGAGGCGTCACTTCCTCCGCCGCCGCGGCGGATCTGCTCGCAAGAAGTCCCAACAAGGGTCCGCGACGGGTCGGCTCGGCGCATCCGAACACCGAAGGCAAACGGCGATGAGGGCTTCCACCGAACGTCGGCTCGTCCTGATGGGCGACCAGTCGCTGCTGGCGCAGTGCGGCGAGACCGCCCTGCGGCGCGGGCACCGGATCGTGGCGGTGGTGACGGCGAGCGATGCGGTCGCGCGCTGGGCCGACGCGGCGGGGCTGCCCGTGATCGAGGCCGGGACCGACATCGCCGCGGCGCTGGCGGAGGACGCCTTCGACTGGTTCCTCTCGATCGCCAACCTGCGCATCGTGCCCCGCAGCGTCTGGGGCCGGGCCCTGGAGGGCGCGGCGAACTTCCATGACGGGCCGCTGCCGCTCTATGCCGGCCTCAACACCCCCGCCTGGGCGATCCTGAACGGCGAGGCGAGCCACGGCATCACCTGGCACGCCATGACCGAGGCGGTCGATGCCGGCGGCGTCTACGTCGCCCGGCGCTTCGAGATCGCCCCGGACGAGACGAGTTTCAGCCTCAACGGCCGCTGCTTCGAGGCCGGCATCGAGAGCTTCGGCGAATTGCTCGACGGGATCGAGGCGGGCACCCTCGCGCCCCGGCCGCAGGAGCCGGGACCGCTGACGCTCTACCGCCGCACGGCGCGCCCCGAGGCCGCCGGGCTTCTACGCTTCGACCGACCGGCCGAGGAACTGGCCCGGCTCGCCCGCGCGCTGGATTTCGGGCCGGGCTACGCCAACCCGCTGCTGACGCCCAAGATCGGCATGAACGGGCGCGCCTACCCGGTCGCCTCCGTGACGGCGACCGGCGCTTTGACCGTGTCGCCCCCCGGCACGGTGCTGGCCGCCGACGCGGACGGCCTCACCGTCGCGGCGCTCGACGGGGTGGTGCGGGTCGAAGGCCTGCGGCATGAGGACGGCACGGCTCTGGCCGCGGACACCCTCGCGACCGCGGGCGACGCCCTGCCGCTCTTCGAGGCCGACGCGCTCGCCCCCATCGCCCACGCCGCCGAAATTGCAGTCCGCAACGAGGCCTGGGGCGAGGCGCGCCTCGCCGCCCTCGCGCCCCTGGCACTCCCGGAGATCCGCCCCGAGGGCGTGGGCGCGATGCACCTCCACACGTTGCGCGTTGCCCTGCCCCCCGCGCTCTCCGGAGAGCGCGCCCTGGCGATGCTCGCCGCCTACCTTGCCCGCGTCTCCGGCGAGGGCCGCTTCGACGTCGCCTACGCGGGTGCCCATGTGGGCGCGGCCGGGCGTGACCATCCGGGGCTGTTCAGCCCCGTTCTGCCGCTGCGCATCGCGGCGGAGGGGATGACGGGCGCCGCCCTGGAGCGAGCGCTTGCGGCCGAGATCGCGGCCTTGCGGGCGCGGGCGACACTGCCCGCCGACCTGCCGCTGCGCCGGCCCGGCCTCACCGTGCCGCGCTACGGCGTCGGTCTGGTCGAGGCCGAAATGCCCGGCCCGGAGCACGCCGTTCCCGACTGCCCCCTCACACTGGTGGCCGGAGGAAGCGAGGCGCTGATCGTCTACGACGTCGCCCGCCTCCCCAGGGACGACGCGGAGGCGCTGGCGGAGCGCATCGCGACCTTCGCCGCCGCCTTCGCCGCCGCGACCGACCGGACGATCGACGATCTGCCGCTGCTCTCGGAGGCGTGGCGCGAGCGGATGCTGGTCGCCTGGAACCGCACGGAGACGCCCTACGAGGCGGCCTGCATCCACGCTCTGATCGAGCGGCAGGTCGATCGCACTCCCGAGGCCACCGCCCTCGTCGCGGGCGCCGAGAGCCTGAGCTACCGCGCGCTGGACGAGCGGGCCAACCGGGTCGCCCACGCCCTGCGGGCCCGCGGCGTCGGGCCGGACCAGCCGGTCGGGCTCTACGCCGCCCGCGGGCTCGACCTCGTGGTCGGGGCGCTGGCGATCCAGAAGGCCGGCGGCGCCTACGTGCCGCTCGATCCAGCCTATCCGCGCGAGCGGCTGGCCCTGATGATCGAGGATAGCGGCCTCTCCGTCGTCCTGACGCAGCGCGCGCTGGCCGGCTCGGTGCCGGGCGCGCCCGAGACCATCCTCTACATCGAGGAGGCGGGCACAGGCTCGGCGACCCGGCCGGAATCCGGCGTCGGCCCGGCGCACGCCGCCTACGTCATCTACACCTCGGGCTCGACCGGGCGGCCGAAGGGCGTCGTGGTCGAGCACCGCAACGTCGCGAACTTCTTCGCCGGCATGGACGAGCGGATCGCCCGCGACGGGCCGGAGCCGCAGCCCGAGCAGCAACCCACTTGGCTCGCAGTCACGAGCCTGTCCTTCGACATCTCGGTGCTGGAGCTATTCTGGACGCTCGCGCGCGGCTTCAAGGTTGTGGTGGCCGCTCCCCCGACGGGTACGGCGGCCGCGCCGGCCGCCGTACCGATGGAATTCAGCCTGTTCCACTGGGGGCAGGCCGAGCGCGGCGGCGAGATGTACCGCCTGCTCTTGGAGAGCGCCCGCTTCGCCGACGCCCACGGCTTCACCGCGGTCTGGACACCCGAGCGCCACTTCCACGATTTCGGCGCGCCCTACCCCAACCCGGCGGTGACCGGGGCCGCGGTCGCGGCCGTGACCTCGCGGGTCGCGATCCGGGCCGGAAGCTGCGTCCTGCCGCTGCACCACCCGGCCCGCGTCGCCGAGGAATGGGCGGTGGTGGACAATCTCAGCGGGGGACGGGCCGGCATCGCCTTCGCCTCCGGCTGGATGCCGGAAGACTTCCTGCTGCGCCCCGAGAACGCCCCGCCGCGCAACAAGGACGCGCTGGTGCGCGACCTCGACACCGTGCGGCGCCTGTGGCGCGGCGAGGCGGTCGCCTTCGATGGGCCCGGCGGCACGACCGACGTGGTCACACAGCCCCGGCCCGTCTCCCGGGAACTCCCGGTCTGGATCACCACCGCCGGCAATCCCGACAGCTTCCGCGAGGCCGGGCGCCTGGGCGCCAACCTGCTGACCCACCTGCTCGGGCAGTCGGTCGAGGAACTGGGCGAGAAGATCGCGATCTACCGCGCGGCGCTCGCCGAGGCCGGGCACGACCCGGCGGCCCACACCGTGACGCTGATGCTCCACACGCTGCTCGGCGAGGACCGGGAGGCCGTGCGCGCCCTGGCGCGGGAGCCGATGCGGGAATACCTGCGCAGCGCCGCCGCCCTGGTGAAGCAGTACGCCTGGGCCTTCCCGGCCTTCAAGCGCCCGGCCGGCGTGACCCAGCCCATGGCGCTCGACCTGCGCACCCTCGAACCCGAGGAGATGGACGCGATCCTCGACTTCGCCTTCGAGCGCTACTTCGAGGATAGCGGCCTGTTCGGTACGCGGGACGACGCCCTCGCCCGCGCCGCGCAGGTGAAGGCGGTCGGCGTCGACGAGATCGCCTGCCTGATCGATTTCGGCCTGCCCACCGCCACGGTGCTGGAGCGCCTGCACCCGCTCGCCGCCGTGGTGGCGGCCTGCAACCGCGGGGAGGCCGAGGCATTGGAAGAGCCTGATGGGCTCGGCGCGCTGATCCGCCGTCACCGGGTCAGTCACCTGCAATGCACGCCCTCCATGGCCCGCATGCTGCTGGGTTCGCCCGAGGATCGCGCCGGGCTCGGCGCGCTGCGTCACCTCCATGTCGGCGGCGAGGCCGTGTCCGGCGATCTCGTCGCGGAGCTTCGGGCGGCGGGTGTCGCCACGATCACCAGCATGTACGGACCGACCGAGACGACGATCTGGTCCTCGACGCACGAGGCCCTGCCGGGCACCGGCACGGTGCCGCTCGGCCGCCCCATCGCCAACACGCAGCTCTACGTGCTCGACGCGCGGATGCGGCCCCTGCCGCCGCTTCTGCCCGGTGAACTCTATATCGGCGGCGACGGCGTGGCCCGGGGCTACCTCAACCGTCCCGACCTCACCGCCGAGCGCTTCCTCGACGATCCCTTCGCGGGGGGCGGGCGCCTCTATCGCACCGGCGACCTCGTGCAGTTCGAGCCGGACGGGACGCTGCGCTTCCTCGGGCGCATCGACGGTCAGGTGAAGCTGCGCGGCCACCGGATCGAACTCGGTGAGATCGAGACCGCCCTGCGCGGGCAAACCGGTGTCGGGGAGGCCGTGGCGATCGTGCGGGAGGACCGGCCGGGCGATCAGCGCCTTATCGCCTACATCGTGCCCGACGGCCTCTGCCCCTCCGCCGAGACGCTGCGTGCGGCGCTGGCGCGGACCCTGCCGGAGATCATGGTCCCGGCCCATGTCGTGACGCTGGAGCGCCTGCCGCTCACGCCCAACGCCAAGATCGACCGCAAGGCGCTGCCGGCCCCCATGCTGGAAGCGGCCCCGGCCGCAGCGGAGGTGGAGGCCGAGGCGGCCGAGCCAGCCGACGGGCTGGAGGCGGCGATCGCGGGCGTGTTCGGCCGGGTGCTGGGGCTGGAGCGGGTGGCGGGTGACGCCAGCTTCTTCGCGCTCGGCGGCCATTCGCTGCTGGCGATGCAGGCGCATCGCGACCTCAAGGCGAGCGTCGCGCCCCGGCTCGGCATCACCGACCTGTTCCGCTTCCCCTCGGCGCGGGCGCTGGCGCGCCACCTCGCCGATGCGGGCGCCGCCGACGCGGCTCTGGCCAGCGTCTCCTCCCGCGCCGCCCAGCGCCGCAACGCCCTGCGCGGCCGGGGCGTCGCCCTGCGCGAGACCCGCGACGCGGGCTGAGGCTGCGGGCGCTTCGCCGAAAGGCGTAGCGCCCGGCGCATTCGGCCGAGGACCTCAGCCGGACGCATCCGCCCCGCGCACCGCCGCCCACGAATGGTCAAGTCGCAGTGCGGGCGCGGGCGCACCTAGGATCTTTCGGCGCAATGTTGCGGCGCGATCGTTTCGGCGGCCGGCATCGACGGGATGGCCATGACTGCTCTTCTTGCTCCCTCCCCCACGAAACGCCTGAGCGCGGCCGTATTTCTCGGCCTGTGCCTGCTCGGGGCGAGCCCGCGGGCCGCCGCCGAGACGGTGCAGTACCGGCTCGGCGCGCAGGACAGGCTGCGCATCCACGTCTACGAATGGCCGGCCCTGACCGGCGAGTTCACGGTCGGCGCCGACGGGATGCTATCGCTGCCGCTGATCGGGCAGGTGTCGGTCACCGGCCTCCAGACCGCGGATCTCTCCCAGGAGATCTCGACCCGCCTCAAGGCCCGCGCCGGCCTGACGGAACCGCCGGACACCGCCGTCGGCATCGCCCAGTACCGGCCCTTCTACGTGATCGGCGGGGTCGAGCGCTCGGGCGAGTACACCTACCGGCCGGGCATGCTTGTGCTCAACGCCGTCAGCATCGCCGGCGGCGCCTATCGCCGGCCGGAATCGGCGAGCAGCTGGCCCATCCATGTCGAGCGCCTGCGGGCGGATGCCGAGTTGCCGATCCTGCGGCAGAAGAAGCGGGAGCTTCTCGCCCGGGAGGCCCGGCTGAAAGCCGAGATCGCCAGCCTGGAGAAGCAGACCCCCTCCCCCGCCGCGAACCCTGCGGCGCCCGAGGGCGTGCCGGGCCTGACGGCCGGCGAGCAGCGGATGTACGGCGCCCAGCGCTCGCACCAGATCAACGAGCTGCGGGCCCTGCAGCAGTCGGTCACCCTGCATCAGGAGGAGATCGTCAACCTCAAGGGCCAGCGCGAGGCCGCCGAGAAGCTGCGCCAGTCGGTCCTGCGCGAACTCGCCGAGGTGCGCGAACTGATGGGACGGGGCCTGACGCCGACCTCGCGCATCCTGCCGCTGGAGCGCACGCTGGCGCAGATCGAGCGCGAGCAGAAGGAGCTCGACGCCCAGGCCCTGCGGGCGCGCCAGAGCATCAACACCGCCGAGCGGACCGCCTCCACCGTGCGCGACGAACGCGCCGTGGCCGCCCTGCGCGACCTCCTGGAGGCCCAGGCGCAGCTCACCGATACCGACGGCCGGATCGCCGGCGCCGAGCGGCTGATGCGCGAGAGCGCGATCCAGGCCGGCGAGGCCGCCGTCAACGAGCGCGACGCGCCCACGCATCTGGCCTTCGCCATCGTCCGGGTGGAGGGCGGCGAGGCCCGTGAGTTCGAGGCGCAGGAAACCACGCTCGTGCTGCCCGGCGACATCCTCAAGGTGCAGCTCGTGCGCCGCGAGGCGGCGCAGGGCCTGGCCCAGACCAGCGGCTCCGCCGCGCGCCTCGCCGAGCAGGCGCGGGTGAAGGTGAACCTCGCCACCGAGGCGGTCCCCTGACCGGGCCCTCGGCCGGCTCGGCGCAAGTCGCCCGCGAAGTCGCCCGCCGAACCGCCCCGGACGGGCGAGACCGTACTGAGAGTCGACGCCAATGCTGCACGTCAAGGGTAACCCGGCCAACCTCGTCGGCAACACGCTCCTTCTGGGCGGCGAGGACGAGATCATCGATTGGCGCTGGATGCTGTCGGCGATCCGCCGCCGCCTCGGCCTCATCGTCAAGCTGATGCTGCTCGCGGCCTCGCTCGCGGCGCTCTACGTGGTCATGCGGCCGGTGATCTACACCGCCCACACCCATCTCCTGCTCACGAACCTGAAGCTGACCTTCAGCCGCGACGACGCGCTCTTCGCCGAATCCCTGCCCGACCCCTCCTTCCTCGAAACGCAGATGCAGATCATGCGCTCGGAGAAGATCGCGCTCGCCGTGGCCGACCGCCTCCGCGCGACCGAGGGCGACGAACCCCAGGTGCCGGGCCTGCTGCAGCGGCTGCGCGCGGAGGCCGCCGCCCGGATCGGCGCGCTCGCTTCGCCGGTTCCCGAGGGGGAGACCGAGACGCCCCTCGACGCGATCCTGCGCGACGCGGCCGACGCGATCCGGCCGGCCGCGAGCCAGGATCCGGGCGACCCGGACGAGGCCCGCCGCAAGGCGATGAAGGCGGTTCAGGCCGGCTACAGCGTCGATCGGATCGGCATGAGCAACATCGTGATGATCCGCGCCACCGCCGTCGAGCCCGAGCGGGCGGCCCGGATCGCCAACGAGGTTGCCCGCGCCTACACCGACGATCAGGTCGCGGCGCGGATCGAAGCGGCCCAGTCGGCCAGCATCTGGCTGCGCGAGCGCCTGCGCGACGTCGGGCCGAAGACGCGCGTCATCGCGCAGGCGGCGCCCCCCACGGAGAAGAGCAACCCGCGCGGCATCTTCATCGTCGCGCTCGCGGCGCTGGCGGGGGGTACCCTCGGCGTCACCTACGCGCTGCTGCGGCAGATGTTCGACCGCACGGTGCAGAGCCCGGAGCAGGTGGTGCGGGCGACGGGCGCCCAGTGCCTCGGCATCGTCCCGCGGCTGCGGGGGGCCGGGCTGCTGGCGCGCTGGCGTGACCGCTTCCGCCGGGGAACGCCCCTGCGGCGGCTCTCGATCGCGGATTATGCCGCGACTCATCCCGCCTCGACCTTCGCCCAGACCCTGAGCCACGCCAAGGTCGCGATCGACCTCGGCCTTCCCCCCCGCGCGCCCCGCTGCATCGGCGTCACCGCCGCCTTTGCCGGCGAGGGGGCCTCGACGATGGCCGCCAACCTCGCCCATCTCCTCGCGTCCCGGGGCGAGCGCGTACTGCTGATCGACGGCAACGGCGCCGATCCCGGCCTGACGCGGCGGCTGCTGCGCCGCCCCCAGGACGGGCTGATCGAGTGCCTCGCGGCCGGCAGCGTGAGCGCCGAGGCGGTTCAGGTCGATCCGGCCGACGGGATGCATTTCCTGCCGCTCGGCCACGCCGACGCACCGCGGGCGGCGCCGATCTGGACCGAGGCGATGCGCGGCTTCCTCGCCGCGGCGGGCCGGGACTACGAGACGATCGTCTGCGACCTGCCCCCCCTCGCCTGCGTCGCCGAGGCGCGGGCGGCGGCGCAGTACATGAGCGGCGTGATCCTCGTCGCCGGCTGGCGGCAGGTCGAGGCCGAGCATCTGCGCATCGGCCTCGCCCAGGCGGGTTTGATCCGGGAGAAGCTGCTAGGCGTCGTGCTCAACCGGGTCGACGTCGCCGCGCTTCGCCGCACCGGCTCCCCGGCCGCCGCCTTCCTCTGGCGCGCGAGCGGCCGGGGGCAGGCCTGATCGCGGATTCGGTCGCCCCGTCCCCGCCGTCGTCGCGAGCAGCAGCGCTTGCGGCTCCCACATGAGCGGATCAACGCTCTGTTCCCGACGGCCCTCAATCGCGCCGCTTATGGCGAAGCGCGCGGCGCCCAGCCTGGGGCAAGATCGCGCCAGTCTGGCTCGATGAGGGTATGGAGAGGGTGGGCGCGGGCTTTGGACCTCTACTCTGAAGCAGTCGTTTCGCCTCCAAATCCTTTGCAGCTAGTCTTGAGCGCCTCCCGGGCTGACCGCTCTGTCTCAAAATCTGACGAGAGGAAGGTCTAGCAAGATCGGCGATCCGGTTGGACCGGTTACTTGTCTAAACCATCGTTGAAAATGGCTATATATATTTAATGTATCGTACGATTAGATTTATAAATGTCTTTATCCGATGATATCAAATTACTTTTTGTTCCTCAATATTTCCCCGAGAGATGCGATCCAGCCATGGCCCGGGTGCGTTTCATCAAGCCAGCGCATCAAATCGACTATCTCTTGAACTTTAAGGTTTGGAGCATGACACGAAAAATCGACTATATCCTTCTGCCGCATGTACTTTGCCTTGAAAAGCAAGACCAGCGCAGGAGCTAGATAGGAAATTCCATCGGCATTCATCCGAATTGCCGCCGTTCTAGGCAATCGAATCGAAGGCTGACGCTTGTAAGACCAGATTTCTCGACTTCCTCGCTCCACCATCATATCAACCCGCCAGCAACCCGCGGCCATATCGGCCCCCCAAAATTGCCAGAGATCGACGGGTGCGGGTTCACTTGACGGAAGGTGAACCAGCTTTTCATCGGCAACAGAAAAAAACTCAAGGTCTGACAATCTTTCCCGACAATGCTCGATATGATCCGGAATAACACAAAATTCCAAATCTTCATGAGGGCGCGTCTGATGTCCGCGCCAGATATCCAATGCCCAACCGCCAACCACATACCAACCGCGATTGAATTTCTCAATTCGCGCAAACAATTCGGACGGCGACCATGCGTGCCAATCGTTTTCTGGAATTGGCTCCACCTAAGCACCTGCTTTGGACCCGATGTTTTGTCTGTGACGGTTTTGCGGCGGACTTACCGCTCGTGGCTAGACAGCCGTTCGACAAGTAGCAATTTTTGCCGGCCGCTGGAAGCAGAGGTCGCTTTGTGGAAAAATCCAAGAAACATGCATGATATAAGAAATGCTGCGCCAACAGTGGTTGAGCCTGCGCGGAAATCCGTTGCGCAATGTCCGCACTGGGTCGGATGGCCGTCGCTCTGGGAGCCACGCCTAAGGGCAGAAATCAACTCGCTTCGGTCGTAGGTCGGCATCCACGAAGCCGCCACGACGCGGGCTTTCCGAGGGTCGGCAAAGAGTCGGAAGCAGCCTTTGTCTCATCTGCCCAGGAGCGGGCGTTCGGCGATGCGATCTTCCTGGCAGGTCTGCGGCGTCGCGATAGAGCATCGTCCCGAAAGGTGGCCGCCGGCTTTCGGAAAAAGACGATGCGAAACAAGAGGCTCGAACATCGTGCCGACGCACCTCACGTCGCGGCATTCGCCTCGGCAGGCGCCATCGCAACGAAGGCGATCAAGCCGATCAGAACCATGATCGGCAGCACGATGCAGCCGAAGGCCAGATGGGCGACCCCGAAGGCTCCGCACAGGGCGCCCGCGGCGAAGGTCGCGATGGCCGGCAGCACCCGCAGCAGCCGCGCGCGCGTCGGCGCGGCGTTCCCGGACGTTTTCAGAACGAGATCCATCGCGTCGATGACGGCCTGACTCACGCTCACGGTCATCACCGTGGTGGGAGCCAGATGGCCGAGCGAGAGACGACCGATCGCGTTCTGCACGCCCATGGCCGCGACGGCGAGCATGCCGACGACCAGAGCCGGGGCCCCGTCCGGCGCATCGAGCGGCGACCACAGGGTCCCGCACAAGCCGAAGCCCGCCAGCAGGGCCGCTTCGAGGGCGAGCAGCCAGGGCAGCGGATCGGCCCCCTGTCGCTCCAGGAGCAGCGCGAGGATGCGGGCCCAAGCCACCGCCCCCATGAAAACGGGCAGAGCCAAGACCTTCGCCAGCACGCCGGTCGAACTCGCGACCAATTCGGCGCCGATCAGGACGAAGTTTCCGGTGACATGGGCCGTGAACAGGCCTGTCAGCGCGATGAAGGCCGCGGCATCGACGAAGCCGGCCACGAAAGCGAGGGCGGCTCCGGCGGACGTGCCGCCCCCTGTGATCTGCGGCTTCACGAGAGCTTCCTGAATTGATTGGCGTTGAATGCGTTTCGACGCACGAGAACATCGTGCCGGATATCGTCTCCGGCACGATATTCGCGCCTCTTGTTTCGCATCGTCTTTTTCCGAAAGCCGGCGGCCACCTTTCGGGAGGATGATCTAATCACCGAGCGAATCGACGCTCACCGCGATCGGCGCCCGGGGGTTGGCAAAGTAATCCGGCCATCGATCGCAAAGGAACATGATCGCAAACACCAGCGCGATCGTCGCCAGAAGGAAGGCGAGCGCTTCCGTGACCTGATGCGCCCATCTGCCGAAGGCCGGGATCGCGACGAAGCCGCTGATGAAGATCATGGCTATGGCAACGGGTGCGGTCATCGGAAGAAGTGGCGCTGATGGGGATACCGGTTCGGTCTGGACCCTAAGCCTGCCGGGCTCCGGAGCGTTAAGGATATCGGTTATCACGAACCATGATGAGCAACCTGAACGTCGACCAGATCCGCTCCTTCCTGGCCGTGGTCGAGAGCGGGAGCTTCACGGCTGCCGCGCAGACGCTCGGGGTGCGGCAATCCACGGTCAGCGGGCATATCGCTCGGCTGGAACAGGCGCTGGACCGTTCCCTCCTCATGCGGGACACCCATCGGGTCGCGCCGACGCCGGATGGCCAAGCCATGATCGGCTTCGCGCGCGACGTCTTGGAGGCGCACGACCGGCTTCGCGCCTTCTTCTCGCCGGGCGGCCTGCGCGGCCGCATCCGCCTCGGCGTCTCCGAAGACTACACCGTGTCGGCCCTGGCACAGGTTCTGGCGCGGTTCGCCGAGTGCCACCCTTCGGTGGATCTGCAGCTCACGGTCGGGCTCAGCCGGGCCCTCTACCAGGGCTACGACGCGGGCGAACTGGATGTGATTTTCTGCAAGCGCCGACGCGGCGATCCGCGCGGCGCGTTGGCCTGGGCGGAGGAGCTGATCTGGGCAGGCCGACCGGGCTTGGTTCCCGATCCGGCGCTGGCCTTGCCGCTGGTCCTCTATCCGCCGCCTTCGATGACGCGCACCCTGGCACTCGATGCTCTCGAAGCCGCGGGCCGCTCCTGGCGGATCGCCTGCACCAGCGGCAGCCTGATGGGGCTGCGCGCTGCCGTCGAAGCGGGTCTGGGCATCACGCCGCACTCGGCCAGGGCGATGCCGCCGGGACTGGCCCCGATCCCGGAGACGGCCGGGTTGCCCCCGATCGGAGAGGTCGAATTCGTGGTGCTCGGCTCAGGCCGCCAGCATGCCGTCGCGACAGCGCTGCAGGAGACGATCCTCGCAAGCACGGCGGAGCTTCAAGCCGTCCGTGAGGGTTGAGCCCCTCGCCGTCGAGCACCGCACGGCGCCTGTGGAGGGACCGGCAAGGGATCGCCATCCGGGATTCACATCGGACCACGGTCGCGTTGAGGCGGCCTCATCGCCGCCCGGAGGAGAGCGCCGCCGGCATCGGGCCGGGATCGCGGGGCGGGGTCGGGCGCCCGGCTTGCGCCGCGAGGTGGAGCCAAAGGGCAGCGGTGGTGCCGATGGTCTGCTGCACGGTGTATTCCTGCTGCATCACCATCAGCGGATGCTCGATCAGGTATTCGAAGTAGGGCATGGCGAAGCGGGCCGGCTCGATGCGCCGCTCGGCCGGGATGCCGGGCTCGTCCTCGGGGAAGATCGACCAGGGCGGGCCGAACAGCCAGTCGGGGGAGAAGGTCGCCTGCGGGCCGAAGCCGTAGATCGTGATGCCGGGGGGCACCGGCACGCCCATGGCGCGGTGGTCCTCGTGCAGGGGGTGGCGGATCTGGCGGATGCCGAGGCCGGTGGTGAGGCTCAGGCCGAGCTGGTTGGCGCCGAGCAGGGTCTGGGCGGTCTGCTCCATCACCCGCAGCAGCTCCGGGTGCCGGCTCAGCCGGTGCGCGCGGATGAACAGGCGGGTCATCGCCTCGTCCGGCACGCCGCCCTGGCCCCAGCCGGCCGGCGCGTAGGGATGCTTCATGCCCGGATAGCTGAGCGCGCGCTGGGCGGCCGCGAAGCCGGTCGCCTCCCGGACCAGGACGGCCTCGATCTGCCCGCGGATGCGCGGATCGGCTCCGGCAGCCGCGGCGTAGTCCCAGGCCGCGTCGGCCCGCCGCTCGGCGATGCCGAAGCCGCCCCTCCAGGCCTCCTCGAAGACCTGTCCGAAGGCGCGGCCCTCGCCGGCGCGGAACAGGGCGGCGGCGGCCATGACTCGGAACGGGCCGGTGATCCGCTGCAACGTCGCCCGCCGCGTCTCCCAGGGGACGCTCGCGAAAAGGCCGGTGGCGCGTCCCGCGGCCAGGGCCTCGGCATAGGCCGCGTCCGGCTGCGCGGAGCCGGCCTCGGCCCAGCGCCACGCCCGCAGCGCGCTCTCCTGGAACAGGGCGGCGGCCGCCTCCTGGCCGAGCCCGCGCAGGACGCGCGCGAGCCCGGCGGCGGCGCCCGCGTAGCGGTAGGTCGCGATCGGATCGGGGGCGTAGGCGAAGACCGCCTGATGCTCGAGGTAGCTCGGCTCGCCCGTCAGCGGCCCCCCCGCACTCTCGATGCCGCCGCTGACGCCGCCGTCCGGCGCCTGAAGGCGGCGGAAGAAGTCGAGCACCCAGATCGGCTCGTGCAACAGGTTGGGCAGGGCGTCGGCAGCGGCGTAGACCGGATCGTCGAGCAGTTCGCTCGATCGCGGCAGGCCGAAATCGGCATTGCGCAGATGCGGCGGCAGACCCTCGAACAGTTCGAGGAGGAGGCTGGCCACGTCGACGTGCTGGATGCGCCGGTCCCAGTCGCCGGCATCCATGTATCCGCCCCAGAAGTCCGCCGGGGCGTCGCGGCCGGTGGACCAGGCCGGCTCCACCGCCTTTTCGATGGAGACGAACCCCTCCAGGCCCTCGACGGACCAGGCCAGCGGGAGGCGGCTCAGGCGGATCGGCAGGTCGGGGCCCGGCCGGAAGGCGGCGGGGCGGCGGAAGCCGAACCGTCCGTCGAGGGCGATGCCGCTGCGATGGTTGTACAGGCCGCCGACTGCGACCCGCGCCGCGTCGAGCCACACGGTGTCGGCGACCGGAAAGGGATCGGACACGCCGAGCCCGGGCACGTAGAGCCGGTAGGGGCCGGGCCGGCGCGGGCTCCAGGACGAGTAGTCGAGTTCGAACACGAAGGTTCCGGCCCGGTTCGCCGGATGGGCCGGGGCGAGGCTGCCGCCGGTCCGGTCGGAATCGGGCAGGGCGCGGTCCGGCAGGGCGGCGGTGAAGCCGTCGCGGGTCGGCTCCTTGACCGTGACGAAGTAGGGCACCCGCTCGCCGCCGAGCCGCTCCAGGGCGATGCGTTCGCCCGCCCGCAGACCGTGGGCGCGGGCCGAGACCACGCCGTCCCTGGCCCGGAAGCCGTCGAGCGGACGGCGCAGGCCGCCGATGTCGAGGCTGTCGGGCAACGGCTTGGCCAGACCGTTGCCGGGCTCGGGCGTTTCCGGCGCGGTGCGCAGGCGAATCTCGCCGGAGAAGACCGCCCGGGCGTCCCCGTCCAGCACGACGAAGCGGTTCAGGCCGTAGCGCCGGAAATCGACCGCGCCCGCGTCGGGACCGCCCGGCAGCCACAGGGCGAGGTAGGCGGTCTTGGCGGTGTCGGCCGGCGCGTGCCCGACTTGCGTGCCCCGCAGGGCGATCGCCCGCGTCGACCGGTCGTCGTAGCTGAAGGGCGTCGGCGGCAGGACATCGCCGGGCCACGCCACGGCGTGGGCGCCGCGCGGCACCGGCCCGTCGAGCTTGAGGTAGACTTGATGGCGGAAGCTCGCTCCGGCCCGGGTCGTGCCGCCCTCGTCGCGGACGATGCCCGAATCGTAGGGCATCGACTTGCGGTAGACCGCCAGCACCTGCCGTCCGCCGATCCGGCCGTAGCGCGCGGGGTCGTCGATCGCCGCGCGGTCGAGCGGGCGCTGGGGCGGCGTATCGCTCAGGCGCAGGTGGTCGCGCCGCGGCCCGATCACAAGCGCCCAACCCTCCGCGTGCCGGATCCAGCTGCCGGGCGCCTCGGCACGGGGGGCGTCGAGGGCGAGGATGCGGCCGGTCACGAAGGCGGGATCGCGCAGCTCCACCGCCAGGATGTCGGGGGCCGCGACCGTGATCTCGTGCACGCTCACCGCCTGCGGCGGCGCTGCCGGCAGGGGCGCGGCCGGCTGGCCTCCGGGCAGCCCGACGAGGATCAGGACGGCGAGGAGCGGTTGCATCCGCCGCGCGCGCGCGGGACGGCGCGGCGTCCCGCCCTGCAAGCTCGCCCCCGGCGCGACGGTGCGGTTCTCCACCGTCATGGGACCGGCTCTTCGTCCGCGTGCTGCCGGATGGCGGCGGCGCCACGCGGCGGAACGCGCCGCCCGGTGGAGGCGCGCAGGGCCTCCAGCCGCTCCCGGTAGAGGGGGGCGGACATGGCGTGATCGCGCAGCCACGACCGATCCGCGTCGCCGTCGCGCGCCCAGGTCGCGATCACGTCGACCCATTTCGCGCGGAGTTGCAGCGCTTGCCACGTGCGCGCGGCGTTGCGCGAAAGGCGCGCGTACAGGCCCGGATCGGAGATCAGTTCGACGATCCTGTCGGACAGGGAGGCGTCGTTGCCGGCCTCGAAGATCAGGGCGCTCTCCCGATCGACGAGATTGCCGGTGAACATCGGATGGTCCGAGGCGACGATCGGCGTCCGGCTCGTCAGCGCCTCGTAGATCGTCAGCGGAAAGCCTTCCGGGTAGGCGTGCCGGCTGGTGATCAGGGCGATGTGGCCCTCCCGGAAGAACTCGACGACCCGCTCGTTGGCGATGCGCCCGACGAAGACCACCTCGTGATTCAGGCCGAGCCTTGCGACAAGACCTTGCATCTCCTCGACATCGCCGCTCCCGGCGATGCGAAGTCTCGCCTTGAGGTTCCGGGCCTTCAGGCGACTCACGGCCCGGATGGCGTCCCCGCATCCCTTGCTCTCGTGAATCGAGCCGACATAGGTCAGCTCGACCGGATCGGGACGCCCGTCCAATTCGCGCGGGGCGTGGCTCTCGGGGCTCGTGCGGTAGAAGTAGTCCCAGGGCACGATCTTGGCCGGATCGACGCCGATCGCCTGGAGCGACAGGCAGGATTTGAGGCCGTGGTTGGCGATCCACTCGACGCCCGGCCTGTTGAGGGCGCGCGCGAGCTGGAAGTACCGGACGCGGTCCCGGATCCGGGTGCCGTTGAAGGAATCCGCCAGCATCAGCATCGTGCGGATGCCGTTGGCGACCGCCCAGGTCGCGACCCGTCCGTAGGGCGTGTGCAGGACGAGATGGGTCGGCGCGTAGGCCTCGATCGCGTCGATGACCGCCTCGGTGTCGAAGGAGGTCAGGCCGCCGCCCATCAGGCGCAGGCCCTCCGTCGGCCTCTCGTCGTAGGCGGCCTCGGTGATGGCGCAGAACATCGCAACTTCGCCGACGCCCCGGCCGAGCCCGGCCATCCCGCGCAGGATGTAGCGGTGGCCGAAATAGGTCTCGCCCTGCCCCGCCGCCATCCGGCGGTAGGCCTCCCGGTAATCCCCGGAGAACTGGACGTTCATCACGCGCTTCATGTCGCCTTCCCGCCGGATCTCTTGGTCGTGGGCGATGTGTCCTCCGGTGCCGCCGGTCGGGGCGGCCCCGTCTTTTTTCAGGCGACCTTCGCCTCCGGGTCGGGGACGGGCGCCGCCCCGGGGGCCGGGCGCCGCACCAGCGACACGCCGCAGGGGCAGGGCTTCTCGGCCCGCCGGCCGGTCACCCAGTCGTAGATGTCGCGGGTGGCCTCGGCCTTGGCGGCCCAGGTCAGGCGGCTCATCGCGAAGTCGCGCGCCGCGCGTCCCAGCGCCTCCGTCCGCTCCGGCCGCGCCGCGAGATCCGCCAGGGCCTCGGCGAGCCGGGTGACGACCGCCTCGCGCGAGCCGAGGGGCACCGCGACGCCGCGCTCGGCGGAGACGAGTTCGCCGGGGCCGCCGTAATCGACCACCACCGGGGCGAGGCCCAGAGCCATCGCCTCCAGAACCGCGCCGCCGCCGAAATCGCGCACGCTGGGGAAGACGAAGACGCTGCTGCGGCAGGCGATGTCCTGCACCTTCGCGTGCGCGACCCAGCCGTGGAAGGTGACCGCCGCCCCGATGCCCTCGCGCGCCACGAGCGCTTCGAGTTCGCCGCGCACCGGTCCGTCGCCGACGATGTCCAGGTGGCCGCGCCCGGCCCGCAGGAGCGGCAACGCCGCGGCGATCGCCATGTCGAGCCCCTTCAGGGGCACGAGCCGGCCGATGAAGCACATCCGCAGGACCGAGCCGTCCGGCACCGCGGCCGCGCGGGCGAAGCGGGCCGGGTCGATGCCGTTTTCCGGCATGTAGATCAGCTTGGAATCGAAGGCCTCCGGGATCTCCCGGGCGGCGGTGAGGGAGCCGGTCAGGATCGCGCTCGCCGCCGCCAGGGTCGCTCGCCGCTGCGGCAGCAGCTTGTAGAGATCGCGCACGGAGGACAGCCACTCCTTCTCGCGATGCTGCGCGTCGGAGAACTGCTTCGGCCAGGGCAGGCCGCCGTTCAGCGGTCCGAGGACGAAGGGCACCCCGGCCCGGGCGCAATGCCGCGCGACCGAGCTGAAGGCGGTCGGGCTCAGCGGCGTGATGCGGTGGACCACGTCGTAGCGGCCGGCCCGGATGTCGGGCCCGAACCGGCGCCAGACCGCGCGCTCGAAGAAGGGATAGGTCAGCATCGCGATGGCCGCGAGCGTCGTCCAGCCCCGGTCGCCGCCGCCGCGCAGCAGCGTGCCGAGCCGGTCGGCCGGCCGCGCCACCGCCTCGGTGTCGAGAGCGGTGAAGTCCCGTCCCTCGACGAGGCCGGCACGGAGGAGCGCGTCGCGGTTGCGCACCTGTGTGACGATGTGGATCTCGGCCACCGCCCTCAGCGCGTTCGCCATGGACCAGCCGACCAGCGGCACGCTCACCCATTCGGGATTGGCCGCCTCGGCGATCACCAGGACCCTGTGCTGCCGGGGCATCGAACTCTCCTGCCGGTCGTCGTGGGGGAAGCCGAACCCGCGGACCGGCGGGCTCATCGGGGCGGCGTTCGGCGTGCTCATTCGGCCGGCACCAGGGTCGCCCCGAGGGGGATCGGCGCGGCACGGCGCTCCGCCTGCGTCCGCAAAACGATCTGCCGCGCGACGCCCAGGATCATCCCGATCGTCACCGCGAGGATGTACTGGCTGTCGCGCAGCAGCAGGATGTATTCGAGGGTGGAGTGCAGGCTGACCATCAGCAGGCCGACGCCGAGCCCGATGAGCAGGTCGCCCTCCGGTCCGGCCCGGCTCGGCCAGCCGACGCGGAAGGCCGTGACGAGCGGGCAGGTCAGCAGCAGCGCGAGAGCCACGAGGCCGAGCCAGCCGGTCTCGGAGCCGGCCAGCAGATAGGCATTGTGGACGAGGTTGTTCCGGTTGCCTTCGGATGCGGCCACGCCGGCCTGCTCGGAATATCCGAAGTTCTTGGCGACGTGCACGTAGTGATTGGCGCCGACCCCGAGGGGGTGATCGAGCAGGATCGCGGTGGCCGCGCGCTCGAAGGCCGCGCGCTCGTCGTACTCTTCCTCATGCAGGGGATTGGCCTCGAAACGCTTCTCGAACGAGCGGATCGCCAGGGGCGTGAAGCTCAGGATGACGAGGCAGCCGACGAGGCCGATCAGGCCCTTGCGCGCGGTGAAGCTGCGCAGGCTCGACAGGGCGTAGACCAGCGCGAAGCCGAGGGCGGCGTAGAGCAGGGCGGCGCGCGAGGTCGTGAGCACGACGGTCGCCATCCCGGCGATCGGCACGACCACCGTGGCCCAGTTGCGCCGTCCGGCGAGAAGGAGCGCGACCTGCGGGAAGACCGCGAAGTGCAGGACGAGGCCGAGGGTGTTCTGGTGGGCGAAGGTCCCGGAGGATTGGACGGCGCCGAGCCCGAAGCGCTGATAGGCCGTGACGAGGGCTTCGACGACGACGCCGAGCGCCAAGCCGGTCAGCAGGTGGGCGACGACCTCCGGATCGGTGCTCGCCCGCGCCACGACGACCAGCAGCAGCGCCGTGCGGCAGACCTGCCAGAAGTAGAAGGCCGCCGCCGTCGGCTCCGCTGCCTCGGAAATCGAGATGAGGATGGCGACCAGATAGAGCAGCACGACGATCGAGAACGGCGAGCGCAGCGGCGGCCGCGCGAGCCCGGCATAGATGGCGAGGATCAGCAGGTCGAAGGCGCTGACCTCAATGCCGCTGACGAGCCCGGGCCAGTTCGCGCCCCAGCTCAGAAGAGCGAAATCGAGCTGCGGCAGTCCCGGTTGCAGGAAGGGCAGCAGGCCGACCAGGATCCACAGGCGCTTGCGGCACACCTCCCCGCCCCGGACCCATAGGGCGATGGGAACGAGGGTGCCGAGGCCGGCGAGGAGGATGAGCTCTTTGAGCATGCTCTGCTTGGCTCGCTGTCGTGGCCCGACGGATCGATCGAACGCATCCTCCGGCTGCTGTCGTCGGAGAGCGGCCCGAGCCTAGGCCGGGGCCGGCCCGACCGGACCAGCGCTCTTCTGGCGGCCCGTCTCGTCCGCAGGGTGGGAGGGGCTACGTCTTTCGGCGGCCCGACGGTTGCCCGCTCCTGCGAAGGGCGGCGTTCGGGAGCGCCGTGGGCGCGCCTAAACCTGACGGTGACAGGGGCAGGCGATCCGGGCGATGCAGCGTTCTTCCGATCCTTCGGCACGAGCCGGTGACGCTGCGGGCCCGCCGCCGCGCCGTTGCCCGGACACCCGGCGCGGACGCGCCGCCGTGTCGGAGTGGCGGGGCCGATGAGCACCCTGGCGATCTCCCGGGGCGCGATCCTCAGCGGCAGTGCCTGGACCATCGGCACCTATGTCGCGACGCTGGTCCTGCGCTTCGGCTCCAACGTCCTGCTGTCGCGCCTCATCGCGCCCGAGATCTTCGGAATGGTCGTGGTGATCGCGGCCATCCGGGCCGGTGCGGACCTCCTGTCCGATATCGGCCTCGGCCAGAACATCGTGAACAATCCGCGCGGTGACCGGCCGGCCTTCTACAACACCGTCTGGACCCTGCAGGTGCTGCGCGGCCTGGTGCTGTTCGCACTCTGCTGCGCCTTCGCCGGCCCGTTCTCGCGGCTCTACGGGGTGCCGGAATCCGCCATCCAGTTCGGGGCGATCACGCTGGCGGTGCTCGGGGTGACCTCGACCTCGCCGTCGCTGCTGCAGAAGAAGCTGCGCCTGCCGGTGCTCACGCTGTTCGATTTTGCCGTGGACCTGATCGGCATCGCGGCGATGCTGCTCCTCGTCCTGTGGAGCCCGACCGTGTGGTCGATCCTGCTCGGCAACCTCATCAGCGCGCTGGTGCGGGTCGTCGGCAGCTTCCTGTTGCCGGAGGGCGGCAACCGCCCGACGATCAACCGGCACGTCGTCGGCGAGATTTTCTCCTTCGGCAAGTGGATCTTCCTGTGGTCCCTGCTCGGCTTCCTCAGCCTCAACTTCGACCGGCTCTATCTCGGCAGCGTCGCGTCCTTGAGCCTGCTCGGCATCTACGGCATCGCCCGCACCATGGCCGAACTGCCGGCGCAGCTCACCGTCCGGCTCGGGCACTTCCTCGTCTTTCCCCTGGTCTCGGCGGCCGGCGACATGCCCCACGAGCGGCTGCGCCGCGAGATCGGCCCGATCCGCCTCGGCTTCCTGGTCGTCGCGGCGATCGGGATCGGTTCGGCCGCGGCGGGCGGCGACTTCATCATCCGCGCCATCTACGATCCGCGCTACGGGCTCGCCGCCGCGATGCTGCCGCTGCTGCTCCTCGGCACCTGGGCGACGATCCTGTGCACCACCAACGAGTACGTCCTGATCGGCCGCGGCCGTCCGCAGGCCTGCACGGCCGCGAGCAGCGTCAAGCTCGGCTACCTGCTGGTCGGCCTGCCGCTCGCCTTCCAGGCCGGCGGGATGCTCGGCGCCCTCCTGATCCTCGTGAGCGCCGACATCGTCCGCTACGCGGTGCTTCTCGTGGCGCAGCTGCGGGCGCGGATCGGCTTCGGTTCGCACGATCTCCTCGCCACCGCCGTCCTGCTCGCGACGCTCCTGCTCCTCACGTTGCTGCGCGAGTGGTTCTCCCTCGGCACCGCCTTCGACGGCCTGCTGCATTTGCGCGGAGGCAACCTGTGACCGGCATCCCCCCGACGACTCCCGCTCGCTCCCCCGCCCCGGCCGCCTCCGAGGCGGCGGAGGGTCCCCTCGGCTTCGTGGTGATCGGCCGCAACGAGGGCGAGCGGCTCAAGCGCTGCCTCGCCTCGCTCGCGGGCACGCCCTGGCCGGTCGTCTACGTCGATTCGGGATCGACCGACGGCAGCGGCGCCCATGCCCGCTCGGTCGGCGCCGAGGTGGTCGAGCTCGACCCGGGGCTGCCCTTCACCGCGGCGCGGGCACGCAATGCGGGGATCGCGCAGCTGCGCCGGATTCAGCCCGAGACCGCCATCATCCAATTTATCGACGGCGATTGCGAGGTGCTCGAAGGCTGGCTTCCCGCCGCCCTGCGCGTGCTCGGGGCGGATCGGCGTTGCGGCGCCGTGGCGGGACGGCGGCGCGAGCGGCATCCGGACGGATCGGTCTACAACCTCCTGTGCGACATCGAGTGGAACACGCCGGTCGGGCCGGCGGCCGCCTGCGGCGGCGATGCCCTGGTGCGGGTCGCCGCGCTCGACGCCGTCGGCGCCTACGATCCGATCCTGATCGCGGGGGAGGACGAGGATCTGTGCGTGCGCATGCGGCAGCAGGGCTGGACGATCCAGCGGATCGACGCCGACATGACGCTGCACGATGCCGCCATGACGACGATGCGCCAGTGGTGGAAGCGCACCGAGCGCTCCGGCTACGCCTTCGCCCGGGTGCATGACCGGCACCGGGCGTCCGCGGTCCCGCATTTCCGAAGCCAGGTCCGGAGCACCCTGGTCTGGGGCGGCGCGGTCCCGGCTTTGCTCGTGGCGCTGGCACCGATCTCGCCGCTGCTCCCGATCCTGGGACTTCCCCTCTACGGCCACCTCTCCTGGCGGGTCGCGCGCGGGCTGAGGCGGCGCGGCTTCGTGGAGCGCGAGGCCTGGACCTACGGCGTCCACTGCGCGCTGGCCAAGCTGCCGCAGATGGTGGGCTATGCCCGCTTCCACCTCGACCGCCTCCGGCGGCGCGACAGCGGCCTCATCGAGTACAAGGGCTGACGGAGCCCTCTACGCCGCGGCAAGCTCTCCGCCGCGGCAAAAGACCTGCCCCGCTGCGCTCATCGGCAGCGCCGCAGGTGGCGGCGCTGCCTGTTGCCGGCGGCCTTGGCCCAGCCTCGATCCGGCCGCCGATGCCGGCCGGGAGACCGTCGCCGCCGTCTCGTTCAGGAAAGCCCTGCGCACCGACGTCGTCGCGGGAAGACGCCGGATGAACGGGCGGATCGTGGCCGCCTCAGAGCGGCAGACACTTCCTGACAACACCCTCGTCGTCGCGCACGACGAGGAACCATCCATTGTCGATGTCCTCGAATTCTCCTGCGGCGCGCAACTCGTCGACGCCTGCGGTCACCTGCTCCAGCGCGGAGGCGAGATTGATCGCCCAAACGCCCTCCTCGTCACGGATCGCCTCGCGTCCGTTCTCAAGGTCAAAGTGAAAGCGAGAGTTCAATCCTGCCTCCAATCGAATCGTCCCATGCGGTAGTTAAATGAAAAGATAACCCGAAGACCCAGAAATCCGGCTACCAACTCCGATCAATGAATTCCAGGGACGGAAAAATCCTGACGTTCATCTGTCGATCCTCGGCAGCCCCTGGGCGAATCGCGGCGAAAACGGCGGCCTTTGGAGGTAGACGGCGCAGCCCGGATGCGCAGTCCGCCGCGCACC
Source organism: Methylobacterium sp. NPDC097929 (assembly GCF_049543375.1). Lineage (NCBI taxonomy): Bacteria > Pseudomonadati > Pseudomonadota > Alphaproteobacteria > Hyphomicrobiales > Methylobacteriaceae > Methylobacterium > Methylobacterium sp. NPDC097929. The sequence continues at coordinate 4,017 of NZ_JBMVEP010000008.1, read as the reverse complement.
CTCTACCCCTTCGTGGCCGGCACATGATCCGGCGCGGGGTAACCATACTCCAATGAAGTAACGGCGGCATCGGACCTGACGCCCACGATCAGGAACGCGAATCAAGACGCAGTGCGCGCTCGGACAATCCTGCGCAAAACGAGGGTCGAGAGCCACTTTTCAGTACTGCTTAAGCAGTTTATACTGAGAAATAATACTTGATAAAAGCGCAGGATGATCCGCTTCTTTCCTGATAAATGTCGATTTTATTCATCTCATGAAGATAATCACGAAACCGAGAGCAGGCTCAGATCTTACTTAAGACAAATCGAGGAGATTTGACTTGACAGCAACCTTCGAGAGCCGGAGCGACTGCGCAAAACCGCAAGACATTTAATATAAAATATGAGCTTGACCATAAGAATTACATTCAGGCTATTGCCGCACCAAAGTATACTGTATCCGGAGAAAACAATTCTACGCCGAAGCAAGCCTAGAGACATTCGCCTAATCATGATTTTTCTATTACAGATTTTGCGAGATATACTTTTGATATGCTTTTTCTGAAATCAAACTCGCTGCTACGGATACCCAAAAGGAGTAGCCAATCCAATTGACAGAATCTCTAATTTTCCGTTAACGTCTTCTCAATGCAAAGCTACCGCGCTCCGATACAATCAGACGCTGAAGTGAGCAGGGGGTATCGACTGGATCGAACTAAAGATGATTGGTTAATTTCAGATTTCCGAGGGGGGAAAGATGAACACCGTCGATGTCGTGCGAGTTGGTACTCCGGCTGGTCGGCATATCGCCTTTGAGTCGCAAGTCGACCAGGATGGATTTCTTTCTCAAGCCGCCAGCACGGCGGAAGCCATAGCCGTGAAGGCCGCAACAAGCGGCCACACCATCGTCCTGATCGATCATCGTCCTCTGGTCGGTCAGTGCCTGCTCACGTCGCTGCGCGGGACCGACAAGCTGTCGACCTTCGCGCTCTACCCCAGCCTTCAGCACTGGCGCGCCGACGCGCTGCATGCGGCGGCTTCCCTCGTCGTCCTCTGTCTGCCGGGCGGGCAGACGGCGGACGCGGAACTCGCCTTCGTCACCCGCGATCTGGCGGAACTGCGCGGCTGGAACGACGCCGTGTCGGTGATCGTGATGTCGGACACCGAGAGTGCCGAGGTCATCGTCAAGATCTTCCAACTCGGCGTGCAGGGCTACATCCCGACCACCAGCTCGCTCGACGTCGCCGTGCAGGCTTTCCGGCTCGTCTGTGCCGGCGGGGTCTACATGCCTGCCGCCTGCATGCTCACCGCGCTCGCCAACGGCTCGACCAAGCCGCAGGGGACCAAGAAGGACGACGAAGTCTTCTCGCCGCGTCAGATTAGCGTCGCCCGAGCCTTGCGGAAGGGGACACCGAACAAGATCATCGCCTACGAACTCAACATGTGCGAGAGCACCGTCAAGGTGCACGTTCGCAACATCATGAAGAAGCTCAAGGCGAAGAACCGCACCGAAGTCGCGTATCTGACGAACAAGTACTTCCAGGACGAGTGACCTCCGCGCATCGGGCCCTGGGCCCGTCGCGATGAGTGGGGATGAGCCGACCGGGCGCAAAGCCCGTGACGCCATCCGGGGCGTGGTCGGGCCGGAACGCCGCCCCGACCGGACGGCGCAGAGACCGGAACCTACGCCTTTTTCCTGAAACGGCCCTCTCCCACCGGACGGATCATCCGCATCGAACCCGCCCGTATCGTGCTCCGGGGCGCCCGCGCCGCCGGGCTCGTTCCGGTGTTTCGAGGGCGCGTCGCCATACGAAGCGAGAGCCGCGCCCGGATCGCCTCGAATCGGGCTTCGGGACAAGACGAGCGGGAGGACAGCGGTGCTGGAGCGGTTCGAACGGGTCGTCGTCGTCAACCTGCCGTCCCGCACGGACCGGCGCCGGGAGACGGAGCGCGAGCTCGCCCGCATCGGGCATCCGCGCGGGGCCGCGTTCTTCCCGGCGATCCGGCCGGCGGAGGCGGGCGGCTTCGGCTCGGTGGGCGAGCACGGCGCCTATCTCAGTCATCTCGCGGTGTGGCGGGCCGCGCTCGGGGCGCGCTCGCTCCTCGTCCTTGAGGACGACGTCGCCTTCGTCCCCGATTTCGCCGCCCGCGCCGGGCTCGTCGCGGAGCTGCCCGAGACGTGGGACGTGTTCTACGGCGGTCACACGCAGTTGCCCGAACTGCGCCGCGATTGGACCGAGACCGGTCTCGTGCCGATCGACCCCCTCGTCGAATTCATCGGACTGCACTGCTACGCCGTGAGCGGGCGGGCGCTGCCGGGGCTCGTCGCGGCGGCGGAGGCGTTCCTGACGCGCCCGAACGGGCATCCGCAGGGCGGGCGCATGCCGATCGACGGGGCGCTCAACGTCGCCCGGCGCCAGTTCGGGTTCGCGACCTACGCGGCGATGCCGGCGCTCGCCGAGCAGCGCGCCTCGCGCACCGATATCGGCACGCTCAAGTGGTTCGACCGCATGAGCGCGTTCGCGGCGCCGGTCTCCGCGGCCCGCGGCCTGAAGAACGGCCTGCGCCGCACCGGGCGCGCCCTGCGGCTCGGCATGCTCGGCTAGAACATCGTGCCGGATATCGTATCCGGCGCGATGTTCTCGTCTCTTGTTTCGCATCGTCCCGACCGTCGGCCGCCACCGTCCGGGATGAGGCTCGGGGCCAGGCCGCCGCGTCCGGGCGGCGGGGGTCAAAGGAGAGGATCGTGAGCGCAGCCGCCTTCGTGCCCGCCTCCACCCGCGCCCCGTTGGACGGGGAGGTGCACACACTCCAATTCCTGCGTTTTGCCGCCGCGCTGATGGTCGTCGTCTACCATGCCGGGATCGCCGCGCGGGAGCACGGCTTCCTCGGGCCCGAGCACGATGGCTGGCTCGGCCTCTCGGTGATCGGCGCGAGCGGCGTCCATATCTTCTTCGTCATCAGCGGCTTCATCATGGTCCATGCGACCCGGCATTCCGGCCGGGACGCCGCCGCTGCCGGCCGCTTCCTCTACCGCCGCTTCGCACGCATCTTCCCCGTCTACTGGCTCTATTGCGGCCTCTATGTCGCGGCCCACGCGGCGCTTCTGCAGCCCCACGCCCTCGGCCCCTGGGAGGCGCTCGGCGCGCTCCTGCTCTGGCCGGGCTCCTCGGCCGTGATCATCGGCCCGGGCTGGACCCTCTCCTACGAGGTGTTCTTCTACCTCTGCTTCGGCGCCTGCCTGCCGCTCGGTCGCCGGCTCTCGCTCAGGGTGGTGACGGGCCTGCTGCTCGCCGCGGTCGCCGCCGGGTGCCTCATCGACAACCGGGGGGCGGCGCTGCACGTCGTCACCAGCACGCTCCTGCTCGAATTCGTGGCGGGCATGTGGATCGCCGTCTTCGTGACCCGCCCCGGCCCCGTGCCGCGCATCCTCGCCCCCGTCGCGATCGCCGCGGCCCTCGCCGCCTTCCTGGCGCCGGCCGTCATCGGCCTGCCCTCGATCCCGACGGTGCTGCTGTGGGGCGTCCCCAGCGCCCTCCTCGTCCTCGGCATGGCCCTTCAGGAGCGCCAGGGCCGTGTCCCGGGCGCGGTGCTGCGCCTGGCGGCCCTCGGCAACGGCTCCTACTCCCTCTACCTGCTCCACAACCTGCTGCTCGACGTCACCTTCCTTTTCCTCGCGGCCCTGGGAGCGAGCAGCGGCTACGGCGGCCTCTGGACCGTCTTGGCGGTGCTCGTCTCCTGCATCGTCGCCGAGTACGCCTACCGCTTCGTCGAGGCGCCGCTGCTGGCCGGCCTCACCGCGCTCCGCCGTCCGGCCCGGCTGGCGGGCTGAGGTGACCGCCGGAGCCGGAACCTCGGCCCGCTCCCGGATGGGCGTTCGCCGGAGGCACGCAAGCCGGCCGACCGCCGGCTTGCGTGCGGCTCGATCTCAATTGGTCTTGCTCAATTGGTCTTGGGATCGGTGACGGTGAAGGCGAGGGTGGCGCCGTAGCTGTCGGCATCGGCCAGCGTCGGCGTCTGCGAGGGCGTCACCCGG
>NZ_JBMVEP010000007.1:0-245284 GCF_049543375.1 Methylobacterium sp. NPDC097929 | reverse complement strand
TCACCCCACTGCGCGTCTGACAGCATCACGCCTCCTCACCGGAAAACGAGAAAACGCCAGATCTCGCAGTCCGTTCACGCGACGACAGGCCCTAGAGCCGCTACTGGGAGAACCTGAGGTACGAAGGCGAAATACGGACTGGGCTGGGTCTTGATCACCCCTGAGCATGCGAAGGAGGCCATCTCGAACGCCTACGTCCATGCCCTCGCCGGCGCGGCTGGGCTCAACCTGGCGGCCAAGACGACCTTCGACTACGGCATCGACGGGACGTTCCATCCGGTGAAGAGTTTCGGCGGACGTCTGATCCAGTCGGCCTTCCCTGTCGAGTTTCAGATGAAGGCCACGACGAGGTGGCGCCACGAGGACGACGTGGTTGTCTATGATCTTGCGGCCCGGGCGCATGTCATCCTCACGGACAGGGAAAGGACGCAGGCCATGGCCATCCTCATCCTGCTCTGCATGCCCTCCGATGCCGCGGATTGGGTCGTGGGAAGCGAGGAGCACCTTCACCTCAGGAACTGCTGCTACTGGTACCGCCCGCCGGGGCCCCCGACGACTCGGTCGTCGCATGTTCGCATTCGCATCCCCAGGTCGCAGGTCTTGACCCCGACCAGCCTCCGGGACGTCATGGCTACGGCCCGCGCCGAGGCGCTGGCGCTATGACGGCGCCGGTCGACATCATCGAAGGCGTGCCGCTTGGCTCCCTGAAGCGCTACCTCGCTAGGACTGGCTGGAAGCGCTCCGTCCTGCGCGACGGGGCTGTCCTGTTCGCGAAAGGCGACGGGGACGAGGTGGAGATCTTCCTGCCCGGGACGCAGCAGGTCCGCGATCTGCGGGAGAAGCTCGCCTCCGCGCTCGTCACCCTCACCGACATGGAGCAGCGCCCGTTCGAGACGGTGGCCGCGGCCATCCGGGCGATCAGCTACGACCTAGTCCGGTCGCGCCTACCGGAAGCGGCCATACGCCAGGATACGATCCGCCTCGGCACCGCCGAGGCGTTCATCAAGCGGATGCATGGGACGCTCGAAGCGGTGGCGCATGCCGAGCTGCATGTGGGCCCGTTCTTCCAGCGGGTCAGCAGCGTGGCACAGCGGTACGCCGACGACTGTCGCTTCGGCCATACCTTCCGTGGGAGTTTCGGCTTCACCGTCGAATCACCATGCGGCTCCCGCACGCTCGATGATGGCGAGTTGGAAACGCTGGCGCTCGGCGGTGAGCTCGGTGCGCTGCCCCTGGAGCGGCGGGCGGTCCAACGCTTGGCTAGGGGCCTACGCACGGTCGAGGCGGCTATCAAGCGCGAGGACCCAGCCATGATCGCGCAAGGCTACCAGACCGGTCTCAACGCCAACGCCGTTGAGGAACTGACGGCCCTGGTCTCAGAGCCGCAGGTTTCCGAGGTGCACTTCCAGATCCTGTTCTCGCCGGAATGGGGCGTGCCCCCAGATCTCGGGGACGCCCCTGCGGTGACGCTCAGCCAAGCCCGTGGGGTGCCGGTGCTACAGGAAGCCGCAAAGGTTCTACGTGCCGTCGACTACGAGCGCCGAAGGACCATCGTCGGACGGGTGCGGACGCTCCATTCAATGGATACTCCGGCCGACCTCTACAGCACCTCCGGCTTGCAGGACGTCATTGTAGAGTGGTCGAGCGAGGAGTTCGGCACCAGGAACGTCCGGGTTTCCCTTGGCCCCGAAGAATACTTGCAGGCCGTCGAGGCGCACACGGAGGGGCGTCTCATCTCGGTGTTCGGCGAGCTCGACCGGACACGGCAATGGCGCCTCGAAAACGCCCGCGATTTCAGGCTGCTTTGATTCTCAAACCCTATTTGCTTGACCGTCTGAGGAGCTGCTTTTGACCCTTTGCGGACCTTCCGCCCTGCCTATTCGAATGTCCGCTGGGAAGGCGAAGCGGCCCCGATGCGCTGCATGCCTGTCCCGCCAACCGGCCGTCGGCGTTGTTAAGGGCATGGGCGCCGGGTGAACAGTGCATGCTCGGGCGGCCGGCTACCCAAGTGAAACCAAGGGAACACGACAGGTCAGGTTGCGGGACACGTCCGAGTCCCGCTTACCAAACCGTGCCGGGCTTCGGCCTCGGGCAGCGGAAGCTCGATATACTCGACCTGCTCGGGGGGAAGCGTCCGCCACCAGGCGTCCGGCGAACGGAACGCGTCGTAGGTGAACCTCAGCACGTCCTCGGGCTGGACGTGCGACGGGTCGGCAGCGCCGCGCGCCGCGTTTCGAGCGAGAAGCACCTCCCAAGGTGCGTCGAACACCTTCCACTCGACGGCAAGGCCGTATCGTTCGACGACATCAAGCTCGTCCTCGAACACGGCGCGGGTCAGGTGGGTGTCGGCCATCACCACGCTGAAGCCCTGAGCGAGGGCGGTGTCGAGGGCGGCGACCTTCACCGCATGCAGGAGATGGTGGGCCTGCCGGTCCCAGACCCCGTGGCGAGCTTGCCAATAGATCTGCCGGTCCGGCGGCCAGAGCGCCTGCCGGAAATCATCCAGGGTCAGGTGCACCCAGCCATCAAGCGGATCGAACCGACGACGCGCGTAGGTCGTCTTGCCCGCCCCGGGACAGCCGATCAGCCCGACCACGCGCTGACGACCTAACTCAGGCATGGTCGGCGACGGTCTCGTCCTCGTCGGCGTCGGGATCGGCCTCGACGACCTCGCCCCGGAGATAGCGAGCCTGGAGCTCGGCGACGCGGCGGGCGGCTTGGGCGTGGCGGTTCGACACTGGGCTGTCCGGGCGAGGTTCGCCGCCCCGCTTGACTGCGAGCAGGTCCGGATCGCCCCAGCGGTCGAGCAACTCCTGGAAGGCCGCATGCCGGGTAGCGTCGAAGTCGATCCGCTGGCCCAGCATGTCCTTGTAGGGGTGAGCCGGGTGGAGTGCGGCGCAGGGCACCCAGCCCGCCGGGATCGGCGTCGTCGCTGCATGCGTGCGCCCGCTGCGCAGGAGCTTGGGCAGGACGTGGGTGTGCGGTCCCTCCGGGCTCGTGCCGCCGGGTCCCGGGATCGGTGCATAGACCTCGATGCGGCCGACCTGAGCGAGGAACACGCGATGCGGGCTCATCGCGACGAGGTGGCGACCGATGGGGTTCGCATAGTCGAACAGGGGGCGCCCGACGCCCGACCGGAGGCAGGCGATGGCCTCGGGGTCGCTCGTGCGCACGCAGGCATCGACCGCGAGGAGATCGAGACCGAGGTCGAACAGGATGGCGTCCCGGTCCCTTTCGCGGGCGGCCTCGCGGTCCGGGCCGAGTTCGGTCACCACGGCGCGTCGGCTCATGGCGCAGCTCGCCTCCGGGAGGCAGAGGGCCACGGCGTGGTTCCACCCGGATGCGACCGAGGTCTCGTAGGCGACGGGGCGCAGGCCGGGACAGGCGGTCAAGGCGATGGCGCCGCGCTCGGTCGCCATGCCGAGACGGTCGTCCGGCAGGACTGAGACCGCCTCGTCCGGGTCGCGCATGAACTCGGCGATGGCGCCGAAGCTGCCGAGGCTCCAGGCGGTGCCAGGGTCGGCCAGGGCGTCGCGCAGCAGGTCCGTGACCGCATCAGAGGATGATGACGCCATCGCTCGTCTCCTTCGTCGCCCCGAACCGCGCCCAGGGCAGGATGTACCGGGTCCCGTCCGCCGCCTGCCCCCGTTCCGCCGTCACGCCGAACACGCGGGCGAGCAAGGTGTCGGTCAGCGCCTCCTCCGGCGTGCCGTCCGCAACGAGCCGGCCGCCGGACAGCACGACGATCCGGTCGCAGAACCGCGTGGCCAGCGCGAGGTCGTGCAGAACAGCGACCACGCCGGTGCCGTCACGCGAGGCGGCGTGCAGCAGCGCCATGGCATCGAGTTGGTGGGCAGGGTCGAGCGCGGTGACGGGCTCGTCGGCCAGCAGCCACTCGGCCTCGACCGCGAGCGCCCGGGCAAGCAGCGCGCGCATGCGCTCGCCCGATGACAGGGTCGGCTCGGTCCGGTCGGCGAGGTGCCCGACATCGGTGCGCGCCATCGCCCGCGCTACCGCGGCCTGATCGGCGTCCGAGAGCCCTGCGAAGGCGCGACGGTGCGGCAGGCGACCGAGCGCCACGATCTCGCGCACCGTCATCGGCCACCCGACCCCGGCGCCCTGGAACAGGGCGGCGATGCGGCGTGCCCGCTCGTCGCGGTGCAAGTCGGCGAGCGCGCGACCGTCGAGGGTGACGCGGCCTCGTGCAGGGGCGACCAACGCCGCCAGGACGCGCAGCAGCGACGTTTTGCCGGCTCCGTTCGGCCCGACGAGCCCGACGAACTGTCCGCGCTCCAGGACGAGGTCAATGTCCGACAGGATGGTCCGGCCGCCCAGCGTTATCCGAACCTCGTGGAGGGCAAGGCTCATGCCCGTCCTCCGCGGTTGCGCAGCAGAAGGACGATCAGGAACGGCGCCCCGACGAGCGCGGTGACCACACCGAGCTTCAGCTCGGGGCGGGTGGCGAGAAGGCGGACGCCGATGTCGGCGGCGAGCACGAGGACCGCGCCGGCGAGCCCGCTCGGCAGCAGGACGGCGCCGGGACGGGCCCCGACGAGCGGGCGCATCAGGTGCGGCACCACGAGGCCGACGAAGCCGATGGCACCCGACACCGCCACCCCGCTTCCCACCGCGAGCGCCGCGCCGGTGACGAGCCGAAGCCGCACGGAGACGAGATTGACCCCGAGGCTCGCAGCGGTGTCCTCGCCGAGCGTCAGGGCGTCGAGGGCGGAGCCGGTCGAGAGCATCAGGCCCCAGCCCACCACCATCAGCGGCAGGCAGAGGAGGACGTGGTCCACGCTGCGGTCACTGAGCGACCCCATCAGCCAGAACACGATCTCCAGGGCCGCGTAGGGGTTGGGCGACAGGTTGAGGGCCAGGGCGGTCAGCGCACCCGCAAGGCTCGACAGGCCGACGCCGGCCAGGATCAATCCGAGGGTCGAGCTGCCGCGGGCGGCGAGCGCGTTGAGGAGCAGCGCCGCCACGCCCGCGCCCGCGATGCCGCCGAGCGGAAGGGCAAGGCTCAGAGAGGCGGCAAGGCCGCCGTAGAAGACCAGCACGGCGCCCAGGGCCGCAGCCGAGGAGATGCCGAGGATGCCGGGATCGGCCAGCGGGTTGCGCAGGTAGCCCTGCATCGCAGCTCCGGTCAGGCCGAGGCTGAACCCGACGAGGCCGCCCAGCAGCGCCCGCGGGATGCGCAACTCCCACAGCACCATCGCGGGCAGCGTGGTCCGGCCCGCGACGATGTCCGCGAAGGCGGCCGGCACATCGAAGGGCGCGTAGCCGATGGCGACCGACGCGAACGTCAGGGCTAGGACGGCGGCGCCGAGGACGGCAACGACGGCACGATGGACGCGCGGCGTGTCCGGGCGCCGCGAGACGGGATCGGCGATGGCTCGAACCGGTGCGTTCATGGCCGAGGCGCCCGCGCGTTCGCGGCGGCCCCCAGCCGTGCCACGACCTCGGCGACCTGGGGGCCCGGGCAGGTCCAGAAGCGGTTCGGGATGGAGACGGTCCGACCCTTCCCCGCAAGAGCGCGGAAGACGGGATGGTGCAGGAGCGTGTCGGCGAGCGAAGGCAGGCCCGGCGCCCCCTCGTCCACCACGATCAGGTCGGCGTCCGCGAGCGCGGCGGCTTCGAGCGGTACCTGCCCGAACCGGTCGCGTCCGATCTCGGCTGCGACGTTGACGAGGCCGGCGGCGCGGATGAGCGCGTCGCCGAGGCCGCCGGGTGCGACCGTGAAGGCGTTCGGGCGCATGACGAGGGCCCGCAACGGCCGGGTCGACGGGATGACCGTTGCGAGCTTGGCGTCGAGGTCCGCGATCAAGGCTTCCCCCCGCTCGGGGTACCCAAGTGCTTCCGCGACCTGCCGGATCTGGGCACGCACGCCGTCCAGGTCGGCCGGCACGCCGAGTTCGAGCACGGGCGCGCCGACGCGCCTGAGCATGCCGACGGTCGTGCGCGTCGTGAAGGCGCCCGCGATGACGAGGTCTGGCCGAAGCGCGACGACCTCCTCGGTCAGGCCGCGCGTCACCGGAACTCCGGCGGCCTCGGACGCGACCGTCGATCCGCGGGGGTCACTTGCGAGATAGGTGACGGCCAGCACCTGAGCGCGGTCGGCGAGCTGCAGGACGAGCTCGTCCGCGCACAGGTTCATCGAGACCACGCGCACGGGCGCCTCGTTCGTGCCCGTAGCGCCGGCTGCGGGCCCGAAGGCCAGGATGCCCCAGAACGCGATGATGGCCCGTGATGGCATCCTCACCTCAGAACGTGGTCAGGCGCACGCCGCCATAGACGGCAAGCCCCGGCCCGAGGAACCCCGTGGGGTTCTCGTAGCGGCGGTCGAATAGGTTATCGATGCGACCGAACACGCTGACGGTCTCGTTGACGTCGTAGTTGACCGCGAGGTTGACGAGGGTGAAGCCGGGATTCTTCAGACGCGGGACGGAGAAGTCCCGGTTTCCGTCGACGAAGGAGCCGAGCACGATCACCGTGCCGCTGAAGGTCAGGCCCGGCAGCGGGTTCCAGAACGCCGTGGCGCTGCCCTTGTGTCGCGGCCGGCGCAGGAGTTCCTGACCCGTGATCTCGTTCTTGGTGACGGTGTTGGTGTAGTCGACGCGGCCCGACAGCGTCTCCGAGAACCGGACCGAGACGAACGCCTCCGCGCCGTAGGACACCGCCTTGCCGACGTTCTCGTTGGAGGTGAAGCTCGCGTTGGTGTTGATGAGGTTGGTGAAGTCGTTGCGGTAGTAGGTGGCTCCAACCAAGACCCGGTCGCCGAGCGGTTGCTCGAACCCGGCATCGTAGCCGAGGCTCTCCTCGGGCTTGAGGTTCGGGTTGGCGAAGAAGTTGAACGCCGGGAAGCTCTGGTAGAGTTGGCTCAGCGTCGGCGCCTTGAAGCCGGTCCCGACGCTGCCCTTCAGGCGCGTGTCGGAGAAGGGCAGGATGTAGCTCGGCGCGACCCGGAAGGTGGTGGCCGGGCCGAACTGGTCGTTCTCGTCATGGCGCAGATTGGCGACGAGGAAGGCGCGGTCGAACGGTGTGAGCTGCACCTCGCCGTAACCCGCGGTGTTGCCGTTCCTCGCCCGCAGGGAGTCGGGAACGGAGCCTGGCGAGGTCGTGAACAGGCTCTCCTCGTCCCGCTGGGCGCCGAACAACACGATGTTGCCGGGGGAGAGAAGGTAGTCGCCGCGATACTCGAAGCGTGTCCGTTCACCCAGGCCCGTGGTCGCGTCGGGCGTCGCCAGCGGGTCGAGCGGTCCCTGCTGCCGGTTGAATAGGTTCGAGTAGTTGATGGCGAGGATGTTGTGGAAGCCGGCGAACGGCGTCCACTCGGCCTCGTTGCGGGTGAAGACCTGCTGGACCGCCGCCTCGCTGCGGAAGGCCGCCGGTGCCGCCGGGAAGGTGCTGAAGTCGTCGCCCGTCAGCAGCAGCCGCGAGTTGATGAAGCGCGTGACCGAGTTGATGCGGAACGTGTCGGTGAACTGGTAGCCGAACTTCGCCGAGACGGTCTCGTTGTCGTAGAAGTTCGGATGGATCGGGCGTCCGAACGGCACGAGGTTGGGCGGTGTGACCGGTGTTGCGGCCGCCCGGAAATGGGAGACCGAGACCGAGTAGTCGAAGCCGTTCTCGGAGCCGCTGATCCGGCCCGACTGGTTGAAGGTCCCGAACGAGCCGCCCTCCAGGCGAAGCGACGCCCGCGCCGGCCCTTCGCCGCGCTTGGTCGTGAAGGAGACCACGCCGCCGATGGCGTCCGAGCCGTAGAGGCCGCTCTGGGGGCCGCGCAGCACCTCGATGCGGGCGAGGTCATCCGTTAGGAGTTGGCCGAAATCGAAGGACCCGTTGCCGTTCGACGGGTCGGTGGCGTCGATGCCGTCGATCAGCACCTTGGTGTGGTTGGAGTTGGCGCCGCGGATGAAGACGGAGGTCTGGCCGCCGGGACCACCCGTCTGCACGACGTTGAGGCCCGGCACCTGCTGGAGCGCGTCCGGGACGGTGCGGCGTTGCTGCTGTTCGAGCGTCCGCTCGGTTAGGACGGTCACGCTCGATCCGACCTGGGCGGTCGGCGTCGGCACGCCGGTCGCCGCGACTGAGATCTCGTCGAGGGTGGTCTCGACGCCGGCCGGGGCGGCGGCAAAGGGGGCCGCGGTCTGTTGGGCGTTGGCGAAGGTTGCTGTTAGCAGGGCCGATCCGGCGCAGGATAGCGCCAGGACGCTCCGGAGAGCGGAACCAGGGGAATGGGGCACGGGAGACAAGCCTCGGGTGACGGCAGTGGCACGTCACCGCGAACGAGGCCTCGGCGCTCGCGTCCTCACGGGATCACGGCGCTTCGACACCCACCAGGACACCCCGCCCGATGCGTTTCGCGTGTGACCACGACTGACGGCAGGTCTCCTGGCTCGCGGGTCGCTGCCCTCTCACCGTCTTCCCGGGCGAGGCTGCCCAGTGACATGGTGGCGGAAGGCTCGCCGCTTACAGTTGCGGGGGCAGCCGCGGCATCGAGCTTGCGCCCTCACCGCGTTCCCTTTTGATCCCCGAGGGGAACCGTCAAGCTCAAGTTATTTCAGGCTTGCGAGCCAAGTCAATGTAATTGGAGCCCGGCCTCCCTCTGGTTTCGTGCCGGGGCGCCGATGACGAGGCATCGGCGCCTGTCGCGCAAGCCGAACTACAGGTACTTGAGCCAAGCGATGTCGCGCCTCCACGCCTTGAAGCGCGAGAACCAGGCCGTCGGCAGGTAGAGGGGCACGATCAGCCCGACGTACCAAACGAGAACCCACCCGTAATCGGCGACGCCGAACACGGTGCCCTGGGTCGCGCCCCAGGTCGCGAACGCGCCATGGTATAGCAGCCGCAGAACCGTGAGGTGGAGCAGGTAGAAGAACATCGGCGCGCCGCCGAACACCGCCAGCGCCGCGACGAGCGGGCGGTCGCCGATCCGCTCCAACGCCACGAGCAGCAGCGCCCCGGTCCCGAGCGTCAGCAGCAGGAACAGGAGCGAGGGCGGGTATTTCGTCAGCGCGAGGAAGCTCATCGCGGTCCGCAGGTCGCTGCCGTCTACGACGAACCAAGGCTTGTCGCCGTAGCCGTTCGCCAGGCGCAGCAGTGCGAAGGCGACCAGCATCGCGCAGCCCAGCGCCGCGAAACGGCGCTCCCGCGTGCGCGTGGCGACGCCGGGCAGGAACCACGGTCCGACCGCATACCCGAGCACGATGACACCGATCCACGGCAGCACCGGATAGGTCGTCTTGGCGACCAGCCCGAGGGGAAGCGCGATGACGTCCCGCTGATGCAGCAGGGCCCAGACGGGAAACAGCGGCTGGTCCGGTAGGAGCCGGATCGGGTCGAGGAGGTTGTGACCGCACACGATCACGAGCCCGACCGCGACGAGAACCCGGCGCGGCAGGCCGATCAGCGCCGCCAGGACGATCATGCACACGCCGATGCACCAGATCACCTGGAGCCAGAGCGTCGGGCTGGCCACGCCCCAGTACAGTTTGGAAAGGTAGAACACCTCGAAGGCCATCAGCACGAGGCCGCGTTTCACCAGATAGGCGCGCGTCTCCGCCAGGGTGTGCCGGGTGCCGAACAGGTACGCGGCCACGCCGGTCAGCACGATGAAGACCGGCGCGCACAGGCTGACCGCGAGGCGGGCCAGAAACAAGGCCGGCAGGGCAGTCCTCGCGTCGACCGGATCGGCGACCGGTACGTGCAGGAACCAGGTCTCTCGCAGGTGGTCGAGGAGCATCAGCACCATCACCAGCCCGCGCAGGGCGTCGATGGAGGCGATGCGTCCGGTCGCGGCCGATGCCTCTGTCGACGCTTCAAGCGTTCCAGGGTGAACGCCCATCAGAAGCGTGCCGTCATGCTGACCGTCACGCGCCTTGGCTCGCCGACGCCGACCCAGAAGCTGTTGTAGGAGCGCTCGTAATAGGTCTCGTCGAAAATGTTGTCGACGTTGATCCCGAAGCGCAAGTTCTCGTAGCGGTAGTAGGCCAGCGCGTCGGTCAGGACGTAACCCGGCAGCCGGAACCGCTCGTTGCCGCTGTCACCGAGGCGCGAGCCGACGGCCCGAAACCCGCCGCCGAACCCGAAGCCCTTCCAGTCGCCCGCCTGGACCTCGTAGACGCCGAGCAGGCTGCCCGAATGGCGTGGGATGTTCAGGAGCGGCGAGCCGACCCGCAGAACCTCGTCGCGCGTGACCTGGGCATCGATGAAGGCATAGCCGCCTATGACGCGGAACTCGGGCGTCACCTGACCGACGACGCTCAGGTCGAACCCCTGGCTGCGCACGGCGCCGGCCGCGATCTGGAAGAAGAAGTCCCGCGGGTCGGTGGTCAGCACGTTCTCCTTCTCGATGTGGAAGGCCGCACCGGTGACGCTGAGGCCCGTGAAGAGGTCGAGCTTGGCCCCCACCTCGTAGGCGAAGCCCGTCTCCGGGGCGAAGGGCCGCGTCGCGCTGTCGAAGCCGGTGTTCGGCCGGAACGAGGCAGCGACATTGCCATAGAGCGAGAGGAAGGAGAGCGGCTGGTAGACGAGGCCGGCGCGGGGCGAGAAGCCGGTGCGGTCCTGTTCGGTGCGCTCGCCGCCGACCTTGTCGCGGAAGGTCTGGTTGTAGAAGTCGGTGCGGTTGCCGAGGAGCAGCTTCCACTCGGGGCTCAGCGCAATCTGGTCCTGCAGGTAGACCGCCGTGTTGCCGACGTTCTCGCTGGCGCTGTAGCGGCGCGTGAAGGGCGGCTTGGGCTGGCCGTAGACCGGGTTGAAGAGGTCGAGCGCGAACGGGTCCAGGCGCGGGGTCGAGCGAAGCAGGTTCTCGGTGCTGTTGTAGCGCTCGTGCTCCAGGCCCAGCAGCAGGGTGTGGGCGAACTGTCCGGTGTCGAAGCGCCCGACGAGCTCGGCCTGTCCGATGGCCACGCCCCATGTGAAGTCGTGGCGGCGGAACTCGCGCAGCAGGGTTCGCCCGTCGTCGAGCAGCCCGGTGGCGCCCGTCTGCAGGCCGGTCAGGCTGCCGGTGTTAAAATGCCCGGCGACCCGAAGCTGCCAGTCGGGACTGAAGGCGTGCTCCAGGCGCACCTGCACGATCCCACTCTCCGACACGGAGTTGTCGCCCGGCTCGCCGAAGAAGCGCGAGCGCGGGACGAGGCCGAGGCGGTTGTTCACCGCGACCGTCCCGCGGTCGAAGGTCTGGCGGTTGCGCAGGTACTGCGTCTCGACCGTGAGCTTGGTGTCCGGGCTGATCTGCCAGCTCACGACCGGAGCCGCCAGGACGCGGTCGCCGTCGACGTAATCGCGAAAGCTGTCCTGTCGGGCGAGCGCGCCGTTGAAGCGGTAGAGGATCGTGCCGTCCTCGCTCAGGGGACCGCCGGCATCGACCGTGGTACGCGCCGTCCCGAAGCTGCCGAACAGGGTGCCCATCTCGACGAAGGGCAATGCGACGGGCTGCTTGGTGAGGATATTGACGGTGCCTCCCGGGTCGCTGCGGCCGTAGAGTGCGCCGGCCGGGCCTTTTAGGACCTCGATGGACTGGACGTTCTGCGTGTCGGGCGCACCGTTGTAGCCACGGGCGATGTTGAAGCCGTTGAGGAAGATATCCTGGGTGGCGAAGCCGCGCACGGAGTACAGGGCGAGGTTCTGGGCGCCGAAGTCGTTCTGCTTGCCGACCGCGGGCACGTAGTCGAGGGCGCGCTCCACGCGGGTGGCGGTAGTGTCGAGCAGAACCTCCCGGGGTACGACATCGACCTGCTGCGGCACGTCGCGCCGCGGCGTCACGGTCTTGGTGCCGCTGTAGAGCTCCTCCACCCGATAGGTCGGCGTGGCGGTGAAGGTGCCCTCGACGGAGATCGGATCGAGCACCACGGAGGTCTCGGACGACTCCCTACGCGTGCCCTGGGCCCAGGCCGGGCCGCCGCTGGCAAGGGCGAGCGCGACGGAGGTGGCGGATAGGCAGAGCCGGAGCGGCGATTTCGGGCGGGACACGGGAAGCTGACCTCGGGCGACGGCAGTGGCACGTCACCGCGAACGAGGTCTGGGCGATCCCCCCGGGGGTGGTGCTTCGACACACGCCGAGGCACCCCGCCCAGCGTGTTTCGCGTGTGACCACGGCTGACGGCAGGTCTCCTGGCTCGCGGGTCACCGCCCTCTCACCGTCTTCCCGGGTAGATGACCCAGTGACGTGGTGGTGGAGAGCTCGCCGCTTACAGTTGCGGGGGCAGCCGCGGCATCGGAGCGAACCCCTCACCGCGTTCCCTTTTGATCCCCGAAGGGAACCGTCGCGGCTTGGCTATTCGGCTTGGCCACAGGTTGTCAATTCACCGGGCCGACCTACCCAGAGCCAACTCGCCGCCTCCGATCCATGCCTGTGATCCGCTCGAATACCGTCGGCTAGCCTCACGGCCCGACCATTCCGTGCAGAGGCCGCTTATGAGTGAAGAGCGGCCATTCCAGCGGTTGCGGCCGAAGGTCCGCTGATGGCGCACAGCCGAACAAGCCGAGGGCGAACTCCTGACCCATAGCTGTCCCTCCCATCCGCGGCCTTCGTCGTCCGCTTCGACGTGGGAAGCGGACGTCGTGAAAGTCCTCCCGGCACTGCGAGTAGGGCAGCCAGGGCTACCTGCCGGCCTTCGGGCAGGCAGTCGTGCAGGTCGCTGGCCCGGTTAAGGCTGTTTGAACGGAGGCGAAGTTCACCAACGGTGACAGGACGCGGTGCCGACCGGCGCCGGGGCTCTCAATCTAGCTGAGCTTCGGCTGGCCGTTGGAGGCCGAGAGGCCGCCGTCCACCGGCAGGTTCACCCCGGTGACGAAGCGCGCGTCCTCGCTCGCCAGGAAGGCGATGACTCCGCTGATGTCGTCCGGCTGGGCGCCCCGTCCCATCGGGATGCGCTCGTTGAACTTGGCGACGAGCTCGGGTTGGTCCTGCATGCCGGCGGTGAACGGTGTGTAGACCAGCGTCGGGTTGACTGCGTTCACCCGGACTCCGTGGGCCGCCTCGTCCATCGCCACCGCGCGGGTGAAGTTCGTTACCGCACCCTTGGCGGCGCAGTAGAAGCTGTGGTTCCAGTCGCCGCCGAGCCCGGACACGGAGGAGACGTTGACAATGCAGCCGCGGCTCTCGCGCAGGTGCGGCAGGGCGAAGCGCGTCATGTAGAAGACGCCGTACAGGTCGGTCTCGATGATCGTCGAGAAGTCCCCGATGCCGCCCTCGTCCACCCGTCCGAGATGGTCCTTACCGGCATTGTTGATCAGGACGTCGAGGCAGCTGAAACGCTCGATTGCCGCCATGACGACGTCCCGGCAGCGGTCGGCGTTCGAGAGGTCGGCGACCTGCGTAAGCGTCCTGTCGGCCCCGATTTCGGCGGCGACCCGCTCCAGTCCCTCTCCGTTCATGTCGGCGAGGACGAGCCTCGCCCCCTCCTCGCCGAAGCGGCGCGCGGCGGCCTCGCCGATGCCGGACGCGGCACCCGTGACCAGGACGACCTTGTTCGAGAAACGTGACATCGCGATCCCTGGGGCTGTGCGCCGGGCCACCCGCCCGACGGCTTGACGAAGGGCGGTCTCAGGCGCTGCGGGCTTGGTCCGGATGACGCCCTTCGGCGAACTCCTCGACGATCTTGGCGCAGAAGGCCGGCAGGTCCTTTGGGTTACGGCTGGTGACGAGGCCCTTGTCGACCACCACCTCCGCATCGACCCATTCCCCGCCGGCGTTGCGGATGTCGGTCTTCACCGTCGGGAACGACGTCAGCTTGCGTCCCTTCACGACGTCGGCCTCTACCAGCGTCCAGGGCCCGTGGCAGATGACGCCGACCGGCTTGGCCTGCTCGAAGAAGTCCCGCACGAACCTGACCACGGCCTCGCTGCCGCGGAGCTTGTCGGCACCGACGCTGCCGCCGGGGATGACGAGCCCGTCGAAGTCGGAGGCGGACACGCCGTCGATGGCCTTGTCGACCGGGTACTTCCCGGCGGGGTCGAGGTCGTTGTTGACGGTCTCGGCCTCTCCTGCCTCAAGCCCGACCACCGTGACGGTCGCGCCGGCTGCAAGCAGCGCCTCGCGAGGCTTCGTGAATTCCGGCTCCTCCGTCCCCCGGGGGGCGATCAGGATGGCGATGGTTTTTCCCTGAAGGGTCATGGATCGTTCCTCTGCATGACAGTGGGTAAGGGGGCGCCTCAGGCCGGGATGCTCTCGGGCGAGGCAGTGTTCTCGGCGGTCACGCTGTTTTCCCGGTGACGGAAGTCGCTTAGCGCCCGGTAGACCTGCAGGCGTGCCCGCATGATCGAGCCCAGCGGCCGGTGCGCCGCGAGGCTGTGCGCCGGGCGGAAGGTCATCACCTCGTCGAAATATCGTACCCGCTCGGGGGAGTAGGCGTCCTGCCGGGGCAGGTGGATCGTCGCCACCGTGCGGTACGGGCTGATCGAGACCGACCAGTCAACCGAGGAATCCTCGATGGGCTGGCGCTCGGCATCGGCCCAGAGCTGCGCCTTGAGCTCGAACACCACATCGTCGTCCCGGAAGAACGCGACCGCAGCGTGCCGGAAGCCGTTCTCGTCCCCGTGCGGGTCGAGGCGCCATTCGGCGAGGTCCCGCTGCGCCTGCGTCGCGGGCACCGCGCCGAGCTTGGCCACGTAGTCGCCGAACCGTATCGGCGCCTGGCTGAAGTAGCTGTCCGCCAGCGGGTGGCTGTAGGGGTGGCCGAAGAAGTCGGCCATGGCACTCTCCGTGCCGAAGGCGTGGAGCACCTTGTTGAGCGTGCGGGCGCCGGTTGAGACGGCGCTCTTTAGGCCCTCCGGCATTCCGGTCGCCTTGCCGATCACCGTGCCGTCCCGCAGGAAGCCCGCCGCCGTGCCCGATGGGAAGGTCGTGCCGGTGGCGAGCACGAAGTCCTGGGTCTGCACATCGTGCCCGGGAAGCTTCTCGCCGGGCACGCCGAACACCTTGATCGACATGCCCCGGTGGGTGGACACCCGGTCGCCGAGGGTCTCGCCGGGACCCTGGGCGAAACGTACGGCCACCTTGTGCGTACCCGGCGTCGCGAATAGGCCCTGGGCCAGTTCCAGCGGCAGTCCGGCGGCGACCGTCAACTCGCCCGTGACGCAGGCCGAGCTCTTGGCGTGGCTGGCGCGCACCGCATGGTGCTCGCGGTTCTCCACCGTCTGCGACTGCTGGGTCATACCCTGGATGATGCCGTCGATGGTTTCCTGCTCGTCCGGCGCGGGCCGCTCGATGTCGGGCGCGTAACGCAGGTATGTCATGCTCGTCCTTCACTTTCCGCCTCGCCCCCGGGCCAGGGGCAGAGAGGTTGCCGAGCTTCATCGAATGCGCGCCTCTCAGAAGCGGCACCGTTCGAGGCATGAGGCCACACGGTCGGGAATGCGGGTCCAGGCGGACCGTCGCCCTGACAAACGCCAGCCGGCTCGGACGTTCCCAACGGGTCGTTCACGGGCAATTGAGCGGCGCGCAATCCGGAACGCCGATCCGTCGGGCATGTTCTGTCCCGAGATGAACGACGAAGGACGACGAACCTTGCAAGCACCTGTCCGCTACAGCGCCGACGTCGAGGATGTGAAGCCCGACGAGGATCGGACCATCGAGCAGCTCAACGCGACCTTCGACACAATTCTGGAGACCGTCGCGAACGATTCCGGCCATGCGGTGCGCTCGGTTCACGCCAAGTCACACGGCATCCTGGAAGGCGTACTGCGCATCGACGCGGGGCTGCCTCCCGAACTTGCGCAAGGGCTGTTCGCGACGGCGGGCGAGCGCAAGATCTACCTACGGATGTCGACCAATGCCGGCGACATCCTGCCCGATGCCGTCTCCCTGCCGCGCGGCCTCGCAATGAAGGTCCTGGACGTGTCCGGCGAGCGCTTGGCCGGCGCGGAGGGAACGACGCAGGATTTCGTCATGGTCAACGGCCCGGTTTTCCAGGCGCCGAACGCCGAGAAGTTCCTGGGCAGCCTCAAGCTGCTGGCCAAGACCACCGACCGCATCGAGGGCGTGAAGGTCGCTGCCTCCACCGTGCTGCGCGGGGTCAACAAGGCGCTCACGGCGGTCGGCATCGAGAGCCCGACGCTGGGCTCGCTCGGCGGCGCGCCGAACGTCGATCCGCTCGGCGAAACCTACTACAGCGTCACCCCGTTCCGCTACGGCGACCACATCGCCAAGTTCTCGGTGGGGCCCGTGTCCCCCGCGCTCAAGGCGCTGACCGGCACCGAGATCGACACCTCCGGCCGCCCCGACGCGATCCGCGAGACCGTGCAGTCGGAGATGGCCGGCATCGAGGGGATCTGGGAGTTCCGGGT
The DNA here is from genome assembly GCF_049543375.1 of Methylobacterium sp. NPDC097929. NCBI lineage: Bacteria > Pseudomonadati > Pseudomonadota > Alphaproteobacteria > Hyphomicrobiales > Methylobacteriaceae > Methylobacterium > Methylobacterium sp. NPDC097929. Next base: position 228,997 of record NZ_JBMVEP010000007.1, on the reverse strand, counting down.
TCAGCTATGCCGCGACCTGGAGCGTCAGCCGGTCGAGGACCCGACGGTGCAGTGGGACGAGGAGGAGGCACCGTTCCAGCGGGTCGCCACCATCACCGTGGGACCGCAGGACAGTTGGGACGCCGAGCGCGTCGACGCAGTGAACGAGCGCATGCGGTTCGCGGTTTGGACCGGCCTCGCCGCCCACCGTCCGCTCGGCAACATCAACCGGGCGCGCAATGCCCCCTACAGGCATTCAGCGGAGTTCCGGCAGAAGTTCAACGGCTGCCCGATCCACGAGCCAACTACGGGGTGTTGAGCATGACCGCATACTCCTGACCCAAAGCAGACACTCGTGTCACCGAGTATGGAGGCCCGGTTTCGACCATAGGCTCACATCCCGACGCGGTCGAAATCCAGCGCCGAGGCGCAGAGGGCCACCTGGGTCCGGTTGCGGACGCCGAGCTTGCGCATGATCTCGGAGACGTGGGCCTTCACCATCGAGTCGCCGATGCCGAGTTCGAACGCGATCTGCTTGTTGAGCTTGCCCCGCTTGATCATCGACAGCACGTTCATCTGCGCGGGCGTCAGCGCGGCGATGCGTGTGGAGGCGTCCGCCGTCTCGCTCGCGTTGGCATCGGGGGCCTGGGCCAGTTCGGGTACGAAGATCGAGCCCCGCATCACGCTCTCCAGCGCCTCCATGTAGGTCGCCCGCGTCGCCGATTTCGGCACGAAGCCCGCCGCGCCGAGCCGCAGGGCCTCGCGCACGATCCGGCTCTCCTCCAGGCCCGAGCAGACTAGGATCGGGATGCGCGGGAAGCGGATGCGCAGGGACATCATCCCGTCGAAACCGGTGACGCCCTTCATCGACAGGTCGAGCACGATCACGTCGATGCCGGGCCGCTCAGCCAGCACGGTCTTGGCCGCCTCGATCGAGTCCGCCTCCTCGATCCGGGCATGCGGCAGCCCAAGGCGGATCGTGCTGCGCAGAGCCTCGCGGAACAGCGGATGGTCGTCCACCAGGATGATGTGCATCGCGTCCACTCGTTCGGGCGCAACCCGCGGCGCCTGGACTGTAAAAGTGATGCTCGCGCTGCCGAACGAGCGTCAAGGGCGCAGTTTCTAACAAATTCATTATGGTCATCGAGCCGGATCGCAATTCTGATATGGCAAATCGGGCCGGGATGAACTTGCAATTCTAAGACTTCCCTATGAGGCATGGACAAAAGTTAGCGTGCGGCGGGCAATCTTTCCCGCCATACCTGCATTCGAGCCCCGCCTCGGGACGCCAAGCTCTCACGAAGTTTCGAGTCGCCCGCTCGTCGCGGCGGATCGTCGAATGCTTGTCGTGAGGCTCCCGCGGACCGGCTCCCCATCAGAATCGAAAGACGCGGCGCGGCCCACGCGACCGCCAGGGAGAGACGCATGGCCAGGAAGACAGCGGGGCACGGCCCCCGCACGCTGATGCTCGCCGCCGCTTCGTCGCTGATCCTGTCCGGCCTGCTCATGGCGGCGCCCGCCTCGGCCCAGAAAACCGAGACCAAGGATGCCCCCAAGGCCGAAAAGGCCTCGTCCGGCGCCGCGGTGACCTGGGAGGACATCCTCAACGACCAGAACACCGACAAGGACGTGCTCATGTACGGCATGGGCATCAAGGCCCAGCGCTATTCGGGCCTCGACAAGATCAACACCAAGAACGTCAGCCTTTTGAAGCCGCGCTGGTCGTTCTCCTTCGGTGACGAGAAGCAGCGCGGCCAGGAGGGCCAAGCGCTGGTGCATGACGGCGTGATCTACATCACCGCCTCTTACTCGCGCATCTTCGCGCTCGACGCCAAGACCGGCAAGAAGCTGTGGTCGTTCTCGGCCCGCTTGCCCGACGATATCCGCCCGTGCTGCGACGTGGTGAGCCGCGGTGCCGCGATCTACAACGGCAAGATCTATTTCGGCGCGCTCGACGCCTCCATGTACGCGCTCGACGCCAAAACCGGTAAGGTCGTCTGGAGCAAGAAGTTCGACGACCACGCCGCCGGCTACGCCTATACGGGCGCGCCGAACATCATTAAGGACAAAAAGACCGGCAGGGTCGTCCTGATCCACGGCAACTCGGGTGACGAGTTCGGCGCACAGGGCAAGCTCTACGGCCGTGATCCCGAGACCGGCGAGGAGATCTGGATGCGGCCCCTCGTCGAGGGCCATATGGGCCGCCTCGCGGGCAAGGACTCGACCACGACGGGCGACGCCAAGGCGCCGTCCTGGCCCAACGACAAGGACGGCAAGAAGGTCGAGGCGTGGAACCACGGCGGCGGCGCCCCCTGGCAGACCGGCGTCTACGACGAGAAGACCAACACCTTCGTCATCGGCACCGGCAACCCGGCCCCGTGGAACCACCATTACCGCTCCGGCCCCGGCGGCGACTGGAAGCCCTACGACAGCCTCTACACCTCGGGCCAGATCTACATCGACCCGTCGAACGGCGAGCCGGTGGGCTTCTTCCAGCACACCCCGAACGACGCGTGGGATTACTCGGGCAACAACGAGATCATCCTGTTCGACATGGAGAAGGACGGCAAGACCATGCGCCTCGGCGCGCATGCCGACCGCAACGGGTTCTTCTTCCTCACCGACACCGACAAGCTCGCCGCCCGCGACGGCCAGATCAGCAAACAGACGGCGCTCGTCGCCGCCTACCCCTTCGTGCGCGACATCACCTGGGCGACGGGCTGGGACCTGAAGACCGGCCGCCCGATCGAGGTCGAGGGCCAGCGTCCGCCGGCCCCGGAGGAGGGCCAGGCCAAGGGCAAGTCGATCAAGGTGACGCCGAACTTCCTCGGCGGCAAGAACTGGAACCCGATGTCTTACTCGCAGCAGACGGGGCTCTTCTACATCCCGTCGAACGACTGGACCGAGGATTACTGGACCGAGAACGTCACCTACAAGGCCGGCTCGGCCTATCTCGGCCAGGGCTTCCGCATCCAGCGCAAGTTCGACACCCATGTCGGCGCGCTGCGGGCCCTCGACCCGAAGACCGGCAAGATCGTTTGGGAGCATCTGGAGGCCATGCCGCTCTGGGCCGGCACCATGACGACCAAGGGCGGGCTCGTCTTCACCGGCACCTCGGACGGCTACGTGAAGGCCTTCGACGCCAAGACCGGCAAGCAGCTCTGGGCGTTCCAGACCGGCTCGGGCGTGGTCTCGGTGCCGAGCACTTGGGAGATGGACGGCAAGCAGTACATCGGCATCTCCTCGGGCTACGGCGGCGCGGTGCCGCTGTGGGGCGGCGACATGGCCGACCAGACCAAGCTCGTCTCGCAGGGCGGCTCGTTCTGGGTGTTCGAGCTGCCGACCGACACCGCCTCGGCGCAGTGACCCAATGTGCGGGAAGGCTTGACCTTCCTGCCACCACGACCGGGCCGGCGCCACTGCGCCGGCTCGATGCGCTACATCCAAGAATCGGAAAAAGGGAGCTGACCCGATGTCGGCCCGGACCCGCGGCGCGCGGCGCGCCCTCCTGATCGCCGGCCTGCTCGCGCACGCCCTGCCGGCGGCGGCGCAGACGGTGGTTCACAACAAGGACGAGCGGCCCGACCCCTGGGTGGTCGGCGGCTGCACTATCGCGCCGGGCGCCAAATGTCCCGGCGCCGATCTGCGCCACGCCGACCTGAAGAACGCCGACCTCGGCGGGGCCGACCTCACCGGCGCCAACCTCGCCCGCGCGGATCTCCGCGGGGCGAACCTGCGCGGGGCCATCTTGGAAAAAGCCAACCTCAGCGGCGCCCAGCTCCAGATCGCCTTCATGCAGGGCGTGAAGGCTAAGGACGCCCGCTTCGTCGGGGCCAATCTCGACCACGCCCGCATCGTCGGCGGCGATTTCAGCGGTGGCGACTTCACGGTGGCCGACCTCGAAATGGTCCAAGCTAAGCGCGCCCAGTTCGTCGGCGCGCGCTTCATCGACACCGACCTACAGGAAGCCAAGTTCTACGAGGTCAATCTCACCGGCGCGGTGATGGACGGCGCCAAGATCCGCTTCGCGATCTTCCAGGACGCCTGGATGCAGGATTGCAAGGGCTGCCCGGTCCACTGGCAGACCGACAAGCCGGTCTGGGAGGCCTACCCGGCCGCCACCGCCCCCAAGCACGAGGACGAACCGCAGGCGGGCAAGTGACGGCGCGGCCGATGGCGCTCGCGATGCTCGGCACGGCCCTCTCGCTGCCGGCGCTGGCCGCGGGCGAGGCGGAGGCCGGGATGCGCGCCGCCTTCGCTAAGTGCCGCGCGACGGCGGACGGCACTGAGCGGCTGGCCTGCTACGACCGGCTCGCCGCCCATCTCGCGCCGCCCCGCTTCCACGGCCGCCTGACCGCGCAGACGGACCTCTTCGAGATCACCGCGCCGACGGTGCTGCGCTACGAGAGCGATGGCCCGATCTTCGTCCTCTACCTCAAGGACGCGGCCGGCGGCATCGTCCAGAACCTCCACATCGGCGGCGGCGGCAGCGCTACCCACCGCATCAACACGTCCGGAACCTACTCGCTGCAGGTCAGCGGGTCGGAGACGTGGCGCATCTGGCTGGACCCGGCCCCGTGAGCCGCCCGGCCGAAAATTTCTCCATCGAGACGAAAGGCATCCGCCGATGATCCGCACGCTCCGGGCCGCTGCCCTCGCCCTGCCACTGGCGCTCGCTGCGACCGCCCTCGTCCACGCCCACGGCGACGGCGCCCCCTCGGCCATCGACACCACCGGCCTGGAACCGCTCGGCGACAACGACCGCGACAAGAACCCCTATGTCGGCAACGCCAAGGCAGTCGAGATCGGCGCGTCCGGCTACAACAAGAACTGCGCCCGCTGCCACGGCATCGACGCCAAGTCCGGCGGCATGGCCCCGGACCTGCGCGAACTCGACAAGACGGAGGCCTCCGACATCTACTTCCTCACCCGCGTGCGGGGCGGCGCCCAGCGCGACGGCCGCTACCGCATGCCCCCCTTCGCCGACATCCTGAGCCAGGAAGCGATCTGGGCGATCCGCACCTACATCGAGAGTGAGGCCGACAAGGATCCGGCTATCGCGGCCAAGATCAATTGAGGATGCGCGTGCTGGCGCCCTCGGCCTCGGTGCTCGCGGCGGCGCTCTTGCTGCCCGTCCCCGCGCATGCCGAGGTCAAGGAATACCAGATCCGGCGGATGCTGATGCTGAAGACGGACTGCACCGTCACCGGACTCGACATCACCCGGATCGCCGACGATCCGCGCCTGCGCGAGCGCTTCCGCGCGACCTGCGAGAACGTCAGCCACTATCCCGACGGGGTCGAGATCGTCTGCCCCGACACCGTGGACGAGCGCGACTGCACCCTGCTCACCGCCAAGCGCGAGTTCCCCCATCTGAGACTGCTGGCGCGATGACGCCCCCCGCGCCCTGGCCCGGTCGCCTCTCGCTCGGCCTGCACTGGGGCGTCGGCACGGGCGTGCTCGGATTGATCGTCTTTGGCTTCTGGCTGCGCACCGTGCCGGGCGGGCCGGACAAGACCGCGCTCGTCCAGATCCACAAATCCGTCGGCGTACTCGTCTTTGCCGCCGCGCTCGCCCGCGTGGCGTGGCGGATGCGCGAAGGGTTTCCCGCCCCCGCCGGGCCGCACGCGCCCTGGGAGCGGCGTGGCGCAATCGCGCTCCACGTCTTCCTCATCGTGGCGACGCTGCTGATGCCGCTCTCCGGCATCCTGCGCTCGCTCGCCTATGCCCGGCCGGTCTCGGTGTTCGGGCTGCCGGTAATCCCGAAGCTTTTCGAGGCCAAGCACGAGACGCTCTACGCGGTGGCCTCCAACCTCCACGACGGGCTGGCGCTCCTCTTGAGCGCGGCGCTCGCGCTCCACGTCGCGGCGGCCCTCAAGCATCACTGGATCGACCGCGACGCCACGCTCGTGCGCATCCTCGGCCTCGCCCGGAGGACCGGGCGATGAGGCGTGCCGCTCTCGCCGCCGCGTTCGGTCTCGCCGTCCTCATGGGCGCCGCCCAGGTCGATGCCGCGTCCGATTTCGATAGCGACGAGACCACCGGCTACCGGGTGCAGAACTACCGCGCCCCGGTGACCCGCCCGGTCGAGGGCGGGACGCGGATCGATCTGCCCGCCCTCGACCGCCTGCGCGACGAGGGCGCGGTGCTGATCGACACCATGCCCCAGCGCGGCGGCTATGCCCCCGCCACCGGCGCGTGGCGCATCGTCGACCGGCGCGAGACGATCCCCGGCGCGACGTGGCTGCCCGAGACCGGCCGCGGCAGCCTAGAGCCGCGGCTCGCCGCCTACTTCGCCCGCCATCTCGCCCGTCTGACCGGCGGCGATCGGGGGCGCGCGATCGTGTTCTTCTGCCTCGCCGATTGCTGGATGTCGTGGAACGCGGTCAAGCGCGCCGCCGCCCTCGGCTACGGGCGCCTATACTGGTTCGCTGACGGCACCGACGGCTGGGCGGAGTCCGAGCGTCCCCTGGTCGAAGCCGTCCCACCGCCAGTCCCGTCCCTCGAAGACCGCTGAGCTGAGGCCCCGCGATGCCGTTCCTGTCTCCCTTCAGGCCCTTCATCGACCGGCCGCTCGCCCGCGCGGCGGCCCCATCCAGCGGCAGCCGCGACCCGCTCGATTCGCCGCTCTGGCCGACCATGGCCGAGCGCTATCTCGGCGGGCGTCGCGCAGTGTTCGACGACGCGGTGCAGGTGGTGCTGCCCCCCGTCACCGAAGACCAGACCCAGGTGCCGGTCACCGTCGATGCCCGCGCCCTCGGGGCCGCCGACGAGGTGCTCGTCATCGCCGACCTCAACCCGTTCCCGCTGACCCTGCGGCTGGAGCCGCTGGCAGCCAAACCCTTCGTGGCGTTCCGCATGAAGATCGAGCAGGGCACGCCGATCCGCGCCGCGGTGCGCAAGGGCGAGACCTGGCACGTGGGTGGGCGCTATCTCGATGCGGCGGGCGGCGGCTGCTCGGTGCCACCGGTGGTGGAGAAGAAGGTCGATTGGAAGAGCCTCGGCGAGACCCGCGCCCGGGTCTGGGACGAGGCCGACGGCCTTCGCCTGCGCCTTCGCATGACGCATCCGATGGACACCGGCATGCTCGCCAACATCCCGCTCTTCGTCATCGAGGACTTGAGCGTAGCCGACGCCGCCGGCACTGTCCTCGCCCGCCTCACCCTGCAGGAGCCGGTCGCCGACAACCCGACCCTGACGCTCCTGCCGGACCGCCCGGCGGCGGGCGAGGCCCTGACGTTGAAGGCGCGCAACACCAACGGCACGGTCTTCACGGTGCGGGTGCCGATCCCGCCGAATGCGGCTTCCGCGGCCGCTCCGGCCGCCGGGCAGGAGGGACGGCTGTGATGCGCGAAACCACGCTCACCCGCCGCGCCGGCCTCGCCCTCGGGCTCTCCGTCGCCGCTCTGCCCTGGCTCCCGGCCGAGGCCGCGCCGCTCACCTATCCCCTCGATCCGGTCGAGATCGCCCCGCGGGTCTGGACGATCTACGGCGCGCCCGAGCCGATCACACGCGCCAACGGCGGGGCGATCGCCAACATCACCGTGCTCGACACCAGCGACGGCGCCGTGCTGATCGATGCCGGCCCCTCGCACCGCTACGGCACGGCGCTGAAGGCGCTGGCCGAGCGCCTGACGGGCAAGCCGGTGGTGCGGGTCTACCTCACCCATATCCACGCCGACCACGTGCTTGGCGCGACCGCCTTCGAACCCGGCACCGTCAGCGGTGGGCCGGCGCTCCGCGGCGACCTGAAGCGCGCCGGCACCGACCTCACCAACGGCATGTATCGCGTCGCGGGCGACTGGATGCGCGGCACCGGCGTGCCCGAGCCCGCCCGGGTCGCGTCAGAGGGCGTCGAGACCATCGGAGAGCGCCGCTTCCGCATCCTCCCGCTCGCCGGCCACACCCGCGAGGATTTGTGCCTGTTCGAGGAATCGTCCGGCCTGCTCTTCCCCGGCGACCTTGTCTTCCTCGACCGCGCCGCCACCACCCCCGACGCCGATCCCGAGCGCTGGCGCGGCGCGCTGGCGAGCCTCGGCGAGATCGATCACCGCCTGCTGATCCCCGGCCACGGTCCGGTCGAGGCCGGACGCCGCGGCATCGACCAGACGCGGCGCTGGCTCGACACGGTCGAGGCGCGGATCGACGAGGGGTTTTCCCGTGGGCTCGACGTGACCGAGCTGATGGCCGAGCCCCTGCCGGACTGGACCGCCGGGCTCGCGGTGGCGCGCTACGAGTTCGCCCGCTCGGTGATGCACCTGCTGCCGGCCCTGGAGCGTCGCGACCTGCCACGAATGACTCCAGCTTGATCTGCGGCTCTGTCAGCCTGCCATGCCTTCGCGCGGGGGATCACCTCAACCGCGGTCGATATCGGAGGCTATCACCAGGGGAGTCGCGCTGCTTTGTCCAGAGGTCCGGTTAGCTCTGAGAGCGGCGATTTAGTGTTGGCAAGCAGAATGTCTGCTCCTGGCGCATTCAAGTCATGCCCGGGGACGTCCTCGCCGTCATGGGGCCGGCCTCCGCCGACGCGGCCGCCTCCGACCTAACGCTGAGCGTCGCCGGCACCCAGACCTGAGGGCGCCGGCGGGGTACGTGCTTCCCCGACTTTTCGTTACAGACCTCGGGCGCCGCGTTACGAAAGGCTGATGTAACGGGGCGCTCGGTTGCCATACGAACACCGGCCGGAGGGACACCCAAAACTGGGGAGTACGAACGTTCGGGCCAGGGAAGCCTTTACCAAGGCGGAAATCTCGGCTGGACGGCGATTCGACGAGCTGGGATCGTCGCCTCGAACAGGGAGGCCGCCATGTCGAATGCACACGCCATCGCCGAAGGTTTTGACGTCGGCTTCCAGCGCCTCGCGGTGGCGGCCTTCAACATGCACCAGGACCGCGTCGAGGCCCGCCAGGATGCCGCCTACGAGCAACGCGACCGTCGGCTCTCCGCCGTCGGGCGTGTGGCCGCCCGGGTGCGCGAGGACGCGGAGACGATCTCAGACCTGCAGGCCGAAGTCGCCCGGCTCCGAGCCGAGGCGGACACCTGGCGGGTGCGGGCCCTCGGCGCCGAGGGGCGGCTGGAGACCGTTGCCGGGGCGCTCCGGACGCTCCGGGGATCGCGCGCGGCATGACGGAATGCCCTCGCGGGCGCAGAGATGCTGACGGTATGCTCTCGTGTGCGCACAAGTGTGCACAGGGCAAGGCACAACGGTCCTGAGCAAGATTTCCACAAAAAAGTGAGGCCCGCCCCGGTCGCCCAGGGCGGGCCTCTTTTCGTCCGGCGGTGCGTGGCGGTCAGGCGGCGCGGAGGGCGGCCGGCTCTGGCTGGTCGTCGATCAGGTCCTGGAGGATCGCGAGCGCCGTTGCCTTCGGGTCCTCGGCCTTCGGCTTGGCCGGCTCGTCGGCGCACTTGCCCACGGGGACGATCTCGTTGCCGACCCGGGCGAAGCCACGCTGGAGCCGCGGCTCCCGGCAGAGCGCGAGGTTCGCGATGGGCCGCTCCCCGAGGGCATGCTCCCCGACGCGCTTGGCCCCGTGCTGCGTGAGCCGGTGCAGGTCGGCCGGCGGGAGTGCGCCGACCCACTTCACGATGTCGTCGGGCACGCCCTGCATGGAGGGAGCCGGGTGGCGGCCGCCGGAGAGCCTCGCGAGGGCGTAGTCGACGCAGCGCTGGCCGAAGTCCACGTCGAGGCCGGGCAGGTCGGTGCCGCCAGCCTTGGGGGCGTTCGCCACGTGGTCGAGGGATTCCTCGACGTCGTCGACCGGCGGCGCCAGGTTCGGGAAGAAGGAGCGCGCGACCCACTTGCCGCCCTCCCACACCGTCTTCGTCATCGAGGCCATCATCAGCATCACCATGACGGCCATCTTCCTAAGTGCGCGCATGTCGTCGTCCTCCCGTTCGTGCGGTCCCGGGACGATTTTTCCTCGTACGCACGCATACAAGAAGGGCCGTACGTGCGGATTTTTCAGCGCCCCCAGATCCGCGCGGCGGCGGCCTGGGCCTCGGGCGTGTCCGACCGGGCGACGGGCAGGCCGGCCTCCGTCATCTCGTCGTAAGCCGGCGCCCGGGCCCACACCTGACGGGCCGTGGCTCGCTCGATGATCGCCCAGTAGCCCCCCCACTCGCGGACGGTGTCGGCCTCAAGGCCGTGCCCCTCCGGCATCCGGAGGCGCGTCACATCGAGGGACAGCCCGGCCGCGTGGGCGAGCCGGCGATGGAGGCGCGCCTCGGCGCCCGCGGGATCGAGCTCGTCGGCCGCATCCGCCATCGGCACGTGCGCGAGGGAGCCGTCGGCGCCGAGGCGGACGATGTGGTGGATGCCGCCCCACGGGCCGGCGCCCTGAGAGGACATGCCGGCCGGCGTCGTCACGAGCAGCGTCCCGACGGGCAGGTCGAGCTCGTAGACGCCGACGAGGAAGAGGCCCGCCCCCTCCCAGCGGGCGGCCCTGAGCGGCCGGTCGTTGCACATCCAACCGCCGCTTCGTCGGGGAATTCGCCTGAGTCCTCCTCGACAAGGAGGCCCAGGACCGCATCGGCGCCATCGCGATGGAGATCGCCGCGGCCCGCTACGTCGCCGACGTGGCCGTCTGCGACGTAGCGGCCCACCGGGCCGCGGTCGAGGCCTCCGAGAAGCTGGGCGACGACATCCTCCTGGAGCTCGCCGCGCTGGACGAGATCGACACGAACCGCCTCCTGGACCCGGACGGCACGTGGCGGCTCCCGGCCGGGGCTGGCCCGCTCTGCCGCGAATGCGGCGGCGAGGCCCCGCACCGCTCCCGCCCGACGTGCGACGCCTGCGCGGGCGTCGGGCGGTCTCCCCTCATGCTCGGAGAAGCCCTGTGACCGCCACGCCCCGCCCCGCCGTCCGCCTGCCGCTGCGGCTCCCCCCGACCGTGCGGGGGGCCTGCGCCGCGGTCCAGACCGTTGCGCCGCTGCCCGAGCCCGTCGCCCCGGCGCCGGCCGAGGACACCCCGCTGCGGGAGGTCCTCGCCGATCAGGCGGCCGCCCTCGCCGAGGTCGCCGATCCCGCCGCCCTGGAGGCCGCCCGCCGGGAGTGGCGCGCCCGCGACATCGACGAGGCCCTCGACGGCGTGCTGGCGCGCTGCCCGCTCGACGCGGGGGAGCTCATGATCGACATGCAGCCGGCCAAGGATCACGAGCGCGGCCGCGCCCTGGGTCTACTGTCGGCCCGGTGCGGCGGTGCGGCCGCCCGGCTCAAGGCCTACCTCCGCGACGATTGGCATCCCCGCCACACGGAGCTCGCGGCCCTGCACGGCCGCCACATCGAGGCCGAAGGCCGCCTCCGGACCGAATCGCGAGCGCTTTCCCGCTAGGGGCCATGGTGCCTTTCTTGGCCGTACGTACGCTGGTCCCCGGGGCGGGCCGAGGGGCCCGCGAGACAGGGGATCAGGGACATGGCATTCAGCAGGACACCGTACGCAGACCGGATCGCGGCGGGCATGTCGGCGGCGGGCGGCGACCGCCACTTCGCGCCGGGGGCCGCCTACCGGCACGGAGGATTCGACGAGACGCATTGGATGCGGGAGGTCAACAAGGCGCTCACGGCGTCCCGACCGTTTTATCAGGTCTCCCCCTATATGTTCCCGAGGGGCGAAGTGCGCCGGGTTTGGCAGCTCCGCCACCATGCCGGCGCGAACCCGACGACGGTGACGGTGCTGACATCGTCGATCCAGCCGGAGCACACGTCGATCCAGGCGCTGGAGGCGATGATCGATGTCCATGAGCGCGCCTTGAAGCAGGGTGCCCGCGATGAGCGAGCCCGCCTCCAGCCGGCGCCGGAGGTGAAACGGGCTGCGCCCCGCGGCAGGACCCGGCGGGCGGCTCCCGAGGAGGCCGCGGCCCCCGGCATGCGTCCCTGACGCCAGCCGCCACCCCGAAAGCGAAGGGCCCCCCGGATCGTCTCCGGGGGGCCCTTTTTCATTCGGCGTCGTCGTCCTCGGGGTCCGGGCCGAGACGCTCCTCCGGCCTGGTCGGGTTCGCCGCCAGCCGGGGCAGGATCTCGTCGAGGGTCACCGGCCTGTACTGCCAGAGGTCGACGCCCACGTCGCACGATTGGCTGGTCCCCTCGAACTTGCCGTGGACGTGGCCGAACAGGTGCAGCGAGCCGTGATAGGCGCTGTCCCACGAGCGCATGGGGTAGTGGTCAAGGATGACCTTGTGCCCGCCGACGCGGACGGTGAGGCGCTCGTGGATGCTCTCCCACGGCAGTTCCAGGGTCCGCTTTCGGTCGTGGTTGCCGCGGATCAGGTGCTTCTGGCCGTTGAGGCGGGAGAAGATCTCCGCGCACGTCTCGGGGCTGGCCTTGTGGGCGAAGTCGCCGAGGTGGAAGACGGTGTCGCGCTTGCCGACGGTGGCGTTCCACGCCTCGACGAGCAGGCGGTTCATCTCCTCGACGTCGCGGAACGGCCGGTCCGAATGCCCGATGGCGCCGTGGTGGCCGAAATGCGTGTCGCTGGTGAAGAGCACGCGGCCGGTGGGGAAGCGGGGGTCGATGGATCGCTTGGTCATGGATGCAGCCTCCGTGGCGGGGCTGCGCGCGCGGCGTCACGCCCCTGGGATCGGGTCCGGGTTCGGGGAGTGGGCGCGTAATCGTTTCACCGGGGGCCTCTCGGGGCGCTGGGGAATCGCCAGGATCGCAGCTCGCGCCGGGCGGTCAAGCCATCGGCCAGGGCCGCCGTGCGTCACGGTGAAGGAAGCGTAAATGAAGGGCGGGAACGTCCACCGGGGACGGCTCCTGGTGGACGTTTCCGCCCCGTTGACCCGCGGCGGCTTGTTCCTATTTTGTTCTGCATGCGGAGGCGGGGCATGCACGGGTACGAGGACGTCGCGATCAGCGTGGCCGGCGAGGAGCGGGACGCCCTGTGGCGCGCCCTGGCCGAGGACCTGGCGGAGGCCTCGGGCCGCGGGCGGGGCCCGTCCGGGTTCGTGCAGGCCGAGCGCCCGGCGGACCTGGCGCGGGCCCTGGGGCGGGACCGGCGCGCTAGGCGGGGACGCGCTTCTTCCGCCTTGTCGCGGGCTTCCTGACCGGCCGCGGCGGCGGGGGAGGGAGGGGGACGCGGGCGAGGGCCTCCCGCTCCCGCTCGTAGGCCTCCAGGATCGCGGCGCCCCACAGGGCCATGCCCTCGGCCTTGAGGTCCATGCGCTGGGCCCTGTCGTAGTGCAACCTGGTTACAGCGGCGGTCCGCTCGCGCTCCTCGGCCTTGCCGTCGACGTGGTCGAGGATGGCCGCCGCGGCCCCGCCCAGCCGGCGCTCGCCGAGGAACGTCGCGAGCCCCCGGCGGACGTCGTGCGGGGTCCAGCGCCGGATGCCGTACTGCGCAAACAGGTCGATCTTCCCCGGGGCGGGCTTCCCCTCACGGAGCCCCTGCAGGCGGGCGAGGAGTTGGTTGAGCGCCAGGTAAGAGACGTGGCCGTCGCCGCGGCGGGACGGGAACGTCCAAGGGCTGGGCGCCTCGCGGTCCCGCGCGTCCTACTGCCGGTAGCGCTCGATCACGGCCCACGCCGCCGGCGGCACCGGCAGCGCGTGCGGCATCTGGGATTTCATGACCTCGGCGGGCCAGCCGACGGCGGCCCAGCCGGGCAGACTGTTCGAGAACTGCGGCACGCACGAACCCACCTGCGTCGTGACGAGGGCGCCCGTCCGCTGGCCGGTCAGGACGACGGCCCACAAGGCCCCGAGCAGCCCGGCGCCCGTCCGGTGCTCCGTCTGCCCGAGGGACCTGTAGCGCTCCGCGACGGCGAGCGTCCGGGCGAGCTCCTCGACGGTCGGCACGTGATCCCGCGTGCCCGAGGCGTAGTCGACGGTGAGCCGGTCCCACCAGGGCACCTCGACGTGGACGAGCCGGCAGCGGAGCGCCTGCTGCTTCCAGCCCCACGTCATGCACTCGCGGAATTGGTTGATGACGCGCTTGGCGGCGGACCGCTTGGTCCCGCCGTCCTCCAGCAGCCGCTGCTGGACGCCGAGCATGAGTTCCAGGTCCAGGGCGGAGACCGTCACCATCGACAGGCCGAGGAGCTCCGGGTGCCGCAGGTAGGTCGGGTAGCTCGACGCCCAGCGGCCCTTCAGCTTGGGCACTTTCCAGGCGAGGTAGGCGTCGACCAGGTCGCCGAGGACCCACGGCCCCCTCTTCCGGCGCTCCTCGGCGGTCTCGCTCTCGGGCTCCTCCTCAGGCCACGCGGCGTCCAGGGCCTCCTCCTCGCTGCCTGTCCGGCGCAGGACCTCCTCGAACAGCTTGGTCTCGGCCTTCGGCTGGTGGAGGCCGGGGACGGCGAGGCGGATGCGTTCGGCCTGGTCCCGGGCCTGCACCAGCGTGATGACCGCGCTGTCGCCGATGCGGACCGTTCCGGTCTTCGACTTCCGCATCCAGGTCGCCGCGTTCCGGGTCACGCGCAGGACGAGGCCGGCGCACTCCGTGTCCACGAGGTCGAGGCCGCGGCCGGGGACCTCGCCCTTCCGGATCATGGCGTGGGCGCGGTTCACGTGGCCCTTCGTCAGCGGCACGCGCTCCCGGGCGTACGAGCCCCGTCCTTCCTTCACGGCCATGCAGTCCCTCCCGGCGGATACCACCGGGATACCACCCGAGGCGAATCGCACCCGCAACCCCGGTATTAACCGTGGGAGGGCGATTTCCCCTTTATTTTCGGGCGGTTGGTTACCGAAACCCTGGGCGGATGGGATACCACGAACGCTGTTATTTCAGCCTTCCAAGCTGAATACGAGGGTTCGATTCCCTTCACCCGCTCCAACGCTTCCTGCCCCAACAAGTGACGATCTGCCGGCGGCCTGCGGATTGCCGCCGCCGCGGCGGCGCAGTCGCGACGGATGCGGCCGAGTTCTGACCGAGACCGGCCGCACTCCGATCCGAGCCGGCGCGCAAACCCACTGACAAGTCTGGAACGGGAATCCGACATCGGGCATTTCGAGCGGCGATCGCGCCGATGGCGCCCGGGAGTGCATCTTTGCGCAAGTCAGTGTTCCCGAGGGGCCGGGAAGCCGTTCTGCTTCTCGGTCTGACGACGCTGCTCGTCCTGAGCGCCGTTGCAGCGTTCTACCTCACGCGGCCCACGACCCTGACCCTCGCTGCCGCCCCGAACGGAGGCACCGAGCCGGCCCTGCTGCGCGCCTATGCCGACGAACTCGCCCGCAGGAAGACGGGCTTGCGTCTGACCATCGTCCCGTTCGACGGCGTGCGTGAGAGCGCGGAGGCGCTCAAGGCCGGCAAGGCCGATCTCGCGGTGGTCCGGCCGGACGTGTCGATGCCGGGCAACGGCCTGACCCTCGCGGTCCTGCGGGAACTCGCCGTCTTCGTTGCGGCGCCGGCCGCCGCCGGCATCGGGAACATCTCGGATCTTGCGGGAAAGCGCCTCGGGATGTTGGCCGGCCGCACCGCCGACAGAACGCTCGTCGGCAACCTCGTGGCCCATCATGGGCTGGAGGTTTTGACGGACGCTCCCGCCGGTGCCGTGCCGACGACCGCCCTGGCCCTCGTACCGGTGGCGGAGGCGGAGATCGTCGACGCCCTCGGCAGCGGACGCATCGACGCGATGATGCTGGTGACGACACCGACCTCGCCGGTTTCCCGACGGGTCGTCGGCCTCGTGCGCCGGGCGAGCGAGAACGGGGCGGTCGCGCTCGTCGGGGTGCCGGACGCGGCCGCGATCCTGGCGCGCTGGCCGCGCCTGCAGCCGGTGACGCTGCCGGCGGCTCTGTTTGGCGGCAATCCGCGTTTGCCCGCTGAAGAGGTTGCGACGGTCGGCTCGTCCTATCGGCTGATGGCGCGAGCCGACCTGCCGCGGAGTGTCGCCGCCGAGGTGACGCAGCACCTGTTCGAGATGCGCGCCGCCCTGGCGGAGAGCGTGCCGGTGGCGGAAGAGGTCACCCATCCGGCCTACGAGGACACCGCGGACGCCACCAGCGCCCGCCTGCCCATCCATCCCGGCGCCATCGACTATTACGAGCGCGAGCAGGAAACCTTCATCGAGCGCTACGAGAGCTGGATCTACCTCGTTGCCATCCTGGCCGGCGGCGTCGGCTCGACCTTCGCCTGGCTGCGGCAGCGCCTGGGACGCATCCGCCGCGAGCGGATCGAGGTCGCCACCGCGCGTCTGCTCGAACTCCGCTCGGAGGCGCGCCGCGAGGAGGACTCCGAGCGGCTGGAGATCATGGCGGCCGAGATCGACGATCTCGCGGCCAGCATCGCCCGCCACGCCCTGAACAGGCCGACGGAGCCGCGAACCCTGGGGGCGGCCAACGTCGCCATCGAGGCGGCGCGCTCGACGATCCGGCGTGCCGCGGCTCGCCTGCCCGGCGGCGGCGACACCCTCTGATGTCGCCGGCCTCGGCGGCGTGTTCCGCGCCTACGCCTTGACGAAGGCGAGCAGGTCGGCGTTGAGCACGTCCGCGTTCACCGTCAGCATGCCGTGCGAGAAGCCCGGATAGGTCTTCAGGCTGCCGTTCCGGAGGAGCTTGATCGACTTTTCCGCCGCAGCGACGATCGGCACGATCTGGTCGTCCTCGCCGTGCAGCACCAGCGTCGGCACGCCGATCGCCCTGAGATCCTCGGTCTGGTCGGTCTCCGAGAACGCCTTGATGCCCTCGTAATGGGCCTTGGCGCTGCCCATCATGCCCTGCCGCCACCAGTTCTGGATCACGCCCTGGTGCGCTGTCGCGCCGTCGCGGTTGAAGCCGTAGAACGGGCCGGCCGGGACATCGAGGAAGAACTGGGCGCGGTTGTCCGCCAGCGCCTTGCGGAAGCCGTCGAAGACCTCGATCGGCAGACCCTCCGGGTTGGCCTCGGTCTTGAGCATCAGCGGCGGCACGGCGCTCACCAGCACCGCCTTGGCCACCCGGCCCTGCGGCTCGCC
Organism: Methylobacterium sp. NPDC097929; assembly: GCF_049543375.1. Classification (NCBI taxonomy): domain Bacteria; kingdom Pseudomonadati; phylum Pseudomonadota; class Alphaproteobacteria; order Hyphomicrobiales; family Methylobacteriaceae; genus Methylobacterium; species Methylobacterium sp. NPDC097929. The sequence goes on along the minus strand of NZ_JBMVEP010000007.1, from coordinate 212,137 downwards.
GAACCGGGCGACGTAGTGCGCGGCCTCGCCGCCGCCGGTCGAATGGCCGATATGGACGGCGTTGCGCAGGTCGAGATGCTCGGTCACCGCCGCGGCGTCCGCCGCGTAGTGGTCCATGTCGTGGCCGTCCGAGACCTGGGCCGAGCGGCCGTGGCCGCGGCGGTCATGGGCGACGACGCGGTAGCCGTTCGCGACGAAGAACAGCATCTGCGCGTCCCAATCGTCGGAGGAGAGCGGCCATCCGTGGTGGAACATGACCGGCTGGGCGTCCTTGGGACCCCAATCCTTGTAGAAGATCTCGACGCCGTCTTGGGTGGTGACGTAGGGCATCACGGTCTCCGTTCGATCGATTGTTGAAAGGATTCCAAGGTAATTCTGGAGCGACGTGCCCCTGCCGCAGCGAGGGTTTGTCACGAAAATGTCGTGCGCGAAGGCATTCGACCGGAACGCGATCCAAGATCGATGCCAGAGAGTTCGAGGTGATCTTTCAGCGCATCGGCCAGCGCCTGCGAATCGGTGCGGGGGACGGCGCAGGTAAGCATATCCCGGCTGTCTGTGCTTGCGGGATTGCGGGCGTTACCGGGTGGGTAAGGCGTTTGGCGGATCGCCCTCCGTCGTCCAGGGTAAAGCCGGGCTCGAAAGGCTTAGGCCGTCGCGGCTCTCCGGCAGCGCGTTCGTCGTAGTCCGACGAGACATGACGGCCGGGGCGCCGAGCGTCGCGGGAACGCCGCCCTTTGAGGCAGGTCAGAAGTCGCTGGCGAGGCCCTTCACTTCCCAATCCTCGTAGCGCACGGGCTCGAGGCCGCCGCGTCCGAGCGTCTCGGGGCGCCGCGCGATCTCGGCGGCGCGGGCATCGATCGCCGCGCGCCGCTCGGCCGCCTCCGCGAGGGCGCGCTGCGCCGCCGGAGAGAACGGACGGCCCTTCGACTCGACCTTGGCTTCAACCTCGGCCGCGACCTCGGTTGCATCCGCATCGGTCATGCCGGTCTCCTTCGTTGCTTGCATCGCTCGCCTACAGATGTGACTGCGTCATCTCCGGGGCCAGTCCCCGCCGATCCATCCTGTCGCGAACGGCACGTCAAGCGTGGCACTCAAACCGAACCCCCGCACGCCGCCTTCCTTCGACGCCTCCGTGCCGGGCCTCGCGGCGCGCCACGTCGCGCGGGAAGCCGTGGCGACCCTGCTCGGGGCCGCCCGCGGGCTCGCCCTGGAGGACGCGCTGGCCCAGGCCGGGCGCGGGGTCAGCCTGGAGGCCGGCGAGGCCGCGCTCGCCCGTGCCATCGCCACGGCGAGCTTCCGCCGCCTCGGCTTCATCCGGGCGGCCCTGGCCGAGCGGCTGCGGGACGGCCTGCCCGAGGACAAGCCGCCGCTGCTCGCCCTGCTGATCACCGGCACGGCCCAGATCCTCGATCTGGCGGTGGCCGATCACGCCGCCGTCGATCTCTCGGTGCGGCTCGCCAAGGCCGATCCGCAGCTCCAGCACCTCGCCCCCCTGGTGAATGCCGTGCTGCGCCGGGTCGTGCGCGAGCGCGACGCGATCCGGGCCGGGGAGGGCGATCCGCTCGACCGCAACACGCCGGACTGGCTCGCGCGGCGCTGGCGCGCGACCTACGGCGAGGCGGAGGCGCGACGGATCGCGATGGCCCATCTGGAGGGCGCGGCGGTCGATCTGACCGTCCGCGGCGAGCCGGAGAAATGGGCGGAACGCCTGGGCGGCACGCTGCTCGACCTCGGCTCCGTGCGGCTGACCAACGTGCGCGAGGCCGTGGCCGAGCTTCCCGGCTACGCGGAGGGCGCGTGGTGGGTGCAGGACGCCGCTGCGGCGTTGCCGGTGCGTCTGCTCGCGCCCGCCTCCGGCGAGCGGGTTGCCGATCTCTGCGCGGCACCGGGCGGCAAGACCGCGCAGATCGCCGCCGCGGGCGCCGCCGCAACGGCGGTCGACCGCTCCGGTGCGCGGTTGGAACGCCTCTCGCGCAACCTCGAACGTCTCGGCCTCGAAGCCGAGGTCGTGACTGCAGACGCCCTCGACCTGCCGGAGGACGCCCCCTTCGATGCGGTGCTCCTCGACGCGCCCTGTTCGGCCACCGGCACGATCCGACGCCATCCCGACGTCGCCTGGACCAAGACCGAGGGCGACCTCGCCCGTCTCGTCGGGCTCCAGAGGCGGCTCCTCGACAAGGCGGCGCGCCTCGTGCGCCCGGGCGGGCGACTGGTCTACTGCACCTGCTCCCTGGAACCGGAGGAGGGAGGCGCACAAATTGCCGCCTTCCTCGCGCGCCATCCCGATTTCGAGCGCGTCGTCCTCACGCCGGATCGTGTCGCGGGCCATGCCGAACTGATCGACGCGGCGGGCGACCTTCGCACCCTTCCGAGCCATCTCGGCGGCGGCTCGGGTCGGGCCGGCGGACTCGACGGCTTCTTCGCCAGCCTTCTCCGGCGGCGCGATTAGGGACGACACCGGTCCTGGGCCGACCCGAGGGTCGGCTCCGGGCGTCCTCCGCCGCCTCTCAGCAGCAGGCGGCCTTCACCCCGACCCCGACCATGGCGAGGCCCGTGACGAGGGCGAGGCCGCCCGCCGTCTCCATGCGTGCCGTCCAGGCGGGGTAGCGCGGGGCGCGGACCGCGAGCGCGATTCCGCCCGATAGGCTGGCGAGGCTGAGCAAGACGATCATCTATCCTCCGGTTCCGATTGTTCGGCGGAAGTGCCGCCGCGGCGCGGCCGGGACCGGCCGATTCCGCGATCGGGCGTCCGACACGGGTCGCGCCAGGGCACCGGAATGCCGATCGCGCTCACTCTTCCCCACACCGTCTTCCACCGGGTTAACGCCCCAACCGCTCGATCGGGCATCCCCGCTGTTCCCGTTCTCCACAGGGGATAGTCCTCACCGTAATCCAGATCAGTTTCGCCCTTTGCTGACAAAGGCGGCGGTTCGACGTGTCATATGTTGAAAAAATAGACGTTAACCAATTGGTGAGCTTCGTAAACAATCCGTTAGCGACCTCCGTCGCTTTCGTCTAAGTTTCTCCTCACACAACGAACATCCCTCCGGCTTCGGCGACCCCATGTCCCACGTGTCCAGTCTCTGGGTGCGCTCTCCCATCGTGCTTGCAGGCGCAGCAAGCTTTCTTCTGCTGGGGACGGGGGCGGCCAGCGCCCACGTCAAATGGTTCTGCGCCTTCGACGTGGCCGGTCAGCCGCGAGGGCTCGAACAGGTGCTCTGCGCCGATTTCGAAGTGCTGACCGGGCTCGCCCTCGTCTGCCTGATGTTCGGCTGCCTCGCCGAGGGCACGCCGGTCGGCACCGCCATCCTCAACGCCCTCGACCGGGTGACGAGCCGGCTTCGCGAGGACAGCGCCCTGATCGTCCGGGCCGTGGTCGGGTTCTTTCTGGTCTCGCTGTGGAACATCGGCGGCACCATCCTGACGCCGGAACTGAAGACCGAGGCCGCCTGGATCCCGTGGCTCCAGCTCGCCATGGCCGTCTGCCTGCTCTGGAAGCGCACCCTGCCGCTCACCGCCGCCGGCATCGTCTTCCTCTTCGGCTTCGCGGTCTGGAACTACGGCGCCTTCCACCTCGCCGACTATCCGGTCTTCCTCGGCGTCGCCGCCTTCCTCACCCTGTATGCCTTCGACCGCACCCTGTTCGGCCAGCGCCCGATCGACGTCGTGCGCATCGCCGCCGCCATCACCCTGATGTGGGCCTCGGTCGAGAAGTGGGCCTACCCGCACTGGACCGACCCGCTGATCGCCGCCAAGCCCGCGATGACGATGGGTGCGACGCCCGAGCTCTTCATGCAGGCCGCCGGCGTGATCGAATTCACCCTCGCCTTCGCTCTGATCTGGACCCCCCTGGTGCGCCGCGCCTCGGCGATCATCCTCACGGCGGTCTTCGTCTCGGCGATCTTCGAATTCGGCAAGATCGACGCCATCGGCCACTCGGGCATCATCGCGGTGCTGATCGCCATCGCCGCCGACAACGCCCGGGCTCCCGTCACCCGCCGCGACGTGGTGCTCGCCCCGGTCTACTATGCCAGCGCCCTGATGATGTTCCTCGGCATCTATTACCTCGCCCACGCTGCCCTCTACGGCGAACTCTACGGGGTCGGCACGGGCATACCGACGATCTGACGACCGGGACGCTCAAGCGGAAAGAGGGATGGCGGGGGCTTCCGGGGTCGGAGGCCCCCGTTTCGTTTCGGGCGAGGGGCTGCGCCTGTGCTTCACCTCGATCGCGCAATGGAAACGAGCGCGAAAGTCTTCCGTCGATGTTCGCGCAGTTTCCAAATCGTTGATGCCCGAAGCGGGCCGCCGCCATCCGCGACAGGTTAAGGAACGGACAAGACCATTCCGTCCCTCGGCAATAGCATTTCGTTAAATACGCCCCGATGCATTTCGCCCCGACATGGCCGGTTTAACGCCGTGGCAAGCCGGCGCCGCAGAGACTGTGCTTCGAGAAAGACGCGGCATCGGACGGGATGGCATGAGACATCGTGAACAGACCGACGCGAACGCCCGGGACCGGGTGGACGGCGTCCGCCTCGTGCCGCAGGGCGCCGGCTCCGCTTCGGTGCGCGGCCTCGACTTCGCCTCGCAGGATTGCCTCGACCTTTCCGCCCATCCGGCGATCGTGGAGGCCGCCGCCGAGACGCTGCGCCGCTTCGGCGTCCGCAGCGTCTGCTCCGCCGCGGAGGCCGGCGATGCTGGTCTCTCCCTCTCGCTGGAGCGCCGGATCGCCGACTTCCTCCAGATGGAGGAGGCGATGCTGACCCCGACCGGCCGGGCCGCCGGTCAGACGGTGATCCGCGGCCTCGTGCGGCCAGCCGACCACGTGGTGATGGACGCCGCCATCCGCGGCGGCCTGCGCGAGGGTGCCGAGGCCGCGACTCGCCACCTCTCGACCTTCCGTCATCTCGACGCCGATCAGTGCCGCGCCCGGCTGCGGGCCATCCGCGCCCGCGACGGGCAGGGCGGCATCCTCGTCGTCACCGAGAGCCTGTCGCCGCTCGATTCGGGAACGCCGGACCTGTCCGCCCTGCGGGCTGCCTGCGACGCCTACGGCGCGACGCTCCTCGTCGATGTCTCGCAAGATCTCGGCTGCCTCGGCGAGGACGGCCGCGGCCATCTCGGCCTGCAGGACATGCTGGGGAAGGTCGATCTCGTCACCGGCAGCTTCTCGAAGAGCTTCGCCTCGAACGGCGGTTTCATCGCGGCCGGGACGCGCTCCGTCACCGCCTGCCTGCGCTCCAGCGGCATGACGGCCGGCACCGCGACCGCGCTCTCGCCGATCCAGACCGCCGTCATCCTCCGGGCCTTCGCGATCATCGACGGTGCCGAGGGCTCCGAGCGCCGGGCCCGCCTGATGCGCAACGTGCTGAACCTGCGCACCGCCCTGCGCGGGCAGGGTCTCGCGGTCTGCGGCGAGCCCTCGGCGTCGGTGTCGGTGAAGGTCGCCTCGGCCGATGTCGCCCGTCTCCTCGGCGGTCGCTTGGCCGAACTCGGCCTGCTGGCCGATCAGGCCGCCGGGCCGGAGACCATCCGTCTCCACGTCACCGCGGGCCATTCCGAGGCCGAGATCGATCAGGCGGCGGCCTGCCTCGCCCTGGCGCTGGATCGGACCGCGAGCGAACGGCGCCCCGTGATCCGCGTCGCGGCCTGAGTGCAAGACCGGTCCTGGGCACGAGCGGTCTTGATACCGAGCGGCGCCGATCCTCAGCGGTCGCCGCTCGCTCCCTTTTCCAGGCAGACGGGTATCGAGAGAACGAGGCCGCGCGCATCGGCCTCCCGGTCGACGGCGTCGAGCAGGGCGCGCGACGCGATCAGGCGCCGGTCGGTCATGCGATCGGTGAGGCGGTCGATCCAGAGCGGCCAGGTCTGTCGGGCCTGCACGGCCCGCCCCTCAAGGTCGCTGCGCACGATGCGCAGGTAGGGTAGGGCGTGCGGCCCGAGCCGGTCGAGGGCGGAGCGCAGATCGCAGCGGAATTCATGGGTGATCCGCGAGAGACCGGAATGGGCGGTCTCGTAGGCGCCGATCAGAGCATGGGCATGCCCGACCGCTTCCTGCGGGAATGAGGTGCGCAGCATGACAGGGCCCTCGCAGCGTCTCCTGCATCAATGCGCCGAATCGTGCCGGGTTCGATTCTCAGTGCCGCTCTCTTTCGAGGGACCTCACGATCTTCGCGGGTGATTCCAGTAGCTTGGCCGGAGGCCAGCTTCGCATGGCGCCTGCCCGCGACTTGTGCACCGCATTGTTGACACTCGGGAGCCGTGATGCGAGTGCGCCGCACCTTGAGCCGCCGGGGCTTCACCCCGGCGCTGCGGCGGCAGGACCTCATGACGCGAGCCTTTATTTTTCCCGGACAGGGCAGCCAAGCGGTCGGCATGGGCAAGGCGCTCAGCGAAGCGTCCCAGGCCGCACGGGCCGTCTTCGAGGAGGTCGATGAGGCGCTCGGCCAGCGGCTCTCGCAGCTGATGTTCGAGGGGCCGTCCGAGGAGCTGACCCTGACCGCCAACGCCCAGCCGGCGCTGATGGCGGCGAGTCTGGCCGTTCTGCGCACGCTGGAGGCCGAGCACGGCCTCGATCTGGCCCGGGACGCCGCCTGCGTCGCCGGTCACTCGCTCGGCGAATATTCGGCGCTGGCCGCCGCAGGCACCTTCTCGGTGGCCGATGCCGCCCGCCTCCTGCGCATCCGCGGCGAGGCGATGCAGCGGGCGGTCGCGCCGGGCGTCGGTGCGATGGCCGCGCTTCTGGGACCCGATCTGGTCACCGCAAAGGCCATCGCCGAGGAGGCCGCGCAGGGCATGGTCTGCGATGTCGCCAACGACAACGGCGCCGGACAGGTGGTTCTCTCCGGCCACCGGGAGGCGGTCGAGCGGGCGATGGCGCTGGCCCAGGGCCGCGGCGTGCGCCGCGCGGTGCTCCTCAACGTCTCCGCCCCGTTCCACTGCGCGCTGATGGCGCCCGCCGCCGAGGCGATGCGCAAGGCGCTGGCCGAGGTCGCGATGCGAGCGCCGGTCGTGCCCGTCTACGCCAACGTCACCGCCGGCCCCCTCACCGATCCCGACGCCATCCGCGACGCGCTGGTGGCCCAGGTTACCGGCACGGTGCGCTGGAGCGAGAGCGTGGCCGCCATGGCCGAAGCGGGCGTCGATCGTTTCCACGAACTCGGCGCCGGCAAGGTGCTGACCGGGCTCGTCAAGCGGATCGCACCGGGCGCCACGGCGAGCGCCGTCGGCACGCCCGACGACGTGGCCGCCTACGCCTGATCCCTCCTTCAACCGGAAGAGCCGCCAGCATGTTCGATCTCACCGGCCGCAAGGCCCTCGTCACCGGCGCGACCGGCGGGCTCGGCGGGGCGATCGCCCGGGCGCTGCACGCGCAGGGGGCGCATGTCGCGCTCTCGGGCACCCGCCGCCCCGCGCTCGACGAACTGGCGGCGGAACTCGGCGGTGAGCGCGTCGCGGTCGTCGAGGCCAACCTCGCCGACAGGCAAGCGGTGGAGGCGCTGCTGCCGGCGGCCGAATCGGCCCTCGGCGGTCTCGACATCCTCGTCAACAATGCCGGCATCACCCGCGACAACCTCTTCATGCGCATGAAGGACGAGGAGTGGGAGGCGGTGCTCGACGTCAATCTCACCGCCGCCTTCCGGCTCTCGCGGGCCGCGCTGAGGGGCATGATGAAGCGCCGATACGGCCGCATCATCGGCATCGGTTCGGTGGTCGGCACCACGGGCAATCCGGGCCAGGGCAACTACGCCGCCGCCAAGGCCGGACTCGTCGGCATGACCAAGGCGCTCGCGGCCGAAGTCGCCACGCGCAACATCACCGTCAACTGCATCGCACCGGGCTTCATTACGTCGGCGATGACGGACGCGTTGAACGAGAAGCAGCGCGAGACGATCCTCACCCGCGTGCCGGCCGGACGGCTCGGCACCGGCGCCGAGATCGGCGCCGCGGCGGTCTACTTGGCCTCGGAAGAAGCGGGTTACGTGACCGGACAGACGCTCCACGTCAACGGCGGCATGGCGATGATCTGACGGCATCCACAAGACAAGGTTTCGACCCGAAAACCACGCCGCTGAACGCATTCTGAACCGCCCCTCGCCAGAGCGGAAACCCTGTGTTAACACCCGGCTCAGCCGTGCAGGGGAGTTGACGGTTCAGCGGGTTGCGGCTTTTTCCAAACCACGCGCGATCGAACACCGGCCGTCTAACAAGCAACCCCGAAGTGGGTCGGCGGCCACGGCGCTTTCGTCAGAAGCACACACCACCACGATCGAAAAGACGAGGACCAACAACGATGAGCGATATCGCCGAGCGCGTGAAGAAGATCGTCGTCGAGCACCTGGGCGTCGAGCCTGAGAAGGTCACGGAGGCCTCCAACTTCATCGACGATCTCGGCGCCGACAGCCTCGACACCGTCGAGCTGGTGATGGCGTTCGAGGAGGAGTTCAACGTCGAGATCCCGGACGACGCGGCCGAGACCATCCAGACGGTCGGCGACGCGATCAAGTTCCTGGAGAAGAACTCCGCCTGAGGCGGTGTCTCGTGCGGGCGGGGTCGACAGACCCCGCGCGCCGCTTACATGACATGGATGGGTCCTGCGGGACCGGACGGATCGGTTGGGATCGGACAATGCGTCGGGTGGTGATCACGGGTCTCGGTATGGTCACGCCGCTGGGTGGCAGCGTGGAGCACACCTGGAGCCGTCTCATCGCCGGTGACAGCGGGGCTGCCGCGGTCACCGGTTTCCAGACCGACGATCTCGCCTGCCGCATCGCCTGCACGTTGCCCTTCGGCGACGGCTCCGAGGGCACCTTCAATCCCGACAAGTGGATGGAGGTGAAGGAGCAGCGCAAGGTCGATCCCTTCATCGTCTACGCCATGGCCGCTGCCGGCCAGGCGCTCGACGATGCCGACTGGCACCCGAAATCCGACGCGGATCAGGAGGCCACCGGCGTCCTGATCGGCTCCGGCATCGGCGGCATCGGCACGATCTACGACGCCTCGGTGACCCTGCACGAGAAGGGGCCGCGGCGCATCTCGCCCTTCTTCATTCCCGGCCGCATCATCAACCTCGCCTCGGGTCAGGTCTCGATCCAGCACGGGCTGAAGGGGCCGAACCACGCGGTCGTCACCGCCTGCTCGACCGGCGCGCACGCCATCGGCGACGCCTCGCGGCTGATCGCGCTGGGCGACGCCGACGTGATGGTGGCCGGCGGCACCGAGGCCCCGGTCAACCGGCTCTCGCTGGCCGGCTTCGCCGCCTGCCGGGCGCTGTCCACAGGCTTCAACGACCGGCCCACCAAGGCTTCCCGCCCCTACGACCGCGACCGTGACGGCTTCGTCATGGGCGAGGGTGCCGGCATCGTGGTGCTGGAAGAGTACGAGCATGCCAAGGCGCGCGGCGCCAAGATCTACGCCGAGGTGATCGGCTACGGTCTCTCGGGGGATGCCTACCACATCACCTCGCCGGCTCCCGACGGCGACGGCGGCTACCGCTGCATGAAGGCCGCGGTGAAGCGCGCCGGGATCGATCCGAGCGAGATCGACTACATCAACGCCCACGGCACCTCGACGCCGCTCGGCGACGAGCTGGAGCTGAAGGCGGTCGAGCGGCTGCTCGGCCCCGCCGCCGCCAAGGCCTCCATGTCGTCCACCAAGTCGGCCATCGGGCACCTGCTCGGTGCGGCCGGCGCGGTCGAGGCGATCTTCTCCGTGCTGGCGATTCGCGACGGCGTGATGCCGCCGACGCTCAACCTCGACAACCCGTCCGTCGAGACCGAGATCGACCTGATCCCGCACGAGGCCAAGCGCAAGCGCGTGGACACGGTGCTCTCGAATTCCTTCGGCTTCGGCGGCACCAACGCCTCGCTGCTGATGCGCCGCGCCGACTGAGCGGCGAGGGGGTTGGGGCGGCCTTGCCGTCTCCAACGCCATTTCGCCACAAAACCGCTTAAGGATCAGCCCGTCGCGCCACCGCGTCGAGCGTCTCGCTCGACATCGTGCGGCGTACGGGGCGAAATGCCCCCGGGCGGGGCCTTCCGCGCAGGCCCCGCGAGGCCACAGCAGGATCCCGATGTTCCGCAGACGACAAGAGCCGCCGTCTTCGCCGCCCGCCTCCGAGGAGCCGTCGCTGCCGAACCGGCCGTCGCCGCGCAGCCCGAGCGAGGCCATCAAACCCACCGTCGCGCCGCCGCCGCCCGAGAAGCCGGAGCGTCGCCGCGGCGGCCTGCTCGCCACCATCAGCGGCTTCCTGACCCTCGGCGTGGTCCTGGCGCTGGGCGCGCTCGTCGCCATCACCCTGTTCAACCGGCAGACCACCGAGCCGGGTCCGCTCTCGGCCGACAAGGTGGTCGTGATCCCGAGCCGCAGCGGGACCTCGGAGATCGCCGCGATCCTCGCCCGCGAGGGCGTGGTCGATCACCCGAACCTGTTCGAGATCGCCGCGCGCTTCGGGGGCAAGGGGCCGCTCAAGCATGGCGAGTACATGTTCAAGGCCCATGCCAGCGTCAGAGACACGATCGAGACCCTGACCAACGGCCGGCAGGTGCAGCACGCCATCACCTTCCCCGAGGGCCTCACCTCCGAGCAGATCGTGGCCCGGCTCGGTGACAACGACGTGCTGTCCGGCGAGGTCGCCGAGACGCCGCCCGAGGGCTCGCTCCTGCCCGACACCTACAAGTTCGAGCGCGGCGCCACCCGCCAGCAGATCCTCAACCTGATGCGGGCCAAGCAGCGCGAGGTGCTGACCCAGATCTGGCAGCGCCGCAGCGCCGACGTTCCGGTGAAGACGCCCGCCGAGATGGTGACGCTCGCCTCCATCGTCGAGAAGGAGACCGGCCGCGCCGACGAGCGCCCGCGCGTGGCCGGCGTGTTCGTCAACCGCCTGCAGAAGCGGATGAAGCTGCAATCCGACCCGACCATCGTTTACGGCCTCGTCGGTGGCCGCGGCACCCTCGGGCGTGGCATCCTTCGCTCCGAGATCGAGCGCCCGACGCCCTACAACACCTACGTGATCGAGGGCCTTCCCCCGGGCCCGATCGCCAATCCCGGCCGGGCGGCGCTCGAGGCGGTCGCCAATCCCTCGCGCACCAAGGATCTCTACTTCGTCGCCGACGGCACGGGCGGTCACGCCTTCGCCGATTCGCTGGAGGGCCATCAGCGCAACGTGACCCGCTGGCGCCAGGTCGAGCGCGCGCGCCAGCAGGCGCCGCAGCCGGATGCGGGCGCGGTCGACAAGGTCGATCCCAACACCGCCGAACCGAACGCGGCTCAACCGGGCCGCGCCTCGGCCTACGCCCCGAATTCGGCCTCCGCCGTGGACGGCGCGGACGGCGGCGGGCGGCCCAAGGCCTTCGACGCCTCCGAGGGGACCAAGCTCGATCCCCTGCGCAACAAGACCTACGATCTGGGTTCGCCCAAGACCGTGCCGGTGCTGCGCAACCCTTAAGACGGCATCCGCCCGATACCGTCGCCGTCGTGGCGAGGCGAAGCCGCGGCAAGCCGGGGCTTCGCACGGTCCGGAGAGGTCGCGCCTTGCATCGCTTCGGCTCCGAACACGACGGCGGATCAGCCGAACTGCTCGCGCAGGATGCGCTCTTCCAGGCTGTGGCCGGGATCGTGCAGCAGCACGAGGTTGGTGGCGTGATCGAGCCAGGTCTCCACCGTGCAGATCCGGCGGAACTCGGTGTGGTCGGCCACCGCCGCGACGGGCCGATACTCGGCGTCGATCACGTCGATGCGGATGCGCGCGTAGTTCGGCAGGAGCGCACCGCGCCAGCGCCGCGGCCGGAAGGCCGAGATCGGCGTCAGCGCCAGGAGATGGGCATTGAGCGGCAGGATCGGCCCACCGACCGAGAGGTTGTAGGCGGTCGAGCCGGCCGGCGTGGCTGCGAGAATGCCGTCGGCGATCAGTTCCGGCAGCCGCACGTGCTCGTCCACCGAGACGCGCAGCTTGGCGGTCTGGTGGGTCTGGCGCAGCATGTATACCTCGTTGATCGCCCGCGCCGTGTGGCTGCGCCCCTCCGTGTCGGTCGCGATCATGGTCATCGGGTGGATCGTCGAGCGCTTGGTCGCCTCCAGGCGGTCGAGCAGCCCTTCCTCCCGGAACTCGTTCATCAGGAAGCCGACCGTGCCGCGGTTCATGCCGTAGATCGGCTTGGGCGCGTTCATGAAGCGGTGCAGCACCTGCAGCATCAGGCCATCGCCGCCGAGGGCCACGACGACGTCGGCCTCCTCCGGCGAGACGTGGTCGTAGCGGCGCATCAGGGCGTCCGCCGCCTCCCGCGCTTCCGGCGTGGGGCTCGCCACGAAGGCGATCCGAGAAAAGCGCCGCGGCATCCGTGCTGTCAGCCCTGTTGACGGGAAGAGGCCGAGCCGGTCTCACTCGGGGCGCCGCCGCCCGGGCGGACGCCGGCTTGCCAAGGGAGAGCCATAGCATGGAGCGACCGCTCCTCGTCTACACGACCTTCCCCGATGCCCCGACCGCGCTCGCCATCGGGGAGGCCCTGGTGCGCGCGCGCCTCGCGGCCTGCATCAACGTTCTGCCCGGGATGCAATCCGTCTACGCCTGGAAGGGCGCGGTCGAGCGCGGAGAGGAGGTCGTCGCGATCATCAAGAGCCGCGAGGGGCTGGCCGAAGCCCTCGCGGCGTCCCTCAAGGCGCGCCACCCCTACGAGACACCGATCATCCTGCACCTGCCGGTCGCGGATGCGGACCCCGATACGGCGGCCTGGATCCTTGAGGAGACGGCCAGCTGAATGCCTCGTCCTCACTCCAAGCGAAGGGCGCGAAGCCGTTGACGGCTCCGCGCCCTCGATCGTGCCGGGGTGATCAGGCGCCCGTGATGGGCGACACCGCGCGCTGTTGACGGGCGACGCTCGCTTCGTAGCGCTCGGCCTGCAGTCTCGTGAGGCCCGAGACGAGGGCGAGCGAGCCGCGGTAGACGGTGTAGGTGCCGTCATGGGTCGGCTTGACGCGCAAGAGTTCAGACATGGGACCGCTCCTTGCTAAGGGGGCAGACATCGAACGCGACGCAATGGGGGCAGGTTAATCTGCCATTCAGCTCTGGCAACCCCACTTGACGACTTGGCTGTTCCGATTTTCATGCTGCGGCGCAAGATCATTCGACCTCTCTTGCAATGCAGCATCGGTGAAAAGGCCTGCACTTCCTTGAGGATCGGCGCGAGGCGCGGCACGGCAGGGCGGCGGATAAAAATTTCTGTGAGGATGGATCTTCCGCGCCCGCGAACAGGATGCGTCAACGCTTTTGGCGTTACGCTCGCTCCCATCGCTCTTCGCTGTGCTTCGATGCCCGATCCGCTCCGACAGGCCCTGGGCCTGACCCACGCCGAACCGAATGACGCCGAGCTTCAGCTCGAGGACTCCGTCGTCGCGCGGCGGGAGGAACGCAGCGTCACCAACTGGATCGCGATGATCCGTCTGTTCGACGGCACCGAGATTCCCTGCACCGTCAAGGATATCTCGAAATCGGGCGCCAAGCTCGGCGTGCCGGAGGCGTTCGTGCTTCCCTCCTCGTTCATGCTCAAGGTCGTCGGCCGCGACTTCGTTCTGCGGCTGACGCTGGCATGGCGCCGGGGCAACTATGCCGGGGTGCGCATCGACCAGATCGCCAAGCTCCAGGCGCCGGAAGAGCGCAAGTCGGAGACGGCCTCGCAGGCGCCGGATTACCGTTCCATCGGCCGGCGTCGCGACCGCGCCTGAGAACGCCCGGTCGGGCGCCCTCTGCCGCTCGGGAGGCCCTATCGCCGCTCCCGGCGCTGAGGCGCATGCGGCCGACGCCTTGGCGGCGCTCTTGCAAGCGGTCGCCGCGAACCGCTAACCCACGCTGCAGAGTCGTCCGACCGCCCTCGGGCCGGAAGGGACGGAGGGGCAAGACGCTCCTCCGGGTCTGCCTCCGGCTGCGGGCCGGCGCCTCGAAGCTGCGCGAACCCTGGGAGCCGTCCTTGGCCACCATCATCCCCGTCCCGACCTTCGACTACGTCGTGTTCGGCGCCACCGGCGACCTGACCCAGCGCAAGCTCCTGCCGGCCCTCTACCAGCGCTACCGCGACGCGCAGATCCCCGAATCGAGCCGCATCATCGGCGCCTCGCGCACGCACATGTCCTCGGAGGCGTTCCGCGAGCGCGCCCGCGACGCCCTCAAGAGCTTCGTGCCCGCGCGGGACATCGATGAGAGCAAGCTCGACGGCTTCCTCGACCACCTGTTCTACGTGGCGGTCGATGCCCTCGGCGACGAGGGTTGGGAGGATCTCAAGATCCTGCTCGACGAGCGGCCCGACCGCGTCCGCCCCTTCTATCTCGCCACCTCGCCCGACCTCTACGGCCCGATCTGCCGCAACCTCGACCGTCACGGTCTGATCGGCGAGACGAGCCGCGTCGTGCTGGAAAAGCCGATCGGCAAGGATCTGAAATCGGCCCGCGCCATCAACGACGCGGTCGGCGCCGTGTTTCCCGAAAGCCAGATCTTCCGGATCGATCACTATCTCGGCAAGGAGACGGTGCAGAACCTCTTGGCCCTGCGCTTCGCCAACACGATCTTCGAGCGGCTGTGGAATGCCGACGTGATCGACCACGTGCAGATCACCGTCGGCGAGACCGTCGGCGTGGAGGCCCGGGGCGATTATTACGACACCTCGGGCGCGCTGCGAGACATGGTGCAGAACCATATCCTCCAGCTTCTCTGCCTCACGGCGATGGAGAGCCCGATCTCGCTCGATGCCAACTCGGTGCGCGACGAGAAGCTGAAGGTGCTGCGCGCGCTCAAGCCGATCACCGCCGCCGACGTGGGGGTCGTGACCGTGCGCGGGCAGTACGGCGCCGGGGCGGTCGGTGGAAAGCCGGTGGAGGGCTACCATACCGATCTCGGCGGCGAGATTCCGAGCCGCACTGAGACCTTCGTGGCGCTCAAGCTCGAAGTGCGCAGCGGGCGCTGGGCCGGCGTGCCGTTCTACGTCCGCACCGGCAAGCGTCTGCCCAAGAAGCTCTCCGAGATCGTGGTGCAGTTTCGCGCCTCACCCTTCTCGATCTTCCCCTCCGACGCCTTCGGGCGCGAGCCGAACCGTCTCGTCATCCGGCTCCAGCCGGAGGAGGGCATGAAGCTCGAAGTGATGACCAAGGACCCGGGGCCGGGCGGCATGCGCCTGCGCCCGACCAACCTCGACATCTCCTTCGAGGAGACCTTCAAGCAGCGCTATCCCGACGCCTACGAGCGCCTGCTGATGGACGTGGTGCGCGGCAACGCCACCCTGTTCATGCGCCGCGATGAGGTGGAGGTGGCGTGGTCCTGGGCGGACTCGCTGCTCAAGGCCTGGGCCGACCGCCCCGAGCCGCCGCGCCCCTACTCGGCCGGAAGCTGGGGGCCGACGGCCTCCATCGCCCTGATCGAGCGCGATGGCCGCACGTGGCATGAGGAAATCGGCTGACGCCTCGCGGCATCAGGAAATCGGCCGACGCCTGACGGAACGAGGAATTCGCCCACGGTCGTCAGGCGTCGAGCGGCGGCATCTCCGACGGCCGGTCGATGATGCGGCGGCCGAACAGGCTGGCCACCAGCTCGACGAGCACCCGGGCGCTGCGCCCGCGCTCGTCGAGGAAAGGGTTCAGCTCCACCACGTCGAGGGAGCCGACCAGCCCGGAATCGCAGAGCATCTCCATGATGAGATGCGCCTCGCGGAAGGTCGCGCCGCCCGGCACCGTGGTGCCGACGCCGGGCGCGACGGTCGGGTCGAGGAAGTCGATATCGAAGCTGACATGCAGGTGGCCGTCGGCGGCCCTCACCCGGTCGAGGATGCGCCGAAGGGGCGCGACCACGCCGAACTCGTCGATGGTCCGCATGTCGACGACCTTCACCTCCCGCCGCGTCACCAGCGCCCGCTCGCCGGCATCGATGGAGCGCAGGCCGAACAGGTGGATGTGGCGCGGATCGAGCCGCGGGCGCTCCGTGCTCTCGAACAGGGAATCGAAGCCGGGCTCGCCGCTCAGTGCGGCCAGCGGCATGCCGTGGACGTTGCCGGAGGGCGAGGTCTCCAGCGTGTTGAAATCGGCATGCGCGTCGAGCCAGAGCACGAAGACCGGACGCCCGGTCCGCCGGCAATGGCGCAGCACGCCGTCGATCGAGCCGAGCGACAGGCTGTGGTCGCCACCCGCGACCAGGGGCAGGCTGCCGCGTGCGAAGGCCGCCTCCACCGCCCCCGCGATCAGAGTCGTCCAGGCACGGATCGCGGGCAGATCGCGCTGGCCCGCCGCGCCATCCGGGGAGAGGTCGCCCGCATCGTTGACCGCGTAGCCCAGATCTTGCAGCACCCGCCCCAGACCCGCCGTGCGCAGGGCGGCCGGACCCATCAGAGAGCCGGGCTCGCTGGTGCCGATCTCGATCGGCGCGCCGATGATGTCGACGGAGGACGGCATGGGCATGAGCCGGTTCCTGATTGATAAGGGATGCCTCGGCCCGCGAACATGCCGAGAGCGTATCGACGCGCTCTGGCCGGCGGAGAGGTTTTCCTCATAACGCCGATCGATGGAGGGCGGATGTCGCGCCGTCGCGATGAAGCATTCTGGGCTGCAAGGGAGGCGTCAATGAGCGGCGAGCCGGGTGATCGAAGGGAAGCCGGATCGCCCCACGTCGCTGAGGGCTGCCGTCAAGCCGCCGGCTTGAGCCGCGGTCGAACCGTCGGGGAGGATGCGTCTTGAACGATCCTCGCGATTGGGTCGGCTACGGCCGAACGCCGCCCCATCCCCTTTGGCCGAACGAGGCCCGCATCGCCGTCCAGTTCGTCCTCAACTACGAGGAGGGGGGCGAGAACTGCATTCTCGACGGCGACGACGCGTCGGAGGGCTACCTCACGGAGGTGATCCCGACGCAGCCCTGGCCCGGGCGACGCCACATGAGCGTCGAATCCGTCTACGAATACGGCGCCCGCGCCGGCTTCTGGCGGCTCTGGCGCCTCCTCTCGGGGCGCGGCGTGCCGGTCACGGTGTTCGGCGTCACCCGCGCCCTGGAACGCAACCCGGGGGCCGTCGCCGCCATGCGCGAGGCGGATTGGGAGATCGCCAGCCACGGCCTACGCTGGATCGACTATTCCGTCTTCACGCCCGAGGCGGAGGCCGCCCACATGGACGAGGCGATCCGGCGGCACAGCGCGGTGACGGGCAGCCGGCCGGAGGGCTGGTACACCGGGCGCTTCTCCGAACACACGCTCGGCCTCGCGGCCGAGCGCGGCTTCACCTACCTCTCGGATTCCTACGCCGACGACCTGCCGTACTGGCTGCGGGGCACGGCGGGCCCCCAGCTCGTGGTGCCCTACACCCTCGATGCCAACGACATGCGGTTTGCGACCTATCAGGGCTTCAACGCCGCCGACCAATTCTTCACCTACCTGCGCGACAGCTTCGACGTGCTCTACGCGGAAGGGGAGACGGCGCCGAAGATGATGTCGGTCGGCCTGCATTGCCGCCTCGTCGGCCGACCGGGCCGGGCGGCCGGGCTGATCCGCTTCCTCGACCACATCGCCGCCCACGAGCGGGTCTGGGTAGCGCGCCGCATCGACATCGCCCGTCACTGGATCGCGACGCATCCTCCGGGCTGAGGCCGCCGGCTTTTTTTCGCGCGCGGCCGCGAACCGAAAGAGGGGGGGAACAGCGCTTCAAAACGCGGGCGTCAGGCTCCGCCGGGTCTCGCCCGGTGCGGTGGCGCCGGTCGCCTCGTCGCGCTCGCTCTCGCGCGCGGCCTCGGCGAGGCGTTCGGGCGTCGGCATGGGCAGGCGCACCAGAACCAGCGTGCCGATCCCTTCCTCCGAACGGATGCGGATCGAACCGCCGTGCAGTTCCGCGTTCGAGCGGGCGATGGCGAGGCCGAGGCCCGAGCCCTTGTAGCTGCGGGTGAGGTTGGTCTCGACCTGCTCGAACGGGCGCCCGAGCTTGGACACCGCCGCCTTCGGGATGCCGATGCCGGTATCACCGATGAACAGGTGGACGAAGCCGTTGCAGCAGCGCCCCCGCAGGCTGACGCGCCCACCCTCGGGCGTGAACTTCACCGCGTTCTGGACGATGTTGAGCAGGATCTGCTGGAGCGCCCGCGCATCGGCCAGCACGTGCAGGGCGCCCGCCAGCTCGACGTCGATCGCGACGGACTTGCTCGCCGCATCCTTGGCCACCAGCATCACCGCCGAGGCGATGGCCCCGTCGAGGGGAACGTCGCGGCGCACCAGCTTCACCCGCTTCGCCTCGATGCGCGACATGTGCAGGATGTCGTCGATCACCGAGAGCAGGTAGGTGCCGCTCTGCTGGATGTCGCGGCAGTAATCGGCGTAGCGGGGCGAGCCCAGCGCGCCGTAGACCTCGCTCTCCATCAGCTCGGCAAAGCCCATGATGGCGTTGAGCGGCGTGCGCAGCTCGTGGCTCATATTGGCCAGAAACTCGGACTTGGCCTGGTTGGCGATCTCGGCCCGCGCCTTCTGGTCGAGATGACGCTCGGCGAGGTCGGCGAGCTGCTGGGTCTGCATCTCCAGGGTATGGCGGGACCGCTTGAGGTCCTTGACGGTACCGATCAGCTCGCGCTCCGAGGCGACGAGTTGCTCCTGATGCCGCTTGAGGCTGGTGATGTCGGTGCCGACCGAGACGTAGCCCCCGTCCTTGGTGCGCCGCTCGCTCACTTGCAGCCAGCGCCCGTCGGTCAGCTCGACCTCGAAGGTGCGGGAGGTGCCGCGCTCGGACCCCGGAATGCCCCGGCGCACCGGGGGGAGGGCGCCGCGGCCCATGATCTCGTCGTAGCGGCGGCCCGGCATCGCGTCGTCGCTGGCCAGCGCGTGCAGGGCGCGGAATTTCGAATTGCACAGCACCAGCCGGTTGCCGGCATCCCAGAGCACGAAGGCCTCCGAGATCGCCTCCACCGCGTCGCGCAGGCGCATGTCGGCGGTGGCGCTGGATTCGGCGAGCCGGCGCTGCTCCGTCACGTCCATGGCGATGCCGACCAGATGCCGGCTGCCATCCATGGCATCCTCCACGATCTCGGCACGGGTGCGCAGCCAGATCCAGGCGCCGGAGGCGTCGCGGATGCGGAACTCGTGATCGACCGTGGCGTGGCTCGCGGCGAGGTGGCGGGCGAGGCTGTAGAGATCGCCGTCCTCGCTGTGCAGCAGGGCGTTCACGTCGCCGAAGGAGAGGAGATCCTTCTCCGGGGTGTAGCCGAGCAGTGCGTACATCGAATCGGACCAGAAGATCGTGCCCCGGGCGATGTCCCAGTCCCACAGGCCGCAGCGCCCGCGCCCGAGCGCCGTGTCGAGGCGCTGCTTGACGAGGTCGCAGACCTCGTCCGCCGACTGAGCCCGCTGCGTCTGGAGGATGTAGGCGGTGGCCGTGCCGATCAGGACGAGGCCGATGGCCGTGAGCGTGACCGTGTGGTTCCAAAACAGGCGCCACCACTCCGCCGCGATCGGCTCGATGAATTGCGAGACGGCGACCTGCCCCGTCCCATCGGACAGACGCCGGACCGCGACGATGGCCTGCCGGCCCGCCTGCAGGGTCACGAGCATGGCCCCGGCGCTCTCGCCGAGGATTCCCAGCGGCTCACCCTCGGCGAGGTAGCCGGCGAAGGTCTCGGCCGGCGCCGGCCGCGGATAGGCGGCGCGGATGCGATCGTTCGGGCCGATCACCAGCACCTCGCGCCCGGCGGGCAGGAGATGGACCGGCAACACCCGGTCGAGCTGCGTCTCGTCGGCGGCCGCGGCGCCCGTGAGAGCCAGCGAGGCCAGCCGCGCGAAGGCTTCGACCTCGCGCGTGGCGCTGCGCATCGCCTCCTCGTGCCGCCCGCGCAGCTGGAGGAACGAGGCCACCGCGAGCGTCAGCAGGAAGACCGCCAGCAGGGCGGGCAGCGCGTAGCGCAGCCAGGTCTCGGCCCGCATGAGTCGGGCCTGGGCCGTGCCGGTCGTACGCTGGATCCCGAGGATCGTGTCCGCACGCGCGCGCGCGGACAGGGACGCGGAAACCGCCCCCGGCATATCGACACCTCTGCACTGGCTGGAAACGGCGCTTCGGCCGGGGCGGCCCCGGCGGTTTCGAATCGTATTCACATTGGACATCGGGGGGGTGGGTTTGTCCACGCCGTTTTTGGAATGGGCCGTTGACCTGAGAGGCTCTCGGTGAGGCTCGGAGCGGGCCGCGAGTCGCGAAAACGCCTTCCTCAAGAAAGTCTTAACTAGCCGGCCAAACTCCGCGCCCCGATATCTGCCACATCACGAGAAAGGCCGGGCGTGGCAGCGATGCGACGCAGGACCCTCTCGGCGGCCTCCCGCCGCCCCGCTTCGAGCCGGCGCCAGGAACCGAAGGCGGTCATCAGGCGCGCGGCGACCTGCGGGTTGGTCCCGTCGAGGGCCAGCACCGTCTCCGCCACGAGGTCGTAGCCGGCCCCGTCCGGCCGGTTGAACTGCGTCGGGTTGGCGAGGCTGAAGCTGCCGACCAGCGCGCGCACGCGGTTCGGGTTCGTCATCGCGAAGGCCGGGTGGCCCTGGAGGCGCCGGATGCGCGCGACGGTGTCCGCCTCGGGAATCATCGCCTGGAGCCCGAACCACTTGTCGAGCACCAGGGGCTCGTTCGCGTAGCGTTCGGCGAAGGCCGCGAGCGCCGCCTCCCTGGCCTCGCCGGGCAGGAGTGCCAGGGTGGCGAGACCGGCGAGCCGGTCCGTCATGTTGGTGGCCGCCGCGATCTGCGCCCGAGCCAGATCGGCGCCGGCTCGCGCGTCGGCGGCGGCGATCAGGTCGAGGGCGGCGTTGCGGAGCGCCCGGCGGCCGGCGGGGGCCGCGTCCGGCGAGAAGGGCGCGCCGGCCGGCTCGGACAGCGCCTCGCGCAGGGCGGTCAGGCGTCCGCGCAGGTCCGCGCCGAGGCGGCGGCGCAGGTCGCGCCGGGCGCGGTAGATCGCGTCCGGATCGATGTTCGTGCCGATCTCGTCGGCGATGTCGCCCTCGCTCGGCAGGGTGAGCACCTGGGCCGCGAAAGCCGGATCGCGCAGGGCTTGCGCGTCGAGGAAGGCGCCCAGCGCTCCGACGAAGGCCGCCGCGTCGGCCTCCTGGCCGCGCACCTGCGCCGTCATGATCCGCACGGCCACACGCTGCGCCGCTTCCCAGCGGTTGAAGTCGTCGGTGTCGTGGCGCAGCAGTGTGAGGCGGGCCGCGTCGTCCAGATCGCTCTCGACCCGCACCGGTGCCGAGAAGTCGCGGAACAGCGAGGGGACGGGCTCGGCGGCGACGTCGGCGAAGGTCAGGGAGGCTTCCGCCCCGTCGAGCACGAACACGCCGTTCTCCACCGCGTCGCCGGTCGCCTCCGCGAGGGGACCGTCCGGGCCGATCAGGCCGAGGCGGACCGGGATGACGAGGGGCGGCGCGTCCGCTCCGGCGCCCGGACGGGTCTGGCGGAAATCGAGGCGATAGGTCCTGGCCCCGGCGTCGTAGCGGCCGGAGACGGCGACGCGCGGCGTGCCGGGGCGCTCGTACCATTCGGCGAAGCGGGAGAGGTCGCGGCCGGTGACCGTCTCGAAGGCCTTCAGGAAATCCTCGACGGTGGCGGCGGTCCCGTCGTTGTCGGCGAAGTAGCGGTCCATCCCTTCGCGGAACGCCGCCTCGCCGATCAGCGTGCGCAGCATCCGCACGATCTCGGCGCCCTTCTCGTAGACGGTCGCCGTGTAGAAGTTGTTGATCTCCGCGTATTGCCTCGGCCGCACCGGGTGGGCGAGGGGACCCGCATCCTCCGGGAACTGGCGGGCGCGCAGGGTGCGCACTTCGGCGATCCGGTGGACGGCCCGCGAGCGCATGTTGGAGGAGAATTCCTGGTCGCGGAAGACCGTCAGCCCTTCCTTCAGGCAGAGCTGGAACCAGTCGCGGCAGGTGACGCGGTTGCCCGACCAGTTGTGGAAATACTCGTGCGCGATGATCGCCTCGATCGCGGCGTAATCCGCGTCGGTCGCGGTCTCGGGACTCGCGAGGACGAACTTGTCGTTGAAGATGTTGAGGCCCTTGTTCTCCATCGCGCCCATGTTGAAGTCGGAGACGGCCACGACGTTGAACACGTCGAGGTCGTAGGCGCGCCCGAAAGCGGTCTCGTCCCAGGCCATGGAGCGCTCGACCGCGTCGAGGGCGTAGGCGGCGCGCTCGGCCTTGCCCGGCTCGACATAGACCGCGATCTCGACCGCGCGGCCCTCCATCGTGGTGAAGCGCTTGGCCACCCGGTCGAGGCGGCCCCCGACCAGAGCGAACAGGTAGGCGGGCTTGGGCAGGGGATCGTGCCAGACTGCGAAGTGCCGGCCGCTGCCGGGGATCTCGCCCGCCTCGACCGGATTGCCGTTGCCGAGGAGGATGGGGGCGGCCTCGCGCTCCGCCTCGATCCGGGTGGTGTAGACCGACAGCACGTCCGGCCGGTCGAGGAAGTAGGTGATGCGCCGGAAGCCGTCCGCCTCGCACTGCGTGCAGTAGACGCCGCCGGAGCGATAGAGGCCCATCAGTTTCGTGTTGGCGGTCGGGTCGAGGCGCGTCTCGATCCGCAGGGTGAAGGGCCGCTGCGGCGGCGCGTGAAGGGTGAGGCCGGAGGCGTCGGCCCGGTAGGCGTCCGGCGCCGGCGTCTCTCCGTCGAGGTCGAGGGCGAGCAGCACGAGGTCGTCGCCGTCGAGGACGAGCGGCGCGCCCGGCTGGCCGGCCGGGTTTGGGCGCAGGCTGAGCGTCGCGCTCACGCGGGTGTCGCGCGGGTCGAGGCGCACGTCGAGATCCACGCGGTCGATCAGGTGATCGCTGGGACGGTAATTCTCGAGGCGAACGATCGGGGGCGTCTCGGTGCGCATCGGTTCAAGGCTCGCCGTCGGAATCCGTGACGCCTTCTAGAGGCGTTTGTCGGCAGGCGGAATCCTCCGGCGGGGGATCGGGGTCGACAATGGGCCGGCGCCCCGTCCCGTTGACGGGAGCCGATGCCGGGCCAGATAGGCGGCGACCCCTCCCATCATCCGGAATGGCCATGGAATATCTGCACACGATGGTCCGCGTGGCGGATCTCGACCGCGCGCTGCGCTTCTACGTCGACGCCTTCGGCCTCAAGGAGGTCCGCCGGGTCGACAACGAGAAGGGCCGCTTCACGCTCGTCTTCCTGGCCGCGCCGGGCGACGTTGAGCGGGCCGAATCAACCAAGTCGCCCCTGATCGAGCTGACCTACAATTGGGATCCGGAGGCGTATTCGGGCGGGCGCAACTTTGGGCACCTCGCCTACCAGGTCGACGACATCTACGCCTTCTGCCAGCGGCTGCAGGATGCCGGCGTCACCATCAACCGTCCGCCGCGCGACGGGCACATGGCCTTCGTGCGCTCGCCCGACGGCATCTCCATCGAGATCCTGCAGAAGGGCGGATCGAAGCCGCCGCAGGAGCCCTGGGCCTCCATGGAGAACACGGGCTCCTGGTGACGCAGCGGGAGACGGGCCTCGCCGCGTCGGCGGTGGGTGCCCGTCCCACAGGATCGATCCTCGCCCCCGCGGTCAGATATCGGCTTTGGGCGTGATCCCGAGTTCGGCGAGCTTGGCGCTCACGGCATCGACCGGCCGCTTCAGTCTCAGGCTGATGACCGAGACGGGCACGCCCTCGCGGGCCATGCTGCGCAGGCTCTGGACGGCGTCGAGGCTCCAGTTCGTATCGACCGACATGGTTTCCTCCTGACTGTCGCGGGCCGTGAGACGATCCGCAGGATCAGCCCGCCCCGGCGAGGTGGTTCCCGGACCCGTCCGCGGCAACGTTCAGGCCGAAACTCTCCGCATGCCCGCGAATTGGGCAGGGCGCCGGCCGGGCCGGGTTCCCGCCGGAGCGCTGAAGGCGACGCGCAGGCTGGAGCGTTCGACCTTCAGAAGGATGTTGGAGGCGGCCACCACGGTGCCCGCCGCGTCGCGGAGCGGCGTGGGATAGGGCATGAAGTCGAGCCGCATCCCGTCCGGACGCTCCAGGCCGATCTGAACGCCGCGCACGGCGCGGCCCTCGGTCAGGGCTACGGCCAGGGGCGAGCGGTCGTGCGGCAGGGGCGTGCCGTCGGCCTCGAACAGGCGCCACGCCCCGCACCAGCGGGCTTTGCCGAGCACGGGGCGGAAGCCCCAGAGATCGGCCGCGGCCTCGTTGTAGTAGGTCAACCAGCCTTCGGTATCGGTGGTGTAGAGCGGGGCATCGATCTGCCGGAAAAGGTCGGCGCGCGACGGCTCAAAATTCCAGTCCGAATCCGGAGCGTCGAAATCGTAAGCGAAGGCGTTCTCGTCCATCATGCTCCCCACGACGCGCAGGCATTCGAAATGCCTGCTGCCAGCACTTCGTACCCCCCTCTGTCATGGGTTCCTGGGAGCCCGGCGGCGATTCGGTGATCGCCGAGGCCCGTCGGTGAGGCGCGTGAGCGCCACCCTCCAGATCGTCCAACCCTCGCGCGATTGTGCCTCGAAGCTCCCGGGGGCGGTCGCTCCTCGACGCCATGAACGGCGTTTGAATGCCGAGCTGGGCTCTCCCGCTGGGTCTGATGCGGACGGAAATACAATGCACGTTCATTCCGGCGAGGCAAGTGCAGAGATGGAAATTTGCTCAATACCCCTTCCCGAAGCTTCGACTAATTTTATTGCAATGCAAAACAAGCCTCGCCTCTCGACGTTGGTTGCACTGCTTCCAAAATGAGGCGCCGTCGGCTTATCATTTGTTGCAACGCGCACTTTCCCCGGCTAGAGGGCGGGACTTCCACTTGCGTGCCATCGATCGGCCGGTCCGTTCGTCCAGCGACGGGAGGAAGGAGGCCGCTTGGTCGCATGACGGCGTGATGCCGATCCACGGCAACGCTTTTGCCCTATACTCCGACTTCCGTTCGTCCGCGTTCGTAGAGTCGCCTTGTCCTATTCGTGTCCCGACATCGCTGCCGCTTGCGGGAGCCTCCTTCGATGAACCGGGAGCCGGCCGAGGCGGCGATCCCGGCGCCGCTGCGCTTCCTCCTCGAGAGCGGGCAGACGGGGCGCGAGATCCTGGCGCATCCCTGGGGGGCAACGCCGCTCGGGCCGCTCGAAACCTGGCCGCTCGCGCTGCGCAGCACGCTGGCGACGATGCTGGCCTGCCCGGCTGCGATGTTCCTGTCCTGGGGGCCTGAGGGCATCTCGTTCTTCAACGATGCCTACCGCCCGGTCTTCGGCGACCGTCTGCCCCGCGCGCTCGGGGCTCGGTTCCGCGAGATCTGGGCGGATCTCTGGGACGAGATCGGCCCGCTCGTCGACGCGACGCTGAAGGGGCAGAGCGTCTCGCAAAGCGACCTGCCCCTCACCATGCACCGCTACGGCAAGCCGGAGCAGACGTGGTGGAGCTTCACCTACTCCCCCGTGCGCGACGACGAGGGCCGCATCAACGGCATGATCTGCGTCACCGCCGAGACGACCGGCACGGTCCTCGCCGAGCGGGCGAGGCGGCGCAGCGACGAACGGCTGGAGATGGCACTCTCGGCCGGCGGCAGCATCGGCGTCTGGGACTGGGACGTGGCGGCCGACCGGGTCACCGCCGATCCGCGCTTCGCCACGCTTTACGGGGTCGATCCGGATCTCGCCGCCGCGGGCGCGCCGATCGATCACTTCTTCTCCGGCGTCCACCCGGACGACCTGCCCGGCCTCACGCAGCGCATCGGACAGGTTCTGCGCGAGGGCGGACGCTTCGATGCGGAGTACCGCCTGCGCCAGCCCGACGGCAGCATCCGCTGGGTCGCCGCGCAGGGGCGCTGTGCCCTCGCGGCGGACGGGACGCCGCTGCACTTTCCAGGGGTCAGCTTCGACATCACCGAGCGCAAGCGCACCGAACAGGCCCTGCGCGAGAGCGAGGACCGCTTCCGCGGCATCACCAATTCGATCGATCAGATGATCTGGTCGACGCGGCCCGACGGCTTCCACGACTACTATAACGAGCGCTGGTACGAATATACGGGCGTCCCCTCCGGCTCGACCGATGGCGCGGCCTGGGCGGGGATGTTCCATCCCGACGATCAGCCGCATGCCTGGGAGGTCTGGCGGCGCAGCCTCGCCACGGGCGAGACCTACCAGATCGAGTACCGCCTGCGGCACCGCTCCGGCGCCTATCGCTGGGTGCTCGGCCGGGCCCAGCCCGTGCGCGACGCGGACGGGCGCATCGTGCGCTGGTTCGGCACCTGCACCGACATCCACGACAGGAAACGCGCCGAGGAGCGGCAGGCCTTCCTGCTGGCCCTGAACGACCGCCTGCGGGAGGCGGACGAGCCGCAGGCCGTGACGCTGGCCGCCGCGGCCGCCATCGGCGCCCATGTCGGCGTCGGCCGCGCCGGCTACGGCGAGATCGACGAGAGCGGCGAGATCGTCCGGGTCGAGCGGGACTGGACCCGCGACGCGACGGTCGCGAGCCTTGCCGGCGAGGCGCGCATCCTCGACGGGTTCGGCCCGGCGGTCATCGCCGAGCTGCGCGCCGGGCGCACCCTCGTCGTCGAGGATTGCTACCGCGACGTCCGGGCGGGCCGCCGCTACGCCCCGGTATGGGATTCGATCGGATGCCGGGCGCTCGTCGTCGTGCCTCTGATCTGGGACGGGCGGCTGCGCGCCCTCGTCTACCTGCACGAGGCGCAGCCGCGGCTCTGGAGCCGCGAGGAGGTCGGTCTCGTCGAGGACGTGGCCCAGCGCGTCGGGCACGCCGCCGAGCGCGCCCGCGCGGAGCAGGCCGAGCGGGCCAATGCCCGCGAACTGCGCTTGATCGCCGATTCGCTGCCGGTCCTCGTCGCCCTGTTCGATGCGGGCGGGCTCTGCCGCTTCGCCAATGCGGCGGGGGCCGACTGGTTCGGGGCGCAGCCCCAGCAGGCGCTCGGACGGGATTTCGCCGCCCTGATCGGCGCGGAGGCCTTCGGGCAGGAGCGCACGCTCTTCGAGGGCGCGCTCGCCGGCCGCGAGGCCCGTTCCGAGCGCTCCTGGCCGCACCGGAACGGCGCGCCGCGCATCGCCGATATCCGCTACCTGCCCCGGCCGATGCCGGACGGTTCGACCGACGGCGCCTACCTCTTCGTGACCGACATCACCGACGCCAAGCGCGTCGAGGCGATGCTGGAGCGCGAGGTCGGCGAGCGCACCCGCGAGCGCGACCGGCTCTGGCAGACCACCAACGACCTGATGGGGACGGCCGGCCTCGACGGCTACCTGCGCAGCGTCAACCCCGCCTGGGAGCGCCTGCTCGGCTGGAGCGAGCGCATTCTGCTCGAACGGCCCTTCCTCGATCTGATCGACCCCGAGGATCGGGCCGAGACCGGCGCCGTGCTGGCCCGGCTCGCCGCGCAGGAATCCGTCACCGACTTCGTCGACCGCGTCCTGAGCCGCGACGGACGGCGGCGCACGGTGATGTGGACGGCGGTGCCGGAGGGCGACCGCTTCCACATCGTGGGCCGCGACATCACCGATCAGCGCCTCGTCGAGGAACAGCTGCGTCAGGCGCAGAAGATGGAGGCGGTGGGCCAGCTCACCGGCGGCATCGCCCACGACTTCAACAACCTGCTCACCGGCATCGTCGGCTCGCTCGACCTGATGCAGACCCGGATCGCCCAGGGACGCACCGACGCGCTGGAGCGCTACATCCG
This sequence comes from Methylobacterium sp. NPDC097929, assembly GCF_049543375.1. Lineage (NCBI taxonomy): Bacteria > Pseudomonadati > Pseudomonadota > Alphaproteobacteria > Hyphomicrobiales > Methylobacteriaceae > Methylobacterium > Methylobacterium sp. NPDC097929. Next base: position 184,508 of record NZ_JBMVEP010000007.1, on the reverse strand, counting down.
GGCCGCCCTTTCCTCGGCCAACCGCGCCGCCGCCCTGACCCACCGCCTGCTCGCCTTCGCCCGGCGCCAGCCGCTGGAGCAGAAGCCCGTCAGGGTGAACGCCCTCGTCGCCGGCATGGAGGACATGCTGCGCCGGACGCTGACCGAGCGGGTGCATCTGGAGATCGTCACCGCGGGCGGGCTCTGGCCGACGCTCTGCGATCCGCACCAGCTCGAGAACGCGGTGCTCAACCTCGCCATCAACGCCCGCGACGCGATGCCGGAGGGCGGCAGGCTCGTGATCGAGACCTGCAACACGCATCTCGACCGCAGCTATACCCGCCTGCACCCGGAGGTCGGGGTCGGCCAGTACGTCTGCATCTGCGTCACCGATTCCGGCCTGGGCATGCCGCCGGACGTGGTGGCCCGCGCCTTCGAGCCCTTCTTCACCACCAAGCCGCTCGGGATGGGGACCGGGCTCGGGCTCTCGATGATCTACGGCTTCGCCCGCCAGTCGGAGGGGCATGCCAAGATCTATTCCGAGGCGGGCCAGGGCACGACGGTGAAGATCTACCTGCCGCGCTATCGCGGCGAGGTGCCGGACGAGGCCGGCGCGGTCGCCGCCTCCGAGCCGCCGCGCTCCGAGCGGGGCGAGACCGTCCTCGTCGTGGAGGACGAGCCGGTGGTGCGCGACCTCGTGGTGGAGGTGCTGCGCGATCTCGGCTACCGCACCGTCGAGGCGCAGGACGGTCCCTCGGGCTTGAGCGTCGTCCAGTCCCCGGCGCGGATCGATCTGCTCGTGACCGATGTCGGCCTGCCGGGTCTCAACGGGCGCCAGCTCGCCGACCGCGCCCGCGAGGCGAGGCCCGGGCTCAAGGTGCTGTTCATCACGGGCTATGCCGAGAACGCCATGTTCGGCGGAGGCCAGCTCGATCCGGGGATGCAGATGATCACGAAGCCCTTCCCCGTAGAGGTGCTGGCCGCTCGGATCCGGGAAATGATCGAGCATTCGTGAGACCGAGCTTAACCGCAGGCCGCGTTCGGCCCCTCTTCGCGCGCACACGGCCCGTGCGAGTTGTGGATCGCCCGGAACGGCCCCACACCGCGCACGTTGACCGGCGCGGGACGAGATTTCGCAACGATTTCCTTCGAGCGGCAAGCGAACGAATAGACGAGCGGAATGGGTGCTGAAACGCCATCAGGCGGGATTCCGGGGCCGCGCGAGGCGAACGCCCCCTTCGACCTCGACGACGGCTTTCGGCGGTTCGCCGACCATGTGCCGCTGATGATGTGGCGCACGGACGATGCCGGCCGATCCACCTATCACAACGATTGCTGGCTCCAGTTCACGGGCCGGCCTCTGTCCGACGAGGTCGGCGACGGCTGGCGCAAGGGGCTGCACCCGGACGATTTCGAACGGCACGCACGCATCGTGGCGCAGGCGATGGAAACGCGCCTGCCCTTCACCGTGGAATTCCGCCTGCGCCGCCACGACGGCGCCTATCGCTGGCTGCTGGAGACCGGCCGGCCGCTCGAGGAGAACGGCGTCTTCTACGGCTTCCTCGGCTCCTGCTTCGATATCACCGACCGCAAGAATGCCGAGGATCACGCCGAGCACGCCCTGATCGAGAAGGAGACGCTGCTCGCCGAGATCTATCATCGGGTGCGCAACAACCTCCAAGTGATGGTCAGCCTGATCGGCCTCTACGGGCGGGCCGCACCCGAGAATTGCCGCGGCAGCTTCGACGCCCTCGGGCAGCGGGTGCGTGCGATCGCGCTGGTGCAGCAGCACCTGCACGAGGCCCCCCACATCGCCTCGATCGACCTGCGCGACTACCTGCACCGGCTCGCCTCCGGGCTCGGCCAGCTGCGCCGGGCGGGGCGGATCGGCGTCGTCGTCGAGGGGGACGGGACCAGCCTGGTCGAGCCGCGCACCGCCAACGCCATGGGCATGATCGTCGCCGAGGTCGTGGCGGAATGCCTCGACGCCACCAACGACACCGTGACGTGCGGCATCACCATCCGCATCGACGCCGGCATCGGCGCGCCGGTGCGCCTCTCGATCGTCTCGGGCTCCGGCGAGGCGGCGGCCGCGGGCAAGGAGGGTGTGCCGAAGCTCGGCCCCCGCCTGATCGCGGCTTACGCCGCGCAGGCCGAGATCGCGGTCAGCGGCACGGCGACGGAGGGCGATCCGCTGCTGCTGCAACTGCCCGAGGCGAGGGCTTACGTCCCGCCTTCGCTGCCGCCCGCCCTGCGCTGAGACGCTGCGGTCGCGACGGCGCTCTCGCTGCGCCTCGCAGCGCGAGGGCGCCGACGCTATATCGAAGAGATGGAAGCCCCCATCGTTCCGAACTCGAGTGCCATGCTGCCCGACCTCGACACCATCATCGAGAATTTCGAGATCCTCGACGATCCCATGGATCGCTTCGAGTACGTGATCGAGCTCGGCAAGCTGATGCCGAAGATGCCGGAAGACGCGAAAGTCGAGGACAATCGTGTGTTCGGCTGCGAGAGTCAGGTGTGGATCGACGTGTCCCTGGGCGAGGCGGCGGGGCACTCCGCGCTGAGGCTCAACGGGGACAGCGATTCCCACATCGTGAAGGGATTCGTGGCCCTGATGATCGCCCTCTACGACGGAAAGTCGCCGGATGAGGCGATCAAGGCCGATGGCTTCGACCTCCTCAGGCGCCTCGATTTCGGATCGCACATCACCTCGAAGCGTTCGAACGGCGTGCGCGCGATGGTGGACCGCATCCACAAGGATGCGGCCCGTCTGAAGAGGCTGAACTGAGCCGGCCCGAGACGCCTTACAAGCGTCGGCGGGTCGATCAGGAGCCGGGTTGTCCCAGATCGGTGACCACCCGCCAGGACCGCGTGCGCGCCCGTTCCGGCCCCGTCGCCTCCCGCTCGATCCCGTAATGTTCGGCAAGCCGGCCGAGGGCGATACGCGCGACGACTTTCGCCGAGCGGGCCGGCCAGCCCCGCTCTGACTCGATCCGCTCCAGCCCCTTGAGAAAACCGCACAGGTCGATCAGCAGGTCCGAGAGATCCGAGCCGACCGCCGCGAGCGCGAGATCGACGCGCTGGCGCGCGGCGATGGTTCGGTCGGTGGCCGCGGCCGGATCGCGCGGGCCGCCGCCATCGACCCGAGGGGCGGTCCAGCCGGTCGAGAGCTGCGGCAGCATCCGCGCCGCCGTCAGGTCGTGGCGCAGGCGCTCGCCGGCGGCGAAGGCGGCGGCATCGATCATCGGCTCCCCGTCGCGTCCGCGCCGCCGCGCCATCCAGGCGAGCGGACTCTCGGCCGCATCCCGCAGGCGCTGCGCCTCTCCCGTTCCCTCCGCCACCGCGACGAGGTGCTGGAGGCGGAAGCGGTCCGTGCCGCAGGCCTCCGCCCGCCGCAGCCGGGCCCGGCCGGCCGCCCCGATCACCAGCCGGTTGCGGCGCCCGTCGTCCCGGGCGGCGAGGTCGGCGGCCAGGAGCGCTTCGCCCGCCCGGGCCGGGAAACGCCCCGCCCCGAGCGAGACGCCGCGCCCTCCGCCGCGCACGATCAACGTTTCCGGTGCCGACGGATCGGGGAAAGCGTAGGCGCCCTCGCTCGCGAGGGCGGCGAGGAGGCGTTCGGCGTCCCGACCGATCCCACCCTCTTTGTTCGTGTTTTGTTCTTTCCGCATCACACCACCCGCACCAGCAACTGTGAGGGAGGCTAAGGGAAAACTATCCTAGTGCAAGACTTGACAGAGATTTGTACTGCCTTGAGTTGCAGCGTCACGCTCCGATGGCGCCGTCGGATCAGGCGGTCGCGGGCTCTGTCGGCGGCTTCTTGAGCACCTCGGCGATCTCGTCCTCGGATTTTCCGCGGACCGCGTAGCCCATCCGCTCGAAGCGCTCGATCAGAATTTCGCTGTCGCTGGCGGAGCGTGCGGCCCACTCCGCAAGCTGCGTGTTGAGTTTCGGGAGTTGTTCGGAGGGATTGTCTTCGCTCATGGCGGGTGAATGCAGCAGAAGCCGAACCGTTCCCGGACTTTGCTGTTGATAAGTTGATTCGGCTCCGCTTCGCCGACGACGGAGTCGGGAGCGGAGCCGAAAAGGCGCTTACGCGGCCTCGTCGTAATTGCCCGGGCGCGGCTGGCCCAGACCGATCGCCTTGGCGAGGTCGGAGCGGGCCTTGGCGTAGTTCGGGGCCACCATCGGGTAGTCGGGGGCGAGGCCCCACTTGGCCCGGTACTGCTCGGGGGAGAGGTTGTACTTGGCCCGCAGGTGCCGCTTGAGCGACTTGAAGGTCCGCCCGTCCTCGAGGCAGACGAGGTAGTCGGGCTGGATCGACTTCTTGATCGGCACGGCCGGCTGCAGCGGCTCGGGGGCCGCGGCCTGCGGCGCAACGCGACCGGTGCCGACCTGGATCAGGGCACCATGAATGCTGCCGATCAGATGTCCCAGCTCGGCGGCCGGAACCGGGTTATTGCTCACGTAGGCCGCCACGATGTCGGCCGTCAGGACGACGTAATCGACCGGCGTCTCGGTTTCGTTCATGATTTAACGGTGTCCCTTGGCAGTGTGACATCCGCAATCGGACGCGCCGGTCACCCGATCGGGCGACGAACATGGTTGGGCGCGGACCGTTTTGCGCAATTCACCCGCTTGTTTTCGGTTCTGAGTGACGCCCCCTCAGTCACGGGTTCTACCTAGAACATCGAAATTAGACCTGCAAGACAGAACGGGTATGCACAACTGAGCGGCTTGATCGCTGACTCGGATGGTCTCGTTAGATTGTGAATGCTCGCAAGGCCGCCTCGGCTCCCGGCGCGTCGCCTCCGCGGCGCGTCCGATCCGCGCCCCCTCGGCGCGACGGCTTGCGGCAGGGGACGCGGCGCGGCACACCGCCTCATCACACGCGATCTGAACACCGGAGCCCGGGAATGACCTTCGAGCCACCTCCCTTCGCGCTGCCGCCCGAAGCGCCCGCGGCGCAGGCGCGCCCGCACGCCTTCGAACTTCACGGCCGGCGCATCGAGGACCCCTTTGCCTGGCTCAAGGCGGAGAACTGGCGCGCGGTGCTGAAGGACCCGGCGGCGCTCGCGCCGGATATCCGCGCCGTTCTCGAGGCCGAGAACGCCTATGCCGAAGCGGCGCTCGGCGGGGCCGCGGCCCTGCGCAAGACCCTGGTCGCCGAGATGCGCGGGCGCATCCGTGAGGACGAGTCCTCCGTGCCCGATCCGGACGGGCCCTTCGCCTACTACACCCGCCACCGCGAGGGCGGGCAGCACCCGCTGATCTGCCGCCGCCCGCGCACCGTTCACCGGATCGCGGAGGAGGCGGAGGACGGGGAGACCGGCGAGCAGATCCTGCTCGACGGCGACCGCGAGGGGGAGGGGCTCGCCTTCTTCGAGATCGCCGGGGCGGCCCATTCCGACGATCACGGCCTGCTCGCCTGGGGCGTCGACACCAAGGGCTCGGAACTCCACACCCTCCGCGTGCGCGATCTGGCGACCGGCGAGGACCGCCCGGAGCAGGTCGAGTCGACCGCGGGCGATGCGGTCTGGAACGCCGCCGGCACCGCCTTCTTCTACGTGGCGCTCGACGAGAACCACCGCCCGGCCCGCGTCATGCGCCACCGCCTCGGCACCGATCAGGCGCAGGACACGGTGGTCTACGAGGAGGCCGATCCGGGCTTCTTCGTGAATATCGGCCGCACCCAGTCGGGCACCTACCTCACCGTCACCGCGAGCGACCACGAGACGGCGGAGGTCCACCTCCTCGACCGCTCGGACGACGAGGCGCCGCTCACCTGCGTCGCGCCACGCGAGCCGCAGCTGATCTACTCCGTCGAGCACTGGGGCTCGCACCTCGTCATCCTGACGAATGCCGACGGCGCCGTGGACTTCAAGATCGTCACTTGCCCCCTCGACGCGACGGGGCGCGAGAACTGGCACGACGCGGTGCCCTACCGGCCCGGCGTGATGATCCGGCACTTGCACGTGCTCGGCAACCACCTCGTGCGGCTCGAACTGGAGAACGCCCTGCCGCGCATCGTCGTGCGCGATCTCAAGGGCGAGGAGCACACCGTCTCCTTCGCCGAGGAGGCCTACTCCCTCGGGCTGCTGCCGGGCTACGAGTTCGAGACGGCGCGCATCCGCTTCGTCTACTCGTCGATGACGACGCCGAGCGAGACCTACGACTACGACTGCGTCACCCGCGCCCGCATCCTGCGCAAGCGCCAGAGCGTGCCGAGCGGGCACGAGCCCGCCGACTACGTCACCCGCCGCCTGTTCGCGACCGCGCCGGACGGCGAGACGGTGCCCGTCTCGCTGCTGCACCGGCGCGACACGACGCTCGACGGCACGGCGCCGCTGCTGCTCTACGGCTACGGCTCCTACGGCACGCTGATGCCGGCGGCCTTCCGCACCAATCTGCTCAGCCTCGTCGATCGCGGCTTCGTCTACGCCATCGCCCATGTCCGCGGCGGCACCGAGAAGGGCTGGAACTGGTACCTCGACGGCAAGCGCGAGCGGAAGCCCAACACCTTCACGGATTTCGTGGCCTGCGGGCGGGCGCTGATCGAGGCCGGCTACACGGCCAAGGGCCGCATCGTCGCCCATGGCGGCAGCGCGGGCGGCATGCTGATGGGCGCGGCGGCAAACCTCGCGCCCGACCTGTTCGCGGGCATCGTCGCCGACGTGCCGTTCGTGGACGTGCTCAACACCATGCTCGATGCCCAGCTTCCGCTCACCCCGCCGGAATGGCCCGAATGGGGCAACCCGGCCGAGAGCCGCGAGGCCTTCGAGACGATCCTGTCCTACTCGCCCTACGACAATGTCGGGCGACACGCTTATCCGGCGATCCTCGCGCTCGGTGGCCTGACCGATCCGCGCGTGACCTACTGGGAGCCTGCCAAGTGGGTCGCCCGGCTGCGCGCCACCATGACCGGCGGCGGTCCGATCCTCTGCCGGATCAACATGGAGGCCGGGCACGGCGGCGCGGCGGGACGCTTCGACCGGCTGGAGGAAGTCGCCCTGATCTACGCCTTCGCCCTGATGGCGGCCGGACGCGCCGCGAAGCCGGCTTGACCGGCACCGGTGCCGGCCGCACGAGACCACGCGGCCGGCGCCTCCATAAATTCTCGCGCAGAGGGCAGAAGAGCCTCCACGCCTCTGCTAGTCTGCGCGCGAGATAAATAAGAACAGAATAATAGAACGCTCGAAAGTCAGGGAGAAGACGTGTGAAGAACTTCGCCATCGCAGCCGCGATTCTGTTCGCAATGCCGGCTGCCGCCGTGGCCGAAACGGCGCCGACGCCCCAAGCGGCGCAGCCGGCCCCTGAGGGCGCGGAGAAGGCGCCGGCCTCGCCCCAGGAGCGTCAGCAGGCGAACGCGGCCAAGCTCGCGGGCCTCGTCCGCTTCGTCGGCGAATCCTGCAAGGAGGCGCAGCCCGATTACGAGCGCTTCAAGGCGGTCGTCGCCGCCATGGGCGTCGAGCTCGATGCGCTCTCGAAGGGTGAACTGCTCATGCGCAGCATGGGCTATACGGAAGCCTACCGGAAGGACGTGGAAACCAGTTGCCGTAAGGCGGTGGAGTTGTTCGGCGAGAAGGGCAGCGCGATTCCCGGCCTCGTCCTGCGCAAGGCTTCCTGAGGCACGACGCGGCGTCCCCTGCTTTAAGTGCGCGTTCACCGCGTTGGGCCAGACTGTCCCCACGAGTGGCGTGAGGCGCCCGGTTCCCATCGGGACCGGTCGCCGCAGGGATGGGCGTTCTGCGCGATGGGGGGACGGCCCGGTCAGGGACGAGGGCTGCGGCCGGGCAGGGCTCTCCTGCGCGCCGGGTTCGCCCTGGGCCTGTGCGCGGCGGCCTCCGCCGCGCAGGCCGCACGGCTCGTCTCCGCCAAGGGCGCCCAATCGGATGGCTTCGGCCGCATCGTCCTGACCTTCGACGGGCCAGTCGCGGTCAAGGCCCGCCTCTCGGGCGCCATCCTCGTGCTCGGCTTCGGCGAGACCGTCGCCTCGGGTCCGGAACGGATCGCGGCGGGTCTGCCGGACTACGTCTCGGTGGTGCGCCGCGACCCCGACGGCACCGCCCTGCGGCTCGCTCTCCAGCGGCCCTACCGCATCAACGTGCAGGAGGCCGGCGAGCAGATCTTCGTCGATCTTCTCCCGGAGACCTGGAGCGGTTTCCCGCCGCCCCTGCCCGCCGAGGTGGTGGCGGAACTGGCCCGCCGGGCCGCCGCCGCCGAGGCCAGCCTCAAGGCCCGCAACCCGGCCCCGCCGCCGCGGCCACTCGCCCTCGAACTCGCCCGCAACGACGTGCGGACCCGGCTCAGCCTGCGCCTCCCGGAGGGCTCGGAGGCCGCCTTCGCACCGAACGGCGCGGGCACGCGCCTGACGCTGCCGGGCCCGTGGCGCATCGACGACCATTCCCTCCGCGGACGCCTCGATCCGGGGGTGGGACGGGTCGCGATCGAGACGGATGCCGGCGAAGCGCGGATCGTCGCGATGCCGGCCGAGGGCGTGACGCTCTCCACCGCCCGCGACGACGACATCCTGACGATCGATTTCCTGGCCAAGCCTCCCAAATCCGCCGAGGCGCCCGCGCCGCCGGCGAGCGCGGCCGACGAGCCTGCAAAGGAAGCGTCCAAGGAGCCTTCGAAAGCGGTCGCGCCGCCGCCCGCCGCGGAGGCACCGGCCCGTCGCGCCGAGATCGCGCCGCGCAAGGCGGGGTCGGGCCTCGTCTTCCCGTTCTCCAAGCGCGTGCCCGCGGCCCTGTTCGAGCGGGGCGGTATCGTCACCCTCGTTTTCGCCACGACCGATCCGGTCGCGGTGCCGTCGCCCGGCGCGACCGGCCTCGTTCCCCTCGGACCCGTGGCCCGCAGCGGCGGCTTGAGCGTCCTGCGCTTCCGGCCGCCCCTGGGCCGCCTCGTGGATCTCGTGCCGGTGACCGAGCCCGCCGGCTGGGAACTGGTGGCGGGCGACGGTCTCGCGCCGAGCGAGAGCCTGATCGCGCAGCGCGTGGCGGGCACACCCGGGCGCGTCGGCATCGGTCTGCGTCTGCCGGAGCCCGGCCCGGCCGGCTGGCTCGACCTCGACGGCGAGCGCATCGCCGTCGTCACCAGCGAGGGCCGCCCCGCGGGCGTCGCCAAGACGCAGCGCTTCGTCGATTTCGAACTGATCCCGAGCCGGCTCGGCCTCGCGGTGCTCGCCCTCGCCGACGACCTCACCGTCCGGCCCAATCTCGACGGCGTCGCCATCGGCCGGGAAGGCAACCGGGAGACCGGGCTTGCGGTCTCGGGCGTCTCCCGCCCCGCCGACCCGCCCGTCGGCGCCGTCGGCGAACTCGTGATCGACCGCGACGCCTGGGAGAACGCGCAGCGCGGCGACGTGCGCGCGATGCTGCGGGACGGTCTCGCGGCGGCCGTCGACGCCCACCGCCGCGACCGGGGCGCCGCCCGCCTCACCCTCGCCCGCGCCCTGATGGCCAACGACCTCGACGTGGAGGCGCTGGGCGCCCTCGGAGCGGCCGCCGCCGAGGACGTGGTGATCGACGGGGACCGCCAGACGGCGCTCCTGCGCGGAATTCTGCTGATCCGGATCGGGCGCGCGGAGGAAGCGCGCAAGCTCCTCGCCGACGAGCGGCTCTCGACCAACCCGGAGGCCCGGCTCTGGCGCGGTCTCGCCGACGCGGCGACCGGTCGGTGGAGCGAGGCGGGGGCGGCTCTGCGGGCCGGCGAATCGGTTCTGGAGCGCTACCCCGAGCCGCTGGCCTCGCTGTTTCACGCCGCCGCCGCCGAGGCCGCGGTCGAGACGGGGGATTGGGAAGCGGTGGGTCGGGCCTCGACCGCCGCCACCCGGGCGGCGAACGAGGTCACCCGGGACCGGCTGACGCTCCTGCGAGCAAAGGTGGACGAGGCGACGGGGCGCGGCGCGGCGGCGCTCTCGGCCTACGAGACCCTGCGGCAGCAGGCGCCCTGGCCGCTTGCGGCCGAGGCGACCCTGCGGGCGACGACCCTCGGCCGCACGCTCGGCAAGGTGACGCTGCCCGATGCGATCGACCGGCTCGAGATCCTGGGGCTGACCTGGCACGGCGGCCCGACCGAGATCGGAATGCTGGGGGCGCTCGGCGGGCTCTACGAGGAGGCCGGCCGCTGGCGCAAGGTCTTCCTGACCGCGCGCCGCGCCAACGCGTTCAGCCCCGAGGCGCCGACGACGCGAGCGCTGCACGAGCGGGCGCAGGCCCTGTTCGAAGACCTGTTCCTCGGCGCACGGGGCGAGTCCCTGGGCGGCGTCGAGGCGCTGGCGCTCTACTTCGACTTCAAGGACTTCGCGCCGGCCGGCCGGCGCGCCGACGAGATCGTGCGTCGTCTGGCCGACCGCCTCGTCGCCCTCGATCTGCTCGATTCCGCCGACGAACTGCTCCAGTACCAGATCGAACGGCGCCTGGACGGTGCGGCGCGCGCCTCGGTCTCGGCGCGGCTCGCAACGATCCGCCTCATGGAGGGCAAGGCACTCCTGGCCCTTCAGACCCTCGACGCGACCCATCTTCCGGAATTGCCGGAGGACGTGCGCCGTGCCCGCGCCCTGCTGCGCGCCCGCGCCCTCTCGGACCTCTCGCGCACCGATCTCGCCTTGGAGACGGTCGAGGGGGAAACGGGCGCGGATGCCGAGCGGCTGCGGGCCGACATCCTCTGGGCCGCCCGGCGCTGGCGCGAGGCGGGAGAGGCCCACGAGACCATTCTCGGTCCCGCGTGGCGCTCCGGAAAGCCGCTCGACGACGCCGCGCGGGCGGACGTGATCCGCGCCGGACTCGCCTACGGACTGGCGGGGGAGACCCTCGGGCTCGAACGCCTCAAGGCGAAGTTCGCGGGGCTGATGGCCGAGAGCGCGGATGCCCGCACCTTCGCCATGCTGACGCGGCCGGACGCCGCCCGCACCGCCGCCTTCCGCGACGCGGCCCTGCGAGCCACCAAGGCGGAGACGTTGGCGGCCTTCCTCGCGGAGTACCGCAAGCGCTACCCCGAGACCGCCGTGCCCGAGCGCGGCAGCGAGGCGCCGGGAAGCCGGGCGGAGGCGCCGTCGCCGCCCCCGCCGGGCTGAGGCTCAGTAGGACGTGCCGCGACCGCGCTGCGCGTCAATGCTCCAGGGGCCGGGACCGGCAAAGGCGATGTAGAGGAAGACGAAGCAGAACAGGATCGCCGCGTCGCCGCCGTTCAGGGCCGGGAAGAAGCTCTTGGGCGCGTGGGCGATGAAGTAGGCGAACGCCATCTGGCCGGACAGGATGAAGGCCACCGGGCGACTGAACAGGCCGATGAGCAGCAGCGCTCCGCCGACGAGTTCGAGCAGGCCGGCAATGCCGGAGAGCGAGAGAAGCGGCGGGTTCATCGCGCTGGCGGGAAAGCCCAGGATCTTTTGCGTGCCGTGCGCCATGAAGACCAGCGCGGAGACGATCCGCAGCACGCTCAACATCCTCGGCGCCCACTGGGTGGTCACGGTCGTCAGATTCATGTTTCGACTTTCTCACGAAGGATCGGGCCGCAACCACGAATCGTGGCGGGCCTTCGTTCACCCTCCGTAGCTCTGAATCAGGGAGCCCGCCACGAGGGTCCAGCCGTCCACGAGCACGAAGAAGATCAGCTTGAACGGCAGCGCCACCGTCGCGGGCGGCAGCATCATCATGCCCATCGCCATCAGCACCGAGGCGACCACGAGGTCGATGATGAGGAAGGGGATGAAGAGCAGGAAGCCGATCTCGAAGGCGCGGCGCAATTCCGAGATCATGAAGGCGGGCGTGACGATCTCCAGGCCGATGGCTTCGGGGCCGGCGGGAACGGACTGGCGCGACATGTCGAGAAAGAGCTTCAGATCCTTCTCGCGCACGTTGCGCAGCATGAAGGTCTTGAAGGGGGCCGATGCCCGCTCGAAGGCCTGGGACTGGGTGATCTGTCCCGCCACCAGCGGCTCGATCCCGGCCCGGTAGGCCTCGCGGGCAGTCGGCGCCATGACGAAGGCGGTCAGGAACAGGGCGAGGCTCACCATCACCGTGTTGGGCGGCGCGGTCTGCGTGCCAAGCGCCGAGCGCAGGATCGAGAGAACCACGACGATCCGGGTGAAGGAGGTCGCCATCACGAGCACGGAGGGCGCCAGCGCCAGGACGGTGATCAGCGCGACGAGCTGAAGCGCGCGCTCCGTGGTGCCGCCGGCACCGAGATCGAGGGTGACGCTCTGAGCAAGCGCCGCCCCGGTTCCGCCCACGATCAGCCCAGCGGCCAGAAGGCCGGCCAGGAGACCGACCAGGAGACCAGCAGGCAGCGCGGTTCGGAGCGAGCGGCGGGGCGGGGAGGGGGTCATCGCGGGCCGCACCCTGCGGCGCGGGCGGACATTCGACAAGCGGCGGGAAGACACGCCGCCCGGGCAACCGCGCGCGGCGATCAATCGTCGCCGACGACGCCGGCCTCGTCCTGGGCCTGAAGCACGGCGGGGCGGGGCATCGAGATGATGTTGTAGCCCGAATCCACGAAGTGGATCTCGCCGGTCACGCCGCTCGACAGGTCGGAGAGCAGGTAGAGAGCCGAGTTGCCGACATCCTCCAGCGTCACCGTGCGGCGTAGAGGAGCGTGGGCCTTCTGGTGATTGTACATCAGCCGCGCGTCGGCGATGCCGGCGCCGGCCAGCGTCCGCATCGGGCCCGCCGAGAGCGCGTTCACGCGGATGCCGTCCGGGCCGAGATCCGTCGCGAGGTAGCGCACGGAGGCTTCCAGTGCCGCCTTGGCCACGCCCATCACGTTGTAGTTCGGCATGACCCGGGTCGAACCCGCATAGGTCAGGGTCAGGAGCGAGCCGCCCCGCGGCATCCGGGCGGCGGCGCGCTGGGCCAGTTCGGTAAAGGAGAAGCAGGAGATCGTCATGGTGCGCGAGAAGTTCGCGCGGGTCGTCACGTCGACGTAGCGGCCCTTCAACTGCGCCTTGTCCGAGAAGCCGATGGCGTGGACGATGAAGTCGATGCCGTCGGGAAAACGCTCATCGAGCGCATCGAACACGGCATCGACCGTGGCGAGATCCTCCACGTCGCAGGGCAGCACGATGTCGGAGCCGACGGAGGCGGCGAGCGGCGAGACGCGACGGCCCAGCGCCTCGCCCTGATAGGTGAAGGCGAGTTCGGCCCCGTGCTGGTGCAGGGTTTTGGCGATGCCCCACGCGATCGAATGATCGTTGGCGACCCCCATGATGAGGCCGCGCTTGCCCGCCATCAAACCCGTCATTCGCTCAAAATCCGTCCGCGTTCGGCCCGGCGCCGCATTTCCTCGCCCGAGGCTTAGCCCGTCCGGCGCGGGCCTGTCCACGCGTGCGGCTCCGATCCGAGTTCGGAACGCAAGAGCCCCGGCGTTGAGGCAGCGGGGCTGTGGGGTTCGTCTTGCGGGGTGCGGTCAGAAGTAGCCGCGGGTGCCGGACTGGGCGTCGTCTATCAACTTCTGCTTCGCGCGTACGGCCAGGCTGGCCGCCAGGGCCAAGCCGCATACGATGAACAAAGCGAGGATGACGATCATGGTACGACCTGCCTAACGAAGCAGGAACGCCGACGCAACGGTCATGTTCCTGAGATCGATCAGACTAAGTGTCGCCCTATGCTTTCGCCTCGTCTTCGCAACTGCGAGAACAGTCGAGCTGCAGCGCCGAGAGCGCGGTGCCGAAGGGGCCGGTCAGGCGTCGGGATGCTTCAGCACGAGCGTCGCGTTCGTGCCGCCGAAGCCGAAGGAATTCGACATCACGTGGCCGAGCTGCGCCCCGTCGCGGCGCTGGCGCAGGATCGGCATGTCGGCGAAGGCCGGATCGAGCTCGTCGATATGCGCGCTCTCGCAGATGAAGCCGTTGTTCATCATCAGGAGCGCGTAGATCGCCTCCTGCACGCCGGTGGCGCCCAGCGAATGCCCGGTCAGCGACTTGGTGGCCGAAATCGGCGGACAGGCGTCGCCCGCGCCGAACACCGCGCGGATCGCCTCGATCTCCTTGTCGTCGCCCACGGGCGTCGAGGTGGCGTGCGGGTTGATGTAGTCGATCTTGACGCCCTTCAGATCCTCCATGGCCTGGCGCATGCAGCGCACCGCGCCCTCACCGGAGGGGGCGACCATGTCGTGACCGTCGGAGGTGGCGCCGTAGCCCGCGACCTCGCCGTAGATCCTGGCGCCGCGAGCCTTGGCGTGCTCGTACTCCTCCAAGACCAGCACGCCCGCGCCGCCGGCGATGACGAAGCCGTCGCGGTTCACGTCGTAGGCGCGCGAGGCGCGGGAGGGCGTGTCGTTGTAGCGCGAGGACATCGCGCCCATGGCGTCGAACAGGACGGAAAGGGTCCAGTCCAGCTCCTCGCAGCCGCCCGCGAAGATGACGTCCTGGCGGCCGCCGCGGATGATCTCGGCGGCGTTGCCGATGCAGTGATTCGAGGTCGCGCAGGCCGAGGAGATCGAGTAGTTCACGCCGCGGATCTTGAACCACGTGGCGAGCGTCGCGGAGGCCGTCGAGGACATCGCCTTCGGCACGGCGAAGGGCCCGACCCGCTTCGGCCCCTTCTCGCGGGCGATGGCCGCGGATTCGACGATGGTGCGGGTCGAGGGACCGCCCGAACCCATGATGATGCCGGTGCGGTCGTTGGAGACCTCGCGCTCCTCCAGCCCCGCATCGCGGATCGCCTGATCCATCGCGATGTGGTTCCAGGCCGTCCCGCCGCCGTGGAAGCGCATCGCGCGCCGGTCCACGACACCTTCCGCATCGATCGTCGGTGCACCCGCGATCTGGCTGCGGAAGCCGTGCGCGGCCTGCGCCTCGGCACGCGTGATGCCCGAACGGGCCTCGCGCAGGGAGGCCAGAACCTCCTGAGTGTTATTGCCGATGGACGAGACGATGCCCATCCCGGTGATGACGACACGCCGCATGATGGCTCAAGCTGCTTGCGCCGCGGCTTCCGCGGCGTTTCTTCGGGGGTCAGTTAGGATGATGCGCGCCCAATCTCAACCGCGCACGGGCGCTCTTTCGCTCCCGGCAGGCTCGATCGCCGCGCGCAATCGGCGCCCGGCCGAGGCTCAGGAGCGGAAGAGGGCCACTCGCAGGTCGCTCGCCTCGTAGATCCGCCGGCCGTCGGCCTCGAGCCAGCCATCGGCGATGCCGAGCACGAGCTTGCCCTGGCGCACGCGCTTGATGTCGATGCCGTAGACGACCTGCTTGACGCTCGGCAGCACCTGATCGGTGAACTTCACCTCGCCGACGCCCAGCGCCCGGCCGCGGCCCTGCGAACCGAGCCAGCCGAGATGGAAGCCGACGAGTTGCCAGAGCGCGTCGAGGCCGAGGCAGCCGGGCATCACCGGATCGCCCTTGAAGTGGCAGGGGAAGAACCAGAGGTCGGGCCGAATATCGAATTCGGCCAGCACGTGACCCTTGCCGTGGGCGCCGCCCTCGGTCCCGATCGAGGTGATCCGGTCGAACATCAGCATCGGCGGCAGCGGGAGCTGCGCGTTTCCGGCCCCGAACAGCTCACCGCGCCCGCAGGCCAGGAGATCCTCGTAGGAGAAGCTCGAAGCGCGCTGCGGAGAAGCGCCGTCGGATTGCTGGTCGAGAGAGGCCATGGATGACGTACGGGTCCTCGGTGACGGACGGGTCCGACGGAACAGGGCGGTCGGAGGGTGACGGAGTGGGCGCCTCGTAGCACAGGCTTGCCGCGCTCACAAAGCGAAGTCGGTCGGATACGGCCCTCATGAATCGCGCCCGGAGCCACGCATTGTGCGTCCAGCCTGCCCACGAGCCATGCGTCCTCCACGCATCAAACCGGAGCTTGGGCTTGTACGGGTTGCCGCAGGCGCTGCGCGGCCGTATACTTTGCTAGCTTTAGTCATTCTAAATTAGTGGGAATCCTTCCCAGCCATGTCCGATCTGACGCCTCTTCAGGCCGTGCTCAACGCACGCTCGATCTCGCCGGCCGACGCGGTCAGCGGCCGTCGGGGCTGCCCGCTCTCCGACCTGCGCGACCGTCTGCGCCGGGCAGGTCTGCGGCCGACCCGCCAGCGCCTCTCGCTGGGCTGGCTCCTGTTCGGCCGCGGCGACCGCCACCTGACGGCGGAAATGCTCTACGACGAGGCGATGCGGGCCAAGGTCCCCGTTTCGCTGGCGACCGTCTACAACACGCTGCACCAGTTCACCGAGGCGGGCCTGCTGCGCCAGCTCGCTCTCGACGGGTCGAAGGCCTATTTCGACACGAACCCGAGCGAGCACCACCACTTCTTCCTGGAGGAAGAGGGCGAGGTGCTCGACATGCCGGAATGCGGCATCTCGGTCGATTCGCTGCCCGAGGCGCCCGAGGGCATGGAGATCGCCGGCGTCGAGGTGATCGTCCGCCTGCGCCGCCGCGCCGCGTCCGGCCGCGCCTGATTCGGCTTCGCGCCGTCCCTGAACGAGAAAGGGCCCGGATTTTCCGGGCCCTTTCTCGTTTCTACTCCACCCGCTCGTTCGGGTAGACGCCCCAGAGCCGGCTCTGGCGGATGTAGCCGTCCACGTCGCCCCTCTTGTCGGGGAGCGGCACGACGAGCCGGCACCACGTGCCGCTGCAACTCTTCACGCTGCCGATGACGCCGGGCTGGAGCCGGGCTTCCTCGGCCGCTTGCTCGTCGGCGGCAGCCGTGAGCGGCACCGTGGACTTGGCCGAGTCGGCGCGCTCTCCCGAGGGCGGAATCACCACGGCGGTGCGGCGTCCCGACAGCAGGTTGTGCAGAACCCAGCCCTCGGTCCCCTCCGAATCACGGATGCGCCGCCAGGTTTCAAACTCGGCGACGATCTCGACGGGCAAGCCGGCCCGCTGGAACACCCAGAGCGTGCGGTGATCCTTCGAAGGCCCCTCGCGCAGATTCACGCGGTTGCTCTTCAGGCTGGCGTAGCGCGGCAGCGGCAGCTTGGTGACGGGCCCCTTGCCGACCTCGGATTCGGCGGGCGGTGCCGCCTCGGCGGTCAGCGGCACCAGCAGGGCGAACAACGCCGCGAGCAGTGCAAGGCGGGTGGGGTTCACCAGGGGAAGGCTAGGCGGGCGCATGGTCCCTCGTCTCCGATCCGTGGCTTCGGGAAGGTCGTGTCCGCCGTCCGGGACGGCGGAGAGAAGGCGTGTTCAGGCGGCGTCGTCCGGCCGGGACCGGCAACGACCGTCTTCGGCCGCCCTGGATTTGCCGCCGGGGCGACGGCGTTCCGGGCGGGACGGACGGGATCGGCCGCATTGTGTTCCCCGACCTCTCTGGTAGAGAGGCCGGATGTCCTGCGGCGTGGCCGGGAGCCCGGTCCGCCTCCGCCCCTTCTGGCCGCAACGTGGTTAAGGGAGCGTAAGCCGGCGGGCGGGCAACCGCACCGGAGGCCGGGCTCGGGGCAGGAACGAAACGCGGGACGGCCTCGCCGGGAGGAAACATGTCGTCGTTGAAGCGCAAGCCGTTGGTGGTCGTCACCCGGCGTCTGCCGGACGCGGTCGAGACGCGCATGCGCGAACTGTTCGACACGCGCCTCAACCACGACGACGCGCCGCTCTCGCAGGAGGCCTTGGCTGCCGCGTTCCGCGAGGCCGACGTGGTGGTCCCCACCGTGACCGACGAGATCAGCGCCGGCGTGCTCGCGCATGCGGGTCCGAACCTCCGGCTCATCGCCAATTTCGGCAATGGTGTGGACCATATCGACGTCGCCGCCGCCCTGGAGCGCGGCATCACCGTCACCAACACGCCCGGCGTGCTGACCGAGGACACCGCCGACATGACCATGGCGCTGATCCTGGCGGTCGCCCGCCGGATCGCCGAGGGCGCGCGCATCATCCCCGAGGACGACTGGACGACCGGCTGGTCGCCGACGTGGATGCTGGGCCGCCGCATCACCGGCAAGCGCCTCGGCATCGTCGGCATGGGCCGCATCGGCCAGGCGCTGGCCCGCCGCGCCAAGGCCTTCGGCCTCTCGATCCACTATCACAACCGCCGCCGGGTGCCCTCCTCGATCGAGGAATCGCTCGACGCGACCTACTGGGAATCCCTCGACCAGATGCTGGCGCGGGTCGACATCGTCTCCGTGAACTGCCCGCACACGCCCGCGACCTACCATCTGCTCTCCGCCCGCCGGCTCAAGCTGCTCAGGCCGGAATCGATCGTAGTCAACACCGCCCGCGGCGAAGTCATCGACGAGAACGCCCTGGCGCGGCTCATCGAGGCCGGCGAGATTTCGGCGGCCGGCCTCGACGTGTTCGAGCAGGAGCCGGCGGTGAGCCCGCGCCTCGTGCGGCTCGCCCGCTCGGGCAAGGTGGTGCTGCTGCCGCATATGGGCTCGGCCACGCACGAGAGCCGCACCGACATGGGCGAGAAGGTCATCATCAACATCAAGACCTTCATGGACGGCCACCGCCCGCCGGATCGCATCCTGCCCAGCATGCTCTGACGCGGGTCGGTTCGAAGAGACCGCTGACGGCGGCGTCCGTCGCCGTCGTCAGTGGATGGGTCTGCGCCCGGCCGTTCCGATTGGTTCCTCGCCGAATGTTTCAACGTCCTGCTGAGCGCCGCATCATTTTCAAACGGTCGCTTCGGATTCTGGCAGATGCCGTCATCGCGAGTCGGAGCCGAAGCGATCCAGGGCGCGACTTCTCCAAAGGGTTCGCAGCCCTGAGGTGCCACGACTTCGCCTCGCCAGGACGAAGACTCTGCAGCAATCATTCGGATGCAGCGGCAGGCTTAAACGTGCCGTTCTTCGTGGCCGAGCCTCGGCGCAGGATCGAAACGGTCCGGGAACTCGATCGGCGCTTCGCCAGGACCGTGGCGCGGGCTTATCCCAGCATCGACGCCGCGCGATCCAACCCGATCGCCGCCCGCGCACGGGCGGAATCCACATCCATCTGCGCGACCAGCGCCTCGGCGCTTGAAAACTTTTCCTCGCCGCGCAGGTAGGTAAGCAGTTCGACCGCGACCTCCTGTCCGTAGAGATCGCCCGAGAAATCGAACAGGTGTACTTCGAGGAGCGGCGCCCCGTCGTCGAAGGTCGGGCGGCGGCCGTAGCTCGCCACGCCATCGTGCAGGCTGCCGTCGGGCAGGCGCACCCGCACCGCGTAGATGCCGTGCGCCAGTCCGCAGGCATCGAGGGCGAGGTTGGCGGTCGGATAACCGAGGGTGCGCCCGCGCTTGTCCCCGTGGCGCACCTGCGCCAGCACGAACCAGCGGTAGCCGAGCAGGGCGTTGGCCCGTGCCACGTCGCCCGCCGCCAGCGCCGCCCGGATCGCGCTCGATGAGATCGGCGCGTCGCCGGGCTCCGCCGAGACCGCAGGAACGATGCGGCAGGCAAGCCCCGCCTGCGCGCAGAGATCGGCCAGCACGCCCGGCGAGCCCTCGCGGCCGCGGCCGAAATGGAAATCGTGGCCGATCACCACGCCGGACAGGCCGAGATCATCGCGAAGGCAGCTCTCCACGAAGTCCCGGGCGCTGGTGCCGGCAAGCGCGCGATCGAAGCGGCGCACGATCAGCCCGTCGAGACCGAGCCGCGCGAAGACGATCTCCTTGGCCCGCGGGCCGGTGAGACGGAACATCGGCTGATCGGGTGCGAAGAAGGCGCGCGGATGCGGCTCGAAGGTCAGCACGGCGGCGGGATGCGTGCCCGCTTCCCGGCGCACGGCCTCGATCAGCGCGCGGTGGCCGCGATGCACACCGTCGAAATTGCCCAGGGCCGCGACGGCGCCCGCCAGGGAAGCCGGCACCGCGTCGTCCTCGCGGCAGATCGCGAACGGCCTGCGCGCGGCGGGATCGGTCCGCTCGGGCGGCGCGGCGTACTCATCGCCTGACGGCATCGGCTCCTGCGATCGGATCACTGCGAGGCTTGAAGGGGCAGGGCGGGTGCGTCCGATCCCGCCGCGTGGGCGGAGACGGGCCGCGCGGGCGGAGACTTGGCGAAATCGGCTTCCCCGGTCAAGCGAAGGGCCCGGCCTGCGCGCACGTCACGGTTTCGCGGTCCGCGCGATTAACCGCTTCGCAAGTCGCTCCGAACTATGGTCCCGGGGACGGAAGGCAGCGCCGTCCTCGCTCGCCGACGCGACCGCGTTCGCGTCAGAGGACGGTGCGCCCCCAGCACCGACCAGGGACAACCGGAGCTCGTTTCACATGGCCCTCGACCTCAGCATGCCTATCCTGGTGGTCGATGACTACCAAACCATGGTGCGCATCATCCGCAACCTCCTCAAGCAGCTCGGCTTCGAGGACGTGGACGATGCCTCCGACGGAACGGCGGCGCTCGCCCGCCTGAAGGGCCGCAAGTACGGCCTCGTCATCTCCGACTGGAACATGGAGCCGATGACGGGCTACGAGTTGCTGCGCCACGTGCGCGCCGACGAGGGCCTGCGCACCACGCCGTTCATCATGGTCACCGCCGAGTCGAAGACCGAGAACGTCATCGCCGCCAAGAAGGCCGGCGTGAACAACTACATCGTCAAGCCGTTCAACGCCGCGACGCTCAAGTCGAAGATCGAGGCCGTCTGCGGAGCCTGACCTCCGGCTCGCCTCCGGTGCGGCCGCCCGAACGGGGCGGCCCTCCGCCGGGGGGAGCGCGGAATGCGCCACCGCAAGCCCGAGACACGAAAGATCCCTCGAGAGATCATCCATGAGATCGACGGCATCGGCACGCGACGCCCGGTCGCAGACCTCCAGCCCTTCGGTGATGGTCAAGGAACTCCTCGACATCGCCGACTACATCTCGAACCTGCGGGACGCGATCGCGCTGCTGCGGGCCAACGAGCTGACCCGCGACCGCCTGCCGATGGTCCACGAGGAGCTCAGCGAGGTGGTCGCGGCGACCGCCGGCGCGACGGACTCGATCATGGGCGCGGCCGAGACCATCCTCGGCCTGCCCGACGGCCCGGGCTACCGCGCGGCGGTGGAAGCCAGGATCTACGACATCTTCGAGGCCTGCGCCTTCCAGGACATCACGGGCCAGCGCATCGGCAAGGTCGCGGAGGCGATGAGCCAGCTCGAAGGCCGGCTGGCGCGGTTCAGCTCCGCCGTCAAGGCCCGCGACGCCAGCGGCATCGACGAGCTGGAGGTCGATCGCCGGGCGCGCAACGAGTCGCTTCTGCTGAACGGTCCGCAGAAGGGCGGCCCGGCCACGGCCCAGGACGCGATCGACGCCCTGTTCGCCTGAGGTCCCACTTACGGCCAAGCTGCCGTCTTCCGGCCATCGGGCGTACGAAAAGCCGTCACTCTCCTCTCCGAAGAAGGAGGCGGGATCCCGACAGAGGATCTCGCAGGGGCTGGACCATGGCGAGCATCGATCTGCCGCCGGATCGCACATCCGGCGACGCCCTCGACCGCGCCCACGCGCGGGGACGGCTTCATCACTCCGTCGCGACGACGCTTCTCGTGATCGCCGCCGCCCGCGTCGAGCGCGAGGCCCCGCCGGTCCACGCGGCGCGCCGACGTCTGGCCCAGGTCTACGGCGCCACCCGGTTGCGACGGCGCCTGGAGCGAGAGGCGGCCAAGGCCTGAAGCGACGCCCTGAGTGGCCCGCGTCTCACCCCGCCCGGCGCAGGAAATCCCGGAAGGGGCGGCGCTGCGGCGGTGGACTCGGCGGCGGATCGGGGGAGGGCGGCAGCGGCGGCGCGTTGTCGGACGGGGTGGAGAGCACCTCGGACCGTACGGCGCGGGGCGGCGCGAAGATCGCGCCCTGGGCCAGCGGCACGTCGAGATCGATCAGGTCGGGCACCTCCGATTCCGTCTCGACGCCGGTCGCCACGAGCCGGATACCGGCCCGGGCGAGGGAGGAGACCAGATCCTCCAGGGCGATGTCCGGCATCGCCGTGCGGTCGAGCGGTCGCAGCAGCATCGCTGCCGTCACCTTCACCTGGGCGATGCCGCGCTCGGCCAGGGCGGTCGGATCGAAGCGCAGATCGATCGGCCGATCCATCACGAACCCGATCCGCCCGCGCAGGCTCGCCAGCAGGGAGGCCTGCTCGGCGTCGAGGTTGCGCCAGCTCACCTGCGGCAGGGCGATCACCACGCGGCCGGCGAGTTCCGGTCCCTCGCTGACGAGGCGCCCGAGGGAGCGCAGGAAGCCTGGCTCGTAGAGCGAGTGCGGCGTCAGGCTGTAGCTGACCGCGGCGGGGCTGCCGCGCCCCTGGAGATGGCGCGCGATGGTGGCCACGCGCTGGAGCATGCGCCGGTCGAGCGCGGTGGTGCGGCCGTGCCGCTCCAGCACGGGCAGGAAGCTCTCGGGTGCCAGCACCGCCTCGCCGATCTTGAGCCGCGCCAGTGCCTCGTAGGCCACGACCTTGCGCTGCGGCAGGGTCACCACCGGCTGCAGGTAGACTTCGAGGCCTTCGCCGTCGAAGGCGTCGATCAGGGAGCGCTCGTCGCCGATGCCGAGAAGCGGATCGGGCGCGCGGGTGGCGGGCGGGGCCGTGCGCGGCACGAGCCGCATGGGTGGCGCAACCGGCTCGGGATTCGGGAGAACGGAGGCGGCCGGCAGCGGCACCGGCTGGATCGTCTCGGCGACCGTCTCGGCCACGGTCTCGGTCGGACGCGCCGGGGCCGGGGCAGGGCGGGGCGCCTTGAGGCCGGCGATGTCCGCATCCTGCGCGGCCACCACGGCTGCCAGCTCCCGCACGATGCCGCTGAGGATGCCGATCTCGGCCGTGACCTCCTCGATGCCCGCGTTCAGCCGCGCGTCGAGCGCTTCGAGAGCCGGGGCGGTGGAAGGGGCGGGCGGCTCGGCCTGACCGCGCCCCTGGACCAGGGCTGCCGCGACCGCTTCGAGCTTCACGAGGCGCTGGGAGATCACGCCGATCTCCCGGGAGGCGACCTCCTGGGCGGCGGCGATGGCCGACAGGCGGCGCCACAGCAGCAAGCCCCCGACGATCGCGAGGCACGACACGGCGACCGCCGCGGCGAGCGGCGCGACGAGGGCCAGCGGAACGAGGATCAGGATGCCGATGAGGCCGAGGATCCACGGGGTGCCGCGCGGGCGGATCGTACGGGCTTTCGGTGTCTTCACCGGCGGTCGACGCGTTTCTTTCTGGCGGCCGGGGCCGGGGTTCCGTCGCACGAAGCGGGAGAGAACCCGCGGAGCGTGTGGCGACAACGCGCCGGGCGGCGTTCGGTGACGCCTTCGGCTCGTCGTAACCATAATGTCGCCGAGCCGGCTCTCCGCCGCAAGCCGGGGGCCCGCTTTCTCCCCGTGCATTCCGTCTCCGAAGGCCGGCGCTCCGAGGCTGCCTTGCCGGAGGCCCGCCCGGAGCCAGATGGCACGCGACCGGAGAGTAGGAGGTGCTGCGATGGACCAGGACCCGATCGAACTGACGATGCGCGTGGAGGGGATGACTTGCCAGGGCTGCGCGGAGGCCGTGCGCCGCACGATCCGCCGCCTCGACCCGGATGCGGAGGTCGCGGTCGATGTCGAGCACGGCCGCGTCACCGCGACGACCCGCGCCCAGAGCCTCGACGTGGCCCAGGCGCTCACCCAGGCGGGCTACACCGCAACCGCGATGACCGGCTGATCCGTTCTGACGGAGGATCGCGCGCCGTTCGTCCTCTCAAAAACTTCACGGTGCGGATCAAAAAAATCCGAGAGGCAATTCCCCACCGTTTCGCTCACAATGCGAAGATCGGTAAATCGTGGCCGGACCACTACGCTGAGGCGCCCGGCGCCAGAGCGGGAGGTTCGGCTCGCAAGAGAGCCTGCCCGGCGCGACGATGGCCGGGCCCGGTTCGCTGGCCGTGCGACGGGCCCGGAGCCCGGGTGACAAGAAACGACGGTGAGAGAAATGCCCTCAGACATCGAGATTGCCCGCGCGGCGACGCTGAAGCCGATCGCCGAAGTCGCCGAGAAGCTCGGCATACCCGACGAGGCCCTGCACAATTACGGCAAGCACATCGCCAAGATCGACCACGACTTCATCAAGTCGCTGGAGGGCAAGCCCGAGGGCAAGCTGGTGCTCGTCACCGCGATCTCGCCGACGCCCGCGGGCGAGGGCAAGACCACCACGACGGTGGGACTCGGCGACGCGCTCAACCGCATCGGCAAGAAGGCCGTGATGTGCCTGCGCGAGCCCTCGCTCGGCCCCTGCTTCGGCATGAAGGGCGGGGCGGCCGGCGGCGGCAAGGCGCAGGTCGTGCCGATGGAGCAGATCAACCTGCACTTCACCGGCGACTTCCACGCCATCACTTCGGCGCACTCGCTCGCCGCGGCGCTGATCGACAACCACATCTACTGGGCCAACGAGCTCAACATCGACGTGCGGCGCATCCACTGGCGCCGCGTGGTCGACATGAACGACCGGGCCCTGCGCGCCATCAACCAGTCGCTCGGCGGCGTCGCCAACGGTTTCCCGCGCGAGGACGGTTTCGACATCACCGTCGCCTCCGAGGTCATGGCGGTGTTCTGCCTCGCCAAGGATCTGGCGGATCTGGAGCAGCGGCTCGGCCGCATCGTCATCGCCGAGACCCGCGACCGCAAGCCGGTGACCCTGGCCGAGGTGAAGGCGACCGGCGCCATGACCGTGCTGCTCAAGGACGCGCTCCAGCCGAACCTCGTGCAGACGCTGGAGGGCAACCCGGCCCTCATTCACGGCGGCCCCTTCGCCAACATCGCGCACGGCTGCAACTCGGTGATCGCCACCCGCACCGGTCTGCGGCTCGCCGACTACACCGTAACGGAAGCCGGCTTCGGCGCCGATCTCGGCGCGGAGAAGTTCATCGACATCAAGTGCCGCCAGACCGGCCTCAAGCCTTCGGCGGTTGTGATCGTCGCCACCGTCCGCGCCCTCAAGATGCATGGCGGCGTCAACAAGAAGGACCTCCAGGCTGAGAACCTCGGTGCGCTGGAGAAGGGCTTCGCCAACCTCGAGCGCCACGTGAAGAACGTGCGGAGCTTCGGCCTGCCGGTCGTAGTCGGGGTGAACCACTTCTTCCAGGATACCGACGCCGAGCACGCGAAGTTGAAGGAGCTGTGCCGCGATCGTCTTCAGGTCGAGGCCATCACCTGCAAGCACTGGGCCGAGGGCGGCGCGGGCGCCGAGGAACTGGCCCAGGCCGTGGTCAAGCTCGCCGAGGGCGAGCAGCAGCCGCTGAGCTTCGCCTACGAGACCGAGACGAAGCTCACCGACAAGATCAAGGCGATCGCGACCAAGCTCTACGGCGCGGCCGACATCCAGATCGAATCGAAGGCCGCGACCAAGCTCGCCGGCTTCGAGAAGGACGGCTACGGCGGTCTGCCGATCTGCATGGCCAAGACGCAATACTCGTTCTCGACCGATCCGACCCTGATCGGCGCGCCGTCGGGCCACCTCGTCTCGGTGCGCGACGTGCGCCTCTCGGCGGGCGCCGGCTTCGTCGTGGTGATCTGCGGTGAGATCATGACCATGCCCGGCCTGCCCAAGGTGCCGGCGGCGGACACGATCCGGCTCGACGCCAACGGTCAGATCGACGGGCTGTTCTAAGCGGTTCTCTTTGCCGGGGGCGGTGCCGGTGGCGGTCTTTCACGGCCTCCACCGGCACCGTCCCGGCTTCGCTCGGACGACAAGCCATCGTGTCCGGTGCGGTCCCGCACGGCACACGCACCGATCGGCCGATGCGGTGATAAAAGTCCCGGCGCTCGGGATGATGAGGCCTCGGCAATCGTTTGCGCGGTCGCGACAGATCCATCGTTGACCGGACAGCGCTGTATCCAGTGTAACTGCATACAAGATCGCCGTCTTCACTCGGTTCCCGGCATCGATTGCTGCGTTCGGCCGCGGCTGACGCTTCGGTTTCGGCTCTATCTGCGGACCCAGATTCCCCTCACCAACGGTCCCAGATGAGCATTCTTCGTAAGCCGGCCGACATGGCCGCCTCCGGCATGGGCGCGACCGTCCATGCCCTCACCGCAGGTTTCGACGCCCTGACCGGCCTCGTCGCCCGGATGAACGGACGGGTCGAGGCGCATCTGCGCGACCGGACCACACTGCTCCGGGCCCATTACGCGCGGCAGTCGAACCGTCAGGCCCGTCCGCTGCCTGTCCTCGACGGCCCGATCGACCTGTCGCTGCGCGGCGGCATCAAGCAAGCCGCCTGACCCGTTTCGACCGAGCGCCCCTAAGCGGCGAGCCCACGCTTCTTCAGCAGTGGCTCGATGCTCGGCAGGCGGCCCCGGAAAGCGGTGTAGGCCTCTCGCGCGTCGCGCAGGTTGCCCGCGCCGTAGATCATGCGGCGCAGACGTTGCGCCGTCTCCGGGTGGAAGATGTCGCCCACCTCGCGGAAGGCGTCGAAGGCGTCGGCATCGAGCACCTCCGACCAGAGATAGCTGTAATAGCCGGCGGCGTAGCCGTCGCTGGAGAAGATGTGCGCGAAGTGCGGCGACCGGTGGCGCGCCGCGATCTCCGCCGGCATGGCGATGCGCCGCAGCGCATCCGCCTCGAAGGCGACGACGTCGAGCCCGTCCTCGCCGGCCGCCGAGAGGTGCAGCGTCATGTCGACGATGGCGGAGGCCGCGTACTCGACGGTGGCGAAACCTTGGTTGAAGTTCGCGGCGGCCAGCAAGCGCTCCAGCAGCGCGGCCGGCATCGGCTCGCCGGTCCGCACGTGGCGGGCATGGGCGCGCAGCACCTCCGGCTGCTGAAGCCAGTGCTCGTAGAGCTGCGAGGGCAACTCCACGAAGTCACGCGAGACCGCGGTGCCCGAGAGCAGCGGATAGGTCACGTCGGAGAGAAGGCCGTGCAGGGCGTGGCCGAACTCGTGGAACAGGGTGCGCGCGTCGTCGAAGGAGAGGAGCGTCGGTTCGCCCCGCGGGGCGCGGGCGAAGTTCATGACGTTGACGATGATCGGCCGGATCTCGCCGTTCAGCCGCTCCTGCGAGCGGAAGGCGCTCATCCAGGCGCCGGAGCGCTTCGAGGGTCGGGCGAAGTAGTCGCCGAGGAACAGGCCGATCTGCGATCCGTCGGCGTCGCGCACGATCCAGCTCCGCACGTCCGGATGATAGCGCGGAACGTCCACGACCTCCTCGAAGCGCAGCCCGAACAGGCGCGAGGCGGTGTCGAAGGCGGCCTCGATCATGCCCTCGAGCGGCAGATACGGCTTGATCTCGGATTCATCGAGGTCGTGCTCGGCCCGCCGGAGCTTTTCCGAGTAGTGGCGCCAGTCGTGGGCGCCGAGGGCGAAGTCGTGGCCCTCCGCCCGCACCAGCGCCTGAAGCGCCTCGCGCTCGGCGGCCGCGCGCTGAAGCGCCGGCTTCCAGACGTTGCGCAGGAGCTCCATCGCGGCGTCGGGCGAGCCGGCCATGGCATCGTCGAGCTTGAGATGCGCAAAGCTCTCGAAGCCGAGCAGCCGCGCCCGCTCGGCCCGCAGGCGCACGATCTCGGAGACGATGGCGCGGTTGTCGCTCTCGTCCCCGTTCTCGCCGCGCCGGATCCAGGCCTGATAGGCCCGCTCGCGCAGGTCCCGCCGGGTCGAGAAGACGAGGAACGGCTCGATCAGCGAGCGGGACAGGGTGATGACGTGGCCGTGCCCGTCTCCCCGCGCCGCGGCGGCTCCGGCTGCGGCGTCGCGCAGGAAGTGCGGCAGGCCGGCCAGATCCTCCTCGCCCGCCAGCGGCAGCACGAAGCCGCGCTCGTCGGCGAGCACGTTCTGACTGAACTGCGTGCCGAGTTCGGCGAGCCGGGTGGCGATCTCGGCGAGGCGGGCTTTCGCCTCCGGCGCGAGGTCGGCGCCGGCCCGGCGGAAGCGGCTGCGGTAACGGTCGAGCACCCGCCGCTCCTCGGCGCCCAGGTCTTCCGCGTCGGCGTCGATGGCCGAGAGCCGGGACCAGAGCTGCGGGTTCAAGGTGATGGCGCTCCCGTGCCGGGCGAGCTGCGGAGCCACCGCCCGCTCGATCGCCTGCAATTCGGGGCTGGTATCGCTGCCGGTCAGGTTGAAGAACACGTTGGCGACCCGGTCGAGCGCCCGCCCCGCGCGCTCCATCGCCGCCACGGTGTTGGCAAAGCTCGGCCCCTCGGCATTCCCGGCGATGGACGCGATCTCCGCCTCGTGTGCCTTCAGGGCGGAGGCGAAGGCCGGCACGTAGTGCTCGGGCCGGATCGCCTCGAAGGGCGGCAGGCCGAAGGGCGTCGGCCACGCGGGCGCGTCGAAGGGGTTCGCCGCCGGGCCGGCGGCGCCGGACGGTTCGAGGAGGTCGCGTGCGGTGTCGGCGGTCATGCGGTGCCTTCGGCCTGCGTCGTGCAATCGAGGCTGAACATAGGTTTGCGGGCCGGGCCGCGCAAAGTGACGGAGCGCGCGGCGCGAACGGCGCCGGGATTTCGCCCGGCGTTGCCTCCGCGTCCTTGCCCGACGGGCGCGCGCGGCGGAAGACGGAGCGGGACTCGGGCTTTGGCCGAGCAAGCGAGGATCATCGTGGCATGTCGCCTCTCAGCCTCGCCCGCCTGCTCGGTGTCGGGATCGGCCTCGCGCTCGCCCCGGCCGGAGCGGAGCCGGCCAGGACGCCGCCGGCCGCGACCGTGCCGCTGCCGCCCCCGGCTCCGCCCGCGCGTCCCAACGACCTCGTTGCCCCCGCGCCGCAGGTGACGCCGCTGCCGCCGGAGCGCCCGCCGGAACTGGCCGGCGGCTCGGACGCGAAGGCCGAGGGGCCGCCCAGAGAGGCGCCCAAGGGTGCGTCCAGGGACGCACCGAAGCAGGCGACCGAGGATGCCGCCGACCAGGGTACGAAGGAGGCGAAGGACGCGCCCGCCGCCCAGCCGGAGACGCCCCTGCCGCCGGCGCGCCCGCCGGAACTGTCGGGGGAGGCGGCGCTCGCGCTGAAAGTGTCCGCCCCGGACGACACCGCCTGCCTGCGGCGCCTGGAGCGGCTCGGGGCGCGCTTCGAGGCGATGGCCCCCCTCGGCAACGGCCAGTGCAGCGCGCCGCGCCCCCTGAGCGTCACGGCCCTCGCGGACGGTGTCGCGCTGGAGCCCGCCGCGACGCTGAGCTGCCGGGCGGCGGAGGCCCTGGCCCGCTGGACGACGGAGGTGCAAGTCGCCGCGCGCGAGACACTGGACGACGGCCTCAAGAGCCTGAGCCTGGGCGGCACCTATGTCTGCCGCGGCCAGAACCACGACACGGACGCGAAGCTCAGCGAGCACAGCTTCGCCAACGCCATCGACGTGATGGGGTACGGTTTCGCCAAGCGCGCGAGCCTGAAGGTCACCGCGTCGCCCGCCGGCAGCCCGGAGGCCGCCTTCCTGGACAGGGTGCGGGCGAGCGCCTGCGGCTTCTTCCGCACCGTGCTGGGACCGGGCAGCGACGCAGCCCACGGCAACCACCTTCATCTCGATCTGCGCGAGCGCAACGCCGGGCACCGTCTCTGCCAGTGATCGAGCCCGAAGCCTTTCCCGCGCCTTCATAAAAACCGCTCCGGCGGAGGAACGGCGGCCTGCGCTTGCGGCTTTTCTTCCCTTCAAGGATCGGGAGCGCGGGCGGGCGATGGGACGGGCGTGGATGCGGGGAGCGCTGACGGCGCTCGGTCTTGTCAGCGCGGTCGCCGCGTCGGCCGCGGAAGAGCCGGCGCCGGCCCTGACCCGCGACGCCATCAATGGCGCGACCTTCCGCGAGCCTCAGGAGGCGCCCAAGCCGGAAAAGGGGTCCGGCAAGAAGGCGAAGAAGGCGGCCGACCGGGCGGAGGCCTCGAAGAAGCCCGATCCGCTCTTGGTGAAGGTGCAGGTGCTGCTCGACCGCGCCCGCTTCTCCCCCGGCGCCATCGACGGGCGCGACGGCGAGAACCTGCGCGGCGCGCTCGCGGCCTTTGCCGCCGCGCAAGGTCTGCCGGCCTCGGACCGGCTCACCCGCGAGCTGTTCGACCGGCTTCAGGCCACGAGCCCCGATCCGGTCGTGACGAGCTACACCATCACGGAAGAGGACGTGAAAGGCCCCTTCGTCGAGAAGATGCCGGCCAAGATGCAGGAACAGGCCGATGTCGGGCCGATGCGCTACACGAACACCCGCGAAATGCTGGCCGAGCGCTTCCACATGCAGCGCGACCTGCTCTCCGCCCTCAACCCGAACGTGCCCCTCGACAAGGCGGGCGGCAGCCTGATCGTGGCGGCGGTGCCGCCGCTGGGCGAGGGCAAGGTCGAGGGCGCGCCGCTGGCGCCGAAGGTCAGCCGCATCGAGGTCGACAAGCGGACCAAGCGCGTGCGCGCCTTCGCCGAGGACGGAAAGCTGACGGCGGATTACCCTGCCTCGATCGGCAGTTCGGAGAAGCCCGCGCCGGACGGGTCGGCCAAGGTGAAGGCGGTCGCCTTCGACCCCTGGTACACCTACAACCCGAAATACCGCTTCGAGGGCGTGACGGCGAAGAAGAAGTTCTCGATTCATCCGGGACCGAACAACCCCGTCGGCCTCGTCTGGATCGATCTCTCGATCCCCTCCTACGGCATCCACGGCACCCCGGACCCGGAGAAGGTCGGCAAGACGGAGTCGCACGGCTGCATCCGCCTGACCAATTGGGACGCGCGGGACCTCGCGAGCCATACGGCGAAGGGCGCGAAGGTCGAGTTTCTCGACAAGTGACGCCGTCTCAGGCCGCGTCGCGCCGCGCGAGCCCGCCGGCCGCGAGCAGGAGCGCGTCGCCGAGGAAGGCGAGCGCTGCCGCCGCCGCGGCGCCCTGAAACATCGCGACGACGTTCTGGTTCTGCAGCCCGGCGACGATGGGCGTTCCGAGCGTCGAGGCGCCGGCGAGCGCGCCCACCGCCGTCACCGCGACCGCGAGCACGAAGGCGGTGCGCAGGGTCTCGATCAGGCCGGGAGCGGCGAGCGGCAGCTCGACCTGCCGCAGAACCTGACCCGGCGTGAGCCCGACGGCGCGGGCCGCCTCGCGGGCCTCGGGCGAGACCGATTCGAGGGCGCCGACGGTGCCGCGCAGGGTCGGCATGATGCCGTAGGCGGCAAGCGCCAGGAGGGTCGGCGGCCCGCCGAAGCCCAGGATCGGCAGCGCCAGCGCCACGACGACCACCGGCGGCACGGCCTGTGCGAAAGCGGCCAGCGTATCGATGCCGCCGCGCAGGGCCGTGAAGCGCGAGCGGGTCACGACCAGCCCGAGCCCCAACCCTAGGCAGGCGACGAGGGCGAAGCCGCTTGCCGCGAGAGCCAGATGGTTGAGCGCGAGGTCGGACAGCCGGGCGAGCGAGAGGGGCCGGTTCGCGCCTCCGCCGCCCAGGAGGCCCGCCGCGGCCGGATGGCAAGCCGCCGCGAGCGCGAGCCCGAGGAGGAGCGGCCCCAGGGCTGGTGCGAGCCGCCTCATGACGGCCAGCGGCGGCGGGCCGCCGCCTCCAGGCCGCTCAGGGCGCGCTCGGCGGCGAGCGAGAGGGCGATCACCGGCAGGGCACCGAGCAGGATCAGGTCCGGCGCGAACTGCGCCATGCCGTCGAAGACGAGGGTGCCGAGCCCGCCCGCACCGACCAGGGCGCCGAGGGTCGCGAGGCCGAGCGCCTGCACCGCGGCCACGCGCACGCCCCCGAGCAGGACCGAGGCACCCAGCGGCAGGCGCAGGCCGGTGAGGATCTGGCGCGGCGTGAGGCCGAGCGCCCGGGCGGCGTCGAGGCTGGCGGCGTCCGGCGCGCGCAGGGCGCCCTGGAGCCCACGCCAGAGCGGCAGCAACAGGTAGGCGGCGATCCCGACGAGGGCCGGCACCGTGCCGAGCGCCGAGAGGCCGTAGCTCCGCAGGGCCGGGGCGGCGGAGAGCAGGGCCGAGGCTGCGGCCACGAGGCCGCCCAGCAGCGCGACGGCGGGCACGACCTGCAACCCGCTGACGGTCAGATCGACAAGGCCGCGCCCGCGCCGCCACAGCGCGAGCGCTCCGGTGACGAGGGCGGCCAGAGCCAAGGCGCCAAGGGCGAGGGTGAGATGGTCGAGGAGCGCCGCGGCGAGTTCGTCGCGCCGGGCCCGGAACTCCACCACGACCGAGAGCGCGTTGAGACGGCCCGCGAGCCAGAGGCCCAGCACCGCCGCCGCCAGGGCGAGTGCACCGAGCGGGCCACCCGCCGACGGATCGACGCGCCGGGCGGCGAGCGGCACGGCGGCGGCGAGAAGGCTCGCGCCGATCCACGCCCCGGCCGCGAGCCGCGCTCGCGCCGCGGGCGGCTGGCCGGCGATCCAGGCGGCGCCGCCGTGCCCGAGACCCGCGAGCAGCAGCGCGAAGGCGCCGAGGCAGGCCAGACCGGCGACGGCAGCAGCGAGCCGGCCGCGGCCTCCCGCCAGCAGGCCGAGCCCGATCGCCGCCAGGGCGGCGACCGGCCAGAGCATGGGACCGAGGGTGCTCGGGGCGTCGATGGCCGCGCCGGTCACCAGCCGGTTCGGCGCGAGATGCATCAGCGGCAGGCCTGCGAGGAGAGCCGGAAAGACGGCCGCGCCTGCCAGTCCGAGAGCGATCCGCTTCCTCACCGGTGGTCCGCCTTCCGCCCGAGCCATTCCGCCGCGACGGAGGCGGCGACGCGCCCCTCGACGGTGATCGCCGCATTGAGGCGCCGAAGGGTCTCGGCATCGAGCCTGCCGAAGACGGGATCGAGCGCGGCGCGGATCTGCGGATGGCGCTCCAGTGTCGCGGCGCGGATCACCGGGGCGGGCTCGTAGACGATCTGCGCCCCCTTGGGATCGCTCATCACCGCCAGATCGAGGGCGGCGAGCGCCCCGTCCGTGCCGTAGACCATGCCGGCATTGATGCCGCTGATGCCCTCCGCCGCGGCGCGCGCGGTGACGGCGGTGTCGCCGCCGGGCAGGCTGACGATGCGGCTCACCGGCAGGGTGAAGCCGTAGGCGGCCTCGAAGGAGGGCAGCGCGGCGGGGCTCTCCACGAACTCGGTCGAGGCGGCGAGCCGGATGATGTCGTCCCGCACGGCGGCCGCGAAATCCGCCATCGTCGCGAGGCCCCGCTCCCGCGCGAGTCGGCCCTGCACCGCGATGAGCCATGTGTTGTTGGCCGGCGCCCGCCCGAGCCAGACGAGCCCCCGCGCGGCGTCGAGCCGCAGGGCCGCCGCGTAGGCACCATCGCCCGTCTTCCAGCCCGGGTCGGTCTCGGTGCCGGAGAAGAAGGCGACGTTGCCGGTATATTCGGGATAGAGGTCGATCTCCCCCGCGAGCAGGGCCGAGCGGACGATCAGCGTCGGGCCGAGCCCGAGGCGGCGGGTGAGGGGCAGGCCGAGCCCTTCGAGCACGAGCGCGATCAGGTTGCCGAGGAGAACGCCCTCCGTGTCGCTCTTCGAACCGACCACGAGCGGACGGCCGCTCTCGGCCCGGCCCAGCGCCGGAGCCATCGCGGCGGCGGCCGCCAAAAGCCCGCGCCGGCTCAGGCCGGCGCCGGCACCGGGCGGCCCGCGAAATGCGGCTCGTTCGCGACAGTGGTGGGGAAATGTTTTGCGGAATAACATTGGCTCTGCCAGCATAGCACGGGCGAGCCGTCCGGGCGCTTGACACGCTCAGCTTTACGGGCGACGGCTCCGAGACCGGGCAGCGTTTTTCCGGGCGTGCACTTCATTTCTGAAGGTATCGGGCGCTCGCCGTCCGGGGCGCCGAGGATATGATCGGCCCACCAGAGACAGCGTTCCGGATCGGGAACGGATCGATAGGGAAGACGACCCGGCGTGACTGTGGATTCGAACGAGGATCGTCTGTCCGGCGCCCGCGTGCTGGTCGTCGAGGACGAGGCAGCGATCTCCATGCTGCTCGAAGACATGCTGCTCGATTTCGGCTGCGAGATCGTCGGCCCGGCGGCGCGTCTCGCCACCGCCCTCGAAATGGCGCGCAGCGAGAGCTTCACGGTCGCCATCCTCGACGTGAACGTCGCGGGCGAGCCGATCTATCCGGTGGCCGAAATTATCGCCGAGCGCCAGCTACCCATCGTCTTCTCGACGGGCTACGGCGGGGCGGGAATCCGCGAGCCGTTCCGCGACCGGCCGGTGGTGCAGAAGCCCTTCAGCCAGGCCGATCTCAAGCGCACCCTGATCGCCGCCATCGAGCGCGCACAGGGCTGAGCCCCGAACCTGCACGGCGTCAGAAGCCTTCGAGTTCGAAGGCGTTCGGCAGGTGGCGCGGCCAGCGCCGCGGCGCCACGAACACCGCATCCGCCCGCAACGTGAGGTCCGCCGCAAGCGGCCGGCGCGCGAGCCATGCGCGCGCGGCCCGGGACATCCGCGCGCGCTTGTGGGCATCGATGGCCACGGCGGCAGCCTCGAAGGTGGGGCGCGCCTTCACCTCCACGAAGGCGACCGTGCGCCCGCGCCGGACGATCAAGTCGATCTCGCCGCCGGCCGCCGCGAAGCGCCGCGCCAGCGGGCGATAGCCCTTCAGCATCAGCGCCAGCAGGGCCAGCGTCTCGGCCGAGAGGCCGCGGCCATGGGTAGCCCGGCGCCGATGCGCCGGATCAGGCGGAGGGGTCTTCATCCGCGCGGCGGGCGAGCGCGAGGGCGCGGGCATAGACGACCCGCTTGGGCTGGCCGGTCTCGTCGGCGACGAGTGCGGCGGCATCCTTGATCGAGTGGCGGGCGAGCGCCGCCTCGATGCGCGCGTCCAGCCCGGCATCGGCCTCCCGTGCCACCGCATCCTCGGGCGCGGTCCCGATCACCACCACGACCTCGCCCTTGGGCGGCCCCTCCTGCGCGAAGGCCGCGGCGAGACCGCCGAGGCTGTCGCGGCGGATGGTTTCGTAGAGCTTGGTCAGTTCGCGCGCGACCGCGGCGGGCCGCTCGCCCCCGAGCACTTCGGCGGCATCCGCCAGCATCTCGGGAAGGCGATGGGGGGACTCGAACACCACCAGCGTGCCGGGGATCGCCGCCAGCGCCTCCAGGCGGGCCCGCCGGGCGCCGGATTTCTGCGGCAGGAAGCCCTCGAAGAAGAAGCGGTCGGTGGGCAGGCCGGCGGCGACGATGGCCGTCATCACCGCCGAGGGGCCGGGAATCGGCGTCACGGCGATGCCCGCGGCGATGGCCGCCTGGACGAGCTTGAAGCCGGGATCGGAGACCAGCGGCGTGCCGGCATCGGAGACGAGCGCCAGGGTCTCCCCCGCCTTGAGCCGCATCACCATCCGCTCGCGCACGGCCTCGTTCGAGTGCTCGTGATAGGAGAGCAGCGGCGTCGTGATCCCGTAATGCATCAGCAGCGTGCGGGTGACGCGGGTATCCTCGGCCAGAACCGCGTCGGCGGCGGCGAGGGTCGCCAGGGCGCGGAAGGTGACGTCGCGAAGGTTTCCGATCGGGGTCGCCACCACGTAGAGGCCCGGCGCTAGCCGTTCGGCCTCCGCCGCGAGGCCGAAGGCCGTGAAGGTGGCGGGGCCGCGGGGTGTCCCTTCGGGGCGCTTGTCGAGTCGCTGTGTCATCCCCGCGACAATGCCACGCCCGCGCGTGTTTGCGGACCGGGGAAAGGCTTGGCCTCACATTTACTTTTCGCAGAGCCCTCCGCATCGTCACCCTGGATTGCGCTTTGCGGGAGGGGGTCGCGATGGCGCGACGCGGCGGACGTTCGGCGGGCCTGACCGGGGCCGCCCTCCTCTGTGCGGGGCTCTCCGCCTGCATCGGCGTTCCGGATGCGCCGCGGCCCCGGGCCGAGGCTTTGCCCGCCGAGGCTCCGGCGGCGCCCGTGGCGGGTGCGGGGCCGACGATCGGCACCGGCTCCGTGAAGGTCGCGCTGGTCGTGCCCCTGAGCGGGCAGGGGGCGGCGGTGGGCGCGGCCCTGCGCAACGCGGCCGAACTCGCCTACGACGACTTCCAGAAGCCGAACCTGCAGATCCTCGTCAAGGACGACCGCGGCAGCCCCGAGGGTGCGCGCGAGGCGGTGCAGGCCGCCTTCGCCGAGGGCGCCGAGGTGGTGCTCGGCCCGCTCTTCGCGGCCAACGTCCAGGCGGCCGGCTCCGTCGCCCGGGGCGCGGGCAAGCCGGTCATCGCCTTCTCCACCGATGCGGCGGTGGCGGCGCGCGGCGTCTACCTCATCAGCTTCCTGCCGCAATCGGAGGTCGACCGCATCGTCGACGAGGCGACGGCGGGCGGGCGCCGCTCCTTCGCCGCGCTGATCCCCGAATCGACCTACGGCAACGCCGTCGAGGCGCAATTCCGCGAGGCGGTGGCCCGGCGCGGCGCCCGGCTGGTGGCCATGGAGCGCTACGCCCCCGGCAATCCCGGCCCCGCGATCGATCGCCTGCGGGGCGTGATCGCGGGGTCGTCCGCGCAGGCGGACGCGCTGTTCATGCCCGACACGCCCGAGGGTCTGGCGGCCGTGGCACCGGCCCTGGCGCGGGTCGGCTTCTCGCCCGCGCGGGTCCGTCCGCTCGGGCTCGCCCTGTGGAACGACCCGCGGGTGCTCTCCCAGCCGGCCTTCCAGGGCGGCTGGTTCGCCGCGCCGGACGCCGCCGGCTTCTCAGGCTTCGCGAGACGCTATCAGGCCCGCTTCGGAACGGTGCCGCCGCGGGCGGCCGCACTGGGCTACGACGCGGTCGCTCTCACCGCCGCGCTGTCGCGCCAGTACGGCACGCAGCGCTTCGCCGACACGACGCTGACCAACCCGGCCGGCTTCTCCGGCCTGGAGGGCACCTTCCGCTTCCGGGCCGACGGCCTCGGCGAGCGCACGCTCGCGGTCTACGAGATCCGCAACAACGCGGCGAACGTGGTGAGTCCGGCGCCGAAGGTGCTGGGGCCATCTGGAATTTGAGCGCTCAGGCCGCGAGTTCCGCCACCACCGCGTTGAGCACCGGCGCCCCGCGCGCAGTGGCGGCGATGCGTCCATCGGGCAGGCGGGCCACGAGCCCGTCATCGACGAGCGCGTCGAGCCGCGCGGCATCGAGCGGACGACCCTTGAGCGCCGCGTAGCGGGCCGGGTCGATCCCTTCGGAGAGGCGCAGGCCCATCATCAGGAACTCGTCGCCCTGATCCTCGGGCGCGAGCGCTTCCATCTCGACGATGCCGTGGCCGTCGCGCTCGACCCGGGCGAGCCAGTCCTCCGGCGCCTTCTCGGTCCGCGTGCCGAGCCGTCCCTCCGGCCGGACGAGGCGGCCGTGGGCCCCGGGGCCGATGCCGGCATATTCGCCGTACCGCCAGTAGAGCAGGTTGTGGCGCGACTGCGCGCCGGGCCGCGCGTGGTTCGAGATCTCGTAGGCCGGCAGACCCGCCGCCCCGCAGATCTCCTGCGTCACGTCGTAGAGCACACGCGCCGCCTCGTCGTCCGGCGGCACGAGGCGACCGGCGCGGGCGAGACCGAAGAAGGGCGTGCCCGGCTCGATGGTGAGTTGGTAGAGGGAGAGGTGCTCCGCCGCGTGGTCGATGGCCTGCCGAAGTTCGGCGGCCCAGGCGTCCGGCGTCTGGTCCGGCCGGGCGTAGATCAGGTCGAAGGAGAAGCGCTCGAAATGCGTCGCCGCCGTGCGGACGGCCGCAAGCGCTTCCGCCACGCTGTGCAGCCGGCCGAGCCGTTTGAGGTCGCCGTCGTCGAGAGCCTGGACGCCCAGGGAGACGCGGTTCACCCCGGCCGCCCGGTAGTCGCGAAAGCGCGTCGCCTCCACGCTGGTCGGGTTGGCCTCCAGCGTCACCTCGGCGTCGGGCGCCACGGCCCAGGCGCCGGCCACCGCGTCGAGCAGGCCGGCCACGGTCTCGGGCGCCATCAGCGAGGGCGTGCCGCCGCCGAGGAAGATGCTGGTCACCGTCCGGCCCGGCGCGAGCGCGGCGGCGTGGGCGATCTCCTGCCGGAAGGCGGCGAGGAAGCGCGGCTGGTCCACGCCCGCATGGCGGACGTGGCTGTTGAAGTCGCAATAGGGGCACTTCGCGGCGCAGAACGGCCAGTGCAGGTAGACCCCGAACCCGGCGTCGCGGGTCGGGTGGTCGAGCGGTGTCGCGGCGGGCATCGGCTTGCTGAGCGTTCCTCGACCCGTTCGGGCCGATCACGGGCCCATCCCACGTCCTCAGGGTGAGGATGGCGAATCGGATGGAGCCGGAGGGCGGTTTGATCGTACCGATGTAGGCACGCCGAAGGCCGAGCGAAAGCTCAGCCCGGCCGGCGCAGGCAGGCCTTCGCGAGCTGGACGAAGGCCCGCGCCCGGTGCGAGAGGGCGTTGCCACTCTGCCAGTCGACCCCGTGCTTCTCCTCGGACGAGATCTCGCCGAAGGTGCGGTCCATCCCCTCGGGGCGGAACATCGGATCGTAGCCGAAGCCCAGGCTGCCGCGGGGCGCGACGAGGTCACCGAAGACGCGGCCCTCGAACAGCTCGGTATGGCCGTCGGGCCAAGCGAGCACGAGGGCGGAGACGAAATGCGCCCGCCGGTCGGTCGCGCCGCGCGAGTCGAGCTCCGCCGCGATCCGGGCCATGGCACCGGAAAAGTCCTTGTCCGGGCCGGCCCAGCGGGCGGAGAACAGGCCCGGCGCCCCGTCGAGCGCATCGACGCAAAGCCCGGAATCGTCGGCGAAGGCCGGGAGGCCCGAGGCTTTCGCGGCAGCGAGCGCCTTGATCGCCGCGTTCTCCGAGAACATCGTACCGGTCTCGTCGGGCTCAGGGAGACCGAGTTCGCCGGCCGAGACCGCCTCGACGCCGAAGGGCGCCAGCAGCTCGCGCATCTCCACGAGCTTGCCGGCGTTGTGGGTCGCGATGACGACCTTGCCCGACAGGATGCGATGATCGCTCACGCGATGGCCTTCCGCTGCAAGTCGACGAGGCCGGCGATGCCGCCCTTGGCAAGGCCGAGCAGCTCGATGAACTGCGCCTCGGAGAAGGGCTCCATCTCGGCGGTGCCCTGCACCTCGACGATTCCGCCCCTGCCGGTGATGACGAAGTTCGCGTCGGTCTCGGCGGCCGAATCCTCGGCGTAGTCGAGGTCGAGCACGGCGGTGCCCTTGTAGATGCCGCAGGAGACCGCCGCGACGTGGTCCTTGAGCGGATCGACCGAGATGATCGAGCGCGCGCGCATCCAGGCGAGGCAATCGTGCAGCGCCACCCAGGCGCCGGTGATCGAGGCCGTGCGGGTGCCGCCATCGGCCTGGAGCACGTCACAATCGACCGTGATCTGACGCTCGCCGAGGGCGGGCAGGTTGGTGACGGCGCGCAGCGAACGGCCGATCAGCCGCTGGATCTCCTGGGTGCGGCCCGAGGGCTTGCCGGAATTGACCTCCCGGCGGGTGCGCTCGTGGGTGGCGCGGGGCAGCATGGCGTATTCGGCCGTCACCCAGCCCTTGCCGGAGCCGCGCAGCCACGGGGGACCGCGCTCCTCAAGCGAGGCGGTGCAGAGCACGCGGGTGTTGCCGAAGGAGACGAGGCAGGAGCCTTCCGCGTAGCGGGCCACCGCCCGCTCCAGCGTGACGTCGCGCATCGCGTCGGGCGCGCGCTTCGAGGGACGCATCCGTGACAAGCTCCGTGTCGAGATCGAAGCCCGCGCTCTTAGGCGCTGTCGCCGTCCGCGGCAACCGCCGGAGCGGCCCACGAAAAAGGCCGCCGTCTTGCGACGGCGGCCTCTTCGCGGACCGGGGCTCAGCGCCAGCGGCGGTGATGCCCGTAATGGCGGTGATGATGGCGCGGTCCGCGGAAGTGGTGGTGGCGGTGCATGTGCCGGCGATGGCGATAGTGGCGGCGCATATGGCGGTGGTGCCGGTACTGCGCCTGCTCGACCATGTCGCTGGCCGGCGCCGCCGTGCCGGCGGCCATCGGGAGCGGGGCAGCCTCGACGGCGCGGGGCGCCGCGACGAGGCCGAGGCCGGTCACGGCGATCGCCAGCGCGGCGACCTTGACCAGAGACTTGCGTACGCCTGTCAGCACTTGTGAGGCTCCTTGTCGTCGGATGCTTGGAAAAGGGCCGGATCGGGACCTTGGCCCTTGCCTGCTAACGGTCCCGGGAGCCGGATTGATCCCGCCCGCGGGCCATTCGCTCGACGTTCGCGGAAATCGGGCGCCGAACGTCGCGGGCTGGAAGGGTTGCGGGCCCGAAGGATTGATCGGCGGCGCCCGAGCCCCCTAAGTGTCTCTCACGAGACGTCCGTCGCACCGCTTCGGCCAGAGGGAAGGCTGCCGGTGATCGTTCGTCTTGCGAGGCTTCCCTCTCCGCCCGTCAGGTTCTGTTCCCTTGTCCGAGACCTTCCAGCCCGCCACGCCGCCGCAGGCCCTCTCCGCGCTCAACGAGCGGGCCCGGGAGATTTTCCGACAGATCGTCGAGAGCTACGTCACCACCGGTGAGCCGGTCGGGTCGCGCAACCTCGCGCGCATCCTGCCGATGAGCCTGTCGCCGGCCTCGATCCGCAACGTGATGGCGGATCTGGAGCATTCCGGGCTGATCTTCGCGCCGCATACCTCGGCCGGGCGCCTGCCCACGGAGATGGGCCTGCGCTTCTTCGTCGATGCGATGATGGAGATCGGTGATGTCGATCTTGCCGAGAAGGCGCGGATCGAGGCGCAGATGCAGGCGGCGGCCTCGCGCCACACCTTCGATTCGGCGCTGGCCGAGGCGTCCTCGCTGCTGTCGGGCATCTCGCGCGGGGCGGGCGTGGTGCTGACCACCAAGGTCGATGCGGGCCTTAAGCACGTGGAGTTCGTGCGGCTCGATGCCCACCGCGCCCTCGTCGTGCTCGTCTCCGTCGACGGCACGGTGGAGAACCGGCTGGTCGATCTGCCGCCGGGCCTGCCGGCGGGGGCCTTGCAGGAGGCCTCGAACTTCCTCAACGCCCGGCTGCGCGGCCGGACGCTCGATTCCCTGCGCGCCGACATCGAGGCCGGGCGCAAAGCCATGAAGCGGGAGCTCGACGCGCTGACCGAGCGGCTGGTCGATGCGGGGCTCGCCACCACCGTCGGCCCGTCCGAGGCGCGCCAGCTCATCGTGCGGGGCCAAGCCAACCTGCTCGACGACCTGCGCGCGGCGGAGGATCTCGAACGCATCCGCCTGCTGTTCAACGATTTGGAGACGCAGAAGGACGTGATCGAGCTGCTCGCGCGGGCCGAGCAGGGCGACGGCGTGCGCATCTTCATCGGCTCGGAGAACAAGCTGTTCTCGCTCTCCGGCTCCTCGATGATCGCCGCGCCGTTCCGCGACGGCGCGCAGAAGATCGTCGGCGTCGTCGGCGTGATCGGCCCGACGCGGCTCAACTACGCCCGCATCGTGCCGATGGTCGACTACACCGCCCGCGTGGTCTCGGGGCTGCTCGACCGGCCGCGATAGGGTTGTTCCGCGCCGACCCTCCGCCGTCATCGCGAGCGGATGCGAAGCGATCCAGGGCCGCGACCCATTCGGACAAGTCGGAGCGCTGGATCGCTTCGGCTCCGCCTCGCGATGACGGACCGCGAATGATCCGGACCATTTTGCGAAGGCGGCTGCCGGCTGGGTGCGAGACTACCCCTAACCGTGAGCCGCCGGGGCGGGGGCAAGGCCGTCCTCGGCCTCGTCGCGCGGTCCGACGAAGCGCCCGAGGCCGCGCCCGAGCAGGCTGCCGAAGCTGTCCATCAGCAGGAACACCGCCGGCACGAAGACCAGCGAGAGCAGGGTCGAGACGATCAGGCCGGCGATCACCGCCACCGCCATGGGCGCGCGGAACTCGCCGCCGATCCCGAGCGCCATCGCGGAGGGCACCATGCCGGCGGCCATGGCGATGGTGGTCATGACGATGGGGCGCGCGCGCTTGCGGCCGGCATCGACGATGGCCGTGACGCGATCGACGCCCGCGCGCATCTCCTCGACCGCGAAGTCAACGAGCATGATCGCGTTCTTCGTCACCAGACCCATCAGCATCAGGATGCCGATGACGACCGGCATCGAGATCGGCATCTTGAAGATCAGGAGGCCGAGGATTGCCCCGCCGATGGAGAGCGGCAGCGAGAACAGGATGGTGAGCGGCTGGAGGAACGAGCCGAACAGCAGCACCAGCACGGCGTAGACCATCATGATGCCGGCGCCCATCGCCATGAGGAAGCCGGAGAAGACCTCCTGCATGATCTCGGCGTCACCCGTCTGGCGGATGGTCACGCCCGGCGGCAGGTTTTTCGCGGTCGGGGTGGCGAGCGCCTGCTCGATCAGCGAGCCGAGTGCGTCCGACCCTTCCATGTTGGCCTCTACCGCCACACGCACCACGCGGTCGTAGCGTTCGATGGCGCCCGGGCCCTGGTCGAGTTCGATGTCGGCCACCGAGGCGAGCGGCACCGCCGTGCCGTTCTTGGCCGGCACCTTCAGGTTCTCGAGCCGCGAGATCGCGCCGCGGGCGCTCTCGGGCAGCTGCACGCGGATCGGGACCTGCCGATCCTTGGCGTTGAACTTGGCGAGGTTGATGCCGATGTCGCCGATCGTGCCGACCCGCACCGTTTCCGCGATCACGTCGGTGGAGACGCCGAGGTCGGCCGCCGCGCCCTCCTTGGGGCGGATACGGACCTCGGTGCGGTTGAGGGGGGCGGTGGACATCACCGAGACGAGGTGCGGGATCGCGGCCATGTCGCGCTGGAGCCGGGCGGCGACCTCCGTCACCACCTCGACATCGGGTCCGCCGACCACGAGGGCGAGGTCGCGCTGGCCGTTCTCGCGCAGGTTCCAGGAGCGGATGTCGGGCTCCTGCGCCAGCAGGCCGGCGATCTCGGTCTCGATCGTCCATTGCCGCTTGTCGCGCTGGCTCTTGGGGCTGAGGTTGACGATGAGCGTGGCGAGCCGCGTCTCCTTCTTGCCGCCGG
This sequence comes from Methylobacterium sp. NPDC097929, assembly GCF_049543375.1. Classification (NCBI taxonomy): domain Bacteria; kingdom Pseudomonadati; phylum Pseudomonadota; class Alphaproteobacteria; order Hyphomicrobiales; family Methylobacteriaceae; genus Methylobacterium; species Methylobacterium sp. NPDC097929. Next base: position 141,931 of record NZ_JBMVEP010000007.1, on the reverse strand, counting down.
CCTGACGGCCGCCATCCACGAAGACCGAGGTGACTTCGGGCAGGGCGCGGATGCGCTCGACCACGCGGTCGGAGACGGCGACGGTGTCGGCGAGCCTGGCGCCGGGCGCCAGCTCGATCATGAACAGCGTGCGCGCGTTGTCCTGCTTCGGAATGAAGCCCGAGGGCAGGAGCCGGGTGGAGGCGAGCGAGCCGGCAAACAGCGCGAGCCCTACGAACAGCGTGATCCACTTGTGGCGCACCGACCAGCCCACCAGCCGGCCGTAGGCGCGCATGATCGGGCCTTCCCGCTCCTCCGCGTGCCCGTGGTCGCGCAGGAAGTACGCCGCGAGCAGCGGCGTGATCAGCCGCGCCACCAGCAGGGACATGAACACCGAGACGGCGATGGTGAGCCCGAACTGGATGAAATAGCGGCCGGCGATGCCGCCCATGAAGGAGACGGGGGCGAAGACGGCGATGAGCGTCGCGGTGATGGCGATGACCGCGAGCCCGATCTCGTCGGCCCCCTCGATCGAGGCGCGGTAGGGCGATTTGTCCATCCGCATGTGGCGCACGACGTTCTCGATCTCGACGATGGCGTCGTCGACGAGGATGCCAGTCACGAGCGTGATCGCGAGCAGGCTGATGCCGTTGAGCGTGAAGCCGAGCGCGTCCATCGCCCAGAAGGTCGGCAGCACCGAGAGCGGCAGCGCCACCGCCGCGATCAGCGTGGCACGCCAGTCGCGTAAGAAAAGGAACACCACGAGGACGGCGAGCGCGGCGCCCTCGATCAGCGTGTGCATGGCCGAATCGTAGCTGCCGAGCGTGGCCGCGACCGAGGAGTCGATGGTCTCGAAACGGATCTCGGGATAGCCCTGGCTGAACTCGGCGATCTTCTTCTCGACGCCCGCGGCGACCTCGGCATCGCTGGCGCCCGAGCCGCGCGAGACCGAGAAGGCGACGACCGGCTCGCCGTTGAAGCGGGCGAAGGTGCGCGGCTCCTCGATCGCGTCCTCGACGGTGGCGAGGTCGTCCAGGCGCACCTTGCGGCCGCCGGGCAGGACGATGGAGGTGGCCTTGAGGTCGCGGATGGTGCGCGAGGCCGCCAGCGTGCGGATCGATTGCTCGCGCCCGCCGACCTCGCCGCGCCCGCCCGCCATGTCGGCGGAGGTGACGCGCACCTGCCGGTTCACGTCGGCCGCGGTGATGCCGAGCGCCAGCAGCCGGTCGGGCAGGGGAGTGATGCGGATCTCGCGGGCGACGCCACCGACCCGCTCGACGCCGCCGACGCCCTTCACGCCCTGGAGCGTCCGGGCGACCTTGTCTTCGACGAACCAGGACAATTCTGCGGGCGTCATCGCGGGCGAGGTGACGCCGTAGATCAGGATCGGCAGGCCGGTGATCTCGACGCGCTGGATGACCGGCTCGTCGATCGTGCGCGGCAGGTTGATGCGGATCTTCGAGATCGCATCCTTGACGTCGTTGACGGCGCGGTCGGTGTTCACCTCCAGCCGGAACTCGACCGTGGTGACGGACGAGCCCTCGGTGATCGCCGAGGTGATGTGCTTGACCCCGCGCACGCCCGCGATCGAATCCTCGACCCATTTCGTGACCTGGGTCTGCAATTCGGACGGGGCGGCGCCGCTCTGCGTGATCGAGACCGAGACGATCGGCACGTCCACGTTCGGCATGCGCGTGACGGCCAGCCCCCGGAAGCTGACGAGGCCGAGCACCATCAGCACGAGGAAGAGGACGATGGGCGCGATCGGATTGCGGATCGCCCAGGCGGAGATGTTCAGGCGCATTCGCGCAACCCGTCAGTGAGGTTCGAGCGTGGCCCCGCCGCGCGGCGGAGAGCGGTCAGCGCAGGCCGGCGTCGGCGGTGGCGTTCGGCGAGGGTGCGGCCGAGACCGCGGCCGGCGAGCGGATCGTGGCGGCGGCGACCGGGCGGACACGGTCGCCGTCGCGCAGGAAGCTGCCCGCGCGGGCCACGACCCGTTCGCCCTCGGTCAGGCCGGCGCGAATCTCGATGTCGTCGTCGTCGGACAGGCCGGTGCGCACCTCGCGGGCCTCGACCCGGTCCTCGGCCACGACGAGCACGGAGCTGCGCTTGCCGCCGCCGTAGAGGACGGAGGCCTGGGGCACGGTGACGCCGCGGGTACGGGCGAGTTCGACCGCGCCGCGGGCGAAGGTGCCGATGCGCAGGCGCGCATCGGGATCGAGGCGCACGCGGACCTTGCCGAGGCGGCTCGCCCGGTCGACTTCCGGGTAGACCGCGCGGACGCTCCCGCCAACCCGCTCGCCCTCGCCGATCTCGATATAGGCCGGCGCGCCCTCGCGCAGCAGCGGCAGCTTGGTCTCGATCACCTCGGCTTCCAGCTCGATCTCGCCCCGGGCGATCAGCCGGAACAGCGGTTCCGCCGAGGAGGAGGTCGCCATGCCGATCCGGGCCGTGCGGCGGTTGACGATGCCGGCCTCGGGCGCGCGGATCTCGGTGCGGGCGAGCCGCAGGTCGAGTTCGTCGCGCACGGCCCGGGCCTGGGCCAGCTCGGCCCTGGCCATGGCGAGGCCGTTGCGGGCGAAGGCCAGCTTGCCTTCCGCCTGGCGCAGCGCCGCTGTGCGGCTCTCCATGATGACGGCCGTGGTGTTGCCGGTCTGAATCAGCTGCTTGGCGCGATCATAGGCGAGGCGCGCTTCGAGTTCGGCGGCCTCGGCCTGCTCGATGTTGCTCTGCGCCTGCGGGACGGCGGCGCCGGCCTTGTCGATCAGGGCGTTCTGCTGAGCGATCTGCCGCTCGATCAGGTCACGCGAGAGGCGCGCGAGCACCTGTCCCTTCTCGACGCGCATGCCCTCCTCGACCAGCAACTCGACGAGCCGGTAGCCGTCGATCTCGGGCGTGACCAGGATCTCGTCGCGCGGGACCAGCGTGCCGGTGACGACGACGCTCTCCACGATCTCGCGGCGCTCGGCCTCGACCACGCTGACGATCGGAGCGGGCGCGGTCTTGGCCGGAGCCTGCGCCGTTTCGGCCCATGCGGGACCGAGGCTCAGGGCGGTGAGCACCAGGGCCGGAACGGCCAGGGTCCGAGTCATCGGCCGGCTTCCTTGTCGGCAGGGGGGAGGGCGAGCGCGCCCGAAAGCCCCGCCGCGATCAGCGCCTGGAGCTGAGCGACGGCGGGACGGGCGTCGTAGCCGGGAATGAGCGCCCGGCTGACGATCATGCCCTTCATCAGTGGCGCGATTGCGTCGAACAGGGCGGCGGGATCGCAGTCCGGCGAGGTCTTGAGCGCCTCGAACATCCCGGTCAGCCAGACCCGGCCCTCCTCGTCGCCCCGCTCGACGAGGTCGGCGATGGCGGGGTTGCGGGTGGCTTCCACCCACAGGTCGAGGCGCAGCACCGCGGCCTCGCGGCTGATCTCGATGAAGAAGCGGCTGAGGATGCCCATCAGCGCGCCGCGCCGGTCGCCGGCCCGCTCCATCGCCTCGACGAGGACCGCGCCGCGCTCACGGTCGCGCTCGGCCAGACCGAGGACGACGGCTTCCTTGGAATCGAAGTAGCGGTAGATGTTGCCCGGGCTCATCGAAGCCTCGCGGGCGAGATCCTGCATGGTGGTGCGGTGGAAGCCGTTGCGGACGAAGCAGGCCTCCGCCGCGTCGAGGATATGCTCGCGCCGCACCGCCTGTCCGCTGCGGGCATCGATGACGGCGCCGACGGCGGCGCTCACGACGCGTTTCTCACGCTGTCGGTCCCGGCGGCGCGGCCCGCCTCGCTCACGGACGGCACCGCGGCGCAGGCGCGGGGCTGCAGGTCGAGATCGGCGCAGAGCCGCGCCTGGAAGCCGTCCGGCCCGGCGCCGGTCCAGCCGATCAGGGCGAACCAGCCGAACGCCACGACGGCGCAGAGCAAGAGGTTCGCCGGCGTGCAGACGGCCCGGAGCAGGCGCAGTGGGCTGAAACCGTCCCGGCCATCCGCGTCCATCGCGTGATCGAAGGACCGGGAGAGGAAACCGGCGGATCCGTGGGACAGGCTCATACGCGAACTCCTACGCTCGGGATGCTGATAGTGAACGTTCATTCTCATGTCAATGAACGTTCATTCTCACCGAGCCTCGGGAGAGCTGCCGCTCCACAGGTGCGGCAGTCCTGCCACGCCCGCGCACGCTTCCCGCCGCATTAACGATCCGGTTACCAAGCAGGAATAGCGCAGTCGCCAAGACGGGCGCAGCCGAACGCTCGGAAATCACTGCTTTCGCAAGCACACAATGATCTTGCGAGAGCGAACATCAAGAACAAGCGCTCCGGAACGGCTCCGAGACACAGCATCAGACGCGCCGTTCGAGACACTCGCCATGATCGCCGCAGATTTCATCGCCCTCGCGTGGCATGCCGCGCGTGAACACCTCGACCTGTTCGGAAGCCTGGGGCTCTGCCTCGGCTTTGCCTCCGGCATGATGCCGAGCCGCAGTGCGATCCTCCTGACGGCAGCGGCGTGCTCGGCCAGCTTCGCGCTGCATTACCTGCAACTCGGCGCAACGACCGGGACGGCGATGTGCCTGATCTCGGTGATGCAGAGCCTCGTTGCCGCCCGGTGGATCGGCACGGATGCCCGCGCGGCCTGGGTGGTGCCGCTCTTCGTCGGCAGCAGCCTCGTCGCCGCCTGTCTCACGCTCGCGACCTGGAACGGATGGCCCTCGGCCTGCGCCGGGCTCGGCGCCCTGTTCGCCACCGCCGCACGGCTTCAGGGCGATGCCCAATGCATGCGCCGGTTCTTCCTGGGCGCGTCGTCGTGCTGGATGATCCACAACACGCTGGTCGGCTCGGTCTTCGGCCTGACCTGCGACGTGCTCACGATCTCGGCGCTGCTGGTGGCGCTGCTGCGCGGCGGACCCGCGCGGGTCAGCGAGCCGGCGCTCGTCGCGGCGGAGGCCGAACATTTGCCGGACGATGCGGAGCGTGTCGGACCGCTCCGGGACGCGATCTGATATCGTTTCGGTTTGATCGCCTCGGCCTTTCCCCCACCGTCATCGCGAGGCGGAGCCGATGCGACCCGGAGCGCGACCCGTCCGGACAATGCGGAGCCCTGGATTGCTTCCGCTGAGCCTCGCAAGGACGACGGAAGAGACCGAAGCGATCGAACGGAGGCCGGATGAGACGGAGGCGGAGCGTCCCCGCTCCGCCCCGACGCGCTACTGCGCGAAGAACTTGGGGTCGAGTGCCGAGAGGGCGAGCAGGGGCGGGGGCAGCGCCACGCCGGCGCGCCGCATCGACCGGGCCGCGGCCCGGCAAGCGGCGAGGTCGTTGGCACCGGCCGCCGCCTCGATCTTCTCCACCACCGCCGGGTCGGGCTTCGGGGCGGGCGCGGGCGCCGCCGGGGGCGGGGGAGACTTGGCGAGGGCGTTCGCCTTGGCATTGTGGTTGTCCGCCGGGTTGCCCGACGCCGCGCTGGTGGCGGGGCCGGGGGCCGGCCCGCTTCCGCCCTCGTTCGTCGGGCCGCTGAGGCCCGAGGTCTTCTGCGGTTCGCTGCTGCCCGACGGCTTGGCGCCCTCGGTCTTGCCCGACGGGTTCGAGACGGCGGTCGCCTGCTGCGGCGGCGTCGCGGCGGCCTTGTTGGCCGGCTCCGGCGCCTTCACGAAGGCGACCAGTTCCTGGCACAGGTTGGCCGGCTTGCCCGCGGCGACCGGAATGGGGGCGGCGGCGGGTTGGCCGGCCTCCTGCGCCGACGCCGCGCCGAGAAGGAGCGCGGACGCCGCGAGGCCGCCGACCAGATGCCGGGTGATGGACGCAGGCTTCATCGGGCTCACTCCCTCGTGTCTCGTCGCTTCGTCTCGGCCAGCGCTCAGGAGCGCTTCGGCTGCGAGGCCGTTCCCTCGGCCTTGCCGTGCGGCTCGGCCTCGGACCCCATCTCGTCGGGCGCCGTGTTGCCGTTCCAGCGGGGGCCCACGAGGTTGGTGCCGGGCTCCGAGACCCGGGCGCCGGAGGTGGCGAAGGCCTGATAGGCGAACTTCTGGCTGCTGGTGAGCGCAAGCATCGCCAGCACCCCGAGGGCGATCGCGGCAACGATGGCGGCGAGGAAGGCTTTCATGGTCGTGTCGTCCCTGGAGGCCTCAGGCCTCGATGAGCGCGGATCGTCTGCCCCTCGGCGAGGGCCGGCCCGCGCAGCCGGCCCTGACTCCTGTCACTCGGCCGGAGCCGGATGGCCCTTGAGCTGCGGCCCGCTGGCGGTGCGCGCCTGCTCTTTCTCGACCCAAAGGTCGTGGTGCGCGCGGGCCCAGGCGAGATCCACCTTGCCGCTGCCCATGGCGTCGTAGGCGCCCTCCATGCCGAGCGTACCGATATAGATGTGGGCGAGGATGCCGGCGATGAAGACGATGCCGATCAGCGAGTGGATCACCTGCATGACCTGCATGCCGTTGATGTCGAGGAGCGCGAACGGGAAGAGCATCATCAGCCCGGTCGCGCCCATGGCGGCGCCGAACCCGGCCACCATCCAGAACACGCCCTTCTGGCCGGCATTGAAGCGGCCCGCATGCGGGTGGCCCTTGCCGATCAGGCCGCCGCCGGCCTTGATCCAGGCCCAGTCGACCTTGCTGGGGATGTTGTCGCGCACCCAGACGACGAACATGAAGGCGACGCCGAGCATGAACGGCCACGCGAGGTAGACGTGGCTGTACTTGGCCCATTGCGAGACGGCGCCGAAGGCGTCGGGGCCGATCAGCGGCATCAGCAGCCGCTTGCCGAAGATGTAGTTCAGGCCCGACAGCGAGAGGATGATGAAGCAGACTGCCGTCATCCAGTGCGTGAAGCGCTCGAAGGCGTTGAAGCGCACGATCTTCTTCCCCGATTCCTGGCTATGCTCCATCATGATGCGGCCGCGGAAGAGGAAGAACGCGCCGAGCGCGGCCACCATGCCGAGGATGGCGAGCGCGCCGATCCAGGGCAGCCAGCCCTCGCGGAAGTTCTGATACTCGCGGCCCTGCGGCTGGATCAGGTTGGCGGCCTTGCCGTCGGGAATCGAGATCCGGCCCCGGATCTTCGAATCCTGCTTGAACAGAAGCTCCTCGTTCACCGAATCCGCCGTCGGGCGCGCACCCATCGGGTTCTGGCCGTCGGCCTGGATCGGGTTCTGGGCCTGCACCGGAGCAAAGGCCGCCGGCGCCGCGACCAGCATCGCCGCGACGAGGAGGGTGCTGAAGAGGGTCGTTACCCGCCGCATCGGCTTATCCTTTCCAGGCGTCTCTTGGTTGGGTCCCGCGGGCGTCCTTCGCGCCCGCGGAGCCGGATCAGATCGCGACGGTCTCGCGGTAGGCCGTCTTCCAGCCCCAGGCCCCGGAGCCGTAGCCGCGCTTGATCACACGCTGCTTGTAGATCTCGGCGATCATCTCGCCGTCACCCGCCAGCAGCGCTTTGGTCGAGCACATCTCGGCGCAGAGCGGCAGCTTGCCCTCGGCCAGACGGTTCGAGCCGTACTTCTCGTACTCGGCGGTCGAGAAGTCGGCCTCCGGGCCGCCCGAGCAGTAGGTGCACTTGTCCATCTTGCCGCGCGAACCGAAGTTCCCGACGCGCGGATACTGGGGCGCGCCGAACGGGCAGGCATAGAAGCAGTAGCCGCAGCCGATGCAGATGTCCTTGGAGTGCAGCACCACCGCGTCGGCGGTCGTGTAGAAGCAGTTCACCGGGCACACCGCCGCGCAGGGCGCGTCGGTGCAGTGCATGCAGGCCATGGAGACCGAGCGCTCGCCGGGCTTGCCGTCGTTGAGGGTGACGACGCGGCGGCGGTTGATGCCCCACGGCACCTCGTGCTCGTTCTTGCAGGCCGTGACGCAGGCGTTGCACTCGATGCAGCGGTCCGCGTCGCAGAGGAACTTCATCCGGGCCATGGTTCGGGTCGCTCCTCTCAGGCCGCTTTGATCTGGCACAGGGTGCACTTCGTTTCCTGCATGCCCGTCACAGGATCGAAGCCGTAGGTCGTCACGGTGTTCACGCTCTCGCCGAGCACCACCGGGTCGGTGCCCTTCGGGTAGTAGTCGCGCATGTCCTTGCCCTGGTACCAACCGGAGAAGTGGAAGGGCATGAAGGCCACGCCCTTGCCGACGCGGTCGGTCACCAGCGCCTTCACCTTGGCCTTCGAGCTATTCTCCGGCCCGGTGACCCAGACGAACTGGCCGTCCTTGATGCCGCGCTCGGCCGCGTCGCCGGTGTTGATCTCGACGAACATGTCCTGCTGCAGCTCGGCCAGCCACGGATTCGAGCGCGTCTCCTCGCCGCCGCCCTCGTATTCCACGAGGCGTCCGGAGGTGAGGATGATCGGGAAGTCCTTGGCCACGCCGCGATCCACCACCGACTTCTGCACCGAGAAGCCGATGTTCGGCATGCGCAGCTGCCGCTCGTCGGGCCGGGTCGGGTACTTCGCGACGAGGTCGGGACGGGAGGAGTAGACCGGCTCGCGATGCACCGGCACCGGGTCGGGCAGGTTCCAGGCATTGGCCCGGGCCTTGCCGTTGCCGAAGGGCGAGACGCCGTGGTCCAGGCAGACCCGCTGAATGCCGCCGGACAGGTCGGTGGCCCAGCTGACGGTGTCGGGTTTCTCGCCGCCGATCTTGAGGATCGTGGCCAGTTCCTCGGGCGTCAGGTCACGGTCCCAGCCGAGCTTCTTGAACACCCCGAAGGTTAATTCGGGGTAGCCGTCGGTCAGGTCCGAGCCCCTCGAGAAGGAATCTTCGGCCAGAAGCGTCTGCCCGTTGCGCTCCGTGCCGAAGCGCGCGCGGAAGGTGCCGCCGCCCTCCTTCACGTGGAGGTTGGTGTTGTAGAGGATGGCCGAGCCCGGATGACGGATCTCGGGCTTGCCCCAGCACGGCCAGGGCAGGCCGTAATAGTCGCCGCCGACCTCCGGATCGTCCTTGGGGGCGCGCAGCGTCACCAGATCGAACTTGTGCTGATTGCGCATATGCGCCTTCAGCCGCTCCGGCGATTGACCGCAATAGCCCGTCGACCAGCCGCCGCGGTTGATCTCGCGCAGGATGTCCTCGGCTTCCGGAATGCCGTCGACGACCTTGATGTTCTTGCACAGCTTGTCGGCGAAGCCGAGTTTCTGCGCGAGCTTGTAGAGAACCTCGTAGTCGTTCTTCGACTCGAAGGCCGGCTTCACGACCTGCTCGCCCCACTGGATCGAGCGGTTCGAGGCGGTGCGCGAGCCGTCCATCTCCAGAGACGTGCAGATCGGCAGCAGGTAGGTGTTGTCCTGCCGGGCATCGAGCGCGGCGAAGGTGGTCGGATGCGGGTCGGCGACCACCAGCAGTTCCAGCTTGTTCATGCCCTCGATCGCCTCGGGCATGCGGGTCACGGTGTTGCCGCCGTGGCCGAACACCATGAAGGCCTTGATCGGGCTGCGCTGGTCGATCTGCTCAGGCGGCAGGTTCACGGCATCGAACCAGCGGGTCGAGGTGATGCCGGGCGCTTCCATGTTCTCCTTGCGGGTGCGGGCCTTGCGGCCGGCCGCCGCCGGGACCTCATCGAAGCGCGACTGCAGCCACTCGTACTCGACGTCCCAGACGCGGGCCCAGTGGCGCCAGCCGCCCTCGACGAGGCCGTAATAGAGCGGCAGCGAGGTGACATCGAGGCCCAGATCCGTCGCGCCCTGCACGTTGGTGTGGCCGCGGAAGATGTTGGCGCCGGTGCCCGGCTTGCCGACATTGCCGGTGGCCAGGCACAGGATGCAGAGCGCGCGCACGTTGGCGGTGCCGACCGTGTGCTGAGTCGCGCCCATGCACCAGATCAGGGTCGCCGGCTTCTCCTTGGCGAACTTCTCCGCGACGCGCTTGAGCTGCTCGCCCGGCACGCCGGAGACGCGCTCGACCTCGTCGGGCGTCCACTTGGCGACTTCCTTGCGCACGTCGTCCATCGCGTAGACGCGCTGGGCAATGAACTCCTTGTCCTCCCAGCCATTCTGGAAGATGTGCCAGAGGATGCCCCACACCACCGGGATGTCGGTGCCGGAGCGGATGCGCACGTATTCGGTGGCGTGAGCGGCCGTACGGGTGAAGCGCGGATCGATGACGATCATGTTCGCGCGGTTGATCTCCTTGCCCGACAGCACGTGCTGCAGGGAGACCGGGTGCGCTTCGGCGGGGTTGCCGCCGAGGATGATCATCGTCTTGGCGTTGCGGATGTCGTTGTAGGAATTGGTCTGAGCGCCGTAGCCCCAGGTGTTGGCCACGCCGGCCACGGTGGTGGAGTGGCAGATGCGTGCCTGATGGTCGATCGAGTTCGTGCCCCAGAGGGCGGCGAACTTGCGCATCAGGTAGGAGGCCTCGTTGGTGAACTTGGCCGAGCCGAGCCAGTAGACCGAATCCGCGCCATTCTTCTCACGAATCTGGATCAGCTTGTCGCCGATCTCCTCGTAGGCCTGATCCCACGAGATCCGCTTCCACTGCCCGCCTTCGAGCTTCATTGGGTACTTGAGGCGGCGGTCGGAGGAGACGAGTTCGCGGATGGCCGCGCCCTTGGCGCAGTGCGTGCCGCGGTTGATCGGGCTGGCATAGGACGGCTCCTGGCCGACCCAGACGCCGTTCACCACCTCGGCCGTGACCGTGCAGCCCACCGAGCAGTGGGTGCAGACGTTCTTCTTGATCACCGTGTCCGGTCCGACGGCGGAGGAGCCGGCGGCCTTGGCCTTGCGCACCGATCCGAGCTGGATCGTGCCGGCCGCCGCGAGCGCACCGGCGGTCAGCCCGGACTTGCGGAGGAAGGCGCGGCGGTCGAGCACGCCCGACGCGAGGCCGGCGGCGACGGCCTGATGCTTGGTGCGAGCAGCCTCGCCGCTCTTGCGCTTGATCAGCATGGCAGCCTCACTTGGGGCCGATGGAAGACTTGGGACCGGTCGACGCCGGATCGGTGTTCTTCTTGAGGGTCTCGTACCCGTTGGTGCGGTAGAACGCCTTCACGTGGTCGCTCTCGCGGTAGCGGGCCTTGGTCTCGTCGTTGCCGGGATCGTAGGCCTGTGCCTCCGTCGCTCCCATCGGCGAAGCGACCGCCGCCGCGGCGGCCACGGTGCTGCCCCCGAGCGCCCGAAAGAACTGGCGACGACCGAGCGTCTTCGGATCCTGTCGCATCACCCTCGTCTCCTCCGGCGGCTGCCTGTGATGACAACGCGCCTCGATTCCGTTTGTCACGTCGCGCAAGCGCTTCAGCCTTCCATGGCGAAGGCTTCCGCCTCGATCTCGATGAAGGCGCGGCCGAGCCCCCCGACCGCGCGGTAGAACCGGCCCGCCTTCGCACCCTCCAGGTCCGCGAAGAAGCGCCCCGCCCAGGGCTCGACGTGCCGGGCGAAGAAGCGGCCCTGCAGGCCGGGCTCCGCTTCGAACCGCCCCGCCGCGAGCCCTGCCATCACCTCCAGGAGGATCGCGAGATGATCCTCCGGCTCGCTCATCGACTCGTCCCGCTCGATGCCGAGCGCGAAGAAGTCCTCGCGCACCCGCGCCAGCGGACGCTCGTTGAGGAAGCCGGTGAGGTAGTAGGAGGCGTAGGGAAGTAGCTCGCCCCGCCCGACACCGATGAACAGCGCGAAGAACTCGCGCTCGACATCCGCCGCGCCGATATCGGCCGCGGCGCGCCGCAGGGCCGAGACCTGCCGGCCCAGAACGCCGTCACCCTCCGGCAGCGCGGCGAGCGCCGCGAGCAGGGCCGGCGTCGGTGCCCGACCCAGGAGGGCCGCCAACAGGTCGTATTGCTGAGCGCGCAGCAGGTCGACGTCGTCGGTCAAGCCGCCGAACCCGGGCACCTCGTTTTCCGGAAGTGCCATCACCGACGCAACCGAACCCATCGTTTCCCTCGGGTCCGTCCCAGGACCGGCTTCTTTGGACCGATAATAAAAAGCGTTTCCGTTTGCCGCAATCGAAATGCGCGTGAATTACACGGGCATCGCCCCTCCATGGCGCCGCAGGCGGGGCCGTTCCGGGGGCGTCGACGCCGGTTCGGGCACGGTGGTTGCGGAGGCCTCAACCGGAACGTGCATCCTATCGATCGGACGTGGATCGGTTGCAGCGGTCGGTGTTTCGAGCGCTGGAGGAGCCGACGCGTCGGGCAGGGCTGCGACGGCGGTCTCGCCCGGCTCCTCGGCAGGGGAGGTCGGTTCCTCCTGCACCTCTTCGGTCGGGGCCTCGTCCTTGGGGGGAACGCCGCCGACGAGCCGGTCGAGCATCGCCTGCACGTTGTCGCTCGGCAGCAGCGGGCCGAGGCCTGGCACGCCGCCGGGCGTGTTCCAGTCGTAGGCGTATTCACGCGCCTCGCTCACGAAGTCGCGGATCGACGGGTCCAGCGACCACATCCGGCGCAGGGCCGCGTTGCGCAGCGGGGCCGGCACCCCGGCGCGCAGGAAGGCGGTGAGATCGCTTTGCGCCGTCAGGGTCTCGAGCGAGGGCAACTCGGCGAGCGCCGCTCCTTCGGGCTCCGCGTCCACCCGCGGCGGCACCGCCCCGGCGGAGGTGAGATCGGGTCCGGGCAGCACTTGCGCCCCATCCGTCTCCGGAGCGGCCGGCGGCGTCTCGGGGCGTTCGGCGCGGACCGCCTCCTTCCGCCGGGCCCAGCGGGAGAGAAAGGTCTCGCTCATTCGGGCTTGCCCTGGGAGCCGGGGGCGCGGCGGGCCAGCGCCTCGGGATCGGCGCGGTCGCGCTTGCGCTTCTCGAACGTGCGCTCGATGTGGAAGGCTTCGAAGAAGGCCAGCAGCTTGGCCTGCAGCTCGGGCGGCATCGGCACGGCCTCGACGATCTCGCCGATTCCCTCGGCCATCGACTCGCCCTCGTAGGGGTCGGCGGTGACGCTCGCGATCTCGTAGCTGTCCTCGGCGGTGGTTCGCAGCGAGACCCAGAGCGAGGGGCGGCCGGAGACGAGGTTGTCGCGGTAATGCGCAGTCTCACCGATGTGCAGCGAGACCTCGAAGGCGCCCGCGTAGAAGGTGGCCTCCTCCTCGGTCTCGGAGAGCTTGGTCCAGGGCTCGGCCTGCGCGGCGGCGGGCAGGGCGGCCACCGGCATCCAGACATGGCTCGCCCACGGCCCCTTGAGGCGGCGGCGCGCCACGATGATGCCGACCTCGAAGCGGTCTTCCGGCGTCATGCTCGTCCTCACGCGGCCGCTCGGTCGGAAGCCAGTGGCAATCCGACAACGAGGTTCTGCGGCTTCAGCTGCAACGTCTTGTCCGCGCTCATGGCGAGCAGCAGGTAGACCGGGCGCTCGCCGACGCGCGGATCGACCTGGGCCGGATCGGCGAAGGTCAGGGAAAACACGGCGATGACCCGTTCCCGCGTCGCCGCATCCAGCGCCTCGCCGTTCCAGAGCCGATTGCCGATGCGCGTGCCCTCGGCATCCAGCCCCACGAACCAGCGCCAGTCGGGGTCCTCCAGCCGGTCGAGGGGCGTCACCGTCACTTCGGCGTTCAGCAGATGGCGCACGAAGACCTCGATCGCCCGGGCCAATCCCTCGCGGCTGCGGGCGCTGGAGCCGAGATTTAGCGCCATGGTGAAGGCGTCCGAGCGGCTCCAGTAGGTCCAGGCGTTGTCCTCGCCGAGCACGTCGAGTTCGTTGGCCGCCTCCTTGCCCAGCATGGAGACGAGGGGCGAGAGCGGCGCGCCGCCCTCCCGCGCCTCGATCACCTCGGCATCGGCCAGCAGCACCGCGCCCTCGTGCAGGCTGACCCGCTGCGGCCGGAAGAACAGTTCGGCGGCGCGCAGGACGAAGGGGTCCTCGCACCCGTCGAGCGCATTGCGCAGGATCAGGTGGGTGAGCTGCGCGAGGAACAGCCCCGGCACGCCCTGCAGGCCGCCGCGCACCAGGGCGAGATAGGCCGCCTCGACGGAGCGCGCCGCCAGAAGCCGGTCGCGGAAGGCCAGCATCACCTCCCAGTTCTCGCGCGCATCCGCGTCCGCGAGCCGGTCGAGTTCCACACTCGAGACCGGGCGGCGCGGCGCGGCGAGGAGAGCGGCGTGAAGCGCGCGCTCGGCCGCGCAGGCCTCCTCCGGCGGCACGAGTTCGGGCCGCGCCAGATAGGCCAGAATCAGCTCGTCGGTGACCGCGAGCCCGCCGCCCTCGGTACGCTGCGTGAGGTGGTGGCCGCTCGATACCCAGAACTCGGTCATGCTCTCTCGGCCTCGGCGGAGGCGCCCTTCATGAGACCGACGAGATCGGCCTGCTCCTCCGGGCCATCCTCGTCGGTCTCGACGAAGTGGAAGGCGCGGCCATGCAGCGGGTCGGACCCGGGGGGGCGCTGGTGCAGGGTGCGGAACTCCTCCGCGATCTCGCCGCCGCGCGCGCTCCGATGCAGGGCGACGACGCTGCCGACGGGCAGGTTGCAAAGGGAGGCGGCCACCGCGATCTCCTCCTCGGCCGCCGCGCGGGCGGCCTCCGGGCTCGGCGCGCCGAACCGTTCGAGGATGTGGCCGGCCAGCGTCGCCACCGCCTCGGCGCGCTCCGCCGCGCTCGCCTCGCTGACGACGACGAGCGTCGAGAAGCCGAGAGAGCCCACCCCGACGAAGCCCGAGCGGAAGGCCGCGCGTTCCTTGCCCGCGAGCGCGCCGAGGTCAGCGTCGAAGAACAGGAACGAGCCCGTCACCGCCCACTCGCCGGGTTCGGCGGCGTGCGCGAAGACGAAGGTGTCGGAGGGGTCGAGCCGCAGGGTGCGCGGCAGCTTGCCGAGGCTCACAGACGCACGCTCCCGGTGGCCGGGTCGCGCCAGGTCGGCGCGTCCAGGGCCGGCCGCAGCGGCAGGATCTCGGTGATGTCCCCGCCCCGGATCACGCGGGCATCGCCGTTCGCCTCGATCGCGGCGCAGCCGTCCTCCGGCAGCGCGAGGCGCGCCAGGTAGCGGCTCGCCGCGCGCGCGAACCCGTCCTCGCTCCAGATCTCGAACGCCTTCGTGAGATGGCGCGCGAAGCTCTCGACCAGGGCCTCGCGCAGGTCCGCCGGAAACCCTTCCTCCTCGAGCGAGGTCGAGTCCGGCGTCAGACCGGGGTCGCCCGCCGCCCGCTTCGAGACGATCAGCATCGCCGAGAAGACAAGCCAGTCCGGCACCTCCGCCTCGTCGCAGGCCGCGGGCCAGCGCAGGGCACCGCCGCCGAGCCGGGCGCCGTTGAAGCTCAGCGTGTCGGGCCAGCGGAAGATCACCGGGATCTCCGGCGGCCCGAAGCTTCCTACTGCGTCGGCCAGCGCCTGCATCCCGACGAAGATGGCGCGGCGGGCCGTTGCCAGCGGCTCGGTCGGCGCGAGCACGACCGCGAAGGCGATGAGGTCCTCGCGCTCCTCCAGCAGCAGGGTGCCGGCCTCCGCCTCGCCCGCTTCGGCCAGTCGGCAGGCCTGATCCGCAGCGTCGAAGGGCGCGGCCGTGACCAGCCCGGTGAAGGCCGGCGGCAGGACGAGCGGTGCGGTGCGGAGAAGGGCGAGGCCGGAATCGGGATCGGTCATCGAGTGGTTTCAGGTCGGAGCGGAGCACTTGCGAGGCCGCCTGCGCCCGCATGTCCGTTCGTAGTTTTGAACGATACGAGTATATGGAAGGCGGGCGCCCGCGCGAAGGGCCTCCGCACGCTCCCATTGTCCCAGGTTCAATCGTGTCCGATCGTCTCGTGTTCGCCTGCTCCTGCGAGAAGACGATGCCGCTCGATGTCGCGGCCCTCGAAAGGGGCTGCGGCGGTCGTGTCGGCACCGCCGACCAGCTCTGCGGCCGGGAGCTGGACCGCTTCCGGGAGGCGCTGGCGACGGGCCGGCCCATTACCGTCTCCTGCACCCTTCAGGCGCCGCTCTTCGAGGAGGTCGCCGCCGAACTCGGCGCGGAGGAGC
This sequence comes from Methylobacterium sp. NPDC097929, assembly GCF_049543375.1. NCBI lineage: Bacteria > Pseudomonadati > Pseudomonadota > Alphaproteobacteria > Hyphomicrobiales > Methylobacteriaceae > Methylobacterium > Methylobacterium sp. NPDC097929. Next base: position 126,134 of record NZ_JBMVEP010000007.1, on the reverse strand, counting down.
GCGTCACCTTCGCCAAGATCCGCGAGACCGCCGGCTGGTCCTCGGATGCCGCCGCGTCCGGCCCGAAGATGGCCGCGCTGCTCGCGGCGGCGGCCGAGCCGGTGCCGGTCGCCGGAACCGTGCCCCTCGAGAGCCGAGGTGTGGCGCTGATCTACGGGCGCGACGAGGCCGCGATCGATGCCGGGCGGCGCCTGGCCGAGCATCTCGATGTCACCGTGCTCCTGAGCCGGCCGGGCGAGGTCGCGCCGCTGCACCGCAACGAGTTCCCGGTGCTCCAAGGGACGGTGCGCGGGGCGACCGGTCATCTCGGCGCCTTCGAACTGCGCATCGACGACTACGCCCTGCCGGCCCCGTCCTCGCGCACCCGTCTCGTCTTCGGCCAAGCGCGGGACGGAGCCACCTCGACCTGTGACCTTGTCCTGGACCTGACCGGCGGCACCCCGCTCTTTCCCGCGCACGAAACGCGCAGCGGCTATCTGCGCGCCGACCCGCGCGACCCGGCCTCGGTGGAGCGGGCGGTGATGGCCGCCTCCCACCTCGTCGGCGCGTTCGACAAGACCCGCTTCATCGACTTCCGCGGCGAACTCTGCGCCCATTCCCGCTCGCGCATCACCGGCTGCACCCGCTGTCTGGAGGTCTGCCCGACCGGCGCGATCGCCTCGGCCGGCGACACGGTGGCGATCGACCCCTACGTCTGCGCCGGCTGCGGCAGCTGCGCCGCCGTCTGCCCGACGGGCGCGGCCGCCTACGCGCTTCCCCCTGCCGACGCGCTGATGCGCCGGCTGCGCACGCTCCTGCGTGCCTACCGCGCCGCCGGGGGCGCGGACGCGGTGGTGCTGTTCCACGACGGCGACCACGGCGAGCCGCTGATCGACGCCCTCGGCCGCTACGGCGAGGGCCTGCCGGCCCACGTCCTGCCGGTGCGGGTCAACGAGGTGACGCAGCTCGGCCCCGAGACCGTGGCCGCCCTCTTCGCCTACGGCGCCGTCGGCGTGCGGATGCTGGTGCGCGGGCGCCCGAAGCACGATCTCGACAGCCTGCATCGCACCGTCGCCCTGAGCCGCACGCTCGCCGAGGCGCTCGGCTACGGCGAGGGGGCCGAGGCGCCGGTGGTCGGCCTGATCGAGACCGACGATCCCGACGCGCTCGGGGCGGCCCTGCGCGCGGGCCGCCTCGGGCGGGCGACGGCGAAGCCGGCGGGCTTCGTGCCGGTGGGCGGCAAGCGCGAGATGCTGCGCCTCGCCTTCCGCGAGATGCACGCCGCCGCGCCGAGTCTGGTCGCCGCCGTGCCGCTCGCGGCCGGCGCCCCCTTCGGCGGGCTCGCCTTCCGCACCGAGGATTGCACGCTCTGCCTCTCCTGCGTCGGCGCCTGCCCGACCCACGCGCTGACCGACAGCACCGACCGGCCCCTGCTCGCCTTCGAGGAGAGCCTCTGCGTGCAGTGCGGCCTGTGCGCCGCGACCTGCCCGGAGGACGTAATCAGCCTCAAGCCGCAGATCGACTTCGAGGCCTGGAGCCTGCCGCGCCGGGTCGTGAAGGAGGAGGAGCCCTTCTGCTGCGTGTCCTGCGCCAAGCCCTTCGGCACCCGCGCGACGATCGAGCGGGTGATCGGCAAGCTGCGCGAGCGGCACTGGATGTTCACGGGCGAGGCCGGCGAGCAGCGCATCCGCTCGCTGATGATGTGCGACGATTGCCGCGTCGAGGCCGCACTCAATACGGGCTTCGATCCGCACGCCGCGCCCCCGACCAAGCCGCGCACGACGGAGGATTACCTGCGCGAGCGCGAGTCCGGCAAGCCGGTGCAGAGCTGACGGCGGTATCAAAAGACGACCCGCCGTCGAAGCGAGGGCGGGCCGGTCAGGGGATCGATCGTCGCAGGAGAACGTGGGTTCAAGCCGCGCGGCGGGGATTGGGTTCCTGAGGTTGCATCCCAAACGGGAAACGAAACTCAGCAGATTGTAACCGCTGCCGGCTGGGTTCATCGCTGCGCACCGCGTGCTATAGGGCGCGCCCCATCCGTCAGCTTCAGGCCCAGATGCACCCGATCGTCTCGATCGCGAACCTGTCGAAGGTCTACGCCTCGGGCCTGCACGCCCTGCGCGACGTGAACCTCGACATCGCCAGGGGCGAGATCTTCGCCCTTCTCGGCCCCAACGGCGCCGGCAAATCGACCCTCATCAACGTCGTGTGCGGCATCGTCACCCCGAGCGAGGGCGTCATTCGCGTCGGCGGGCACGACATCCGCGACGATTACCGCGCCGCGCGCCGCCTGATCGGCCTCGTTCCGCAGGAACTGACCACCGACGCCTTCGAGAAGGTGTGGGACACGGTGAGCTTCAGCCGCGGGCTGTTTGGGCTGAGCAAGAACCCGGCGCATATCGAGCGGGTGCTCAAGGATCTGTCCCTCTACGACAAGCGCGAGAGCCGGATCATGCAGCTCTCGGGCGGCATGAAGCGGCGCGTGCTGATCGCAAAGGCGCTCGCCCACGAGCCGCAGGTGCTCTTCCTCGACGAGCCGACCGCGGGCGTCGACGTGGAGCTTCGCCAGGACATGTGGCGCCTCGTGCGGCGACTGCGCGAGCAGGGCGTCACCGTCATCCTCACCACCCACTACATCGAGGAGGCCGAGGAGATGGCCGACCGGGTGGGCGTGATCCGCAAGGGCGAGATCATCCTCGTGGAGGACAAGGTCGAGCTGATGCGCAAGCTCGGCAAGAAGCAGCTCGTCCTGCACCTGCGCGAGCCGGTCCAGGGCCTGCCCGAGAGCCTTGCCCGTTACCATCTCCAGGTCGCGGCGAACGGGCGCGAACTCGTCTACACCTACGAGACGCGCAAGGAGCGCACCGGCATCACCGGCCTGCTCGGCGATCTCGCCGCCGCGGGCCTCGCCTTCACCGATCTCGACACCAGCCAGAGCTCGCTCGAAGACATCTTCGTCGATCTCGTCCGCGAGCGCGCATGAAGGCCGTGTCCATGCTCAACGTCCCGGCGATCCTCGCCATCTACCGCTTCGAGATGGCCCGCTTCTGGCGCACGGCCCTGCAGAGCATCGTCGCGCCGGTCATCTCGACCTCGCTCTACTTCGTGGTGTTCGGCGCCGCGATCGGCTCGCGGGTGCAGCAGGTCGACGGCGTGCCCTACGGCCTGTTCATCGTGCCGGGGCTGATGATGCTCTCGCTGCTGACGCAGAGCGTTTCCAATGCCTCCTTCGGCATCTACTTCCCGCGCTTTGCCGGCACGATCTACGAACTCCTGTCGGCGCCGATCTCGCCCTTCGAGGTCGTGCTCGGCTATGTCGGCGCGGCGGCGACCAAGGCGATCGTCATCGGACTGACCATCCTCGCCACCGCCGCCCTGTTCGTGCCCCTGCACATCGAGCACCCGTTCTGGATGGTGTTCTTCCTGCTGCTCACCGCAATCACCTTCAGCCTGTTCGGCTTCGTCATCGGCCTTTGGGCGGACGGGTTCGAGAAGCTCCAGCTCGTGCCGCTCCTCATCGTCACGCCGCTGACCTTCCTCGGCGGCAGCTTCTACTCGATCGACATGCTGCCGCCGTTCTGGCGGGCGGTCAGCCTGTTCAACCCGGTGGTCTACCTCGTGAGCGGCTTCCGCTGGGCCTTCTTCGGCAAGGGCGACGTGGCGGTCGGCATCAGCATCGCCGCGACCCTGGCCTTCCTCGCCCTGTGCCTCGGGCTCGTGACCTACATCTTCCGCACGGGGTATCGTCTCAAGAGCTGACGCGATTCCCGAGGACCGATGACGTTCGATCCCTACATCGTCCGGCGCGAGAGCCTGCCGCTCGCGTTCCCGCCGGGGCACGAACCGCCGGCCCTGCTTCGCGACTTCGCGGATTGGCTCGACGGCCGGCGCTGGGGCAGCCTCGGCTGCTACCAGCTGCGGGGCACGCTCAGCGACGAGGCGCCCATCCTCAACGGCGAAGCCCTGCGTCGGGAATTCTCGCTTTTCCTCTACCTACCCGACGGCTCGCTCGTCGGGCTCTGGCATCCCGACGGCGTGCCGTCGGCGGACAGTGCGGTCGTCGGCCTCGGCTCGGAGGGCGACGCGGCCGTGGTCGCCGGCTCCCTCGAAGGCTTTCTGGCCAAGCTCTCCCGCAACGCCTTCGCGGACTCGGCCTGGAGCGATCTGGCCCCGGCCGACGCGGATGAGGAGGAATTCGAGGATGAGTCCGAGACCGCGATGACGGATGGCGGCGCGCTCGACGATCTCGCGGCTTGGCTCTCGCAGCGGATCGGGCCTGAGCACCTGAACGCGCTCGCGGACGAAGAGCCCGATCAGAACGTCTTCCCGGCCCGGATGGAAGCCTGGATGAACCAGTGCGAGGCCTACTGGGCCGAGCATCCGATCCTCCGGGAAATCGGGCAGACCCTGGCCGCCCACCGCCCGCGCGGAAAGAACCCCTGGGACCGCACGCGCTTCAGGGCCGCGATCGTCGGGACGCATTACGAGGCGCAGGTCTTTCGTTCCGGGTCCCAGTCCTTCCCGGAGGCGCCCGCCATCGAGCCGCTGCTGCGCTCGCTTCGCGAGGCGCAGCGGGCAGACGACCCCGATCTCGGCCTCTGGTTCGAGGTGGAGTTCGCCCTCGATCGAGAGGGCTGCATCCTGCCGCGCTTCGACTATCAGGGCCGCCCTGCCATCGGCGGGGTTCCGGCGCCGATCGAGGAGGCCCGGGCCGACCTTCGCGGCGCGCCGCGGCCCGCGCGATGGGTGCCGGACTGGCTCGGCGATCCGGCCCAGGCGGGCTGAGCTTCCGCGCCGAGGCTTTCGAGGCGGCTCTCGAAAAAGCCTACGGACGCTCCGCCAGGAACTCTAGGACACCCTTGCGATGCTGCCGGTCGCCCACCGCCGTCGAGTGGTCGCGGCCCGGCAGGTCCAGGGCGCGGGCATTCGGCAGCAGCTTGGCGAGTTCGGGGCCCGAGCCCGCCACCGTGTCGAGCGTGCCGACGGACACGAGCGTCGGCGTGTCGATGGCCGAGAGTTCGGCCCGCGACAGCGTCTGACGCGAGGCGCGGATGCAGGCGGCCAGCGCCCGCAGGTCGCTCTTGGTCTGCTCGGCGAAGATGCGGAAGCTCGCCGCGGTCGGGTTCGGGGCGGGCGTGCCGGGCGGTGCCTCCAGCGCCTCGGCGATCCCCTGCGGCAGCCCGTGCCCGTCCACGAGGTGAAAGCCCAGGCCGCCGATCAGCAGCGAGCGGACCGCGTCGGAATGGTCGAGCGCCATATGCGCGGCGATGCGGGCGCCCATGGAGTAGCCCATCACGTCCGCCCGGCCGATGCCGAGATGGCGCAAGAGCCGCACCGCGTCGCCGGCCATGTGCTCGGAGGTGTACGCGGCGGGGTCGTAGAGCTTCTCGCTCTGGCCGTGGCCGCGGTTGTCGAGGGCGATGACCCGGTAGCCCGCCTCGGTCAGGAACTTGACCCAGAGGGTGTTGACCCAGTTCACCGCGTGGTTCGAGGCGAAGCCGTGGATCAGCAGGACGGGATCGCCGCTTCCGGCCTTGGTCGGAACGTCGATATAGGCGATCTGGACGCCGTCGGAATCGAAGCTCTGCATGGGTTCGTGTCATCGGGCGCCCGCGCGCCGATGTCAAAGGCCGGGCCGCACGATCGCGCGACAATGCCGAACGTTTGGCCCTCGCCGCGATGGGCTTCGGCCCGGACCGTCATCCCGGAATGGGGGCGCGACTTGCCGCCGCCCCGCAGGGCTGGCATCACCCGGCCACGATGACGGATTCTTCACCCTACGGCACCTACGCCCCCACCGGCCTCGTGGCGCGGATCGCCGAGCGCACGCAGCGGCTGCCCGACCATTCCTGGCGCGCCCGGCGCATGGCGATGTTCCTGCGGCGCCTCGCCATCTCGATGCTGCGCGGGCGGCCCCTCGACGTGGAGCGCTACGGGGCGCGGATGCGGCTGCACCCCTACAACAACAACTGCGAGAAGAAGGTGCTGTTCACGCCGCAATTCTTCGATCCGCAGGAGCGGGCGCTGCTGAAGCAGCGCCTGTCCGAGGATGCGGTGTTTCTCGACATCGGGGCGAATATCGGCGCCTACGCTCTGTTCGTGGCGGGCTTCACCGGGCCGCGCGCCCGCATCCTCGCGGTCGAGCCGCAGCCGGACGTGTTCGACCGGCTCACCTTCAACATCGGGCAGAACCCGTTCGGCACCGTCAAGGCCATCGCCTGCGCCGTGGCCGACAAGGCGGGCGAACTGACCCTGTTCATCGATCCGCGCAACCGCGGCGAGTCGAGCGTGAAGATCGTCGGCACCCACAAGAACGCCACGGTCCGCGTCCCCTCGGTGACCCTGCTCGGCCTGTGCCGCTCCGAGGGCATCGAGCGCATCGACGCGATTAAGCTCGACACGGAGGGCGCCGAGGATCTGATCCTCGAACCGTTCCTGCGCGACGCGCCGCCGAGCCTGCGCCCGGCGCTGATCATCCTCGAGAACGGCACCGACCAGTGGCAGATCGACCTGCCGAGCCTGCTGCACAGCTACGGCTACCGCCAGATCGCCCGCACACGGCTCAACCTGATGTTCGAGCGGACCCCGTCCCCTCAGGCGTGAGGATCGGGACGGCCTCGGCAATCGTGACGCCCTCGGGGCCGACGGCGCAGCGATAGGCATGGGTTTCCACGCCCGCCGCCCGCGCCGCCCGGAAGGCGCGATCGAAGGCCGGGTCGATGTCGCGGGCCACGTCGAAGCCCTCGGCCTTCATCTGGATCACCACGATCAGCATCGCCCGGCCGCCCGCGGCGACGACGTTGGCCAGTTCCTCCATGTGGCGCGCCGAGCGCGCGGCCTTGCAATCGGGGAACTCGGCGAGTCCGGGCGTCCGCATCAGGTGGCAGTTCTTCACCTCGACGTGGCAGGGCGGCAGCCCGCCGCCGCTCGCCAGGAAATCGACGCGGCTCGCCTTGCCGTAGGCGACCTCGGGCCGGAGCGTTTCGTAGCCCAGGAGCGGCGTGATCGCCTGCGCGCGGAAGGCTTCCGCCACGAGCGCGTTCGGGCGCGCGGTGTTGATCCCGACCCATTGCGGCCCGCCGGGCAGGTGGGCCTCCACCAGCTCCCAGGAGAAGTTCAGCTTGCGCGTCGGGCTGGTCGAGGGCGAGAGCAGCACCCGGAACCCTTCCGTGTCGAGCCCCAGCATCGCGCCGGGATTGGCGCAATGGGCCGTCACGAGGCGGCCGTCGGCGAGTTCCACGTCGGCGAGGAAGCGCTTGTAGCGCCGCACGAGGCGCCCTTCGATCAGGGGGAGGGGGAACTGCATCGGGACGGGTCCGGGCGCGGTCAGCGCGAGTTTCGCTTTCTGGCAGACGCGCCCTAGCTTTCCTCTCCGCTCATTGCCACCGAGGCCGCATGTCCCAGGGTTCCGACGTCACCGCCGCCATCCTCGTCATCGGCGACGAGATCCTGTCGGGCCGCACCAAGGACAAGAACATCGGCACCATCGCAGAGATGCTGACCGAGATCGGCGTGGATCTGCGCGAGGTGCGCATCGTCCCGGACGAGCGGGCCGAGATCGTCGCTGCGGTGAACGCGCTGCGGGCGCGCTACACCTACGTCTTCACCTCCGGCGGCATCGGCCCGACCCACGACGACATCACCGCCGACAGCATCGCCGAGGCCTTCGGCGTCGGCATCGACGTGGACCCGCGCGCCCGGGCCATGCTGCTGGAACGCCACCGGCCGGAGGATCTCAACGAGGCGCGGCTGCGCATGGCCCGCATCCCCGACGGGGCCGAGCTGATCGCCAACCCGATCTCGAAGGCGCCGGGCTTTCGCATCGGCAACGTCCACGTCATGGCCGGCGTGCCGCAGATCCTGCAGGCCATGCTCGACGAGATCCGTCCGACGCTGACGGGCAACGCGCCGGTGATCTCCGAGACGATCGAGGCGGGCGCCATCCCGGAAGGCGACTTCGCCGGCGCCCTCACGGAAATCGCGGCGGCCCATCCCGCGGTCTCCATCGGCTCCTACCCCTCGATGACGCCGGAAGGGTTTCGCAACCGGATCGTCGTGCGCGGACGCGACCGGGCGGCGGTTGCGGCGGCGCGCGCCGCGATCGAGCACTTGCTCGCCGGACTCCGACCGTAGGGACGAGCGCTTCTCGCGAAGGGCATGCATCGTCGTTCCCTATTCCGCGGTCGCTCCTGCAATAAATTTCTACGTGTGAGGAGCGCGCAAGCGGTGCCGTACGTTGGGCTGCGGTGAGACGACCCCCGAGGATCCGATGTCCCAGGACCCCCGCGATCAGCAGCCCCGCACCCACGGCGCCCATACCCGCGACAAGGACGACGCGCAGGTCGAGAAAGCGCACCGGCCGGACGCGCTGATTCTCCACGAGATCATCCGCCGCGAGGGCGAGGAGGAGATGCGCCGGACCTGGGTGGCGCTCTCGCTCTCGGGCTTCGCCGCCGGCCTGACCATGGGCTTCTCGCTGATCGTGCCCGGCGTCCTGAAGGGGCACCTGCCGCACGAGCCCTGGGCGGAACTCGTGATGAGCATGGGCTACTCGATCGGCTTCCTCATCGTCGTCCTGGGACGCCAGCAGCTCTTCACAGAGAACACCGTGACGCCGATCCTGCCGCTTCTGACCGAGCGGACCATGGGCGCCCTGCTGCGGGTCGCCCGGCTCTGGGGCATCGTCCTACTGGCCAACATCGTGGCCACCGTCGCCATCGCCTCGGTGCTGGCCCATACCGACGCCTTCAAGCCGGAGGTGCGCGAGGCCTTCGCCGAGATCAGCCGGCACACCATCGAGGACCCGTTCTGGACCACCGTGATCAAGGCGGTGTTCGCGGGCTGGCTGATCGCGCTGATGGTCTGGATTCTGCCGGCCTCGGGCTCGGCGGCGCCCTTCATCATCCTGCTGATGACCTCGCTCGTCTCGATGTGCGGGCTCGCCCACATCGTCGCCGGTTCGGTCGATGCGTTCTACCTCGTCGCCATCGGCGAGATCGGGTTCGCCACCTACCTCTGGGGCTTCTTCGTGCCCACCCTGATCGGCAACGTGGTCGGCGGGGTGACCTTGGTCTCGGTGCTCAATTTCGGACAGGTCGCGCCGGATATCGAGGACGACGCCCGCACGAGCGCGTGACGCGCCGACCGCTCGACGGCTTGGCTGTCCTTCGGGTCGTCGCGAGGCGACGACCGGGCTCGGCGTGATATCGTCTCCGTGTGATCGCGCCGGCCTTTGCCCCGCTCCGTCGTTGCGAGGCGGAGCCGAAGCGACCCAGGGCGCGACCTGTCCGGCGCGTGCGCAGCCCTGGATGGCCACGGCTTCGCCTCGCCATGACGGAGGAAGAGACCGAAGCGATCAACCGGAAACCGGATGCCACGAGCGATCGAAACCCGGACGGGACGCCTCAGCGCAGCATGAAGCGCTCGGCCCGGGGCGGCTCCGGCCGCGCCTCGCCTAGCGCGTCGAGGATCGGCGCATCGGCGGCGTGGAGCAGGGCGTCGAGGGGAAGGTCGTTGGCATCGGTACCGAACGGCTCCTCCAGCTCGTCGCCGAGCGCATCGAGGCCGAAGAAGGCGTAGGCCACAAGCGCCGCGACCACCGGCGTCGACCAGCCGAGCGAGCCGGCGAGCCCGAAGGGCAGCAGCAGGCAGTAGAGCCAGGCCGTGCGGTAGAGCAGCAGGGTGTAGGCGAAGGGCAGCGGCGTGCCGTGGATGCGTTCGCAGGTGGCCTGGATCGCCGAGAGATGGGCGATCTTGTGCTCTAGGCTCGCGAAAAGAATCTCGCTCAGCGACCCCGCCCGCATCGCCTCTGCAAGGTCCCGCGTCAGTCCGGCCAGCGCCGCATCCGCGCCGCTCGGTCGCTGCCGCAGGGCGGCGCGCTCGTCGGGCGGCAGCCAGGGTGCGGCGGCCTCGGCCTCGTCGAGGCCGCGCAGGCGGGCGTGCAGCGCGTGGGCGAAACCCACCGCCCGGCGCAGGGAACGGCGGCGCAGCGCCTCGTGCTCGGGGCCGGGCAGAAGGGCGGGCAGGAGCCGGGCGAGGCCGCGCATCTCGACGATGAGCGAGCCCCAGGCGCGGCGCGCCTCCCACCAGCGGTCGTAGCAGGCGCCGTTGCGGAAGCTCAGGAAGATCGACAGCGCCAGCCCGACCAGGGTGAACGGCCCGATCCCGGCGGTGACGGGGAACCACGCCGCGTGCCGCTGCTCCAGCGCCACCACGAGACAGGCGAGCGCGCAGATCGCGATCACCTTCGGCGCGACCTTCGGCAGGATCGAGCCGCGCATGGCGAACAGGATGGTGAGCAGGTTGGGCCGGGGACGGACGATCATGGCCGGGGGATTAAGGGGCGCTGTACGCCTCGACCAGCCGGCGCATGAACGCTTCGCCCCGGGCCAGCTCGTCGAGGGTGATGAACTCGTCGGGCTGGTGCGCCTGATCGATCGAGCCGGGACCGCACACCACGGTTGGGATGCCGGCACTCCGGAATCGGCCGGCCTCGGTGGCATAGGGCACGGTGATCGTGGCGTTGCGCCCCGCCAGCCGCAGGGCCAGCCGCTCGGCCTCGGAGCCCGGATCGGGGGCGAGGCCCGGAACCGCGACCTCCTCGATTGTCTCGATGCGCCCGTAGGCGCCGTAGCGGTTGAGCCGGTCGCGGGTCACCCGCTCGCAGGCCGCCGCGAACAGCGCCGGGATCTCGGCCATGTCGAGATCGGGCAGGCCGCGGAACTCCCACTGGAAGGTGCAGCGCTTCGGCAGAATGTTGCGGGCGGTGCCGCCCTGGATCACGCCGACATGGACCGTGGTGTGGGGCGGATCGAAGCGGCCGGAGGCGTCGCCGCGGGCGACCATGGCATCGGCGACGCGGTTCAGCTCGGCGATGAGGTCGGCCGCCGCCATCACCGCGTTGGCGCCGAGCATCGGCTTGGCCGAATGCGCCTCGTGGCCGTGCACGGTGGTGTTGAAGGTCACGACGCTCTTATGGGCGTCGGCCACCTGCATTCCCGTCGGCTCGCCGACGATCACCGCGCCGGGCCGCGGCAGGTCGGCGCCGAAGCGGGCGATGGTGTCGGCAACGCCGAGGCAGGTCGTCTCCTCGTCGTAGGAGAGCAGGATGTGGATCGGCCGCCGCAGGTCCGCCCGGAGGGCGTCGGGCACCAGGGCGAGGGCGAGCGCGTCGAAGCCCTTCATGTCGACCGCACCGCGGCCGTAGGCCCGGCCCTCGGCCACGCGTAACGAGAATGGGTCCGTGGTCCAGGCCTGCCCCGTCACCGGCACCACGTCGGTGTGGCCCGACAGCACGACGCCGCCGCCGATGGACGGCCCGAGCGTGGCGAAGAGGGCCGCCTTGTCGCCCGCGGCGTTGGGCACGCGGACGTAGGGCACGCCCCAGCCGTCGAGATAATCGGCCACGAAGTCGATCAGCGCGAGGTTCGAGCGCGAACTCTCGGTATCGAAGGCGACCAGCCGCTCCAGCAATTCGAGCGGCGTGTAGCGGGTGCCGTCCGCGGAGGTCGTCAATGGACGACGCGGCGCACGTGCGGCGAGTCGAGCGAGAAGGCCGGGATCTCGGCCTCGAAGCTTTCGCCGCCGACGGTCGACATCGTGTAGCTGCCGGCCATCAGGCCGTCCGGCGTGGTGAGCGGGCAGCCGCTGGTGTAGCTGAAGGACTCGCCCGGCTCGAGCACGGGCTGCTTGCCGACGACGCCCGCGCCGCGCACCTCCTGGCAGGCACCGCGCCCGTCGATGATGCGCCAGTGGCGCGAGCGGAGTTGCACCTGCTCGCGGCCGTTGTTCACGATCTCGACCGTGTAGGCGAAGAAGTAGCGGCTCTCGCCCGGCGAGGATTCCTCCTCGACGAAGCGGGGCTCCACCGTCACCGTGATGCCGCGCGTCTCGGCCTTGTACATCGCGAAAAAGCATCCCCGTGGACGGCGCGCAGGCCGCGACGCGACATCTGCGTCGCGTCGTGGTACGTGGCGCCCGAAACCTCGTCAATCGCGGCTTCCTACGGGTGGAAGAGGGCGGAGAGCACGTGCCGAACGCTTCGCACCGGAGCGCCCTCCAGGGATCGCCGCCCGAACGTCTGCCGCCTTTCCCGGGCCTCGTCCTCGGCATTCTCCTCACCCTCGTGCCCGCGGTTCTGTTCGCGTGGTGGCATCCGGCCCGGAACCTGTGGCCGGCGCTGGCCCTCGTTCTCGCCTTCAGCCTCGACGCCGCCGGGCGGCTGGCGGGCCAGGCGGCGCGGCGGCAGACCGGCGTCGCGGCCGAGTTCCGCGGCCTTCCCTCGCCGATGCTGGCGCTCGGCAACGCCGTCTGGATCGGCGGGGCGGTGATGAGCGCGGTCTCCCTGCTGCGGCCGGAACTGTTCGCGCTGCTGGCGAGCGCGCTGGCGGGCCTCGTCGCCATGGGGGCGTTCGCCCGGCTGGCGCTGGCGCGGACGGTGGTGGTGATCGACGCGGCGGAGCGCGCGGAGGCCGAGGCGAAGGCCGGGACCAAGAGAGGCGAGGGGACGGGACGATGAGCGACGACGGGCCGGCCCGGGCCGGGGGCATTCTGCCGGCGCAGGCCATCGCCGCCTTGACCGAACGGGGCGTGATCCGCCCGGCCACGCCCTACGCGCCGGACCAGATTCAGCCCGCGAGCCTCGACCTTCGCCTGGGCTCACGCGCCTACCGGGTGCGCACCAGCTTCCTCCCCGGCAGCGCCCGCCCGGTCTCGGCCTGCGTCGAGGCGTTCGCGCTGCACGAGATCGATCTGAGCCGCGGCGCCGTCCTCGAGACGGGCTGCGTCTACATCGCCGAGCTGCAGGAGGCGCTGGCGCTCCCGCCCGATCTGTGCGCCAGCGCGAACCCGAAAAGCTCGACCGGCCGCATCGACGTGTTCACCCGCGTCATCACCGATCGCGCCAGCGCCTTCGACCAGATCGAGCCGGGCTATGCCGGCCGCCTCTACGCCGAGATCTCTCCCCGCACCTTCCCGGTGCGGGTGCGGACGGGCTCGCGCCTGTCACAGATCCGCTTCCGCCAGGGCGACCCGCGCCTGCGCGAGCCGGAGCTTGCCGCGCTCCACGCCCGCGATCCGCTGATCGATGGGGCACCGTCCTCGCTCCAGGGCGGCGTGCCGGTCTCCGTCGATCTCTCGGGCTTCGACGGGCTCATCGGCTATCGCGGCAAGCGCCATACCGGGCTGATCGACGTGGATCGGCCCCGCGGCCACCGCACCCGCGACTTCTGGGAGCCGATCCCGGCCGACGGCAGCCGCACGCTGATCCTCGATCCCGGCCAGTTCTACATCCTCGCTTCCAAGGAGGCGGTGCGGGTGCCCGCCGACCACGCCGCGGAGATGGTGCCGTTCGATCCCCTCGTTGGCGAATTCCGCGTGCATTACGCGGGCTTCTTCGATCCGGGCTTCGGCCTCAGCGAGGCCGGCGGCGCGGGAGCCCGCGCCGTGCTGGAGGTGCGCTCTCGCGACGTGCCGTTCCTGCTGGAGGATGGCCAGATCGTCGGACGCCTCGTCTACGAGCGCATGCTGGAGCCGCCCGCGACCCTGTACGGGGCGGGGGCCGGCTCGAACTATCAGGCGCAAGGCCTGAAGCTGTCCAAGCACTTCGCCGACGCGCCCGAACCGTCGGCCTGACGCTGGCGGGTCCGGAGACTCTGCGCGGTCGGTGCCGGTGGCGTGGAGGCGTCGAGGGTGCTCGGCGGAGCGAAAGCGGCTTCATCGCCAGGGAAGCGGTCGGCAAGAACATTCGTCCGGTCGCACCGTCGCGCGGCCGAACAGATCCGACAGCCACAAGGCTGTCGCTGCCGCTCCGCCTGACTTTCAAAAGATCAATCTCAGCGCGGGCCTGAAGCGGCGAGACAACGCCGTCTCCGCAGCGCGCGAATAGGCTCGCCGACAGCCTGGGAACATGGCTCCTTCGCCACGGTTGCCCGACGCCGAGGTTGGAGGCCCCTGACATGCTCGCGATGAATTACCGTGGCCCCTACAGGGTGCGCGTGGACCGCAAGCCGGTGCCGGTCTGCGAACACGTTCAGGACGCGGTCGTGCGCGTCACCCGCACCTGCATCTGCGGCTCGGACCTGCACCTCTACCACGGCATGGTGCCGGACACGCGGGTCGGTTCGACCTTCGGCCACGAGTTCATCGGCGTGGTGGAGGAAGTCGGACCGGCGGTCGAGAACCTCAAGGCCGGCGACCACGTGATCGTGCCGTTCAACATCGCCTGCGGCCGGTGTCACTTCTGCCAGCAGGGCCTGTTCGGCAATTGCCACGAGTCCAACCCGCAGGCCTCGGCGGTCGGCGCCATCTACGGCTACTCCCACACCGCCGGCGGCTACGACGGCGGACAGGCCGAGTACGTGCGCGTGCCCTACGCCGATGTCGGACCCTGCAAGATCCCGTCGGACATGGATCTCGACGACGCGGTGCTTCTCACCGACGTGGTGCCGACCGGCTATCAGGCCGCCGAGATGGCGGGCATTCAGCCCGGCGACACGGTCGTGGTGTTCGGGGCGGGGCCCGTCGGGATCATGGCCGCCCGCTGCGCGTGGCTCTTCGGCGCCGGCCGGGTGATCGTGATCGACCACGTCGATTACCGCCTCGACTTCGCGCGCCGCTACTGCCCGGCCGAGGTCTACAATTTCCGCTCGCTGGAGGACCCGGTGGTCTTCCTGAAGAAGACGACCGACTCGCTGGGCGCCGATGTCTGCATCGATGCCGTCGGCGGCGATGCGGCGGGCAGCGCCCTGCACACGCTGATGGGAACGAAGCTGAAGCTCGAGGCCGGCGCCGCGACCGCGCTGCACTGGGCGATCAACGCGGTCAAGAAGGGCGGCGTCGTCTCGATCGTCGGCGTCTACGGGCCGACCGGCAACGTGATCCCGATCGGCAACGTCGTGAACAAGGGGATCACGATCCGGGCCAACCAAGCCTCCGTGAAGCGCCTGCTGCCGCGGCTGATCGAGCATATCGAGGCCGGACGGCTGAACCCGAAGGCGCTCGTCACCCACAAGGTGCCTTTGGAAGAGATCGCAGACGCCTACCACATCTTCTCGGCCAAGCTCGACGGCTGCATCAAGCCGGTGCTCGTTCCCCCTTCGGCGCGTCGTTGAGGACGATCGACATGAGAAACCTGCCCCTCGATCCCACCCGGATCCCCGGCTGGGGAGTCGACGCCGATCCGAAGAACGATCCGACCTACCCGATGCGCGACCGCTCGCACGAGGACAAGCGGGGCATGAGCTGGAGGCGGCCGCCCCAGCAGCGGGAGACGGTCGAGGTTCTGCAATCCATCGAGCGCGACGACCTGCCGGCGGTCTTCGGCACCTCCGTGCCACCGAGCGGCGTCAGCGGCATGATCCGCCGCCAAGCTTTCCGCTACAGCGAATCGCAATGGGCGCACTGGCTGATGCTGATGGCCGCCGACCGCGTGAACGTGGTCGAGGGCGTGGTCGAAGATCTCGGGCGGGGGCACGTTCCGAACATCCCGGGCGAGATGGGCCTCCGCTCCGAGCTACGGCACAACCGTGAGGGCCTGATGCGGAAGGTTCTGGTCACGGGCGCCGTCCTCGGACTCAGCGTCCTGGCGGTCCGGCTGGCGACCTCCGGCGCGTCCCCCTCTCACGAGAAATCCGGGCGCCGCTCCCGCTAACCCGCCTTCCCTGTCGTGGAAGGGTAGGGGCACTCGGCGCCCGGGTTCTTCCCGCGGCGTGAGGTTGGACGCCCGCCTGTCAGGTTTTCGCGACCGGCACATTGAGCGCGTCTTGCCCGACCCTGAGCGGCTCGCTTTCTTCCGCGCCGCGCAATAGACGACCGATGCGAGGTCCGCGGTCGACGCCTCGGCGACCCGCTCTCACCGACCGCCGAAGATCGGCTCACCGCTCTGAAGCGTCCGCCGAGGGCGGCGTTTCAGAGCCACGAGGCATCGGGCGAACCTGTCCGCCCACTCTGCCCGCATTCCGGCCCCTGATACGATTTCCGGTTGATCACTTGGGTCTCTTCCGTCGACCTTGCGAGGCTCGGCGAAAGCAATCCAGGGCTCCGTTCCTTCCGGACACGTCGCGCTCTGGGCCGCTTCGGCTCCGCCTCGCGATGACGGAGCGGGGCGAGGGCCGAGGCAATCAACCGGAGACGATATGATTTCTCCAATCGGCTTCAATAGCTTCTGTTGACCTGTTCCAGCATGCTCGCGGCCGGGGCCAGCGGATTGTTGCGCACGACGCTGATGCAGCGGTCGACATCCATGCCGTAATAGAATCGTCCCGCATCCTTGAAGCTCTGGCAGACCATGCGCGTTCGGCCGTAGGCCACGCCCGCTGCCACGGCGAGGGACACCACGAGCCAGAAGAGCTTCGAACTCAGCAGCGAAAACGGCCGCTTGTCCTTGGCCGGGCCCTCGCCCCGACCGACATGGATCTGAATGCTGATCGGTGCTCCTTCGAGGCCGAGAGCGTCCTGGTTGTACAGCCGGCGGAGTTCGACGCCCTCCTCCGCAACCATCAGCCGCCTGTCGCCGCCCATGCCGCGCCGGCCGAATTCGATCGTCTCACTCATCGCCGCCCCACCCCGTGCAATCACGTCCCTGCGCCAGGAATGCGATACAAACTTTGAGTGAATCAGATCTCCGCAAAAGGTGCAGGCCTGAGCAGGTTCAACCACTAGTTAGTCTCAAGGTTAGTCTTCCCTGAAGGCTGGGGCGCCGAGACGACGATGCCGGCCGCATCCGGTTGGCAAACGGACATCATCCGCTACAACGGGATGCCGCAGACTAACAGGTGCGAACCTCGTTCCGGCTGGACGCGGCGCGCTCGTGTCGTGTTCAGGTGAAGATCGGCGAGGTCGACGACGTGACGGTCGCCGCACGCAGCCACACGATCACGGTCTTGATCCAAGCGGGATCGACGCGGCGAATGCCACGATCAGCGCACTGATGGCGTTGGACACTCAGTGCGCAAGTTCAATGGCGATGGTGGGGTGGTGGCGGAGACGGAGGGATTCGAACCCTCGATACCCTTATTAGGGGTATGCTCATTTAGCAAACGAGTGCCTTCAGCCTCTCGGCCACGTCTCCTCGCCGCTCGGCTGTAGAAGCTCTGGCGGAGCGGGTCAACCCGGTCTGCGCGGGGTCGTCACACGACGTTCGTAGTGCTTGGCAACCCGCAGGTGGCGGGAGATCGCGTAGTTCATCGCCGTCAGGAAGCCATAGGCGCCGCGCACGAAGTGGCGGCGGCCGAAATAGGCCTTCAGGAAGTTGCCGGGCAGTTCCACGAACAGGCGCCAGGCGGGGATCGTGACGCCGCGCGCGTCGAGGTCGTCCGCCTGCTGATCAGAGTAGCGGTTGAGCTTGTCGAGCTGATCGCCCAGCGAGCGCACCGAGAAATGATGGATGCGGCCCTTGATCCGCCCGGCCGTGACGCCGGGACCGAGCACGACCCGGTCGTGGACCGGAGAGGTCGAATAGGTGCTGAGGTCCCGGCGGTAGAGCCGCACCGGCGTCAGCACGTAGGCCCAGGGGTGCGGCCGCGTCTCGCCCGGAAAGATCTCGGCGATGGCGATGCGCCAGGCGGCGTGCGCGGGCTCGCCCCCGGCGAAGACAGCGCGGATGCTTTGGGCGAGTTCGGGCGGCACCACCTCGTCGGCATCGAGGTTCAGCACCCAGTCGTGGCGGCACTGGCCCTCGGCGAAGCGCTTCTGGCGGCCGTAGCCCGGCCAGTCGTTGTGGATCACCCGTGCGCCGAGCGATTCGGCGAGGCGCTGCGTGCCGTCGGTCGATCCGGAATCGACCACGACGATCTCGTCGGCGAGATCGCGTACCGCGGCGATGGTGGCGCCGATCCGGTCGATCTCGTTCTTGACGATGATGAAGACGGAGAGCGGCAGCGGGGGCATGGGTCTCGGACCGGTCGGGCGGTTCGCTCTAGCGGCGCGACCGGATGCGAACAAGCGCGGCTACGCGAGGGCTTCGGCGAGGCGCTTGCGCTGCACCTTGCCGTTGGTGGTGCGCGGGAGCGCGTCGAGGAAGCGGATCGCCCGGGGCGCCTTGTAGGCGGCTAGGCGCTCGCCGCACCACGCGATCAGCCCCTCCTCGTCGGGCTCGGCGCCGGGGCGCAGCACCACGAAGGCCGCGATGACCCGCAGGTCGGCACGCACGGCAAGCTCCGCCACGCCGACTTCGGCGATGTCGGGATGGGCCGCCAGAGCCGTCTCCACCTCGACCGGCGAGACGCGGTAACCCATGGCGTTCATCAGGTCGTCGTTGCGGCCCTGGAACCAGAGGTAGCCGTCCTCGTCGAGGCGGGCGAGGTCGCCGCCGGCGAACCACGCGCCCCGCAGAACCGCCGCCTCCTCCTCGGGCCGCTGCCAGTAGCCGAGCATCAGCCCGGGATCGGAGCGGTGAATGGCGAGCAGGCCCGTTTCGCCGATGGGCAGGGGCTCGGGCGCTCCCTCCGCGGGCAGGATCGCGACGCGCCGACCGGGCTGCGGCCGGCCGGGCGAGCCGGGACGGACCGGAATGGTCGGGCCGCTCGACACGTAGGTCGAGATCTCGCTCATGCCGAGCGCCTCGTAGAGCGGCTTGCCCGTCGCGGCGCGCCACGCCGCGTGGAGATCGGCGGGCAGCGCCTCGCCCGCGGTCACGCCGTGGCGCAGGCGGGAGAGGTCGTGCTGCGCGAGGTCGGCATATTTGAGGATCTGCCGATAGACGCTCGGCACCGCGGCGAAGATCGTGGCGCCATGCTCGGCGATGAGGCGGGGCCAGATCCCGCGGTCGCGCGGCCCATTATAGAGAACCGTGGTGGCGCCGCAGGCCCAGGGGTCGGTGATGCCGACGCCCAGCGTGTAGGTCCAGTTCATGGTGCCGGCATGCAGCATCACGTCGGTGTCGCTCAGGCCCAGCCAGTGCGCGTGCATCGGCCGGCGGCCCCAGACCGCGCGGTGGGCGTGGAGCACGCCCTTGGGGCGGCTGGTGGTGCCGGAGGTGTAGACGAGGGTGGCCGGAGCGTCGGCGGCGGTGTCGGCGTAGTCGGGCAGGGGCGGACCCGCCTTCATCGCCGCGATCGCTTCGGAATCGAGCCGGAGGCAGTCGGCCGGGCCGACCGCGCCGGCCTCGGAAAAACCCTCGCCCGTGACGACGGCTGAGACGCCGGCATTCTCCATCAGGAAGGCCGCTTCGTCGGCGGTGAGCTGCGGCGAGGAGGGCAGGGCGACGAGGCCAGCAGCCAGCGCGCCGAAATAGACCAGGACGTAATCAGCCTCGTTGCCCATGCGGATCATCACCCGCGCGCCCGGTTTGAGGCCGAGACCGAGCAGACCCGCCGCGATGCCGCGCACCGCCCGGTCGGCCTCCGCGTAGGTCAGCCGGCTGACGGCGCCGGCCTCGCCGACCATGACGAGCGCCGTCTTGTCGCCGCGCAGCCGAGCGTTTTCCGCCAGGCAGTAGCGGGCCGCGTTGAAACGGGGAGGGGGCTGGCGGTCGTCGCTCGGCGTCACGGTCGGCATTCCTCCCAGGCTGTCGTCTTTTCCTCCGGTGTCCGCTCCCCTCCGGCGGTCGTCAAGCGGCCGTCAGTCCGGCGCCGAGCGAGGGGCAGGCGCTCGGGCGCGCAGGGGCCGGACGAGGCCGGATCGTCCGGCACTCGCTCCGTCGAACAGTTCGAGCCAGAGGAAGCGGGCCGGATCGACCGGCCCCGGCAAGACGAGCCGGCCGGGCGGCACGGGCCGGAAGCCGAAGCGGGCGTAGTAGGGCGCGTCGCCCACGAGGATGACGAGTCCGTGCCCGGCGCCGCGGGCCGCGTCGAGGCTCGCGCGCATCAGGCTCGTGCCGATGCCGCGGTCCGAGAAACTCGGATCGACGGTGAGAGGGCCGAGCACGAGCAGCGGCCCGCCCCCGGCTTCCGCCGCGCCGATCCGAACGGATCCGACGAGATAGGTGCCGACCAGCGCCGTCAGGCAGAGGTCGGGCAGGGGCGCCCCGCCCTCGCGCAGGCGATAGGCCGTGCGGGCGAAGCGTCCGGGACCGAAGGCGCGGGCGTGAAGCCGCTCGATCGCCGGGGCGTCGTCCGGATGTTCGGGGCGGATGACGAGGGGAAGCGCGGTCACGGGTTGCGCCGAGAAGGGGACGGACCCGCGCCGATAGCAGCCCGCTTGTTCCCCGGCAAACGACTGTTCGCTCAGGCGCCGCGGGCGGAAAAGTCGATGCGCGGATCGATCCAGGTGTAGGTGAGGTCGGAGAGCAGATTCACCGCCAAACCAAGCAGCGAGAAGATGTAGAGAGTGGCAAACACCACCGGATAATCGCGTCCGACGATGGAGGAGAACGAGAGGAGACCCAGCCCGTCGAGGGAAAAGATCGTCTCGATCAGGAGCGAGCCGGTGAAGAACGCTGTGATGAAGGCGCCGGGAAAGCCGGCGATGACGATGAGCATCGCGTTGCGGAAGACGTGGCCGTAGAGGACGCGCCGCTCGGTGAGGCCCTTCATGCGGGCGGTCACGACGTACTGCTTGCGGATCTCGTCGAGGAAGGAGTTCTTGGTGAGCAGGGTCGAGGTGGCGAAGGCGCCGAGCACCAGGGCGGCCAGCGGCAGCGTCAGGTGCCAAGCGTAGTCGACGAGCTTGCCCCACAGGCTCAAGCTCTCGAAGTTCTCGGAGGTGAGGCCGCGGATCGGGAAGATCTGGAAGAACGAGCCGCCCGCGAACAGGATCACCAGTAGGATGCCGAACAGGAAGCTCGGGATGGCGTAGCCGACGATGACCACGGCCGAGGTCCACACGTCGAAGCGCGAGCCGTCGGCGACCGCCTTGCGGATGCCAAGCGGGATCGAGATCGCGTAGGAGATCAGCGTCATCCAGAGGCCGAGCGAGATCGAGACCGGGAGCTTCTCCTTGATCAGCTGCAGCACCGAGACATCGCGAAAGTAGCTCTGCCCGAAATCGAAGCGGGCATAGTCCCAGAGCATTTTGCCGAAGCGCTCGTAGGCCGGCTTGTCGAAGCCGAACTGGGCTTCGAGCTTCTTGATGAAGGCCGGGTCGAGCCCCTGCGCGCCGCGATACTTCGAGGTCTCGCTGCCACCCCCACCGCTGCGGGCCGCGCCGCCGCCGAGATCGCCCTGGCCGCCGGTGATGCGCGAGAGCGAGCCCTCCTGCTGGCCCTGGAGCTGGGCCAGAACCCGCTCCACGGGACCGCCGGGCGCGAACTGGATGATCGCGAAGGTGATGAGCATGATCCCGAAGATCGTCGGGATCATCAGCGCGACGCGGCGCAGGATGTAGGCCAGCATGTCCCTCTAGACCCTCATTCCCGGCCGATCCGGCGCGCCTTGGCCTCGTCGTACCACCACAGGCCCGGCACCCCGAGGCCGTAGGTGGGAAGCTTCGCGGGCCGCCCGAACACGTCCCAGACCGCGAGGCGGTACTCGGGCGAGTACCACATCGGGATCCAGTAGCGGCCCGCGCGCAGAACCCGGTCGAGCGCCCGGCAGGCGACCGTCAGGCTCGCGCGCGACTCCGCACCGGCGATCCTGTCGAGGAGCGCATCGATCACGGAATCCTCGATGCCGGCGAGGTTGTTCGAACCGGGGATCGCCGCCGCCCGCGAGCCGTAGGCCTCGCGCAGTTCGGGGCCGGGTGTCGCGTCGCCCGAGGCGGCGCGGCTGATGACGTCGAAGTCGAAGTCGCGCACCCGCGCCTGATACTGCGCGGCGTCCACCGCCCGCTGGCGCGCCTTGATCCCGATCAGCCCGAGATTGCGGATGAAGGGCTGGACGATGGGTTCCCAGACCGAATCCGAATCGAGGAATTCGAACTCGATCGGCTTGCCGCCCGGCAGGTGCACGACGCCGCCCTCACGGGTGCAGCCGGCCTCCTTGAGCAGCGCCACCGCGCGGGCGAGGAGCGCCCGATCCTGGCCCGACCCGTCGGCGACGGGCGGGGTCCAGGCCTCGCCGAACACCTCCGCCGGCACGCGGCCGCTGAAGGGTTCGAGCAGCGCCAGCTCCTCGGGCGAGGGCTTGCCCGTCGCCATCAGGTCGGTCTTCTCGAAGAACGAGGTCGTGCGGTTGTAGGCCCCGAACATCGCCGAGCGGTTGGTCCAGGGGAAGTCGAAGCACAGGCCGATCGCCTCGCGCACGCGGGCGTCCTTGAACATCTCGCGGCGGGTGTTGAAGAACCAGCCCTGGATGTTGGCGGGCGAGGCGTCGGGCAGCGTCTCGCGCTTGACGCGGCCCTCGCGGATGGCCGGGAAATCGTAGCCGGTCGCCCAGATCCGTGAGGTGAATTCCTGCCGGTAGGAGAAGGCGCCGCCCTTGAAGGCTTCGAAGGCCACCTGCCGATCGCGAAAATACTCGTAGCGCAGCTGCGCGAAGTTGTTCTGGCCGGTCGTCACCGGCAGGTCGGCCGCCCAGTAATCCGGCACGCGCTCCAGCTCGACGAAGCGGCCGATATCGATCCGCCCGACCTGATAGGGGCCGGAGCCGAGAAGCGGCTTCAGGGTCGGCGCCTCGAAGTCGCGCCCTTCGAGAGAGGCGGCGGAGAAGATCGGGAGCTGCGCCACGATCAGCGGCAGGTCGCGGCTGCGGCCGGGGGCGAAGCGGAGCACGAGGCTGCCGTCGCCCTCGGCCGTCGCCTCGGCGAGGTCGCGGATGACCTGCGAGATCGTCGGGTGCCCCTTCTCCTTCAGCAGCATGAGGGAGAAGGCCGCGTCGCGGGCGCGGAGGGGCGAGCCGTCGTGGAAGCGCGCCTGCGGGCGCAAGGCGAAGCGATAGGTCAGGCCGTCGGCGCCAATCTCTACCGAGCGGGCGACGAGGCCGTAGACCGCGTCGGGCTCGTCCAGCGCCCGCACCATCAGGCTGTCGAAGGTGAGGTTGATGCCCGCCGCGCCGTTGCCGCGGAAGACGTAGGGGTTGAGCGTGTCGAAGGTGTCGAAGGCCTGATTGCCGAAGGTCTGCACGAGCTGCGCCGAGAAGCGCCCGCCCCGCGGGGCGATCGGGTTCACGTAGTCGAAGTGCTGGAAGTCCGCGCCGTATTTCAGCTCGCCGAAGCTCGACAGGCCGTGGCTGGTGCGGGCACCCTCGGCGCGAACGGGCAGGGCCGCGGCGAGGGCGAGCGCCCCGGTGCCGAGGACGACGCCCCGGCGCGTCGCGTCCGCGCTCACCGCGGCGCCCCCGTCTTGGCGGCGAGGGCCTCGTCGTACCACCACGTCGTCGGAAAGCCGGAGGAGCCGTATTTCGGCAGGACGGCCGGACGGTTGAAGCGGTTCCAGCGGATCGTGCGCGACACGGCCGAGGACCATTGCGGCACCACGAAGTTGTGCGCGAGCAGGGTGCGGTCCAGGGCGCGGGTCGCGGCGATCAGGGTCTCGCGGTCCTGGGCGTAGATCACCTTCTCGATGAGCGCGTCGATGCCGGCATCCTTGATGCCGGCGATGTTGCGCGAGCCGGGCTTGTCGGCGGCGGCCGAGCCCCAGAACTCCCGCTGCTCGTTGCCCGGCGAGAGCGATTCCGGCCAGTTCGAGGTCGTGATGTCGAAGTCGAAGCCGCGTAGGCGATTCTGGTACTGCGCCTGATCGATCACCCGGACCGAACTCTGGATGCCGATGAGCTTGAGCTGCGCGGCGAACGGCAGGATCACCCGCTCGAACACGTTCTGGAATTCCAGGAACTCGACGGCGAGCGGTTCGCCCGTCTTCGAGACCATCTGTCCGCCCTTCAACTCGTAGCCGGCCTCGCGCAGGAGGCCGACGGCCTTGCGCAGGTTGGCGCGCGCGGCGTCCGGGGTGTCGTTGAGGGGGTTCGTGTAGGGTTCCGTGAAGACGCGCGGGGGCAGCTTCTCCCGCACGCTCTCCAGGATCGCCCGCTCCATGCCCTCGGGCAGGCCGGAGGCGGCGAGGTCCGAGCCGTAGAAGTAGGAATCGATCCGGCTGTACTGGCTGTAGAAGAGCTGCCGGTTCATCTCCTCGAAGTTGAGGGCGAGGTTGAAGGCGCGCCGCACCCGCTCGTCTTTGAACTTGTCCCGGCGCAGGTTGAACACGAAGGCCTGCATGATGCCGGTGCCGCGGCCGGGGAACTCCTCCTTGAGGAGGCGACCTTCCTTGACGGCGGGGAAGTCGTCGTAGGCCGTGGCCCAGTTGCGGGCGATGTTCTCGGTGCGGAAATCGTAGAGGTCGCCCTTGAGCGCCTCCAGCAGCACGGACCCGTCGCGGAAATACTCGTTGCGGATCGTGCCGAAATTGTTGCGCCCGCGGTTCACGGGCAGGTCCTTGCCCCAGTAATCGGCCACGCGCTCGTAGGTGGCGGAGCGGCCGGCGTCGAAGCGGGCGAGCCGGTAGGGGCCGGAGCCGAGCGGGATTTCCAGCGTCGTCTCGGCGGGGTTGCGGGGCTTGCCGTCCTTGGTCTGCCCCGTCCACCAGTGCTTGGGCAGCACCTGCATCTGACCCAGCACCTGCGGCAACTCGCGGTTGCCGGCCTCGGCGAAGCGGAACACCACCTCGCGCTCTCCACCCGGCTCGGCCTGGGTCACGGTGTGATAGTAGGCGGCGTAGAACGGGCTGTTGGCCTTCAGCGTGTCGAAGGACCAGATCACGTCCTCGACGGTGACCGGCTTGCCGTCGTGCCAGCGCGCATTCGCCCGCAGGCGGTAGCTGACCGACATGCCATCCGACGCGATCTGCACGCCCTCGGCCAGCAGGCCGTAGGAGGAGAACGGCTCGTCACCCGAATCTTCCATCAGCGTGTCGTAGATCTGGATGATCCCGCCTTCGAGATCGCCCTTCAACCCGTTGACGATGAAGTTGAGGTTGTCGAAGCCGCCCTGCGCGCCCAGCCGCACCAGGCCGCCGACGGGGGCGTTCGGGTTCGCGTACTCGAAATGCTGGAAGTCGGGTCCGTATTTCGGCTTTCCGAGCAGGGTCAGCGCGTGGTGCCAGGTGCCGGGAGCCTCCTGTGCCGAGACCTTCGAGGCGGATTCCGCCGGCTCCTGCGCCGAGGCGGAGCCGCGTAGCCCGAGGAGAACGAGCGCTCCGGCGAGGAAGCTGCGGCATGCGATCACGGCGTTCTCTGTCACGTTGGCGCGGTCTCCCGGTCCGATGGTGCGAGGATGGGCCGCCGTTCTAGGACGGAGCCGCCTCCGGCGCAAAGACGCCGCGAGCGCGCAGGGCGGTGCACGAACGAGAAAGGCCGGGCCTTGCGGGGCCCGGCCTTCGCCGTTTCGGATCGTGTCCGCTCTTGCCTTACGGCTTGGCGGCGTCGGGATCGGCCTTGGCCGGCGCCTCGGTGGCCGCGGGGCCCTCGGAATCGGACGGGGCCGCCTTGGTCGGGATGTCGCCCGAGGGCTTGGCTTCCGGCGCCTGGGTCGGGGCGACCTCGTTGCGCTGCGGCTGGATCTCCGGCGAGGGCACGGGGCGGGCCGTATCGCGGCCGTCGCCGGACTGAGTGGCGCCGCGCGGCGCGTTGGTCTCGGGCGTCTTGCTCTTGTCGCCGGTCGGGGTCTCGACCGGCTTCGGCTCGGTCGACTTGCCGGCCGCGGGCTGACCCTCGCCGGTCTTGCTCTCGGAAGACTTGCTCTCGGCCGGGTTCGCGTCCGCGGGCTTGGACTCCGTCGCCTTGGCGTCCGCGGGCTTATCGGCCTCGGCCTTCTTCTCGCCCTCGGGGGCCTTCTCTTCCTTCTTCTCGGCGACCGGCAGGGGCTTCGGGCTGTCGGAAAGGCTGCGCAGATAGGCGATCACGTTGGCGCGCTCGGCCGGCGAGCTGATACCGGCGAAGGCCATCTTGGTGCCCTTCGCGTAGCCCTTGGGGTTCTCGAGGAAGTGGTCGAGATCGTCGTAGGTCCAGGTGCCGCCCTTCTCCTTGAGGGCCGCGGAATAGTCGAAGCCCGCCGCGTGCGCCTTCTCGCGCTCCACCACGTCCCAGAGGTCCGGGCCGACCTTGTTCGGGCCACCCTTCTCGAAGCTGTGGCAGGCGGCGCAGGCCTTGGTGCCGCCCTTGCCCTTGTCGGCATCGGCGCTGGCCAGCCGCACGGCGATGGGCTCGGCCTTCGGCGCTTCCGCCGCGGCCCCGCCGCTCTTCGGCTCGGGCTCGGGCAGGGCGTAGCCAGCACTGCCGGCGGGCTTGGGGTGATAGATCAGCTCCGCCACGAAACCCGATCCGACCGCGAACAGCAGGGCCCCCAGGACAGCGCCGGCGACCTTGTTCAGCTCGAAGGAATCCATGCTCGACAGCTCCGGCGCGCGGGATCAGGACCCGGCGGATGAGGGCCCGACGGGCAGCGCCGGACTTTGGAGGATTTCAAGGGTGATTAGCCGCTCGGGCCCGATCTTGACAATGGCCCCTGCGCGCTGCGCGCTGTCGCATACCCGGTTTCCGTCATTCTTAGGCGCGCGTAGGCCCGCTGCGTTGCAGCGCTGCCGCACCGGAAGCCGCCGGAGCCGGAAATGACAAGCCGCACGGCCGCTGCTAGAGGCTCACCCGCCCGCTGCGCCGGGCGCGATCCAACCTCAAGCACCTCCGCTCTGGCCCGTCCCTCGATCATGTCCGATCCCCTGATCCTGATTCCGGCCCGCCTCGCCGCGACCCGGCTGCCGTCCAAGCCGATGGCCGAGATCGCGGGCGAGCCCATGATCGTGCATGTCTGGCGCCGCGCCGTGGAGGCGGGCATCGGCCCCGTGGTGGTCGCCACCGACACGGCCGAGATCGCCGCGGCGGTCGAGGCGCAGGGCGGCCTCGCGGTGATGACGCGGACTGACCACCCTTCCGGCTCCGACCGTCTCGCCGAGGCGCTGGAGATCGTCGATCCGGACGGCAACCACGATGTCGTCGTCAACGTGCAGGGCGACCTGCCGACCATCGATCCGGGCATCATCGCCGCGGCGGTGACGCCGCTCGCCGACCCGCAGGTCGACATCGCCACCCTCTGCGCGGTGATCCATCGGGTCGAGGAGATGGACGACCCGAACGTGGTCAAGATCATCGGCCACAGCGTCGGCCCGAACCGCCTGCGGGCGCTCGCCTTCACGAGGGCGCGCGCGCCCTGGGGGGAGGGGCCGCTGTTCCATCATATCGGGCTCTACGCCTATCGCCGGAAGGCGCTGGCGCGCTTCGTCCGCCTGCCGCAGGGCGAGCTGGAGCGGCGCGAGAAGCTGGAGCAGCTGCGCGCCCTGGAAGCCGGAATGCGCATCGACGCCGTGATCGTCGAGGATCTGCCGCTCGGCGTCGACACCCCCGCCGACCTCGAGCGCGCCCGCACGCTGCTCGCCGTCCGCCGCCTCAACTGAAACCTGCCGTCCGCCGCCCGCTTCGGCCCCGTTCCGAAGCCGGCGCAAACTCCTCAGGCCGCTGCACTGCCGATGACCGACCGCACGATAGCCTACCAGGGCGAGCCTGGGGCGAACTCCCACATCATCTGCTCGCAGGCCTATCCCGGCTGGACCGCGCTGCCCTGCGCGACCTTCGAGGACGCCTTCGCCGCGGTGAACGAGGGCCGGGCCTCGCTCGCGATGATCCCGATCGAGAACTCCATCGCCGGTCGGGTGGCCGACATCCACCACCTGATCCCGACCGCGCGTCTGCACATCGTGGCCGAGCACTTCCTGCCGATCCACTTCCAGCTCATGGTGTTGCCGGGGACCCGGGCGGAGGATCTGCGCAGCGTGCACAGCCACATCCACGCCCTGGGGCAGTGCCGCCGGATCACCCGGCGCCTGGGCCTCAAGGCGGTCGTGGCCGGCGACACGGCCGGTGCCGCCCGCGAGGTGGCCGAGGCGGGGGATCCCACCCGCGCGGCCCTGGCGCCGGCTCTGGCGGCGGAGGTCTACGGCCTCGACATCATCGAGCGCGACGTGGAGGACGAGGCGCACAACACCACCCGCTTCGTGGTGTTCTCGCCCGAGCCGGTCGAGGTCGCGCCCGATGCCGGGCCGATGGTGACGAGCTTCATCTTCCGGGTCCGCAACATCCCGGCCGCGCTCTACAAGGCGCTCGGGGGCTTTGCCACCAACGGCGTCAACATGTCGAAGCTCGAGAGCTACATGGTCGAGGGCCAGTTCACCGCGACCCAGTTCTACGCCGAGGTCGACGGCCACCCCGAGGATGACGGGCTGCGCCGGGCGCTGGAAGAGCTGCGCTACTTCTCGAAGGAGCTGCGCGTCATCGGCACCTACCCGGCCCATCCCTTCCGCGAGACGACGCGGCAGGCTGCGGAATAGGCGAGGCATAAGCAAAAGGCCGACCCGCGAGGGGCCGGCCTTTTGCTCTGACGACATCGCGATCGAACGGGTGGAGCGATCCATCCGCGCGATTGCGGCGGCCGGCTCAGGCCGCGTCGGCCGCCTTGTCCTTGCCGGCCTCGGGCTTCGGGCCGCCCTTGGAGACGCCGACCAGCGCCGGGCGCAGGGTCCGGTCGCCGATGACGTAGCCGGTCTGCACCACCTGCACCACGGTGCCGTTCGGAACCTCGGTGTTGGGCACCTCGAACATCGCCTGATGCCGGTTCGGGTCGAAGCGCTGGCCGTTGGGCTCCACGATCTTCACGCCGTGGCGCTCCAGGGTCTTGGTCAGGTCGCGCTCGGTCAGCTCGATGCCCTCGATCAGCGCCTTGAAGGCGCCGTCCGCCTGGGCGCGGGCCTCGGCCGGCACGCTGTCGAGGGCGCGGCGGACGTTGTCGGCGGTGTTGAGCATGTCGCGGGCGAAGTTCGTGACCGCGTAGGTGCGGGCGTCGGCGACCTCGCGCTCGGTGCGGCGGCGCAGGTTCTCCATCTCCGCGAGCGTGCGCAGCAGACGGTCCTTGAACTCGTCGCGCTCGGCGATCGCGCCGGCCAGGGCTTCGGCGTCCGCACCGGCGGTCTGAGCGCCCCGTGCCGCCTCGGACGCGGGCGTCTCCGCGCCGTGGTTCCGGTCCTGGTGGTCCATGTCGTCAGCCATCATCGTGCGATCGATCAGGTCTCTGAAGTGTTCCGGGTCGGGCCTGATATCATTCGGGTCAAGTCCGAAATCAAGCGAACGGCGCAGCCGAACGTCCTACAGCTCCCGCGGCGGCGGCGAGTCGACGAGGGCATCGAGGCCCTCGGCGCGCAGGGCCGCCACGTCGCTGGCGAACACCTCCATCACCGCGGCCCGGATCAGCGCGAGCCGGTCCGGCTGCATCACGCGGGTGCCGGTGAGGTCGGTGACGTAGAACACGTCCACCGCCCGCTCGCCGAAGGTCGCCACGTGCGCCGAGGTGATGTTGAGGTTCAGCCGGTTCAGCGCCGTCGTCAGCTCGTAGAGCAGGCCCGGGCGGTCGAGACCGGTGATCTCGACCACGGTCTCGCGGCTCGACAGGGCGTTGTCGATCGACACGTCGGGCGGCACCAGGAAGGTCTTGACCGGCTCCTTGGGA
Organism: Methylobacterium sp. NPDC097929; assembly: GCF_049543375.1. Taxonomy (NCBI): domain Bacteria; kingdom Pseudomonadati; phylum Pseudomonadota; class Alphaproteobacteria; order Hyphomicrobiales; family Methylobacteriaceae; genus Methylobacterium; species Methylobacterium sp. NPDC097929. The sequence goes on along the minus strand of NZ_JBMVEP010000007.1, from coordinate 96,800 downwards.
TGCTTGTCGGCCACGAGTTCGGCGATCTTGATCTCACCTTTGAGCGCCCGCTCGATGGCGGTGGCGATCCGCCCGGCCCGCCGCAACTCGTCCTCGTCCCGCTCGAAGGCGCGGGAGATGAAGATCGAATCGAGCGCGAAGCCGTCGGTCGTGGTGAAGATCTGCGCATCGACGATGTTGCCGCCCGTGGCCGCGCAGGCGCCGGTGATGATGGCGAGCAGGCGCGGATGGTCCGGCGAGTAGACCGTCAATTCGGTCACGCCGCGCACGGGGTCGGTCTCGTAGGTGGTGGCGCTGGTGCGGCCCTCCTCCATGACCGTGCGCAGGAAGCGCGCGTTCTTGAAGTGGCGCGTGCCGTCGACCTTGAGCCAGTAGGCCTGATTGTGGCGCGCGGCGTAGGCATCGAAAATCTCGGCGCCCCAGTCCGCGAGCTGCTCGCGCAGCGCCATCTGGATCAGCCGCACCCGGTCGGTGCGGGCGATCTCGGAATGGCCGCCCGACAGCAGCACCTCGGTCTCGTCGTAGAGGGTGCGCAGCAGCGTGCCCTTCCAGGCCGTCCAGACGCCGGGGCCCACCGCCTTGATGTCGGCGACCGTGAGGATCGCGAGCAGCTTCAGCCGCTCCAGGCTCTGCACCACGCTGGCGAACTTCTCGATCGTCTTCGGGTCCGAGAGGTCGCGGCTCTGCGCCGTCATCGACATCAGCAGGTGGTGCTCCACGAGCCAGGCCACGGTCTCGGTCTCCGCCTGGGACAGGCCGAAGCGCGGACCGAGCTTTCGGGCGATGGCCGCCCCCGCAATCGAGTGATCCTCCGGACGGCCCTTGGCGATGTCGTGCAGCAGGATCGCGACGTAGAGCGCGCGCCGGTTGTGGATCGTGTCGATGAGGCGCGAGGCGAGCGGATGTTCCTCCCGGACCCGGCCGGAATCGATCGCCGAGAGGACGCCGAGGGAGCGCAGCAGGTGCTCGTCCACCGTGTAGTGGTGATACATGTTGAACTGCATCATCGCGACGATGCGTCCGAAATCGGGGATGAACCGGCCGAGCACGCCCGCCTCGTTCATCAGGCGCAGGATCGTCTCCGGCGCGTTCTTCGAGGTCAGGATGTCGAGGAAGAGCCGGTTGGCCTCCGGGTCGGTCCGGACGCCGTGCGTGATGAGCTTGAGCGAGCGGTTGGCGAGCCGGGCCGCGTCCGGATGCAGGGCGAGGTTGTGCCGGTCGGCGAGCCAGAACAGCCGGATCAGGTTGACCGGATCGCGCTCGAACGCGTCCTCGCCGCGGATGTTGACCCGGCCGTTGTCGATCCAGAAATCCTCCGCCTCCATCGAGGTCGCGCGGAAGCGGTCGCGGAAGCGTCCGATCCAGCGATCGAGCACCGGCGTGCGCTTGGCGTGGCGCGCCTCCAATTCGGCGCAGACGATGGCGGTGAGGTCGCCAACGTCCTTCGCGATCAGGAAGTAGGCCTTCATGAAGCGCTCGACCCCCGAGAGGCCGCCCCGCGCGCCGAAGCCCAGCCGCTCGGCGATCTTCGGCTGAAGCCCGAAGGAGAGGCGCTCCTCGGGGCGCCCGGTGACGAAGTGGATGTGGCAGCGCACCCGCCACAGAAATTCCTCGCAGCGCTCGAACAGCCGGTACTCGTCGAGCGTGAACAGGCCGGCATGGACGAGTTCGGCCTGGTCCCGGACCCGGTAGGTGTATTTCGCGATCCAGAACAGGGTGTTGAGATCGCGCAGGCCGCCCTTGCCGTCCTTGACGTTGGGCTCGACGAGGTAGCGCGACGCGCCCGCCTTGGCGACGCGCCCGTCGCGCTCGCGCAGCTTGGCGTCCACGAACTCGGAGGCCGAACCGATCACCAGTTCGGTATCGAAACGCGTCACCATCTCCTCGAACAGGGAGCGCGATCCGAACAGGAAGCGGGATTCGAGCAGGGCGGTGCGGATCGTCATGTCGGCGCGGCCCTCGCGCAGGCACTCCTCGACCGACCGGGTGGCGTGGCCGACCTTCAACTTCAGGTCCCACAGCACGTAGAGCATCGCCTCGACGACGCTCTCGGACCACGCCGTCTGCTTGTAGGGAAGCAGGAACAGCAGGTCGATGTCCGAGCCCGGCGCCATCGTCCCCCGGCCGTAGCCGCCGGTGGCCACGATCGCGAGATGCTCGCCGGTGGAAGGGTTGTCGTTGGGGTAGAGTCGCCAGACCACCGCGTCGTAGATCGCCCGCACCACCGCGTCGGTCAGGCGGCTCAACCTCTGCGCGCAGGCGAGGCCGTCGCGCTCCTTCAGCAGCAGCCGCTCGGCGTCCTTGTGCCCGGCCTCGCTCACGCGGCGCAGTTCCGGCACCAGAAGCCCCCGTAGCTTGGTCGGCTCGCGGGCGTCGCGGTCGAGGGACGCGACGATCTTTTCGAGGGCGGAAACGGGGTCGAACATGGCCGCTCCGTTAGCATGTTCAGCCGGCGGCGGCATCGGTCGGTCGCGGACCACTCAACCGTTCTCTTTCTCGGATTATTCGTTTGACGAAACGAACGGGACTGTTCTAGCCATCAGAAAAGCGCGGGCGCCAAGCCCGAACGATCCGAGGGAGCCCGTCGTCATGATCCATCGCCGCACCGCACTCTCGGCGATCGCCGGATTGTTCGGCCTCCTCGCCTCGGGCGCGCCGAGCCCCGCGGCGGAGGTCTCCGAGGTTCGGCTCGATTGGGCGACCTACAACCCGGTCAGCCTCGTCCTGAAGGAGAAGGGCTTCCTTGAGGAGGCGCTGAAGCCCCGGGGCATCAAGGTGCGCTGGGTGCAGTCGCTCGGCTCCAACAAGGCGCTGGAATTCCTGAACGGCGGCGCCATCGATGTCGGCTCGTCGGCAGGTGCGGCCGCCCTTCTGGCACGGATCAACGGTAACCCGATCAAGGTCGTCTACGCCTTCTCCCGGCCCGAATGGACGGCGCTCGTCACCCGCAAGGAGAGCGGCATCGCAGGGCCCGCCGACCTCAAGGGCAAGCGCATCGCCGTCACCCGCGGCACCGATCCGCACATCTTCCTGATCCGGGCGCTCCAGGGCGCGGGCCTGACCGAGAAGGACGCCAAGCTCGTCCTGCTTCAGCACGCGGACGGGCGCACCGCCCTCGAACGCGGCGACGTGGATGCCTGGGCCGGGCTCGACCCGATGATGGCGGCCTCCGAGATCGAGAACGGCGGCGTGCTGTTCCACCGCGACGCGAGCGCCAACACCTGGGGCGTTCTCGACGTGCGCGAGGCGTTCGCCAAGGCCCATCCCGATCTCGTGAAGGTCGTGATTGCCGCCTACGAGCAGGCGCGCGCCTACGCTCTCGCCAACCCGGACGCGCTGAAGAGCGCGCTGGTGAGCGCGACCAAGCTGCCGGAGGCGGTGATCGCCAAGCAGCTGGAGCGCACCGACCTGAGCCAACCCGCCGTCGGCCCGGCCCAGGCCGAGAGCATCCGCGCCGCGGGCCTCGCGCTGCAGCAGGCGGGCGTCATTCCGGCCGGTACCGATGTCGCGGCGGCGGTGGACGGTCTGATCGACCCGCAGTTCAACCCCGCGCCGGGGCGCTGAAGGGCGCGTTTCGCGACACAGCGATGAGCAGCAGTCCGGTCGCCTTGACACCTGCAGACGAGCAACCCGCTCCCGCGTCCTCACGCCGCTCCGCCTTCCTCGGCGGCGGCGCGCGGGCAGCGCTCGGCCTGCTTCTGCCGCTCGGCCTCGCGCTGGGCTGGGAGATCGCCGTCGCCGTAGGGCTCTCCTCCGGGCGGTTGCTGCCCCCGCCGAGCCGGATCGCCGCCGCGCTCTGGGCGCTCGCCGCCTCGGGCGAACTCTGGATGCATGTCGAGGCGACCCTGATCCGGGTCGGCCTCGGCTTCGCCTTCGGAGCGAGCGCCGGCATCCTAGTTGGGGCTCTGACCGCGACGCTGCCGCCGCTGCGCTGGCTCGTCGATCCGAGCCTTCAGGCCCTGCGCGCGGTGCCCTCGCTGGCCTGGGTGCCGCTGTTCATCCTGTGGTTCGGCATCCTGGAGACGCCGAAGGTCGCCTTGATCGCGGTCGGCGTATTCTTCCCCGTCTATATCGGGGTCGCCGGTGCCATCGCCTCCGTCGATCGCAAGCTGGTGGAGGTCGGGCGCATCTTCCGCCTCTCGAAATGGGCGCTGGTCCGACGTATCCTGCTGCCGGCGGTGCTGCCCGCGACGCTGACGGCGCTCCGCACCGGCCTCGGCCTCGGCTTCCTGTTCGTGGTGGCCGCCGAGCTGATGGGGGCCTCCGAGGGGCTCGGCTACCTGCTCCTCGACGGCCAGCAATTCAGCAAGCCCGACCAGATCCTGGCCGCGATCATCAGCTTCGCCGTGGTCGGCAAGGCCGCCGACGCGGCGCTCGTCGCCCTCACCAACCCGCTCGTGCGCTGGCAGGACACGGCGCGGGAGACGCTGTGAGGCGGCCATGCTGAGCATCGAAAGCCTTTCCAAGACCTACGCCGACGGCACCCGCGCGCTCGAGGGCATCGATCTCGCCGTCCGGAACGCCGAGATCGTCGCGCTGATCGGCGGCTCGGGCTGCGGGAAGACCACGCTCCTGCGCCTCGTCGCCGGCCTCGACCGGCCGAGCGCGGGCCGCATCGTTCTGGACGGGGAGGCGATCACCCGCCCCCATCCGGGGGTCGGCCTCGTCTTCCAGGAGCCGCGCCTGCTGCCCTGGCTCGATGTCGCGGGCAATGTCGGCTTCGGGATCGACGGCCTGCCCCGGCGCGAGCGCGCCGAGCGCGTGGCCCACGCCCTGGCGCGGGTCGGCCTCGCCGAGCATGCCGGCCGCTGGCCGCGGGAATTGTCCGGCGGGCAGCAGCAGCGCGTCTCGATCGCCCGCGCCTTCGTCGCCAACCCGCGGGTCCTGCTCCTCGACGAGCCGTTCTCGGCGCTCGATGCCTTCACGCGCAAGGATCTCCACAGCCATCTGCTGGCCCTGTGGGAGGAGGTGCGCCCCACCGTCATCATCGTCACCCACGATGTCGGCGAGGCGGTCGCGCTCGCCGACCGGGCCATCGTCATGCGCCCGCGCCCGGGCCGCCTGGACGACACCGTGGCCCTGCCCCTGCGCCGCCCGCGCGATCCGGCCGCGCCGGCGAGCGAGGCGGCGACCCGGACCATCCTCGCCGCCCTCGACCGCTCGCTGCGTCCGCGCGAGGCCTCGCGCGCCCCGGAACTCGCGGGAGGCAGCTCGTTCTGAGGTGTCGCCGGGCGCGGAAAACCGCTAAAGCCCGGGCCTTCATCCAAGAAAAATCGGGAGGTCACCACGATGGACGCCAACGCCCTGCGCGCGCTCCAGGCCCCGCTCAAGAACCAGTACCGCGAGACACCGGATTCCGCCGTCGTCACCCTCAAGGCCAAGGGCTCGCTCGACGACACCAGCATCGCCTGCAAGGTCGAGACCGGCCGGGCGCTCGCGGTGGCGGGCCTGCACCCGGCGACCGGCGGCTCCGGCGCCGAATTGTGCTCGGGCGACATGCTGCTCGAAGCGCTCGTCGCCTGCGCCGGCGTCACCGTGAAGGCGGTCGCGACCGCCCTCGAAATTCCGCTCAAGGCCGGCACCGTCAGCGCCGAGGGTGACCTCGATTTCCGGGGCACGCTGGGCGTCGACAAGGAGGCGCCGGTCGGCTTCCGGGCGATCCGCCTGACCTTCGACCTCGACACCGACGCGCCCCAGGAAAAGCTCGACCAGCTCCTCAAGCTGACCGAGCGCTACTGCGTGGTGTTCCAGACGCTCAACCACAAGCCGGAATTGGCCGTCAGCGCCTCCCGTCCGTGAGCGCAAGGCTTATCTGACAGGCCATGCGCCTGCTCATCATCGAAGACGACCGCGAGGCCGCCGCCTATCTGGTCAAAGCGTTCCGGGAAGCCGGGCACGCCGTGGACCATGCCGGCGACGGCCTCGACGGCTACGCGCTGGCCCGCGAGGGCGACTACGACGTCCTGATCGTCGACCGGATGCTGCCGAAGCTCGACGGCCTTTCCCTGGTGCGCTCCCTGCGCGAGCAGGGGATCGCCACCCCCGTCCTCATCCTCTCCGCGCTGGGGCAGGTGGACGACCGGGTGAAGGGGCTGCGCGCCGGTGGCGACGATTATATGCCCAAGCCCTACGCCTTCTCCGAACTGCTGGCCCGCACCGAAGTGCTCGCCCGCCGCCGGACGGCCGCACTGGGGCAGACCGAGGCGACCGCCTACCGCGTCGGCGATCTCGAACTCGACCGCCTCTCGCACCGGGTGACGCGGGCGGGCCGCGAGATCGTGCTCCAGCCCCGCGAGTTCCGCCTGCTCGAATACCTCATGCGGCAAGCGGGCCAAGTCGTGACCCGGACCATGCTGCTGGAGCATGTCTGGGACTATCATTTCGACCCACAGACCAACGTCATCGACGTGCACGTCTCGCGCCTGCGCTCGAAGATCGACCGCGGCTTCGAGCATCCGCTGATACACACGGTGCGCGGCGCCGGCTACGTGATCCGGCCCGACGAGCCGCACGTCGCGTGACCCGTGACCCCGCGCCCGACCGGCCGCTGACGCGGATCGGAAAAATCTTCCGCACGACGGCCTTCAAGCTGTCGCTCGCCTACCTCGTGCTGTTCGCGCTGCTAGCCTCCCTCGGGCTCGGCTACGTCGCCTGGAATGCGCGCCGCGTGCTCGACGATCAGATCGTCTCGACGATCGACGCCGAGATCAACGGCCTGTCCGAGCAATACACGGCCGGCGGCCTGCGCCGGCTCATCGCCGTGGTGGAGCGGCGCGCCCAGGAGCCCGGCGCCTCGCTCTATCTCGTCACCACGCCGGCCGGCGAGCACATCGTCGGCAATGTCAGCCGGGTTCCCTCCGGCATCCTGTCCCAGCCCGGCCAGTACGACGGTCCCTACGGGCGCCGATCCGAGGCGGAGGGGGAGGAGCATCGGGCGATCATGCGGGTCTACACCCTGGCCGGCGGGTTCCGCCTGCTCGTGGGCCGCGACACCGAAGAGCGCGACCGTCTGCGGGCGGCCATCGGCAACACCTTCGGCTCCTCGCTGGCGCTGGTGGTGCTGCTCGGCGTGGTGGGCGGCTGGTTCGTGGCGAGCCGCGTGCTTAAGCGCGTGGACGACATGACCGAGACGACCCGCACCATCATGGCGGGCGACCTCGACGGGCGGCTTCGCGTGGCGGGCACGGGCGACGAGCTCGATCGTCTCGCCCAGAACCTCAATCTGATGCTGGAGCGCATCGGCGAACTGATGCGCGGCATGAAGGAGGTGTCCGACAACATCGCCCACGACCTCAAGACGCCGCTCACCCGCCTAAGAAACCGCGCCGACGAGGCCCTGCGCACGGCCGAGTCGCCCGAGGCATTGCGGGCGGCCATCGAGGGCGTGATCGAGGACAGCGACGGGCTGATCCGGGTGTTCAACGCGCTCCTGACCATCGCCCGCCTGGAGGCCGGCAGCGCGCCCGAGACCTTCCGCCGCTTCGACGCGGGGGTGGTGGCGCGCGAGGTCGCCGAACTCTACGAGCCGCTGGCCGAGGAGAAGGGGCTGAGCCTGACCGTGACCGCCGAGCCGGACCTGCCGCTCGACGGCAACCGGGAGCTGGTGGGTCAGGCGCTCGCCAACCTGATCGACAACGCCATCAAGTATGGTGGGGACGCCGCCGAAGCCGCGCCCCGGGAGATCGTGGTCGACGCCGCGCGGGCCGACGGCGCGGTCCGGCTGCGGGTGGCCGATCGCGGCCCCGGCATCCCGGAGGCGGAGCGGGGGCGCGTGCTCGACCGGTTCATCCGTCTTGACGCCGCGCGAAGCCGGCCCGGCTTCGGCCTGGGGCTCAGCCTCGTCAACGCGGTGGCGCGCCTGCACGGCGGCCGGGTCGAACTCGCCGACAACGCGCCGGGGCTCGCCGCCACGCTGATCCTGCCGCTAAAGATCGCCTGAGGACGGCGCTTCCGTCGTGTAGCCTTTGAGTCCGCTCGGGTCGGCCAGCGAGGGCGGCGGGCTGTCGATCGACCAGATCACGAGGAAGACGAGAAACACCACGAAGAGCAGCGCGGCCAGCACGGCGCCGACGCGCTGCGGGTCGAACCGGCGGCTCACGATCACCGCGCAGCCGATCGTGAAGGCGGCGGCCTCGGCCATCGGTATCAACTGAGGGTAAGTCATCGATTCGCGTCGTTCCCATCCAGTGCGTCGAAGGCTCGAACGTCGCTCGCCCGGACAAGGCTCCCGCGCCGGCCCGGAACAACGGGGAAAGCGGGCGCTGATCCCGCGCCGGCGGATCTTCACGGTCCCGCTTTCTTCCACAAGGCAGGGCGAGGCACCAGACAGGCCCGCGGACCGTTCGACCAAAGGACACGCGGAGGCCTCCGGCCGGCAGCACGTCGCACCTCGGCGATCACCCCTTGGCAGGGGGCGATTTGCGCGTTTGATGGGCAGAGACGCGGGCCGGCATCGACGCGGGACGCCTGGAACCGACACGGGGACGGCATGAGCAGGCGAGACGGTGGGCAGGCTGCCCGCGACGAGAGCAATGCACCCCTGATCGAGCGGCTGGGGCAGGCGCCGCCCCTGTCCGACCCTGATGCGGCGCGCGCGCGGGTCGCTGAGACCGCCGCGGCCCTTCCCGCCACCCTGCGCGGGGGAGCGGCCGGGGACCTGCTAGCCGCGCTCGCCGACCATTCGCCCTTCCTCTGGTCGCTCGCCGCTCGCGATCCGCAGCGCCTCGCCCGGCTGCTGCGGGAAGCCCCGGAAGCCGCCGATGCCCGCCTCGTCGCCGCGCAGCGCGGTGCCGGACGAACGGGGGAGGGGCAGGCGCCGGATCTCGACGCGGTCGGCCGCGCCCTGCGGCGCAACCGGGCCGAGCACGCCCTGCTCCTGGCGCTCGCCGATATCGGCGGGGTCTGGCCGCTGGCGCGGATCACCGCCGCGCTCTCGGATTTCGCCGATGCCTCTGTCGGCGCGGCGGTCGATGCGATGCTGCTGCAGGCCGCCGCCGCCGGCCGGTTCCGCCCCGTGGACCCGGCCGAGCCGCAGGCCGGCTCCGGCCTCGTGGTGCTGGGCCTGGGCAAGCTCGGCGGACGCGAGCTCAACTATTCCAGCGACATCGACCTGATCGTCTTCTTCGATCCCGAGGCCGCTCCCTTGAAGCAGGGGCTGGAGCCGACGCCCTTCTTCACGCGGTTGGCGCAAGGTGTCTCGAAGCTGCTGCAGGAGCGCACCGGCGATGGCTACGTTCACCGGGTCGATTACCGGCTGCGCCCCGATCCCGGCTCGACCCCGACGGCCATGAGCCTGTCCTCGGCCTACGTCTATTACGAGACCACGGGACAGAACTGGGAGCGCGCCGCCTTCATCAAGGCCCGGGCCATCGCCGGCGACATCCCCGCGGGCGAGCGCTTCCTGGCCGAGCTGACGCCGTTCGTCTGGCGCAAGTATTTCGACTTCGCGGCGATCGCCGACGTGCACGCCATGAAGCGGCAGATCCACGCCGTGCGCGGGCACGAGGCGCTTGCGGTCGCCGGCCACGACATCAAGCTCGGCCGCGGCGGCATCCGCGAGATCGAGTTCTTCGTCCAGACGCAGCAGCTCGTCTTCGGCGGACGCCGCCCGGCCCTGCGTGCCCGCGCCACAGTGCCGATGCTGGCCGCCCTCCACGCGGACGGCTGGATTTCGGCCGAAGCCCGGGACGAGTTGGGAGCGGCCTACGTCTTCCTGCGCACCGTCGAGCACCGCCTCCAGATGGTGCGCGACGAGCAGACCCAGCGCCTGCCCACAGACCGGAACGAACTCGAAGCCTTCGCGCGCTTTGCCGGATTTACCGACCTGCCCGCCTTCGAGGCCGCCCTTCTGGCCCATGCCCGGCGCGTCCAGGCCCACTACGCCCTGCTGTTCGAGGCCGGCCCCGATCTCTCCTCGGAACTGGGCGACCTCGTCTTCAGCGGTTCCGAGGACGATCCGGCGACGCTCGCGACCCTGCGCGGCCTCGGCTTCCGCGATCCCGAGCGGGTGGCCGACACCGTGCGCGGCTGGCATTTCGGGCGCCGCGCGGCGGTGCGCAGCGCCCGCGCCCGGGAGGTGTTGACCGAGCTGGTGCCGGCCCTGCTCAAGGCGCTCTCCGGCACGCCGGACCCGGACGCGGCCCTGGCCAACCTCGATCGCGCCTTCGGGCGGATGCCGGCGGCGGTCGAGCTGCTGACCATCCTGCGCGAGCACGAGCGCCTGCGGCTGCTCTTCGCCGATCTCCTCGGCAGCGCGCCGCGGCTCGCCGACACCGTGGCCTTCTCCCCGCACGTCCTCGACGCGGTGATCGACCCCGATTTCGTCGATCCGTCGGTCGATCCGCAGGGACTCGCCGCCCATTACCGCGCCCTGCTGGGCAAGCCGGACAGTCACGAGACCTTCCTCGACCGCAGCCGCGACGCGGCCCGTCAGCTCCGTTTCCTCACGGGCGCGCGGCTGCTCTCCGGCATCCTGACGCCGCGGGCGGCCGGCGCGGCCTTCTCGGCCATCGCCGACGCGGCGGTCGCCACGGCCCTGGAGGCGGTCTCGAAGACCTTCTTTTCGGATCACGGGGCGGTGCCGAAGGGGCGGATGGTCGTGCTCGGCTACGGCCGGCTCGGCTCGCGCCAGCTCACGGCGGAATCGGATCTCGATCTAGTGGTGCTCTACGATTTCGATCCGGACGACCGTACCAGCGCCGGCCCGAAGCCCCTCGACGCGGCGGTGGCCTACAATCGCCTGACGCAGCGCCTCGTCGCGGCGCTGACCGCCCCGACCCGCCGCGGCCATCTCTACGAGGTGGACCTGCGCCTGCGTCCGGGCGGGGGACAGGGTGCGGCCGCCTCGCAATTCCGCAGCTTCCGCGCCTACCAGCGCGAGGAGGCCGAGCTGTGGGAGCACATGGCGCTGACCCGCGCCCGGGTGATCGCGGGCGATGCGAGCCTCGCCGACGAGGTGCAAGCGGTGATCCGCGAGGCGCTGACCCAGGCGCGCGAGGCCGACGCCGTGAACCGCGACGTGCGCGCCATGCGTGCCACCGTCGAGCGCGAGAAGGGCGACCACGGCCCGCTCGACCTGAAGCTCAGCCCCGGCGGCCTGCTCGATCTCGACTTCCTCGCGCAGGCTCTAGTGCTGGGCCACGCGCAGACGCAGCCCGATCTGATCGGACAGGACGCCCCGGAGGTCTTTTCCCGCGCGGCTTCGGCCGGGCTCATCGAGGGCGAGGAGGCCGACCGCTTGCGTGAGGCCTATCGATGTCTCGACGACGTGCATCAGTGGCAGCGGCTCATGGTCGAGGGCGAGCCGACGGAGGCTTCGCCGGTCGCGCTCGCCCGTCTCGCGCGGGCCGCCAACCTGCCGGACGCGAGATCGCTCTCCGCCCGACTCGACGAAGAGCGAAGGACGGTGCGGACGATCTTCGACCGCCGCCTCGGTCCGGGAGAGTCCTGAGCGCCCGCCGCCTTGCGGGAAGGGTGGCCTGCCCCTTACATCGGTGGCCATGAGCGTCGTCGCGATCGACTTCGAGACCGCCAACGAACGGCGCGACAGCGCCTGTGCGGTCGGTCTCGCCTGGATCGAGGACGGGCGCGTGGTGCGGCGCGTAACCCGCCTGATCCGCCCGCCGCAGATGCGGTTCTCGCCCGGCAACATCCGCATCCACGGCATCCTGCCGGCGGACGTGCGCGACGCGCCGACCTTTCCCGAGGCCATGGCCGAGTTCCTGCCCGACCTCGCGGCCGGCGGGATGCTCGCCCACAATGCCGGCTTCGACATGGGGGTGCTCGCCGCCTCGCTCGCCGCCTGGGGCGAGCCGGTGCCGGAGATGGCGGGGCACTGCACGCTTCAGATCGCCCGGCGCATCTTCCCCGATCCGGCCGGCCACGGGCTGGCGAAGGTGGCGGGACGCCTCGGCATCCGCTTCGAGCACCACAATGCGGGCGAGGACGCCTATGCCTGCGCCGAGATCGCGCTCGCGGCTCTGCGGGAGACCGGCGCGACCGATATCGCCGATCTCGCCCGGGGCCTCGGCCTGACGCCGATCCGGGCGGTAGCGGCGCCCCGGCGCGACTTCACCCGCTCGACCTCGGCCCGGGCCATTCGCGCCTCGGGCATCGTGGATCTGCGCCCCTCGAACGAGCTGCGCTTTTCCATGCGCGGCAGCACCGGCAACCGCTACGTGCTCGCGCTGGAGGAGCAGGCGGACGGCCCGTATCTGCGCTGCTCCTGCCCGGCAGGCAGCCATCGCCGCCGCTGCCGGCACGTCGATGCCCTGGTCGAGGGAGACGTGACCGATCTGATCTCGAACAATCTCGGGGATGTCGAGCGGCTGCGGGAAAAGCTCGACGGCAAGGATGTAGGACCGCTGCGCAGCAAGGGCATCGCGGCGGCCTGACGCTGCTTCGGCGTTGGAACAGTCCAGCGGCGCGACGGTGCCGATCCGGCACCATCGCACTCGGCCGTCAGAGGCTCGCTTCCTCGAAGGCCCTCACCCATTCCGCGCAGATGCCGGAGCGGACGATGTCGTCGAGGGTGAACTCGACGATCGGAATCGTCATCATGCGGCTTTTCACGAGGTGGATGACGGTGCGGAGCCCCGACGTCTCGCGCAGATCCGTCTGAGAGACGTCGCCGTTGATGATGACCTGGCAATCGTCGCCGATGCGGGTCAGGAACATCTTGATTTCGGCGGTGGTGGTGTTCTGCGCCTCGTCGAGGATCACGAGGCAGTTCTTGAAGGTGCGCCCGCGCATCACCTCGAACGGCACCGCCTCGATGTCGCCGGCCTTGACGGCGATGTCGAAGGCGGCCGCGCCCATGCGCTCCTTCATGGTCTCGGTGAGCGGCGCGACCCAGGGGGCGATCTTCTCTTCCAGGGTGCCGGGAAAGAAGCCGAGCGAGCGGCCGGAGGGAACGTTGGGGCGGGTGATGACGACCTTGGCGATGCGGCGCTGGCGAAGAAGATCCGCGGCGCGGGTGCCAGCGATGAAGGTCTTTCCAGTTCCGGCGGGGCCGAGAACGATGACTTGAGAAGATGTAGCGAGGGCGTCGAGGTATTGGCCTTGTCGTTCCGTCAGTGGTTGTATCGGTGCCGGGTTTCGCTCCTCGTCGAAGCGGGTCCGATGCATGCGGATCGGGCGGTCTTCAACCAGTTCAAGCCGTGCGCGTCGTCTCTTCATGGATCAACACTCCACCTTGACTCGTGCGTGACTCTCGCAAACTCGATTTTTCAACCAAACTCGACTGCCCGAACACTCCTTCGATTCGGCGAAGACGTTACCGATCTTCGATCATCTTGACGCAAGAGCAAAGCCAACGACCCCGAGTCGGTTCCACCGGATGACGCGAAGCCTGTGGAACGCGGCTTTACGGCAACGCTTCTTCGAGCCCCGCGAGCCTTGCAAGCGGGGGCGACGGGGGCGTGACGGCTTTGCGAAGAAGCGATGACCCGGGCGCCTGTCTCGGCGCCGTCGGCGGATCGGGACGATCCTGCTTGGGCCATCGCGGGCGTCGCCCTCCTCGGGCGATCGGCAGCCGGCGATCCTTCGAAGGAGCGCGGGCCGGACGCCTCAACCGGGTTGGAGGAAGCTGTCGAGGACCATCTTCCGGCCGGCCTTGTCGAAGTCAACGGTGAGCTTGTTGCCGTCCACGCCCGCCACCGTGCCCGGCCCGAACTTGGTGTGGAAGACCCGCTGGCCCTGCTCGAAGGCGGACGGTGCACCGGTCGATTTGGCGACCAATTCGCCCTCGATCTCGCGGGGCCCGCCGGAGCGGCCAGCACCGCCGCGCCCGCTGCCGAACCCGCCCGCCGTGTTGGCCTGCGCCCGCTGCCAGCCCGGCGTGCCGTAGGACGAGCCGAACGGGGTCGGGTTGCGGTCGAAGCGCGAGGCACCGGCCGAGAAATGCGCCGGAGCCTCGACCACGTCGACGGCCTCGGGCGGCAATTCGTCGATGAAGCGCGAGGGAATGGTCGAGGACCACAGCCCGTGGATACGCCGGTTGACCGCGAAGGACAGCTTGGCGCGCTTGCGGGCGCGGGTGAGCCCGACATGGGCGAGCCGCCGCTCCTCTTCGAGGCCGGCCCGGCCGCTCTCGTCGATGGCGCGCTGGTTGGGGAACAGGCCGTCCTCCCAGCCGGGCAGGAACACGGTGTCGAATTCGAGCCCCTTGGCGGCGTGGAGCGTCATCAGCGAGACCCGGTCGGCCCCTTCCGCCTCGGAGGCCTCCATGACGAGGGAGACGTGTTCGAGGAAGCCCGCCATGTCGGGGAACTCCTCCATCGAACGGACGAATTCCTTGAGGTTCTCCAGGCGTCCGGCGGCGTCCGCCGAGCGGTCCTTCTGCCACATCTCGGTGTAGCCGGATTCCTCCAGGATCGTCTGCGCGACCTCCGGGTGGGGCTTGGATTCCACCAGCCGGGTCCAGCGCGAGAAGCTCTCGACGAGGCCGCGCAGCATCGAGCGGGCGCGGGGCTTCAGCTCGTCGGTTTCGATCAGCTTGCGGGCGGCGGCGAGCAGGGGGACCCGGTCGGCGCGGGCGAAGGCGTGCAGGGTCTGGAGGGTGGCGTCGCCGAGGCCGCGCTTGGGCGTGTTGAAGATGCGCTCGAAGGCGAGGTCGTCGGCACCGTTCATGGTGACGCGCAGATAGGCCAGCGCGTCGCGGATCTCGGCCCGCTCGTAGAAGCGCGGTCCGCCGATGACCCGGTAGGGCAGGCCGACCTGCACGAAACGGTCTTCGATCTCGCGCATCTGCGCGGAGATCCGCACCAGGACCGCGATCTCGGAGAGCGCGTGGCCCTTGCGCTGGAGCGACTCGATCGACTCGGCGATCTGGCGCGCCTCCTCCTCCGAATCCCAGGAGCCGGTCACCGTGACCGGCTCGCCCTTGGCATCCTCGGTGCGCAGGGTCTTGCCGAGCCGGCCCTCGTTCCTGGCGATGAGGCCGGAGGCGGCAGCGAGGATGTGGCCGGTCGAGCGGTAGTTGCGCTCCAGCCGGACCACGGTGGCGCCGGGGAAGTCGTGCTCGAAGCGCAGGATGTTGTCGACCTCGGCGCCGCGCCAGCCGTAGATCGACTGGTCGTCGTCGCCCACGCAGGCGACGTTCTTGCGCGCCTGGGCGAGTAGTCTGAGCCAGAGGTACTGGGCGACGTTGGTGTCCTGGTACTCGTCCACGAGGATGTAGCGGAACTGGTCCTGATAGTTGGCCAGGATGTCCGGGTTCTCGCGCCACAGCTTGAGGCAGAGCAGCAGCAGATCGCCGAAATCGACCGCGTTGAGCGTCGCGAGCCGGGCCTGATAGGCGGCGTAGAGCTGGCCGCCCTTGCCGAAGGCGAAGGCCGTCGCCTCGCCCGCCGGCACCTGCTCGGGGGAGAGGCCGCGATTCTTCCATCCGTCGATGGTGTGGGCGAGCGAGCGGGCCGGCCAGCGCTTCTCGTCGATGTTCTGGTCGGCGATGACCTGCTTCATCAAGCGGATCTGGTCGTCGGTGCCGAGGATGGTGAAGTCGGATTTCAGCCCAACGAGCTCCGCGTGCCGGCGCAGGATCTTGGTGCCGATGGCGTGGAAGGTGCCGAGCCAGGGCATGCCCTCGCCCGCCGGCCCGATCAGCCCGCCGATGCGGTGCTTCATCTCCCGGGCGGCCTTGTTGGTGAAGGTCACCGACAGGATGTCGTAGGGCCGCGCCTTGCCGGTGGCGATCAGGTGGGCGATGCGCGTCGTCAGCACCCGCGTCTTGCCGGTGCCCGCACCCGCGAGCACGAGCACGGGGCCCTCCGTCGCCTCGACGGCGCGTCGCTGCTCCGGGTTGAGGCCGGAGAGGTAGCCGGCTCCCTCGGGCCGCAGGGCGGCCATGGCGCGGGCGGCGATCGAGGTGGACGCGGCGCCGCCATCGGACGGGCGCGGCCCGGACGCGTCGAACGCGTCCTCGTCGGACTCTTGCATCATGGCTGCCTCCCTGGACCAAAAGGCGAACGCCGTCGAGACCCGATCCGGAACCGGCAGGCCCCCTCACGCGTCACTCGGGAGACCCGAATTGGACACCGATGAAGGATGCGAGGCCATGCGCGCCCCGTCTCTCGCCCTCGTGATCGTGCTCGCCGGGGCGATGCCCGCCCTGGCGCAGAGCCCCGGCAACCGGGGCGCGACGAGCCGGCAGAATGAGGTTTTCGAGTACCGCAACCAGAACCGCAACTTCGAACAGCGGCAGACTTTGGAGAACAGCGCGATCCGCAACCAGATCCAGCGCGCTCCGCTCAACGCTCCCCCGCCGGCCGGACCGTCCTTCGGCGTCCGCCGCTGACCCCGCGAGGCTAGCTTGAGCGTGAGGTGCGGGCGGGCGGCCGCCTGTGCTATGGGCGGAAGCGACTGAGTTTCGCGCGGCTCCAACGGCTTCAACCCGTCGAAGCGCGCGTGGGACGCGAACGGAAACCTGTGGCCCGCAGGCCGGGCGGAAGCGAATACGGTGCGTGATTTCCTGACCGCGCTGGCGGGCGCCGTCGTTCTGGTCCTCGTGGCGGCGCTGGCGGTGCCGCCTTTCATCGACTGGTCGGCGCACCGGGCGTTGATCGACCGCACCCTGGCCGAGTCGATCGGCGCCGGAGCCCGCAGCGAGGGCGCCGTCGATGTGCGCCTGCTGCCCTCGCCGCATCTGCGCCTGGCCCGGCTGCGCCTCGGCGCCGAGGACGGGCCGATGCTCGATGCCCGCGCGGTCGATGCCGAGATCGCCCTCGCACCGCTCCTCAAGGGCGAGGTCCGCTTCGTGCAGACCCTCGTCGAGCAGGCCGCCCTGACCCTTCCGGTCTCCGACGAGGCGTTGCTGCTGCCGCGTTCCCAGACCGCGATGCGCCGCGACATCGTGATCGACGATCTGCGCATCCGCCGCCTGGCGATCGCGACCCGGCGGGTCGGCGAGCGCCCGCAGGAGCAGGTTCGCGCCGAGAACCTTCGCCTCAGAGCGCCGACCCTGGCTGGCCCCTGGCTCGCCGAGGGAACGGTGAAGGGCAGCCCCTTTCATCTCGCCACCAGCGCGGCAGGAGCGGACGGCGCCTTCTCCCTGAAGGCTACCGGCGGCGGGGACACGCTGCCCCGCCTGGAACTCGATGGCCGCATCGCCTTCCAGGCGGAGGAGACGGTCGGTGGGGACGCCGGGCGGCGCGGCCTCGTCCCGGAGGCGGAAGGGTCGGCCAAGCTCACCGTCGGCCCGCCGGTCCAGCCCGCCGGCACCGGACTACCCTTCACGATGGCGGCCAAGTTCGACGCCCGCGGCGCCGTGCTGAACGCGAAGAGCGTGGAGACGGAGATCGACCCCGGCGGCAAAGCCGCGCGGCTCTCAGGGACCGGCCGGCTCGACCTGCGCGAGGGCCGGCTCGGCCTGACGCTGCGCACCCGCCGCCTCGACCTCGACGCCCTGCTGCTCTCCTCCGGCGGGCGCTCGCTCCTGTCCCAGGGGCTGTCCTCGGGCGTGCTGACCCCGCCGCTGATGCTCGATCTCGACATCGCTGCCGAGACGGTGGCGCTCGGCCTCGACGATTGGGCCAACGTGGCCCTGCGCGGCACCTTCGACCGCAGCGGCGGTCTCGTGCTGCGCCGCTTCGAGGGCACCGCCCCCGGTGCTGCGAGCGTCGCGGCCACCGGCGAGATCGAGCTAGCGGGCTCGCCGCGCTTCTCCGGCCATGTCGACCTCTCCGCCCGCAATTCCGACGCGCTCGGGCGCTATCTCGGCCGTATCGGCGCGGAGGAGACCATCACCGCGATCCTCGACGGCCGGGCCTTCGACCTCGGCACCGATCTCTCGGCGGCGGGCGGGGAATTGTCCCTGCGCAACCTGCGCCTCGCCCTCGGCTCGGCGCGCCTGACCGGGAATGCGCGCTACGTGCGCGCAGGCCCGAGCGGCCGCGGGCGGCTCGATGCGCAGATCGCGGCCAGCGGCATCGACATCGCCGAGTTGCCGCCGGTGAGCCAGCTGATGACGGGCTTGAACCGGCACGATCTCGGCCTCACCCTGAAGGCGCGGGACGTCCGTTACGGGCCTTCGGGGGCGAATTCCGGCAACGGCACCATCTCGGTGAGCCTGCAATCGGACGGCGCGAGCCTCGTGGTGGACGGGCTCGACATCGCCGACCTCGCCGGCGCCAGCGCGCAGCTCGCCGGGCGGATCGCCCCCGACGGCTCCGGGCGGATCGAGGGCCATGTCGCGGCAGGCAAGGCCGCGCCGCTGATGGCCCTGCTGGAGCGCGGCTTCCTGCCCGAAGCCCGGCTCGTGCCCCGCAGCTTTCGCGAGGCGGGCCTCGCCCTCGACCTGACCTTGGAGCGCGAATCGGGCGAGGCCGATTCCCTGCGCGCCACCGCCCGGGGCAAGGCAGGGGAGGGCGAGATCGACCTCGCGCTGTTGACCCGCTCCAGCCGGATCGACCGCCTGGACGCGACCCTCTCGACGCCGAGGACCGGGCGCTGGTTCGGCCGCGACGAGATCGCCGCCCTGCGCCGTCCGGGCCGCCTGCGTCTGGCGGGAGCCCGGCCCGCGGGCGAGGCCGGGCTGGAGAGCCCGCCGCTCGCTCTCACGATCGAGGGCGAGCTTGCGGGCCTGATGCTCTCGACGCCGCGCCCCCTGCTGCTCGGCAACTTCGACGGGCCGCCCACGGGTGGCGAGATCCGCCTGGAAGCCGCGGATCTCGGCCCCTTCCTGCAACTCGCCGGAGCCGCCGGAACCCTTCCCGCGCTGCCCGGCACGCTCTCCCTCGCCCTCTCGCGCCAGAATGCGGCGCTTCACGTCGATCTGAGCGGGCAGGTGGCCGGGACCGATCTTTCCGCCGCCCTCGACCGCGCGCCGGACGGCGCGTTGAGCGGTACGGCCGCGCTCGGCCGCCTCTCGCTCCCGGCGCTCGCGGCGGCGACGGTGCTGCCGACGGAACCGGGCGGGCGGTTCGCGCCCGCACCGGGCCAGACGCGGGCGAGCCTGGGGCTCAAGGTCGGCCAGCTCGAACTCGGCCGCGGTCTCGTCGCCGAGGGCGCGAGCCTGACGCTCCTGCGCGAGGGCGAGGTGCTGGGCCTGGGCAACCTCTCCGCCGCCCTCGCCGGAGGGCGGATCGGCGGCAGCGTCACCCTGGCCCGGCCGGGCGGCGCGGGTGCGGTCTCGGGCGAGGGCACGCTGAGCGACGTGGATCTCGCCCGCCTGACCGCCTCCGGCACCCTGGCCGGCCGGCTCTCGGCCGCGCTGCGCTTCGGCGCGACCGGCGCGAGCCCGGCGGCCCTGGCCGACGACCTCTCCGGCAGCGGTGAGATCCGCCTTGCTGAACTCAGCCTGCCGGACGCCGAGCCGGGTGCCCTGGACCGCGCCCTGGGCCGGGCGCTGGCGGAGGACGATCCCCTCCGCGAGGGCCGCCTTCAGGCGCTCGTCTCCGAGGAACTCTCCGCGGGGCCGCTGCGGGCGAAGGGGCCTGTGTCGGTCCCCGTCACCCTGTCGGGCGGAACCCTGCGCACGGCGCCGCTCGCCCTCGATCTCGGCCCGGCGCGCTGGAGCGGCACCCTGCAGGTCGATCTGCGCAGCCGCAGCCTCGACGCCCGCGGCGCGCTCACCGCGGCGGCCGGGCCGAAGGGCTGGTCCGGCGCGCCGCCCGCGATCCAGCTCGGCCTTGCCGGGCCGCTGGCCGCGCCCGAGCGGCGGCTCGACGCCGCGCCGCTGACCACGGGGCTGGCCGCCCTCGTGCTCCAGCGCGAGTTGGAGAAGATCGAGCTGTTCGACGCCGACCAGAGCGAGCGCCAGCGCCGCCGCGCCCGCATCGAGATGGATCGCGCCCGTGCCGCCGCCGAGGAAGCGGCGCGGCAGACCCGCCTGCGCGCCCAGCAGGCCGCCGAGGAGGCCGCCCGGCAAACCCGCCAGCGCGAGGCGGAGGAGACCGCGCGTCAGGCGCGCCAGAGAGAGGCCGAGGAGGCGTCCCGCCGCGCGCGCATGGAGGCGGAGCCGCCGGCCGCGCCGGGAGCGCAGCCCCTCGACATCAGCCCGCCCGCCCGGCCCTGAGGATCGTTCCGGGAGGAACGGCTTCCGCGGCCGGCGCGCGCGGGCGATGATGGCGCGGACGATCGATGCGGGGGATGTCGCGATGACTGCAACGGACTCCGTGCCGCCTGCGCGCTTCGAGGCGCCCTACGCGCCCGACGATGCCGCCCTGGCCGAAAGCCTCCTGCGCGGCGCGTCGCAGTCCGGTGCGACGGAGGCGGCGGTCGATGCCCTGGCTGCGGACCTGATCGGCGCCGTCCGGGCCGATGCCGGCCACGGCGCGGTCGAGGCCCTGCTGCGGGAATACGCGCTCACGACACGCGAGGGCTTGGCCCTCATGAGTCTCGCCGAGGCGCTTCTGCGGGTTCCCGATGCGGCGACCGCCGACCGGCTGATCGCCGACAAGCTGCGCGAGGGCGACTTCGCCCATCACGCGGCGCGCTCGGAGAACGGGCTCGCCCAGGCCGCCGCCTGGGCGCTGGGTCTCGGCGCCCGCCTCGTCGGGCCGGAGGACACGCCGGAAGTGACGCTTGGCGGCATGGTGCGGCGCCTGGGCCGCCCCGCCGTGCGGACGGCGGCCCACCGGGCGATGCGGGTGATGGGCGGGCAGTTCGTCCTGGCCGAGGATATCGCGACGGCGCTCAGGCGGACCGGCTCGGGTTCGGCCCGTCGCCTGCGCTACTCCTTCGACATGCTGGGAGAGGGCGCCCGCACGGCGCAGGATGCGCAGGGCTATCGCCGCGCCTATTCCGAGGCGATCGCGCGGATCGGCCGCGAGGCGGGCAACGCCGCCCTGCCGGCCCGGCCGGGCATCTCCGTGAAGCTCTCGGCGCTCCACCCGCGCTACGCGCCGACGCAGGCCGTCCGGGTCATGGCCGAGCTGGTTCCGGTGGTGCGCGATCTCGCCCGCGAGGCCCGCGCCCACGATCTCAACTTTACCCTCGACGCCGAGGAGGCCGAACGCCTCGAACTCTCGCTGGCGGTCTTCGCCGCGGTCCTGGCCGATCCGGCGCTCGCGGGCTGGGATGGATACGGGCTCGCCGTCCAGGCCTATTCGAAGCGCTGTCTGCCCGTGATCGACCACGTGGCCGCGCTCGCCGCCCATCACGACCGGCGGCTGATGGTACGCCTCGTCAAAGGGGCCTACTGGGACACCGAGGTGAAGCTCGCCCAGGTCCAGGGGCTGCCCGACTATCCCGTCTTCACCCGCAAGGCGATGACGGATCTGAACTATCTCGTCGCCGCCCGGCACCTGCTCGCGCACCGTCCCCGACTCTATCCCCAGTTCGCCACGCACAACGCCCTCACCGTAGCGGGCGTGCTCGGCCTCGCCGGACGTATCGAGCGGCCGTCGGACACGGAGGCGGGCTTCGAGTTCCAGCGGCTGCACGGCATGGGCGAGGCGCTCTACGAACGGCTCGCCGCGCGCGCACCGGGCATCGGCCAGCGGGTCTACGCGCCCGTCGGCGGCCACCGCGAACTGCTCGCCTACCTCGTGCGCCGCCTGCTGGAGAACGGGGCGAACTCGTCGTTCGTCGCTCGGGCCGGCGATCCCTCCGTACCCGTCGCGGAGCTGCTCGTCCGGCCCCAGGCGCTGATCGAGGACCCGTCACGGGCCCGCCACCCGAAGATCCCGCTGCCGCGCGACCTCTTCGATGGGCGACCCAACAGCCCGGGCCTCGCCTTCGGCGATGGCGCGGCCCTCCGGCGCCTCGTGGGCGAGATCGAGGCCGCTGCCGGCCCGGGCGAGAGCGGTCCGGTCATCGACGGCGCCGCCGTTGCCGGGCCGAGCCGCCCGCGCCTCGGTCCGATCGATGGCCTGCCGCTCGGCAGCGTGAGGGAGGCGGGACCCGAGAGCGCGGCGCGGGCCATGGAGGCGGCGTCCCGCGGTTTCCCGGCCTGGAGCGCGACCCCGGCGGCCGAGCGCGCCGCCTGCCTGGAGCGGACCGCCGACGCCGTCGTGGGCGAGCGCGCGCGCCTGCTTCATCTCCTCCAGGCGGAGGCTGGCAAGACCCTGGACGACGCCGTGGCCGAGTGGCGCGAGGCGATCGACTTCCTGCGCTTCTACGCGGCGGAGGGGCGCCGCCTCTTTTCGGTGCCGACGGATCTGCCCGGCCCGGCAGGCGAAACCAACACGCTCCGCTTGGCCGGACGCGGCGTCTTCGTGGCGATCTCGCCCTGGAACTTCCCGCTCGCGATCTTCACAGGGCAGGTCGCGGCGGCGCTGATGGCGGGCAACGCGGTGGTCGCCAAACCCGCGCCGCAGACGCCCCTGATCGCCCATCTTGCCGTGCGCCTGCTGCACGCCGCCCGCGTGCCGGCGGGCGCCCTGCACCTCGTTCCCGGCGGACCGGAGACCGGCGCCGCCCTGATCGGCCATCCGCATCTCGGCGGCGTCGTCTTCACCGGCTCCACGGCGACGGCGCGGAGCATCAACCGGGCGCTCGCCGCCCGCGAGGGCGCGATCCTTCCGCTGATCGCCGAGACCGGCGGCATCAACGCCATGATCGTCGACGCCACCGCCCTGCCGGAGCAGGTGGCGGACGACGTGGTGACCTCCGCCTTCCGCTCGGCCGGCCAGCGCTGCTCGGCGCTGCGGCTGCTTTTGGTTCAGGAGGAGGTGGCGGACCGGATGATCGCGGCGGTGGTCGGCGCCGCCCGCGAACTCCGGGTCGGCGATCCGCGCGATCTCGCGACCGATCTCGGGCCGGTGATCGACGGGCAGGCCAAGCACCGGCTCGACGCGCATGTCGCGCGGATGCGGGCCTTGGCGCGCACGCACTCTGCGGGCCGCGCGCCGGACGGGCTCTACGTGGCGCCGCACGTCTTCGAGATCGATCGCATCTCGGATCTGCGCGAGGAGGTGTTCGGCCCGATCCTCCACGTGGTGCGCTATCCCGCGAGCGGCCTCGATCGCGTCATCGAAGCGATCCGGCAGGGCGGCTACGGTCTGACGCTGGGCATCCATTCGCGGATCGAGGAGGCTGCCGAGCGGATCGCCGCCGCCTTGCCCCACGGCAACGTCTACGTGAACCGCAACATGATCGGAGCGGTCGTGGGCAGCCAGCCCTTCGGCGGCACCGGCCTGTCCGGCACCGGCCCGAAGGCCGGCGGCCCGCATTACCTGCCCCGCTTCGCCACCGAGCGCACGCTCACCGTCAACACGGCGGCCGGGGGCGGCAGCGTCGGGCTCATCACCCTCGACGGGTGAGACGAGGTCCACCCGATGCCTTCGGGCGAGGAGACCCCGCCATGGCGAAACGATCCAGCGCTCGGTACGATCCGGGGAGGCCGCGCAGCTGGATCGTCTCGCTCACGCCGACGCTCGATAGGACAGCCGAGGCAATCGGACGGGACGCCTCATATCGTCTCCGTTTGATCCCCTCGGCCTTCGCCCCTCTCCGTCATCGCGAGGCGGAGCCGAAGCGACCCAGAGCGCGACCTGTCCGGAAGGTGCGGAGCCCTGGATCGCTTTCGCTGAGCCTCGCAAGAACGACGGAGGAGACCGAAGCGATCAACCGGAAACCGTATCAATCCTCCGCCACGCGGGCGATCGGGCGGTCGCTGCCCTGGGCGGTCTCGTCGTGCCACTGTCCGCGCCCATCCTGGTAGCGGATGCCCTCGGTCGAACCCGGCACCTGCTGCTCGGCGGCGGCGGCCTGCGCGGCCTCCAGCGCCTCCTGCCGGCTCGGGAAGGTCTCGGAGAACACGTCCCCGACCTTGTAGGCAAAGCCGCCGTCGTGCTCGACGATGTGGTAGGTGACTTCGGTCATCTGCGGAAATCCGTTCGCTTCCGTTCGGGCGAGCCCGTGTCTTGGAGGCCGAACCGGTCGCGCTGCCGGAGGTTCCGTATCCCCAGGGTCTCAGTGCCGCGTGGGCGAGCGCCGCGGCAGCCGTTCGACCACCGCCCGGCAGCCGGCGATGAGGGAGCCGCGCACGTCCTGCGGATCGAAGCCGACCCCGTCGGGAAAGGCGAAGACATGCGCCTCCGCCCCGTCCTCGGGCCGGATGCGGGCGACCCAGCCCTCGGGCCGGCGCTCGAAATCCACCTCGTAGACGATCCCGTCATGCTCGAAGCTGTGCGGTTCCATGTCGGACCTCCCGAAGCCGCGGCGCGGCGCGGCCTGTCGCCATATGGGAAGCCGCCCTATGCTGGCACGAGACCGCTTCGCCCGGAAAAAACACGCCCGATGCGCCCGATCCTCGCCTTCGCCGCCGCGAGCCTCTGCCTGGGCGTCCTGCCCTGCTCGGCGCAGGGCGTGCCGTCGAACCCCTTCGCCTCGAACTACCCCTCGGCTCCGCCGCGGCTGGTCGAGCCCGAGGGCCGCCTTCGGCCTGTGCGCGCCGCCCGGCCCCGTCCCCCGGCCCGGATCGAGCGGGGACCGGTTCCGCCCGCTCCCATTCCGGGGCGGTGACGACGCCGTCGGACGAGGCTCGGCCGGATCAGGCCTGCCCCAGCTCCGCGACGATGGCGCTGACGATGCGCGGATCGCTCGGATCGACCGGCGTGGCGAAGGCGGCCCGCAGGGTGCCGTCGCGACCGATCAGATACTTGTGGAAGTTCCATTGCGGTGTCTGGCCGGGCTTCTGCTCCGCCGCCCAGCGATAGAACGGGTGCGCGCCCGCGCCCCGGACATGGGTCTTGTCGGTGACCGGGAAGGTGACGCCGTGGTTCTTGCGCGCCGCCTCGGCGATGGCGATCCCGTCGAGCGGTTCCTGGTTGCCGAAATCGGGGGAGGGGACGGCGATCACCGTCAGGCCCCGCTCGCCGAAGCGGGTCCACAGGCCCTGAAGGCCGGCGAATTGTGGAGCGAAACCGCAGGCCGTGGCGGTGTTGACGACGAGGATGGGCTTGCCCGCCAGATCGGCCAGAGGAAGGCTGCCGCCGCCGGGCTTGTCGAAGGCGAAGGCTCCGGCCGGTCCGGCCTCCCCGGCGCGTGCGGGCGCCGCAGCGAAGAGAGCGAGCAGGGCGAGGCACTCGCGGCGTCGTATCGTCATGGCGTGATTCCTCCGGACCGGAGGCTGCCACGCGCAGCGCATCTCGCGGTACGGGCCCTATCGTCGCGGCAGGCGCCTCGGCCTCAGGCGGCGCGCGCGGCGAGGGCTTCGCGCACCGAGGTCGCGACCGCCTCTTCCTCCGCCGGGCGCGGCACCAGCAGCGTGTCCGACGGCATCCGCTCGATGCAATCCGCGATCGCACCGTCGCAGGCGACGACGATGCCGAGATTCGGCCGCAGCGCACGCGCTTCCGCGGCGAGTTCTCCGAAGCCCATCGTGCCGTGCAGCTCCGCATCGGTCACGAGCACGTCGACGGGCAGGCCGAGCACGAGGACGGTGAGGGCGTCGACGGCGGAATCGACTGTGATCGCGCTGTAGCCGGCGCGCCGGATCTGCCCGATCACGTCGTCGCGCCACTGCTTGCGGCGCCCCGCGATCAGAACCTGGACGCCGTAGCAACTGCGCGACGAAGAGGGTGCGGCTCCCTCCGCACCGGCGAAGGACATCGCAGTGTCGATCGGGCCGTCGTCCAGATCCAATTTGCGCTGCATCATTCGAGGTTATCGTATTGCGTAACGGATTCAAGTGGCTCCGCTTTTCGCAAGGCGCCGGCGGCGGTGCCCCGAGCCGGGCTCGCTGCGCGTGTTGACGCGCGACGGCCCGGGGGCGAGAGAACGGCCGGCGATACCGGGCTTCATCCCGGTGTCGCGTCCGCGTGCGAGGGCGCCGCTTTCGCGCCGCCCGCCGGGGCGGGCACGGGATCAGAGACGGAGCCGACCGATGTCATCCACCGAAATCTCGCCGCTGGCGCCGTCGGACACGCCCGCGCTGCCCGAGATCGCGGGCGTGCGTCTGGCCACCGCCCAGGCCGGCATCCGCTACAAGAACCGCACCGACGTGCTCTACGTCGCGCTCGACGAGGGCACCGCCGTGGCCGGGGTGTTCACCCGCTCCCGTTGCCCCTCCGCCCCGGTCGATTGGTGCCGCGAGGCTCTGACCACGGGCCTCGGCGCGCGGGCGCTCGTGGTCAATTCGGGCAACGCCAACGCCTTCACCGGCCTGAAGGGCCGCGAGGCCGTGGCGCTCACCGCCGAGATCGCCGGGCAGGCGGCGGATTGCGCCCCGTCCGCCGTGATGATCGCCTCGACCGGCGTGATCGGCGAACCGCTCGACGCCCGCAAGTTCGAGGGCGTGCTGGCCGATTGCGCCGCGCGGGCCGAGGGCGGCGCCGAGGCCTGGGCGCAGGCGGCCAAAGCCATCATGACGACGGACACCTTCCCGAAGCTCGCCACCCGCCGCACCGAGATCGGCGGCGTTCCGGTGACGATCAACGGCATCGCCAAGGGCGCGGGCATGATCGCCCCCGACATGGCGACGATGCTCTCCTTCGCCTTCACCGATGCGGCCCTGCCGCAGGAGGTGCTGCAGAGCTTGCTGAGCGAGGGCACCAAGACCTCGTTCAACTGCGTGACCGTGGACGGCGACACCTCCACCTCCGACACCCTGCTGCTCTTCGCCACCGGCGCGGCGGGCAACGAGGCGGTCGGTGACGCCGGCGACCCGCGGCTGGCCGCCTTCCGCGCCGCGCTCGACGACCTGCTGATCGAGCTGGCCCAGCTCGTCGCCCGGGACGGGGAGGGCGCCAACAAGCTCGTCACCGTCGAGGTGGAGGGCGCCGAAAGCGACGCGTCGGCCCACCGCATCGCCATGTCGATCGCCAACTCGCCGCTGGTGAAGACGGCTGTGGCCGGCGAGGACGCCAATTGGGGCCGCGTCGTCATGGCCGTCGGCAAGGCCGGCGAACCCGCCGACCGCGACCGGCTGGCGATCTGGTTCGGGGACGTGCGCGTCGCCGTGCAGGGCGCGCGCGACCCCGATTACAGCGAGGATGCGGCCAGCGCCGTGATGTGCGAGCCCGAGATCACCGTGCGGGTCGATCTCGGGCTCGGCCGGGGGCGGGCGCGGGTCTGGACCTGCGACCTCACCAAGGCCTACGTCGCGATCAACGGAGATTACCGCTCGTGAAGCTCGCCCCCCTCGCCGCGCTGGCGCTCCTCGCGCTTCCCATCGCCCCCGCGGCGGCGGACGACGAAGGCCGCATCCGTGTGATCGGCCGGGCCTCGCAGGAGATCGCGCCGGATTTCGCCTCGGTGCAGATCGGCGTGGAGAGCCGCGGCGCCACCCCGGCCGCCGCCCTCGACGCCGCGAGCCGGGCGGCCAAGGGCATCATCGCCACGGCGCGGGAGATGGGCGTGGCCGAGGCCGATATCGGCACCTCCTCCGTCACGCTCCAGCCGCGGACTCGAACCGTGCGCCGACCGGACGGCACGACGGACGAGCAGGCTGATGGGTATACGGCGGGCAACCGCGTGCGCGTGCGCCTCGCGGACATGGGCAAGCTCGGCGAGCTGATGCGGCGCGCGCTCGATTCCGGCGCCAACCGCATCGAGGGGATCAGCTTCGGCCTGCGCGACCCGGCGGCGGCCGAATCCGCGGTGCAGGTCGCGGCGGTGAAGGATGCGCGCGCCCAGGCCGAGCGCATCGCCGAGGCGACCGGCGTGAAGCTCGGCTCCGTCCTGTCGATCGACTCGCCCCCCCGGGCCGAGCCGCGCCCGATGCCCTACGCCCTCTCCATGGCGAAGGCGGCGGCGCCGCGCGGCCGCACCGCCGTGCCGGTCGAGGCCGGCTCGATCGAGACCGCGGCCGAGGTCGAGGCGGTCTTCGCGATCGGCCGATGAGCGCGCCTCCTCTCAAGCTGCTGCTCGTCGTCGCGGCGGCCCTGGTCGATGGCGACGGGCGGGTGCTGATGGCCCAGCGCCCGGAGGGCAAGGCGCTGGCGGGCCTGTGGGAGTTTCCCGGCGGCAAGGTCGAGCCCGATGAGCGCCCGGAGGAGACCCTGATCCGCGAACTCGCCGAGGAACTCGGCATCGCGGTGAAGGAGCCGTGCCTCGCGCCGCTCACCTTCGCGAGCCATGCATATCCGGATTTCCACCTGCTCATGCCGCTCTACATCTGCCGGCGTTGGGAAGGGTTTCCGCAGTCGCGCGAGGCGCAGGCGCTCCGCTGGGTCCGCCCGGGCGCGTTGCGCGACCTGCCGATGCCGCCGGCCGATCTGCCGCTGATCCCCTTCCTGATCGATCTGCTCGGCCCCTGACCGGGGCCGGGGCCGGCGGGGAACGGGCGGGATGGCGCGACGGACGAAGGCGGCGGTCGAGACGGCGGCAGCGGAGACGAAGCCGGCCGCCGCGAAGCCGCGCAAGTCCCGCAGCACGACCCCGACCCGCGAGAGCCTCGCCGCACTGAGCCAGGAGCGGCTGATCGCGCTGGTGCTCGAAGAGGTCGGCCAGAGCGCCGCCTTCAAGAAGCGGGTCAGCGCCGCGCTGGCGGCCCTTCAGGGACCCGACACGGTGGCGGCCATGATCGACCGGCGCCTCTCGGCTCTGGAGAAGGCGCGCGGCACCATCGACTGGCAGAAGCGCCGGGCCTTCGCCGCCGACCTCGACGCGACGCTCGCCACCATCCTCGCCGACCTGAAACCCCTCGATGCGGGGCTGGCCCTCGACCGGCTGCTGCGCTTCCTGCTCGGCGCCGACGCCACGCTGGAGCGGGTGGACGATTCGAGCGGGCAGGTGCACGCGGTCTACGAGGCGGCGGCGGAAGCCGCCTCCGGCCTTGCGGCGTCCCTGCCTGCCGATGCGGCCGTGCGCTTCGCGACACGCGCCCTCGCCGGTCTCGAAGGGGACGGGTTCGGCCTCATCGGCGGCCTGCTCGTCGATCTCCTCCCCAACCTCCCGGCGGAGGCGCTCGATCCCCTCGACGACGCCCTGACGGAGGCGGTCGCGGCGCTGCCGGCTTCCGAGGGAAAGAGCGGCGCTGCTGTCTTCGCCGCCGGCGGCCAGGAATGGGAGCGGCGCTATCAGCGTCACCGCCTCAACCGCCTGCGTCAGGTCATCGCCGACATCCGCGGCGACGCCGACGCCTTCATCGCCATCGAGCAGGCGATGTCGCCGGAACGGCCCGACACCGTCGCGGTGGCCGAGCGTCTGCTCGCGGCGGGCCGCACGGCGGAGGCCCTCGACTGGATCCGGCGCCCCCAGAAGCGGGGCATGCGGGTCGTCACCCGCGCCGATCTGATCGCGGGAGAGTTCGACGCCAAGGGGCCCGACCGGGCGCGGGAGGCGGTCGAGATCCGTATCCTCGACGCCCTTGGGCGCAAGGACGAGGCCCAGAGCCTGCGCTGGTCGCGCTTCGAGGCGAGCCTCGATCCGGATGTTCTGCGCGACTATCTCGCCCGTCTCCCCGATTTCGAGGACGAGGAGGCCTTGGAGCGCGCCTTCGTCCACGCCGCGAGCCGCAAGGACCCGCACGGCGCGCTCTCCTTCCTGATCCGCTGGCCGAATCTCGAGCGCGCCGCGCGCCTCGTACTCGATCGGCGCCGGGAATGGTCGGGCCGCATCTGGGAGCTGCTGGCGCCGGCCGCCGAGGCGCTGGAGCCCGATCACCCGCTGGCGGCCAGCATCCTCTACCGCGCGCTCATCGACGACATCCTGGAGCGCGGCCGCGCCCCCGCCTACGGGCACGGCGCCCGCCACCTCGCGCGGCTCGGCGAACTGTCCCGGGAACTGGCGCCCGGCGACCTTTCCCCGAGCCACGAGGCCTATGCGGCGGGATTGCGCAAGGCGCACGGGCGTAAGAGCGGGTTCTGGTCACAGGTGGCGGGCTGACGGCCAAACCATGAACGCCACGCGCGCGTCATCGCGAGCGTCAGCGAGGCGATCGGACTGCGCGACCTCTCCGGATCGTACGGAGCCCTGGATGGCTTCGGCTCCGCCTCGCCATGACGGGGCAAGCATGCTTCGTCGCAGCGTCGAACCCGTTCTCACCCTTCGATCGCGTCGACGCGATCCGGGTAGAACGCGACGTGCCCGCGGATGCGCGAGACGGCCGGGAACGGGTTCTCGTAACTCCAGGCCACGGCCGGGCGCAGCGCGCCGTCGTGGGCGAGATCGAAGTAGGATGCTTCGCCCTTGTAGGGGCAATGGCTGCGCTGCGGGCTCGGCGCCAGGGCGGCGGCGTCGATATCCGTGCGCGGGATGTAGAGAACGGTCCCGTAGCCCGCCTCGCGCAGTTCGAGCGCCCGGTCGGTCTCGGCAACGATGCGTCCCCCGGCGATCACCCGCACACGGCCCGCATGCGGCGTGATCGTGATCGGATGGTGAGGCCCAGGCTCCTTCACGGTTCGTCTCCCCGAAGCGGCAAGGTATGTTCGGCGGTGCCGAGGGCATCGGCGAGGCGTGCCTTCGCGCTGCCCGGCCGCAGCGGCGTCTGCTGGCTCTCGTGGGGCACCCAGCCCGAGAGCCACAGGATCTCGAAGGTCGCCCGCAGGCGCCCGTCCGGGTCGGAGAAGCGCTCGGCGTAGATCTCGGCGGCGCGCAGGAGCGTGCGGCGGCGCAGGGGCGTGCGGCGGCGGTCGCTCAGCGCGTTGGTCAGGCCCATGGCCCGCAGGTCCCGCATCAGCGCGAACGGATCGCCGTAGCGCACGGTGATGGTGTCGGCATCCACCACCGGCAGGGCGAAACCCGCCCGCTGCATCAGACCGCCGAGATCCCGCAGCTCGGCGAACGGTGCCACGCGGGGGCTGGCGCCGCCCTCCGTCTCGCTCTCGGCCTGGAGAAAGGCCTGACGCAGCTCGGTCAGGCTCGCCCCGCCGAGCAGACAGGCGACGAGCAGGCCGTCCGCCTTCAAGGCGCGCCGGGCCTGGATGAGCGTGCCGGGTAGATCGTTTACGTGTTGAAGCGCCAGCGCCGAGACGGCGAGATCGAATCCCGCCGTCGCGCCGAAGGGCAGGAATTCGGGATCGCCGACCAGCGAAGCACCGGGTTCCGGGACCGGGCTCAGGCGGATCATCCGCTCGACCCGTCCGCTTCGGCGCAGCCGCTCGGCCAGGGCCGGCAGCGGCGTGCCGAAGTCGAGCCCGAGGGGGAAAGCGCGCGTCACCGCCGTCAGACGATCCTCCAGATCGTCGGCGACGCGTTCCAGCAGGAAGCCGGCATAGCCGCCGGCACGGGCTCGCCCGATGCGGTGGCGGACGAGGCCGGAATCGAAGAGGGGAGAGGTCGTGTTCATGGATGTCGGCAGATGGTGCGGCGGGGCGGCGTCGGCCAGGGTCGGGCCGCAGACTCGCATCCCGGACAACGCCTGTCTCGACAAGGGTCTGGACGGTCCGATCGTGGCTTACGATTCGTTATCCTTCGGTGGCGAAATGTCCGGGAACCGAAGCTTGCAATGTCCGTTTCTGCCGGTCGATCAAGGAGATTGAACATGACACGGATTTTCATCCGCGCCGGTCTGATCCTTGCCGCCGTCGCTCTCTCCAGCGTTGCGGAGGCCAAGGGCTGCATGAAGGGCGCCGTGGTGGGTGGCCTTGCCGGGCACGCCGTCGGTCACGGCGTTGCGGGTGCTGCGGCCGGTTGTGCCGTCGGCCATCATCGGGCCAACAAGAAGGACAAGGCGGCCCAGGACAGCGGGAGCACCGGCCGCTGATCGGCTGAGGCGGCCCCGTCCGCGTGCGCGGCCTTCCCGGACTCGCGGAGGGCCTGCGCCGGGCGGCGGCGACCGCCATCGGCCTCATCTACCCGCCGACCTGCGTCGGCTGCGGAGCCGCTACGGGCGACCCGCATGCGCTCTGCGCCGCCTGCTGGAGCGGGCTTCGGTTGATCGAACGGCCCTTCTGCGAGCGTCTGGGCACGCCCTTCGCGCTCGATCTCGGCATCGGTTCCCTGATCTCGCCGGGCGCGATCGCGGAGCCGCCCGTCTATGACCGCGCCCGTGCGGTCGCGATCTACGAGGGCACCGCGCGGGACCTCGTCCATCGCCTCAAATACAACGACCGCCTCGACCTCGCCCGGACCATGGCCCGCATGATGGCCGCGGCCGGGGGCGAGTTGCTGAACGAGGCCGATCTGATCCTGCCGGTGCCGCTGCACGGCCTCAGGCTGTGGCGGCGGCGCTTCAACCAGGCGGCCCTCCTCGCCCGCGAGATCGGACGACTCTCCGGCAAACCCTGCGACCTGCGGGCACTGGCGCGGGTCAAGGCGACGCGGCCCCAAGTGGGTCTCACCCGCTTCCAGCGTGCCGAGAACCTGCAGGGAGCCTTCCGTGTGCTGGACGGGGCGCGGCCGAGGATCGCCGGGCGCCGCCTGCTCCTCATCGACGACGTCACGACCACCGGCGCGACCGGCAACGCGGCTGCGCGAGTCCTCCTGCGCGGCGGTGCGGCGCGCATCGATCTGCTCACCTTCGCGACCGTGACACGGGACGGGCTCTAACCGCCCGACGCGAAACGGGGGCCGCGAAGGCCCCCGGTCCGGAATGGTCCGACCGCACCCGCCTCAGGCGGTCGCGTGCTCGATCCGGGCACCGGCGGGCTGCGTCTCCGTCGGTTGGTCGAGCACCTTGCCCCGCGGGCCGACCCAGCTGCCGACCCATTTGCGCTGCCACAGGAAGAGGCAGCCGAGCACGACGCCCGTGAACACCGCGTAGGAGACGAAGCCGGTGGCAAAGCCCCCGGTGTACTGCTTCGAGAGACCCATGACGTTGGGCAGAATCGCTCCGCCGAGGGCGCCGACCTCGCCGATCATCGAGCCGGCCACGGCTGTGTTGGTGGGCCAGCGCAGGGGCACGAGCTGGAACAGCGCACCGTTGCCCGCACCGAGTGCGGCGAAGCAGAGCATGAACAGGATCGTGGTGACGGCCAGCGAGGGCGTCGCAGTGAGCGCCAGGAAGGAGCCGATCGCGGCGAGCAGGACCAGCGAGAGCACGAGGATGCCGCCCATGCGGTCGGCATAGTAGCCGCCCACGATACGGATGCCCGAACCCATCAGGGCGGCGAGCATGGTGAGGCGTCCGGCCTCGACCTTGGTGACGGCGAACTGCTCGTAGAAGAAGGTCGGCAGGAAGTTCGAAAGACCGATGAAGCCGCCGAAGGTGATGACGTAGATCAGCGAGAAGGCCCAGCCGTCCTTGGTGAACAGGCAGGAGACGTGCTCCTTGAAGCTCTGGCCGTGGCAATCCGGCGGCTCCTTGGCGAGGAAGATCATCACCAGGATCGGCACGATCATCACGATGCCGGCAAAGCCGTAGACCGCCTGCCAGCCATAGGCCTGAGCCAGCGGCGGGGCGAACAGCACGGCGAGCACGGTGCCTGAATTGCCGGCCCCCGCGATGCCCATGGCGAGCCCCTTGTGCTCCGGCGGGAACCAGCCCGAGCCGAGCGAGAGCGCCACGCCGAAGGACGCTCCGGCAATGCCGAGGAGCACGCCCATCGCCAGCACGTCGTTGTAGGAGGAGACGAAGAAGAAGCCGTAGATCATCGCCAGGACGATGACGCCCATCTCGGTGAGCGCGGCGTTCTTGCGGCCGATATACTGGGCGAGCACGCCGAGCGGGAAGCGCATGATCGCGCCTGCGAGGATCGGCAGCGAGATCATGAAGCCGGTCTGGGCCGGGCTGAGCCCGTAGGTCTCGGTGATGAACGGACCCATGGCGCCGTTCAGCACCCAGATCGCGAAGCAGAAATCGAAGTAGAGGAAAGCGGCGAACAGGGTCGGGGGGTGTCCCGACTTCATGACCGTCTTGAAGGAAGCCATCGGCGTGCTCGTTCGGCTTTGACGCGCGCCGCCCGGCCGTGCCGGGCGGGGCCGCTCATGCGGGGAGGTTGTCCGGACAGGCGCCGTCCGCATCGCGGGGCGCCGTTGCCCCGCCTGCCACCCGGAGGTAGCGGCAAAACCCGATGCAGCCCTCGTGCCAAGTCCTCGGACGCCCTCTTCGCCGGCGATCCCCGAGCGAAGCGCGCGAAACGGTGGCGCTTGCCGCTCGGCCGTGCAGCGATGCCTAGGAAGGATGCAACCGTGTGCCTGCCTCAAACGAGGGCAGTGCCGCGATCCACGACGCGGACGACGCTTCTGCCGCTTCCGCGCTTCTCCACGCGGATCTGCACGGCGATGCGTTCCATCATGCCGGCAACGTGGGTGATGACGCCGACCTTCCGGCCGCGACCTTGGAGCGTCTCCAGCGCATCGACCGCGAGATCGAGGGTTTCGGCGTCGAGCGAGCCGAAGCCCTCGTCGATGAACAGGGTGTCGACGAAGGATTGCCGCCCCTCCAGACCCGACAGCGCGAGCGCCAGCGCCAGGGAGACGAGGAAGCGCTCGCCCCCCGACAGGCTGCGCGTGGCCCGGCGCTCGTCGCCCATGTCGCGGTCCACCACGTGGAGGGCGAGGTCGGCCCCCGCGCTGCGGGCGAGGCGGTAGCGCGGGCTGAGCGCCCGAAGCTGCTCGTTGGCGAGATGAACGAGGTGATCGAGGGTCACGCCCTGCGCGAAGCGGCGGAAACGGTCGCCCCCGGCCGAGCCGATCGCCTCCTCGACCCGGTGCCAGGTCGAGAGTTCGGCCCGCGCCGTCTCGATCTCGCCAGCGAGGTCGGCGGCCTTGGCGCGTGCCGCCTCGTCCCGGCGCAAATCCGCATCGAGGGCACCCAACCGCTGCTGTGCCTCCGCGATCGAGTCCGAGAGCCGTGCGGATTCAGCCTGGGCCGCCGCCACGTCGATCGCGACCTCCGAGTGGAGCGCATCGAGATCGGCACGGCGCGTGGCGAGCGCGGTCGCGGCCTCGCTCTCCTCACGCGACAGCCGGTCGAGGCGCGCGCGCAACGCGGTTCGCGCCTCCGGAGGCAGCGCGAGAAGGGCGGCCACCGCCTCGCGTCCCCGCGCACCGCAAGCCTGGGTGAAGGCGGCCTCGGTCGCGGCGTGGCGGGCGTCGGCACGCTCCGCGGCCGCGGCGGCGCCGGCCGCTTCGGTGATGGCGCCCGTCAAGGCGCGGGCCGCCTCGGCACAGGCCGCCTGCGCCTCCTTCAGCGCATCGCGCGCCCCGTGGCGCTCGTTGTTGAGCCGGGTGCGGTGGGTGCCGGTCGCCTCGCCGCCGAGGAGGCCGGCCCGCTCCTGCCGTGCCTGCGCCAGCCGCGCCTGCCGCTCGGCCGCCTCCGTGCGGGCCTTGGCCGCCCCTCGCGCCTCGGTCTCGCTCAAGGCAGCCGCGGCGGCCCGCTCCGGAGCCAGGGCCGCGATCTGGGCCTCGAGTTCCGCATGCTGCGCGCGCAGACCCGCGTAGGCCTGCCCGAGCGCGGCGATGCGATCGGCCGCTTCCTCCGGGGCGCGGTCGAGATCGGGCAGGCTCAGATCGGCTGCACTCAGGGCAGGGCCGATCTCGTCCGAGAGATCGGCGACGCGTTGGAGCAGCGCGGCGCGCATGCTCTCGGCCCGCTCGGCGGCGAGCCCCGCCTCGGTCCGGCGCCGGGTGAGGGCGTCGAGGGCACGGGTCTCCGCCTCCGCCCGCGCCTCGGCCGCGTCGCGGTCCCGGATCAGGCCGTCGATCTCGCCGCGCAGGGTCCGCGCGGCCGTCAATGATCGAAGAACGGCATCGCGCTCGGCCCGCGCCGCCGCCCCGGTTGCGGCCAGCACCGGCGCATCGGGCTCCTGCGGCAGCAAGCAAGCGAGCCCGGCGGCTTCGAGGGAGGCGGCCAGCGTGGGCAGAGCGGCGCGGTAGCGGGTGCCTGCCGCCGCCGCGGCTTCGGCGGCCGCGGCGGCCCGCTCCTGCGCGTCTTCGAGCCGACCTTCCGCCGCCGCCGCGTCGCCGCGGGCGCGGTCGCGGGCGGTTTGGTGCCCGCCGATCCGCTCATCGAGTTCAGCGCGCCGGGCGCGCATCTCCCCGGCGAGCCGACCGAGCGCACCCTCGGATTCGTGGGCGTGGGGATGGTCGGCGCTGCCGCAGACGGGACAGGGGCTGCCAGGCACGAGCAGGCTGCGCAGGCGCGCGGCCTCGCGCGAGACGCTCTCTTCGGCGAGTTCGGCCAGCGGTGCGATCTCGCTGCGCCGGATTCCAGCCTCCTGAAGCGCCGCGTCCTCGGTAGCGTAGCGCGCCGCGGCCTCGGCGAAGGCCGCTCCGGCCTCCGCCTCCGCCTCGGCGGCGGCCGCGCGATCCGCGAGCGCCGTGGCATGGCGCCCGGCCAGGGCGTAGGCCTCGCGCAACAGATCGAGCAGGCCTTCGAGGGCTCCAGCCCGGAGCTGCGCCGCCGGCTCGGCCAGGGCTTCGAGCGCCGCCTCGCGTTCGGCACGGGCGGCGGCCAGCGCCTCCCGGCGCGCACGAAGCGCGGCGAGGCGGGCCGTTCCGGCCTGCGCGTCGGCTTCGCACGCCGTGATCTCGCCTCGGCGTGCGGCGCCTTCCGCCGCGGCTGCCTCGGCCTGCCCACGAAGCTGCGCCCGTTCGCGGATGCGCCGGGCGAACTCGTCGCCGCGTTCTGCCAGGGGGGCGTGGGCGCGGTCGGCGTCGAGGCGACGGGCTGCGGCCGCCCCGGCCTCCCGCGCCCCCATAAGGCG
Source organism: Methylobacterium sp. NPDC097929 (assembly GCF_049543375.1). Lineage (NCBI taxonomy): Bacteria > Pseudomonadati > Pseudomonadota > Alphaproteobacteria > Hyphomicrobiales > Methylobacteriaceae > Methylobacterium > Methylobacterium sp. NPDC097929. Next base: position 60,384 of record NZ_JBMVEP010000007.1, on the reverse strand, counting down.
CAGGTCGAGCGCGGCCAGGGCGATCTTCGCCGTCTCCGCCGCCTCGGCGGCGCGGCTCGCGGCCTGCCCGGCTCCGGCCGCTTCCTGCTCCGCATGGGCGACGGCGGCGTCGAGCGCGGCGGCCCGATCCCAGACCGGGCCGAAACTCTTGAACACGGTTTCCGCCGCCTCGTCCGCGGCGCTCGCTTCGGCGCGCTTGGCCTCGCAGGCCTCGGCGCGGCCTTGCGCCGCCGTGACGCGAACCCGGACGGCCTCGACTGCGGCCCGTGCCGCCTCACGCTCGCGGCCCGCCTCGTTCAACGCTTCGACGCGCCCGCGCAGCGGCTCGACCGCGTCGAGCTCGGTCAGATGCGTCCGGTCCGAGGCGGCGGCGGCCGAGACCTCCCGGGTCGCCGCGGCGCGTTGTTCGGCCTGCGCCAGCGCGATGCGCGCCGTTTCGATGCGGCGGGCGGTTTCGAGGATGCGGCCGACCGCCTCCTGCTCCGCGTGCCAAGCCGCGACCTGAGCCAGGCGCTCCGCCCGCTCCGCCTCGCGGGCCCTCACGCCGTCCTCGTCGAGCAGGCCGATCTCTTGGCGGCGCATCTCGAGCGCCTCGACCGCGCGGCGGTGCTCCTCGAAGCCGAGGTGAACCCGCTTCGAGATCTCGGAATAGATTGCCGTGCCGGTGATCTTTTCGAGCAGCTCCGCCCGCTCGCTTTCGGCGGCGAGCAGGAAGGCGTCGAACTCGCCCTGCGCCAGCAGCACCGTGCGGCGGAACTGGTCGAAGTTCAGGTCGGTCAGCTCGACCACCTTCTCGAGGACTGCCATCTTGCCGGAGGTGACGGCGCTGCCGTCATCGAGGCGATGAAGTCGCCGCCGCTCGGCCTGGAGACGGCCGGTCGCCTTGTTGCGGGCGCGATATGTCTCCCAGCCGACGCAGTAGGCGACGCCGTCACGGCCGATGAAATCGACCTCAGCGTAGCCCGATGCGGCGCCCCGGCGCAGGATCGCCCGCCCGTCATTGGCAGTCAGCGCTTCGCCGCTCGGATCGGGGACGTTCTCCTTATGAACCCCAGTCACGCGGGGATAGCGCCCGTAGAGCGCGAGGCAGAGTGCGTCGAGAATAGTGGACTTGCCGGCCCCGGTCTCGCCCGTGATCGCGAACAGGCCGGTGGCGCCCAATGGCTCGGCCGCGAGATCGACCGCGAAGGGTGCGGCGAGGCTCGCGAGATTCTCGCCGCGGATCGCCAGGATGCGCATGGCGGAAACCCCTCAGGCCTCGGCCCGGGCGCGGTGGAACACGTCGAGATGGGCGGGCTCCGGCTCCTCGTCCCATTTCGCCCGGTAGGCGAGGCGGAACAGCTCCTCGGGGTCGCGCTCCGACAAGCGCGGGGGCGGCGCCTCGGTCTGCGCGACCTCGGCGGCGACCCGCGGGGGCACGGTGACGCGCACATCCACCACGCGCACCGGAAAGCCCTCGGCGATGCGGTCCACCTCCGCCCGGTAGCCGGGCAGCAGGCCCTCGCGGGCGAGCCGGACCTGGATGTAGGGCCGATCCTCCAGGGGCAGGCTCGGATCGAGGCCCAGCGCGGCGAGATGGTCGCCGAGATCGGCCAGCGGAATGTCGCCGGAGGCCGGCAGGCGCAGGAAGGGCACGGGCCGGGCGATCTCGATATGCTCGATGGCCGCCGCTCCGGTTCCGAGCGTCACCAGGGTCACGCCGTGGCGGTAGGGCTGCTCGGCCGCCGAGAGCGGGATCAGCGAGCCGCAATAGCGGACCTGCCCGCGCCCGAGTTCCTGCGCCCGATGGAGGTGGCCGAGCGCCACGTAGCGCGCCTCGTCGGGAAACACGTCGGCCGGCACGGCGTGCTCGCCGCCGACGAGGATGCGGCGCTCGGCACCCTCGGATTCGAGGCCGCCCGCCACGTGGAGATGGCCGGTGACGACCAGCGGCAGACCCTGCAGGCGCGGCCGCGCCGCCTCGAAGAGCTGGCCGTAGAGATCGCGTACCGCGCCGACGATCGGCGAGGCGTCGCCGGCCCGCGTCTGCCGGCCGAGCGAGGAGAGCGGCGGCAGGCAAGCCGCGGTGGGGTAGGAGACGGCGAGCACCTGCGCGGCCGTCTCGCCGTCGGCGCCGCGCACCGGCACGAGGTGCCGCTCGAGGTCGATCGCGCCGTCGCGGCGGCGGACGTTGCCGACCACGTGCACGCCGATCGCTTCGAGCAGGGGCCGCGGCGCCTCCAGCCGGCCCGCGGCATCGTGATTGCCGGCGGTGATGACGATGGTCATGGCCGGGCGCGCCGCGTGCAATCGGGCCATCAGCGCGTAGAACCGCGCCTGCGACTCGCCGGAGGGATTCTGGCTGTCGAACACGTCGCCGGCCACGACCAGCGCATCGACCTCGCGCTCGACGACGATCGATTCCAGCCGCCCGAACACGGCGTCGTGCTCGCGCTCGCGCGAGAAGCCGCGCAGGGTCTGACCGATATGCCAATCGCCCGTGTGGAGGACGCGGATCACTGGAGACGCCACTCGCGCGAGAACCGGGCCGCAGCGGCGACCGTCAGGATCGGCTTGTAGCGATTTGCGCAGCCGGCTTCGAGTGGCCGCCGGCCACCGGGCCTGGATCTCCTGTGATTCCGCGCGTATCCGCTCGGTGGCAGATCAGTGGCAGACGGTGACCGTTTTCACGAGCCAGCCCTGATCGGCCTGCCAGAGCTTGCGCCGCACGCGCGAGCAATTGGACGGCTCGGCTGCCGTCCAGGCGGTCTGCGGCGCGACGGGGGCCGGCTGGGCCAGCGGCGGCGGGGCCTTGCGGGGCGGCGCGGCCTTGCGGGCGGCCAGGGCCTCGCTCGGCAGCGTCAGGCCGAGACAAAGCAATCCGAGCGAGAGGCGGAGGATCGAGGCGCGCAAGGGGATGAGTCCGTGGTCGGGGCCATACGGCCACGCTCGATCTAGTGAGTGGCCCGGCCAAAGCAATCGCCGCGCGCCACAATTCGCCACGGCATCCGCACATTTTTTTCGAAATCGTTAAAGCCATCTCGAAAGCGCATAACAGGCCTGCCTGTAACCTCGCGGACACAATGTTCGCACAGTCGCGGTGTGATGGGCTCGCATGTGCAGTCCGGCGCTGACGGACCTTCGCTTCCTTGATAGTGAGCAAGCGGGGCAGTTCAGCCGGCCCGGACGTTCGGCATCGTCTTTCCGATTGCGGAAGACGTGTCCCGCCCGGCCCATTCGATCGAGCGATCCATGTCACTTCAGAACCGCCGTACGCTTCTCCTCGGGGCCGCGACGAGCCTCGGACTCGCCAGCCTGCCGGGCCGCGCCCTGGCCCAGACCTTCGACGGCTTCGACGACGACCGCCTTTATCAGGACGGCAACGGCCAGCTCTACCGCCGCCAGGGCGGGCAGTACGTTCCCTACAACGGCCGCGTCAGCAACGGCCGCCCGGTGCCCGATTCGCAGACCGACCTCGACGCGGAGGCCTATGCCCGCCGCCGGGCCGAGCGCGCCGGCGAGCCTCCTGCCGCGGAAGCGCCCAACCAGACGCCGCGCCAGCAGCAGGCCGGCTATCCGGTGCCGCCCCAGGAGCCCGACAACGGCCCGATCGACTACACCCGCGCCTACGCGGCAATCGCCAACGAGCCGTTCCCGGTCCAGGCGATCCCCTACAAGAAGTTCAATCCGGTCTTCCTGCGCCAGGAAGTCGATTTCCGCACCGCCGAGCCGCCGGGCACGATCGTGATCGATCCGCGGGCGCACTTCCTCTACCTCGTGCTGCCGAACGGCCGGGCGCGGCGCTACGGCGTCGGCGTGGGCAAGCAGGGCTTCTCGTGGTCGGGCACGGCCACCGTCAATTCGAAGCAGGCCTGGCCGGACTGGTACCCGCCCAAGGAGATGATCGCCCGCCGGCCCGACCTCGCCCGCGAGGTCGACAAGCTCCAGAGCGGCCTCGGCGTGCCCGGCGGCTCGCGCAACCCGCTCGGCGCCCGGGCGATGTATCTGTGGCAGAACAACAAGGACACGCTGTTCCGCATCCACGGCACGCTGGAGCCGCACTCGATCGGCAAGAGCGTTTCCTCGGGCTGCATCCGCATGATCAACCAGGACGCCATCGACCTGTTCAACCGGGTCGAGGTCGGCGCGCGGGTGGTGGTGCTCGGCTGAGCGCGCGGTAGTTTCCCCGCCTGGACAAGCCCGCTGCCGTCGGCGACGGGCGCCCGGTTCGAGGAAACGCCATGGTCGATCTGATTCCGCGCGAGCATCTCTTCGGCAACCCGACGCGGTACGGACATCAGATCAGCCCGGACGGGCGCCGCCTCGGCTGGGTGGCGCCCTTCGAGGGCGTGCTCAACGTCTGGTCGGCGCCGATCGACGATCTCGACGCCGCCACGCCCGTCACCACCGACCGGCGCCGGGGCATCGACACCTTCGCCTTCGCCTATGACGGGCGCCACCTGCTCACCGTGCAGGACGCGGACGGGGACGAGAACAACCATCTCTACGCCGTCGACCTCATCACGGGCGAGCGGCGCGACCTCACGCCGATCCCCGGCATCGCCGCCGGGATCGTGGGCCTGAGCCGGATCGTGCGCGACCGCGTGCTCGTGGCGATAAACGATCGCGACCCTCGCTTCCACGACCTGCACAGCATCGATCTGGCCACCGGCGAGCGGACCCTGGTGGTCGAGAATCCGGGCTTTGCCGGTTTCCTGATCGATGAGCGCTACGCGGTGCGCTTCGCCGTCCGCAACCGTCCCGACGGATCGAGCGAACTGCTCGCCCGCGACGGCGCGAACTGGAAGCCCTGGCTCACCTTCCCGGCCGAAGATGCCCGCGTCTCGGGCGCGGAGAACCTCGACGCAGCCGGCACCGCCCTGTTCTGCCGCGACAGCCGCGGCCGCGACACGGCCGCCCTGACCCGGATCGACCTCGCGACGGGCGAGACCCGCGTGCTCGCCGCGCACGACGAGGCCGATATCGGCGCGGTGCTGCAGGACGTCGAGACGCACGAGCCCGTGGCCTACTCGGTCACGCATGCCCGCAAGTCCTGGCACGTGCTCGACCCGCGCTTTGCCGACGACTTCGCCTTCCTGGGGACGCAGAACCTCGGCGACTGGTATCCGGCCAGCCGCACCGAGGACGATGCGATCTGGATCATCGTCGCCCGCGCCGACACGCGCGTCGGCGAGGCTGCGCTCTACGATCGCCGGGGCAAGACGCTGCGCTCCCTCGGCAGCGCCCGGCCCGAACTCGACGGCGCGCCGCTGGCGCCGATGAGCCCGGCCATCATCCGCTCACGCGACGGCCTCGACCTCGTCTCCTACCTCACCCGCCCGCTCGACGCGCAAGGACCGGGCCCGCTGGTGCTGCTCGTCCATGGCGGCCCCTGGGGGCGCGACAGCTTCGGCTTCGACGGCATCCACCAATGGCTGGCCAACCGCGGCTACGCGGCGCTGAGCGTCAACTTCCGCTCCTCGATCGGCTTCGGAAAGGCCTTCCTCAACGCGGGCGACCGCGAATGGGGTCGGCGGATGGACGACGACCTCAGCGACGCCGTGGCCTGGGCAGTGGCGCAGGGCGTGGCCGACCCCGCCCGCGTCGCCATCATGGGCGGCAGCTACGGCGGCTACGCCACCCTGATGGCGCTGACCCGCAACCCCGATTCCTATGCCTGCGGCATCGACCTCGTCGGCCCGGCCAATCTCGAGACGCTGGTGCGGACGATCCCGCCCTACTGGGAGGCGATGCGCGCGCAACTCCACCGCGCCATCGGCGATCCCGACACCGAGGAGGGCATGGCCCTGATCCGCGAGCGCTCGCCGGTCCACTTCGCCGATCGCATCAAGGCGCCGCTTCTCATCGTGCAGGGCGCCAACGACCCTCGGGTGAAGCAGGCGGAATCCGATCAGATGGTCGCCGCGATGGAGCGCGGCGGCATTCCGGTGACCTACCTGCTCTTCCCCGACGAGGGCCACGGACTCGTGCGCCCGGCCAACCGACTGGCCTTCTTCGCCCGCGCCGAGGCCTTCCTGGCGCGCCATCTCGGCGGGCGCTGCGAGCCGATCCGCGAGGCCGAGTCGGCGGGAACGACGATGCAGGTGGTGCGGGAAGGCTGAGACGACTTCCGTTTGATTGCTTCGGTCTCTTCCGTCGTCCTTGCGAGGCTCAGCGAAAGCAATCCAGGGCGCGACCCGTCCGGAGACGTCGCGCCCTGGATCGCTTCGCTTTCGCTCGTGATGACGGAGAGGGGCGAAGGCCGAGGCGATCGACCGAAGACGATATGGGACCGCCGCGGCGCCTTGCTCGCTTGCGATCACGCTCGGATTGCTTCGCCCCACCGATCACGATGACCGGACAGGCTGCCATCACCGTCTTTGCGGAGCGAAGCCGAAACGATTCAGCCCCGCGCCGCAGCTCAGCGAAAAATTGCCCCGGCAGCCTCTCGGCCGACGGGGCCGCTCCTCACGCGTCGAGCGTCTGCTCGTCCTCGTCGTCGATATCCACGAGGAAAACGATGTCGGCCTCGTCCTCGTCGTCCGAGCCGTCACCCTCGGCGGCGTGCTGCTCGTCGGGCTCGAAGTCGCCCTCGCCGTCATCGGCGGCCAGCGCGTCCTCGAACTCCTCGATCTCGTCCTCGGTGGACTTGCGCACGGTCAGCGCCGAGGTGCCGTTCCAGATCGGACGGCCGTCGATCGTCATGGTGCGGATGTCTTCCTTAAAGCCATCGCAGGTGAACAGGTCGCGGGCGGTCGCCTCGTCGCCGTTGATGACCGCGATCGCCGTGCCGTCGATCTCGAGCGTGAACATCGGGAACATCCTCGGAAGAGGGGAAAGCTCCACGGGCCGGTGAACGGTCCGCGCGGGAAACCCGGACCGGAGCGGCCGGGTTCGGCGCGCTTGTAGGACGCGCATGCGGGATTCGTCGATGGGCGAAACGCGCGCGAAGGCGCCGTTCCGCTTCAGGCGCCGCTGCTGCCGCGGGCGATGGCGCGCTTGACCACCGCCTGCACCTCGCGGTTCGACAGGAACAGGTCGTGGTTGAACAGGCCGCCGCCGTAATCGGAGGCGTCGGCCACGCGCACGCCCAGAGACTCCAGGCGTTCGCGGTCGGCGGCGCCCGCGCGGACCACGCCGCCGGCGATGGCGCCGGAGAGTTCGAGCGCGCGGTCGTTGGTCGCCGAGATCACGGTGATGCGCTTGGCGTCCGGTCCGAGCCGCTCGACGCCGTTGGCGAACAGGTCGATGTCGATGTCGGGGGCGGCGAGCACCACCGCGCCGATGCGGGCGATGGCCGCCTCTCCGGCCTCGACCCGCAGCATGCGCAGCGTCTCCAGCGTCAGGAGCGTGCCCATGGAATGCGCGACGATGTGGATGCGCCCGCCGCTCGGCGTCGTCGTCAGGGTCTTCAGCAGATCCTCGAAGGCGTCGCGCGACCACAGCGCGCTCTCGCGGTCGTAGCCGTAATCGAAGGTCGCCGCGGCCGAGGGCCAGGTGAACAGCGCCGAGGCGCCGTTGAAGCGGATGCCGTCGGAGAGCCGCGCGGCGCTGATCGCGGCGGATTCGAAGCTCTCGCGGTAGCCGTGGACGTAGATCAGCACGTCGCGCCCGAAGGCCGACTGCGCGAAGGCGGCCGCTGCACCCGGCCCGCTCGTCACCTCGCCCACGGAGCGGATGCCCCAATCGCCGCCGACCACCGCCGAGACCTTGCCGATCAGCGAGCGGTCCGGCGCCGCCATCCGTGCCTCGGCGAAGCTCAGGCCCCGGCCGCGCTCCGAGCCGAAATAGGGCGCCCGCGGCGGGCTGCCGGAGGCCGGCCGGCGCGTGGTGGCGACGAGGAGAACGGGGCTCACGTCGAGCGCCGACTGCGTCTCGGCGACCGCGCCTGTGGCGAGCCCGTCCATCACGCAGGCCGAGAGGCCGGGGGTGAGGCTGACCACACCGCCAAGGCCGATCAGGCGAAGCAGGGAGCGGCGGGTCGCGTCGGAGGGCTGCATGGCCGGTGGTGGTCCCCGAAAAGGCCCGCCCCGGTGGCGGTCCGGCGCTGGGCGATCCTCCTTCGCCCACGATCTTGGCCGTGGCGGGGCACGATTGGGGCTTTGAGCACTCGACGCCCGCGCAGCGTCCCGGCATGAAGGGGCCATGAGCGCGACCCTCCCCGACATGGATCAACTCCGCGAGCGACTCCTGGCCGGCGACCGCGCGGCGCTCGCCCGCGCCATCACGCTGGCGGAATCGCGCCGGGCCGACCACCGGGTAGCGGTGCGCGACCTCATCGACGCGGTGCTGCCGCAGACCGGACGGGCGATCCGGGTCGGCATCACGGGCGTGCCGGGCGTGGGCAAGTCCACCACCATCGACGCGCTCGGCTCGCAGCTGACGGGTGCCGGCCACAAGGTTGCGGTGCTCGCGGTCGATCCGTCCTCGACGCGCACCGGCGGTTCGATCCTGGGCGACAAGACGCGGATGGCCCGCCTCGCCATCGACCGCAACGCCTTCATCCGGCCCTCGCCCTCATCGGGCACGCTCGGCGGCGTCGCGGCCAAGACCCGCGAGACCATGCTGCTGTGCGAGGCGGCGGGCTTCGACGTGATCCTCGTCGAGACGGTGGGCGTCGGCCAGTCCGAGACGGCGGTGGCCGACCTCACCGACTTCTTCCTCGTGCTGATGCTGCCGGGGGCGGGCGACGAGCTCCAGGGCATCAAGAAGGGCATCCTCGAACTCGCCGACATGATCGCGGTCAACAAGGCCGATGACGGCGAGGGCGAGCGCCGGGCGAATGCCGCGGCCTCCGAGTATCGCGCCGCGCTCCACATCCTGACGCCGCCCTCCGCCACCTGGACGCCGCCCGTCGTCACGATCTCGGGCCTGCACGGCAAGGGTCTCGACGCCCTCTGGAGCCGGATCGAGGACCACCGCAACCGCCTCACGGCCACCGGCGAGATCGCGGGCAAGCGCCGCGAGCAGGACGTGAAGTGGATGTGGGCGCTCGTGCACGAGCGGCTGCACCAGCGCCTCGTCGGCAGTGCGGAGGTCCGCAAGGCGACCGCCGAGGCGGAGCGGGCGGTCGCCGGCGGCGCGCATTCGCCCGCGGCGGGGGCCGATGCGATTGCCGCGCTCATCGGCCTGTGAGCCGACTTCTCGTCACCGGCTTCGGTCCGTTCCCCACCGTGCCGGACAACCCGAGCGGGCGCCTCGCCCGACGGCTCGCGGCGCTGCCCCGCCTGCGCCGTATCCTCGGTGAGGCGCCGGACTGCCTCGTGCTCGATACCCGCTACGCCGCTCTCGAGGCGCAGCTCGCGCCGGCTCTGGCCGCCAAGCCCGGCGCCGTGCTGATGATCGGGGTCGCGGCCCGGCGCCGCCGTGTCTGCGTCGAGACCCGGGCGGTCAACCGGGTCAGCCGGCTGTTTCCGGATGCGGACGGGACGGTGGGCCGGCAGCTCAGCGTCCAGCCCGACGGCCCCGCTCTGCGCCCGAGCCCGGCGGCGGCCCAGGTGCGGCTCGCCATGAGGCGGGCCGGGCTCGCTGCCGCCCCGTCGCGGGATGCCGGCCGCTACCTCTGCAACGCCTCGTATTATCGGGTTCTCGCCGAGGGCTGCCCGGCGGTCTTCCTCCACATCCCGATGCCGCCGCGCACGAAGCGCCCGCGAGCCGGGGGAGGGCGGCATCGCCCCGCCCTCGAACTGTGGGCGGAGGCGTTCGCTGAAGCCGCGCGGGTGCTCGTCCTGCGCAGCCGGGTGACGCGGAACTTCGGCTAGAGCGCTTTCCGACGAAGTGGACACCGGTTCGTCGAAAGAAAGCGCGGCACAACAAAGGCTTGGAGCTGCGCCCGACCTAACGTGGTCGGGCACAGCTCTAGGCGGTCAGGCCCAGCCGCGCGCGGCGAGCTTGGCCTCGTAGGCGTTGATCGCCGGAGCCTTCTGGTCCAGCGTCAGGCCGATCTCGTCGAGGCCGTTGAGCAGGTTGTGCTTGCGGCCCTCGTCGATGTCGAAATGCAGCGTGCCGCCGTCCGGGCCCTTGATGGTCTGCGCAGCGAGATCGATCGTCAGCGTGGCGTTGGAGCCGCGCTCGGCATCCTCGAACAGCTTCTCTAGATCCTCGGGCGAGACGACGATCGCGAGGATGCCGTTCTTGGCGCAGTTGTTGAAGAAGATGTCGGCAAAGCTCGTGGAGATCACGCAGCGGATGCCGAAATCGGCCAGCGCCCAGGGCGCGTGCTCGCGCGAGGAGCCGCAGCCGAAATTATCGCCCACCACCAGGATCTTGGCGTTGCGGTAGGCTGGCTGGTTGAGGACGAAGTCCGGGTTCTCCGAGCCGTCGTCGTTGTAGCGCATCTCCGAGAACAGGCCCTCGCCGAGCCCGGTGCGCTTGATCGTCTTGAGGTACTGCTTGGGAATGATGCGGTCGGTGTCGATGTTGATGATCCGCATGGGCGCGGCGACGCCCTCCAGGGTCGTGAACTTGTCCATCGCTCTTCTCGAAATCGTCGTGCCGGCCGGCGATACCGCGACCGGCTCCGCTCGACCGCCTTCTAGCAGCCCGATCGCCCAGCCGGTAGTCGAGCCCGACGCGCGATGTTCCGCACCGCACCGGGTTTGCGCTATGACGAAGGGAATCGCTCAGCGAGGATCGCGACACGCCGATGGCCGAAACACCCGACACCTTCAAGAAGGCGCCCAAGCGCAAGCCCTCGAAGGGCAAGAGCGTGGCCGTCTCGGCCGAGATGCGGCAGGCCTACGCCGACCTGATCAAGGAGCGCGAGGACAAGGAGCAGGCCTATGGCCGCCACCTGCGCAAGGACGAACCCCGCCGGTGACGGCGTGGGCCCTCACACCGTCCTGAGGGCCGGCCCGCGACGGACGAAGCCGACGATGTCCTTGACGGCATCCAGCGTCGGCGCGGCGATGGAAGCGGCCCGGTCCGCACCGTCGGCGAGCACCGAATCGATATAGGCCGGATCGGCGACGAGGCGCTTCATCTCGGCATTCACCGGCGCCAGCATCTCCACGGCGAGTTCGACGAGCGCCGGCTTGAAACTGGAGAACTGCGCGCCGCCGAAATCCGTCAGCACCTCCTCGCGGGTGATGCCGCGCAGGGCCGCGAAGATGCCGACCAAGTTGTCGGCCTCCGGCCGCCCGGCGAGACCCGCGACCTCGGAGGGGAGGGGCTCCGGATCGGTCTTGGCCTTGCGCACCTTCTGGGCGATGGCGTCGGCGTCATCGGTCAGCGCAATGCGCGAGTAGTCGGAGGGGTCCGACTTCGACATCTTCTTGGTGCCGTCGCGCAGGGACATCACCCGCGCCGCCGGCCCGCCGATCAGCGGCTCGGTGATCGGGAAGAACTGCTCACCGTGGCCGTGGGCCTGGATCGACTGCGCGAAGTCGTTGTTGAACTTCTGCGCGATGTCGCGGGTCAGTTCGAGGTGCTGCTTCTGGTCCTCGCCCACGGGCACGTGCGTCGCCCGGTAGGCCAGGATGTCGGCGGCCATGAGCACGGGATAGTCGTAGAGCCCGATCGAGGCGTTCTCCCGGTCCTTGCCGGCCTTGTCCTTGAACTGCGTCATGCGGTTGAGCCAGCCGAGACGGGCCACGCAGTTGAAGATCCAGGCCAGTTCCGCGTGCTGCGGCACCTGGGACTGGTTGAAGACGATCGAGCGCTTCGGATCGATGCCGGCGGCGAGGAAGGCGGCGGTGACCTCGCGAATCTGCCCTTTGAGCGCTTGCGGGTCCTGCCAGAGGGTGATCGCGTGCAGATCGACCACGCAGTAGAGGCACTGCGCGTCCCGCTCCTGCATCTCGACGAAACGCTTGATCGCGCCGAGATAGTTGCCGAGGTGCAGGTTTCCGGTCGGCTGGACGCCGGAGAAGACGAGTTCGGTGAACGCGGCCATCGGCGCGGGTCCTTGGAGGAGGAAGGGCTGGGCCGAGGCGAACGCGCGTCCCGCTTGAAGCGGCGGTTACTGGCACCGGCGGCGGCGGCCGGTCAAGCAGGCAGCCGGTGCGTTTCCCGCGCCGGCCCATCCCATTCACCACCTCATCCTGAGGTGCTGCGAAGCAGCCTCGAAGGATCTTCCAGTTACCGCTCGATTCCTGGAGGATCCTTCGAGGCCCCTTGCCGAAGCAAGGGGAAGCTCAGGATGAGGGCGAGCCCGGGAAAAGCGTGTTTGCGGTCGCTTAGAACACCTGCGCCGCGTTCTCGCCCCGCTTCGGTGCCCCCGGCACGCCGGCCTCCGTGTCCGCCCGGTCGGCGGCGCGCTTGTCGAGCGCCCGCTCCACCACCTTGGCCAGGCCGACCATGATCTTGTCGAGCTCGTAGTCTTTGGGCGTGTAGACCGCGGTGACGCCCATGTTCTTGAGCACCAGCTCGTCCTCGGTCGAGATGATGCCGCCGACGACGACCGGCACATGGTCGAGCCCGGCCTCGCGCAGCTTGGCCTTCACCTCCCGCACCAGCGGCACGTGGCTGCCCGAGAGCACGGACAGGCCGATGACGTGGGCGCCCCGCTCCTTCGCCTTGGCGACGATCTCGGTCGGCGTCTGGCGAATGCCGTCGTAGGTCACGTCGAAGCCGACGTCGCGGGCGCGCAGCGCAATTTGCTCGGCGCCGTTGGAATGGCCGTCGAGGCCCGGCTTGCCGACCACGAGCCGCGGCGTCTCGCCTAGGCGCTCGCCGAGATCGGCGATGAGAAGCCGTGCCTCCTCCGCCGCCCCCGAGGTGACGGTCTCCAGCGTCACGCCGGTGGGCGCGCGGTACTCGCCGAACACCTCGCGCAGGCGCTGGCCCCACTCGCCCGTCGTCACGCCCGCCTTCGCCGCGGCGATGGAGGGCGGCATGATGTTGGCTCCCGAACGCGCGGCCTGCTCCAGATCCGCCAGCGCCTGTCCGACCGCGCGGTCGTCGCGCCGGGAGCGCCACTCGCGGATGCGGGCCTCCGCCTCCATCTCGACCGTCTCGGAGACGGTGAAGATCGCCCCGTCCCCGGCGGTGAGCGGCGAGGGCTCGCCCTGCTGCCACTTGTTGACGCCGACGACGATCTGCTCGCCCTTCTCGATCGCCGCGATGCGCCGGGCGTTCGATTCCACCAGCGCCCGCTTCAACTCGCCGGCCTCGACCGCGGTCACCGCGCCACCCAGTTCGGCGATGCGCTTCAGTTCGGCCCGGGTCTGCTCCTTCAGCGCATCGACGCGGGACTCGATCACCGTCGAGCCGTCGAAGATGTCGTCGTATTCGAGAAGGTCGGTCTCGAAGGCGAGGATCTGCTGCATCCGCATTGACCATTGCTGGTCCCAGGGGCGCGGCAGGCCGAGCGCCTCGTTCCAGGCCGGGAGCTGCACCGCGCGGGCGCGGGCGCGCTTCGACAGCGTGACCGCCAGCATCTCGATCAGGATGCGGTGGACGTTGTTCTCGGGCTGCTGCTCCGTCAGCCCGAGGCTGTTGACCTGCACGCCGTAGCGGAAAATCCGCTTCTTGGCGTCGGTGATGCCGTAGCGCTCCTGGGCGATCTCGTCCCAGAGCTCGGCGAAGGCCCGCATCTTGCAGATTTCGGTGACGAACCGCATGCCGGCGTTCACGAAGAACGAGATCCGGCTGAAGACGTCGGAGAAGCTGGCCTCGTCGAAATCGGGGTCGTCGCGCACCGTGTCGAGCACGGCGATGGCGATGGCCAGCGCGTAGGAGAGTTCCTGAACCGGCGTCGCCCCCGCCTCCTGCAGGTGGTAGGAGCAGACGTTCATCGGGTTCCACTTGGGCACGTTCTTGGTCGTGAACAGGATCACGTCCTTGGTGAGCCGGAGCGAGGGCGCGGGCGGAAAGACGTAGGTGCCGCGCGAGAGATATTCCTTGATGATGTCGTTCTGCGTGGTGCCCTGGAGGCTCGCGAGCGGCGCGCCCTGCTCCTCGGCCACCGCGAGATAGAGCGACAACAGCCACGGCGCCGTGGCGTTGATCGTCATGGAGGTGTTCATCTGCGCCAGCGGGATCTGGTCGAACAGGGCCCGCATGTCGCCCAGATGCGCGATCGAGACGCCGACCTTGCCGACCTCGCCGCGGGCGAGTTCGTGGTCCGGGTCGTAACCCGTCTGGGTCGGCAGATCGAAGGCCACCGACAGGCCGGTCTGACCCTTGGCGAGGTTGCCGCGATAGAGCTTGTTCGATTCCGCCGCCGTGGAGTGACCCGCATAGGTGCGAATGATCCAGGGCTTGTCGCGCTTGACTTCCGCCACGCTCGCGCTCGCGCTCATTCCACTCGACTCCCTGTCCGATCCGACTTCGCGCTTCGTCCACGCGGCTGTTGGCCGGCACCGTAGCGAAGCCGTCCCGCCGCGTCATCTGGGAGAAAGGTCGAGGCCGTCCGCCTCAAGCCCTGGAAAAACTTGGTGCGTCCGTGAAGTGGATTTGTCTTCGATCGATCGCTTCGGGAAAGACCGGTTTTAGGCAGCATCCATCACGTCTGCGCGAACCCCTCTCGGCGCGGCGACAGATGCAGCGCTCCGTCAGCAAATTCGAACGGCTCCAAGCTCGGCCTCATGCGTTGGGGCGGCAACGTTCGCACGGCACACCGCTGGTCGCGACGCCTGCCCGCAGAGGCATCGATGAGGAGAGACATGCGATGGCAGACCAGAGCCCGCGATTGACCACGGCCTTCGGAAACCCGATTTCCGACAACCAGAACTCGCTCACCGCCGGCCCGCGCGGCCCGGTGCTGATGCAGGACTACCACCTCATCGAGAAGATGGCCCATTTCAACCGGGAGCGGATCCCGGAGCGCGTGGTCCACGCCAAGGGCTACGGTGCCTACGGCACCTTCCGGCTCACCAAATCGCTCGCCGAGTTCACCCGCGCGAGGGTGCTGACCGAGGTCGGCAAGGAGGTGCCGATGGTGGCGCGCTTCTCCACGGTCGGCGGCGAGTCCGGCTCGGCCGACACGGCCCGCGACCCGCGCGGCTTCGCCCTTAAGTTCTATACGGAGGAGGGCAACTGGGATCTCGTCGGCAACAACACGCCGATCTTCTTCGTACGCGACGCGATCAAGTTCTCCGACTTCATCCGCACGCAGAAGCGCGACCCGCGCACCCACCTCAAGCCGCACTGGCGCCGCTGGGACTTCTGGAGCCTGTCGCCCGAGGCGATCCATCAGGTGATGTTCCTGTACTCGGATCGCGGCACGCCGAAATCCGCCCGCTTCATGAACGGCTACGGCTCGCATACCTTCTCGCTCTGGAACGATCGGGGCGAGCGCTACTGGGTGAAGTTCCACTTCCACACCCAGCAGGGCGTCCAGAACTTCACCGCCGACGAAGCCGACGAGGTGGCCGGTAAGGATCCGGACTATTCCGCCGCCGACCTCTCCAACGCCATCGAGACCGGCGACTTCCCGAAGTGGAAGGTCTCGGTGCAGATCATGCCGGAACTGGAAGCCGACACCTACCGCATCAACCCGTTCGACCTCACCAAGGTCTGGCCGCACGGCGACTATCCGCTGATCGAGATCGGCGAGATGGAGCTGAATCGCAATCCTGAAAACTACTTCGCCGAGATCGAGCAATCCGCCTTCGAGCCCTCGAACGTGGTACCCGGCATCGGCTTCTCACCGGACAAGATGCTGCAGAACCGGGTGCTGTCCTACGCCGACGCCCACCGCTACCGGCTCGGGGTGAATTATCAGCAGATCCCGGTCAATCAGGCGAGGAACGCGCCCGTTCAGACCTACCACCGCGACGGCGCCATGCGCACCGACGGCAACCACGGCGCCCAGGTCGATTACGAGCCAAACTCCTTCGGCGGTCCGAAGCAGGACTCGTCCTTCGCCGAACCGCCCCTGCGCATCCGCGGCGATGCCGGCCGCTACGGCTGGCCCGGGGACGACGAGGATCTCTATGGCCAGCCGCGCCTGTTCTGGACCAAGGTGCTGGACGAGGGCGGGCGCAAGCGGCTCGTCGAGAACATCGTCACCTCGATGGGCGACAGCCCGCGCCCCATCCAAGAGCGAATGATCGCCCATTGGAACAAGGTGCACGGGGATTTCGGACGCGGCGTGGCCGAGGGCCTCGGAATCGACACTACGCGGGCCGCCGCCGAGTAGTCATCTCAACGTTATTTTGAATACAGAGGCATTGGCTTCGGCCGGTGCCTCTTTTTTGTGCGGACGAGACAAACCCCTGCCTTTTAGGCCACTTGGAAGGCCGGAAACATCGTGCTTATAGCGTCGGCCAAGGTCGCGTGGATCGATACGCGCGCGCCAGGGATGTGACAGGGAGTGCCACGATGGCTGCAAGCGCAGCGCCGGCTTGGACCGGGCAAACGGCGGAAGCCAAGGACCTTTACGAGCTTGGCGAGATCCCCCCGCTCGGCCACGTGCCTGCCAAGATGTATGCCTGGGCGATCCGCCGCGAGCGCCACGGGCCGCCGGAAGAGTCGCATCAGCTCGAAGTGCTGCCCGTTTGGGACATCGGCGACGACGAGGTGCTCGTCTACGTCATGGCCGCGGGCGTGAACTACAACGGCGTCTGGGCGGGCCTCGGCGAGCCGATCTCGCCCTTCGACGTGCACAAGGGCGAGTACCACATCGCCGGCTCCGACGCCTCGGGCATCGTCTGGAAGGTCGGCGCCAAGGTGAAGCGCTGGAAGGTCGGCGACGAGGTCATCGTCCACTGCAACCAGGACGACGGCGACGACGAGGAGTGCAACGGCGGCGATCCGATGTTCTCGCCGACCCAGCGCATCTGGGGTTACGAGACCGGTGACGGCTCCTTCGCCCAGTTCTGCCGGGTGCAGTCGCGCCAGCTCATGTCCCGGCCCAAGCACCTGACCTGGGAAGAGGCCGCCTGCTACACGCTGACCCTCGCCACCGCCTACCGCATGCTGTTCGGCCACGCGCCGCACACCGTGCGCCCGGGCCAGAACGTGCTGATCTGGGGCGCCTCCGGCGGTCTCGGCGTGTTCGGCGTGCAGCTCTGCGCGGCGTCCGGCGCCAACGCCATCGCGGTGATCTCGGACGAGTCGAAGCGCGACTACGTCATGAGCCTCGGCGCCAAGGGCGTCATCAACCGCAAGGACTTCGAGTGCTGGGGCCAGCTCCCGAAGGTGAACTCGCCTGAGTACAACACCTGGCTCAAGGAAGCCCGGAAGTTCGGCAAGGCGATCTGGGACATCACCGGCAAGGGCAACGACGTCGACATCGTGTTCGAGCATCCGGGCGAGGCGACCTTCCCGGTCTCGTCGCTGGTGGTGAAGCGCGGCGGCATGGTGGTGTTCTGCGCCGGCACGACCGGCTTCAACATCACCTTCGACGCTCGCTACGTCTGGATGCGCCAGAAGCGCATCCAGGGCTCGCACTTCGCCCACCTCAAGCAGGCCTCCGCCGCCAACCAGTTCGTGATGGACCGGCGCGTCGATCCCTGCATGAGCGAGGTGTTCCCCTGGGACAAGATCCCGGCCGCCCACACCAAGATGTGGAAGAACCAGCACCCGCCGGGCAACATGGCGGTGCTCGTCAATTCCACCCGCGCGGGCCTGCGCACCGTCGAGGACGTGATCGAGGCCGGGCCGCTCAAGGCGATGTAAGCTCCGTTTCGCCGTCATCGCGAGCGTCAGCGAAGCGATCCAGCGGCGCGACCTCTCCGGAGGTGTCGGCGCGCTGGATTGCTTCGGCTCCGCCTCGCAATGACGGCAAGGGGACATCGTCGCGTCCGGACCACGTGATGTGACAGTGCCCGCGCATCCCGGCGATGCGCGGGCACTGTCATATCGAGGTGTCAGCGCACCCGGTCGATCGCCCGTTGCGGCGTGCCGATGGTAGTGTGGAACGGCCGCTCGCCGCCGCCCTTCTCGAAGGCGACGATACTGTCGTAGACGTGGATCGCGCCGATGCTGCGCCCGATCTCGCTGGTCCTCCGGCCGTGATACCAGCCGTGCATGTCGTCGATGAACGCCTTGGTGACCTCCAAGAACGTGCCCTTGCGCCGGTAGCCGCCCTCGTACCCCTTCCAGTACGCGGTGTGCAGGTCTTCGGCGACGTAGAGCCCGTCCTGCGCCAGAAGCGGGAACAACGTGTCGAAGCTGATGCGCTGGTGGCTCGCGACATGGCTGCCGTCGTCGAGGACGACATCGACGCCGCCCATCTCCTCGACCACGGAGCGGAGGAAGGCTGGGTCGGCCTGCGAACCGATGCGAACCTGCGCCGCGCGGCCATCGAACACGGCGCACCGCTGATCGACGTCGATGCCGTAGAGGATGGCGTCGGGCCCGAAGAAGCGCCGCCAGAGATCGAGGGAACCGCCCTCGTAGACCCCGATCTCGAGGAAGCGCAGGGGGCGCCCGTCCGGCATGCCGTCCCGGAACGGCGCGAAAAGCCGGCTGTAGATCGGCAGGAAGTGGTCCCACTTGTTGATCAGGTGGTCGCCGTCGTAGCCGTAGAACAGCTTCGAAAACGGGTCGTCGCGCCGCGACGTCACCTCGGCGAGGTCGCGGTAGAACGCGTTGGCGGGGCTGTCGCGCAGGATGCCGACGGATTTGGCGACGGATTTCAGCCTGCGCTTGAGCCGCGGATGTTTGTCGAGGAGTGTTCCAGGCATCGTCATGTCGAGAGGCGGGCCGCTGCGGCGACCGGGATCGGGCGCACGAAGCACGAGGCGGCCGGCTCCGTAAAGCCGGCCGATCCGAACGATTGCGCGAGCCCGGCCCGCCCCCGATCCGGCTCGGAGCCCCGCGGCTCAGGCCTCGCCGCGGGCGACGAGCGCCTCGTACTCCGAGACTTCGAGACGGCCCTCCTTGGCGACCCGCGCCTTGTCCTCGTCGCTGATGACGTCGCCGGCGAGATCGAGCCGCTTCCAGGCGGCGAGCGGCGTCTCGCGGTCGGGCCGCGGGACGTACTTGTTCTGCTCGAGTTTCCGGTACTTGTGAATGTAGCGCGGGCAGTTGACCCAGATCTTGGTCACGTCGACCTTCACGAGGTACTTTGCTTCCGTGTACTGCGCCATCAGCGGGTCGTCGCGCAGCACCGAGGCATGGCCCTGGACGCGGACGCGGTGCGGCGTCTCGAAATCGATGAAGAGCAGGCCGACCTTGGCCTGTCCGGCGATGTTGCCGACCGAGTAGAACATCCCGTTGCCGTCGAAGCCGGGAAACACCAGCGTCGAGCCGTCGAGCACCTTCACGAAGCCGCTCGGCCCGCCCTTGTAGGAGACGGTCGGCATGCCGTCGGGATCGACGGTGGAGAGGAAGAACATGTCGCGCGAGCCGATGAAGGCGGCCTCGTCGGGTTGAACCGTCTCGTGCACCCAATCCTCGTCCAGGCGGACGGCGAGCTTGGTCGTGCCGAATTCCTCTTGGAGCGCGCGGTGCGCCTCCGAGTAGAGCGATGCCATGAGCGTCTCCTCCGGGGCCCGTTGCCTCGGGCCTCCTCCGAGGAGCGTTTAAGGCAAAGATGAAAACCCGCAAACGGCCTACGAAAAAGGCCGGTCACGCTCGCGCGAACCGGCCCTTCTCTGCAGCGGTGGAGGCCGAGCGACGCACGGCCTCCCCATGCCAAGTTAGTTCTTGGACTTATCGACCAGGGCCTTCTCGGAGATCCACGGCATCATGCCGCGCAGCTTGGCGCCGACCTCCTCGATCGGGTGGGCGGCGAGCTTGGCGCGGGTGGCCTTGAACGAGGTCTGGCCGACCTTGTTTTCCAGCATCCAGTTGCGGGTGAAGATGCCCGACTGGATGTCGTTGAGGACGCGCTTCATCTCGGCCTTGGTCTCCGGCGTGACGATGCGCGGGCCGGTGACGTACTCGCCGTACTCGGCGGTGTTCGAGATCGAGTAGTTCATGTTGGCGATGCCGCCCTCGTAGATGAGGTCGACGATCAGCTTCACCTCGTGCAGGCACTCGAAATAGGCCATCTCGGGGGCGTAGCCCGCCTCGACCAAGGTCTCGAAGCCGGCCTTGATCAGCTCGACGAGGCCGCCGCAGAGCACGGCCTGCTCACCGAACAGGTCGGTCTCGCACTCTTCCTTGAAGGTGGTCTCGATGATGCCGGCGCGGCCGCCGCCATTGGCCGAGGCGTAGGAGAGGCCGAGGTCGTGGGCGTTGCCCGAGGCGTCCTGGGCGATGGCGATCAGGGTCGGCACGCCGCCGCCCTTGAGGTACTCGCCGCGCACGGTGTGGCCGGGGCCCTTCGGGGCGACCATCAGCACGTCGAGATCTTTGCGGGGCTCGATCAGGTTGAAGTGCACGTTGAGGCCGTGGGCGAACAGGAGCGCGGCGCCCTGCTTCATGTTGCCCTCGAGCGACTCCTTGTAGATGTCGCCCTGCAGCTCGTCGGGGGTGAGCATCATGACGACGTCGGCCTGCTTGGCGGCATCGGCGACGTTCATGACCTTGAAGCCTTCGTGCTCCGCCTTCTTGGCGGTGGCCGAGCCCTCGCGCAGCGCGATGACGATGTCCTTCACGCCCGAATCGCGCAGGTTGAGCGCGTGGGCATGGCCCTGGCTGCCGTAGCCGACGATGACGACCTTCTTGCCTTTGATCAGGTTCAGGTCGGCGTCGCGATCGTAATAGACGCGCATGGTGATGTCCTCTTCGGTTGAGTGGCTTCGGTTCAGGGTTTCGCCTGGCCGTACAGGGCCAGGAACTGCTCGACGGCACGGGCCGCGTCGCTCCGGATCTCGGCGGCGTCGAGCGCGAGCGCGTCGCCGAGGAGAAGTCGGATCTGGATATCGCGCCCGACCAGACCGAAGAAGGTCCGGAAGGCCGCCTCGCTGTCATCGAAAGCGAGAAGACCGGCCGCGCGGCCCGCTTCGAGCACGGGCTTGACCCGCTCGCCGATGGCGAAGCGCCCGTTGGCGAGCACGATCCCGCCGAGATTGCTCTTGCGCGAACCTGCATCGGCGATGGCGATGCGATTGAGCGCCACCGACGTTCGGCTGGCGATCACCGCGAGCCAGCTCGCGGCGAAATCGCGGAGGATGTCGCGCAGGGTTCCCGCATCGAGGGCGCCCACCGCCTCGCGGCCCGCATGGACGCGCGAGGCCTGCCAGCGCACCGTCGCGACGAGCAGGCCGTCACGGTCGCCGAACCACTTGTAGAGGGTCTCCTTCGAGCAACTCGCCCGCCGCGCCACCGCATCCATGGTGAGCGGGTCGTCGCCCTCGACCATCAGCGACAGGACGACGTCCAGCACCGCCTGCTGACGCGGGGAGGGCGTCAGCTGCGGGGGCTCGTTCGTCTCCGTGACTGTTGGCGGCATGATCCGGTCGAAAAGCCCGTACCGTACGGTACGGTTCGCCCACTAGCGCGTTCCATTCGGCGGCACAAGCGGAGCGGCGGAGAAATCCACGGGCGGCGGCTCGAAGCCGACTGAAGGATTCCGTGCGGGTGGTCGTCGAAGCCGCTTTACGAGCGCTCCGCCTCGGCGTATACGGCCCTCCGTCGCCGAGGCGACGCCCGTACCGTCCTCCGCAGGCGGTACGTCGGGGCTCGGGTGCGTAGCTCAGCGGGAGAGCATTCGCTTCACACGCGAAGGGTCACAGGTTCGATCCCTGTCGCGCCCACCACGCCCTTCCACGATTTCTTCCCCTTACGATTGTCTGCACGTCCGGCTGCACGGGTTTGACCCCTTGCCGACCGCATGGTGATCTTCGCCGCGATTCGCACCGCTCGCACGGAGACGCCTGTTGCCGGTCCTCATTCTCGTCGCAACGGTCATCGCTGGCGTGCTGTTCTGGCTCCTGCGGGCGCATTACACCGTCAAGCAGATCAAGGAGGTCGATCGGGACACCAAGGGGCTGCAACGGCAGGCGAAGTCCGTCTTCGAGAGCATCGTCGGCACGCCGCTCCAGCGGGTGAACGACGTGCGGCTCGCCGCCGTGATCCTGATGATCCAGATCGTGCGCACCGGCTCTCCGATCACCGCCTCGGAGAAGACCCGCATCCTCGAACTGATGGAAAATCCGCTGGAGATCCGGACGATCTCTGCGACCTTCGAGCGGGCCTGGCGCTACACGCAGGAGCGTCGCCCGTTCTCGCTCGCGGCCGACCCGTTGCTCCCGCTCCTGCTCGAGCGGCTGACCGAGGCCGAGCGGATGCAGTTCGTGGAGATGCTGACCAAGGTCGCCTCGGCCCATTCCGCACCGAGCGAGTTGCAGCGCGAGGCGTTGGTGCGGCTCAAGCGGCGCTTGAGCGGCGGCAAGCCGACGCTGGCGACGAACAGGGCCGGGGATTTCGGTTGAGCTTCGACACCGACGAATGAAAAGGCCGCCCCGAGGGGCGGCCGAACTTCGTTCCCGCCTTCAGAGCGGGATGTTGTCGTGCTTCTTCCAGGGCTGCTCCATCTCCTTGGTGCGCAGCATGCCGAGCGCCCGCGCGATGCGCTTGCGGGTCGAGTGGGGCATGATCACCTCATCGATGTAGCCGCGCTCGGCCGCCACGAAGGGCGAGAGGAAGCGGTCCTCGTACTCCTTGGTGCGCTCGGCGATCTTGTCCGCGTCCCCGATCTCACTCCGGAAAATGATCTCGACCGCGCCCTTGGCGCCCATCACCGCGATCTGGGCCGTCGGCCAAGCATAGTTGAGGTCGGCGCCGACATGCTTGGAGGCCATGACGTCGTAGGCGCCGCCGAAGGCCTTGCGGGTGATGATGGTCACGAGCGGCACCGTCGCCTGGCTGTAGGCGAAGAGCAGCTTGGCGCCGTGCTTGATCAGGCCGCCATATTCCTGCGCGGTCCCGGGCAGGAAGCCCGGCACGTCCACGAAGGTGACGATCGGAATCGAGAAGGCGTTGCAGTAGCGCACGAAGCGGGCCGCCTTGCGGGAGGCGTCCGAGTCGAGCACGCCGGCGAGCACCAGCGGCTGGTTGGCCACGAAGCCGACGGTGCGTCCCTCGATCCGCCCGAAGCCGGTGATGATGTTGCGGGCATACGCCGCCTGGATCTCGAAGAAGTCGCCCTCGTCCACGACCCGGCGGATCAGCTCGCCCATGTCGTAGGGCTTGTTGGGGTTGTCCGGGATCAGGGTGTCGAGCGACTTGTCGAGGCGGTTGACGTCGTCGAAGCTCTCGATCTCCGGCACGCCCTCGATGTTGTTGGCGGGCAGGAAGTCGAGCAGGCGGCGGATCTGGAGGATCGCCTCGACGTCGTTCTCGAACGAGCCGTCGGCGATGGACGACTTGGTGGTGTGTACCTTGGCGCCGCCGAGTTCCTCGGCGGTGACGACCTCGTTGGTGACGGTCTTCACCACGTCTGGGCCGGTCACGAACATGTAGCTCGTGTCGCGCACCATGAAGATGAAATCGGTCATGGCCGGCGAATAGACGTCGCCGCCCGCGCAGGGCCCCATGATGACCGAGATCTGCGGGATCACGCCGGAGGCCGCGACGTTGCGGCGGAACACCTCGCCGTAACCGCCGAGAGCCGCCACGCCCTCCTGGATGCGGGCGCCGCCGGCGTCGAAGATGCCGATGATCGGGGCGCGCATCTTGAGCGCCATGTCCTGGACCTTGACGATCTTGGCCGCGTGCGCCTCCGACAGCGAGCCGCCGAACACCGTGAAGTCCTTGGAGAAGAGGAAGACCGTGCGCCCGTTCACGGTGCCCCAGCCGGTCACGACGCCGTCGCCGGAGATCTTCTGCTTCTCCATGCCGAAATCGGTCGAGCGGTGCTGCACGAACATGTCGAACTCCTCGAACGACCCGTGGTCGAGCAGGAGTTCGATGCGCTCGCGCGCCGTGAGCTTGCCGCGCTTGTGCTGGGCCTCGAGCCGCTTCTCCCCGCCGCCGAGACGGGCCTGGGCACGACGCTCCTCAAGCTTCTCGAGAATGTCCTTCATGGTGCTGGCGAGACTCCCTGGCGGTCGAAATCGTTTATTGAATGCAGATCAGTCCGCGAGAGCTTGACCTTGCATCGATCGATCGCCCTTAGCACGCGCTTCGGCCCTCGGAAACGGCTCTAAAAGGCCAAGGACCGCTTCGTTCGCGGCCGGCAACGCTTCGCAAGCGCCGCAGGCTCTCTCTCGGGCCGGGCCGGAAAAGAATGCCGATCGATCCAGTTTCCGTGATAGAACGAGGCGTGAACGGACAGCGCGTCGGCGTCGGCCGCGTGCGGGCCGGCCGCGCGGGGATCGGGGCCGAGGCGTCCCGTCAAGGAAGCGAAGATGGCCCTGAAGACCACCTACATCGTCCAGACCTTCGAGCTGAAGCGCAAACGCCTCGTGCCCGGCGCCAAGGAAGCCACCGCCACCGAGAGCGGTGCGCTGAAGAAGGCGCAGGCGGTGGCCGGCCGCATGCCCGGTGCGGCGGCGCTCAGGATCGTGGCCGACGACGAGACCGGGGAGCTGGAGAGCGCCACGATCCTGGAGGCCTTCGGCGAGATCCCGGACGACTTCGCGGAGCGCCTGCAGGGCGGCTGAACCGAGGCGGTTGAACACGGAACGCAAGGGATAAGACATGGCATTGAAGCCAAGATCGGCCGCCGAGGGGAAGGCCCGCGATCTCGGGCTCGCACTGGCCCGCCTCGCCGAAGCGGACGGGACGCCCGCCGATGTCGGGATCGACCGGCTGCGGCAAGCCAATCCCCGGCTGACGCCGCTGGCCATCGGCCAGATGGTGCGCAAGCATCGCGACATCATCGAGGAGACGCTGGCCGAGCGTGGATTGTCCCTGGTCGATTACGCCGACCAGGGCCCGGGGCGGGGGATGCAGTTCGCGGTCGAGGAGGCCGGCTGACGGCGCGTCCGTTTCAGAGCCCGCTGCGACCGCGCGGCCGCCCGGCGAGCAGCAGGGCCGCCGCGGCCCCGAGACCCAGGACGGCGCCCGCCGAGGCAAGCGGGTGCAGGCTCGCACGGGTGTAGGCGCTGGTGCGCTGGACGTAGACCGGCGGATCGCCGCGCTCGCGCCCGGCATCCTGCGGGGCGTGCAGGGCGCCATTCGGCTTCCGGGGTGGCTGGGACCGCTTCTGCAGCGCGATGATGGCGGGGGCGAGTTCGTCGTAGGCGCCGGGCGCGAACTCCTTGCCCATCACGAACAGCTTGCCGCCGCCGCCAACGAAGATGTCGCGCTGGGGATGGACCGCGGCGTGCAGGATGGCGTTGGCCACCTCGCTCGGCGGATAGATCGGCGGCGGCAGCGTCGGCTCGCGGTCCATGTAGTTGCGCGCCCGGCTCGGCAGCGGCGTGTCGATGGAGGCCGGCTTGATCAGGGTGACCGAGACGGGTGCGCCCTCCGCGATCAACTCCATGCGCAGCGTGTCGGTGAAGCCCTTCACCGCGTGCTTCGAGGCGGCGTAGAGGCCCTGGAACGGGAAGGCGAGGTCGGAGGCGATGCTGCCGACATTGACGAGGGCGCCCCCGCGCTGCCGCAGATGCTCGGCCGCGATGAGCGAGCCGTTCACCGTGCCCCAGAAGTTGGTCCGGATCAGCCGCTCGTGATCCTCCTGCGAGATCTCGCGCAAGGGACCGTAGACCGTGAGCCCGGCGACGTTCACCCAGGTGTCGAATCTGCCGAAGGTGGCGACCGCCTTGTCGGCGATGGCCTGCACGTCCTCCCGCCGACCGACATCGGCCACCACGGAGACGGCACGGGGGCCGAACTCGGCCGCCAGCTTCGTCAGGGCGTCCTCGCTGCGCGCCGCCAGGACGACCCGGGCGCCGCGCTGCACGGCCATGCGGGCGGTGGCCAGACCGATGCCGCTCGAAGCGCCGGTGATGACGAGGATCTGCTCGCGGAGGGGCTTGTTCTTCATGATCCGTCGCTCGTTGCCGCGCGCTCGCCTCGGAGCACCGGCAGGGCTACGCGTGAGCCCACCGAGATGTTTCGGCCTGCGCCGTTTTCGCGCGTCGTCGGCGGTCCATCGTGCACCGGGATCAACCGGTCCGGTCGCGCGCTTTACGCTTCGGCCTCGGCGCATCCGCGCGGAGCGGAATGGGGCGCCCAACACCACCGAGAGCGAGCCGGCAGCGCGATGAGTGAGAACGACCTGACGCTCGAAGCACTCCGAAAAATACCGCTTCCGATTCCGGAGGAGGGCGGCAAGGAGCAACGCGGCACGGTGCTCGTGCTCGGCGGCTCGGCCGAGCTTCCCGGAGCGATCCTTCTGGCCGGGACCGCGGCCTTGCGCGCCGGCGCGGGACGCCTGCGGATCGTCACGGCCGAGAGCGTCGCGGTGGCAACCGCCGTCGCGCTGCCGGAGGCGCGGGTGATCGGCCTGCGCCAAACGAGCGAGGGTCAGATCGATCCGACGGAAGCGGCGCGCCTCCCGGCACTCGCGAAACGCTGCGACGCGCTGCTGATCGGTCCGGGCCTCAGCCCCGGCGCGGCGACGGACGCACTCGTGCTCTCCCTCCTGTCGGACGGGCCGCTCGCGCCCTGCGTGCTCGATGCCGGGGCGCTAAGCGGGCTCGGCGCCCATGCGCAGACGATACGATCCTGCGGCGGCCGGGGCGTGATCACCCCGCATGCCGGCGAGATGGCGCAGCTCCTCGGGATGGAGCGTGCGGCGGTCGAGGCGGACCCGCGCGCGGCGGCCGTCCGGGCCGCGGAGCTGTTGGGCTGCGTGGTGATCATGAAGGGCGCGCGAAGCTGGGTCGTGGACCCGGCCGGTGCGCACTGGCTCTATGCCGGCGGCGGGGTCGGTCTCGCGACCTCCGGCTCCGGCGACGTTCTGTCCGGAATCATCGGTGGCCTCCTCGCCCGAGGGGTCGAGGCGATGACGGCGGCGCTCTGGGGCGTCTACCTGCACGGTCAGGCCGGACGGCGCTTGGCGGCGCGCATCGGCCCGCTCGGCTTCCTCGCGCGCGAACTTCCAGGCGAGGTGCCTGCCCTCCTGAACGAGGCGGCGACCGCAGCCCCGGCATCGGTGTAGCGAGAGCATCGGGAACATCGCCGAAAACGGGCGGGTTCTTCCCCACCTCAGACGAGGAGGGCAGTCACGATGTCAGCGGAGCCTACGAAACCCGGGGACGATGCGCCCCCCGGCACGCCCGGCACGGGCGAGAACCTCTGCCCGCGCTGCAGCGGCAGCGGCCAGTTCGAGGCGAAGACCTGCCCGGATTGCAATGGGACCGGAAAGGTCGTCACCGGCATCGGCGGCGGGTGAGCGCCGGGTGCGGCCATGCGATCCTCCCTTCGCGGGCAGCAGCACCTCTCCGACATCGCGGCTGACCGGTTCAGGACGTGAAGCGGCACCGCTCAGCGCGTACACCGAAGCAATTCGTGATCCGGGATTTCCCGCGGCGTCCGCTCCCGTGCGATGATGGTGGTCGCGGAGTTCGACTGACATGCACGACATCGGCGACGATCATGAGCCCCACACTCAAGATCATGACGAGCGCGCCGCCGCGCGCTGGAAGCATGACGGCGTGCGGGTGATCCCCGGCGACCGGCTCGACCCCAACACCGCCCAGACGCCCGGCATGTTCCGGCAGGCGGCGGTCAACGCCGCCCGGGTCGGCGCGCAGAAGATCTGGGCCGGCACGGTGGCGATCGCGCCCGACGCCAAGACCGGCGTGCATCACCACGGCGCCCTGGAGAGCGTGATCTACGTCGTCTCGGGCCGCGCCCGGATGCGCTGGGGTGAGCGCCTGGAATACGTGGCCGAGGCTGGACCCGGCGACTTCATCTTCGTGCCTCCGTTCGTGCCGCACCAGGAGATCAACGCCTCCACCGGCGAGCCCCTGCACTGCGTGCTGGTGCGCTCCGACAACGAGGCGGTGGTGGTCAACCTGCCCGATGTCGAGGCGGCCGAACGGCCCGAGACCGTCTACTGGGTCGATCCGATCCACAAGCGGCCGTGACTGCCCCGCATCGGTTGCGCTCCCACAAGCCGAGACAGTCTCGCCGGGGGGGCGGCAGGCCGCGAGGCGACAGCCTGTCACGCTGAAACCATTGCACGCGCTCGCGTTCTCCCCTCAGGCAGAGGCGGGAGGCCGAGATGGCAGGCGGGATGGTTTGGCTCGGCATCATCGCCGGAATCCTCGGGCTGAGCGGCCTCGGCTTCCTCTTCGCCTCCTGGGCCAAGGCCCGGCGCAAGCCGCGCTGATGGGCACGGATTGAGCCGGATTCATCGCCTGCCACGGCCGTCCCTCGCGGATCGTCCCATGAGTGGGCCGTCGCGCGGGGCCGAGCTTACAATTTCCGTTTGATCGCTTCGATCTCGTCCCTCGTCCTTGCGAGGCTCAGCGAAAGCAATCCAAGTCTCCGTACCTTCCGGACAAGTCGCGCTCTGGGTCGCTTCGGCTCCGCCTCGCGATGACGGAGAGGGGTGAAGGCCGAGGCGATCAACCGGAACTCGCCGCCCGGATCGCCGCAAGGTGCGACGCCGTCAGCGGCGCGCGCTGCATCTCGCGCAGGTCCCGGCCGATCGTTTCCATTGAGGCACTCCAAGACTTGCGAGGCACTTCAAGACTTGCCGCGCTTCCGGCCGGCATTCCGAGCCGACGGTTCCTCGCGGCACATTCTCGAAGGATGGTAGAGTGCACGAAATCCTCGACGCCCGAGGACAAGACAAGTCTCGTTCGGGACCGGAATTGCGATATCTCTTAAGGAATCGGACGCAGGAAGAAGATCATGCTGAGTGTCGGCGTTCTCGCGCTCCCCGATCTGAAGCTGATGTCGCTCTCGGCGATGGCCGTGTTCCAGGTCGCCAACAACGTGGCGGGCGAACCTGTCTACGATCTGCATCTCATCTCGGAGACGGGTGGCAACGTGCCGACGAATGCCGGTTTCGCCGTCATGACGGAGCCGGCCGGCGACACCGTCTTCGATACGCTGATCGTTACCGCATTCACGGGCGCGAGTGCGGGCTCTCCGGTCACCCTCGACTACGTGCGACGGGCGGCCGGGCATGCGCGCCGGATCGCCTCCTTCTGCCGCGGCAGCTTCGTCCTCGCCGAGGCGGGCCTTCTCGCCGGCCGTCGGGTGACCGCCCATTGGCGCGACAACGCCGAGCTTGCGGCGCGTTTCCCGGAGCTGCGGGTGGAGATCGACCAGCTCTATATCCGCGACGGGTCGATCTGGACCTCCGCCGGGATGACGGCCTCGATCGACATGGCCCTGGCGCTCGTCGAGGACGACCTCGGGCCGATGGCCGCCCGTGACGTCGCCCGCCGCATGCTGCTCGAACGCCGCCGATCCGGCGTTCAGCAACAATCCTCGAACCTCCTGGATCTGGAGCCGAAATCCGATCGGATACAGCGCGTCTTCGCCTTCGTGCGCGCCCATCTTCAGGAGCCGCTCGGCGTCGCCCGCCTCGCCGATGTTGCCGGCCTGTCGCCCCGGCAGTTCAGCCGGGCGGTGCGGGCGGAGTTCGGCCTTGCACCGGCCAAGATGATCGAGCGTCTTCGCGCCGACGCCGCCCGCGTGCTGCTGCTGCGCAGCCGGCACTCCCTCGATGTCGTCGCCTCCGAGACCGGCTTCATCGACCGGGAGCGGATGCGGCGCGCCTTCCTGCGGATCTATGCCAGGACGCCACAGGAGATCAGGCAGCGCGAGGCGCGGGAGAGGCCGGCGGCCTGAAGGTCAGTCCCGAAGTTCTCCAGGGCCAGCCGCCGGATGCATGTCCGAAATCGCTGCGTTTATGACGTTTGCGACGAAGTCGGTCGTCTTTATTCAAGAGAG
This sequence comes from Methylobacterium sp. NPDC097929, assembly GCF_049543375.1. NCBI lineage: Bacteria > Pseudomonadati > Pseudomonadota > Alphaproteobacteria > Hyphomicrobiales > Methylobacteriaceae > Methylobacterium > Methylobacterium sp. NPDC097929. Next base: position 30,816 of record NZ_JBMVEP010000007.1, on the reverse strand, counting down.
CGTGACTTTCGAAGGTTCGGAGGAGCGCGGCTATGATGAGCTTGACGATCAATGGTCGCCAACATGCGGTCGATGTCGAGCCCGACACGCCGCTTCTGTTCGTTCTCCGCGACACTCTGGGTCTGACTGGTACCAAGTACGGTTGCGGTATCGGCCAATGCGGTGCCTGTACGGTCCTGCTCGACGGTCAGGCGACGCGCTCCTGCCAGATCCCGGTGGAGAGCGTCGGAGCGCAGCCGGTGACAACGATCGAGGCGATCGAGCACGATCCGGTCGGCGCGAAAGTCGTCGCGGCCTGGATCGGGATCGAAGTCCCGCAATGCGGCTACTGCCAGTCGGGACAGGTGATGGCGGCGACCGGCCTCCTCAAGGAAACGCCGAAGCCGAGCGAGGACGACATCGCCTCGGCGATGACCAATCTCTGCCGCTGCGGCACCTACAACGCCATCGCCGCCGCCGTGCGGCAGGCCGCGGCTTGAGCTGGGAGCGTGACTATGAACGACCTCACGCCTGTGCGCCCGGCCGGCCCTCACGATGAATTCGGCGGTGCACCCGTCCGCAACCTCTCGCGGCGCGGATTTCTCGGTGTCGCCGCCGGGGCGCTCGTACTGGGCGTCGATCTCGGTCGGGCTCCTGCGGCCGCGCAAGAGCGGGCGGAGGGTGCCGCCGCCATCGCGCCCAAGCCCGGCACGCGCGTGGCCGCCTTCCTCGAAATGCGGCCCGACGGAACGGTGCGGCTGCTCAGCCCCTTCGTCGAGGGCGGCCAGGGCATCAATACCGGTCTTGCCCAGACCATCGGCGAGGAACTCGATCTCGATCCGGCCCGCTTCCTGGTGGAATGCGCGCCGCCCGGCCCCGATTACGCCGTGGTCAACGGCCTGCGCATGACCGGCGGCAGCTTCTCGACCCGGTCGAGCTTCGACACCATGCGCCGGCTCGGCGCCACCGCCCGCGAGATGCTGCTGCGCGCCGCAGCCGCCCGCCTCGCCGTGCCGCAGGACAGCCTGACGACCGAGGACGGACGCGTCGTCCACGCCGCCTCCGGCCGCAGCCTCGGCTACGGCGATCTCGCCGCCGCGGCGCTCGCCCTCCAGCCCCGGGGCGACGTGCCTTTGAAGCCCTCCGGCAGCTTCCGCTGGATCGGCCAGCCGGTCCCACGGCTCGACATGCGCGACAAGTCGACCGGGCGGGCCACTTACGCCATCGACATCCGGCTCGAAGGGATGCTGCACGCGGCGGTCCAGCACGCCCCGCATCTCGGCACCGAGCCGCGGACCGTCGCCAACGAGGCGGAGATCCGCGCGATGCCGGGTATCCACTCCGTACATCGCCTGCCGGGGGCCGTCGCGGTCGTGGCCGATTCCTGGTGGCGGGCCCGCAAGGGCGCCGAGGCGCTGCGCGTGGATTGGACGAGCCCCGCCGCGGACGGGATCGCCACGGTCTCGAAGACCTTCTCGTCGAGCGCGATGCTGGCGGCCCTGCAATCCTCCCCGGAGGCCGGCATCGCCGCCGAGCAGGAGGGCGACGTCGCCAGCGCGTTCGCGCGCGCATCGAGCATCGTCGAGGCGGAGTACGACGCGCCCTACCTCGCCCATGCGCAGCTCGAACCGCCCTCGGCGGTCGCCCGGTTCGCGGCCGACGGCAGCCTCGACCTCTGGCTGCCCAACCAGATGCCCGAGCTGTTTCAGCAGGTGGCAGCCGCCACGGCGGGGGTACAGCCGGCGCAGGTTCGCATCCACTCGCCGATGCTCGGGGGCTTCTTCGGGCGCCACTTCTACTACGGACCCGGCAACCCGTTTCCTCAGGCGATCCTGCTCGCGCGGGCGACGGGCCGCCCGGTCCGCGTGCTGTGGTCGCGCGAGGAGGAATTCGGCATGGATGCGCTGCGCCCCCTCGGCTTCGCCCGCTTCCGCGCGGCGCTCGGGGGTGACGGGATGCCGGTCGCGCTGCAGAGCACGGCCGTCGGCGAGGGGCCGATCGGCCGCTGGTTCGGGGCCTTGTTCAAGTCGCCGGTCGATTCCTCCGTGGTCGAGGGCCTCGACAAGAAGCCCTACGCGATCCCGAACCGCCGCACCGACTACGTGAAGGTGCTCCATCCGGTCACGATCGCCTTCTGGCGCTCGGTCGGGCACTCGATGAACGACTACTTCTACGAAAGCTTCCTCGACGAGGTCGCCGCGGCCGGCGGCAAGGACCCGTTCGCGCTGCGCGCGGCGCTCGTGAAGGACAGCCCGCGCCACCGCGTGCTGCTCCAGGCGGTGGCCGATGCGGCCGGAGGCTGGAAGGCGGGCAAGTTCCGGGCGGAGGACGGCACGGAGCGGGCCCGCGGCGTCGCGATGGCCTCGCCCTTCGGCTCCGAGACCGCGACGATCGCCGAGGTCTCGCTCAAGGACGGCGAGGCGCGGGTGCACGACCTCTGGATCGCCATCGACCCGGGCCGCGTCGTCAATCCGGCGATCGTGAAGCGGCAGGTGGAAAGCGCGGCGGCGCTCGGCCTGTCCGCCACGCTGCTCGAACAGGTGGTCTACGAGGGCGGCCAGCGGCAGGCACGCAATTTCGACGCCTACCCGATCCTCGACCGTGAGCGCATGCCGCGGGTCCACGTCACCATCGTCGAGAGCGGGGCACCGATGGGCGGCATCGGCGAGCCCGGGCTGCCCGGCGTGCCGCCGGCCGTGGTCAACGCCGTCGCGGTGCTGACGGGGCGGCGCGTGCGCAGTCTCCCGCTCGCGAAGACGCCACTCTCGGGAGTCTGAGGAGCCCGATCATGACGCCGGTCGCGACCACCGTCGACGCGCAATCGATCGCCGCCAAGCGCGCGCCCCGCTTCGATTACCTGCCGGTCGGCCTGTTCGGCGCCGTGATGGGCCTGAGCGGGCTGAGCGTCGCCTGGCGTCTCGCGGCCGCGCGCTACGGCCTGCCGCCCCTCATCGCCGACGCGATCGGGTGGATCGCCCTCGCGGCGTTCCTGGCCCTCGCCTTGGCCTATGCGGTCAAGGCGGTCACCGCCTGGCCCAGCGTCCTTGCGGAGTTTCGCCACCCGATCGCCGGCAACCTGTTCGGCACGGTGTTCATCAGCCTGCTGCTGCTGCCGTTCGTTGTTCACGGCCTCAGCCCGCTCGCGGCCGCGGCGACCTGGATGCTCGGCGCGGCCGGGATGCTCGTCTTCGCGTTCGTCATCGTGAGCCGCTGGATGGGCAGCCGCCAGCAGGTCGCACACGCCACCCCGGCCTGGATCGTGCCCGTCGTCGGCCTGCTCGACATCCCGCTCGCCACGCCGCTGCTCGGCCTGCCTTATACGGGGGCGCTGGCGATGTTCTCCCTCAGCGTGGGCCTGTTCTTCGCGATCCCGCTCTTTACCCTGATCTTCGCGCGCCTCGTCTTCGAGGAGCCACTGCCTCCAGCGCAGAGGCCGACGCTGATGATCCTGATGGCCCCCTTCGCCGTCGGCTTCTCCAGCTACGTCGCCACGCTCGGCGCAATCGACGCGTTCGCGGAGGCTCTGTTCTTCATCGCGCTGTTCGTCCTGATCGTTCTCGCCAACCGCCTGCGCGACCTGCCGCGCTGCTGTCCGTTCCGGGTCTCGTGGTGGGCCGTCAGCTTTCCCCTCGCGGCCGTCGCCGTCGCCGGCCTGCGCTATGCCGAGCACAAGCGGGAACTCCCCGCCGATGCCCTGGCGCTGGGCCTCCTGGCCATCGCCACCGTGACGATCGCCGGCCTCGCGGCACGCACCCTTCTCGGCATCGCCCGCAACGAATTGCGCGAACTGACGAGGTGACGGACAGCTCTGCCGTTCCGAGTTCGATCGCTCGACGTCGGGTGTCGAGCGAGTGGGACGCCACCCGCTTCGTATCGGCTCGCTCCGAGCGATCGCCCCCGTTTCCGATCGCCGAAACGCCGAGCGGAACGGGCAAACAAAAAGCCTTGCTAAGACTTAGCAAGGCTTGAAGAAAAGGATGGTAGCGAGGGAGGGATTTGAACCCCCGACACAAGGATTATGATTTGAACGCGAGCGCGGCTAAGTCCTTGATTGGACAGAACGGGCCGGGGTGCTGCGCTAGCACTGCGCTACGGCGAAGCCGATGTTCTTCTCCACATTGCAGGCGCCGCCTACTAGCAGCTGCTTCAAAACTAAGCCGCAGCAGCCGGAACCAAGAATCGGAAGCCAAACGTTTTTACCAGCACCAGCGAAGCTTAAAATACACGGCGTCAGAAACTTTCGCGAAGGAAACGTACACTTGATCGGCATCTGCCGTCATCGTTGGCTGCTTACTCAAATTATTCCTGCACCAATCTTGCACTTCATCTGACATCACATCAGACTTCGGGCCAATCTTGAGTGTCAAAGTGTCCTTATCAAATTCACTCTGCTTAAGGTATCCTTCAATTTTTCTATTAGAGTTATTGGAAGACTTTTTTGCATTCTGAAGATCTTCAAAATTTCGAAACGGCAGCTCCTCGATTTGTCTCCCTGTCAACACCTCGAGAAACGAAGAAACTAGTTCCTTGCCGTGCTCCGTGACGATAAGCGATTCTGATCGTGTGCCCGAGAGTCCCGATCTTGCTTCTACCAATGCCAAACCCTCTGGATCTGAAAGGGCGCCTATAATCCGACTTGCTCTAGAAGGACTTTTGTCAAGAACTTTGGAAATCTTCGTCACATCCGGGAGACGCATGCCGTCTTTACCCCAGCTAGTAAGAGCCACTACTAAGAGAGCCTTGAAGCCCTCGATAGTAATATCAGGCTCTGCTGCCTCCAGGTGTCTCAAAGCCGAAAGGAGGTCACTTAGCGTCCTTCTGGCTTCTTCATGGGTTAGTACGTTCGAACTTTGCTGTGACATGGAACCGTCGCATCACTCCTCGTTCGTCTCACTACCCTACGCGCCTGGGCAACGCCAGCCTACGTAGCCGTGTCAGCAATGTGCTGACTTGTCATATTGCTGATTGGTTGATATGTCGGATCTGCCTCTGAGCGAGGCGGCGGCTCAAGGTCGCCCAACCGACAGGAGTGACGATGACGGAGAAGAAGAAGAACTCGAAGTGGGTGGATGCCGGCCCCAAAGGCATTTTCCGAATTGACGAGGTTAAGGTAGCTAAGCCGCTGGACGGCAAGGTAGCAATCATCGGAACCAGCGGAGCCCTGATCGCCTCCGTAGAGGAGGAAGATGTTGGCGACCTAGGCGTGTTCTATCATGATCTAAAATCGAGATTGATGGACTAAAAATCTGAAGCACCAAATACATCGTATTCATGGAGGGGCGCTTCGGCGCCCCTTTTCGTTTCAGGAGCCATCAATGATAGCTGAATCAGAAATAAAAAGGTGTAACTCTACCGTTGGGGAATCATCGCCATCGATTTACACCTCAAAGGCGGCCAAGCTGCGCCAGCGGTTTGCGCGTAGTAAAAAGCCTTGCGTGCCGAAGTACGATGGGCCGCCTGTCTACATGGCCGTCGATGCCGAATGGGAGACGCTATCAGAGGAACTGGGCATCGACAGGCCGCGTAACCACCTTCTGAGCTACCAACTTAAGCTTCAGTGTGGCGATCAGAGCGTCTACGATTTCCATGTCGTTGATAGCTCGAATCGGAGTGCGCGCAAACGCTTTGCAGTCGCGCTTCGATTGTTGCTAAAAAAGGCGCGGAAAGCCGGCGTAATCACCCAATGGCCAGACCGTGTCACGGTGTTCGGCCATTTTCTTCGGGCCGACGTAACCACTTTCTTCGATTTCTGGGCCCGCAAGGATGAGTTCGACTCCATCGGGAAGACGTTCACGTCACGATCCCTTTCGGTCGCACTCGGTGAAGAGGAGTTGCCCGAACTCCATGATCAAAAGCGCACGCAGCATAAGGAGGCGCTGATTCTTCCTGGCGACGACGGCATGCCGGAGCTCATCCGGGTACGATTCGTCGATACTCTGCTCCTGACGCCTGGTCGCTCGGGCTTGGACACGGTCGGACGGTTCCTTGGAATTCCAAAGGTCGAGCTCCCATCCGGCTACACCAAAGACCGGATGCGCAAATTTTTTCGGGAGCGGCCCGAGCAGTTCAGAACCTACGCGATGCGTGATGTCGACATCCCGCTGACTTACGGCATCCGTATGGCCGAGTTTGCTCGCGAGAATGGGTTGAGCGATTTGCCCGCGACGCTGGCTGGATTTGGTCCGGCTTTGTTGCGTCGCGCGGCCGCCGAAGACGGCATCGATCTGAACAGCGCTCTAGGGTTACGCGTTGAGAAACGCACTCTGTTCTCCGAACAGACCCGTCGATACCGCACGGTTAAACAGATTGCCTCGATCACCTCTCGGCAACTGTTCGAGGAATTTGCGGCTGCGGCTTATCTCGGTGGGCGTAATGAGTGTTTCTTCTGCGGCCCCACTTCCGAAGATGTCTACTACGACTACGATCTTCCTGCCGCATATACCACCGCAATGTGCGCGATTCGGCCTCTTGATTACGAGGGTGTTCGTACCTCGAAAGACCTCGACGATTTTAAAGTCGATGTCCTCGGCTTAGCGCATGTTCGATTTCGTTTTTCTGATCCGACGCGTTTTCCGTGTCTTCCGGTTCGGACGGACCATGGTCTTTTGTTTCCGCTCGAGGGCGAGAGCGTGTGTGCATCGCCCGAACTCGCACTTGCACGGCGATTGGGAGCCGAGATCGAGATCGTCAACGGTCTTATTATCCCGTGGGCAAGCGACGACAGGCTCTTCGAGCCATTCACAAGAATGATCCAGCGGAAACGGCGTGACGCCCAGGCCGTCTATGGAAAGGGATCTCTTGAGGACAAGCTTTTCAAGGAAATCGGTAACAGCCTCTACGGAAAGACCGCGCAGGGTGTTCATCCGAAACGCGTGTTCAACTCTCGAAAAGGGTTTACCGAGGAGCTACGGCCGTCAGCGATCACGAACCCATATTTTGCAGCTTATGTGACTAGCTTCATTCGTGCTGTCGTAGGCGAGCAGATCGCTGGCGTGCCTGCAAATCGCACAGTGATCAGCGTCACCACTGATGGCTTCCTGACGGATGCTCCTTTAGATGAAATCGATACCTCTGGTCCCCTTTGCGCGGCTTTTTTAAAACTTCGGCGGAGGCTGTTCGGTGAGGACGTTATTCTTGAGGAAAAGCATCGTGTTCGGCAAGTCGTGGCTATGCGGACGCGTGGTCAGCTGACGGCGCAGGGTATCGACGGTTTCCAAATTGTCCTGGCGAAGGCCGGCGTTAAGCCGCCAGCAGAGGCTGAGGACCAGAACGAGTACATGCTTGACCTTTACTTGGAGCGGCAGCCAGGGCAGCAGCACGTCTACAAATCTTTGATCAGCAGCCGCGAGATGTGGGTCACTGAGAGCGACATGACCAGCATTCTTAGAAAATCACGTTTGAATCTCGAATTCGATATGAAGCGTTGTCCGGAGCGGCCGGTTGAAAGAGAAGTGCGTGGCCGGCAGCATCTCGCGTTCAGCACCAGACCTTGGCGTAGCGTTCAGGAAGCTCTGGAGGTTCGAGCGCGGTTCGACGGTTGGCGCAAAGGAGCGCTTGGAACTGGTCGGGTTCTGAAGACACTCAAAGACTATAACGACTGGGTGGTCTACTGCGGCCAGACCGCTCGTATCGGTCCTCCTGGGCGCGGCATTGGCCTTCGACGTGATGGTACGCGCGGCGTTCTGAAGCGTCTATTCCTGCGAGCGTTCGTGAGGGGCGAATGGGGCATCTCAAATGAGGGCTGGACCTACAAAGAGCTCGCAAGCTTCTTCGAGCACAAAGGAATCAAAATGTCCGAGACGGACGTAAAAAATGCCAAACGTGACAATGCTGCACTCGTCGAAGTGAAGCTCATTTGCAATGATGAGGCTGTTGCCTTCTTGCGCGTGGCTCTAGAGAATTTTCCCAACTTCGAGCTGTTCCGCATGTTTGAAACTGATGAGATAGTGAAAGCAAGACTCGAACTTCTTCTGTGATGTTTTATGGCCCGCCATACTAGAAGCATAGACAGGTCGAACGATTTCGTAGACTTGTCATTAAATTAGCATTTTAGTGCAATCTTTATGTAGCTTAGCTACTAATTAGCTCATCATAAAGAATATGGCATGCGAGCCAATGAGGCTCGCATGCCATACCTTTCCGCCGATCTAATCGGTGGATTTGGTCGTGACAGCACAGCGAATGCTTATCGCTAAATACCCCAGGTTCAATTGGAGATGACCTGATGTCGTATTTATCGATGAGACAGTTTCGCGCAAATTTAATCAAGCTGTTTGAGCCGTGGGAGCGACGCCAGATTCGCTGGCTTTCCTACGGGATGCAGGCCCAGCGCACCCGGGTGTTCGCGGCTCTGGGTATGATGCATCCGCTGTACGAGCGAATGGAAGCCTGTGGCACCATGGATGAGGGCCGCAACAACATGCGGGTCTGTGGGGTGCCTTTGTGCCCGCGCTGCTTCATGCGTCGACGTGGCAAGGAAACGGGTCGTGCGTTGAAGCAGGCGTTCGCTGGCGTCCCTAACGAGCAGTTGGCGTTCCTCACCCTGCTGCTGCCGCCAACGCTACAGCTGGGCTCCGTAGATGCCTCCATCGAGGTGACCAAACGCCGGATCCGGAACATGATCGCTCACCGGCGGCGTCAGGACTCTCGGTGGAATGCCGTGCAGCTGACCGGCTGGTGGGAGATGGATCGGGATGCCTTCGGCGATCTACCGGGGTTCGGCCGTAACAAGCGGACCGCCATGAATGCTCTGGGATGGCCGCTGTTCGCGCCTCGTGACGATTTCACGGTGTGGCGTCCGCACCTGCATGGGATCGTAGCTCTGGGCGAGGTGAGCCGGGAGGAGTTTACCGAGGCTCTACGAGCCAAGGGGCACGGCGCTCCGTATCAGGTGGACCTGCGGGCGTTCGACGCGACCAGATCCGTCGTAAAGAACATCAAGAGCGTCATCCGCTACGCTTTGAAATTCCGCATCGAGACGGATTTCAAAGCGAACGGCCGGGCCACGGGTGACGCAGATCGCGAAGCTCTGACACGTAGCTGGTGGAGTAACCAGGACATCAGGTCCTATGCGGAGTGGTTGATGTCGAAGAGAGGTGGATTTGAGAGGATCAGGTTCGTAGTCAGGCCTTGTTAGCCCTAGCATTCATGATTTTTAAATACATGATACTAACTGGCATATTGACTGCTCTGATCCGCTCAATCGTCGTTGAAGATGAGCGATGCCAGTACATTGCCGTGAGCGATTGTGCGCTGGTGCGCATCCTTCGTGGTGTCCTGGTGTGGGTCGTAGAAGCCGAGGGTTCTGCGGCTCGCATCCATCGCTCGCTGCCTCCCGCTAGCTTGCGTCTCTATATATCCGAGCGTTCGCTGGTAGCGGTCTTTGATCGTCTCGGTGCTCATCGGATCTTTCATACTGTATGGCTGAACAGGACGCTTTGGGCAGCGTCGGTGGCGGCTTGCCCCTGGGGGGTGGCTAAGCCGCCTTGGAACGGCGCTTAGCCATCATCACGCCCTGTGCTGCCAAGGCGTCCATCAGCATGGGGTCGAGCTCTCCCGCTCGGACCGCGGCGATGAGCGAGTCGATCAGGGTAGGCAGTTTGTCGAGCGTACCCACGTTGATCGCGGGCTTGCCCGGCTGCAGTTCTAGGAGCTTCGCGCCCAGGCCGATGCGCATCACGAACTGGTATGCGCCTGCCTGATCCTGGTAGAAGTTCTTCCGCACCCGGCGCGCCACTTCAGTGCGGATGCGTTCGCCTTCTGCGTTCTTCCGCAGGGCAATCCGTTTCGCCGGCTGGTAGACCGTTCCCTCAAGGCTAGCCGTTGCGAGGTCACGCTGCTCGGTCAGTTGCTCCAGCAGCCTGCCGCGGGTACGGGAAAGTGGATCCGCGGCGTTTACTGCAGGTGTAGCAGGGCCGAGCTTCAACGTCTTGAGTAGACCGCTCAATTCCACCTCCTTTATCGCGCTCGATGAGCTGCTATGCGGAGATGGTAATGCCGCTATCCTGCCATTCAACCTATTTGATAATCTGCCGTTTTGTGCTTCAACTTTGGTGTTAATGCAGCGTGCGCGAACTGTTGCATTGCGGGCCATCGACATGGAGGCGCCGCTATCTGTCAGCTGCCGACCGTAAATCCTTTCCGAGAAGCAGACCTTCGGTTTTGCGTTTCATCTCGGCCATTCAGCTGTCCCTCGCAGCTTCTCTGAAACGGACGCTACGCAGCTCAGTTTGTGCGTCTTAGTTGCGCCACAAGCGGCCTATCGAATAGAGCTACGAGAATAGCTGCTTAGTCTTCTAAAGCTTCCATCAACGTGGAACAGCAGGTCCGAGCACCTACAGTATACTGATATTGTCCTACAATAGAGACGGGGCTCGACCCAGAAGACTGTTGATATGGTCCTTTGGTACCATGGACTCGCCCGTTGCCTTTTCTCGCTAATCGGAGCCGTCTCGATCGGCGGACATACTCTCGTTCGCGGGCGGTCGACCGATGCCTTCCTTACCGTCGCCGGGAATCCCGTCGAGAGCTGTTAGGGCCCGAAGCAACCGTCCACGCACGTCCGCCACGGCGGCGGCGGAGACGATCTCCTTCCGACGTGCGAGGACGAGGAACGCGAACAGCACCTCCTCGGATTGCTCGACAAGCGAAACGAGGTGTTCACCGCTGGGCGCGTAACGTCCGGCCAACCAGTTTTTGGCGGCCCGTTCGCTGGCCCCGGTCCATTGCGCGGCCGTTTTCACGGCCGCGTGCGTGTTACCGAGCTCGCGCCGTAGAGCCCTGGCGATCTCGGTGGCGACGTCTCGCCCGGATCGCCGCCCGCCGGTCCCAGGAAACTCCTTGCCCGCTTTCGGAAACGACATTCCCGACCTCCTCCGTCTAGGGTCGGGAAGGGAATTGCTTCCAGTCGGCCCGATGGCCGCTCGCGGGAGCCGCTCGCAATCGGAGGCCATCGATTGGGGTCGATTCGGAGAGGCACCGCCCAGGATCAAGGGCCACACGGACCGAAGCGTGCGGCCGCCTACGTGCGCATGTCGACCGAGCCGCAGACCTTCTCGCCGGAGAACCAGCTCGCGCTCATTCGGCGCTACGCTGAGGAGCGCGGGTTCGACATCGTTCGGGTATATGAGGATGCTGGCCGCAGCGGGCTGACGCTGGAGGGTCGGGACGCCATGCGCCGGCTCCTGGCCGACGTCGAGGGCGGACGGGCCGATTACGAGGCGATCCTCGTCTACGACGTCAGCCGCTGGGGCCGCTTCCAGGACGCCGACGAGGGCGCCCATCACGAGCACGCCTGCCGCAAGGCGGGCATCACCGTGCACTACTGCGCCGAGCAGTTCGACAACGATGGCAGCATCGGATCGACGCTGCTCAAGGCGGTGAAGCGGGTCATGGCCGGCGAGTACAGCCGGGAGCTGTCCGTGAAGGTTTTCGCCGGGCAGTGCCGCCTCGTCGAGAAGGGTTTTCGCCAAGGGGGCATGGCGGGGTACGGCCTGCGCCGCCTGCTCATCGACGAGCACGGCGCGACCAAGGCCGAACTGCGCCACGGCGAGCGCAAAAGCCTGCAGACGGACCGGGTCATCCTCGTGCCGGGACCCGACGCCGAGGTGTCGACGGTCCGGCGGATCTACGCCCTGTTCGTCGCGGGTGAGCCGGAAAACGCCATCGCCGAACGCCTCAACCGGGAGGGGATCCCGACCGACCTCGGCCGCCCGTGGACGCGGGGGACGGTGCACCAGATCCTCACGAACCCGAAGTACGTCGGCGACAACGTCTACAATCGCGTCTCGAAAAAGCTCAAGCAGCGGCGGGTCACGAACGCCCCCGCGCTCTGGGTCGTCGCCAAGTGGGTGTTCCGGCCCGTGGTGGACGCGGAAGCCTTCGAGCGCGCCCGCGCCATCGTCGAGGATCGCAGCCGCCGCTACGACGACGCGGCGTTGCTCGACCTGCTAGCCCGGCTCCTGCGGGCGACCGGAGCGCTGTCGAGCCTCGTCATCGACGAGCGCGAGGACATGCCGTCGAGCAGCGTCTATCGGCACCGCTTCGGCAGCCTGCTGCGCGCCTATCGCCTGGTAGGCTACGCGCCCGACCGAGATTACCGCTATCTGGAGGCGAACCGGCGCCTGCGCCTCCTGCATCCCGAGGTGGTCGCCGCGGTGAGGGAGGGCCTGGAGCGGGCCGGCGGCACGGTCTCCCGCGATTCGGGCACGGACCTCCTCGTCGTCAACGGCGAGTTCACCGCCTCCGTGGTGATCGCCCGCTACCGCAGCACGGCCGCGGGCTCGGCGCGCTGGCGCATCCGTCTCGATAGCGGCCTCGCGCCGGACGTGACCGTCGCGGTCCGCATGGACGCCGGCAACGCCGCGCCGCTGGACTACTACGTCCTGCCGCGCATCGACATGACCGAGCCGCACCTGCGCCTCGCCGAGAGCAACGGTCTCTCCCTCGACGGCTACCGCTTCGACGACCTCGGCTTCTTCTTCTCGCTCGCGGCGCGGGCCAGCTTCACGGAGGCGGCATGACGGAACGGGTCAGCAGACGGGTCGCCACGATCCCGGTCGACCGGATCACGGTGCTCAACCCGCGCGCACGCGAGAAGCGGCGCTTCCGCGAGATCGTGGAGAACATCGGGAAGGTGGGCCTGAAGCGCCCGATCACCATCACGCGGATCCCGTCCGCGGACGGCACGGAGGCCTACGGCGTCGTCTGCGGCGAGGGACGGCTGAGGGCCTGCATCGACCTCGGTCAAACCGCGGTCGCCGCCATCGTGATCGAGGCGAGCGAGCAGGACTGCTTGGTGATGAGCCTCGTGGAAAACTGCGCCCGCCGCAAGCATCGCCCCGCCGACCTCCTCCACGATGTCGAGACCCTGCGCCGGCGCGGCTACACGGACGGCCAGATCGCGGCGAAGATCGGGTGCACGCCGCAATGGGTCAGCATGGTCGGCGGCCTGATCGAGCGCGGTGAGGAGCGCCTGCTGTCGGCCGTCGAGACGGGGGTCCTCCCCGTGAGCGTCGCTGTCGAGATCGCCAAGGCGGACGAGGCGGGGGTGCAGGCCCTGCTGACGCAGGCCTACGCCGAGAGGAAGCTGTCCGGGGGTAAGCTGATCAAGGTCCGCCGCCTGCTCGAAGCGCGGCGGAAGCGGGGTCGGGAGAGCGACGCGAACCCCTTCGGCCGGAAGGAGCCGTCGCGGCGCCCGAACTCCACGGCCGCGCTGGTGAAGGTCTTCCAGCAGGAGGCCGGGCGCGAGAGGGTGCTCGTCAAGAAGGCCGAGCTCACGCAGTCGCGCCTGATGTTCGTCGTTGAGGCCATGCGCAAGCTCAGAGCCGACGCCGCCTTCGTGGCGCTGCTGCGGACGGAGCGGCTTGACGGCATGCCGGCCGATCTCGACGACCGCGTTTCCGGGAGGGCGGCATGAGCGAGATGGGACGTAAGGCGTTCGTGCTCGGGTTCGAGCCGGAAATCGTGGTCGTGCCGATCGACGCCCTGATGCCGGTGAAAACCCTGAGGCCGACCGTCAAGGCAAGCCACAAGTACACGCAGATTGCGCAATCCATCCGGGAGATCGGCGTCGTGGAGCCTCCGGTGATCGCGCGCGACGCGGCGGCCCCGGGACGCTACCTCCTGCTCGACGGGCACCTCCGGGTGGAGATCCTCAAGGACGCGGGGCACACGGAGGTCGAGTGCCTCGTCTCCACGGACGACGAGGCCTTCACCTACAACCGGAACATCAGCCGGATCTCCCCCGTGATGGAGAGGGCGATGATCGTGCGCGCCATGGAACGCGGCGTGCCGCAGGAGAAGATCGCCGCGGCCATGTCGATGGACGTGGTCAGCATCAAGCGTCGCGTGAAGATCCTCGACGGGATCTGTGAGGAGGTCGTGGTCCAGCTCGCGGACCGGCAATGCCCGCTGTCGGTCTTCGACATCCTGCGGAAGATGAAGCCCCTCCGGCAGATGGCGGCAGCCGACCTGATGATTCAGCACAACAATTTCAGCGTGGCCTACGCCTCGGCGATCCTGGCCGGCACGCCGCAATCGGAACTCCTCGCGGGCGCGAAGGCCAAGCCGAAGGGCGTGACGCCGGCCGCGATGGCCCGCATGGAGCGCGAACTCGAAAACCTGCAGATGTCCGTCGGCGCGATCCAGGAGACGTTCAGCCGCGACAACCTCCACCTGACCGTGGCCAAGGGCTACCTTGGCAGGTTGCTGGCCAACCAGGAGGTGCACCGCTTTCTGGCGGAAAGGTACCCCGATCTACTCGAATCGTTCCTCACCGTCGCGGAAGTGACTTCCACCTTGCCGGCAGACGAGGCGGCCTGAGACCTGCTACGCTGCCCCGTCAATCTGCTAACTCGGACGCGACATCCCTCGGATGCAGGCGGTGTCGGCTGGCTGGATCGATACCTCATTGCATGACCGGCCTAGACCGATCGCCCGGCGGAAAACACCCTGGAGCATCGTTGTCGAAGCCAGTTTGGTCATAAATGCACGAGAGGGGGCAAAACATCATAAAATGTAGCTTTCCTGAGGTTTGCAGCTAAGTTGTTGATCTTACTGGCCCCGGTTATGTGCTCGCTCTCGGCTCGATTCGGAAACATCATGGCTTGTCGCTGAGGCGTACCAAGTGTGAGGTTTTCGATGAGACAGGCCCGAGTGCCGACCGACGCTGAGCTGAGGAGGCTTTTGGCTGTGGCGGGCCAGGGCCGGTACGGTCCCCGGAACCGGGCTGCGCTCATGCTGAGCTACCTGGCTGGGCTACGGGTCGGTGAAATTGCCACCCTTTGCTGGGGCGATCTCCTTGATGGCGGCGGCAAGGTGCGCGAGCAGCTGCGGCTCAGTGCGGCCGTTACAAAGGGCGGCTACGCGCGTGTCGTGTTCCTGAATGCGCGCTTGCGTAGGGAGATTGAGCAGTACCGTGGTAGCTTTGGGCAGCCCCCTACTTTGCTGCAGCCGGTCCTCATCACCCAGAAGCGTTCGGCATTCAGCGCGAACACGCTGTGTCAGCTCATGCGGAGCTGGTACGATCAAGCTGGCTTGGACGGAGGCTCAAGCCATAGCGGCCGGCGCAGGTTCATCACTCATCTGGCTCATGCGGGCATCTCACCCAAGGCGATCATGATGCTGGCGGGTCACCGGCACCTCTCGACCACGCAGCGTTACATCGACGTCAATGACGAGATGATGCGCGCCGCCGTGGAGGTACTCTGACCGCCACAACTACACGAGCGCGTTGCTGCTTGCCCCGGCCGTTAGGCTGTCTGGGTGAGGCTGCGATGGTCCGTGCCGCAAAGCGGTAGCCACCAAGCCAGCACCGCGTAGCCCGCAAGTACTGCCCCGAGTGTGGCGAGACGTCGTCATGCGTGGCGCACCTGCTCGGCCCGGTCGTACGCGTCCTTTGTCGGCCAGCCCCGCGTCGGAGGACCTCCGACGCGGGGATTCCCCGAGTCCATTAGAAATGGTAACAGTCACGCCTCTCAGTTTCTAGCTCGGCGCGGAGCACCGCAAATTGTCATGGACCTCGACCATTTTCTGCAGAATCACGTAGCCAACAGCACTCAGCATCGCTGCTTTTACCATTTTACGGACAGAAGCAATATTCCGTCGATACAGGCAAGACACTTGCTGTCCATGCGCAATGCTAGAGCGATGGGCGTCCAGGTCCCGGCCCCCGGTGGAAATCAACTTAGCTTGGACGAAGACCGACGCACGGGCATGGACGGCTACGTTCATCTATGCATGACCACCAGCCACCCGATGGCCTACGTCGCGAGGCAGGATGGGCGCATCAAAGACATCGTTTGGATAAAGGTGAACCCGTACGTTATCAAACTCCCTGGTGTCATGCTGACCGATGTCGTCTCCAATAGCGCTGCTTGTAAGCCTTTCCCTGCAACCGAGATCAACAGGCTTGACCTAGAGGTCTTGTACACTCGGACCGACTGGCGAGATTCGGCTGTTCACGCTCGTTTAAAGCGTGCGGAGAAGTATGAGGTATTGGTGCCGAACCACATTCATTTGAACGATCTTCAGATCCCATAATGGCAGAGAGACCTGTCTTTGTTCCGACTTTCAAAGGGGATCGGCTTGTTGACGTCGTCAACATCCGGTTCACTTGGCATGCTGGAATGTCAGATAAACAGAAGAAAAAGAATGTCGCCGAACTGCACATGATGGCTAACCGGGAGGGACTTTCACCTATCCTGGAAATTTCAAGCAAATCAGATAAAGAAGCCGGCATACGCCTGAGCGCGTTCAAGATGCCAATTAGCGCGGGAGGCATCAAGACTACCGTCGAGTGTGCCTTCCAAGGCAGCAAAGTCTTCGAACATGGCGGACCGTACACGGATTTGTACGAGACCGACAGCCGCTCGGCCAAGAAGGACGAGAGAATAAGAAACTCAGGGCGGTTGTTAGGATTTAGGTTTGACGGCGAGGACTATCCCTTATCGCCAGCGACGGCCTTTTACGACTGGCTCTATGTGAATGCCCTCTACCCGCACCGGGAGTGGCTCGAACGCCTGGACCAGTGCGTCGGCTTCACCGACATCGAGTTCAACCCTGAGAAGTCGATTAATTGCCAGGCCAGGTCGTGCGCCACGTTCGTGGCACTCCAGAAGCGTGGCGCCCTCGACGACGCGATGGACAGCTTCGGTGCATTCCTTACCCTCCTGGAACGCTCATACGTTTGAGCCGGAGAGCGGGGCTGACGATGCGCTCGTCTCTCATTGATCTCGCGTACGTGGCGTGAGGAGAGCACGCCGTTCTGGCGCTACTCGAAGGCCGGCATCGTCACGACCGACCTCGTGCCGCTGGCGGGCTCGCAGCGAGCGCTGATTGGCCGACTCGACCGCAAGCGCTCGGCAAGCTTGACGGGCGCGCTCGACGCCTGCAACGCGCGCTTGGGCGCACGCTGGAGGAGGCGTTGGCGGCCTTGTAGGCTGATTGCGCCTCGCCAGCCTACCGGGAGCAGCAACCGCGGCGGGCTCGACTGGGCTGGGCGATCAGGCGTCTTGCGGCCGACGCGGAGGGGGCGAGCAAGGAGCCTGCCGATCGTCGGCGACGGACGTGATAGCGGAGTCGAGGCGGTTCAGCGGCGGTGTTGCCTCACCGATATCGCGACCCGTGGGCGGCTCGCATAGGTTGTGAACGGCAAAGAGGAGCGGATGATGCGCGGTACGGCCGGCCTGTTGGCTTTCGGAGTCCTGGCTTTTACGGCGCCGCGGGCGGAGGCGATCGTCCAATGTCCCGATCGGCGCGGCATCTATGTTCCCGTCTCCGGGCAGCCGCACGAGCTGAAGTTCACAGGCTCCACCGGCACCCTGACGCTCAGGAACGGCCGCGCCCGTCTCACCTACGCCTTCGCTCTGACCCACTCGAATGGCTTCGCGCGCACCCATATCGTCGTCAACGGTAAGGATGCGCCGTCGAGCGTGGTGTCGGGGTACAATCCAGATTTCACGGGCTATCGAGGCGACGGATCGGCGAGCTACCTGATTTTGCCGGACCTGTCGGTGAGCTTCTACTACTGGGAGCCCTTCAGGTCCCGTCCCAATGCATAAGACATGCTGCCGGCCGATGCGTGGCGCCTTGCGCGGTGCACGCCGAGCGGAACTTGAGCGAGCAGCTTCTGAGGATTGCTGGCCGTGGCGCGGGCCTGTCCCGCCTCCCGGAACAACACGTCCGGCCTCGCACCATGCCGTCGCCTAGCAACCAGTCGTGGCCGAGCGTCGGCGGCCGGACGGTGTTTGCCCCTATCTTGAGGTAGAGGCCGTCGAGGCCCAGCGGGATCGCTCCGGCGAAGGGCAGGTTCTCCAGCGTCAGTTCCGCGTGCATCGGTTCATGGACGCCGACCACGAAGGGGTTGCGTCTTCCGGGCAGGCGCAACCGGTTGGAAGCAGCCAGCAGGCCGACGCCAACCTCGGCGGCAACGCGGAAGGCTATTCCGTTCCGCACCAGCTTGGTGCAGTGTGGTGCAGGGACTCTAGGGACGGTGGCATGGCGGGCAAGGTTAGGTTCTCCGTGAGCATCGATCCGAAGATCAACGCCGCGATCGAGCGGGTGGCGCGGCGTCACAAGCCGGAGCTGTCGAAGAATTATATCATTGAGTTCGCCCTTGTCCGTCTGCTTGAGGCAATGGACGGCAAGCAGCTTGCGCTTCCGCTTGTACTCGATCCTGTTACCGATGCCTCCCGCTGACTGCGCCATCCCACGGGGTAGGAAAAGGCCTCGTCCGCTAAGCTGCAGGTGCGATCTTGGATAGCCTGGGCCGCGAGCTCCTAAACGAGGTCTACGGGCAGTTCGGCGAGCGCTCAGACGACCTGCTGGACGCTACTTCGCAGCCGGACAGGTTCGCAGAGTCGGGCGAGCCGGTGGAGCGTTGGACCGACCTCGGCGATTGGCTGGGCCTCGCGGAGAGGCTTGGGGCTGAGAAGGTGCTGTTTCTCCGAGGCGATCCCGTCGCGGTGTTCGCGGACGCGCGGGACGCGCCGGATGAGACTTCGCTGGGTGAGCTATACCGACGCGCATGGTGCATGTCGGAGCCGCGATGCTTGTTTATCGCATTGCCGAACGAGGTTCGCGTCTACGCCCTTAGTTGCCCGCCAAAGCGCGGCACCCCCCCCTCCGATCCCTGGCGAGTTCTCTCGACCGCCGCTGACGTACTGGAACTCACGCGCGAGGTCGACAAGTTCGGTCCCGACTTGCAGGGCCTGATGGAGATTGGCGGCTTGGCGCCCACGCGCGCTGACCGCAGGCTCATCGGCGACCTTCGCATCCTGCGGTCACAACTCGAGGCGACCGGCCTGACGATGGCGGAGGCTCACGCCCTCATCGGCCGATCAATCTTGGTGCGCTACCTTGAGGATCGGGGAGTGCTGACGCGCGCCTACTTCGAGGGCGTGGCCGAAGGCGTTGCATCGTGGCGACACAACCTCGACGTCGAGGGCGACACACCAATCCTCGGGCCGCCCGGCAAGCAGCGGTTTTACGACAGGGTGCTCTGTGACGCCGACTTCACCGCCGCCCTCTTTGAGCGGCTCGCGAAGGACTTCAACGGCGACCTGTTCGCGCTCGGGGAGGCACGGGACAAGCGCTTCTCTGACCCGGCGCTACATCTACTGCGGGCTTTCCTCCTTGGCGAGGTGGAGAGCGACCAGCGGCCGCTTTTCTTCTGGGCTTACGACTTCGAAGTAGTCCCTCTCGCCCTCATAAGCAGCATATACGAACAGTTCTACCACGATGTTCTTGATGGCGAGGGCGAGGGCGGTCATGGCGAGTCGGGTGACAGCACCGAGAAATCAAAGGCCGCGCCGGACCGGCAGGCGTATCTCGACCAACAGAGTGACAGAAAGCAAGCGGAAGATCGCGACGAACTCCGCCAGGAATCTGGAACCCACTACACGCCCGCCAATCTCGTTCATGATGTGCTACGTCGCACGCTAACTCCTGCCGTCCTAACCCTTGAGCCAAAGATCCTAGATCCGGCATGCGGGTCTGGAGTCTTCCTCGTGGAAGCGTTCAGGCGCGTAGTTCGCTTCGAGGCGCAGCGGCTGCGGCGCAAGCTCTCTCCAGCGGAGCTACGCGCGATCCTTCAGCGCCGGGTCTTCGGAATCGAGATCAACGCCGAGGCTGCGCGGGTGGCAGCGTTCAGCCTTTACCTCGCCTTGCTGGACCAGCAGGACCCGCCAGACATCGCCTCGGGTGGTCCGTTGCCGTACCTGCTTTATAGCGGCGTGCGTGACGAGAGGCGCTTCGGGATCATCGTCGTCTCAGACGCTTTCGCATTGACGGACGAGGAACGGCGCCTGCTGTCGGACCGAGTGGCCGCCAAGCGAAGCTACGCGGGGCGGGGCGATGACCTCAAGCTGCTGGCCGCTGCGGGTGCGCTTGACCTTATCCTAGGCGACTTTGACGTGGTCGTCGGCAATCCACCCTGGCACGAAGTGCCCAATCGGGAGCCGGTCCCCCGTCTCTGGGCCTCAGCCTTCCAGCTGCCCGCCGGCGAAGGATCGTTCTCGCAGCTATTCATCCACCGTGCGATGACGATGCTGCGGGAAGGAGGCGCGCTCGGCCTCCTCGTCGGAATGAAGGTGTTCTGGAACGACCGGGATACGAGTAGAGCGTTCCGCCGACACTTACTCACCCATGCTGCGATAGGCCAGGTCGTGAACATGGCGCACGTGCGCCGCGTATTCTTCACCAAGGCGGTTGCGCCGTTCGCTTTCATACTGGCGGAGAAGCGCCGGCCTAATCCGGCCGAACGCGCCGTGCTCTGGAACGCCAGACGGGCTGGCTCCGTCGAGCGGCTTCGAACGATGTCCGCCGTCCCACTCGACCGGCGCGTAGTCGCCCAAGCAGACCTCGCGGAAGCGGACCACCTCTGGAAGGTCTTCTGGTGGGGCGGGCACCACGATGCCGCTTTGGTATCTAGGCTGCGCTTGGAGCGAACCCTCGGCGAAGCGGTTGGGAACTTCGAACCGCAGCCGGGCTACGGCTGGCAACGCGGTGGCCGCGAGCCGACGGGCCTACTGGCGGTCCTGCCCGAGCTGAGCAACAGGAAGGTTCAGCCGTTTGGTCCGTTGCAGGACGACTGGTTCCTGCCACCCCCCACGGGGGTGAAGCGCGATCCCGACCAGCGCATCTACGACGAGCGCCGCCTCGTCATCACGCACGGAGTGCGAGAGCCGCTAGGCCCCGTCGCGCGCCTCGAGGATCGCCCGTTCTCGTTTCGGCACAGCTTCTATTGCATTCCACTGCGCCATGTCACCGATGCCCAGGCGAAGACGGCTCTGGGCGTGCTGTGGTCGTCGCTCGGCCGCTACTTGCTCTTCATGACGGCAGGCAGCTGGGGTGGCTGGCATGATAAGGTGACGGCCCGCGACCTCCTCAGCATTCCTATCCGGTTTGCGCCCTCATGGGGCATGGCGCAGGCAGAGCACGACGATGCGACCGGACGCGTCGTCCGTGCTGTGGATCTGCTTCGTGACAAGGCTCCGGCCGCGCCCCAGAGCCCTTTCCTCATCGGCAGACAAGAGAAGCAAACCAACTGGGAGGACGTCTCAACCTTCCGTCTCTTAGATGACGCCGTCTTCGATCTATTCGAGCTATCGTCGTCCGAACGCGACCTCGTCGAGGATTTCTGGGCCGAAGAACACGATCTCTACTGGAAGGGAGCAGCGTCAAGCGCAACGATGCGCCTGCCGCTGCCCGAAGCAGTCGCCGGATCCCGTACCAGCTCCCCCGACGCATCGTTGCCGAAGGGTTTGTCACGATACCTACGCGCCTTCCTAGACGCCTGGGAAGAGCATCTGCCTGAAGGGGTCGATCTGAGCTGGTGCGTCATGCCGTCACCTGCCGGGGATGCTCTGGCAGTGACTTTCGAACTCGTCGATCCGAGCGCATCGGACGGGATAGCCGCAAATGAAGACTGGGCCTCCGTGGTCGCCCGCTGCGCTGCAGCCCTCTCCAGGCCAGTGTCGCCCGCCTTCCACGTCAGGCGCTTGGTGCGAGCGGTGACGAACAACGGCTTCGTCATCCTAAAAGAGAACGCCCGTCGGCTTTGGACAGCCAGCACCGCCCGCGAGGACGCCGAGGCCCTGTTCGTGCAAATGGTCTCGCGCAGGAGCGCTTGATTGGATGGCGGTACTAGATGCGATCTCGACCGGTTTGTGGCCTGCCTTCGTGGATAGCGTGCAGGCGGTAATTCGGGCCGGCTTGGAGGGACTGGCGATGGACGCGGAGGTCGGCGGCTTCGAAGGGAGCAGCGAAAACGACCTGAACCGCGAACTGTTCTTCCGGATGAGGCGTGTCGCCGTAACGCGTCACAAGGCTCTGCTTTCGCTCACGCCGCGGCCAGCGCTTAGCCGCGAGCACACCTGGAATCTAGTCGCAACCTACGAGGCGAACAACCTTCCAAGCCCCGACGATCCCGAAAGGACGAATCGCGAGAACAAGCGCCCTGATTTCCAGTGGAGCTTTCAAGACGACCAAGCAGTAGACCTCGACCGGGCTACGCGAACCTATGTGGTGGAATGCAAGCGGTTGGGCACAGCCGCTGGAGCCTGGATCTTCAACGGAAACTACGTCGCCCACGGCGTGCGCCGCTACATCGACGAGACTCATCTCTACGGCAAGGATGACATTTACGGAGGGATGATCGGCTATGTCCAATCGATGGACGTCGGGACTGTCGCGGGCGAAGTCGTCAAGGCGCTCGCCGAAAGCAGCCTTCCCACGCTGCCCGTCCCCTCACCCCTTCCCGGCTCGTCGGCAGTGCACGTAGCAGAGCACGAACTGGATCGCTGCAACGCCGCCTCACCGTTCAAGCTGAGGCACTTCTGGGTGGACCTGCGTCTGCCGGTCTAAGCTCGACTTTGGCCTTTTGCGGCAAGTTGAGTGGGCGGAGGTGACGAAGCGGGCGTGACGGATAGGCTGGTGGCGTCCCCGCGAAGAGACACCGCCATGCTTCCCCTGCCCACACCGTACCGCCAGGGTCATCCTGGCGTTCGCACCGCTGTTCGTCCACCGCTCGTGGCGACACGCCCAGAACCTGCTGGTCGGCGCGATCCTCACGCCGTGGCAGCGCACGGTGACAAGCGTCCTGCGCATCATGGGGCGCGCACAGGAGCGGCGGTTCGTGAACGTCCACCGCATCCTCAACCGGGCGGCGTGGTGCCCGTGCTCCGGCGGCCGTATCTTGCTCCGGTTCCTCGTCAATGCGTTTGCGCAACGTGGCCCCGTGGTCATGGGACTGGACGACACGATCGAGCGCCGTCGCGGCAGGCGGATCGTGGCAAGGGGCATCTACCGTGATGCGGTTCGCTCCTCCGACAGCCACTTCGTCAAGGAGAGCGGGCTGCGCTGGATGAGCCTGATGGTGCCCGCCCTAATCCCCTGGGCGGGGCACGTCTGGGCGTTACCGTTACTGACCGCGCTGCCGCCGCCAGATCGTGGCGACCGCGTCCACCACATGCTCGCGTAGATCTTGGCTGCAGGGTCCGCCCATACCTCGCTCCTCGTCCTCAGCGCGCAACGAATCAGCCCAACGCCGTGACGTGACCCCTCGCCACCCGCCTCGGCTCCAACCGGAAACGCTCCAGTTGGGCAGGCGCTTTCCCGCTTCAAGGTGTAATACAACCGTTGAACGTCTAGGACGAAACGGTCTTGTTCTCTCTAGGGTAACGCACGGCCCGCCAGTTTGGTCACCAGCGTCTCTGGCGATTGTGCAAGATTGCAGATCACTGGATGCGGTTTAGAACACTGAATCCTCCGTCGCAGAAAGCTTCTTCGGCCGCCAAAGTTCGGTACAGAATGGCTCGCCAGTGGTTCGGGCCGAAGTCGCCTTCAAAATCTTCCGCATCTTGGAGCAACTCGGCCGCGACTCGCTCAGCATCGCGCGCGGGACCGTAGAACCGCGCGAGAGCCCGGCGTCGCTCCCTCAGATGCTCAAGCGACATTGTCCGGTAACGATCCGCCAAGCGCAGCTGACGGAAGTGAGATTGCAAGTGTTGGAACGTTTTCACTGTCATGCCGCCCGATCTGTGCAGACTGAAGCTTAAGCCCAGCGCATCTGGGAGGAGCGTCACACTTAACCGGACGAACGAGGTTTTCGGTACCACATCGAAGTAGGGGTGAAGGAATAGCCGGACGTCCGTGGTCTCGTCAACGACAAGCTTGCTCTTACGCGTGTTGCAAGGCGAGCAGCACGGGATGAGGTTTCTCGAGAACACCGCGAACTGCGGGTGCTGCTCCTTTGGGAGATAATGGTCCAGTGTCGACGCCTCACCCAATCCACAGAACGGGCAGCGGGCGAGGAGGACGGGTTTGTGCAGCTTGGTACGAAGGTCCGCCATCGGCTTGGTCTCCACCTCGTAGGAGTGGATCAAGGCCTCAGCTTGTTCGTCGTCCAGCACACCCTTTGGAAGGTCGGCGACTTCCGGGACTGCTGCGACGTAATCGCGGTAAGCGGCGAGTATGCTTGTGCGAACCGCGCGCAGGCGTGCGCGGCGAGGCGCGAGCTTCGCCGCGATGAGCGCGTCGAAAATCTCTTCGTCGTCAATGGTTGGGACCGGAACTCCGAACATGACGGGAAGCTATGCCTCATCGTCCTCTTGCACCGAGACCACGTAGGATCTCGCTGCAAAGCCGAGCCGCCGATCAAATAGCTCCTCGATCTGCTCCAAGGATCTCTTGGACGCCATCGTGCGGAGCGTATCGTGCCAATCCGTCGACCCGTCATCCAGATTAAAAACGTCTTGTGTAATCACCCCAATGCTTTCGCCGAAAGTTTCAATCATTGCCGTCGTCGCGCGTGTCCGATCGCCGACGCGCTTCAGTACATGGACGAAACGAGACGGCGTCTCCTGAAGGACCACTGGCGAGTGGGTCGCAATAACGGCATAGCCGTCGAACCTCTCAAGACAATCCCTGATGCTCTTCAGCAAAGCGGCCAGAAGCGGCGGATGAAGGTGAGTCTCGGGCTCGTCTATCAACACCAGTGTCGGCTCGCTGCCGTGGACGTGTGCGGTGATCTCCGTAACGATCTTAAGAACGACCTTGTGGCCGCTGCTCAGGCCATGGAAAAATTCCGCTAAACTCTTGTCGTCCCGATCCCGGTAGAACCTGGTCAATCCGATACGTTGGAAGCTCGCGTCACGCAGCAAGGGCTTGAGTATCTCAAGAAGTGCATCAAGGCGGTCGGCTTCGCGCACCCGTCGCAGCGCCGACAGAAACTCCGCTTCGATCTCGTCCGGCGTTCGCAGTCTATACGTCTGACGGCCTTCAAAATTATCTTCTACCTCGCCTGCGCGCTCGCGAAGCCCGCAATAAACGTAGCCAAAGATCGCGCCTTCTTCCCGAAGCTTGTCCTTCTCCTCATCTGTCTGACCCGGGATAACGAAGGTGTCAAACGCACTGTAGGACACGACCACCACAGTCTTAAATGGCGGCGGGTTGCCGATGAAGCGGCCCGCGCTCTTCGCCAGGAGTTCCTCCTTAGTCGAATAACCGAACCCGCTCGCGACAATGGCGAGGTTCGACAGGAGGCGCGTCTTGCCGGTGCCGTTGTAGCCGATCAGAGCATTCATTCGATGCGGCAAGGGCCCTTTGCGGCGAAAGTCAAATTCGATCGTAAAGGTGTTCGCTCCTTCAGCGACTTGCGTCTTAAACTTAACAACAAAGCCGGCTCTTCTGCGCTTCTGGACAGGCACATCCCGCTGGAAGAGCTTGACCGCATCGGCGATCGTACGTTCAGCGCCGCTGAAGCGCAGCAGCGAGACCTTGTAACCTTCGAGATCCTCAAAGCGGGCTCGCACATCGTCGCTGAACGTGATGTCGCGCAGACCACGCAAGTAAGGTCGGTAGACTGACCGCCCACGCTTGAACATTTTCTCGTAGTATTCGAGGTTTCCACCAAGCGAGCAGAACTCTGGCTCTAGTTCCTCGAACGGCTCTCGAGGGAGCGGTCCGTAGCCGCTAGTTTGCTTCTCATGCAGAATCTTAACCGCCCCGAGCTCGACAGCCTCTTCTTCAGAGAGATGAAGAGTCGCATGGTAGGTCGTTTTGTAACTGTAGTCGTCCCAATTATCCTGAACCAACTCAACGTGAGGAAGAGTAGTTGGCTTCGACGAACGGCCATCTCTAAATTTAATGACAAATTGCAATGACTGACTTCCTCATAATCACATTTTATTTGAGAGGCAAATCGTGCGTCATGATGCGACTATTGTCCACCATCACCTTGGCGCGCCGCGCTCTTGATAACCAGGCATCTCCAATGATTATTAAACCAAGCCTACAGCAGCTGCGATGCACTGGGCAAGGGTGAGGATGGGCAATTCAGTGCCACGAAGGCCCGGCTTCTCGGTGATGCTGCGCTGGACATTCGATGTTCAGGCCCGTGTCCATTCAGGCCGCAGCCGGTCCACCACGCGTTCGAGCCGAACCTGCCCGTAGTGCTTGTCGATCATGGCGAGTGAGGTGCGGCAGTTCCGGGCTACGTCAAGCACCTCAGCCCCGTTCGCCAACTGCTCGCTGATGTAAAAGTGGCGCAGCGAGTACGGCGTGCGCTTGATACCGCGGTGATCCCTCTCCAGGTCCGCCGCCTTCAGCAGCTCGGTGAAGCCGTTCGCCACCGAGCTGATTCGCTTGCCCTGGTCGCTCGCGAACACTGGGTCCGAATCAGCCGGTTCTCGGCCGAGGCTGCGTTCGAACAGCATCCAGAGAGTGTCGAACCACGGGATCGCCGCCTTCTGCGGAATGGCCTTGCCACTCTTGCCTTTGCCCCGCACCTGCAGCCGGATGTCCCGCTCGTCCACGCTCTTGCTTCTGCCGGCACGATAGCCCAGCACATCGCCCCAGGTCAGGTTGTACATCTCAGTCGGCCGCAGGCCGGAGAACGCGCCGATCATCACGTATGCATGCAGCACGGTGCGATCGCGCCGGGTGTGGTCGTCCAGCCGCTTGATGCGCCAGCTGCGCTGGTCGCTTGCGCGCACCTCGGCACCAGAGCCATCCATGATGGGATCCACCAGGCGGCTGAGGCTCGCTGCCTCCAGTCGGGCGAACTCGTGCGGCTCGAAGCTCGGCCGTCGGTTGTCGGGCGAGCGACGCGCTTTGATGCTGATCTCCGGAGGGGTCTTCAGATAGCCCTGCCGCGAGGCCCAGCGCAGCAGCGCACGCAGCACCACGGTTACACCGCGTTGGCGGCTCAGGGACGGCGCTGAGCGCCGTACAGGCCGGCGTAGGCGGTGGCCGTCCCGCTCGTACTCGATGTGCGTGATCAGCTTGCCAGGGCCATCCGTCCAATAGGTGCGCCGCCACTCCGCGTAGCGCTCCAGATCGGCCTCGCTGACGGCGTCGATGGGCT
This sequence comes from Methylobacterium sp. NPDC097929, assembly GCF_049543375.1. Taxonomy (NCBI): domain Bacteria; kingdom Pseudomonadati; phylum Pseudomonadota; class Alphaproteobacteria; order Hyphomicrobiales; family Methylobacteriaceae; genus Methylobacterium; species Methylobacterium sp. NPDC097929. The sequence continues at coordinate 3,971 of NZ_JBMVEP010000007.1, read as the reverse complement.
TGTCGCCGAAGAAGCCCACGAAGTAGCGGCGAATCACGGCGGGCTCGCTCTTGCCCTGGTCGGGTCGCCGCTCGCCGCGCTCCACCTCCCGCAGGATCTGCGCGATGTACGCCTCAGCCACGCTCTCGAAAGTATGGGTCTTGGCTGTGAGCCCCTGCTTGGCGCGGTAGGTGGCCTCGTACCAGATGGCCTCGGCCTTGCGCTCGGCCTCTCTGCGGTCATCCGTGTCGAGGGATCGCTTGAACTGTCCCTGGCCCTTGATGCTGAAGCGCACCTGCCATCGGGTGCTGCCAGCGCGCTGGAACAGCTGGTAGCGTTCGCCTGGGGCGTTTGCAGGGGTGCTCACGATGCGGCCCTGTCTGGTTACTGCGATGCAGGGGACTGCGCTAGAAGTGCGCTAGGCTGCTCCGTGAGCCCCCAGCAAACCGTTACGCCCGCACGATAATTTTTTCGGCTGCGCTAGCGCTGCTCTAGGATTTAAAGCCGAACCGCGCAGAGAGCAAGGCAAACAAAAACCCCGCTAAGTGCTTAGCGAGGTTGGATAAAAATGGTAGCGAGGGAGGGATTTGAACCCCCGACACAAGGATTATGATTCCTGAGAGATCTGTTTCAGATCAATCCCTTACGGATGCCGTGTTGCAGTCGTGTTGCGCTAGACCGTTTCCAGGAGCCCTGTTTCGATCGCCGCCAGCTTCGCGGCCTCATCCTCTCGTGCCTCGAACAGGTAGCCGTATTGGTCGAACGTCTGTTGGATCGAGGCGTGCCCCATGAGGCTCTGCACGCGCTTCGGGCTGAGCCCCTGTTCGATCCACAGGGCGGCCGCGGCGTGCCGTAGCGCGTGGAGCGAGAACTTCGCATCCGGGTTTCCGTCCGTGCCCTGCATCGTCACGCCCGCCGCCACCTGGATCGGCCAGAACACCCGGTTCAGGATATTGCCGTGGGTCTCGACGCCGCCGGCCCCGGTCGGGAAGACGAGCCCGAGCTTGCCGATGGGGCACGCGAGCTTCCAGGCCTTCAGGGTGCGGAGGAGGGTAGGGGGAGAGCGGGATATCGCGGGTGCCGGCCTTCGACTTCGGCGGCCCGAACTTGTTGAACCGGTCCGCTCGCCGCCGCACGCTCAGCACGCCGCGCTTCAGGTCAACATCCTCCCACAGCAGCCCGCGCATCTCGGATCCGCGCAGGCCGGTGAAAATCAGCGTGAGGATCAGCGGGCGCCACCGGTCGGGCGTGTGATCGATGATCGCCTTCAGCTCCTCCCGCGTTGGCATCTCCGGCCGCACATCGTCGCGCTTCGACCGCTTCACGGGCGAGGCCGAGCGGACGTTGTTCACCGTCACCAGCCCGCGCCGCTGCGCCTCCGTGACAATCGCCGACAGAGACACCAGGACCCGCCGGCACATCTCGGGCGAGCGGCCATCCTTGAGCAGCTGATCGGTGAAGGCGTTCACGCCCGGCGCGGTGATCTTCGACAGCTTCGTGGCGCCGATGAACGGGACGATGTGCAGCCGCACGTGCGCCCGGTACTGCCGCAGCGTCGTCGCCTCGAGCTTGTCGCGCTCGCACCGCTGAAGCCACATCTCGGCTGCCTGAGCGACGGTAGGCGACACGCTGTCCGGAGTGTGCACGCCCTGCGCCACCTGATTCCGTGCCTGGACGAGGAAGGCATCTGCCTCCTTCCGGGTAGTGAATTGCTTGAACCTGCGCTTGCCCCCGCCGTCCAAGTATGAGGCCAGCCATACGGATTTTCCGCTCGGAAGCGCTCGCTTTCGAACCGTGGCCATTTATCCCTCCAAGAGATGGATTTGTTTTCGCAAATTCGAGAGCATTCTGCCGACATCGATCACTATGAAGCGCCGATGGTCTTGAGATGTTAGGCTATCAATCGGACTAGTTCTATGTGTCCAAGTTGTTGATGATAAATCACCCATCTGATCTTCGGGGTTTTTCCAGCCCGAAGACATTGCAGTTATGCTTATAGAGAGAATATCACCGAAGTAATCGGTGTCATAAAATGACATGCCGCATAGGCGTTTTTCGAAAAACATGAACCAATATGATGTTATGAACGAAACTATTTTTGTTGGGTCTAGCCCGGCCTCCGAAAGCTCAAGTGCGAGCGCTAGCTGCACAATCTGCGCTTCGCTGTAGTCAATGCGCCGCCCCTTCCCAGGCTTGTCTCCCAAGGGAAGCCCCAGGCGCTGCAGGTGCTTCAGGCGTCCTCGGAACGCACCCCGCTGCACTTCGGCATCGGCGCCATGCATCCGTGCCAGTGCGGTTTCCACTACCGCGTACGCCGCCATCCATCACACTCCCACACTCTCACGTTCTACGAGGCGCAATGGCAGGAGTGCAAGTTCACACTTGCACCTTTCCGGCGATCGATTAAGTGTAAGTGTGCACTAACCCCATGGAGTACGACGGTATGCCTGCGCATACAACGACGCTAAGTGAGCCGCCGCTTTCGGCCGACCTTCTGCATGGCGCAGATGAGATTTCGCGGTTCGTATACGGCGAGCCTCCGAACGAGAAAACGGCCGAGAGCAATCGCCGCAAGATTTATCACGCTTCAGTCAAGCACGGCCTTCCAACTTTTAAGCTAGGGGGTGCAATGACTGCAAGGCGCAGCACTATTCTGAAATGGATCGAATGCCAGGAGCCGTCTGGGCATAGCCAAAGCTGAAAAAGCCGAGTGGCGAAATCTAATTGAAATCGGGGGCGAGCCGCCGCGGGCAAAAGCAGCACGGATTTCGAATGGAAGCGGCCCCCTGAGCTGGTAACTCAGGAGGGCCGGGTCGTCGTGTCACTGTGGGAGTGAACGACACCAACCTTCCGACAAACTGAGCCGATGTCAACGCCTCCCCCGTGGGGGCGAACGGCATCGCTTTGCCCGGCGCGGCCATCGGAAGGTGGACCGGCCAGTGAATGTCTATGCCGAAATGCTCGATGCGGCCCGAGGCGCCGCACCACACAAGCTCGCGGAGGTCACAAGCGCGATCTACCAAGCCTACGGGGCAGGGGCCCTCACGGATGAGGAAGTCACGCAGCTCGATGAGCTGTTGCGGGCCCGGCAAGGCGTGGCTCGCGCCGCGCCCATGCCCTCGCTGGCAGCGCGCCTTGACCCAGGCCCGGGGCAGCCGGCGCTTCCGGGGCTCAAGCCCGAGCGCAGGAAGGGCAGATCAAGGCGTTCCGCGGCACGCGCGAGGCGCTGGGCGTTGCTGGCAATGAATTCCGCGCGGCTCGCCAGGATGTGGCCCGTTTGTCGGCCGAGCTCGAAACCGCCAAGGAACGGATGACCGCCCTTCATGGCGTGCGGGGCTCTCAGGCCCAACGCGATGCAGCCGCAGCGGATATTCGACGGATCGAGCGCCAGCTCCGAACAGCGACCACTGCCGCGCGCCGCAGCGGCGCGGCTTGGCGTCAACAAGCTGTCGCGGTTCGCGAAATGCGCCACGAGCTGGTCGAGGCAGGCGTCGAGCTGGGCGGCTTCAACCGGGCGAAGCGCGCCGCGCAGGGGCACGCACTCAACCTCGGCAAGGCTGAGGCCGAGATTGAGACCGCCACGCGCCGGGCGACTGCCGAGCTGGCCCGGCAGTCGAGCGTCGTCGGGTCGGCCGTGCGGCGCGTCGAGGATCTGGCCGCCGCGCACCGCACCGTGGCGCGCACGATGGAACACTCGACGCGGGCGCGCCGCGATGTCGTGGCCGACGGCATGGGTGCGGGCGATGAGCGTCGCCAGCAAACGGATCGGGCCTCGCGGCGCCTGATCGACGGCATGGGCGCGCCCGCGCGGGTCGCGCGCGAGCGGGCGACGGTCGAGGAGGCCCACCAAGCCAAGCGAGCGAGCGAGCGCAGGCCACGATCTTGCGATCGGCATGTCTAGGGCCTGTTGTCACTTGAGCCAATCGAGCGTTGCGGCGAGGCAGAGGACACCGGCGAAGCTGACGGCGGTCTTCTCGTAGCGTGTGGCGACG
>NZ_JBMVEP010000006.1:0-283390 GCF_049543375.1 Methylobacterium sp. NPDC097929 | reverse complement strand
GGCGTCGGCGACGCGCTTCAGCTCGCCTTCCGGCAGGAGCCGGAGACGATCCGGCGTCTCAAGACCCTCAAGGATCGTCGTGTCCGCTAGTGCCACCGGACCAGCCTCATGCCCGAAGTGAAAGAAGCCGTGCAAAGCTTTGCACGATATGATGATGTTCGAGTATCAAGCGTCCCGCTCACTCGATGTCGAGCGGGGCGGTGCCGGCGGCTTGACCCTCCGGCCCGATCGCGATCTTCTGGATGCGCGCCTCGGCCCGCTTGAGCAGGGTCTCGCAATGCCGCTTGAGCGCCTCGCCGCGCTCGTAGATCGCCACCGACTCGTCGAGGGGCACGTCGCCCCGCTCCAGACGGCGCACGATCTCCTCGAGCTGCTCCAGCGCGCGCTCGAACGGCAGATCGTCCGTCGTTCCCGCGGCGGGCGCGTCGGGTGTGTGAGCGTTCATCCCGGATCCTCTTTGGGGCGGGTTATGACGGGCGTGGTCCGGTCGCACAAGCCCGGGTCGATTGCGTGCGACCGATCGGAGCGGTTCGGGCGGCTCTCCTACCTTATTCCAAGTCGAGCTGGAATGGCGTTCCCTCGAAGGCCTCAGCGCCCCGTCCGATCCCGGCGATCGCCGCGCTCATCCGGCCCTCGCGCCCGAGCAGGCGGTCGGCGATCTCCACGAACAGGCGGTTGGGCGTGGCGCTGGGCGCGCGCTGCCGCAACTCCCGGGCGAGCTCCGCATCGTCCCGATCCGGGCGCAGGGCGCAGACCGCCGCGTAGGCCGCGGCGGTGGAGCGGCTGATGCCGGCGTAGCAGTGGATCACCAGCGGCCGCTCGCGCGGCCACGCCGCCACGAAGTCGAGCACGGCCCGCACATGCGCCTCTCCCGGCGGCAGATGCCCCTCCAGCGGCGCGACGATGTCGCTGAACCCCACCCGCAGATGGTGCTCGGGGCGGATCGCGGCCGGGCGCTCCACCGCGCTGCCGAGCGTGGCCAGCGTGATGAGATGGCCGGCGCCGTGCGCCGCGATCGTGTCGGGCAGGCGCGAGAGCGGGCAGACATGGAGGGTGGGCATGTATCTTCTTAGCCGGTTCTCGAAACGGTGCTCGGCCGCCCGGGCGGACCGGCGTCCCAGACGGTTTCCGTTTGATCGCTTCGGTCTCTTCCCTCGTCCTTGCGAGGCTCAGCGAAAGCAATCCAGGGCTCCGCACTCTCCGAGGAGGTCGCGCACTGGGTCGCTTCGGCTTCGCCTCGCGATGACGGTGCGGGGCAAAGGCCGAGGCGATCAAACGGAGACGATATCACGCCTCGCGCTGCAGGGCCGCGAAGCGGGCGAGATAGCAGCGTTCCGCCTCCGCCGTGGGCCATCCCGCGATCAGCCGCTCGATCTCGGCCTGGATCTCCGGCGGCAGCGCCGGAGGGCGACCGAAGATCCCGTCGGCCTCGGCGCTCGAAAAGCCGGCGAGCCGCGTCGCCTCGATCGCGGCGGCGATCCGGTCGGCGCGCTTGACGAGGCGGGCCAGCGCCGGGGAGGGCGCGGCGAGCCCGAAGCGCTGGCGGATCGCCGCGAGCAGGCGCCGCTCCACGCTGCGATAGGCGTCGCCGATGGCGTTCTTGAGCGGCGAGATGATGTCGCCGATCACGTATTCGGGCGCGTCGTGGAGCAGGAGTTCGAGCCGTTCGCACGCGCCGAGCCGCGGATCGAGGGCGCCGCCGATCGCCTCGACCAGCAGCGAGTGCTGCGCCACGGAGAAGACGTGCGGCCCCGCCGTCTGCCCGTTCCAGCGGGCGACCCGGGCGAGCCCGTGGGCGATGTCGCCGATCTCGACATCGAGCGGCGAGGGGTCGAGCAGGTCGAGCCGCCGGCCCGACAGCATCCGCTGCCAAGCCCGTGCCGGTTTTTTTGGGACGCCCGCGGCGGCCGTCACCGATGCCGGCCCTCGCCGAGGGCGGCGCAAGGCCCGTGGCGGTGGCAGCCGGTGAGGTGGTCGTTGACCATACCGACCGCCTGCATGAAGGCGTGGACGATGGTGGGTCCGCAGAAGGTGAAGCCCCGCGCCTTCAGCGCCTTGCCCATCCTGCGCGACACCTCCGTCTCGGTGGCGATTTCGGCGCGACTCGTTGCGTTGGTCTGGATCGGCCGACCGTCGCAGAAATCCCAGAGGAAGGGCGAGAAGCCGGGGCCGCTCTCCTCGATGGCGAGCCAGGCGCGGGCGCCCGTGATCGCGCCGCGGATCTTGGCGCGGTTGCGGATGATGCCGGTGTCGCCCATCAGCCGCTCGACATCGCCGTCCGTGAAGCGGGCGACGCGCTCCGGCTCGAAGCCCTCGAAGGCGCGGCGGAAGCCGTCGCGGCGGCGCAGGATGGTGATCCAGGACAGGCCCGCCTGGAATCCGTCGAGGATCAGCTTCTCGTAGAGCGCGCGGGAATCGAATTCCGGCACACCCCACTCCGTGTCGTGATAGGCGACGTAGACGGGGTCGAGCCCCGCCCATCCGCAGCGCGGGCAGCCGTCGGGATGGCTGGTGATCAGTCCGGAGGCGTCGGCGCTCATCCGGCGGCGGCCGTGTCGGCGGGGAAGGCGAAGGTGGCGAAATCGGGCTTGGCCACGCCCGCGATGGTGCCGCCCGCCCGCACGGGTTCGCCGGCGGCGAGCGCGTCGCCGAGGCGGTCGAGGCGGATCGCGGCGAGGCCCCGCCCGCCGGCCGCGCTGCCGGTGACGCCCAGGCTGCGCGCGCCCGCGGTCACCTCCGTGCCGGGGGGCGGCGCCGGGCCGTCGCGGTAGACGATGGGCAGGATGCGGGTGCGGGCGGTGCCGCGGTGCTGCATGCGCGAGACGACCTCCTGGCCGACATAGCAGCCCTTCTTGAAGTCGACGCCGCCGAGCTGGTCCATCAGCGCCTCGTGCGGGAAGGCGTCGCCGAGGGCGAAGTCGCGTCCGCCCTCCGGTACGCCGAGGCCGATGCGGTGGGCGTGGTAATCGTCTTCCGCCGCATCCGCCGAGAAGGCGCCCGCTTCGAAATACAGCCGCTCGCCCAGCGCGGGCAGGCGCCCGTCGCGCATGCGGGCCGTCTCGGCGGCGGTCTCGGAGCCATCCCAGGCGGCGGCCACACCCAGGGTCGGGTCGGCGGCGACGCTCACCTTGGCCCGCAGCCGGTAGAGCCCGAGCCGCTTGACGAGGTCGGCCACGCGCTCGGCCGCCGCGTCGAGACGGAAACCGTCCCCGGCGCGGGACACCAGGAAATCGAACTGGATCTTGCCCTGCGGCGTCAGCAGCGCGCCGAGCCGCGCCTCGCCCTCCGGCAGGGTCTCGACGTTGCAGGTGAGGATGCCTTGCAGGAAGGGCAGCGCGTCCGGACCCGAGACGGCGATGACGGCGCGGTCCGGCAGCAGGGCGATCGGCATGGCATCTCCTCGGGGCGCGGCAAAGGGATGGCGGCGTTGCGCGCGTGGGACGCCTGACATAAGCCGCGCCCATCCGCGTCTCAATCGCGACAAACGAACCGGGAGAGCCCGATGGAAGCGCCGATCGAAGCCCCGATTGAAGCCCCCTTGGACCTCGTCCTGTCCGGCGGCACGCTGGTGAACCATGATGGCGAGCATCGCGCGGACCTCGGCATCCGCGCCGGACGCGTGGCGGCCATCGGCGATCTGTCCGGGGCCTCGGCCGCCGAGCGGCGCGATTGCCGCGGCCTGCACCTCCTGCCGGGGGTGATCGACAGCCAGGTGCATTTCCGCGAGCCCGGCCTCGACCACAAGGAGGATCTGGAGACGGGCTCGCGCGCGGCGGTGATGGGCGGCGTCACGGCGGTGTTCGAGATGCCCAACACCAACCCGCAGACGACGAGCGCGCAGGCGCTCGCCGACAAGGTGGCCCGCGCCCATCACCGGATGCATTGCGACTTCGCCTTCTGGGTCGGCGGCACCCACGAGAATGCGGGCGCGGTGGCCGAGCTCGAGCGCCTGCCGGGCGCGGCCGGGATCAAGGTGTTCATCGGCTCCTCCACCGGCTCGCTGCTGGTCGAGGACGATGCCGGCGTGCGCGAGATCCTGAGCCGCATCCGCCGACGCGCCGCCTTCCATTCCGAGGACGAGCCGATGCTGCGCGACCGCAAGGGTCTGCGCGTTCCCGGCGATCCCGCCTCGCACCCGGTCTGGCGCTCGCCCGAGGTCGCGGTGAAGGCCACGCAGCGCCTGATCGCGCTGGCGCGGGAGACGGGGGCCCGCATCCACATCCTGCACATCTCGACGGCCGACGAGATGCCGATCCTCGCCGAGGCCAAGGACGTCGCCAGCGTGGAGGCGACGCCGCACCACCTGACGCTCGACGGCACGGAGGCCTATGCCCGGCTCGGCACGCTGGTGCAGATGAACCCGCCGGTGCGCGACGCGGCCCACCGCGACGGGATCTGGCGCGGGTTGTCCCAGGGCGTGGTCGACGTGCTCGGCTCCGACCACGCGCCGCACACGCTGGAGGAGAAGGCCAAGCCCTACCCGGATTCCCCCTCCGGCATGACCGGCGTGCAGACGCTGGTGCCGATCATGCTCGACCACGTGGCGGCCGGACGGCTCTCGCTCGCCCGGTTCGTGGACCTGACGAGCGCCGGCCCCAAGCGCCTGTTCGGCATCGCCCGGAAGGGGCGGCTGGCGCTCGGCTACGACGCCGACGTGACCGTGGTGGATCTCAAGCGCCGCGAGACCATCCGCAACGAGTGGATCGCCTCGAAATGCGGCTGGACGCCCTATGACGGCGTGACCGTCACCGGCTGGCCGGTGGGCACGGTGGTGCGCGGCACGCCGGTGATGTGGCAGGGCGAACTGGCCAACCCCTCGCGGGGCGAGGCGGTGGTGTTCGAGGAGGCGTTGCCCGCCGCACGGTGACGGGGCGGATCTGCTTCGCGCCGCCTCTTCCCATCTCCGGTTGAACGCTTCGGGTTCGGCCCACTTTCGTCATCGCGAGCGGCAGCGAGGCGATCCAGGGCGCGGTATCTCCGGATCATTCGGAGCACTGGATGGCTTCGGCTCCGCCTCGCCATGACGAAGGAAGCCGAACGGATCCGCCGGGAATCGTCCCATCCTTCGAGGCCGCCGCTGCGCTGCGGCGGCTCAGGGCGAGGATGGGCTACGGGATTCTCGTCATCGATGCCGGCGTGACCGACATCGCTTTCCTCAATGCTGCAGCGTCGTGGTGAAGCCGCCGCCGCGGATGCGCTCGGGCAGGGTCTCGGCGTAGCGGGCGGTCGCGTCCTCGCCGTAGGTGGCGACCAGCTCCTGGAAGGCCGCGAACAGGGCGGCCTGGGCCATGCAGTCGCCGTCGATCCCGTCGAGGCAGCCTTCCGCGAAGGCCTCCGTCACGAGGCCGAGCGCGAGGCGCTTGCTCTCCGCATCGATGTCGAAGGCAGCGGTGTCGGTATCGTGGATCATGGCGGGCGGCTTCGCTTCTCGGCCGGAACGGTGCCGGCAAGACATCGCCACGATACGGCAGCCTTCACGGGCCGGGAAGCCGGGAATTGCGAAGAGGTTAACGCCGATGCGCAATTGCGATCGATTTTCGCAACGACCCGGTCCTGTGTCGCGCCCGCCACAGGCGCGGCTTCGCGGCCACGCTTACCCCCCGAATCGCCCGGCGATGGCGTGCGAGAGGCGCTCGCCCTCGGCGATGTAGCGGCGCGCCGCCTCGCCCGCGGCCGGAGTGCAGACCCGGTAGGTCAGGCTGTAGCCGCGAAAGCCGCGATTGTAGGCGCCGGCCAGCCGGTCGCGGCGGCTCTGCGTCACCCCTTCCGTGTCGAGGATCGCCTTCATCCGGGCCGGCCACTCGGCGGCGTCGGGCGCGGTGCAGAGATTGCGCAGGAAGGCCAGCGCCCCGACGATCTCGGAGAGCCGCAGCAGGTCGCGGTCGTAGGGTGCGGGCGGCGGCTCGGCGGGCGGCGGAGGCTCCTTCTCCTTTTCCTGCGGCTTCGTCGCGGAGCGGGCCGGCGCCGAGCGCTGCTGGGCCGTTGCCTCGGCCAGGGGGAGGAGCGTCAAGGGGACGAGCGCCAGCAGCGCGGCGAGCCGCAGCCTCGCCCCGCCCGCGCGGACGCCCCGTTCGCCGCGCCTCATGCCCTGCCGTCTCCCGCTATCCAATCTTGCTTCACCCGGGTGAACGCCTCGCGCAGGGTGTCGATCAGTCCCGGGGTGGTGGGCAAGCCCGCGATCTCGTCGAGGCTGGCCCAGCGCACGGCCAGCGCCTCCGGCCCCGGCTCCGGCTCGACCCCGCGCCACAGGGCGGCGTGGGGGTGGATCACGTAATGGTGGCGGACACGGCCCGCCTCGTCGCGCAGGATGATCTCGGTGGGCGTCAGGCTCGGGCCGACCACCTCGGCGAGCGACCCGACCTCCTCGCGCAACTCGCGCAGGGCGCCCGCGGCGAGCGACTCGCCGGCCTCCACGAGGCCCCCCGGCAGGGTCCAGACGCCGCGCATCGGCTCGTTGGCCCGGGCGGCGAGCAGCACGCGCCCCTCGCGGATCACCGCGACCGACACGCCGATCAGCGGGCGGGCCGGAAACAGCCGCCCGTCTTCCTCCGAAGACCCGCTCATGGTGCGTCCGCCGCCACCGCGACGAGGCGCCCGTCGGCGAGGCCGACGAGGATCGTTTTGGCGCTCCCGCCCGCGTCGAGCACGGCGACGCCGTGGGCGGCCGGGGCGGGCAGGGGCAGGCGCAGCCGCTCGCGGGGGGCGCCGCCCTTCGCGGAGACGAGGGCGAGCGCCAAGCGGCCCGCCACCGGCAGGGCGAGTTCGGGTGGGTGGCCGCCCCTGGGCACGGCGGCGGCGAGGTCGGCCTCCTCGCCCGCCACCGGGCCGGCATAGCCCGGCAGCTCGCCCGCGAGGCTGAAAGTCCCGTCGGCGATGCGCCAGAACTGCAGCACGCCCTCGCCCTCGGGGGCGCGGATCGCGGCGATCTGGGGCGTGCCGGTCCCGGCGAAGTCGGCCAGCCCGGCGAGCGCGAGCGGCGCGCCCTCAGGACCCCGGCCGGCCTGCGGCGGCGCGGCGGCCGCGAGCGTCCAGGCGCCGTCCGCCCCCTTGTGCGCGAGCGCGAGGGCGGAGCCCGCCGGCCCCTGCGCGGTCACGGCGACCACCGCCGGGCGGCCGTCGAGGCGGGTGATGCGGGGCGTGCGGCCGGCAAAGACGCTGGCCTCGCCCGGCGCCAGGGTGTGGGTCGTCACCGGCACCGCCTTGGGCTCGGCGGTGACGCCCAGAGGCTGGCGCTCGCGCAGGGTCAAGACCGCGCCCTGGCCCGGCGCGCCGCCGAGTGCCCGGGTCGGCCCGGTGAGGTAGGCGCTCAAGGGTCCGTCGAGGGCGCGGCGCGAGCCGGGCACGGCCCCGCGCGGCGTCTCGGCGGCGGCGAAGCCCTCGACGGCTTCCGCGCCGATCAGCGTGGTGCGCAGGGTCTCGCCCTCCAGGCTGAGCACGGCCCCGCCGCCCTCGCCCCAGACCACGACGATGGGGGGCGGCGAGGCCGGGCCCGCGGCCTTCGGGTCGGCGCTGGCGGGGGCTCGGGCGAGCGGCAGCAGCCCCGAGGTCGCGACCGAGAGGGCGACCTCGCTGCCGGGGCCGCGCATTGCCTTGACGGCGAAGGGCAGGGCGACCGGCTCGACCCGCGCGGCCTGCGCCCCCGCGGGGAGGGTCGCCAGGCACAGCAGGGCGGCGAGCGCCGCCCGGCGGTCAAACATGCTGGCCGCCGTTGATGTGGAGTTCGGCGCCGTTCACGTAGGAGGAGGCCTCGGTGCAGAGGAAGTAGATCGCCTTGGCCACCTCGTCGGGCGTGCCGAGCCGGCGCTGCGGGATCTGCTGCACGAGCTTGTCGGTGCCCGGCGAGAGGATCGAGGTGTCGATCTCGCCCGGCGAGATCGCGTTGACGCGCACGCCCAGCGGCCCGAAATCGGCGGCCATCTCCCGGGTCAGCCCGGCGAGCGCCGATTTCGAGGTGCCGTAGGCGGCGCCCGCGAAGGGGTGGACCCGCGAGCCGGCGATCGAGGTGACGTTGACGATCGAGCCGCGCGCCCGGGTCAGCTCGTCGCACAGGCCCCGCGCCAGCAGGATCGGCGCGAAGAAGTTCACCTGGAAGACGCGGGCCCAGTCCTCGTACTCGGTGGTGAGCGCGCCCAGGCGCTCGCCCTCCGGGCCTTTGGGCGAGATGCCGGCATTGTTGACGAGCGCGTGCAGCAGGCCGCCCTCGGCGGCGAGCCGCTCGGCCACCTCCCGCACGCCGCGCACGGTGTCGGCCGCATCCGCCAGATCGACCTGGAGGTGGTCCTCCGGTCCCATCTCCCAGGGGCAGTTCTCGGGGAAGGGGTGGCGCGAGCAGGTGATGACCCGCCAGCCCGCGGCGGAGAAGCGTTTGACGGTGGCGTGCCCGATGCCCCGGCTGGCGCCGGTGAGCAGCATCACCCGTCGACGGTCGTTGGATGAGGCCAAGGCCGGTTCCTCGCTGCCCGCTTTAAAAAAAGCGCCGCGGTGAGCGCGCGAGCGCGGGCCTTCGACACATGGTCTAAGCTGCGCCCGGCCGGAAATCCAGGGTCGGCGCTGCATTGCGAAAGGCGCCCGAAAAGCCGCTTTCACGAAACGCCCGGCGCCTCGCGCCCGTTACCTCCGCGCGCACGAAGGCCCAGGAAGGCCATCGTGCGCTTGCCCCCGTCCGGCCTTCGTGCGAGCGGGGGACGAGGCTTGCGGGCATTTCGGGGGGGCATGAAGCGCGTGAGCGAAGCGGAAGCGAGGCCGGTCGTGCTCGTCGTCGAGGACGACATCGTCACCCGTCAGGCCGCGGTCGAGATGATCCAGGATGCGGGTTACGCGACCTGCGAGGCCTCCAACGGCAACGCGGCGATCCGTGTGCTCGACGAGGGGGAGGATGCGGGGGAGGGTGTGCGCGTCGTCGTCACCGACATCGACATGCCGCTGGGCATCGACGGCATCAAGCTCGCCGCCTGCATCGCCCGGCGCTGGCCGGGAATCGGGATCATCATCACCTCGGGCAAGGTGCGGCCCGCGCCCGGCGACGTGCCGCCGGCCGGCCTGTTCATCCGCAAGCCCTATTCCGAGGAAGGGCTGGTCTCGGCGATCCGCTCGGTGATGGCCTGACCGGCCTCCCCTCGCGGAGGGATTTCAGGGATAGAGCCGCGCCCGGGTCCAGCCGTCGCCCGCCCGGGTGAAGCGCACCCGGTCGTGCAGGCGGTAGGCGCCGTTCTGCCAGAATTCCAGCTGCACCGGCGCGATGCGGTAGCCCAGCCAGTGCTCGGGGCGCGGCACCGGGCCGTCCTCGTAGTGCTGCGCGAGCGCGGCGACCTCGGCCATCAGGGTCGGGCGGTCGGTGAGCGGGCGCGACTGCCGGCTCGCATGGGCGCCGATGCGGCTGTCCCGGTGGCGGCTGGCGAAATAGGCGTCGGCCTCCTCGGGCGTGACCGGGGAGACGGGCCCGCGGGCGCGGATCTGCCGGCCGAGCGACTTCCAGTAGAGCACGGTCGCGGCCTGCGGATTGGCGGCGAGCTGTCCGCCCTTGGCCGATTCCGCGTTGGTGTAGAAGACGAGCCCGCGGGGATCGAGGCCCTTCAGCAGAACCACCCGCACGTCGGGCAGGCCGTCGGGGCCGGCGGTGGCCAGCGCCATGGCGTTGGCGTCCACGGGCTCGGAGGCTTCCGCTTCCGCCATCCAGGCGGCGAACAGCGCCCAGGGATCTGACGACAACGTGAAATCCTCAGGGTGGACCGCATGTCCGTCGGGATCACCGTCTCTTAACCGATCGCTGGCCATTTTCTTCCCTGTGGCAGCCGGGTCGGGGGGCACCGACGTTGGGCGGCACACCCTGTCGGACTCCCCGTATGCCTCGAGTTCAGGTGTAATGCGTCTGCGTCTGTGTAAAGTCCCGCGCAAAGTCCAGCCGGCGGCACCCGCCTCCCGATCCGTGTCCGGGATCGCAGGGCGCCTGCTGACGGCCGGCCTCGCGACCGCCCTCTCGGCCGCCTGCGTGGGCTGCAGCGGACCGATCCTGTCCTTCAGGGCGGAGGAGGCGCCGACCGCACCCGAACCCCTGGTCACCGGCAGCATCCCGAAGCGCCCCGCGAGCTTCGGCGGCGACCTCGACACCGAGGATTGGCGGCGCGCCCACGCGGCGCTCTCGGTCGCCCTCGATCCGCAGGGCAACGGGCGCCCGGTGAAGTGGGAAAACCCGGAGACCGCGATGCGCGGCTCGGTCAACCCGACCGGCCTGCCCTACGTGGCGGGCGACGAGATCTGCCGCGACTTCCTCGCCTCCGTGGTCGGGGGCGCCAACAGCAGTGCCAAGGGCGGCGTCAAAAGCCGCTTCGTGCGCGGCACCGGCTGCAAGCCCTCCGGAGGCGAGTGGGAATTGAAGCGGCTGCGCTCGGCCAAATCCTGATCCGGCGCCATCCCCGCCCGGAACGGTTCGATCCCGGCGGGCCGGGCCGGCGTCATCCCTCAGGCCGGGGGCGCGGTTCGATCCTTCCGGCGCACGGTTCGCGCCTTGCGCGCCCGCGCCAGCAGGATCGCCGTCTGGACCGCCGCCCGCCTCAGCACGGGGTTGATCGCGGGGTTGGCCGCGATCTGGCTCGCCCAGCCATGCCCCTCGACGGCAGCGGCGAGGTCGACCGTGTAGCCCTCCGCGATCGGATGGGCCGATGTCTCGGGCTTCGTCAGATAGGTCTCGACCGCCGTGTTCACCTGCTCGTCGGTGACGGCCTTGGCCTTGAAGAGGTCGCCGACGGTCAGAGAAGCAGCCATCCCTCGAAGTTCCGGATCGACCCCGATTTCGGTCACGAAATCAGGCGTGAAGAGCGTGTTCGACGGCGTGTGCCGCGCGCCCGGCGGCCAGGCGCTTCTCGACCCGCGTCACCTGCATCGGGTACCAGCGGTTCCCCCGCGCCGAGGGGACGCCCAGGGCGTTGAGGGCGTTGGCGACCTGCTCCAGCGTCAGGGCGCCGGCGGCGCGGATCTCGCTCAGGATCGGCGCGACCTGCTCCGCCCGCGCGCGGCTGCGCTGCGCGGGCGCCGCGAGACTCCCGTGATCCGCCGCAGCGGCGGGCCGAACGGCCCCGGAGGCGGGCCTGGAGGCAGGTATGGAGGCGGGCGCGCCGCCCTTCCCGGCCGGCGGCTTCGCCCGCCATTCGGCCGTGACCCGTGCGTAGAACTCGTGGCGGCGCGCCATCGTCTCCGGGGTGCGGCTCACGCCCAAGCGGTCCTCGGCCTCGGCCAGGGCCGCCATGATGCCGAGCGTCAGCTCGCTGGCCTCGGGGCTGTCGGCGGCGGCGAAGCGCAGATCCAGGCGGCGCAGCTCGGCGCTCAGGTGGCGCAGACAGGCGGGGTCCTCGGCAAAGGCGCCGAGTTCGGCCATCAGCAGCGTGGCGCCGCGCAAGCGGCACAGGGTCAGCGCCTCGCGCAGGCCCGGCTGCTCCGAGCCCTGACGCTCCGCTCCGGTCTCGACGACCTCCCCGGCCAGCCGCCCGCGTCCGCGGACGTAGCGGGCGACCGCCGCGCGCCGGGCGGCCAGGGGGGAGCCGGATCGGCCCGATCCGGCAGGGAGATAGGAGACGAAGAGGTCTGAGGGCATCTGAGGTCGGCCGCGCTGCGTCTGCATGGCGAAGCGCGGGGACATCGGTCGGCCGAGCCGCGACACGTCTCCGGCTTTCGCGCTATCTGATGTGTACGACTATTGGAGACCCATCAATATGAACGGAGCTGCCGATAAGGTCTCCGTCGCCGTGGCCTTCCGGCTCGGCGGCACGGTGCAGATCGGTTCGAGCGTGCTTGAGGTGCGCGATCTGATGGTGGTGTTCGAGGCCATCGAGCGGACGGGTTCGATCAAGGGCTTCGCCGAGACCCTCGGCCTGTCCTATCGCGCGGCCTGGGCGCGGCTGCAGGCCTACGAAGCCGCCCTCGGCCATCCGCTCGTGCGCAAGACCCGCGGCCAGGGCTCCGAACTCACGGAGTTCGGCTCCACCCTGGCGGAAGCCTTCGCCTCCGCGGTCTCGGGGCTGGATGCGAGCCTCGGGCGCGAGACCCGCGCCATCGAGCACCGTCTGCGGCGTCTGCTCACCGGCCGGGCCGGAGCGCTGCGACTCGCGGCCAGTCACGATCCGCTGCTGATCGAAATCCTGCGCGAGATCCCGGCCGAGCACGGCGAGATCGAGCTGTCGGTGATGGGCAGCAGCGTGGCGGTGAAGCTCCTCCTCGACGGCGGCGTCGATGCGGCGGGATTCCACTGCGGAGCCCTGACGCCCGAGCAGGCCGACCTTCCCTTCTCCGGCCTCGATGCGAGCGCCGGGCTCGTGTCGCACCCCTTGTTCGAGCGCGAGCAGGGACTTCTGCTCGCCCCCGGCAACCCGCTCGGCATCCGCAGCCTCGCCGACCTGACCGCGCAGGGCGTGCGCTACGTCAACCGCCAGCGGGGATCGGGCACGCGCAACTGGTTCGACCGCATGCTGGCGGAGGCCGGCCTCTCCGCGGACGCGATCCACGGCTACGCGGTCGAGGAGTTCACGCATCAGGCGGTCGCGGCCGTGATCGCCTGCGGGGCGGCCGATGCCGGACTCGGCGTGCGGGCGGCGGCCGACCGGCTCGGCCTCGATTTCCTGTCGGTGGGCTGGGAGACCTACTATCTCGCGGCGAGCCGCACCCTCACCGCCCCGGCCTTCGAGGCGTTGATCGCCGCCGTGCGGGCGCGCGCGGCCGGCACGCCCGGCTATCGCCCCGCCGGACCGGACGCGCCCTGAAGCCGTTCACGGGGCGGGCGCTCAGCTGCGGATTTCTGGAGTGCGGCCACGATCCGGCGCCGGTCGAACGGCTTGCCGAGCACGATGCCGCGCGCGGGGATCTGCGCCGCCTCCCAGGGCTGGGACGATACCATCAGCAGTTCGATCGGCGGCCAGCGGTCGCGGATCGCCGAGGCGAGCGTCATCCCGGCGCGCGAGCCGCGCAGATCCAGGTCGGTCAGCACCACGCGGATGTCGAGGCGGGTTTCCAGGGTGCCGATCGCCTCGGCCGCCGTGGACGCCTCGATCGCGACGCAGCCGGCATCCTCGACGAACTCGACCAGCGCCATCATCAGGATGGGATCGTCCTCGATGATGAGGACATGGGCCGGCGGCGGGACCGACGGGGGAGCTTGGACCTGCGCCATGGGAATCAGTCGGCCTGAGGCTGCATGTCCGCGAGCGGCGCGCGGAACTCGGCGCTGAGGCCCACCGCGTCGTAACGGATGTCGGCGGCCCGCGTTCCCACGAGGCCCATGCGGATCAGCTTCGAGCCGAAGCCGCCGCGTCCGCTCGGCGCGGTGACGCCGGGGCCGCCCCGCTCGGTCCAGCCGAGCACGAGGATGGGGGCTTGGGCGGGAGCTTGGCCCTCCTCGACGTGCCACGTGACGCGCACCCGCCCCGTGCCCGCCGACAGGGCGCCGTACTTGAGCGCGTTGGTGGCCAGTTCGTGCAGCAGCAGCGACAGCGACAGCGCCGCCTGCGAAGAGATGTCGAGATCCGGTCCGTCGAGCGCGTAGCTGTCGGGGTCGGCCTGCATCGCCAGGACGCTCTCGATCGCGGCGCGCATCCGGGCGGCGTTCCAGCTGCTCTGCATCAGCACGTCGTGGGCGCGCGACAGGGCCAGCACCCGCCGCTCGAACGCCTCGACCAGCGGGCGCTCGGCGACGCCCCGCAGCGTCTGCGTCGCGATCGACTGCACGATGGCCAGCGTGTTCTTGAGCCGGTGGGCCAGCTCCTTGTTGAGCACGGCCTGCCGCTCCTCGGCCCGCAGGCGCGCGAGCCCGACCTGCACGCGGTCGGCCACGTTGCGGGCGAAGGCGATCTCCTCCGGCGCCCAGGCCCGGACCGTGGGGCTGTGAACGAACAGCAGGCCGACCGTGCGCCCGCGCTCGCGCACCGGCACGTTGAGCATGGCGGTGATGTTGATGGCGCCGAACGGCGCGGCGTGGTCGGCGGTCCGCGCGTCCGTCCCGACATCCGAGACCACCAGGGTGTCGCCGCGCTCGATCACCGGGCCGAGGATGCCGTCGTCGGCGAGGCGGTGCCGGCCGACCAGGCTGGCCTCGCCGGGCAGGGACCAGTCCCGCGGGATCGAGACGAACCGGCCGCCCGCGTCCAGCTCGCCATACCCGGCGCGGCTGCCGTTCAGGGTCCGGCCGACGATCTCGGCGGCCGTCGCCGTCATCTCCTCGACCGTGCGGCGGTCGCGCAGATGGTCGCCCAGTTCGATCAGCGCGGCTCGGCGGGCTGCGGCGGCCCGCGTCAGCACCTCGGCCGCCTGCATTCGGGCGAGCTGGCGGCGCTCGCGCAGCAGGATCATCACTTGGCGCGCCAGCCGGCGCAGGCCGTCCTGCTGCGCCTCCGTCAGCCCCTCCGGCCGGGGCCGGTGGTCGATCACGCACAGGCTCCCCATCACGCGCCCGCTCGGACTGCGCAGGGGCGCGCCGGCATAGAAGCGGATATGCGGCTCGTCCGTCACCAGGGGGTTGTTGCGGGTGCGCGGATCGGCGGAGAGGTCGGGGATGACGAGCAGATCCGGCTCGCTCAGCGCGTAGGCGCAGACGGAGCGGCCGAGATCGGTCTCGCAGGCCGGGAATCCGGCCCGCGCCTTGAACCATTGCCGGTCGGCCGCGACGAGGCTGATCAGGGCCACCGGGGCATGGCAGATCAGCCGCGCGATCTGCACCGCATCGTCGAACCCTTCCTCGGGAACCGTGTCGAGGATCTCGAAGGCTTCGAGCTCGGCAAGGCGAGCCGGATCGGAAGTGTCCGGCGTGAGGGAGCTCTCGGGGCGGTGGATCATTGCGGCCGGCGGCGGAGCTTGGCGTCCGCCGTTATACGGCCCCCCGGAGAGGGTGTCATGTCGCCATCCTGGCGCCCCGAGGGTGATTCCTCGAAGCAACCGGCCCGCTTCCACGGGGGCCGTGCCCCCCCGGCCGAGGCTCGCGCGAAAAACATGCACGGATCGGTGAATGCGGCCCGCCGGGGTGTTGCAGAACCGCAACGCCCTTCCCACGTTGTCGCCGAGCGGCAGAGGCCGTATCCCTGTACGGCTGCGATCCCTTCAAAAGAGCCCCGATGCGAAACCCCTACGACGTTCTGGGTGTGCCCAAGGGCGCGGGCGAGGCCGAGATCAAGAAGGCCTTCCGCAAGCTCGCCAAGGCCTACCACCCCGACAGCAACAAGGACCCGAAGGCCAAGGAGCGCTTCGCCGAAGCGAACACGGCCTACGAGATCCTCGGCGACAAGGAGAAGCGCGGCCAGTTCGACCGCGGCGAGATCGATGCCGAGGGCAAGCCCCGGGCGACCGGCTTCGAAGGCTTCTCCGGTTTCGGCGGCGGACGCGGCGGTGGCGGCGGCTTCGACTTCGAAGGCTTTACCCGCGCGCGGGGCGGCGGCGGCGCAAGCGGGGCAGGGCCCGGCGGCATCGGCGAGGACTTCATCAGCCACATCTTCGGCGAGGCGTTTCGCGCGGGCGGGGCCGGGCCGGGGGCCGGCCGCGGCGGTCCCGTGCGCGGCGACGACGTGGCGGCCGAACTCAGCGTCTCGCTGGAGCAGGTCGCGGGCGAGGAGAAGATGCGCATCGGCCTGCCGGGCGGACGCGACGTCGACGTGATGATCCCCAAGGGCGTCGTCGACGGCCAGACCATCCGCCTGCGGGGCCTCGGCGGCCCGGGCGGCCCCCGCGGGGAGCCCGGCGACGTGCTGCTCACCATCCGCATCCAGCCCCATCCCGTGTTCAAGCTGGAGGGGGCGGATCTGCGCGCCACCGTCGATCTGCCGCTGGAGGACGCGGTGCTCGGCGGGGCCCTGCGCGTGCCGACGCTCACCGGGGCGGTCGAGATGAAGGTGCCGCCGATGACCAGTTCCGGCCGCACCTTCCGCCTGCGCGGCAAAGGCCTGCCGAAGAAGGACGGCACGTCCGGCGACCTGTTCGCGACGACCGCCATCGTCCTGCCCGCGGGCGAGGATGCGGCGCTGACCGACTATGCCCGCCGCCGCCGCGAGGCGAAGGCCGGCACGGCCTGAGCGCCCGCCGGCGCCTCTCCAGCCGGCTGGCGCAGGGCCCATCTCAAGGCAGACCGGCTTTGAGACGGGCCCCGAGACCGGCCCCCGGCGTCGGCGATCGAGCGTGGCACCCGGCCCGCGAAGAAACCAAGCAGGCTTCCCCCTCCGCCGGCCCTCCGCTAAGGAGGCCCCGGCGCAGGGCCCTCCCCGTTGGAAGGTGCCCGCGCGGCCGAAGCGAAGGTGAGGCATGTCGGATCAGAAGCCGGGCGGGCTGCTCGCGGGCAAGCGCGGGCTGGTGCTGGGGGTGGCCAACAATCGCTCGATCGCCTGGGGCATCGCGCGCAGCGCCGCCGCGCACGGGGCGGAGCTCGCCTTCACCTACCAGGGCGAGGCGCTCAAGAAGCGTGTCGAGCCGCTGGCCAAGGAGCTGAACGCCCGGGTCGTCGGCCATTGCGACGTGACCGATCCGGCCTCGATCGATGCCGTCTTCGCCGCGACCGCCGAAGCCTTCCCCGAGGGGATCGACTTCGTGGTCCACTGCGTCGCCTTCTCCGACAAGGACGAGCTGACCGGCCGCTACCTCGAGACCTCGGAGGCGAACTTCACCAAGTCGCTCCTGATCTCCTGCTACTCCTTCACGGCGGTGGCGCAGCGCGCGGAAAAGATCATGCGCGAGGGCGGCTCGATGCTGACCCTGACCTATTACGGCGCCGAGAAGTGGATGCCCCACTACAACGTGATGGGCGTCGCGAAAGCCGCGCTGGAAGCCTCCGTGCGCTACCTCGCCGCCGATCTCGGCCCGAAGCAGATCCGCGTCAACGCGATCTCGGCCGGTCCGATCAAGACGCTGGCGGCCTCGGGGATCGGCGACTTCCGCTACATCCTCAAGTGGAACGAGTACAACGCGCCGATGCGCCGGACCGTGACCATCGAGGAGGTCGGCGAGACCGCGGCCTACCTGTTCTCCGACATGTCCCGCGGCATGACCGGCGAGATCCTGCACGTGGATGCCGGCTACCACGTCGTCGGCATGAAGAACCCGGACGCGCCCGACATCACCCGCGATCGCGACTAGACCATCGTGCCGGATATCGTATCCGGCACGATGGTCTCGCCTCTTGTTTCGCATCGTCTTTTTTCCGAAAGCCGGTGGCCACCTTTCGGGACGATGCTCTGGGCCTCATCCCGCTTCCCCGAGCCTCCGGCGCCAATCCTCCACCGCTCCGCTCGCGAGGCGACGGGCGGCCAGGGCGCGCCAGGATTCCGAGAGCGGCTCAAGGGCGGCGATGGCCCGCAAAGCCGCCGCATCGAGGCGGTCCACGTAAAAGTGGTGCAGCAGCCGCGCCAGCGGCCAGTCCGGGTGAGGGCGCTCCACGAGGTCCAGAGTGTCGCCCGCCGCCACGGTGCCGGTCTCGATCACCCGGTAGTACCAGCCGGTGCGCCCGCTCGCCTGAACCCGCCGGGCCATGTCCGGCACGCAAAAGCGCAGGTTGAGCTTGAAGCAGGGCTGGCGCGCCTGCGAGACCTGAAGCAGGGCGCTGCCCGCCCGCCACAGGTCGCCGACGCAGATCTCCGCTTCGGTGAGGCCGATCGTCGAAACGTTCTCGCCGAAGGCGCCGGGCCGCTCCAGCAGCTCGGGCAAACCGGGCAGTTCCGCGCGCCAAGCCGCGGCGTGATCGAGGGCGTAGTGGTGCACGGCCTTTTCCGGGCCGCCGTGGAAGCGGCGGTCGGCCTGCGCGTCGCCCGCGAGACCCAGCCGCCCCACCGCGACCGGACCCGCCACCGGCCCCTTGGCGATGGCGCTGGTGGCGCCCCCGTCCCCGAGCGGGGCGACCGGCCCGGTCAGCAGGCTGAGAATCGCGACCCGCATCCCTCAATCCTCCTCGTTCTGCGAAAAATCCCCGGCGAGCCGCAGACCCTCGATCCAGGTCGCGCCCTCGCGCTTGAGCACGACGCGCGGGCGCACGCCGCCATGGGCGGCCACCGCGGCCGCGAGGCGCTCGGAATGGGTCACCAGCCAGACCTGGCTGCGCTGCGCCGCCCGCGCGATCATCCGCGCCAGCGGCTCCATCAGGTCCGGGTGCAGGCTGGTCTCGGGCTCGTTCAGGGCCAGGAAGGGCGGCAGCCGGTAGGCGAGTAGCGCGCCCGCGAGCGCGAGGAAGCGCAGCGTGCCGTCGGAGAGTTCGGAGGCCTCAAACACCCGCTTGGGATATTCCGAGAAGATCAGGCCGAACCGGGCCTCGCGCTCCGGCGGCGGCAGAACGAGGCGGGCGCCGGGGAAGGCGTCGGCGACCGCCGCGTCGAGGTCGGCGGTGTCGCCGCGGATATGGGCCAGCGTGGCGAAGACCGCGGCGAGGTCGGCACCGTCGGAGGACAGGGTCGGCGTCGTCACCGCGAGGCAGGGGCGGCGCAGGGGCGAGCCGGCATCGGTGCGCACGTCGTGGTAGAAGCGCCACGCGCCCATGGCTTGGCGGACGACCTGGATCTCGGGGAAGCGCGCCGCGTCCCGAAGCGAGGCCAGCGCCGTCTCGGTCGGGAGCAGGTCGGTGCCGAACGGGCGCTTGCGGCCCTCCTCGTCGCGCACGAAGCCCGCCGGGCCGTCGCGGTCGAGCACGGTGACCGGCCGCGCGCCCGCCTGCAGGACGAGGCGCTCGGTCTTCACCTGCGGCTCCCGGGCGAAGGCCGCCCCGTAAATCTCCTCGCCCGCCTGCGGCACGAGGCCGACCTCCACCGCGTAGGTGTGGCTCTGGCCGGTGGCGTCGTCGAACAGTTCGGCCCCGAGCCGCACCCGTGCGGGCTCGCCCCGTCGGCGGGTGCCGGCCCAGAGCACCGATTCCATCCCGCCCTCCGCGGCGAGCGCCCGGGTCAGCGCGCCGGCAGACGCCGCCTGGAGCAGGCCGAGGGCGCGGTAGAGGTTGGTCTTGCCGGTGCCGTTGCCGCCGACGAAGACCGAGAGCGGCCCGACCGGAAAGCGGATGTGTTTGAGCGAGCGGTAGCCGGCCGCCTCGATCTCGCGAACGACGGGCATCCAGGTCTCCTCCGCGCAGGTCTCCCACTCGCTTGAGCGAACCCATACCGTCTTCGCGATTTCGGGAAACCCGGTGCGGTTCACCTTCGTCCTAGGGGGGCCTTCCGCGAGCACGATTCAGGCGCTCTTTTCGCGCCGTCAGGCGAGCCGCCTCCGGAGCAGTCTGCGAACGCGGTTCCACTTCCCCTGTTCGAATGTTTCCGACCGGAACCATGCGGCCTGCTCCTCCACGTAAGCGGCATGTTCCGGGTCGTCGGGATACCGCCCCATGAGCGCGTCGGCCAAGCGCTCGATCTCGGATCGGGCGATCAAGCGCGGCCTTATCCAGCCCTCCGCAAGCGTCCAGCCGAGGCCGATCAGAAGAGGCAGGATCGCGAGCCCGTGTGCTGCCCAGAGAACAGCCGTCTCCATCGCGTGCATGCCCGCATTGGTGCTCCGATTATCTGTTTTTAAGATAATCCGAAAAACAGATTAGCGGAAGCCCCTCTCGACATGCGGGGGGGCATTGGCAAAGACACTCGGTACGGCGCGTCAGGCCGCCCTGATCGACCTCCTCGTCAAAAGCCGCGAGGCGGCCGGCATGACGCAGAGCGATCTCGCGGCCCGGCTCGGCGCCTACCAGTCGCTCGTCGCCCGCCTCGAGAGCGGACAGCGCCGCGTCGACGTGGTGGAGTTCATCGCACTGGCGGAGATCCTCGGCTTCGACCCGGCCGCGGCCATCGACGACCTCCGGCGGATCGCCCCGCCTCCGGGGCGTTGAACGGCCCGCTCAATCCGGCACCTTGATCCCCTCCAGCCCCTCGCGCGGCTCGGGAAAGCGCGGGTCCATCGCCTCCAGCGTGTCGGCGATGGTCTTGGCCACCATCACGTTGCGGGCCCATTTGCGGTTGGCCGGCACCACGTGCCAGGGGGCGTAGGGCGTGGAGCAGCGGGTCAGCGCGTCGTCGAAGGCGGTCTGGTAGGCGTCCCAGCTCTTGCGCTCCACGAGGTCGGCGGGGTCGAACTTCCAGTGCTTCTCCGGGTCGGCGAGGCGCGCCTCCAGGCGCTCCTTCTGCTCATCCTTCGAGATGTGCAGGAAGAACTTCAGGATCACCGTGCCCGAGAGCGTCAGCAGCCGCTCGAAGTCGTTGATGAGGCCGTAGCGCTCGCGCCACGTCTCCTCCGGCACCAGGCCCTTCACCCGCACCACCAGCACGTCCTCGTAGTGGCTGCGGTTGAACACGCCGATCAGGCCGCGGCCGGGGGCGTGGGTGTGGTAGCGCCAGAGGAAGTCCTGATCGAGCTCCTGCGCGCTCGGCACCTTGAACGAGGTGACCCGGCAGCCCTGCGGGTTCACCCCCTCCAGCACGTTGCGGATGGTGCCGTCCTTGCCGCC
This sequence comes from Methylobacterium sp. NPDC097929, assembly GCF_049543375.1. Taxonomy (NCBI): domain Bacteria; kingdom Pseudomonadati; phylum Pseudomonadota; class Alphaproteobacteria; order Hyphomicrobiales; family Methylobacteriaceae; genus Methylobacterium; species Methylobacterium sp. NPDC097929. The sequence continues at coordinate 262,968 of NZ_JBMVEP010000006.1, read as the reverse complement.
GGTGTCGATCGCCTGGAACACCACGAGCAGGGAGCGGCGGCGCTCGGCGTAGAGCTTTTCCTGAAGCGTCCGGATGCGGTCGCGCTGCGCGGCCAGCAGCGTCTTGGCCTCCGCCTTGTCGAGGCCGCCGCTGGCTTCGGGATCGACGGCGGCGAGGGTGAAGCGCGCGCCCGGCTCGACGGTGACGATGCCCGGCGCGGCCGGCGGCGGGACGGGGTGGAGATGGGGCGACAGGCTCGGCGCGGTACCCGAGCCCGCGATCGCCGCCCGCGCCCATCCGGCGAAGGAGGGGGGATGGTCGCGCCACGCCGCCTGCGACTTTCTTTCCCGCGCTTTCTCCGGTCCCGGGCCGGTGCCGTCCTTGCCGTTCTTGCGCGCCATGCCGAAGATTACCCGCTCAGGAGCCGATCGCGGAACCGTGATGCGCGGCCCCGCAGGAAGGGAAAAGCTTGGAGCCCCAACAGATGCGCCGCCTTCGCCGTTCCCGATCCGGCGCGTCGGGGTTTTCGCGGGGATGCCGCGGAGCCGTCGCGTGAGCGGGGCCCCGACGATCTGGTTCGTGCGCCACGGCCAGACGGACTGGAACGCGGAAGGGCGCCTCCAGGGCCACCGCGACACCGACCTCAACGCCCGCGGCCTCGCCCAGGCCGAGGAGGCCGCCGAGCGCCTGCGCCGCATCGCCGGGGCGGCCCTGCCCACCGCCGACTACGTCGCGAGCCCGCTCACCCGCACCCGCCGCACCATGGAAGCGATCCGCGTCGGCATCGGCCTGCCGGCGGCGGGCTACCGCACCGATCTCCGGCTGCGGGAGATCGGCTTCGGCGCCTGGGAGGGGCGGACCTGGGCCGAGATCCGGCGACGCGATCCCGGGGGCGCCGCCGCGCGCGACCGCGACCGCTGGGGCTACCGGCCCCGCGGCGACACGGCCGAGAGCTACGCCATGGTCGAGACGCGGGTGGAGGAGGCGGTGTCCGAGCTGCGCCGCCCCACGGTGATGGTCGCCCATGGCGGCGTCGCCCGGGCGCTCCTGGTCGTCCTCGGCCATCTCGACATCTACGCCGCCCCGCGCATGGGCATCCGCCAGGGGCAGGTCCTCGTCGTCGAGCCCGGTGGCTGGCGCTGGGCCTGAGCCGAGCACGGCATCCGCCCTGCAAAGCCATCGATCGGAGGCCGTCCGAGGGGCCAAACGACGAGGCCGGCCCCCATCGGGGAGCCGGCCTGCCGTGCGGGAATGGCCCTGGAAGCCGCGGCCGGGCGGACCGGCCGGAGCCTGATCAGTCGTTCTTCACCGTGCCGTCCGGGCCGACCTTGATCTCCTGCTCGCGGTCGGCGAGCGCGACCTTGATCTCGTACTCGACGGCGTTGCCCTCGCGCTCGACCTCGGCCTCGTAGGCCTTGCCGCCCGGCGCCTTCTTCTCGGCGAGCGCGATCGCGTCCTTGAGCGAGACCTTGGCGTTCTGGAAGTCGCTCACCTTCAGGCGGGTGAAGTAGCGCTCGAAGGGCTGGTTCTCGGACTTGTAGACCTCGCCGGTATCGGCGTTGATGCCGTGCTCGACGAGCTTGCCGCTCGGGTACACGACCTTGATCGCGTAATGGGCCGGGTTCTTGCTGTCGGCCTTCTCGAAGTCGGCATCGATCGCCTTGCCGCCCTTCTCCTCGCCCTTGCCCTCGGCGGCGGCGATGGCCTTGGCCAGATCGACCTTGGCCGACTTGGCGAGCTGCCACTCCTTGAGGCTGCTGTCGTCCTTGGTGGCCTGCGTCGCGGTGGGCGCGCGGCCGGTATTCTCGGGGTTCTTGGTCAGGTCGGGATTCTGGGCGGCGGCGAGCCCGGTCGTCAGGGCGAGCAGGCCGGCGGCGGCGGCGAGGCGGAGGGTCATGGCTGACATGGCGGTGTCTCCCGTTTGCGGGTTGTGGTGCGATCCCGAACGATCCGGGGGGCGGCTTGGTTGCGACGCACCAATCGCCGATTTCCCCCAATGCCGGCGGGACCCTGTTCCAGTTCGGCCCTCCCCGGGGCTGAGGTCCGTCGGGCGGGGCGAGGGACCGGGCAGGCGCTTCCGCTTGACATATATCCACATCGCGCATAACTAATTCGCAGATTGGATATTACTCGTTCCGGAGTCGATCCCATGCGCGAGACCGAGACGGAATCCGCGTTTCTGGCGCGCTACGATCCGGCCGACTACGCGCGGCCCGCCCTCGCGGTCGATCTGGTGCTGATCGGGCTGCGGGAGGGACGCCCCGCCGTCCTGCTGCTGCGGCGCGACCGGCACCCCCATGCCGGCCGCCACGCGCTCCCCGGCGGCTTCGTCGGGATCGACGAGGCGCTCGAGGCGGCCGCCGGGCGCGTCCTGCGCGAGAAGGCGGGCGGCGCGCCCGCGCATCTGGAGCAGCTCTACACCTTCGGCGCCGTGGAGCGGGATCCGCGCATGCGGATCGTCACGGTGGCCTATCTCGCCCTGCTGACGGAGGCCGCGTTCGCCGAGGCGCTGGCCGGCGCGCCGGCCCTGCATCCGGCCACGCTCGTGCCGCCCGGGGCGGACGGGCCGGCGACGGCCCTCTCCGCCTCGGGCGAGGCGCTGAGCCTCGCCTTCGACCACGGCGAGATCCTGGCCATGGCCCTGCGGCGGCTGCGGGGAAAGCTCGACTATTCCGAGGTCGGCTTCGCGCTGCTGCCCGAGCTGTTCACCCTGCGCCAGCTCCAGGACGTGCACGAGGCGATCCTCGGCACGCCGCTGAACAAGCCCGCCTTCCGCCGCCGGATGCTCGACCGCGGCTGGCTCGCCCCCACGGGGCGGCACGAGGCGGGCACCTCCTACCGCCCGGCCGAGCTGTACCGCTTTTGCAATCCCGCCCCGCAAGACCCCTCTCGACAAGGAGACTGACATGGCCACGATCCGCCGCTTCGGCGTTCTCTCCCAGCTGCGGAGCGAGGCGAGCCACTACGTCGTCCGCTACCGCAACGGCCGCCCGCGCCAGAGCGGGCGCGGCCTCGTCTTCTGGTTCCGGCCGGAGACGGCGAGCATCAGCGAACTGCCCATGGACGACCGGGAGATGACCCTGTTCGTGCGCGGCCGCAGCCAGGATTTCCAGGCGGTCGCGGTGCAGGGCAGCATCGGCTGGCACGTCGCGGACCCCGAGCGGCTCGCCGCCCGGGTCGATTTCTCGCTGGACCTGCGCACCGGCCGGCTCCAGGGCGAGCCGATTGAGCGGATCGAGGCGCGCATCGCCGGGCTCGCCAACCAGACCGTGCTGCAATTCCTCGGCGGCGCGCCGGTCCGCGCCCTGCTCGATGCCGGGCCGGAGGCGCTGCGCGGGCAGTTGCACGCAGCCCTCGCCGCCGAGCCCTCGCTGGCCGAGATCGGCGTCGCCGTGGTCTCGGTGCGGCTCACCAACCTCGCCCCGTCGAGCGAGCTGGAGCGCGCGCTCCAGACGCCGACCTACGAGGCGCTGCAGCAGAAGGCGGACGAGGCCACCTTCGCCCGCCGGGCGCTCGCCGTGGAGAAGGAGCGGGCGATCGCCGAGAACGAACTCGCGACCAAGACCGAGCTGGCCCGGCGCGAGGCGCTGCTGATCGCCGAGGAGGCCCAGAACGCCCGCAACCGGGCGAAAGGGCGGGCCGAGGCGGAAGGCATCGCGGCGGGCGCGGAGGCCGAGCGCATCCGCGCGGTCGAGGGCGCGCGCGCCGAGGCCGAGCAGGCCCGCATCGCGATCTACCGCGACGTGGCGCCGGGCACCCTGCTCGGGCTGGCCGCCCAGGCGCTGGCGGGCAAGCTCGACACGATCGAGCACGTCACGATCAATCCGGACCTGCTCGCCACCCTGATCGGCGAGGTCCGCCGGTCCGGCGGCATCCCGCTGCGCTAGAGGAAGGGGCCATGGCCGCGATCACCCCCCGGGCGGTCTTCGTCACCCGCGAGACCGACTACGAACTGCTCATCGCCCGGCACGCCACGCGGGGGCAGGCGCGCTTCTTCCTCGAGAGCCGGGGCCAGGGGCTGGCCGAGGTCGAGGCCCGCCACGGGCGCTTCCAGGCCGCGCTGGCGCGGGCGCGGGCCGCGGTGCCGGGGGAGTGGCGCCAGACCCTGGTGCGGCGGGCCGATCTCGACCGCTTCCTGTTCGGCCCCGACGACGTCGTCGTCGCCCTGGGCCAGGACGGGCTGGTCGCCAACGTCGCGAAATATCTGGCCGAGCAGCCGGTGATCGGGGTCAACCCGGCGCCCGACCTCTACGACGGGGTGCTGGCGCGCCACGCCGTCGAGCGTCTGGACCGGCTGCTCCCGGCGAGCGCGGCGGGCGAGGTGGGGATCGAGCGGCGCACCATGGTCCAGGCGGTGCTCGACGGCGGGCAGAGCCTGTTCGCCCTCAACGAGATCTTCGTGGGCCACCGCAGCCACCAATCCGCCCGCTACCGGATCGAGGTGCCGCGGGACGCGTCGGAGACCGAGGCGCAGGAGAATGAGATGGAGGAGCACTCCTCCAGCGGCCTCATCGTCGCCTCCGGCACGGGCGCCACCGGCTGGGCGCGCTCGATCGCCGAGGCGACCCGTCTCGGCCCGTCGCTGGCGCCGCAGGAGCGGGCGGTCGGCTTCTGGGTGCGCGAGCCGTTCCCCAGCGTCGCCACCGCCACCCGGCTGCGGGCCGGCAAGCTGACCGGGGCGCCCCTCGTGGTCACATCGCGGATGAACGAGGGCGGCGTGGTCTTCGCCGACGGCATCGAACAGGATTTTCTGGGGTTCGGCTGGGGGCAGCGGGTGCGGATCGCCCCCGCTTCGCGGGCGCTGCACCTCGTCACGGGCTGACACGGGCTCCGATCGTATGCTTCGGGCCGAGGGGCCTCTCCACCCTCGCGGGGCAAAGCCGAGCGAACCCGAAAGCGGGCCGATGCGCCCGGGCCGGCGCGCGGCGTTTGCGGAGGCACCTTTCCTGGGCACCCATCCCGTGTATGGGACGATTCCGTGGCCGGCTCGGGGGAGGCCGGACCACAATCACCCGTACCGGCCCAATCCCGTCGCAAAACCGCCAAGGGTCTTGCGCATGGGGCGATACCGCGGCGGGGGCCGCGCACGCGTCGCAGGCGCGGCGGGTCTCGACCATCCGGAAATGGGCAGCACGTGGAATCGGCAGCGGAGCATCGGATGAGCGGTCTCGCCGAGGAGAGCCGGACGCGGGCGGACGAGGGGCGGGAGGGCGACCGGGCGGTGCTGCGGGGCGAGGCCCGTCCCGACCTGATCCGCCGGGAGACGCTGGCCGAGCTGTTCCGGGCGAGCGCCGCCGCGCGCCCCGACGCCCCCTGCCTGATCGACGCCGCCGCGCCCGCGCCCGACGGGCGCCGTCCGGTCCTGACCTACGGGCAGGTCGATGCCCGCTCCGACGCCGTCGCCGCCGGGCTTTTCGCCCGCGGCATCGGCCCCGGCGACGTGGTCGGCCTGTGGATGGCCCGCGGCACGGAACTGCTGATCGCGCAGATCGGCATCACGAAATCCGGGGCCGCTTGGCTCCCCTTCGACGCCGAGGCGCCCGCCGACCGGGTCGCGGTCTGCCTGAACGACGCCGAGGCCAAGGCGCTCCTCGTGTCCGAGACGCTGCGGCCCCAGGCGCCGGAGGGCACGCCCGCGCTCACCACGGCCGAGCTGCTGGCGGCGGGGCAGGGGGCCTCCGCGCCCGATCTCGCGGCCGCCGGCCTCGGGCCGGAGCACCCGGCCTACCTGATCTACACCTCGGGCTCGACCGGCGTGCCGAAGGGCATCAGCATCAGCCACGCCAACATCTGCCACTTCCTGCGCGCGGGCAACGCCGTCTACGGCCTCTCCGCCGAGGACGTGGTGTTCCAGGGCGCTTCCGTCGCCTTCGATCTCTCGATGGAGGAGATCTGGGTTCCCTATCTCGTCGGCGCCTGCCTGTTCGTGGCGAGCCCGGCCATGATGGGCGACGTCGAATCCCTGCCCGCGATCATCGCGGAGGCCCGGATCACCGTACTCGACACGGTGCCGACCCTGCTCGCCATGATCCCCGGCGACCTGCCCACCGTCCGCCTCGTGCTGCTCGGCGGCGAGGCCCTGCCCGAGCCGCTGGTGGCGCGCTGGGCGACCGACAAGCGGCGCCTGTTCAACACCTACGGGCCGACGGAAGCCACCGTGGTGGCGACCGCCGCCGAGATGCGGCCGGGCCGGCCCGTCACCATCGGCGGCCCGATCCCGAACTATTCGGTCTACGTCGCCGACGAGGCCCTGAACCTCTTACGCTCCGGCGAGCCCGGCGAGCTGTTGATCGGCGGCCCCGGCGTCGCGGCGGGCTACCTCAAGCGGCCCGAGCTGACGGCGGAAAAGTTCGTCGCCAATCCCTACCCGTCCGACGGGACCGATCCGGTGCTCTACCGCTCGGGCGACGCCGTCTCGATGACGGCCGACGGCGACATCCTCTTCCACGGGCGCATCGACGATCAGGTCAAGATCCGCGGTTTTCGCGTGGAGCTCGGCGAGATCGAGGCCCGCATCCGGGCGGAGGCCGGGATCAACCAGGCGGCGGTGGTGCTGCGCCGCGACGACGAGGTCGATCGCCTCGTGGCCTTCCTCGTGCCCGAGCGCGGCGCCGATCTCGACCGCCCGGCCCTGCGAAAGAATCTCGCGGCGCAGATGCCGCCCTACATGGTGCCCGGCCATTTCGAGACGGTCGAGACCCTGCCCCGGCTCACCTCCGGCAAGGTCGACCGCAAGGCGCTGCGGATCGCGCCGCTGACCGTCGCGGTGGCCCAGGCCGAGCAGGAGGCCCCCGACAACGAGACCGAGGCCGCCCTGCTGGCGGCGGCCAAGCGGGTGTTCGGCGACGGGCCGATCGGCTTCGAGGCCGACTTCTTCTCCGAACTCGGCGGCCACTCGCTGCTCGCCGCCCGCTTCGTCGGCGCGGTGCGCGAGACGCCGGCTCTGGCCGGCATCACCCTTCAGGACGTCTATAACGGCCGCACTCTGCGGGTGATGGCCGAGACTCTGATCGAGCGCACGGGCGGGGCCGGCGCGCAGACCGCGATCCGCGACCTCGGCTTCGAGCCGCCCCCGCTGCTGCGCCGGGTGCTCTGCGGGCTGGCGCAAGGCTTGGCGCTGCCCTTCGTCATCGCGCTGGCCACCGCGCAATGGCTCGGCATCTTCGTCACCTACCTGCTGCTGACCGGCGGCGGCCTCGGCTTCTGGGGCGAACTCGGCGTCCTCTTGCTGGTCTATATCGGCATCAACGCCGTGACCGCGACGATCGCGATCGCCGCCAAGTGGCTGATCCTCGGGCGGACCAAGCCCGGGCGCTACCCGCTCTGGGGCGTCTACTATTACCGCTGGTGGCTGGCGCAGCGCCTGGCGCCGCTCGTGCACATCAAGTGGCTCCAGGGCTCGCCCGTCATCGTCACCTATCTGCGCCTGCTCGGCGCGCGGATCGGCGAGGACGTGCTGATCTCCGACCTCGACGTGGGTGCTGCCGACCTGCTCAGCATCGGCCGCGGCTCGTCCCTCGGCGGACGCCTCGTCATCGCCAACGCGGAGGTCGTCGGCAACGAACTCGTCATCGGTTCCGTGGCCATCGGCGAGGACGTGGCCATCGGCGCCTCCTGCGTGATCGGCCCCGGCGCGGTGATCGAGGATCACGCCGAGATCGCCGATCTCACCACGGTGCCCGCCAGCACGGTCGTCGGCACCGCCGAGGCCTGGGACGGCTCGCCGGGGCGCCGGGTCGGCACCGTCGATTTCTCCGCCCTGCCGGAGCCGGCCACCGCCTCCCCCGCCCGCCGGGCGGCCTTCGGCGCGGTCTACGCCTTCCTGCTCGCGGCGGTGCCGGCGGTCGGCCTGCTGCCGATCTTCCCGGCCTTCTACATCTTCGACCAGATCTCCGACCGGCTCTCGGAACTGACCGACGTCGATTACCACGCCTACCTGCCGCTGCTGACCTGGCCCACCGCCATGCTGATGACGGCGGGCACGGTGCTGCTCATCGCCGCCATCCGCTGGGCGGTGCTGCCGCGGGTCACGCACGGCACCTATTCGATCTGGTCGGGCTTCTACCTGCGCAAATGGCTCGTCGCGCTCGCCTCAGAAGTGACGCTGGAGACGCTCTCCTCGCTGTTCGCCACCGTCTACATGCGGGCCTGGTACCGGCTGATGGGGGCAAGGATGGGCCGGGGCGCCGAGATCTCGACCAATCTCGGCTCCCGCCACGACCTCGTGGCAGTCGGCGCCAACAACTTCGTCGCCGACGAGGTGGTGGTCGGCGAGGAGGAGATCCGCCGCGGCTGGATGCACCTGCACCCGGTCGAGACCGGCGCCCGCGTCTTCGTCGGCAACGACGGCGTGCTGCCGCCGGGCGCCAGGATACCCGACGACGTGCTGATCGGCATCAAGTCGAAGCCGCCGGCCAACGACCGGATGGGACCGGGGGAGACGTGGTTCGGCTCGCCGCCGATCCGCCTGCCGGTGCGCCAGAAGGTCGATCTCGGCTCGGTCGCGCAGACCTTCGAGCCGAGCGTGTGGGCCCGGCTCCGGCGCGGCCTGTTCGAGGCCTTCGCCACCTCGTTCTCGCCGATGCTCTACATCTCGCTCGCCATCTGCGCGATCGACTGGGTGTTCTACCCGGCGATCCTGGCCGAGGATTGGGGCGGGCTGGCGCTGGCCTTCGTGGGCGCGAGCGTGGCCATCGCGCTGATCCAGACGAGCAGCGTCATCGCCCTCAAATGGCTCCTGATGGGGCGCTACCGCCCCGGCATGCGGCCGATGTGGTCGTGGTGGGCCATGCGCACCGAGGCGATCGCCGTCGCTTATTGGGGCCTGGCCGGCAAGGTGCTGCTGGAGCATCTGACCGGCACGCCGTTCCTGCCCTGGGTGCTGCGGCTGTTCGGCGTGCGGGTCGGCCGGGGCACCTGCCTCCTGATGACCGACATCACCGAGTTCGACTGCGTCACGATCGGCGACTACGCCACGATCAACCGTTCGGCGGCGCTCCAGACCCATCTCTACGAGGACCGCATCATGAAGGTCGGGCCCGTCGTGGTCGGGCGCGGCGTCTCGGTCGGGGCCTTCTCCACGGTGCTCTACGACAGCCATGTCGGCGACTACGCCCGGCTGCGCCCGCTCACCATCGTGATGAAGGGCGAGTCGATCCCGGCGCATTCCGAGTGGGAGGGCGCGCCCGCCGTGCCGGTGGTGCACGGGGCAGCGTGACGCCTCCCCCGGGTGGGGCGGGCTCAGGCGGCGAGCGGGCCGTGCGTCTCCGGGTCTGCCAGGGCGCACCGTCCCTTGCCGGCGGCCTTGGCGGTGTAGAGCGCCGCGTCGGCCCGGGCGAGGAGCTCGTCGGGAGCGAGACCGGCCTCGGCGCAGGCGATGCCGATGCTGACGCCCACCCGCACCGTGCCCGCGCCGAGCGCGTAGGGACGCGACACCGCGGCGACGAGGCGCGTGCCGAGTTCCGCGGCGGCCCGCTCGCCGCATCCGGGGATGAGCACCACGAACTCGTCGCCGCCGAGCCGGGCGGCGATGCCGCACTCCGGAACCGTCTCGCCGATCCGCGCCGCCACCGCCTGGAGCAGCAGGTCGCCGGTGGCGTGGCCGCGGGTGTCGTTGACGGCCTTGAAGCCGTCGAGGTCGAGATAGAGCAGCGAGAAGGGCCCTTCACCCCGGCGCTGCAGGTTGCGCGTCAGCGCCTCCATCAAGCCGGCCCGGTTGGACAGCCCCGTCAGCACGTCGCGCATGGCGCGGCGCTCGCTCTCGCGCTCGGCCATGACCGAGGCGAGGTGGAGCCGGTTCATCTCGAACACCTTGGCGATCATGTAGGCGTCGAACACCGGGATGTGGATGAGGAGGATGGAGAGCAGCGGCTGGCCGCTGAAGGCGATCGCGACCAACATCGGCAGGGTGCACAGCAGGATCTGCACGACGAGGAAGCGCGGCGCCCCGGTGTCGCGCATGGTCAGGCCGTTGGCGACGCCCATCAGGGCGACGGCCGCGAGGATCTGCAGCAGCGGGTCGCCCGTCGCGAACACCAGGGCGCTGCCGATGCCGACGACCGCCAGCCAGAGGTGGCCAAGGAAGAAGTAGAGATCGATGGGCGCCCAGCGTTTCCAGCGAGGGTGCCGGCGGACGAGATCGAAGGCTGCCCTCAGGACGAGGATCAGGATGCCGGCGCCGAGCAGCCACAGGAACGGACCATCGGGGTGGCGGAGCGCGGCGATCAGCTGCAGGCTGCCGTCGCCGAGCACGCCGATGGCGCCAGCGGAGAGCGGGACCATGAAGTCCCTGGTCAGACGTGCCTGGATCTCGTCCGGCACGTTCGGCCCAGAAGCCGCCAGCCAACGCACGAGCCTCGTGCGCGGCAGGTCTTCAACATGCATCGGCTCATGCATCGGCTTGGGCGCCATCTCATCGACTCCGCACCCGAGCGGTCTTAGGCCATCAAATGTAAATCAAGCGCAACTTCCCGTCATGGAAGGCGTGGATTGATCGGATCGGTTGACGGGGCGTGATGCGTGCATCGAGGCCGGCCCGCTCCCTCGACGGGCCGACGATGTCGGCGGGATGCCGGCCTGCGCGCCGGGTCTGTGAGCTGGCCTCGCCCACCGCCCGCAGGGGGCGGCGTGGCAGGGCCGCGCCTCAGGCCGCCTCGGTCTTCGCGCCGAGGCGCTTGTCGAGGTAGGTGTCGACGGTCTGGGTCAGCTCGTCGACCTTGCCGTCGAAGAAGTGGTTGGCACCCTCGACCATCTGGTGCTCGATGATGACGCCCTTCTGCGTCTTCACCTTCTCGATCACCGGGATCACCTCGCGGGCCGGCGCCACCCGGTCCTCGGAGCCGTGCACGAACAGGCCGGAGGAGGGGCAGGGCGCCAGGAAGGTGAAGTCGTAGCGGTTGGCCATGGCCGCGATCGAGATGAAGCCCTCGATCTCCGGGCGGCGCATCAGGAGCTGCATCCCGATCCACGAGCCGAACGACACGCCCGCGATCCAGCAGGACTTCGCCTCCGGGTTGACCGACTGCACCCAGTCGAGGGCCGCTGCCGCGTCGGAAAGCTCACCCGAGCCATGATCGAACGCGCCCTGGCTGCGCCCGACCCCGCGGAAATTGAAGCGCAGGGCTGCGAAACCGCGATTGGCGAAGGTGTAGAAAAGATTGTACACGATTTGATTGTTCATCGTGCCCCCGAACTGGGGGTGCGGGTGCAGCACGATCGCGATCGGTGCGCCCTTCTTCTTGGGGGCCTGATAGCGGCCTTCCAGGCGGCCGGCGGGGCCGGAAAAGATGACTTCGGGCATGGTGTCCTCGAGATGATCCGACCCTCACCTCGCGCGCTCTCGCGAAGGCTTGGGGCTTGAGCCGGTCACGGCTTGACTCGTTGCGCGCGCCACCTACAAGCGCTCTTAGAATAATTCTAGGCGATTAGAGCTATTCTAAAATAGTCGTCGAACCTCGACCTGCGGTGTGGAAGCGCGCGTTTCGCGCGGCTTAGCACGGGGGAGGGGGGCGAAATCAAGAAAATCAGGATTCGACAGGACGATACGGAGCGGAACGGCGGGATGGACTCGGCGATGCGCAGTTACCTCGATCACAACGCGACCGCACCGGTGCGTCCGGCGGTCGCGGCGGCGGTCGCGCGCGCGCTCGGACTGCCCGGCAATCCCTCCTCGATCCATTCGGAGGGCCGCGCCGCCCGCCATGCCCTCCAGACGGCGCGGGCGCAGCTCGCCGCCCTCGTCGGCGCGCGCCCCGAGCGGGTCACCTTCACCAGCGGCGGCACGGAAGCCGCCAACGCCGTGCTCTCCGGCGCGCTGCGGAAGGCCGGTCTTCCCGCTCCCACTCGGCTGATGATCTCGGCGACCGAGCATCCTTGCGTCGCCGCGGGCCACCGCTTCGCGGCGGAGGCGGTCGAGATGCTGCCGGTGGACGGAGCCGGCCTGCTGCGGCTCGACGTGCTGGCGGCCCGGCTCGACGCCTGTCGCGGCGAGAGCGTGCTGGTCTCGGTCCATGCGGCCAACAACGAGACCGGGGTGGTGCAGCCGCTCGCCGAGATCGTGCGGCTCGCTCGGGCCCACGGCCGCACCCTCGTCCACAGCGACGCGGTGCAGGCGGTCGGCAAGATCCCGCTCGACATCGCCGCCCTCGGCCTCGATGCCCTGACCCTGTCCGGCCACAAGTTCGCCGCGCCGAAGGGTGTCGGCGCGATCGTGCTGGCCGACGGCGTGAGCCTGGAGGCGGCCTTCCTGCGCGGGGGCGGCCAGGAGGCGCGCCTGCGCGGCGGCACCGAGAACCTTCCGGGGATCGTCGGCATGGGCGAGGCGGCGGACATCGCTCGATCGGCCCTGGAGGCTGAGGCGGTGCGGCTCGCGGGTCTGCGCGATGCGCTCGAAGCGCGGCTGCGGGCGCGTGCGCCGGACATCGTCGTGTTCGGGCAGGGCGCGCCGCGCCTGCCCAACACCCTCAGCTTCGCCCTGCCGGGGCTGGAGGCCGCCACGGCCCTGATCGCCCTCGATCTCGCCGGCCTGTCCGTCTCGTCGGGCTCGGCCTGCGCCTCGGGCAAGGTGGCCCGTTCCCCCGTGCTCGCGGCGATGGGCGTGAGCCCTGCGCTCGCCGCGGGGGCGCTGCGCGTCAGTTTCGGCTGGAATTCGCGCCCGGAAGACCTCGAACGCTTCGCCGCGGGGTTCGAACGGGTCGCGTCGTCCCTATATCAACGGCGAGGGCAGGCAGCCTGAGCGCCGCCCGCCCAAGCCATTCTTTCGGCGGCAAACCCGCCGTGTCGTTGGAAACCCCCGGTCCTTGACGCCGGAGTAGGTCAGGAGACGCTGAATGCCTGCAGTGCAGGAGACCATCGATCGGGTCCGCTCGATCGACCTCGACCAGTACAAGTACGGCTTCGAGACCGTGATCGAGATGGAGAAGTCCGAGAAGGGCCTCTCCGAGGACGTGGTGCGCTTCATCTCGGCCAAGAAGAACGAGCCGGAATGGATGCTCGAATGGCGCCTCGACGCCTACAAGCGCTGGCTCACGATGAAGGAGCCGGAATGGGCCCGGGTCGAGTATGACCGGGTCGATTACGACAACATCTACTACTACGCCGCGCCCAAGCGTAAGGGTCCGGAATCGCTCGACGAGATCGATCCCGAGATCCTGAAGACCTACGAGAAGCTCGGTATCCCGCTGCGCGAGGTCGAGGTGCTGGAAGGCATCGCGCCCGAGCGTCGCGTCGCGGTCGATGCCGTGTTCGATTCCGTTTCGGTGGCGACCACCTTCCGCAAGGAGCTCGAGAAGGCCGGCGTGATCTTCATGCCGATCTCAGAGGCCATCCGTGAGTACCCGGACCTCGTGAAGAAGTACCTCGGCTCGGTCGTGCCCGTGACCGACAACTTCTTCGCCACGCTGAACTCGGCCGTCTTCTCCGACGGCTCGTTCGTCTACATCCCGCCGGGCGTGCGCTGCCCGATGGAGCTGTCGACCTACTTCCGCATCAACGAGCGCGATACCGGCCAGTTCGAGCGCACGCTGATCATCGCCGACAAGGGGAGCTACGTCTCGTATCTCGAGGGCTGCACCGCCCCGAAGCGCGACGACAACCAGCTCCACGCCGCGGTGGTCGAGCTCGTCGCCCTAGAGGATGCCGAGATCAAGTACTCGACCGTCCAGAACTGGTACCCCGGCGACAACGAGGGCAAGGGCGGCATCTACAACTTCGTGACCAAGCGCGGCGATTGCCGCGGCGCCCGCTCGAAGATCTCGTGGACGCAGGTCGAGACCGGCTCGGCGATCACGTGGAAGTACCCGTCCTGCATCCTGCGCGGCGACGATTCCCGCGGCGAGTTCTACTCGATCGCGGTGTCTAACGGCATGCAGCAGGTCGATTCCGGCACCAAGATGATCCATCTCGGCAAGAACACCACCAGCCGGATCATCTCGAAGGGCATCTCGGCGGGCCGTTCGCAGAACACCTACCGGGGGCTCGTCTCGGCTCATAAGAAAGCCAAGGGCGCGCGCAACTTCACCAACTGCGACTCGCTCCTGATCGGCGATCAGTGCGGCGCGCACACCGTGCCCTACATCGAGTCGAAGAACGCCTCCGCGGTGTTCGAGCACGAGGCCACCACCTCGAAGATCTCCGAGGACCAGAAGTTCTACTGCCAGCAGCGTGGCCTCTCCGAGGAGGAGGCGACCGCACTCATCGTCAACGGCTTCGTCCGCGACGTGCTGCAGCAGCTGCCGATGGAGTTCGCGGTGGAGGCCCAGAAGCTGATCTCGATCAGCCTCGAAGGCTCGGTGGGCTGACGCGCAAGGCACAGAATGAAAACCCTCCCCCTCCGCGGGGGAGGGTGCCTGCGGAGCAGGCGGGTGAGGGGAGCGACCTCTCCGGATGCGGCGCTCCCCTCTCCCGACCCGCTGACGCGGGCCACCCTCCCCCGCAGAGGGGGGAGGGAGAATACCGGAATCGAACAGGACGACTGGAACATGCTTGAGATCAAAAACCTCGTCGTGCAGATCGAGGACAACCGCATCCTGAACGGCCTGAACCTGACCGTGAACGACGGCGAGGTCGCCGCGATCATGGGCCCGAACGGCTCGGGCAAGTCGACGCTCTCCTACGTCATCGCCGGCAAGGAGGACTACGAGGTCCTCGACGGCGAGATCCTGCTCGACGGGCAGAACGTGCTGGAGATGGCGGCCGACGAGCGCGCCGCCGCCGGCATCTTCCTGGCCTTCCAGTACCCGCTGGAGATCCCGGGCGTCGGCACGATGACCTTCCTCAAGGCCTGCCTCAACGCGCAGCGCAAGGCGCGCGGCGAGGCCGAGCTCTCGACCCCCGACTTCATCCGCGCGGTGAACACGGCCGCGGATCGGCTCGAGATCAACAAGGAGATGCTCAAGCGCGCGCTCAACGTCGGCTTCTCCGGCGGCGAGAAGAAGCGCATGGAGATCCTCCAGATGGCGCTGCTGCAGCCGAAGTTCTGCGTGCTCGACGAGACCGATTCCGGCCTCGACATCGACGCGTTGCGCATCGTCTCCGAGGGCGTGAATGCGCTGCGGGCGCAAGGCCGCTCGTTCCTCGTCATCACCCACTACCAGCGGCTCCTCAACCACATCGTGCCCGACACCGTGCACGTCATGTCGAAGGGCCAGATCGTGAAGACCGGCGGCAAGGAACTGGCGCTGGAGCTCGAGGCCTCCGGTTACGCCGAGTACCGCACGAGCGAGGCTGCGTAATGGCCGACGTCACCAATCTCCGCTCCCCCGCCGAGGCCGGCCTCTCCAAGCTGTTCGAGTCCTCGCGCAAGGCTTTTGCCAGCGACCAGGCGATCAGCCGCGAGGAGGCGTTCCGCTTCTTCGAGGCGACCGGCCTGCCGAGCCGCCGGGTCGAGGCGTTCAAGTACACGGATCTCCGCGCCGCCATCGTGGAAGCCGCCCCGCCGGCCGAGGCGCCGTCCGAGGATGCGGCCCGGGCCGCCGTGGCCGGGGCCAAGGGCTTCGACGGGGTCGAGGCCGTCCGCCTCACCTTCGTCAACGGCCATCTCGTGGCCGCCCTGTCGGATCTCGACCGGGTGCCCGACGGCGTGACGGTGACGCCGCTCAACGCGGCGCTTGCCCAGGGCGATGCCCGCCTGAAGCTCCTCGCCCCCGTTGAGCAGGTGCGCGAGAACCCGATCTACCAGCTCAACACCGCCTTCCTGGCGGACGGCGCGCTGATCTCGGTCGCGCCCGGCGCCAAGCCGCAGACGCCGATCCACCTGCGCTTCGTCGGCACGGGTGAGTCTGCCTTCTCGACCGCGACCCGCGTTCTGGTCGATGTCGGCGCCGAGGCGGAGTTCTTCCTGCTGGAGAGCCACGAGGGACCGGCCGGGGTGACCTACCAGCCCAACGACGCGCTCGACGTGCATATCGGCGCCGAGGCCGCCTTCCGCCACACCCGGCTGAACCGCGAGGGCGATGCGGCCGTCGCCCTCTCGACGCTCTCGGTGCGCCTCGACGCGCGGGCGCAGCTCGAGACCGTCAACCTCGTCACCGGGGCCAAGCTCTCGCGTCACCAGATCTACCTGCACGTCGCGGGCGAGGACGCCAACGCGGTCGTCAACGGCGCGACGCTGCTCGGCCACGGCCAGCTCGCGGACTCGACCCTGCTCGCCGACCACGCGGCGACCGGGGGCGTCGGCCGCGAGATGTTCAAGACGGTGATCGACGGCGATTCCACCGGCGTGTTCCAGGGCAAGATCATCGTCCGCCAGGTCGCGCAGCAGACCGACGGCAAGATGAAGTCCGATTGCCTGCTCCTGACCGACGACGGTCAGATGATGAACAAGCCGGAGCTGGAAATCTTCGCCGACGACGTCGCCTGCGGCCACGGCGCCACCTGCGGCGCGCCGGACGAGGATCTGCTGTTCTACCTCATGGCCCGCGGCCTGCCGCGTGCCACCGCCGAGAGCCTGCTGGTCCAGGCCTTCGTCGGCGAGGCGGTGGAGATGGTCACGCACGAGGGCGCGCGCGAGGCGCTGATCGACGGGATCGAGGCGTGGCTCAAGGCGCGGGGGTGAGCGCCAAAACCCTCCCCCCTCTGCGGGGGAGGGTGCCTCGCGGAGCGAGGCGGGAGAGGGGCCGGCACAGGTCTTTCCGGAAGCGGCGCTCCCCTCACCCGACCCCCTTCGGGGGCCACCCTCTCCCGCAGAGGGGAGAGGGGTTTTCGGAAGCGGAGGCGAGTCGTGGACAAGCGCCCCAAGCTCAACGAGGTCTCCCCCCGCCTGCGCCGCTTCGCTCGCGCGCAGCGCCACGACATGCCGAGGGCCGAGGCCCTGTTCTGGGAGCAGATGCGTGGCGGCCGGTTCCGCGGTGCCAAGTTCAAGCGTCAGGTGCCGATCGCGCCCTTCATCGCCGACTTCTTCTGCGCGTCGGCCAAGCTGATCGTCGAGATCGACGGCCCGGTGCATGAGACCGAAGACCGCCGTCGGCGCGACGAGGCCCGCGACGTTTGGCTTGGCGCTCAGGGGTTTGCGGTCCTGCGTTTCTCGACCGATCTGGTTCTCAGCAATCTCGGTGTGGTGATGGACGCGATCGGCGCGGCCATTGAGGACCGGGGTTTCCCCTCTCCCGCCTCGCTCCGCGAGGCACCCTCCCCCGCAGAGGGGGGAGGGGTTTTCGCGAGCCGCATTGAATGATCGCATCCACCCCCTACGACGTCGCGGCAATTCGAAAAGAATTCCCGATCCTGTCGGAAAAGGTCTACGGCAAGCCGCTGGTCTATCTCGACAACGCCGCCTCGACGCAGAAGCCGCGGGCCGTGATCGACGCGATGGTCTCCTGCATGGAGACCGGCTACGCCAACGTGCACCGTGGCCTGCACTACATGGCCAATGCCGCGACCGAGGGGTTCGAGGGCGCGCGCGAGACCACGCGCCAGTTCCTCAACGCGGCCTCGACCGACGAGATCATCTTCACCCGCAACGCCACCGAGGCCTACAACCTCGTGGCCTCCTCCATGGGCTGGGCGGGCCTGATCGGGGAGGGGGACGAGATCATCCTCTCGATCATGGAGCACCACTCCAACATCGTGCCCTGGCACTTCCTGCGCGAGCGGCGCGGCGCCGTCATCAAGTGGGCGCCGGTCGATGACGACGGCAACTTCCTGGTCGAGGAATACGAGCGGCTCTTCACGCCGCGCACCAAGATGGTGGCGATCACCCACATGTCGAACGTGCTCGGCACGGTGACGCCCGCCGAGGAGATCGTGCGCATCGCCCACGCCCACGGCGTGCCGGTGTTGCTCGACGGGGCGCAGAGCGCGGTGCATCGCCCGGTCGATGTGCGCGCGCTCGATTGCGACTTCTTCGTCTTCACCGGGCACAAGGTCTACGGCCCGACCGGGATCGGCGTGCTCTACGGCAAGAAGGAGTGGCTCGACCGTCTGCCCCCCTACCAGGGCGGCGGCGAGATGATCCGCACGGTGAGCCAGGACGCGATCACCTACAACGATCCACCCCACCGCTTCGAGGCGGGCACGCCGGCGATCATCGAGGCGGTCGGCCTCGGCGCGGCGCTGGAATTCATGATGAAGCTCGGCCGCGACAAGATCGCCGCGCACGAGGCGATGCTGACCGCCTACGCCCAGGAGCGTCTCGGCGCGATGAATTCCATCCGCCAGATCGGCAATTCGCGCGACAAGGGCGGCGTCATCGCCTTCGAGGTGAAGGGCGCGCACGCCCACGACATCGCCACCGTGATCGACCGCCAGGGCGTGGCGGTGCGGGCCGGCACCCACTGCGCGATGCCGCTGCTCACGCGCTTCGGCGTGACCTCAACCTGTCGCGCCTCGTTCGGTCTGTATAATACGACGCAGGAAATCGATGTCCTGGCCGCGGCGCTCGCCAAGGCCGAGATGCTGTTCGCCTGATTCTTTTGGGAATGATCGGCCGTCGCGCGGCGGCCGAGGGAGAGACCCGATGAGCACCGACGCCACCATCACCGGCGGCACCAACACCCCCGCCCTCGCGGCCGCCCCCGCGATCCCGCCCGAGGAGATCGACCGGCTGACCGACGACATCGTCGTCGCGCTCAAGTCCGTCTACGACCCGGAGATTCCCGCCGACATCTACGAGCTCGGCCTGATCTACCGGGTGCAGATCGAGGACGACCGGCGCGTGCTGATCGACATGACCCTGACCGCCCCGGGCTGCCCCGTGGCCGGGGAGATGCCGGGCTGGGTCGAGAACGCGGTCTCGGCGGTTCAGGGCGTGCAGTCCTGCTCCGTCACGATGGTGTTCGACCCGCCGTGGGACCAGAGCCGGATGTCCGACGAGGCCCGCGTCGCGCTGGACATGTGGTAGCGCATCAGCGCGTCGGAATCGCGCGGCCCGGCTCGAAGCTGACATCCTCGTAGATGTCCGCCAGCGCGAGTTGCGCGCCGATGGCGGGCAGCGCGATCACGGCATCGAGCCCCTCGAAGCTCTCCTCGGCCCAAGCGTCGCCCTCACGCCGGTAGAGCACGGCGCTGGGAAAGCGTGTTTCGACGAGGAGGATGTAGGCAAGGCTCGGATGGCGCCGGTACTCGTCGAGCTTGCGGAAGCGGTCGATGTTGGTGGTGGAGGGCGACAGCACCTCGACCACGAGACGCGGCGAGCGGCTCTCGTAGGTATCGCGGACGAGTTCGCCGCACTCCACCGTCACGTCGGGTCGCCGGATCGTGGCAATGCTCGTGCGGAGTGCCAGATCATCGGTTGTCGGCCGGCAGCCGCTTCCACGCAATTGCACACCAAGGCTGATGATGATGTTGACGACGGCGCGGTCGTGTTGGGCACTCGCACCGGTCATCATCTTGACGTGCGGCACCGGCACGCCGTCGACGAGTTCGTAGAGCCCGTCCTGGGCGGATTGCCACGCGAAGAACTCTTCCGGCGTCATCAGGCGCCGCGCAGGATCGGCCATCGCACCCTCCGTCACCGATTCAGCATAGCACGGCTGCAATCGGCCGGCGCATCGGGTCTTGCGGTGGACCGGCGCCGGGGGAGTGCTTATCTTTTGCGGTGTACCAAAACCCCTCACCCGCCCGGGCCTTGAACCCGGCCGCAGGAGAGAGACGACGATGTCAGGTTTCAAGGTGATCTCGCTGACCGACCGCGCCGCGGACCGGATCAAGGCGATCATGGCCGATGCCGAGCGCCCCATCGCGGGGCTTCGCGTCGGCGTGAAGAACGGCGGCTGCGCCGGCATGTCCTACACCATGGAATATGCCGAGGAGCGCAAGGCCGGCGAGGACATGATCGAGGACCGCGGCGTGACCGTGTTCATCGATCCGAAGGCGGTGCTGTTCCTGCTCGGCACCGAGATGGACTTCCAGACGAGCAAGCTGTCGTCCCAGTTCGTGTTCAACAACCCGAACCAGACTTCGGCCTGCGGCTGCGGCGAGTCCGTGGCGATCACCCCCGCGACGCCGGACCGGCTCGGGGCGGGCGCCCCGGCCTGATCGGGGCGGGCGAGCCGCCCCCCGTCACGGCGCGGTGCGTTCGCCCCGCCTCACGCCACGTCGCGCAGGGCGGCCTCGGTCTCGTCGAGGGTGCGGTTGCGGCCGGCGCGCTTGGCGGCGAACAGGCAGGCATCCGCCCGCTCCAAAAGGGAGACGGCGTTGTCGTCCCCATGCTGGGTCGCCACCCCGAGCGAGACGGTGACCTTGCCGAGCGACTCGCCGGTCGAGCGCTTCACGAGTTCGCGGCCGGTCACGCCGGCGCGCACCCGCTCGGCGATGGCCCGGGCCTCGGCCAGCCCCGTCTCCGGCAGGACGATGCTGAACTCCTCTCCGCCGAAGCGGGCGAGCGTCGCGCCGGCCAGACCCACATGCTCGCGCATGACGATCGCCACGAGGCGCAGCACCTGATCCCCGGTGAGGTGACCGTAGGTGTCGTTGAAGCGCTTGAAGGAATCGATGTCGACCACGATCAGGCTCGTCGGCCGGCGCCCGGAGGCCGGCGCATCGACGGCCCGTTGTAGCGCCTCCTCGAAGCAGCGCCGGTTGCCCAGGCCCGTCAGGGCGTCGGTCAGGCTCTCCAGGCGGGCCGCCTCCAGCGTCTCCCGCAAGCCTTCGATCTCGCCGCGGCTCTCGCGCATGCGCGCTTCGAGGGTGCGGTTGTTGGCGGTGACGTCGCGGGTGTTGGCGATGAGCGTGGTGACGACCTCGCGCAGCCGGGTCCGGCTGGTGGAGGTGTTGGCGATGTCGTGGGAGAGGGCCTGAAGCGATTCGCCGTACCGGGTCGTGGAGTGGATCGAGACGTCGATCATCTCCATGATGCCCTCGACCTCGGCGATGAGACTGGAATTCATCCGGTCCACCTCGACCGCGAGGCGGCGCGCGTCGATATAGGTGTCGTGCAGCCCGTCGATGTCGGCGGCCGTCAGCGTGCCGTTCTGCGTGGTGAGACGCTTGATCGCGTCGTTCATCAGCGGCTGCGTGCCGGCGACGTAGAGATACCACACGGCGTAGGCCCGCGGCGTCGCGCAGGCGCAGTAGTCGCGCATCAGCTCGAAGCTGCGCTGCGCGAGGACGAGACTCCGCTCACGATCGGGATCGGGGCCCTGGCTCATCCGCTGACGTACGCTCCGCCGGACGGGGCAAGCCCCACCGGGGGCACCGTCCGCTGGCTGGAGTGTCGCTCCAGAATCTCGCCAGGACGTTAAGGCGGCTCCGACAAAGCCGCCCCGCCGCGCGGATGGGAGACGCTACTTGCTCTTCCGGATTCCGGTCGGCTTCAGCAGGAAGGCCGGCACGTGCGAGCCGAGGCCGACGGGCGTGTTGTCGTCCTCCTCGTCGCGGCGCGGAGGACGCCGCTCGCCGCGCGGGGGGGCGCTCCGGGCGGCCTCGCGGACGGGCGCGACCGGCTGCGGCTCGCGGGCCACCGCCGGCTCGCGCCGCGCCTCCTCGGAGCGGCCGCGCTCGGCGGCCGGGCGGCGACCGCCGCGGGAGCGGCTCCCGCTGCGGGGGGCGGCCTCGCTCGGACGCTCGCTGCGCTCGACGCTCGTCTCGCTCGCCTTGTGCGGCTCCTTGGCCCGGCGGCTGCCGCGGCGGCGGCGCGGCTCCTCGCCCTCCGTCTCGTCGGAGGCGGTGACGCTGGTGAGGTCGCCGTCGAGCCACGCGATCGGCTGGCCGATCAGGCTCTCGATGGCCGCGAGCGAGCGCTCATCCGAGCGGTTGGCCAGGGTGAAGGCGTTGCCGGCCCGCCCCGCGCGGCCGGTGCGGCCGATCCGGTGGACGTAATCCTCGGGATGATGGGGAACGTCGAAGTTGAAGACGTGGCTCACCGCCGGAATGTCGAGGCCGCGGGCGGCGACGTCCGAGGCCACGAGCAGCGGAACCTCGCCGCTGCGGAAGCCGTCGAGCGCCGCGGTGCGGGCGCGCTGGTCCATGTCGCCGTGCAGCGCGGCGACGTTGAAGCCGTGGCTCGCCAGCGACTTCTGCAGCAGCGCCACGTCGCGCTTGCGGTTGCAGAAGATGATGCCGTTCTGCAACTCGTCCGCCGAGCGGATGAGATGACGCAGGATCTTGCGCTTCTCGTGCCCCTCGGCGCTCGTGGCCACGAGACGCTGCTCGATGGTCGTCGCCGTGGAGGCGGGGCGGGCGACCTCGACGCGCTGGGGGTTCGAGAGGAACATGTCGGCCAACCGCTCGATTTCCGGCGGCATGGTCGCGGAGAAGAACAGCGTCTGGCGCGTGAAGGGCACCATCTTCACGATGCGCTCGATGTCGGGGATGAAGCCCATGTCGAGCATGCGGTCGGCCTCGTCGATGACGAGGAGTTCGACGCCGGTGAGCAAGAGCTTGCCGCGCTCGAAATGGTCGAGCAGGCGCCCCGGTGTGGCGATCAGCACGTCGGTGCCGCGGGTCAGCTTGGCGTCCTGGTCGGCGAAGGAGACGCCGCCGATGATGAGCGCCACGTTGAGCTTGTGGTTGGTGCCGTAGCGCTCGAAATTCTCCTCGACCTGCGCGGCGAGTTCGCGGGTCGGCTCGAGGATCAGCGTGCGCGGCATGCGGGCCCGGGCGCGCCCGCTCTCCAGCATGGTCAGCATCGGCAGGGTGAAGGCGGCGGTCTTGCCGGTGCCGGTCTGGGCGATGCCGAGCACGTCGCGCCGGGCGAGCACGTGGGGGATCGCCTGGGCCTGGATCGGCGTCGGCTCGGTGTAGCCGGCCGCGGTCACGGCCTGGAGAACCTTGTCGCTCAGTCCAAGATCGGCGAAAGACATCGGGTACGGGAAACCATATGCGCGCGTGGGGTGGGGCCGAGCAGAGGCTCTAGGGCTCGCGCCGGCGGCTGATACGCGAGAGCCGTGCGCGGTACGCCGTCACGCGTCCGAACGCGCGGGACACTTAGAGACCCGCGCCCGCTTGTCAATCGATTGCGAGCGCCCGGGACATGCCGGGGCAGTCCGGGCACGGTTGCGCCCGGAGCATCGGTGCCGCGCGCTCGGCCCCGTTTTCGGCCGGCGGCCCCGTTGCGTCAATCCCGGGCGCCCCTGCGCAGGGCGCAGGGGTCGAGACGCGTCTCCTGCGCGCGGTCCTGCAGACGGGGGCCGATCGAGCCCGTCATCTCGGGATCGGCGATCGGGCGGGCTGCCTGCGGGCGCGGTGTGGCGGCCCGGTCGACCGGCTTGTCGACGGGCTTGGCGATGTGGTGGGCGAACGCCGTGGCGGCGAGCCCGACGATCAGCGTCGTCTTGATCGACCAGGCGAGGGGGCCGCGCGGCGTCGGCGAGCCGGAATCGAGGGACATGTCGAGAGCGCACCCGTCGGGCCGAGGTCTCCGGAAGCGGAAGCGCCGGCGCCCGCGCAGGGTGAACCGACAGGGTTAATGCAGTCTTTCTCAGCGCCCTAACGCGTTGTTAACCCTGTTCCACGCAGATCGTGTCGATCAGTTTGACTGTTGCACGATGTCGGCACAGTCGCAGATCGATGTGCGGAACGACACATCGATCTGTTGCGGTGCGTCACGGCCGCGTAAGCTTCACGTTTCGTTGACGAGTTCCGGTGCATTCATCGCTCCATCGCAGGAGGGCGACGGATACCGGGGAGGTCCCCCGGCCAATTCAACCAGCACCGGCTCCCGCCAAACCAGGACACGACACGATGAAAAGCCTGCTTCTCGCTTCCAGCGCGCTCGTCGCCGCCACCGTGGCCGCCTCGGCCGCCGACCTTCCGCGCCGCGCGGCTCCCCCGCCGGTGTTCCAGCCGGTGCCGGTCTTCACCTGGACGGGCTTCTACGCCGGTTTCAACGCCGGTTACGGCTTCGGCACCCAGGACGACCGCGCCCCGACCGTGCTCGGCGTCGGCCCGGCCTCCCTGCTCGTCACCGCCCCGACCGTGATCGCCTTCAACAACCGCGAGTCCAACGAGGGCTTCGTCGGCGGTGGTCAGATCGGCTACAACTACCAGTTCACCCCGGGCTCCGGCTTCGTGATCGGTGTCGAGGCCGACGCCCAGTACGCCGATTTCGGCCGCAACCGGAACCGCTTCGTCGCCACCGGCCCGCTGGCCGCGCAGCAGGTGTTCAACCCGGGTGGCCTGTCGGGCCTCGACTTCTTCGGCACCGTCCGCGGCCGTCTCGGCTACGCCTTCAACCGCACCCTCGTGTACGGCACCGGCGGCTTCGCCTACGGCTCCGGCGGCGGTCGTGAGTTCGGCACCGGCGTGTCGAGCGACGACTTCCAGACCGGCTGGGCCGCGGGTGGCGGTATCGAGTACGCTCTCCCGACCGACTCGTTCCTGAACTTCTTCAAGTCCTCGGCCGTGACCCTCAAGGTCGAAGGTCTCTACGTGAACCTCGACCGCGGCACCGGCGGCCGTGGCGCCTTCGCGGTCGACAACCAGGGCCGCACCGTGACCGTGACCAGCCCGGGCGTCGTGCTCGTCAGCGGCGGCCAGCAGGTCCGCGACACCGAGTTCGCCGTCGTCCGCGCCGGCCTGAACTACAAGTTCGGCTCGTACTAGGACCTCGACGCTCTCCGGCGGCTCGCAAGCGAGCCGCCGGACCGCACGGAGAAGCCCGGCCCCGCGCCGGGCTTTTTCGCGTTGTGCGCCTCGCGCCCCGGAAACCTCGCGGTTAAGCTCGCGTTTACCATGCCGGCCGATCCTGTCCGGCCCGGAGATCCGCATGCGCGGGCTCGGTGTCCTGCAACCGCCACCGCGAAGGCCGCGCATCCGCATGACATCGGGCATTCCCTGGGGCCGTGCCGCGCTCCTCGCCGTGGCTCTGCTCGCGCCCTCCGACGCCGTCCGCGCCGAGGGACCGCTCTACCTGCGCATCCGCGCCAATCCCGCCGCCCGCCTCGACGGAGCCGCCGGAGCCGGGACAGGGCAAGGGCAAGGGACCGCGCCGACGGCCGGATCGGCGGTTGCGGATACGGCCCGCGAGTCCGTATGGGAGCGCAGCGACAGGCGTGCCCGGATCGCGATCGCCTCGGTCTGCACCGGCTGCCTGGCGACGCGCTCCGCCGTGCGTGCGTTCATGCCCTCGTCCGTGACGGAAGCGCCTGCCTCCGGCGCCGCCGCCTCCGGCGCGTCGACAGCCGGCGCGCTCGCCGCCGACCTCTCTCCGCCCGCACCACCGACAGCAGGTGACCCATGACCCAGGCCCACCCGACCACCGGCGCCACCGTCGATCCGGAATGCCCGGTCTCCCTCGAACTCCTCGGCGAGGTCTATCGCGCCGACGATTACGACCTGCCCTACATCCTGGAGCGCATTCCGGCGCTGACCCGGGCCAAGCTCGCCGCCTACCTCTACGGCAAGAGCCACATGCACCAACTCGGCCTGAAGGTGGCCCTCGCCTGCGAGCGCGAGGATCTGATCCAGGCGGTGGGCGAAATCGGCTCGGTGATCTATGGCCAGTCCCGGCTCAAGCCCTCGGCGCCCGCGCCGGAGGCCGCTGCTCCCGTCGGCCGGGGCAGGGCCGCGCCGGCCGCTCAGCCGAAGAAGGTCAAGATCAGCCTCGGCGGCTCCGCCGCCAAGGGCCGCAGCTTCGACTGAAGCGAAACCGCGAATCAGGACGGGACGGAGAGCAGGTGTCATGTTCGCATCGTGGTGGAAGCTTGGATACGACACGACCCTGCTCGCCTTCGAGGCGCAGTCGGTGATCGCCCTGCGCATGGCCAAGCTCGCGGCCGGCGGCAGCGGCGCGCAGGCGGAGGCGCAGCGCATGGTGAGCGAGAAGGTGTTCGCGGCCGGAGAGGCGGCGATGCAGATCGCCACCGGCGCCTCCCACGGCGCGGTGGTGGCCGGCTACCGCCGCAAGGTCCGGGCGAACCAGCGGCGCCTCTCCCGCCCCGCGAAACGCGATTAACGCTCCCTTAACCATGGGCTTCCATCGTTCGGGCTCGCGTCGGACGACCTCAGGAGAGCTTCATGGTGCTGTGCGAGACGAGCGTGCGCGAGCGCGCCTACTATATCTGGGAAGACGAGGGCCGGGTCTTCGGCCGGGCCGAGACCCACTGGCTGCGGGCCGAGGCCGAGCTGCGGCAGGCCGCTGCGCTCCGTCCGGTCGAGGCCGAGGCGGCGCCCGCCCCGGTGGCCAAGCCCCGCGCCAGCCGCGCCAAGGCTGAGGTCAAGCCGGCCGTGAAGGCCCCCGCCGAGGTGCTGGCGGGCGTCGCCAAGGCCGCCACGGCCAAGAAGGCAGCGGCCAAGACCCCCGCCAAGTCGAGCGCGAAGTCGGCCGCCAAGGCCGCCGAGACCCCCGCCGCCAAGGCCGTGAAGGCCGCGCCGAAGGCCAAGCCGGCCGCCGGCCGCGCCAAGGCCGCTTCGAGCGCCGAGGCCGTCGTCCTGCACTGAATCGTCGCCCCGCGCGCGATTCGAGAGCCCGCCGTCCCCGGGGATGGCGGGCTTCGTCGTTTCCGGACGTCTCCGCATCGAGGGGCGCCGGACGATTCGGCCGGGAACGCGGGCCGGGCTCGGCCGTTGGCTTTCGTGCCGCGCGAGGCGGTGCGAGGCGATGATTGCGAGGACGGGATGGCGATGCGGGCGCGGATCGGAGTGAGTCTCGCGGGCGCCCTCGTCGGTGCGGCCCTGATGGCAGGCGGCGCGACGGCGGGGCCGCTGCGCGCGGGCGAGCCGGTCTTCGTCGGACCCGCTGTCCCGGCGGTGGACGGCCGGGCGCCCTGGAACGCACCCTGGGAATACGATTCCGGCAGCGACAACGATCGCCGCCCCGAACTGCCCTACTACCAGCAGGGCCGCGGCCAGCAGACGGGCGGGCCGGCCCGCAACCTGCTGCCGGATGACGGCCTCCACATCTTCCCGCGCTGAGGACCGGTCTTGGGATGAGCACCCGCATCAGGGCCGTGGTGTTCGACATCGACGGCACGCTTCTCGACAGCGTGGACCTGCACGCCCGGGCCTGGGTCGAAGCCTTCGCCCAGTTCGAGATCGAGACGGAGGAGGCCCAGGTCCGCCGTCAGATCGGCAAGGGGGGCGACCAGCTCCTGCCGGTCTTCGTGGACGAGGCGCGCCTCGCCCGCGACGGCGAGGCGATCGAGTCCTACCGCTCTGATCTGTTCAAGCGGGACTACCTGCCCCTCGCCCGGCCCTTCCCCGGCGTGCGCGTGCTGCTGAGCCATGTCCGCGACGCAGGCCAGATCGTCGCCCTCGCCTCCTCGGGTAAAGCCTCCGAGGTCGAGAACTACCAGAAGATCCTCGGCATCACCGATCTCGTCGACGTGGTCACCACCGCCGACGACGCCGAGCGCTCCAAGCCCCATCCCGACATCTTTGAGGCGGTTCTGGGCAAGCTGCCCGACCTGCCCAAGGAGGCGGTGATGGTGGTGGGCGATACGCCCTACGACGTGCAAGCCGCTGCGAAGGCTGGACTTTCGGCGATCGGCGTCCTGTGTGGCGGCTTCCCGGAGGCGGAGCTGTCGGCGGCCGGCTGCGTGGCGATCTACCGGGACCCTCAGGATCTTCTCGACGGCTACGCCCGCTCGCCCCTGGGCTGAGCGCGCCGTACTCCTCAAAAAGCTGTGAGGGGCCGGAACCTCCCCTGAAGGGACGGGTAACCGCAAGCCGGCAAACCTATAGCCTCGCGGATTGGAACCGTTTAAGAGCGCGCCCCGCGGGGGGGCGTAGCCCGCTTTCGGATGGCAACACCATGCAGCTTACGGCCGAGGCGCTCGTGACGACGTCGAAATCCCTTCAGCAGCAGGTCGCCGAGGCCATCGAGGATCGGGCGCTGCCCATCAGCCGGCTGCTGCGCCTGATGTGGGCGCTGGAGGCCGACCGCAACGCCGCCAACCAGAATCTGCGGGCGCAGCTGCGCGCCCGCATCGGCGCTCCGCTCAGCGCCTGATGTCCCGCCCGTCCCGCGCCGCGCCGTCTTGAGGGCGCGCGCGAGGACGCGGCCCCAACCCCCACGAATGCCATGCCTTTCGGCGCCGTAGCGGCGTCGGAAGGCATTGTCTTTCCTCAGGCCCGTCAGACCTCGGCGGGGGCCTCGATCCGGCCGGCGCGCAGGCGCACCGTGCGGTCGCAGAGTCGGGCGAGGCCGGGATCGTGCGTCACCAGCACGAGCGTCGCGCCGCGGTCGCGCTTCAAGCCGAACAGCAGGTCGACGATCTGCCGGCCCGTCGCCTCGTCGAGGTTGCCCGTCGGCTCGTCGGCGACGAGGATCGCCGGATCGGGTGCCAGCGCCCGGGCGATGGCCACCCGCTGCTGCTCGCCGCCCGAGAGTTGCGCCGGATAATGCCGCAGCCGGTGGCTCAAGCCCACCGCCTCCAGCTCCGCCGTCGCCCGCCCGTGCGGATCGGGCGCGCCCGCCAGCTCCAGGGGCAGCGCCACGTTCTCCAGGGCCGTCATGGTCGGCACGAGGTGGAAGGCCTGGAACACGATGCCGATGTTCCGGCCCCGGAAGCGGGCGAGCCCGTCCTCGTCGAGCCCGCCGAGATCCGTGCCGGCGATGGTGACGCGGCCGGTATCGGGCCGCTCCAGCCCGGCCATCACGGTCAGCAGGGTCGACTTGCCCGAGCCGGAGGGGCCGACGAGCCCCACCGCCTCGCCGCGCTCGACATCGAGCGAGATGCCGCGCAGGACATGCACCCGCGCGGGGCCCCGGCCGAGGCTCAGCTCGATCTGCGACAGGGAGACGGCCTTGTTCGACATCAGGCACCGACCGATCTTGGCAAGCACGGGGACAGGTTCGAGCGGGAGGATACGGCGTTGCACCACGCAGGCGAGGCGGAGGCCGCATCCGGCCGGGGGTTCGTGTCCCGGCTTGTGTCACGCTCAAGCGTCCGGCGCGAGACGGACGGGACCGATGTGGGGGCGCTTCGCTCCCGGCGCAGGGCCGCGCTGATGCTCCTCTTCGCCGCAGCCACGCTCGCGGGCGCCGCGAGCCTGCTTCCCCGCGCCGCGACGGCGGAGACGGCGCCCCTCAAGCTCGTGGCCCTCGGCGACAGCCTCACCGCGGGCTACCGCCTGCCGGCCGATGCCGCCTTCCCGGCGGTGCTGGAGCGGGCGCTGAAGGCCAAGGGGCACCGGGTCGAGATCGCCAATGCGGGCGTGTCCGGCGACACCAGCACGGGCGGGCTCGACCGGCTCGACTGGTCGGTGCCGGACGGCACGCAGGGGGTCATTCTCGAACTCGGTGCCAACGACATGCTGCGCGGCACCGATCCGGCCGTGACCCGCAAGGCGCTGGAGACGATCGTCGTGCGCCTGAAGGAGCGAGGCATTCCGGTGCTGCTCGCCGGCATGCTGGCCGCGCCCAATCTCGGCACGGAGTACCGCGCCCGCTTCGACGCGATCTATCCCGACCTCGCGGGGGCGCACGACCTCGTGCTCTACCCCTTCTTCCTCGACGGCGTGGCCGGCCAGCGCGGCTACACCCTGGACGACGGGCTGCATCCCACCGCCAAGGGCATCGAGCGGGTCGTCGAGGGCATCCTGCCCAGCGTCGAGACCTTTCTGGCCCGCTTGGAGCCGAGGAAGGGCCCGTAACGATGCCGCGCCTGTTTACCGGGCTCGAGATTCCGGCGGAGGTGGCCCAGCGCCTCGCCTTCTTCCGCGGCGGGCTGCCCGGCGCGCGCTGGATCGAGCCCTCGGATTACCATGTCACCCTGCGCTTCCTCGGCGAGGTCGACGACGGGGTCGCCGCCGATGTCGATGCCGGGCTGCAGGAGGCGAGGGTGCGCGCGCCCCTCACCGTGACGCTGGACGGGCTGGCGAGCTTCGGCGGCGACCGGCCGCGGGCGCTCTACGCCTCGGTCGTCCCCACGCCGGAACTCATCGACCTGCAGGAGGAGCACGAGCGCATCGCCCGCCGGGCCGGCGCCGCGCCGGAGCGGCGCAAGTTCACGCCGCACGTGACGCTGGCCCGCCTCAACCGCGAGGCCTCCCCCGAGGCCGTGGCGCGGAGGCTGACGGAGGCGGGGGTGTTTCCCCGCCTGACCTTCACGGCACGCCGCGCCGCCCTGTTCTCGGCCCGCACCTCCCGCGGCGGCGGGCCCTACCTCGTCGAGGCGGCCTATCCCTTCGCCGCGGACGGTTTCCCGCCCGATGACGAAGAGCCGTGACGAGGCTACGGTGTTCCGCCCTTGCTTTGGGCCGCCGGTTGCGGCATGACGCGAGCCGCGCCGCGCGCGCCGTAGGAGTGTAGCTCAACTGGTCAGAGCACCGGTCTCCAAAACCGGGGGTTGGGGGTTCGAGTCCCTCCACTCCTGCCACGGCGCCCCCTGCACCCGACTTGGCATCCGGCCCGCCGCGGTCCTTTCTCGACCCATCGACAAGCCGGATCACTTGCGCTAGAGCGGGCGCATTCCGAGATCCTCAGATGCTGTCGGTGTGGGACGCAATGTCCCCGCACCGCGATCGGCGGTTCCCGGAGCCCTGTCCGGTTTCAGTTGCGCCATGGCATCGAACGAAGCGACCAAGAAGACCGACGCGGCGCGCGGACCCAACCGCGGCCCGGCCGCCGCGGCCAACCAGCGCGCGACCCCGCCCGCGCGCCCTGCGCCCAAGCGGGTCGGTCCGGTGGAGTTCCTCGGCGAGGTTCGCGACGAGGCCCGCAAGGTCACGTGGCCGACCCGCAAGGAGACCACCATCACCACCGTCATGGTGTTCATCATGGTGGTGCTCGCGAGCCTGTTCTTCGTCGCCGTCGATCAGGTCATGCGCGTCGGCGTCGGCTTCATCCTGGGCATCGGCGCCTGAGTTTTTGATCGGTCGCCGCGGTGACGACCCCCGAGGGGGCGGCTCCGGGCGCGGCCGACGCAGATATTAAGTCCCCCGCGTCGGGCCGATGCCGGGAGGGCCTGAGGAGTTGGGAAGCCCCGTGTCGAAGCGCTGGTACATCGTCCACGCCTACTCGAACTTCGAGAACAAGGTCGCCCAGTCCATCAAGGACCAGGCGGCCCAGCGCGGGCTGACCGAACTGTTCGACGAAGTCATGGTGCCGACCGAGAAGGTCACCGAGGTGCGCCGCGGCCGCAAGGTCGAAGCGGAGCGCAAGTTCTTTCCCGGCTACGTGCTGGTGAAGTGCGACCTGACGGACGAGGTCTACCACCTCATCAAGAACACCCCGAAGGTGACCGGCTTCCTCGGTGCCGACAAGGCCAAGCCCGTGCCGATTCCGGACGCGGAGGCCGAGCGCATCAAGGGGCAGGTGCAGGAGGGCGTGGATCGCCCCAAGCACACGGTTTCCTTCGAGATCGGCGAGACGGTGCGCGTCTCCGACGGCCCCTTCGCCTCCTTCAACGGCACCGTCGAGGAAATCGACGACGCCCGCTCGCGCCTCAAGGTGGCGGTGTCGATCTTCGGTCGCGCCACCCCGGTCGAGCTGGAATACGGGCAGGTCGAGAAGGTCTGATTTTTCGCATTTCGCGATCAGTCTGCACTGACTGATCGCCGATCTTTCCGGCCGGCGGCCCTGCCACGGCCCGGAAACGGCGATGCTCTTGTGAGAGCGTCGCCACAACCCCGCGGGAGATCCGCCCGGCTTCGCCTCCGGGATCGACGGATCGCACCGCGACCTGCAACCGCCCGTCCGTCCGTGCCTCGGCAGCCCGGCGACGCGCAACATTTGGGAGCAGTCCCATGGCGAAGAAGATCACGGGCTACGTGAAGCTTCAGGTCCCGGCCGGCGCCGCCAACCCGTCGCCGCCGATCGGTCCCGCGCTCGGTCAGCGCGGCCTCAACATCATGGAATTCTGCAAGGCCTTCAACGCGAAGACCGCGCAGATGGAGAAGGGCACCCCGATCCCGGTGATCATCACCGCGTATCAGGACCGCTCCTTCACCTTCGAGATGAAGCAGCCCCCGGTCACCTTCTTCCTGAAGAAGGCGGTGGGCCTGAAGATCGGCAAGAAGCCGGCCTCCGGCTCCAAGACCCCGGGCAAGGGCCCGACCGTCGGCAAGATCACCGAAGCCCAGCTTCGCGAGATCGCCGAGAAGAAGATGCCCGACCTGAACTGCGACTCCGTCGATGCGGCGGTCGCGATGATCCGTGGCTCCGCGCGAGCCATGGGCCTCGAAATCGTCGCGTAAGGGGAGGGCGATATGGCACGCGAAGGAAAGCGCATCCGCGCCGCCCGCGAGGGTCTGGAGCCAATGAAGCTCTACGCCATCGACGAGGCGATCAAGCTCGTGAAGTCGAAGGCTTCGGCCAAGTTCGACGAGACGGTCGAGATCTCGATGAATCTCGGCGTCGATCCGCGCCACGCCGACCAGATGGTCCGCGGCGTCTGCAACCTGCCGAACGGCTCCGGCCGGACAGTCCGCGTGGCGGTCTTCGCCCGCGGCGCCAAGGCGGATGACGCCAAGGCGGCCGGTGCCGACATCGTCGGCGCCGAGGATCTCCTCGAGATCGTCCAGGGCGGCAAGATCGAGTTCGATCGCTGCATCGCGACCCCGGACCTGATGCCGCTGGTCGGCCGTCTCGGTAAGGTGCTGGGCCCGCGCGGCCTGATGCCGAACCCGAAGGTCGGCACCGTCACCATGGACGTGAAGGGCGCGGTCGCCGCCGCCAAGGGCGGCGCGGTCGAGTTCCGCGTGGAGAAGGCCGGCATCATCCACGCCGGCATCGGCAAGGTGTCCTTCGACGAGCAGAAGCTCGTCGAGAACATCAAGGCCTTCGCCGACGCGGTCGCCAAGGCCAAGCCCGCCGGCGCCAAGGGCACCTACATCCAGCGCATCGCCGTCACCTCGACGATGGGCCCGGGCGGTTACGGGCGCGCCCTCCAGGTTTCTGCCCGCCTGAGACGGGTGCCGAAACGGAGTTTTGCAAACGCGCCCGGCCGAGCGGCCGGGCGCTTTTCTTTTGTCTCGAGCCTCTCCCCGTCATGGCGAGGCGAAGCCGCCTGTACGCTGCCTTGTCCGGGGAGGTCGCGCCGCTGGATTGCTTCGCTTCCGCTCGCAATGACGGAGTGGGATCAGCAGCCCTCCGCCACACCTTCCAGCGCCAGCCGCAGGTGCCGCGGGCCCCGTAGCGAGGCGCCCGGGCGGTAGGGCGGCGGGTCTTCGATCAGGGACACGCCCTTCAACCGCCGCACGAGGCTGACCAGGGCCACCTCCGCCTCGATCCGTGCGAGCGGGGCGCCGACGCAGTAGTGCAGCCCGCCGCCGAAGCCGAGATGGCGGTTGTCGGGCCGGTCCGGGTCGAAGCGGTCGGGGTCGGGAAAGCGGAGCGGGTCGCGGTTGCCGGCCGCGAGCAGAAAGATCACCGGCGCGTCCTTCGCGATCGTGATCCCGTCCACCGGGATGTCGGCGAGCGCCAGCCGGGTGCGGTAGTGGACCGGCGGCTCGTAGCGCAGCAACTCCTCGATCAGGCGCGGCGCGAGGTCCGGCTCGGTGCGCAGGCGCTGCCAATGCTCGGGAAAGCGCAGCAGCGTCAGCATGCCGTTGGTGATCAGGTTCACCGTGGTCTCGTGGCCCGCCACCAGCAGCAGCACGGCGGTGGCGATCAGGTCGAAGTCGTTCATCCCGTCCGCGTCGTTGGCGAGGTCGGAGAGGATGTCCTCCTGGCGATCCTTGCGCTTCTCCTTGATCAGACACTGGATGTAGTCCGCGATCTCGTTGAAGCAGACCTCGTTCTTGGCCTGGGTTTCCTCGTCGCCGCGCTGGTTGGGTTCAAGCGCGGTCGCGAGCTGCGTCGCCCAGCCGTGGAACTGCGGCTCGTCCTCCGGCGGGACGCCGAGCAATTCGCAGATCACCGTGACGGGCAAGGGATAGGAGAAGTCGTCGACGAGGTCGATGCGGGTCTTGCCGCCCATCTTGTCGATCAGGTCGTCGGTGAGCTTTTGTGTCTTCGTCCGCATGCCGCGCACCCGCTCGGGCGTGAAGCAGCGCATCACTTGGCCCCGCAGGCGGTCGTGGTCGGGCGGATCGCGGAAGATGAAGGGGCGGTGGCGCTTGCGGATCTCCGCGCGCACCGGGCGCACCAGCAGGTCGGTGACCGGGTGGCCGGTCCAGCGGAATTTCTGCGGGTCGGGCAGGTCGTCCGAGCTGATCCGGGGATCGGAGATCAGCCGGGCCAGTTCGGCATGCGTGCTGACGACGTAGGTGCCGTCCTCCTGCCGCGAGACCGGGTTTTTGCGCATCTCCGCGTAGAGCGGATAGGGGTTCTCCCGGTTGGCCGGGTCGAGGATCTGTTCGAACAGCGTGCTTCCGCTCACGGGGTCACGGCTCCTGTACGCGGATGCGGGGCTGATCGACGGCCCCCTCGATCGGCGGGAAGGGCGCGCGCTCCCGGATCGCGGCCTTGTAGGCGGGCAGCCAGCGGGCGCTGTCGATCGCGGCCGCTGCGACGGTGCGGCCCGCCTTGCCGAAGGCGGCCACGAGGCGCCGCTCCTCGAACGAGCCGTGCACCACCGCCAAGGCGTCGGCGCCCTCGGTCAGGCCGACGAGCTTGATCGTCAGGCCGAATTGCTGCGACCAGAAGTCGGGCAGGTGATCGTGCCGGCGCATCGCCGAGGCGTCGCCCGCCAGCATGTTGGTCGCCGCGGTCGCGGCTTGCGCCCGGGCGTTGCCCCAGTGCTCGACCGCCACGAGGGCGCCGTCGTCGTGCGGATTCGGCCAGCGGGCGACATCCCCGGCGGCGAACACGCCCTCGGCGACGCCCCCGTCCGCTCGCAACGTCCGGCAATAGGCATCGCAGCGCAGGCCCTTGGCGTCGGCGTCGAGCCCGGAGCCGTCGAGCCATTCGACGTTGCGCAGCGTGCCGATGGCAGCCACGAGGCAATCGGCCTCGATCCGCTCGCCGTCCTTCAGGACCACCGCCGTCAGGCGCCCGGCGTCCGCCTCCATCCGCTCGATCTCGGCGCCGAGCCGCAGGTCGACCCCCTTCTCGCGGGCGACCTCGCCGATCAGGCCGCCGAGCCGCGGGCCCAGCGCCGCGGCCAGCGGCACCGCATCGCGCACCAGCAGCGTGACCGGGATGTCGAGGTCGCGGCAGGTCGAGGCCACCTCGAAGCCGATGAAGCCGCCGCCGACGAGGACGACCCGCCGCGGCTTCGCCTGAAGCCGGGCGCCGAGGCGCTGCGCATCGTCCCGCCCGCGCAGGGTGAAGACGCCCGCGAGCGCGGCTTCCTCCCGATCCGGCCAGGGCCGCGCCCGGGTGCCGGTGGCGATCAGCAGGCGATCATAGGAGAGGCGGCTGCCGTCGTCGAGTTCGACGCGGCGCGCGTCGAGATCGAGCCGGGTCGCGGGCGTGCCGAGGCGGAGGTCGGCCGCGAGGTCGGGATGGCGGGGCAGGGTGGTGTCGTCGGAGAAGAGGCCGCGCAGGACCTGCTTGGAGAGCGGCGGCCGGTCGTAGGGCGCATGCGGCTCGTCGCCGACCAGGGTCAGCGCGCCGGCAAAGCCCCGCTCACGCAGGGCCTGGGCGGCGGTGAGACCCGCCAGCGAGGCGCCGACGACGACGATGCGCTCGGGTCGGACCGTCACCGGGTTTCTCCGGCCTTCGTGTCGGCGTCGGGATAAGCCGTGATCGCCCGAACCGGGCAGGCATGGACGGCCCGCTCGATTGCGCCCCGCGCCGCCTCGTCGGGGGAGGGGTCGTAGACCAGCGCTTCCTTGCCGTGGAGGGCGAAATGGTCCGGGGCCGCGTAGATGCACTGCGCGTAGGCTTGGCAGCGGTTGAGATCCACGACGACCTTCATGGTGGGCAGTGATCCGGGTTTCCGGGAGAGGGGCGGCCCGACGGTAGGTGAGGGGCGCACCACCGTAGCTAGGGCGCGTGGAGCGCTCCACCACGGCGGCGCGTCGACACGCCCCGAGCGCTTCGAACGCGCCGGGACCGCGAGAGGATCAATTCGCTCTCATGCCAAATCCGGTTGATCCCTTCGGGATGGCGGATTTGGGCTTCACTCAGGCGCCGCGCGGGCTTGCCGATACGGCTCCCGCATGGATCAAGCGGAAACCGTATCAGGGGCCGGCGGGTTCGATGGTGCCCAGCGTGCGCCGCCCGAGCGCCCGCGCCTTGAGGCGCAGGGCCGGCTTCTCGACGGCGTACCAGGAGGCGGCCGCGACGAGCCCGGCGAGCAGGAGGGCCGGCACCAGCAGGGTGAGGGCGGAGGCCGCTGGCCAGAGCGCGTGCAGGCTCTGCTGGATCGGCCAGCCGTAGAGATAGACCCCGTAGGAGAGGTCGGCGGGCGGGTCGAGGGCAGGGCGGGCCAGTGCCGGCAGGAGGCCGAGCCAGATCGCCGCGTAGCTCTCGCCGAGGAAGAGCAGCGTCCGGGCGGGCGCGTGGCCCTGGAGGAGGAGGGCGGCCGCCACCGCGAGCAGAGGCCACGGCGTGAGGCGGACGGCATCGCGCCAGAGGTAGAGGCAGGCGCCGACGGCGAAGATCAGGGGCAGGCGCAGGGCCGTCTCGGTGCCCTTGGACATCTCGGGCCGGACCGCTTCCAGACCCGCCAGAGACAGGGCCAGGGCCGCGGTGAGCGCCGGCACCGCCCAGCGCCGCCGCAGGAGCCCGAAAAGTCCGACGGCGAGCACGCCGCCATAGCAGATCGTCTCGTATTTCAGGGTCCAGACCGTGCCGAGCGGGCTGCGGAAGGGGTTGGCCTCGAAGAGCCCGGGCAGGCTCGCGTTGCTCTTGAAGGACAGGAGCGTGCCGCGCACGAAACGCCACAGCTCGGGCGACGCGTAGTACTCGGCCAGCGGCAGCCGGGTCAGCGCCGCGCCGAGGCCGAGGCTTACCACGAGCGTCGCGGCCACCAGCCCGGGCAGGATGCGCAGGGTCCGTGCGATGGCGTAGTCGCGCCAGCCCCGCCGGTCGTAGCTCATGATCACGAGGAAGCCGGAGACGGCGAAGAAGCCGTTCACCGCGTGCTCGCCGAGCGAGAAGCCGGTGGCACGGGCCAGCGGCTCGTCCAGCGCGTTGCCGGAGACGACGCTGAAGGCGTGGCTGACCACCACCATCAGGGCGAGCGCCAGCCGCAGGCCCGAGAAGGCATTGTGCGGGCGCGCCAGCGCTTCCGCGATCGTGGGGCCGGACAGGACGCCGCTCACGGCGCCAGTCCTTCGCGGGCCAGTGCGCTCCGCCCCCGCAGGGCGGCGAACGCGCCGGCCGCAGAGCCGCCGTAGCGCTCCAGGCTCGCGCGGCGGAAGGCGAGGGCGGCCAGCGCCGCCTTCGGCGCGTTGGCGGCGAGCATCCCCGGGCTCGGATCGGGCAGGCCGTACTTCCGCGCGACGTAGGCCCGCGACCACGCCTGATGCCAGCGGGTGCGAAACACCCGGCCCGGCGCCGGGGCCGAGGAGCGCCCGCGCCCGTGCAGGGCCACCGCGCCGTGGACGTGGACCAGGGCGCGCCCCGTATCCGCCACCCGGCGGCAGAGGTCGTCGTCCTCGTAGAACAGGAAGATCTCTTCGTCGAAGCCGCCGAGGCCGAGGAAGAGCGCCCGCTCGATCATCAGGCAGGCACCGGACAGGAACGGAGCGCAGGCGTCGCCCTCGGGGAGATCACGCCGACCCTGCGGATTGGTGAGGTAGGGCGCGAGCAGCGAGCGCGGCTGGTAGAAGAAGCGCCCGTCCGGCTCGTGGATGCGCGGCGCCAGCAGCCCGGCATCGGGCCATGCCCGCGCCGCCGCGAGGAGGGCGGCGGCGGCGCCGGGCTGCAGCACGAGATCGGGGTTGAGGATGAGGACGTGCCCTGCCCCGTCGGCGGCGCGCACGCCGATGTTGTTGGCCCGCCCGTAGCCCTCGTTGCGGGGATGCGCGATCACCCGCGCGCCGTGGGCTTGCGCCACCGCGACCGAGCCGTCGCGGCTGGCATTGTCGACCACGATCGCCGGGATGGTTTCGCGCGCCAGCGCCGCGAGGCAGGCGGGCAGGGCGTCCGCGCTGTCGTGGCTGACGACGATGGCGGTGAGGGAAGTGGGATCGGGCGACATCAGGTCCCGTGCAGATTCCCTCCCCCTCTGCGGGGGAGGGTGGCCCCTGCGTCAGCAGGGGTCGGGAGAGGGGAGCGCCGCTTCCGGAAGGTGCGGAGCCAACCCCTCACCCGCCTGCTCCGCAGGCACCCTCCCCCACAGAGGGGGGAGGGTCCAAGAACTATCCCTTCTTCTCGGGCAGGTTGAGCCGGATGTGCAGTTCGCGCAGTTGCTTGGCTGTCGCCTCGGCGGGCGCGCCCATCATCAGGTCCTCGGCGCGCTGGTTCATCGGGAACAGCACGACCTCGCGGATGTTCGGCTCCTCGCACAACAGCATGACGATGCGATCGACACCCGGCGCGATGCCGCCGTGCGGCGGGGCGCCGAGGCGCAGGGCGTTCAGCATGCCGCCGAACTTCTCCTCCAGCACGTCCCGGCCATAGCCGGCGATACTGAACGCCTTCTCCATCACGTCGGGGCGATGGTTCCGGATCGCGCCCGAGGACAGCTCGATGCCGTTGCAGACGATGTCGTACTGGAACGCCTTGATCCCGAGGATTTTTTCCGAATCTCCGTCGCCGAGCGCGAGGAAGTCCTCGCGGTCGTAGTTCGGCATCGAGAACGGGTTGTGGGAGAAGTCGATCCGCTTCTCCTCCTCGTTCCACTCGTACATCGGGAAATCGACGACCCAGCAGAAGGCGAACTGGTCCGTGTCGGAGAGCTTCAGCTCGTCGCCGATGCGGATGCGCGCCTTGCCCGCGAGCCCGGCGGCCTTCGCCTCGGTGCCCGCGGCGAAGAACACCGCGTCGCCCGCCTTGGCGCCGGCCTTCTCGGCGATCCGCGCCTGGATGGCGGCGGGGATGAACTTGGCGATCGGCCCCTTGCCGGTGAGCGCCTCGCCCTCTTCCTCGAACACGATGTAGCCGAGCCCCGGCGCGCCTTCCGAGCGGGCCCAGTCGTTCAGCCGGTCGAAGAACGAGCGCGGCTGGCCCGCCGCCCCGGTGGCGGGGATGGCACGCACCACGCCGCCCGACTTGATGACGCCCTTGAACGCCTTGAACTCGACGGCGTCGTCGGCGAACTCGTCGGTCACGTCGGCGATGATCAGCGGGTTGCGCAGGTCCGGCTTGTCGACGCCGTATTTCAGCATCGCGTCGGCGTAGGTGATGCGCGGGAATTCCCCCGTCACGCGCTTGCCGCCCGCGAACTCCTCGAACACGCCGCGCAGCACCGGCTCGACCGCCTGAAACACGTCCTCCTGGGTGACGAAGCTCATCTCGATGTCGAGCTGGTAGAACTCGCCCGGGGAGCGGTCAGCGCGGGCGTCCTCGTCCCGGAAGCAGGGCGCGATCTGGAAGTAGCGGTCGAAGCCCGCGATCATCGTGAGCTGCTTGAACTGCTGCGGCGCCTGCGGCAGCGCGTAGAATTTTCCGGGGTGAACGCGGGACGGCACGAGGTAGTCGCGCGCGCCCTCGGGGCTCGACGCCGTCAGGATCGGCGTCTGGAACTCGAAGAACCCGCCCTCGCGCATGCGGCGGCGCAAGGAATCGACGATCGCGCCGCGCTTCATGATGTTGGCGTGGAGCTTCTCCCGGCGCAGATCGAGGAAGCGGTACTTGAGCCGGGTCTCCTCCGGGTATTCCTGGTCGCCGAAGACGGGCAGCGGCAGCTCGCCCGCGGGGCCGAGCACTTCGAGGTCGTCGATATAGACCTCGACCGAGCCGGTCGGCAGCTCGGCGTTCTCGGTGCCGGCGGGGCGCGTGCGCACGCGGCCGTCGATGCGGATCACCCACTCGGAGCGCGCGGTCTCGGCGGCCTTGAAGGCGGGCGAGTCGGAATCGATCACGCACTGCGTCAGGCCGTAATGGTCGCGCAGGTCGATGAAGAGCACGCCGCCATGGTCGCGGATGCGGTGGCACCAGCCGGACAGGCGGACGCTCTGCCCGACATCGGACGGGCGGAGCGCCCCGCAGGTATGGGTACGGTAACGGTGCATGGCGGGCTCTTGAGAATGAGCCGGCACCATTCACGGGAGGCGTTTCAAGTCAAGGCAAAGCCCGCCTACCGGGCCCGCCCGGGCCGTGCCCCTACTCCGCGGCGGCCAGCGTCACCTCGGGCACCGGCACGCCGATGTCGCGCAGCAACTCGGCGTCGGCATCCGCCTCGTTGTTGGCGGTGGTGAGCAGGCGCTCGCCGTAGAAGATCGAGTTGGCACCGGCGAGGAAGCACAGGATCTGCGCCTCGCGGGTCAGGCTCTTGCGGCCGGCGCTGAGGCGCACGCGGGCCCTCGGCATGACGATGCGGGCGGTGGCGCACATCCGCACGAGGTCGAGCGGATCGATCGGCGGGCGGTCCTCCAGCGGGGTGCCCTCGACGGCCACCAGCGCGTTGATCGGCACGCTCTCCGGGTGCGGGGCGTGGTTGGCGAGCACGAGCAGCATCTCGGCCCGGTCGCGCACCCGCTCGCCCATCCCGACGATGCCGCCGCAGCAGACGCCGATGCCGGCTTGGCGCACATGCTCAAGCGTCTGGAGCCGGTCGTCGTAGGTGCGGGTCGAGATGATGTCGCCGTAGAATTCCGGGCCGGTGTCGAGGTTGTGGTTGTAGGAGGTGAGCCCGGCTTCCGCGAGGCGCTGGGCTTGGACTTGCGTCAGCATGCCCAGCGTCACGCAGGCTTCCATGCCGAGGCCGCGCACGCCGCGCACCATCTCCAGCACGGCGTCGAAATCCGGGCCGTCCTTGGGCTTGCGCCACGCCGCGCCCATGCAGAAGCGGTGCGCGCCGTTGGCCTTGGCCGCAGCGGCCTCCTTCAGCACGGCCTCGACCGGCATCAGCCGCTCGCGGGGAAGGTTCGCGCCCTTGTGGTGGGCCGATTGCGGGCAGTAGGCGCAATCCTCGGGGCAGCCGCCGGTCTTGATCGACAGGAGCGCCGCGCGCTGGATGTCGGCGGGGTCGTTGTGCGCCCGGTGCACGACGCCGGCCCGATGCACGAGATCGAGCAGCGGCATGTCGTGGATCGCCTGAATCTCGGCCAGGGTCCAGTCGTGCCGGATATCGTGCCGGATGGCGGCGGGCGCCTGAGAGGCGGCGAGGGAGACCACGGTATCGCTCATGCGCTTCTTTGAGAGCGAAGGCGGGGGAAAAATCAAGCCTGGCTATTCAAACGGCACGCCGGCCCGGCGCATCCCCTCGACGAACCGGTCCTTCCCCGGGGAGGGCCGGTAGAGCCGCATGGCGCGGGCGACCCGGTAGCTCGGCTCCAGGTCCATGAATCGGACGGCGGCCGCTTGCGCCTCCTCTTGCCGGCCGAGCAGGGCGAGGCTCGCGGCGCGGACGCGGTGGGTGCTGGTCCAGCCCGGATCCTCAGCCATGGAGCGGTCGAGCCAGACCAGGGCCTCCGCGTGGGCGCCGGCCATGCACAGGGCCAACCCCAGGCCGGAATCGAAGCGGAAGGTGTTGGGGTCGAGCGGGCTCTGCCGCTTGGCCGCGTGGAAATGATCGGCCGCCAGCTCCGGCTCGCCGACGTAGCAGCGCACCCAGCCGCTGCGTTCGTAGGCGGCGGCCGCGTTGGGATTGAGGGCGAGCGAGCGGTCGAGCAGGGCCAGCGCCGTGTCGTAGTCCTGTGCCAGGAAGGCCAGGGTGTGGCCGGCCATCATCAGCACCGCCGGATCGCCCTCGTCCCGCTCCAGGGCGAGGCGGGCCAGACGGGCGCCCTCGGCGCAATCGGCGGCCGCGTCGGCGCTCCAGCCCTGGACGACGCGGTTGGTGTAGCATTGCGCCAGGAGCGCGTAGGGGAGCGGGTGCCCGGGCACGAGGCGGCGCACGGCCTCGATCGAGGCGATGCGCAGCTCCACGCTCTCGGGGCTCGGCATGGCGTGGTTGGAATAGGCCGAGAGGAACGGCCCGTAGACGCCGGCGTCGAGGGGCGGCTCCGTCCGCTCGGGCGCGGCGGCGCGCGTCAGGTCCGGCGCCATCGCCGCCACCGTCCCGGCGACGATGCGGCCGCGCAGGGCGTGGACGGCCCCCTCGTCCTCGTCGAGATCCTGCAGCCAGATCGGCCGCTCGTCCGCCGCCCGGTGCAGCCGGGCCTGGACGCGCAGCCGCGTGCCGGCGCGCGAGAGCGTGCCCGTGAGGACGTGCGCGACGCCGAGCCGCCCGGCCACCACCTCCGGGGGGACGGTGCGGCCCTTGAAGGTGAAGGCGGAGTTGCGGGCGCTGACGAACAGGCCGGGCGTGCAGGCGAGTGCGTCGGTGACGTGCTCGGACAGGCCGTCGGCCAGGGCCTGGGCGTCGAAATCGCCCTCCGGGTTCGCGAAGGGCAGCACGGCGACCGAGGGCCGGTCCGGCAGCGGCAGGGAGGAGGTCGCCATCGGGGTGGGGCTAGATCGCACCCCGCCCGCGCAGGAGCGCTTCGAAGCCGGCGATGTCTTCGAGGAAGCCGAAATGGCCGCCGGGCAGGCTGGTGCGGTCGAGCCGTTCGAAGGCCTCGCAATGGCGCGCGAAGAGGTCGGGCGTGAAGGCGTCGGCCTCGCCGAAGACCAGGGTGAGGCGGTCCGCATGCGCCGCGATGATCCCGCGCTGGTCGTAGTCGCCGAGGCTCGCCGAGACGCCGTGATAGACCGACGGCACCAGGGCGAGGTCGAGGTCGGGCAGGTCGGTGTCCCGGCCGCAATAGGCCGGCAGAAGGATCTGCATGATCGCCCGGCCGGCCTCCGCATCGGTACGGGCCATCAGGGGGGCGGCCCGCCCCATCGCCTCGGGCGGGAGCCGGCCGAACAGGGCCGCCACGGCCGCGTCGAGCCCGGCCCGGGTCGGCGGAGCCGGGTGGAGCAGCACGGCGCGGGCGATGTGGTCCGGCATCCGGTCGAGCAGGGCGAGGGCGAGCCAAGCGCCCCAGGAATGCGCGACGAGGGTCACGGGACCCCGCGCTGACCGCTCGGCGACGAAGGCGGCGGCGGACTCGATCACGCTGTCCGCCGTCACGGGCTGCGACGTGCCGGAGACAGCGCAGCCGGGCTGCTCGAAGAAGGCCCAATCGGCGGCGAAATCCGTTCGCCGAAGGGGGGCCGCGGCGTAGGTGACGGGCAATCCGGGGCCGCCGCCGAGGAAGACGACCGGGGGGTGCCGGTCCTGCTGAGAGGCGCTCATCGTCGGGGCGTGCCGTCCGTTCAGTTCGTGGGCTCGCCCGCGGCGACCTTGGCGGTCCAGTCGTCGAAGGCCACGACCCGCTGGCGCTGCTCGCCGAGACCGTCGATACGCAGCACCATCTCGTCGTCGCTCTTGAGGTAGCGCGGCGGCTTCATGCCGAGCCCCACGCCCGGCGGGGTGCCGGTGGTGATGATGTCGCCGGGCTCCAGCATCATGAAGTGCGAGACGTAGGCCACGATCTGGGCCACGTCGAAGATCATCGTCGCCGTCGAG
Organism: Methylobacterium sp. NPDC097929; assembly: GCF_049543375.1. NCBI lineage: Bacteria > Pseudomonadati > Pseudomonadota > Alphaproteobacteria > Hyphomicrobiales > Methylobacteriaceae > Methylobacterium > Methylobacterium sp. NPDC097929. Next base: position 219,735 of record NZ_JBMVEP010000006.1, on the reverse strand, counting down.
CCCGTCTGCATGCGCCGGCCGTTCAGGTCGAGGCTCATCGAGAGGTTCTTCAGGTCCGGAATCTCGTCCAGCGTCACGAGCCAGGGACCGAGCGGGCCGAAGGTCGGGCAGCCCTTGCCCTTGGTCCAGGTGCCGCCGCGCTCCATCTGGAATTCGCGCTCGGACAGGTCGTTGCAGATGCAGATTCCCGCCACGTAGCGCAGGGCCTCGTTGGCGTGGACGTAGGAGGCGCGGGCGCCGATCACCACGGCGAGTTCCACCTCCCAGTCGGTCTTGGCCGAGCCCTTGGGCAGGATCACCGTGTCGTTGGGGCCGACGATGCAGGAGGGCGCCTTGTTGAACAGGATGGGCTCGGCGGGGATCGCCGCGCCGGTCTCGGCGGCGTGGTCGGCGTAGTTCAGGCCGATCGCCACGAAGTTGCGGGTGCCGCCGACGCAGGGGCCGAGGCGGGTGCCGGGCGGCAGCAGCGGCAGGCTCTCCGGATCGATCCGCGCGAGCCGGTCGAGCGATTCCCGCGAGAGGCCCGCGCCCGCGATGTCGCGCAGGGTCCCGGAGAGGTCGCGCAGGCCGCCCTTCGCGTCCACGAGGCCCGGTTTCTCGTCGCCGCTCGCGCCGTGCCGGATCAGCTTCATCGTCGGATCGTCCCGTCCTGCCTGTCCCGAACCACCCCGAAGGACCCGGGGAACATCGCCGCACGCCGCGCGCGGTGCAAGCAGGTCCCTCCAGGCACGGTCCTGCGAGCGTAAGCTTGGCCCCTGCACCGTGGTTCCGTGGCAAAAATTCCTCGCCGTACATATAATTCAAATTTCACGGCCAAGCCTCTGGACGGCGCCCGCGCGATCCACTTCGATGGCGGTGCGCCTCGGGTTTCCCGGGCAGCGCCTCATCAAGAAACGCTTCGGAGAGAAACATGTCTGGGGGGACCATCCGCGCGCTCAGGCTCGCGGGCGCCGTCGCGGCGGCGTCGCTGGTGTCCGCGACGGCGGCGCAGGCCGGCGCCTTCGGTCTGCGCGAGCAGAGTGCACAGGGCCTCGGCCTCGCCTTCGCCGGTTCGGCCTCGGGCGCCGCGGGCGTCTCGTCGCTCTTCTGGAACCCCGCCACCGTGACGATGCGGCCGGGCTTCGTCACCGAGCAGAACCTGAGCTTCGTCAACCTGTCGGGCGAGATCACGCCGACGGTCGGCACGGCGCCGGGCCTCCTGCCCTTCGGCTCCTCGGGCGAGATCGGCCAGGGCGCGGTGCTGCCCTCCGGCGCCACCTCCTACCAGCTCACGGACCGGCTCTGGGTCGGCCTTCAGACCGGCGCGCCCTACGGCCTCGCCACGAAGCCGCGCCAGGACTGGGCGGGTTCGCCCTACGCCCGCTCCTCGCGGATCTTCTCGCTCGCCTTCAACCCGGTGGTGGGCTTCAAGGTCAACGACTGGCTCTCCGTCGCCGCCGGCCCCAACATCGAGTATTTCCGCCTGACCCTGCGCCAGGCGGTGCCGGTGCCCGGCGTGTTCCCGGGCCTCTACCCGTCGGGCTTCATCAAGGGCGAGTCCTGGGGCGTCGGCTTCACCGCGGGCGCGACGATCACCCCCGCCGCCGGCACGGTGATCGGCATCGGCTACCGCTCCTCGGTCCATCACGACATCGAGGGCTCGATCGGCTTCCCCGACCCGCGGCAGGCCATCGCCCTGGGGCAGGTGAAGGCCAATCTCAACACGCCCGAGAAGATCAGCGTCGGCCTGACCCAGGCGATCAACCCGGTCACGCGGATCAATCTCGGCTTCGAGTGGGACAACTGGTCGAGGCTCGGCGACATCGCCATCGTCTCGAAGGCGCTCGGCGTGCCGGTCAACCACTTGCCGCTCAACTTCAAGGATTCGTTCTTCTACTCGATCGGCGCCGAGTACGACTGGTCGCCGAACCTCACCTTGCGGGCCGGCTTCGGCTACGACAACGGGCCGATCGACTTCCAGAACCGCACGGCGCGCCTGCCCGACGGCGACCGCTACCTCGTCTCGATCGGCGGCAGCTACCGTTGGAGCGATCACGTGCTCCTGACGGCGAGCTACTCGCACGTCTTCCTGGAGCGCAGCCGCCTCCTGACGGGCCCCGGACGCAACTACGACATCGGCGGTATCCCGCTCGCGGCCTACGCCGATGCCAGCGCCGACGTCGCCTCGGTCGGGTTCCGCTACCAGTGGGATGCCCCGGCCGCCGTCGCCCCGGCCCCGCTGGTGCGCAAGTACTGAGGACCCGTGGGGCGGCGACCGCGCCCCTCGGCGCGCTCGCCGCGTCTCCTCGAACATCGTGCCGGACATCGCATCCGGCACGATGTTCGAGCCTCTTGTTTCGCATCGTCTTTTTCCGAAAGCCGGCCGCCACCTTTCGGGACGATGCTCTAGGCCGCCGGGCTGACCGCCCGGTGGCGGACGGGAGCGAGGGCGGGGGAGGGCCGATCCACCCGTTCGCCGCGTGCCGACAGCTCCGCGTCGAGCTGCTCGGCCAGCGCGAAGAAGCGGCGCCGCACCGGGACGGCGTAGGGGTTCTCGCGCTCGATGGCGTGGAACACCTCCGGCGCGTCGTGGCGCACCATGCCGACCGCCTGCATCAGCATGTCGAAGCTGCGCGTGGTCATGCGTGTCGGCAGCGGCTCCATGGCCACCAGCACCTTGGCGATGAGGTGGGTCAGCCCCTGGACCGAGGCCATCGCCCGGTCATGCGCCTCGGGCGTCGTCAGGATGACATCGAGGCCGAGCCTCCGCCGCAGGAAGGCGGCGGCCCGCCGGCCCGGCCGGCCGCGGATCGGGCAGACCGCGATCTTGAGGCCGCGGATGCCCTCCCGCGCGCTCTGGGGGCCGAACAGGGGATGGGTCGCGAGGATCGCGACATGATCCGGCAGGCCCTCGCGCAGGATCTCGGCGGGCCGCAGCTTCACCGAGCCGACATCGACCACCAGCGTGCCCGGCCGCAGATGGGGTTCGAGCGCGCCGACCACCTCGGCCAGACGCGCCACCGGCGTGGCGAGGATCACGACGGGGCAGGCCGCCACCTCCGGGAGATCGGCCACGACCACGTATGGGGGCGGTCGCACCGGACGCTGCGGATCGTAGACGGTCAGGTCGGCATGGGGCGCCAAGTGTTCGGCGATCAGGCGGCCGAAGGCACCGAAGCCGACGATTCCGACCCGCGGGCGGGGGCAGGGGAGGGGCGAAGCAGACACGGTGTGACCTCGGATTCAGGTGAGGTCGGCGGTCCGTTGCGGGATGTTCCACGATCCTCCTCGAGCCGCCGACGACGCAGCGGCACAAGGCATGACAAGCACGGCGCCGCTTATGGGAGCGGCGCGCGATACGATCCGGAGAGGAGGCGGGAGCCCGTCATGACGGGCGCCTGTAGGCCGTAACCGGGCGCGCCGTCAACGGGCGGCCCGGCAGGGGCGCGGATCGGCCGTTTCGCGCAACATCCTTACGGCAACTTGAAAAAGGCCGGGTCGAGGGCCCGAATCCTCGTATCGAAAGCCAGGATCGGCGATCGCTCTTTGTGTGCTTAACTCTGTCACCGCACAAGTTGTGTGGACCGCGGGACTGGCGGAAACGCGGGCTTAAAGCGGGCTAGCCTAGAGACATGTCTGGTTTAGAGGCTCCCGCTCCTCCATGTTCAGCATCATCGCCTGTGTTGCCCGGCAGCACGACCTCGGCCTCGTCGCGATCTCGGCCGGGATCTGCCTGCTCGGCTGCTTCTCCACCGCGACCCTGATGGCCGAGGCGGCGCAGGCCGAGCGCCGTGGCTCCTTTCCGTGGCTGCCCGCGGCGGCGGTCGTGTTCGGCAGCAGCGTGTGGTCGCTCCACTTCGTCGCGATGCTGGCCTTCCATCCCGGGGCGCAGGCGGCCTACGGCCTCGTGCCCACCCTCGCCTCGATCGGCATCGCCGTCGCGGGGGCGGGGATCGCCCTTCTGATCCGTCACCGCCTCGGCCGGGACCCGCTCGGGCTCGCCGCCGCCGGCACGGTCCTGGCGGCGGGCATCGCCGGCATGCACTATACCGGCGTCGGCGCGATGGCGGCGAGCAGCCTGCTCTCCTTCGACGCGGCCTACGTCCTCACCTCGCTCGGCCTCTGCGCGATCCTCGCCGTGGTCGCGCTCGTCCGGGCCGGCGACCTGACCGGGCTGGCGCGCCGCATCGAGGTCACCCTCTGGCTGACCCTGGCGATCTGCGGCCTGCACTTCACCGGCATGACCGGCCTCACCGTCGCGCCCGCGGCGGAGCAGGAGGACGCCGTCCTTCTCGGCTCGGCTCCGCTGGGCCTGATCGTCGGGCTCGTGAGCCTCGGGGTGCTGGCCGCCGGGCTCGGGGCGCTGACGATGCAGCGGCACCTGATGCAGCGCCGCCTGGACGAGCTGGGCCGGATGCGCCTGCTCGGCAACCTCGCCTACGAGGGCCTGCTCATCCACCGGGAGGGCCGGATCCTGGAGATCAACCAGGCGGGCCTGCGTCTCCTGGAAGCCTCGGCGGAGGAGATCATCGGCCGGCCGCTGGTCGCGCTCTTCGCCGAGGCCGACCTGCCGGCCCTCCTCCGGCGCAGCCGCGGCCGCCCGGAGGATCTGGCGCCGGAGGAGTTCGAGATCCGCACGAGCGCCGGCACGCCGGTTCCGGTGGAGCTCTCCTGCCGCTCGATCGAGTATCTCGGGCGCCCCGCGACGGCGGTGGCCCTGCGCGACCTGAGCCGGAGCCGCCGGGACGAGGCGCGCATCCGCCACCTCGCCCTGCACGACGCGCTGACCGACCTGCCCAACCGCACCCTGCTGGAGGAGCGCCTGGGCCAGGCCCTGGAGGCGGCGGCGGAGAGCGGCGCGGGGCTGGCCCTCGTCTACCTCGACCTCGACCGCTTCAAGCCTGTGAACGACTTCCACGGCCACGCCGCGGGCGACGCGCTGCTGGTGCAGGCGGCCAAGCGCATGCTGGCGGAACTGCGCCCGACCGACACGCTCGCCCGGATCGGCGGCGACGAGTTCGTGATCGTGCTGACCCATGCCCGCACGCCCGAGCAGGTCGCCGAGACCGCCGAGCGGATGATCGCGGCGCTCGCCCGCCCCTTCCGGATCGAGGCGCAGAGCATCGAGATCGGCGCCTCGGCGGGCATCGCCCTCTACCCCAACGACGGCAGCACGGCCGAAAGCCTGATGCGGGCCGCCGACACCGCGCTCTACCGCGTCAAGGACGAGGGGCGCGGCACGCTGCGCTTCTTCGAGGCGGCGATGGACGAGCAGCTCCAGGCCCGGCGCCGGATCGAGCACGAGCTGAGCGGAGCCATCGGGCGCGACGAGCTGCGGCTCTACTACCAGCCCATCGTCAACGGCCGCACGGGCGAGATCGAGACCTTCGAGGCGCTGATCCGCTGGCACCATCCCGAGCGCGGCTGCGTCTCCCCGGCGGAGTTCATCCCGCTCGCCGAGCAGACCGACCAGATCGGGCGGATCGGGGCCTGGGTGCTCGACACGGCCTGCGCCGCCGCGGCCGGGTGGTCCCGGCCCCTGCGGGTCTCGGTCAACGTCTCGCCCAAGCAGTTCCGGCAGCCCGGCTTCGCGGCCGGCGTGGCGGCGACGCTGGCCCGCCACGGGCTCGAACCGGAGCGGCTGGTGCTGGAGATCACCGAGAGCGTGTTCATCCAAGATGCGGCCCTGGCGGTGGAGGTGCTCACCGCCCTGCGCATCCTCGGCGTACGCCTCGCGCTCGACGATTTCGGCACGGGCTACGCGTCCCTGAGCTACCTGCAGCAGTTCAAGTTCGACAAGCTCAAGGTCGATCAGTCCTTCGTGCGCCGGCTCGGGCAGCACGCGGATTCGCTGACGATCGTGCGCGCGATCGCCACGCTCGGGCACAATCTCGGTCTTCAGGTCACGGTCGAGGGCGTGGAGACGCCCGAGCAGCTCGCCGTCCTGCGCGAGCTGGGCTGCGACCAGATGCAGGGCTACCTGTTCGCCCGTCCCGCGCCCGTGACGGGCACCTCCGACCGGGAGCGGGCACGGCTCAGGGCGCTGTTCCACGACGAGCCGCCGGCGCGCGCCTGCGCCTGAGAGCCGGCCCCAGGGCGAGAGGCGCGGGGAGGGCGCCCCCGCCTCCCCCGCCGACGCGGCCCGATCAGGCCGCTTCCCGCTCCGGCACGAGGCGGCGGCGGGCGTTCTCCCACCAGCTGCGCTGGCGCTGCGCCTCGGCCTCCGCCGCCTTGGCGGCGTAGAAGGACGCGTTGTGCTCGCCCCGCAGGGCCTCGCGGGTGAAGCGGATCAGGTGATGGGCGACGAAGCCCATGTTGAAGACCGCCTCGATCTGCCCGCGCTTCAGGGCGTGGCCCGCCGCCCGCCAGAATGGCCGGCGATAGTCGGAGAACAGCCCCACCCGCGTGATGATGTTGAAGCCGAGGATCAGGCCGCGGCGCAGGTTGGTCTTGGTGAGCTTGCCCGCGGTCGGCGTGACGATGCGGTTGCCGTAGGTCACGTCGCACTGGTGCTTGAAGCGCTCGAACAGGTGCTCGGGCTCGTAGGCGTGACTGATCGCCCGGCGCCAGGAACTCACCACCGTGTCGTGCGGGCGCTTGAACAGCACGTTCGATTCGAGGCTGGCATCGTGGAGGAGCCGCCCCTCGCGCTCCAGCCGGTCCCAGAGCGGCGTCTTGGGCAGCGCCTGGAGCAGGTTGATCGTCAGCACCGGAATCGCGGACTTGTCGATGAAGTCGATCAGGTTCTGCTCGGACTTGTCGGAATCCGAGTCGAGGCCGAGGATGATGCCCGAGGTCACCTCCAGCCCGTAGGAGTTCAGCGTCTCGATCGCCTCGTACATCGGCACGGCGGCGTTGTGGGTCTTGTCGATGCCCTTGAGCGCGTCCGCCTCCGGCGTCTCGATGCCGACGAACACCGTCATGAAGTTGGCCTGCCGCATCAGCTCGAGGATCTCGGGCTGCTTGGCCATGTTCAGGGTCGCCTCGCAGGCGAACTGGAGCGGGAAGTTGTTCTTCTTCTGCCACTCCACGAGGTGGGGCAGCATCTCGCGGGTCGCCTTGCGGTTGCCGATGAAGTTGTCGTCGACGAAGTAGACCACCGCCGGGTGGCCCGGCTGGCTGACGATCGCGTCGAGCTCGGCGCACATCTGCTCCGGGGTCTTCAGCCGCGGCTGGCGTCCGTAGAGCTGCGGGATGTCGCAGAACTCGCAGCGATAGGGGCAGCCCGATGAGAATTGCAGCGAGCCGATCAGGTAGCGCTTGAGCGGCACCGCCTCGTAGGCCGGGGCCGGGAAGTCGGCGAGCGCCAGCCGGTCCTTGGTGTCGAGCACGACCTGGGCGGCGGGGCGCGACAGGTCGCGGTCGAGGATCTCGATGAGGCGGTCGGTGGCGTCGCCGATCTCGCCGACATGCAGGTAGTCGAAATCCGGGTACTTCTCCGGCGCGCCCGAGACGGAGGGGCCGCCGAGCACCGCGACCTTGCCGGCCGCGTGCGCCCGCCGGCCGATGTCGTGGATCTGGCCTTCTTGGATGTGCATGCCCGAGACGAACACCGCGTCGGCCCAGGCGAAGTCCTTGCCCGAGGCGGGTCGGATGTTCTCGTCGATGAAGCGGCACTCCCAGGTCTCGGGCATGTAGGCCGCGATCACCAGGAGCCCTTGGGGCGGCATGAACGCCTTCACGCCGCCCATCAGCGGGTAGGCGTGGGAGAAGGTCCCGAAGGACGGCGTGTAGGCCGGAAAGACGCACAGGATGCGCCGGCGGGACGAGATGGGAAGGGAGCATCGCATGCCCCCTTATCTAGCACAGCCCAGCCGGTTGGCGTCCCCTCTTTCCGCCCCGGCGCGCGTTCAAGACCCCGTGCGGTCCGGCGGTCGCCGGAGGGCCGCCCTGGGGCAAAAGTCCCTCCCGCGCCCCGGGACGCGTGTTGCCCCAGGGACGCAGCAACGGTGTTCGAGCGCCGCGTCGGCAGCGCCATGCGGTGAGTGCATGAAGGAAGGCTGCGACCGGCGCCGTGCGCCCCCTCCTTCCGAGGGCGCGCGACAACGCCGCGTCCCCGATCCCGGGACCCGCCTCGAAGTCCTCTCGGCGGAGCGAGGGATCGCGACCGCGCTGAGAACGACTTGGTTGATGGTAAGAGATCAAGTAAATCACAATGTTACGTCACTTTTATGACGCAAAAAGCTTGATATTTTTTGGATTAATACCTGGTTCAAATCGTTATATAAATATTGAATCCGATAATACAGCTAGTTTTACTCAACATTACTTTTAATCCTTCCAGCGGAGTGCTATCGGCCAAGCATGGCTGTGGGGTGCACCGCCGGGGTCGCTAAGCGATTGAGCCGACTAACGACTTCGCCGGGTGCCGCACGCCGTGCGGACCGGAGGGCGGGGACGGTTCGAGCGGCCATCCGGGGTTCGCGCTGCGCCTGACGATCCGCAACCGAAGACTGGGCGCGTTCCAACACAACACGGCGAGCGTGATCACGCCGGCCCGGAACGCGGCAAAGGGGGTTCGAGAGATGAGACGACGTCTTCTGACCGCGCTGCTGCTGTCGAGCGCTCTGGTGCTGCCCTGCGCTCAGGCTCAGGCCCAGACGGTCGCCGAGCTGCAGCGCCAGATCAACGAGCTCAAGGCGATGATCAAGGCCCAGGCCGAGGCGCAGGGCAGGGGCGCGCGGGGAGCCACCCTGCGGCCGGCATCGGCCCGCAACACCGATGCCGGCACCTTCCCGGCGGCCGGGCGGCCGAAGGAATCCGCGGTCGGTCAGCCGGCCGCGCCGGCCCAGGTCCCGCACCGCTTCGCCATCGACGAGCCGGAGACGTGGTACGACGCGCTGGTGCCGCCCGCGCCGCAGCTGCTCGCGGACGATCCCAGCCGCGCGGGCCGGCCCAAGACCTGGTTCGAGCGCCTGTCGCTGCGCGGCTACACGCAGCTGCGCGGCAACGAGTTCCTGTCCGGCGACGACACCGCCCCGGCGGGCCGCTCGCGCCTTCGCTCGGTCCACGACAGCGGCATCACCGACCGCAACAACTTCACCTTCCGCCGGGTGCGCCTGATCCTTCAGGGCGACATCCACGAGCGGGTCTTCATCTACATCCAGCCCGACTTCGCGGTGAACGTCTCGAACCAGGCGGGCAGCGAGTCGCGCCAGCACTACACCCAGCTGCGCGACGCCTATGCCGACGTGTTCCTCGACGACGAGCGCCGCACCCGGCTGCGCTTCGGCCAGCAGAAGGTACCCTACGGCTGGGAAAACCTGCAATCCTCGCAGAACCGCCTGACGCTCGACCGCTCCGACGCGATCAACAGCGCCGTGCCCGGCGAGCGCGACATCGGTATCTCGTTCTACTACACGCCCTGGCACGTGCAGCGCATCTGGGACCGCCTCGCCAAGGGCGGCCAGAAGCTGTTCGGCAATTACGGCGCCTTCGGCGTCGGCATCTACAACGGCCAGACCATCAACCGGGTCGAGGCCAACAACGACCTGATGACGGTGGTGATGGCGACCTGGCCGTTCGAACTCGACGGCCTCGGCGAAGCCTTCCGCGGGCAGGTGCTGGAGGTCGGCGGCTCGGCCTACCGCAACCGCTTCCGGCCCGAGGCCACCTTCGGCACCACCACGGCCCTGGGCAACGCCTTCGACGACGAGCGCGTCGGCCTGCACGCGATCCTGTACCCGCAGCCCTTCGGTCTCCAGGCGGAGTGGAACTGGGGCCGCGGCCCCGAATGGGATCCCATCGCCCGGGCCGTGCAGACCAAGCCGCTCCAGGGCGGCTACGTCCAGGCGATGTACAAGGTCGACCACTCGCCGGTCGGCCCGTTCATGCCCTACATCCGCTGGCAGACCTACGACGGCGGCTGGAAGGTGGCCACGAACGCACCGCGCCTCGACACCGACGAGCTGGAACTCGGCATCGAGTTCCAGCCGATCAAGTCGGTGGAGCTGACGCTCGCCTACGCCAACATGAAGCGCCGCGAGGCCAATAGCGGCCGCCTCGGCCGGGCCAACGGCGACCTGTTCCGCGGGCAGATCCAGATCAACTACTGAGCCGCGGGCTGGGGCTTCAGGTCCCGGCGCGCTTCGACACGAGGGCGGCGCGGCCCGCGCCCTTGCCGCCCTCGGCGTCCGGGTTGCGCAATTCGCGCATCCCGGGCAGGTGACCGTCCAGAGCGAGGACGAGCACGACCAGCGCCAGCAACACCTTCGGGGACATCGCCCTGACCAACTCTCACGCTTCGAAGCGCGGCGGTTTAGGCCCGGTTCGGAGCGGGCGGGCATGCGCCGGCGCACATGGACCGAAGGGGTGTCCGGGCGGGGGCCGGCAGGGTGAATGCGGGGTTAAGGCGGCGCGGCCCTGCGGGGCGAGGGGGCGGCCGATCCGTGCCGTGCCCGCGATCCCGCTGCGATCGTGTCTGTGATCTTGCCTGCGACGGAAAAGTCGCATGCCGGGACTTGGCAGGCGGCTTGCACGCCGCTATAGACCGCGCTCCACGAATTCACCCATTGGAAGGGATCGGCCAATCGGTCGGTTTCCGTTCGAGATGTCGCCCGGGCAACCGGGCGGCGATGGCCGGAAGGGTCTCGGGGCAGCCGCTCCGAGCGCCGTTTCCGGCTATGTCCTGTCCGAGACTGCAGGCGCTGGGCAACCGGCTTAATCGGCGACAGCCTGCACAGACGGGGAAGACCGAATTTTTTCGCACCTCGCTTCGGGGCCGCCAAGCACCGGGGGGAGGCATCGGTTTGAACCAATCTCACCCGCGAGGGGCCACATCCGGCGCTTCAAGGGGACAGGGCCGTGAGACGTCGCCCGGGCGACGGTTCCGGCTTCACGCCGAGATCCGTTCCGGGCGGCAAGTGCAACCGGCGGACCTGCCTCAGGTTCCGCCAACCGGAGAGAGCACCAGTGGACAGGACAGCAAAAGCTGATCTCGTCTCGACGCTCAACGGCGTGTTCGACTCGAGCGCCGTCGTCGTCGTGGCCCACTACAAGGGCCTCACGGTCGCCGACATGCAGAAGCTGCGCTCGCAGATGAAGCAGGCCGGCGCCACCGTGAAGGTCGCCAAGAACCGGCTCGCCAGCATCGCTCTCGATGGCACGGACGTCGCTTCCATCAAGCCCCTCCTGAAGGGCCCGACCCTGCTCGCTTATTCGAGCGATCCGGTCGCGGCCGCCAAGGTTGCGGTGGATTTCGCCAAGACGAACGACAAGCTCGTGATTCTCGGCGGCGCGATGGGAACGACTGCCCTGAACCCGGACGGCGTGAAGGCCCTCGCCTCGCTTCCGTCCCTCGACGAACTGCGCGCCAAGATCGTGGGCCTCGTCCAGGCTCCCGCGACCAAGATCGCCCAGGTCGTCAACGCGCCGGCGGCCAAGCTCGCCCGCGTGTTCGGGGCCTATGCCAAGAAGGACGAAGCGGCCTGAGCCGTTTCCCCCTTACAAACCGACCCGTTCAAACCGATATACCTGAAGGAACTGACACATGGCTGATCTCGCCAAGCTCGTCGACGATCTCTCGTCGCTGACCGTCCTCGAGGCCGCCGACCTCGCCAAGATGCTCGAAGAGAAGTGGGGCGTCTCCGCCGCCGCTGCCGTCGCCGTGGCCGCCGGCCCGGCCGCCGGTGGTGGCGCTGCCGCCGCCGCCGAGGAGCAGACTGAGTTCACGGTCGTGCTCGCCTCCGCCGGCGACAAGAAGATCGAGGTCATCAAGGAGGTCCGCGCGATCACCGGCCTCGGCCTCAAGGAAGCCAAGGACCTCGTCGAGGGCGCCCCGAAGCCCGTCAAGGAAGGCGCCAGCAAGGACGAGGCCGAGAAGCTCAAGGCCCAGCTCGAGAAGGCCGGCGCCAAGGTCGAGCTCAAGTAATCCGTCGATGGGCCGTTTCCCGGCCCATCGCATCCGGCGCAGTTCCCCGGGGCTGCGCCGGCCAGACGCCCGCGGGCTCCGGCTCGCGGGCTAACGCTGCTTCGGGCGGCCGTCGTTCCCGCGGGCGGGAATGGGCGGCGAACGGAGACGAATTCGGTTCGGGTGGGCCATCGTCCGGCGGGACGGCCCTTCGAGCCCGGTGATGGGAGGCGGTCCGCCTTCCCCGGGCACCCTACGCTGAGGTGGTGGAGCGAGGTCTCATGGCCAATACGCTGGTCGGTCGCAAGCGCATTCGCAAGTTCTTCGGCAAGATCCGGGAAGTCGCCGAGATGCCGAACCTCATCGAGGTTCAAAAGGCGTCCTACGACCAGTTCCTGATGGTGGACGAGCCCGAGGGCGGGCGCGGCGACGAGGGCCTGCAGAGTGTCTTCAAGTCGGTCTTCCCGATCTCGGACTTCGCCTCGACCGCGCTCCTCGAATTCGTGCGCTACACCTTCGAGCAGCCGAAATACGACGTCGACGAGTGCCGCCAGCGCGGCATCACCTTCGCGGCCCCGCTCAAGGTGACGCTGCGTCTGATCGTGTTCGACGTGGATCCGGACACGGGCGCCAAGTCCGTCAAGGACATCAAGGAGCAGGACGTCTACATGGGCGACATGCCGCTCATGACGGACAACGGCACCTTCATCGTCAACGGCACCGAGCGCGTCATCGTCTCGCAGATGCACCGCTCCCCGGGCGTGTTCTTCGACCACGACAAGGGCAAGACCCACTCGTCCGGCAAGCTGCTGTTCGCTGCCCGCATCATCCCCTACCGGGGCTCCTGGCTCGACGTCGAGTTCGACGCCAAGGACATCGTGCACGTGCGCATCGACCGCAAGCGCAAGCTGCCGGTCACCTCGCTGCTGTTCGCGCTCGGCCTCGACGGCGAAGAGATCCTCTCGACCTTCTACAACCGCGTCACCTACGAGCGTGACGGGGCGGACTGGCGCGTGCCGTTCGACGCCGAGCGCCTCAAGGGCTTCAAAGCCTCCGTCGATCTCATCGACGCCGATTCCGGCGAGGTGGTGCTGGAGGCCGGCAAGAAGCTCAACGCCCGCAACGCCCGCCTGATCGGCGAGAAGGGCACCAAGTTCCTCAAGGCGACCGACGAGGATCTCGTCGGCCAGTACATCGCCGAGGACCTCGTCAACATGAAGACGGGCGAGATCTGGGCCGAGGCCGGCGACGAGATCTCGGAGAAGATGCTCAAGGCGCTCGACGATGTCGGCGTCACCGAGATCCCCGTGCTCGACATCGACCACGTCAATGTCGGCCCCTACATCCGCAACACCCTGGCCGTGGACAAGAACTCGGCCCGCGAGGGTGCGCTGTTCGACATCTACCGCGTCATGCGCCCGGGCGAGCCGCCGACGCTCGACACGGCCGAGGCGATGTTCCACTCGCTGTTCTTCGACGCCGAGCGCTACGACCTCTCGGCGGTCGGCCGCGTGAAGATGAACATGCGCCTCGACCTCGACGCCGCCGACACCGTGCGCACCCTGCGCCGCGAGGACATGCTCGCGGTCGTCAAGGCGCTGGTGGACCTGCGCGACGGCAAGGGCGAGATCGACGACATCGACCACCTCGGCAACCGCCGCGTCCGCTCGGTCGGCGAGCTGATGGAGAACCAGTACCGTCTGGGCCTCCTGCGGATGGAGCGCGCCATCAAGGAGCGCATGTCCTCGGTCGATATCGACACGGTGATGCCGCAGGATCTCATCAACGCGAAGCCCGCGGCGGCCGCGGTGCGCGAGTTCTTCGGCTCGTCGCAGCTCTCGCAGTTCATGGACCAGACCAACCCGCTCTCGGAAGTGACGCACAAGCGCCGCCTCTCGGCGCTCGGCCCGGGCGGTCTGACCCGCGAGCGCGCCGGCTTCGAGGTGCGCGACGTGCACCCGACCCATTACGGCCGCATCTGCCCGATCGAGACCCCGGAAGGCCCGAATATCGGCCTGATCAACTCGCTGGCGACCTTCGCCCGCGTGAACAAGTACGGCTTCATCGAGACGCCGTTCCGCCGGGTGAAGGACGGCGTGGTGACCGACGAGGTCGCCTACCTCTCCGCCATGGAGGAGGCGAAGTACTACGTCGCCCAGGCCAATGCCGGCATGGACGAGGGCCGCAAGCTGACGGACGACCTCGTGGTCTGCCGCCGCGCGGGCGAGGTCATCGTGGTCGCCCCCGACCGCGTCGATCTCATGGACGTCTCCCCGAAGCAGCTCGTCTCGGTCGCCGCGGCGCTGATCCCGTTCCTCGAGAACGACGACGCCAACCGCGCTCTGATGGGCTCGAACATGCAGCGCCAGGCGGTGCCGCTGGTTCGCGCCGACGCGCCCTTCGTCGGCACCGGCATGGAGGCCGTGGTCGCCCGCGACTCGGGGGCTGCCATCGCCGCCCGCCGCTCCGGCATCGTCGATCAGGTGGACGCCACCCGTATCGTCATCCGCGCCACGGAAGAGACCGACCCGACCAAGCCCGGCGTCGACATCTACCGCCTGCAGAAGTTCCAGCGCTCCAACCAGTCGACCTGCATCACGCAGAAGCCGCTGGTGCGCGTCGGCGAGCCGGTGAAGAAGGGCGAGATCATCGCCGACGGTCCCTCGACCGAGTTCGGCGAGCTCGCGCTCGGCCGCAACGTGCTCGTCGCGTTCATGCCCTGGAACGGCTACAACTTCGAGGACTCGATCCTGCTCTCCGAGCGGATCGTGAAGGATGACGTGTTCACCTCGATCCACATCGAGGAATTCGAGGTGATGGCCCGCGACACCAAGCTCGGGCCGGAGGAGATCACCCGCGACATCCCGAACGTCTCGGAGGAGGCGCTCAAGAACCTCGACGAGGCCGGCATCGTCTATATCGGTGCCGAGGTGCATGCCGGCGACATCCTCGTCGGCAAGATCACGCCCAAGGGCGAGAGCCCGATGACGCCGGAGGAGAAGCTCCTGCGCGCCATCTTCGGCGAGAAGGCGTCCGACGTGCGCGACACCTCGCTCCGGGTTCCCCCGGGCGTGACCGGCACGATCGTCGAGGTCCGGGTGTTCAACCGCCACGGCGTCGACAAGGACGAGCGCGCCCAGGCGATCGAGCGCGAGGAAATCGAGCGTCTCGCCAAGGACCGCGACGACGAGCAGACCATCCTCGACCGCAACACCTACGCGCGTCTGGCCGAGGTGCTGATCGGTCAGTCGCCGGTGGCCGGCCCGAAGGGCTTCCGCAAGGACACCACGCTGACCCGCGAGATCATCAGCGAGTATCCCCGCTCGCAATGGTGGCAGTTCGCCGTCGTCGACGACCGTCTGATGACGGAGATCGAGGCGATGCAGAAGCAGTACGACGAGTCGAAGAAGCGCCTCGAGCAGCGCTTCCTCGACAAGGTCGAGAAGCTGCAGCGCGGCGACGAGCTTCCGCCCGGCGTCATGAAGATGGTCAAGGTCTTCGTGGCGGTGAAGCGCAAGATCCAGCCCGGCGACAAGATGGCCGGCCGCCACGGCAACAAGGGCGTCGTCTCGCGCATCGTGCCGATCGAGGACATGCCGTTCCTCGAGGACGGGACGCATGCCGACATCGTGCTCAACCCGCTCGGCGTGCCCTCGCGCATGAACGTCGGCCAGATCCTAGAAACCCACCTGGGCTGGGCGGCTGCGGGCTTGGGTCGCAAGGTCTCGAAGGCGGTCGATGCCTACCTGAAGAACCAGGACATCGCGCCGCTGCGGACCGAGATGGAAGCGATCTACTCCCCGTCCGAGCTGGAGGGTCTCTCCGACGAGGCTCTGGCGGAGGCCGGAAACAACGTGCGGCGCGGCGTGCCGATGGCGACCCCGGTGTTCAACGGCGCCAAGGAAGCCGACATCGAGACGATGCTGGAGATGGCCGGGCTCGACCGCTCGGCGCAGTCGACGCTCTACGACGGGCGGACCGGCGAGCCCTTCGACCGCAAGGTCACCATGGGCTACATCTACATGCTGAAGCTGCACCACCTCGTGGACGACAAGATCCACGCGCGCTCGATCGGCCCGTACTCGCTCGTCACCCAGCAGCCGCTGGGCGGCAAGGCGCAGTTCGGCGGCCAGCGCTTCGGTGAGATGGAGGTCTGGGCGCTGGAGGCCTACGGCGCGGCCTACACGCTGCAGGAGATGCTCACGGTGAAGTCGGACGACGTGGCCGGCCGCACCAAGGTCTACGAGGCGATCGTCCGCGGCGACGACACCTTCGAGGCTGGCATCCCCGAATCCTTCAACGTGCTCGTCAAGGAGATGCGTTCGCTCGGCCTCAACGTCGAGCTCACCTCCTCCAAGCAGCAGCAGGCGGCCAACGACCAGATCGAGCCGCCGGCCGACGCCGCCGAGTAACGACGGCCATCACCTCCCGCGGCGGCGCTCCTCACCGGGTGCCGCCGCGGTCGAGCGGGAAGGGGCGGGGCCTTCCGAGAGACGAAGACGGCCAGCGGCGCTCCGGACGAGCGCGGCGCCATGAGGATCAAGCCGTGACTGCCCAGGCGCGGGGCAGCCGGCGAGCAAGGAGCGGATCATGAACCAAGAGGTCATGAACCTTTTCAATCAGCAGGCCCAGCCGCAGAGCTTCGACCAGATCAAGATCTCGATCTCCTCGCCCGAGAAGATCCTGTCTTGGTCCTACGGCGAGATCAAGAAGCCCGAGACGATCAACTACCGGACCTTCAAGCCCGAGCGCGACGGCCTGTTCTGCGCGCGCATCTTCGGGCCGATCAAGGATTACGAGTGCTTGTGCGGCAAGTACAAGCGCATGAAGTACAAGGGCGTCATCTGCGAGAAGTGCGGCGTCGAGGTCACCCTCGCGCGCGTCCGTCGCGACCGCATGGGCCATATCGAACTGGCCGCCCCCGTCGCCCACATCTGGTTCTTGAAGTCGCTGCCGAGCCGCATCGGCTTGCTTCTCGACATGGCGCTCAAGGATCTCGAGCGGATCCTGTACTTCGAGTCCTACGTCGTCATCGAGCCCGGCCTCACCCCCCTCAAGGAGCGTCAGCTCCTCTCGGAGGAGGAGTACCTGCGCGCGCAGGAGGAGTACGGCGAGGATTCGTTCACGGCGATGATCGGCGCCGAGGCGATCCGGCGCATCCTGCAGGAGCTCGACCTCGAAGGCATCGCGACCTCGCTCAAGGAGGAGATCGCGACGACGACCTCCGAGCTGAAGCCCAAGAAGCTGATGAAGCGCCTCAAGATCATCGAGGCGTTCCAGCTCTCGGGCAACAAGCCCGAGTGGATGATCCTGACGGTCGTGCCCGTCATCCCGCCGGACCTGCGTCCGCTGGTCCCGCTGGACGGCGGCCGCTTCGCCACGTCGGATCTCAACGACCTCTACCGCCGCGTCATCAACCGCAACAACCGCCTCAAGCGGCTGATCGAGCTGCGCGCGCCGGACATCATCATCCGCAACGAGAAGCGTATGCTTCAGGAGGCGGTGGACGCGCTGTTCGACAACGGCCGCCGCGGCCGCGTCATCACCGGCGCCAACAAGCGCCCGCTGAAGTCGCTCGCCGACATGCTGAAGGGCAAGCAGGGCCGCTTCCGCCAGAACCTGCTCGGCAAGCGCGTCGACTACTCGGGCCGCTCGGTCATCGTGGTCGGCCCCGAGCTGAAGCTGCACCAATGCGGCCTGCCCAAGAAGATGGCGCTGGAGCTGTTCAAGCCCTTCATCTACGCGCGCCTCGACGCCAAGGGTTTCTCGGCCACCGTCAAGCAAGCGAAAAAACTCGTCGAGAAGGAGAAGCCCGAAGTCTGGGATATCCTGGACGAGGTCATCCGCGAGCATCCCGTCATGCTCAACCGGGCGCCGACGCTGCACCGCCTCGGCATCCAGGCCTTCGAGCCGAAGCTGATCGAGGGCAAGGC
Organism: Methylobacterium sp. NPDC097929; assembly: GCF_049543375.1. NCBI lineage: Bacteria > Pseudomonadati > Pseudomonadota > Alphaproteobacteria > Hyphomicrobiales > Methylobacteriaceae > Methylobacterium > Methylobacterium sp. NPDC097929. Next base: position 201,975 of record NZ_JBMVEP010000006.1, on the reverse strand, counting down.
GATCCAGCTGCACCCGCTGGTCTGCGCCGCCTTCAACGCCGACTTCGACGGCGACCAGATGGCCGTGCACGTCCCGCTGTCGCTTGAGGCGCAGCTGGAAGCGCGCGTCCTGATGATGTCGACCAACAACATCCTGCACCCGGCCAACGGCCAGCCGATCATCGTGCCGAGCCAAGACATCGTGCTCGGCCTCTACTACCTGTCGATCGTCGCCGACGGCGCGGTGGGCGCGCACAAGCCCGACGACAAGAACAACCCGATGCAGGGCGTGTTCGGCGATATCGGTCAGCTCGAGCACGCGCTCGCGGCCAAGACCGTGTCGCTGCACTCGAAGATCAAGTGGCGCTGGCGCGGCCTCGGGCCGGATGGCGAGCCCGTGTCGAAGATCTACGACACGACCCCGGGCCGCGTGATCCTGTCCGGCGTGCTGCCGCTGCACCCGAAGGTGCCCTTCGACGTCGTCAACAAGCTGATGACGAAGAAGGAGATCTCGGCGATGATCGACACCGTCTACCGCCACTGCGGTCAGAAGGAGTCGGTGATCTTCTGCGACCGCATCATGGCGCTCGGTTTCAGCCACGCGTTCAAGGCCGGCATCTCGTTCGGCAAGGACGACATGGTCGTGCCGGAGAACAAGTGGTCGATCGTCGACGACACCCGCGCGCTGGTGAAGGATTACGAGCAGCAGTACAACGACGGCCTGATCACCCAGGGCGAGAAGTACAACAAGGTCGTCGACGCCTGGGCCAAGTGCTCCGACAAGCTCGCCGCCGAGATGATGGGCCGGATCTCCGCCGTCCAGAAGGACGAGAACGGGGCCGACCGCCAAGTCAACTCGATCTACATGATGAGCCACTCGGGCGCCCGCGGTTCGCCCGCGCAGATGAAGCAGCTCGCGGCGATGCGCGGCCTCATGGCCAAGCCGTCGGGCGAGATCATCGAGACGCCGATCATCTCGAACTTCAAGGAAGGTCTCGACGTTCTCGAGTACTTCAACTCCACCCACGGCGCCCGTAAGGGCCTCGCGGACACGGCGCTGAAGACCGCGAACTCGGGTTACCTGACGCGTCGTCTGGTCGACGTGGCGCAGGACGCCGTCATCCGCGAGACGGATTGCGGCACCACCAACGGCATCAAGATGCGCGCCATCATCGATGCCGGCCAGGTCGTGGCCCCGCTCTCCATCCGCATCCTGGGCCGCGCCACGGCCGAGGATCTGGTGGCGCAGGACGGCACCGTCATCGTCAAGACCAACGAGACGATCGAGGAGCGTCACCTGCCGGCGATCAACGCCGCCGGCATCCAGGAGGTGAAGATCCGCTCGGTGCTGGTCTGCCAGACCAAGAGCGGCGTCTGCGCCACCTGCTACGGGCGCGATCTGGCCCGCGGCACGCCCGTCAACATGGGCGAGGCCGTCGGCGTCATCGCGGCGCAGTCGATCGGCGAGCCGGGCACCCAGCTCACCATGCGCACCTTCCACATCGGCGGCGCGGCCCAGATCGCGGATTCGTCCTTCGTCGAGTCGAGCTTCGAGGGCACGATCAAGATCCGCAACCGGTCGCTGGCCAAGAACTCCGACGGCGATCTCATCGCCACCGGCCGTTCGGTCGCGGTGGTGATCGTCGGGCCGGACGGCGCCGAGCGGGCGGTCCACCGCCTGCAATACGGTGCCAAGGTGCGCGTCGACGAGGGCGACACGATCAAGCGCGGCCAGCGGATCGCCGAGTGGGATCCCTACACCCGTCCGATCGTGGCCGAGGTGGACGGCATCGTCGGCTACGAGGATCTCTACGATGGCCAGTCCATCACCGAGACCACCGACGAGTCGACCGGCATCGCCAAGCGTGTCGTCATCGACTGGCGCGGTTCGTCCCGCACCTCCGACCTGAAGCCGGCCATGCTCGTGCTGGATCAGGACGGCAAGCCGGTGAAGCTGCCGCGCGGTTCGGATGCCCGCTACTACCTGCCGGTCGATGCCATCATCGGTCTCGATCCGGGGGCGAAGGTGAAGGCCGGCGACGTGCTGGCCCGCGTCTCGACGGATTCGGCCAAGACCCGCGACATCACCGGCGGTCTGCCGCGGGTGGCGGAGCTGTTCGAGGCCCGTCGTCCGAAGGACGCGGCGATCATCGCCGAGAAGTCCGGCTCGATCCAGTTCGGCCGCGACTACAAGAACAAGCGCCGGCTCACGCTGACGCCCCATGACGGTTCGGACCCGGTCGAGTACCTGATCCCCAAGGGCAAGCACATCCACCTGCAGGATGGGGACGTGGTCGAGCTTGGCGACTACATCGTCGACGGTAACCCGGCGCCGCACGACATCCTGGCGATCAAGGGCGTGGAGGAACTCGCTGCCTACCTCGTCAACGAGATCCAGGAGGTCTACCGGCTCCAGGGCGTGTCGATCAACGACAAGCACATCGAGGTGATCGTCCGGCAGATGCTGCAGAAGGTGGAGATCACCGACGGCGGCGATTCCGACATCCTCACGGGCGACCAGATCGACCGCACCGAACTGGCCGACTTCAACGAGAAGCTGCTGGCCGAGGGCAAGAAGCCGATCCAGGGCGTTCCCGTCCTGCTCGGCATCACCAAGGCGTCGCTGCAGACGAAATCGTTCATCTCGGCGGCCTCGTTCCAGGAGACCACCCGCGTCCTCACCGAGGCGGCGGTCAACGGCAAGGTCGACACGCTGGAGGGCCTCAAGGAGAACGTCATCGTCGGCTCGCTCATCCCGGCCGGCACCGGCTCGCTCGCGGCGGACATCCGCTCCATCGCGCGCCGCCGCGACAACCTGATCCTGCAGCAGCGCTCCGCCGAGAACGCGGCCAACGCCGCCGGACTCAGCGAGCTGCCCCCGGCCGCGGCCGAGTAAGCTCAGGAACGATCCCTTCCCGTCCGCCCTCGCGGGCGGGGAGGGCGGACAGGAAAAAGGCCCCGGCTCGCGAGAGCCGGGGCCTTTTTCGTGGAGCGTGGAGCCCTCGCCGCGCCGCCGCGGCTGGTCGCATCCGGCGAACGCGACCCCGCGCCGGAATGGGGATCGGGCGTCGTACCGCGAACTTGGGGGCCCGCCTCGCGGCTCCCGCGTTTCACCCTGTGCCGACGATCGGGATCGCGCCCTCAGAGCAGGCGATCCCGCTCCGGCTCACCGGCCCGTGCGGACCCGCGTCCAGGCCCGCGTCACGAAGCGCTGGGTCGAGTCGTTCCAGGCGGTGTTGACGGAGAGCCGTTGCAGGGTCGCGTCGTCCGGGTAGATGCCGGGATTGCTCATGATCTCGGGCTTCACCAACTTCTGCGAGGCGAGGTTGCCGTTGGCGTAAGAGACGAAGTTGGTGTTGGCCGCCGCCACCTCGGGCCGCATCATGTAGTCGATGAAGGCGTGGGCCTCGGCCGGATGGGCGGCGTCCTTCGGGATTGCGAAGGCGTCGAACCACATCAGCGCGCCCTCCTTGGGGATGAAGTAAGCGACCTCGACCCCGTTCTTCGATTCCTCGGCGCGCTTCTTGGCCTGCATCACGTCGCCGGAATAGCCGACCGCGAGGCAGAGATCGCCGTTGGCGAGCCCGTTGACGTATTCCGAGGAGTGGAACTTCCGCACCGCGCCGCGGACCTTGTAGAGCGCGTCGGTCACGGAGGTGATGTCGTCCCAGCGCTTCGAATCGGACTTGTAGCCGTAGAAGGGCAGGATCGACGGAATCAGGTCCTCAGGGGAATCGAGGAGCATCACCCCGCATTCCTTGAGCTTGGCCATGGAGCTCGGGTTGAGCACGAGGCTCCAGCTGTTGAGCGCCGCGTTGGGTCCCAGGCGCTCGCGCACGGCGCTCACGTTCACGCCGATGCCGGTGGTGCCCCACATGTAATCGACGGCGAAGGTGTTGCCGGGATCGTAGGCCTGGAGCCGATTGCTGATCTCGGGCCAAGCGTGCTTGAGGTTGGGGATCTTGCTCTTGTCGAGGGGCAGGAACACACCCGCCTTGATCAGGCGCTGCAGGAACGGGCCCGACGGCACGACGATGTCGTAGCCGGACTTGCCGGCCAGAAGCTTCGTCTCGAGGATCTCGTTGTTGTCGTAGGTGTCGTAGACGACCTTGATCCCCGTCGCCTTCGTGAAGTCGTCGAGCACCTTCGGGTCGATGTAGTCCGACCAGTTGTAGATGTTGACGACGCGCTCCCCAGCGCTCGCGCCGCCGAAAGCCGCGAGGAGGAGGGGGAGGGCGGCGAGCCCTCCCAGCAGGCGCCGCCGGATCACGATTTGCCTCGCGCGGCGGTGACGGCGATCTCCACGAGGTATTCCGGCGCGACGAGCCGGGCTTCCACGGTGGCGCGGGCGGGCGGGTTCTCCTTGTCGACCCAGGCATCCCAGGCCGCGTTCATCTCGGCGAAGCCGCCGATCTCGGCGAGGTAGATCGTCGCCGAGAGGATGCGGGACTTGTCGCTGCCCGCCTGCATCAGCAGCCGGTCGATCTGCTCCAGGATTTGCTGCGTCTGCGCCGTCACCCCGGTGCCGACCACGTCGGCGGCCACCTGTCCCGCCAGGAAGACGAGGTCGCCGTGGGCCACCGCTTGGCTCATGCGGGGGCCGGTCTCGTAGCGTTCGATGGTCATGGGGGTGCCGGTCTCGATTCGTTGGAAGGCGGACCCTTCTGCCGCCGCGGACGGTTCCCCGTAAAGAGGGCCCAACAGGCTCCCCGCGTCGCATCCCGGAGGTGATGCCGCGCCGCCCGCATTTTTTGCGTCTCCGCACGATTCGCGAGGCAACCGGCTTCGTCGCTCGCGCGTTTGTCCCACGAATACGGCCAAGTCTTCCGGCCTGATTTACAGGTCGAAGACGCTTTTCGGGGTTGGAGCCACATGGAAATTCTCTGGACCATCATCATCGGCTTCGTGGCCGGCGTCATCGCCAAGTTCATCATGCCCGGTGACAAGGAGCCTGCCGGCTTCATCATGACGACGATTCTCGGCATCGTCGGCGCCTTCGTCGCCACCTTCATCGGTCAGGCGGTCGGCTGGTACGGGCCCAACGAGGGCGCACGCTTCATCGGCTCCATCGTCGGCGCCTGCGTCGTGCTCGCGATCTACGGCTTCATCGCCGGCCGGACCAGCAGCCGCTCGCTCTGATCCGCGAAGCACGTATGCCAACGAAGAAAGGGCGCTCCGCGAGGAGCGCCCTTTCTTCGTTCCGTCTCGTGCCGATCGGCGGCGGCCGAAGCCCCGCCGATCGTTGCGGCCGGCTTCAGGGCTCAGCCCGTCAGATCGCGCCCGCCCGCGGTGACCGCCTTCACGGCGCAGTGGCCGGTGGCGCCGCGCACGGCCAGCCCGACGCCGACCACCAGGGCGGCGAGGCTCAGGAGCTTGTTCGGCCGGGGCTGGGCCGCCGCGGCGGCGATGCCGAGCCCGAGCGCGACGGAGACCGCGCGCTCGGTCATGCTCAGGTTCGGCTCGCCGGAGAAAATGTCCTCGATCATCTCGTTCACGGAAGTGGGTTCCTTCTTGACGCCCGTGCGGGTTCGCGGGGCGAACGCGGGGCGGGCGGCGCCGTTCCGTGCAAAGGCGGCTCAGAGTGCCTCACGAAACTCCCGGTCACCGACGCCTCTCGCTCTGGCGACGGAAGCGCGGCGGGAGTTTCGTGAGAGACATGTGAGAGGCACTTGGACCAACCGGCGATGATGAGCCCTCACTCGCCGGTTGCCCCTGCGAGTGCGGGGCGGCGGGCGTCCGCCGGACGCATGAAGCCGACCCTCGGGCGGCTTCATGCCGATGAGTATCAAGCAGCGGTTCCGGCCTCGGCGAGCAGGCGGTCGTCGATCTCCCGCGCCCGCACGGCGGCGGGACGCGCGGCGTGGCGCCCGGCATAGGCCTCGAAGGCGGGCCGCCTCGGGATCGTGCCGAACTGCATGCCCCAGCCGAGATGGGCGGCGAGGTAGAGGTCGGCGGCGCTGAAGCGATCCCCGGCCACGAACTCGATGCCTGAGACAGCGCCTTCGAGCACGTCGAGTACGGCCTCCAGACTGCCGTAGCCGACCATGCCCTGCATGCGCGGGTCGTCGGGCACGCTCACCTTGAGCACCCCGTTCGTCACCGCCGCCTCGAGCGGGCCGGCGCAGAAGAACAGCCAGCGGTAATAGGGGCCGCGGTCGCGCGGCTCAGGAGCGAGCCCGGCCTGCGGGAAGGCGTCGGCGAGATAGGCGAGGATCGCGGCGCATTCCGTCACCGCCGAATCGCCGTGGCGCAGCGCCGGCACCTTCCCCATCGGGTTGATCGCCCGGTAGGCCGGTGCCTTCATGGAAGCGCCGTAGCCGAGGATCTCCGTGCGGTAGGGTGCGCCGACCTCTTCCAGCATCCAGCGCACGATCCGGCCGCGGGACATCGGGTGGGTGTAGAACACGAGGTCGTCGGACATCGGCAGGCTCCGGGGCGAGGCACCCGCGCGGCGGGCGTCGTCCCGGTGTTAGGCGAGGGCGCGCGACCGAGGAAGTCTCGGCCGCGCGATCTCAGAACCGCGCGATGAGCTGGAAGCGCACGGTCCGGGGCGCGCCCGGCAGGATGTTGTTGTTGTTGTGCGCGGAGATGACGTAGCGCCGGTCGAACAGATTCTCGATGTTGACCTGAGCGCGCAGGCTCTCGTTGAACTGGTAGAACACGCCGGCATCGAAGCGCGAGAAGCTCGGCAGGCGCACCGCGTTGTCCGACGAGGCGAAGCTGGCGTCCTGATAGAGGTAGCCCACGCCGACGGAGAAGTGAGCGCCGATGTCGAACTTGTTCCACAGGCTGAATGTGTTGAGGGGAACGCCGCCGACGAGGTTGCCGGCGCGGATCACGTCGCCGTCGTCATCGATGTCGGCGACGATGCGCGGCTCGGTATAGGCGTAGCCGCCGGAGATCTGCCACCAATCGGTCGCGTAGCCGGCGATGCCGATCTCGGCGCCCCGCGTGTTCGTCTTGCCCGGGCCGGCGGAGAAGCCCGCTTCGGTGGAGGACGGGATCGGCTGGTTGTCGCGATCGAGGTTGAACAGGGCGGCGGTGAGGATCAGGGCCGGCGTGATCTCGTACTTCACGCCGATTTCCGCGTTCTCGAACCGCTCGGGCGCGGACAGGGCGGTGGTCGGGTCCAGCACGCGGAACTGATCGCCTGCGCTCGGCAGGAAGGACACCGAATAGCTGCCGTAGAAGGCGAGATTCGGCAGCGGCTTCACCACGACGCCGACCCGCGGCGAGACGAGATTGTCGATGCGGGCGTTCGGCTGGGCCGGCAGTCCGGTCGCGGCGTCGGGACGACGGTCGCGCGACTGGAAATCGAAGCGGTCGAAGCGGGCGCCGACGATGAACTGCAGGTGCTCGTCGACCTCGATCTGGTCCTGGGCGAAGGCGGAGAACACGCCGAGCCGATAGGTGTTGTTTCGGCCCGAAGCGAGATTCCGGAGGGTCGCCCCCTCGGTCGTGGTCGGCGCGAACGGATTGACGAGAAGGTTGCGGGTGCCGGTCGAATTCCAGATGAAGTCGCGCCGGAAGTCGAGCCCCTCCTGGAAGCCGAGTTCCAGGCCGGCCACCACGGTGTGGGCGAGGGGGCCGGTCGCGAACTTGTAGGTGAAGTCGGTCTGGTTGAAGTAGTTCGTGCGGTCGGTCTGGCTGCCGTAGCCGCGCATCACGAACGAGGTCTCGTCGGCACTGACCGGAGAGTTGGGGTAGGCGTTCTGATGGTACTTCGCGTAGTCGGCGATCCGCGACTGGCTGCGCATCACGACGCCGCTCTCGAAGACGTGGTCCAGCTGCGCGTTGCCGATATGGGCATCGACGAAGCCGTTCGAGATGAAGGGCGCGCCGAACAGCGTGCTGGTGTTCTCGCGATAGCGCCAGGGGCGCCCGAACTGCGAGGGGATGCCGCGGTCGGCGATGCGGTTGTCGGAGAAGTACTCGTAGGAGAGGCGCAGGGTCGTCTGCGGCCCGAGCAGGAAGGTCATCGTCGGGTTCACGCCGTAGCGGCGGACGTCGATGAAGTCGCGGTAGGTCGCCGTGTCCTCGAACACGCCGTTCATGCGGAAGAAGACGGTGTCGGAGACGCGGTCGCCGAGATCGACCGCCATGCGCTTGTTGGCGAACTGGCCGCCCTGCACCAGCACCTCGCGGATCGGCACCCCGTCGGCCTCCTTGAGCACGCGGTTGACGATGCCGCCGCCGCCGCCGCGGCCGAAGATCATCGCGTTGGGACCTTTCAAGACCTCGATGCGCTGGGTGTTGTAGAGATCGCGGAAGTAGCGTGCGTCGTCGCGGATGCCGTTGACGAAGAAGTCGGCCGTCGTGCGCTGGCCGCGGATGAGGATCTCGTCGCGGTGGCCCTCGCCCTGCGCGATCGCGACGCCGGGCACGTAGCGCAGCGCCTCGCCGATCGACTGAACGTTCTGGTCGCGGATCTGCGCTTGCGTCACCACCGAGATCGCCTGCGGCGTGTCGATCAGCGGCGTGTCGGTCTTGGTGGCGGAGCGCAGGCGCTGGGCGACGTAGCCGACCTGTGAGCCGGAGCTGTCGACCACGACGCCCCGCCCGAGGCCGGAGCCGGCCACGCTGATCATGTCGAGGGTGATGCCCTGGACCGCGGCGGACGGAGGCAGGGGATGCACCGCCTGGGCGGTCGGAAGGCCGGTGTTGATGTCGCTGACTTGTGCTTGCGCGGGATGGATGAACGCGGCGCAAAGACTCGCGCAGGCGACCGAGCCAAGCAATCGCGACAGAAGAACGCCACGGCTCCCGCGGGCATCACTCATAAAATTCCCCCCTTATTTTATTAGAATAGACGGGGGAAGCTTGGCCGTAATCCGGGCTGGCTCTTCATAGATTTTGATTATTACAAAAGAGAAGAATCCTTATTGAAAAATGGCAAGTGGGGTGGTCGCGCGGCCGGAACGGCGAGGCGGATGCCCGTCGCCGCTAAACGAAAAGAGCGCGGCCCCTGGGGGACCGCGCTCTTCTTGTCGTCATTGCCGTGAGGCGGAGGCGAATTACTCGCCCGAGGATTCCCGGCGGCGCTCGCCGCGGTCGCGGCGGGGGCCGCGGTCGCCCCGATCACCGCGGTCGCTGCGCTCCTCGCGCTCCGGCTCGCCGCGCTCCGCGCGCTCGGCCTTCAGCTTCTCGGTGAGGTCCTCGCCGGTCTCCTGATCGACGACCTTCATCGAGAGGCGGATCTTACCGCGCTCGTCGGCGCCGAGGAACTTCACCTTGACCTTCTGGCCCTCCTTCACGACATCACCGACCTTGGCGACGCGCTGGGCGGCGAGTTCCGAGATGTGAACCAGGCCGTCCTTGGCGCCGAAGAAGTTCACGAAGGCGCCGAACTCCATGATCTTGACGATCGTGCCGTCGTAGATCGTGCCGGCCTCGGGCTCGGCGACGATGGAGCGGATCCAGTTATAGGCCGCCTTGATCGCCTTGCCGTCGGACGAGGCGATCTTCACGATGCCGGTGTCCTCAATGTTGATCTTGGCGCCGGTCTTCTCGACGATCTCGCGGATGATCTTGCCGCCGGTGCCGATCACGTCGCGGATCTTGTCGGTGGGGATCTGCATCGTCTCGATGCGCGGCGCGTACTCGCCGAGCTCGGGACGGGCCGCGGTCAGCGCGTTGGCCATCTCGCCGAGGATGTGGGCGCGGCCGTCCTTGGCCTGACCGAGCGCCACCCGCATGATCTCTTCGGTGATGCCGGCGATCTTGATGTCCATCTGGAGCGAGGTGATGCCCTCGTCCGTGCCGGCCACCTTGAAGTCCATGTCGCCGAGGTGATCCTCGTCGCCGAGGATATCGGAGAGCACCGCGAAGCGCTCGCCTTCCAGGATCAGGCCCATGGCGATGCCGGCCACCGGACGGCGCAGGGGCACGCCCGCATCCATCAGCGAGAGCGAGCCGCCGCAGACGGAGGCCATGGAGGAGGAGCCGTTCGACTCGGTGATCTCGGAGACCACGCGGATCGTGTACGGGAACTCGTGGGCAGGCGGCAGCACGGGCCGGATCGCGCGCCAGGCGAGCTTGCCGTGGCCGATCTCGCGGCGGCCGGGCGAGCCCATGCGGCCGGTCTCGCCGACGGAGTAGGGAGGGAAGTTGTAGTGGAGCAGGAAGCGCTCCTTGTAGGTCCCTTCCAGCGCGTCGATGAACTGCTCGTCCTCGCCGGTGCCGAGCGTGGCGATGACCAGGGCCTGGGTCTCGCCGCGGGTGAACAGCGACGAGCCGTGGGCACGCGGCAGCACGCCGACTTCCGAGACGATCGGGCGGACGGTCTTCACGTCGCGACCGTCGATGCGGGAGCCGGTGTCGAGGATGTTCCAGCGGACCACCTTCGACTGCGCCTCCTTGAAGGCGGCCTTGACCTTCTCGGGAGCGAATTTCTGCTCGCCCTCGGCCGGGCAGAGGGCGGCGACCACCTTCGCCTTCACGGCGTCGACGGCGGCGTAGCGCTCCTGCTTGACGGTCTTCTTGTAGGCCTCGCGCAGCTCGCCCTCGCAGATGTCGAGGACGGCCCGCTCCACGTCGGCGTTCTCCGGCGGGGAGAAGTCGCGCGGCTCCTTGGCGGCCTTCTCGGCCAGGCGGATGATCGCCTCGATGACGGGCTGGAAGTGCTTGTGGCCGAACATCACGGCCCCGAGCATCACGTCCTCGGAGAGCTCCTTGGCCTCCGACTCGACCATCAGCACGGCGTCCTGCGTGCCGGCGACGACGAGGTCGAGGGTGGAATCGGCGATCTCGGTGACCAGCGGGTTCAGCTTGTAGCCGCCGTTGAGGTAGCCGACGCGGGCCGCACCGATCGGGCCCATGAAGGGCACGCCCGAGAGCGTGAGGGCGGCCGACGCCGCGACCATCGCGACGATGTCGGGATCGTTCTCGAGATCGTGGGAGAGAACGGTGACGACGACCTGGGTGTCGTTGCGCCAGCCGTCGACGAAGAGCGGACGGATCGGGCGGTCGATCAGGCGGGAGACCAGCGTCTCCTTCTCCGAGGGACGGCCCTCGCGCTTGAAGTAGCCGCCCGGGATGCGGCCGGCGGCGTAGGCGCGCTCCTGGTAGTTCACGGTGAGCGGCAGGAAGTCGATGCCGGCCTTGGGCTCCTTGCCCGCGACCACGGTGGCGAGCACGGTGGTCTCGCCGTAGGTGGCGACCACGGCGCCGTCCGCCTGACGGGCGGTCTTGCCGGTCTCGAGGACGAGCTTGCGGTCGCCCCAGATCAGCTCTTCACGTTGTACGTCGAACATATGTCTCTTGCCTTCGAACATGCGGTTCGGGCGAACCCGGCGCCGCCAGAGGCAAGACGGCGAGACGCTCTCACTCGAGAGAAAGCGTCTCGCGATCCTGCCCTGGCGCCCCGCGCCTTCAAGCCGCCCGGGGGGACCGGCCGGGCCCCATGCCCGGACAGTCCGTCTTGGTTTGCCGCGTTGTCTTGACGCCGAACCGGTATCCACCTCGGCTGAGAGCGCGGCTTGCGAAAACGCGGTCCCGAGGGACCGCGCGAAGTGCCTTAGCGGCGGATGCCGAGGCGCTCGATGAGGGTGCGGTAGCGCGCCTCTTCCTTGCGCTTCAGGTAGTCGAGCAGCGAGCGGCGCTGCGAGACCAGCTTCAGGAGGCCGCGGCGGGAGTGGTTGTCCTTGCCGTGGGTCTTGAAGTGGGCGGTCAGGTTGGTGATCCGCTCGGTGAGGATGGCCACCTGGACCTCCGGCGAGCCGGTGTCCTTGTTGCCCTTGGCGTAGTCCTTGATGAGCGCGGTCTTGCGCTCTGCCGTGATCGACATCGCAGGCCTTTCGAATGGGGTTTGGGTCGGAGGCGCCGCCCGCAACGGGGCAGGGCGCCTTGAAGCCTGCGGTCGGGCCGGTGCCGGGATGTCGTCCAGCACGGTCAGCCGCAAGCGGCACAAGCCCCGCCCGTCAGCCGGGTCGAGGCGGCGCGGACCATACACGAAACCGCGGGAAGCGCCAGTGCCGGCTTGATCGCGGCACTCAGTCCGCCGATGCCCGCACGCGTCGGGGCGGTTGCCGCCGCGCCGTTGCGCTCGGCGGCGGATCGAGGGGGTGGATGACCTTCTTGAAGGGGTAATCCTGACCTTCGACGAACCAGTTGCACCATAGCCGACGGCTCTCGTCGGGCTCGATGCTGAGATAGTTCCGGCCGCCCAGAAACTTTGCCTTGCTGTTCGGAAAGGCCATCATCCGCCCGAAGAGTCCGCGATCGATCTCCTCGTCGCTGTCGAACAGGTTCTGGAGAGCGAACAGCACGACGGCGCCGGGCCCGGGATGGACGATCGCGGAGGAGATCAACTGGTTAATGACGTTCTCCGAGCCCGCCGCCTGTTCGCGCCGGCTTTCGATCGCGCCCAAGGCCGCGACGTGAACGTCGCCCGAGACGATCGTGGCGCGGATGCCGCGTTTCGAGAGATCGAGGAGTCTGTAGATCAGGCGCAGACGCTCGCCCTTGTGCGGCTGGCTCCGCCAGTGATCGCGAAGGTCGTCCTCCAGGTCCTGGTGGCCCGGAAAGATCCCCAGCAACTTCTCGATCGTGTCGAAGCCGGGATAGACAACGGGGATGCTGGAGGCGAGCAGGAGGTGCGAGATGTCGCGCTGTGCGTCGAGCCAGTCGAAGGCTTCCTTCCAATGGCTTTCGCTCACCACTTGGCTTTTCTCAGTGCGCTGAGAGCGCATGTCGATGGCGAGAATGGCCAGGGGGCCAACCACGTAGCCGAGGCTGAAGGCGCCAGAGCGTTCCTCCTGCGTCACCGGTTGCTGCCACCAACCGGCTTCCGCCTTGGTGATCGTACCGGGACGGTGCTCGTCGGCCTTGAGATGTTGCTGAAAGACGGCGAACGCTTTCGACGCCGCTTTCCAGATGCCGCCGAACACAGCGCAGTTCTGCCGCTCCGGGGGATAGGAGCCCCAGCCGTCGATCAGGTCGTGGTCGTCCCACATAGCGATGCTTGGAATCCGGGCGAGCATCCTCGCCACCTCCGGTTGGGACCAACGGGACAGGTAGAGATCGAAGAAGAACGCATCGAGCTCCGTTTGCATCGCGGCCGTTAGAGGAGCCGCGTTGCCGTCCGACCATGACGCCTCGTTCCAGGCCTTCATGGAGGCTACGGTCTCCCACATCGCGTCGGCATAAACTTGGTCACCGCCTTGCAAGAGCAGATGGTAGGGGGTTGCGGGGGCGGTGTCCGGCATGCCGGGCTCGTATGCGATATCCTGCAGGCCGTGACGCCGTGCCATGACCTTCCAGAGGGCGTTCTTATCCTTCACCCCCTTCATGAGCTTGAGGGACGAGAAGCCGTTGCAGGATGTATATGCGATCGTCGGCGCCTGACCGATCGCCGGAATCGTGACTTCGAAGGCGCGATCTCCGACGCTGTATTGGATTGCTTGCGTATCTTTCTTCATTTTTGCTGTGATATTGAAGCGATGCACCGCCCAAATCTCGGTATCAAGAATGATTTCTGTTTTTGAATTGATTCCGTCGACTGATATTTTTTCCGCATCACCAGCGAACACGACGATGGCCGTCAGGCGCCAGCTACCATCTGTGCAGCCTCGAAACGACAGAGCGGGTCCCATCAAGATCGACACATTCAATCTCCGAAACCGCGAGCAATGCAATCAGTGATAGCTTTTGGAGATGTTTGTGCAAGATAATTCTGGTGCTGGGACCGTATTACGGAGGGTACGCGGGGCCGGTCGGGCCGTTTTCTCCGCCCGCAAACCCATCGCCGCCCTCGTCGCCGAGGCGGAGGGGCCGTCGCTGGCCAGAAATCTCTCGGCCTTCAGCCTCGTCTGCATCGGCGTCGGCGCGACGGTCGGGGCGGGGATCTTCGTGCTCACGGGTACGGCCGCGGCGAACTACGCCGGGCCGGGGCTGATGCTCTCCTTCCTGCTCGGCGCGGTGGCGAGCGGGCTGGTGGCGCTCTGCTACGCCGAACTCGCCGCGATGATCCCCGTGGCGGGCTCGACCTATTCCTACGCCCACGCGACGCTGGGCGCGCTGCCCGCCTGGATCATCGGCTGGGACCTCGTGCTCGAATTCGGCATGGCCGCCGCGACGATCGGGGTCGGCTGGTCGGGCTACGCGCAGAGCCTGCTCTCCGATCTCGGGGTGAGGCTGCCCGCCGCCCTCGCGGCGGCGCCGGGGGAGGGCGGCCTCGTCAACGCGCCGGCGGCCCTCGTCGTGCTGGTCCTCACCGCCCTGCTGATGGGCGGCAACCGGGGAGCGGCCCGCACCAACGCCGTGCTGGTGGCGCTCAAGGTCGCGATCATCCTGGGCTTCGTCGGGCTCGGCGCCCTCCATGTGCGGCCCGAGCTGTGGCAGCCCCTGGTGCCGGAGAACGAGGGCACGTTCGGCGCCTTCGGCTGGAGCGGAATCTTCCGCGGGGCGGGCGTGGTGTTCTTCGCCTATGTCGGCTTCGAGACCGTCTCGACGGCCGCCGGCGAGACCCGCAACCCGCAGCGGGACGCGCCGGTGGGGCTGATCGGTTCGCTCCTCGTCACCGCCGCGCTCTACGGGGCGGTGGCGGCGGTGCTGACCGGCCTCGTGCCCTATCGCCAGCTCGACGTGGCCGATCCGATCGCCAAGGCGATGGACGCGACGGGCTTGAGCGGGTTCTCGATGGTGATCAAGCTCGGCGCCCTGATCGGGCTCACGACGGCGGCGCTGACCGCGCTCTACGGACAGGCGCGGATCTGCTACGCCATGGCCCGCGACCGGATGCTGCCGGACGCCTTCGCGCGCATCGGCGAGACGAGCCGGACGCCGTTCGTCGCCCAGGGGCTGATCGGGCTCGTCACCGCGGCGGCGGCGGCCCTGGTGCCGATCGGCATCCTCGGCGAACTCGTCAGCATCGGCACGCTGTTCGCCTTCATCCTGGTCTGCGTCAGCGTGCTGATCCTGCGCCGCACGGAGCCGGAACGGGCGCGGCCCTTCCGGGTGCCCGGCGGGCCGCTCGTGCCGGTGCTCGGCATCCTCGCCTGCCTGACCCTGATGGCGAGCCTGCCCGGCGACACCTGGCTGCGGCTGCTGGTCTGGCTCGGTCTCGGGCTGGCGATCTGGTTCGGCTATGGCCGGCGGCGGGTCGCGGCCGGTCCCGGTTTCGAGAGGACGCGTCCTCTCGCGGGTCCAGGGCGGAACCCCGGTTGAAGGGAGGCCGGGGGTCCACCCCGGCGCCCCGCCAAAGGGATGATCCCTTCGGCACCCCGGACTCAGTACGAGCGATGCTGACCCGCGGCCCGGCCACCGCCGTAGCGACGGCGCAGGTAGGAAATGGCCTTGGGCAGGAGGAAGACGACGAGGATCTGGCGCAGGATCGAGCGCATTCGGGGGACTCCGTTTCGAAAGCCGAGATTGGAGATCCAATGCCCGGAACGGCCTCGGCGTTCCCGGATCACACTTCCAACGTCAACGTGACCGGCGCGTGGTCCGAGGGCTTCTCCCAGCCGCGCGCCTCGCGGAAGACCTCGACCCGGCGCACGCTGCCGGCGAGATCCGGCGAGACCCAGGCATGGTCGAGGCGCCGGCCCTTGTTGGCGGCCGCCCAGTCCGGGGAGCGGTAGCTCCACCACGTGTAGATCTTCTCCGGCTCCGGGGTGAGGTGGCGCGCCGCGTCGATCCAGCCGGCCTCGCCCCGCAGCGTCTCCAGGGCCTCGGTCTCGACGGGCGTGTGGCTCACCACGTCGAGGAGCTGCTTGTGCGACCAGACATCGTGCTCCAGCGGCGCGACGTTGAGGTCGCCGACCAGGATCGCCGGGCCGGAGGCGCGCCGCCCGCCCCAGGCCCGCAGCTCGGACAGGAAATCGAGCTTGTGCGCGAATTTCGGGTTGAGGTCGCGGTGGGGCAAATCGCCACCCGCCGGCACGTAGAAATCGTGCAGCACGATCCCCGCCGCCGGCCCCGCCTCGCGCCCGAGCACCGCCGAGATGTGGCGCGCATCCGCCCGCTCGCAGAAGCTCATCACCTCGCGGGTGAGCAGCGGAAAGCGCGAGAGAATCGCGACGCCGTTGTACCCCTTCTGCCCGGCGAAGACGATGTTCTCGTAGCCCGATCCCTCGAACGCCTTGAGCGGAAAGAGGTCGTCCGGGCACTTGGTCTCCTGCAGGCACAGCACGTCGGGCCGCACCTCCCTGAGGAAGCGCAGCACGGATTCGATGCGCAGGCGCACCGAGTTGATGTTCCAGGTCGTGACGGTGAGGCGCACGGGGATTGCCTGCGGAGCGTGGCGTGGGTGGCTGCCCCGTAGCCCAACCCGCGCGCCTCGCAAACCGTCAGGCCGCGGCGGCCTCCTCCTCGAGCGCCAGGCCGTGCAGCACGGCGCAGAGCCGGTCGCCCGACATCCGGGAGAGGTCGAGGCCGCTCCCGCCGGTCAGCGCGGCGTAGCGGGCCGCGTCGGCCTGCGAGGCGCCGACATAGGCCATCGACCAATCGGTGAAGAGGCGCTCCTCCACCGGTTCGAGAGCGAGCAGTGAGACCTCGCCGTGGCGCTCGTCCTGCTGGATGCGCTCGAAGGTGGTCTCGACCGCCTCGCTCGGCCCTTCCAGCACCTGCGCGAAGCAGCCGGCGTTGAACATCAAAGCCCCGGTGACGCCGACGCGGGCGTTGTTGACGCGGCTCGCGGCGAGGATGCCGCGGATCGTCTCGTCCATCGCCGCCGGCGCGCCGGCGACCCGGTTGCGGCTGTAATAGACGAGGCGGCAGAGGTCTCGGCTCATGGCAGGCTCCGGATCACGCGGTGAGGGCGTCGGCAAGGGGGGCGGCAAGAGGGGCGACCGGGGCGGGGGTCTGGGCGGCGGCCGGTCGGGAGAGCAGAGCGGCGGCCTGCGCCGCGGGCATCGGGCGCCCGGTGAGGTAGCCCTGGACCTCGGTGCAGCCCTCGGCGCGGATGGCGGCGAGCTGGTCGGGCGTCTCGACGCCCTCGGCGGTGGTGCGCATGCCGAGGCTGGCCCCGAGCCGGGCGATGGCCCGCACGATGGCGCCGCACTCGGCGTTGTCCTCCATGCCGCGCACGAAGGACTGGTCGATCTTGATCTTGTCGAAGGGGAATTTCTGCAGGTAGCTCAGGGACGAGTAGCCGGTGCCGAAATCGTCCATCGAGATCCTGACGCCCAGCGCCCGCAGGCCGTTCAGCACGGTCAGCACGCCGTCGGTGTTCTCCAGGAGCGCCCCTTCCGTGATCTCCAGCTCCAGCCGGGCCGGGTCGAGGCCGGTCTGGGCCAGCACGTTCATCACCGTCTCGACCAGCTTGCCGCCGCGGAACTGCACGGGGGAGAGGTTCACGGCGATCGAGGCGGGCTGCGTCCAGCCCGCCGCCTCGCGGCAGGCGGCGCGCAGGGCCCACTCGCCGATGCCGACGATCAGGCCGATCTCCTCGGCGAGCGGGATGAACAGGGCCGGCGAGACCGGTCCGCGCTCGGGATGATTCCAGCGCAGCAGCGCCTCGAAGCCGACCACCGCGCCGGTCTCCAGCTGGATCTGCGGCTGGAAGGCGAGCGCGAACTGCTTGAGGGCGAGCGCCCGGCGCAGGTCGATCTCCAGGCTGCGGCGCGCCTGCATCTGCGCGTTCATCGCCGGCTCGAAGAAGCGGTAGGTGCCCCGACCCTCGGCCTTGGCCCGGTAGAGCGCGAGGTCGGCGTGCTTCAGGAGGTCGTCGGCGTCGGCTCCGTCGGCGGGGCTGAGCGCGACGCCGACGCTGACGCCGACATTGAGCATGTGGCCGTCGACCACGTAGGTGCGCCCGACGAGATCGACGAGGCGGCGGGCCAGGGCCTCGGCGGCCTCGGGCTGGGCCGCGCCGCCGTGGGCGCCAGCCTGAAGGATGGCGAATTCGTCGCCGCCGAGCCGCGCGACCACATCCTCGCGGCGGGTGGCCCGGCGAAGGCGCTCGGCGACCTTGCGCAGGAGCGCGTCGCCGACCGGGTGGCCGAGGGTGTCGTTGACCGACTTGAAGCGGTCGAGGTCGAGCATCAGCACCGCCAGCGGCGCGCCCGTCCGGGCCGCCTCGGCCAGCGCCGCGTGGAGGTGGTCGTGCAGGCCGACGCGGTTGCACAGGCCGGTGAGCGGCTCCTGCCGGGCCAGGGCCGCGCCGCGGATATGCTCGGTCACGTCCTCGAAGGTGAGGGCGAAGCCGCCGGTCGAGAGCGGCGTCAGCGCGGTCTCGACGAGGCGCTCGTCGCCGAGCGCGAGGTGCAGGCGGAGGGAGCGGCCGGCGCGCACGGCCTCGGCGAGAGCGGTGCCTTCCGGCTCCGCGCCGCCGCAGGCCGCCGGCAGGGCCGGGATCGGGAGGCCGACCAGTTCGTCGCAGCCGAGCAGCGCCGCCGCGCGGGCATTGGCGAAGGTCACCGTGCCGCCCGCGTCGAGCAGGACGAGCGCGGCGGCCATCTCGGCGAGCGCCGCCTCGAACGGCGAGGAACCCGGAAGCGACGGAGCGGCGGGAAGGGCGGCGGAGGCGGACATGCGGCCGGACAACGTTCCGTTGAAGCCGCCCCGCGCGGGCGGCCCGTCCATTGGGCCGCCGCCGCCTCAACAGATCCTTAAATCCTCGAACGCCGAGAGGGTATTTCCGGTGTTATCTCCGGAAAAGCAGCGCCCATAACATAGGATGTGGAGAAGAAGCCCGATGAAGCCGCGCTCAGATCAATCCATGTTGCCTGTTTTAGCTTGGCCCTCGGTTCAGGGGTTCTGGCTCTGGATCTGACGCTGCATGGCCTTGTCCTCGGCGCGGCCGTAATTGATGAAGAACAGCGCGCCGTCGACGGCCTTGCCCTTCTGCAGGTTCGAGAGCTGCACCGTGGTGAGGTAGCCCTGCGGGTCGGTGATCCGCCACTGCGAGAGGGTCTTCATCTCGGCGTCGAAGTAGAGCTGGATCTTCGAGGTGCCGCCCAGCGTCGAGCGGTCCTCCAGCCCGATGCGGATGCCGCCCGGATCGTTGGACACGTCCGTCACGTTCAGGTCGCGGGCGAGATCGATCTTCTCGCGCAGCAGGAATTTCAGCGGCGTCTGCGAGATGAAGTAGAGATCCTGCGTGTTGAGCTTGCGGTCGCGCACGGCGACCGAGGTGCCGTCGGCCACCACTTCGAGCGGGGAGGGCTGGTCGTACTCGAAGCGCAGGCGCCCGGGCTTGGCCAGCGTGAGCTTGCCGCCGATGCGGCGCCCGTCCGCGCCGATCTGGATGAACGAGCCGGCCAGGGTCTGGAAGCCGTTGAAGTAGGCGTTGGCTCCCGCCACGATGGTGGCCGGGTCGGCATCCTGAAGCGAGGCGCCGAGGCTCGGCGCGCCCACCGCCGCGACCCGCGTGCCGGAAGCCGCGGCCGGCGCCGCCGCGGCGGGCGTGCCGGGCTTGGCCCCCGCCTTGACGCTGCCGGTCTTCTCGGTGGCCTTGTCCGCCCCCTTCTCGGCCGCCTTGTCGGTGCCCTTCTCAGCGCCCTTGCCGGGCTTCTGCGCCGCCTTCTTGGCCGGGGCCGGGGCGGCCTCCGGCTCGGGCGCGGCGGCCGGGGGCGGCGCCGGCTCCTCCTTGCGGCCGAACAGGCCGTCGAGGAACGAGGAGACCTGGGCGCTCGCCGGAAGCGGCTGGAGCGTCAGCGCGGCGACCACGAGCAGCGGACCGGCGGCGGGGCGGAGGCGTCGGCCAGTCATCGTGTGGGCATCTCCGAAAGCTTGCGGGCGCGCGGGGCCGGGGCCGCCCCGGTGCGGACGCGCCTTGCGGCGGAGCGTCCGGATGTCGTGGTTCGGGTAGACCCGGCCCCTGTGGCGAATATGCGACGGGGGCCGGGATGGCAGGTACTACTCGTCGTCGTAGCCGCCGGACGGGGCGCCCGCGAGACCCTCGACTAGGATCTCGCGCTTGCCCGCATGGTTGGCCGGCCCGACGATCCCCTCGATCTCCATCCGCTCCATGATCGAGGCGGCGCGGTTGTAGCCGATCTGCAGGCGGCGCTGGATGTAGCTGGTCGAGGCCTTGCGGTCGCGCAGCACCACGGCGATGGCCTGCTCGTAGAGCTCGCCGCCCTCGGCCCCGGCGGTCGCCGCGAAGGCGCCGATGTCGAAGACCGGGGCGTCGGCCTCCTCTCCTTCCGCGAAATCGTCCTTCTCGGCTTTGGCCGCGGCCTTCGCGCCCTTGGCGGGCTTCTCCGGCTGGTCGGACGAGCCGTCATCGGCGGTGACCGCCTCGAGGTACGAGGGCCGGCCCTGGCGCTTGAGATGCGCCACCACCGTCTCGACTTCCGAGTCCGAGCAGAACGGCCCGTGCACGCGGGTGGTGCGTCCGCCGCCGGCCATGAACAGCATGTCGCCCTGGCCCAGCAGCTGCTCGGCGCCCATCTCGCCCAGGATCGTGCGCGAGTCGATCTTGCTCGTGACCTGGAAGGAGATCCGGGTCGGGAAGTTTGCCTTGATCGTGCCGGTGATGACGTCGACCGAGGGGCGTTGCGTTGCCATGATGAGGTGGATGCCGGCCGCCCGCGCCATCTGCGCGAGGCGCTGGATCGCCCCCTCGATGTCCTTGCCTGCCACCATCATCAGGTCGGCCATCTCGTCGACCACGATCACGATGTAGGGCAGGGCCGAGAGGTCCATCTCCTGCTCTTCGAACACCGCCTCGCCGGTGGTGCGGTCGAAGCCGGTCTGGACCGTGCGGGTGATGATCTCGCCCCGCTCGCGCGCCTCCTTCATCCGGGCGTTGTACCCGTCGATGTTGCGCACGCTGATCTTGGACATCTTCTTGTAGCGCTCCTCCATCTCGCGCACGGCCCATTTGAGGGCGATGACCGCCTTCTTCGGGTCGATGACGACGGGGGAGAGCAGGTGCGGGATGCCGTCGTAGACCGACAGCTCCAGCATCTTGGGATCGACCATGATCAAGCGGCACTCTTCGGGCTTGAGCCGGTAGAGCAGGCTGAGGATCATGGTGTTGATGGCCACCGACTTGCCCGAGCCGGTGGTGCCGGCCACCAGCAGGTGCGGCATGCGGGCCAGATCCGCGATGATCGGCTCGCCGCCGATGTTCTTGCCCAGACACAGCGCCAGCTTGTGCTTGGTCTCGACGAAATCGACCGAGGCGAGCAATTCGCGCAGGTAGACGGTCTCGCGCACCGGGTTCGGCAGCTCGATACCGATGACGTTGCGGCCGGGGACGACGGCGACGCGGGCGGAGACGGCGGACATCGAGCGGGCGATGTCGTCCGACAGGCCGATGACGCGGCTGGACTTGGTGCCCGGTGCCGGCTCCAGCTCATACAGAGTCACCACGGGCCCCGGACGGACAGCCAGGATATCGCCGCGGACGCCAAAGTCCTGCACGGTCTGCTGGAGGTTGAGGGCGTTCTGCTCCAGCTCGTCCGCATCGACCTCCTCGCCATCGGGCAGCGGCGGCTCGGCGAGCAGTTCGAGCGAGGGCAGGGAATAGTCGGCGTTGCCGACGAACGACATCTCCAGATGGCGGCCGGCGGGGATCAGCGTCGGGCGCTCGGGCAGGATCGCCCGGGGACGGTTCTCGGGCTCCGCCGCGACGGGGTGCGCGGAGACGGTCTCGATTGCGGCCTCGGCTTCGAAGTCGTGCGCGAAGTTGGCCTCGAAGTCGGGGGCGGCGTCCTGCGCCGTCTCCTCGGCCGTCTCCTCGATTGCTTCCGCCTCGGCACCGACCTTGGTGCGCAGCAGGACGGGCCGCGCCGGAATCGTCAGCGGTGCCAGCGCCTGCGCAGGGGAGGGGGCCTGGGGCGCCGGCTGCGCCGCGACCGGCGGGGCGGGGGCCCGAGCCGCGAAGGGCTGAGCGATGGGTTGAGCGGTAAAGGGCCGAGCGGCGACGGGCGCGGCCGCCGGAACCGACGGCGCGGCGTACAGCACGGCCTGCGCGGGCGCGGACGGCGCGGCGGGCGCGGCGACGAGCGGGCGGGCCGGCCGGATCGCGGCGCGGGCCGCCATGGCGCTCAGCACGAGGCGCGGCGAGGCGGGCTGCGCCGCGGCCCGGGAGACCGGCTCGGCGATCTCGATCGCGGATTCGGCGGGGCCGAACCAGCCGTGCAGGGCGGACCAATCCGGCACGTCCGACCAGTCGGACGGCTCGGCCGGGACCGGCGGGATGAAGGGCGCGTAGGTTCCGAAGACCGCCGGGACGGATTCCGCGACAGCCGGCATGGTCAGCGGGAGGTTCTCCGGCGCGGACCCGGCATGGCTCTCCTCGACGTGGGCAGCCTCGATCACGGGCTGCGCCACCTGCATCGCGGCCTGTGCCGCCGCAGCGGCGGGCTTCAGGCGGCGGTCGGGCGTGCGGAAGAAGCTGACGCCCGGCGGCGGCACGAAGGGGCGGCGCCAGATCGGCACTTCCTCGCCCGCCTGCTCGGCGCGCAGCCGCGCGGCCTCGGCCCGCTCGGCAGCCAGCTGCGCCGCGCGCTCGGTGGCCTCGCGCTCCGCCGCCTCACGGGCCCGCTCCGCCTCGCGGGCCGCAGCCTCGGCGGCGGCCTGGGCATCGAGCAGGGCCTGAGCCCGGGCCTGCGCCTCGCGCTCGGCCTCCAGCGCCTGCCGGCGGCGCTCCATCAGCACGGTGTCGGGGGTGCGGGTGAAGCGCACCGCCTCGGGAAGCGTCTGCGGCGCGGCGTGGAGGGAGGCCTGCGGCGCGGCCAGCCCGTGGAGCGGGACGGCGCCGGCTTCCGGGGCGATGGCGGCCGGGCGGCGGGGCGTGCGCACCAAGACGCCGGGGCCGGAGGCCCGGGGGTCGATGCGGCTCTCGAACGTGCTCTCCGGCAGCCCGTCATAGGCGGGCTCCGGGGGGAAGGCCTGATGCGGGTCGAGGCCCGGCATCCCCGCCGCGTACAGGCCCCGCTCGTCCTCGGCGGTCCACGCCTCCGCGGCGGCGGGGGCGCGCCCGAGCATCGCGCCGGGCGGCACCAGCCAGCTCGGCACGCTGCCCGCGTCGAACGCATCGACACCCGGTTGCGGCAGGGCCGGATGGGGCAGGGCTTGGGGCAGCGCCCGCGGCGGGGCCGGGGGCGTGCCCGCGATGCGGCGGGCGAGGTTGGAGCGCAGACTCATCAGCCGATGGGCGAAGCCGCCGATCGACCGGTCCAGGCGGTCGCCGCCGCGGCTCGGCCGCGACGGATCACGATGGGAATAGGGAGGCCGTCCCGATGCGCGCATGATCTGTGAGATGACTCGAAACAAGGTCCGGCTCCTGCGGAGCGGTTCGTCCCTCACGGTAGGCGGATCGTCGTTAACGAACGCTTGCCCTCCCCCTCCTCCGGCCGTCCCGGGCCCGGCAGTGCACGCGGCGCGCGAACCGGATATCGTCGAGGACGGTTGGACCCTTGGACGGCGTTCCCGATGCCCGGTGGCAGGGCCGGCCGCATCCGCTTCGGCGGAGCGGATGCATCGGGGAAAATCATGTCGTCACAACAAGCTGGCAGACTGTCCTGCCACATCAGGCGAGCTTCGAGATCCCGGTGACGCCCCCTTCGCCCGACGCCTTCCGCTCCCTCTACCGGCACGGCTTCGCCCGCGTGGCGGCCTGCACCGGGCGCAGCCATCCCGGCGACCCGGCGGCCAACGCCGAGGACATCCTGGCGCTCGCTCGCGACGCCCACGCGGCCGGCGCGGCGCTGGCGGTCTTCCCCGAACTCTGCCTGTCCTCCTACGCCATCGAGGACCTCCTGCTGCAGAGCGCGCTGCTCGACGCGGTGGAGGCGGGCGTGGCGCGGCTGGTCGCGCAGAGCGCCGGTCTCACCCCCCTGCTCGTCGTCGGCGCGCCCTGCCGCTGGCGCAACCGGCTCTACAACGGTGCCCTGGCGATCCAGGGCGGGCGGCTGCTGGGCGTCGTGCCCAAGAGCTACCTGCCGAACTACCGGGAGTTCTACGAGAAGCGCCACTTCGCGTCCGGTGTGGGCATCACCGGCGAGACGATCCGCCTCGGCGGGGCGGAGGCGCCCTTCGGCACCGACCTGATCTTCGCCGCCGAGGACCTGCCCCGCTTCCGCCTCGCGATCGAGGTCTGCGAGGATCTCTGGGTGCCGCAGACCACGGGTATGGAGGCGGTGCTGGCGGGGGCCACCGTGATCGCCAACCCGTCGGGCAGCCCGATCACCGTCGGCCGGGCGGAGTCCCGCGCGCTCCTCACGCGGGCCGCCTCGATGCGGGGCCTGTGCGCCTACGTCTACGCCGCCGCCGGCACAGGCGAATCCACCACCGACCTGTCCTGGGACGGGCAGACCAGCATCGACGAGAACGGCGTGCGGCTGGCCGAGGGCGCGCGCTTTCCCGAGGGGCCGGTCGTGACCCTGGCCGATATCGACCTCGACCTGATCGCACAGGAGCGCCTCCAGGCCGGCAGCTTCGACGACAACGCCCGCGACCGCGGGGACCGAGCCTATCGCAGAATCGGCTTCCGGCTCGATCCGCCGCAGGGCGATCTCGGCCTGAAGCGCCGGGTCGAGCGCTTCCCCTTCGTGCCCTCCGACCCGGCCCGCCTCGCCCAGGATTGCTACGAGGCCTACAACATCCAGGTCGCCGGCCTCGCCCAGCGGCTCGCGGCCACGGGCACGAAGCGCGCGGTGATCGGCGTCTCGGGCGGGCTCGACTCGACCCACGCGCTCATCGTCGTGGCCAAGGCCTTCGACCGGCTCGGGCTGCCGCGAAAGGACATCCTGGCCTACACCCTGCCGGGCTTTGCCACCTCCGACGCCACCAAGACCAACGCCCACGCCCTGATGCGGGCGCTCGGCACGACGGCGGAGGAGATCGATATCCGCCCCGCCGCCCGGCAGATGCTGGCGGATATGGGCCACCCCTTCGGGAGGGGCGAGGCGGTCTACGACGTCACCTTCGAGAACGTGCAGGCGGGCCTGCGCACCGATTACCTGTTCCGGCTGGCCAACCAGCACGGCGGCATCGTCATCGGCACCGGCGACCTCTCGGAACTGGCGCTCGGCTGGAGCACCTACGGCGTCGGCGACCAGATGAGCCATTACGGCGTCAACGCGGGCGTGCCCAAGACGCTGATCCAGCACCTGATCCGCTGGGTGATTTCCTCCGGGCAATTCGGCGAGGAGGAGAACCGGACCCTGCGGGCGGTGCTCGACACCGAGATCTCGCCCGAACTCGTGCCGGCGACCGAGGGGGAGGGGCCGCAGAGCACGGAGGCCAAGATCGGCCCCTACGCGCTGCAGGACTTCTCGCTGTGGTTCACCCTGCGCCACGGCTTCGCGCCCTCGAAGATCGCCTATCTCGCGCTGCACGCCTGGGGTGACGCGGGTGCCGGCGACTGGCCGCCGGACTTCCCGGAGGCCAAGCGCGTGGCCTACGGCCTGCCGGAGATCCGGCGCTGGCTCCACGTCTTCCTCGACCGCTTCTTCCGCTTCAGCCAGTTCAAGCGCTCGGCGCTGCCCAACGGCCCGAAGGTCTCGGCGGGCGGCGCCCTCTCCCCCCGCGGCGACTGGCGCGCGCCCTCCGATGCCAGCGCCCGGGCCTGGCTCGACGAGTTGGAGCGCAACGTGCCGCAGGCCTGAGGCGCGCGGCCCGACGCGCCGCGAGGCCGCGGCTCACTTCGGGGCGCAGGTCTGCTATCCCTACCCGGCCGGACCCGCTTGGCCGGACCCGGCCCGCCCGCAGGGACGCTCGATGCTTCGCCTTCTCACGCCGATCCTGGCTCTCGCCCTGACGTTTGCCGCCCTCTGCAGCACCCCGGCCCTGGCGCAGGGCGCTCTGACGGCCGCCAAGGCGAAGGATCTGGTGCGGGCGAGCCTCGTCTCGGAGAGCGAGGCCCTGGTGCCCGGCCGCTCCGCGACGCTCGGCCTGCACATGGTGATGAAGCCGGGCTGGCACGTCTACTGGCGCAATCCCGGCGATTCCGGCCTGCCGCCGGAGATGGCGTGGCGGCTGCCCGACGGCTTCTCCGTCGGCCCAGTGGACTGGCCGGTCCCGGAGCGCATCCCGGTCCAGACCCTGATGAATTTCGGCTACGAGGGCGCGGTCACCCTGCTCGTGCCCCTCGACGTGCCCGCGAGCGCCGCGCCGGGGGAGCGCGTGCGGCTCTCCGGCACGCTCTCCTACCTCGTCTGCGAGGAGATCTGCATTCCGGGCTCGGCGGAGCTGAGCCTCGACCTGCCCGTGGCCGCCTCCACCGAGCCGGCCTCGGGGCAGGCGGCCCTGTTCGCCCGCGCCCGCGCCGCCCTGCCCGAGGCGGCCCCCGGTGCCCACCGCACCAGCCGCGAGGGCGACCGCCTCGTGCTGCATCTCGACCGGCCGGGATTGACCGCGGAGAGCGTGAGCGGCGCGGCCTTCTTCCCCTACGCCGAGGGCGCGATCGAGAACGCCGCCCCCCAGGATCTGACCGTCGATGCCGCCGGCCTGCATCTGACCCTCACGCCGGGGGACGCCAAGCAACCGCCCGAGGCGCTGGCCGGCGTGCTCGCGCTCACCGAGGCCGGCGCGCGCAAGGCCTACGCGCTCGGCGAAGCGCCCGCGGCTCCGCCCGCCGTCACCGCTCCCGCCGCCGAGGCCCCGCCCGCCCCGGCGGAGGAGAGCCTGACCCTGTGGAGCGCGGCCGGGCTCGCCCTGCTCGGCGGGCTCATCCTCAACCTGATGCCCTGCGTCTTCCCGGTCCTCTCGATCAAGGTCCTGAGCCTCGTGCGGCAGGCGGGCGAATCCGCCGCGCGGGTGCGCCTGCACGGGCTCGCCTACACGGCGGGCGTGCTCGCGAGCTTCCTCGGTCTCGCCGGCCTCCTGATCGCCCTCAAGGCGGGCGGGGCCGGGATCGGCTGGGGCTTCCAGCTCCAGTCGCCGGTCGTGGTGGCTTTGCTGGCCTACGGGCTGTTCGCCATGGGGCTCAGCCTATCGGGCGTGGTGCATCTGGGCGGGCGCCTCGTCGGGCTCGGCGATGGGCTGACCCGGCGGGCAGGCTATTCCGGCTCGTTCTTCACCGGCGTGCTGGCGACCCTCGTCGCCACGCCCTGCACGGCGCCCTTCATGGGCGCGGCGGTGGGCTTCGCCCTGACGCAATCGCCCGCGACCGCACTCACCGTCTTCGCGAGCCTCGGCCTCGGGCTGGCCCTGCCCTTCCTGGCGCTCACGGCGTTTCCGCGGGCGCTGCGCCTGCTGCCGCGGCCCGGCGCCTGGATGGACGTGCTCAAGGGCGCGCTCGCCTTCCCCGTCTACGCCACCGTGGCGTGGCTGATCTGGGTGCTCGCCCAGCAGGTCGGGCCCAACGGCCTGCTCGCCGGTCTGACCGGCCTCGTGCTGGTGGGGCTCGCCGCCTGGGCCTGGGAGCGCGCCCGCGATGCGGGGCGGCTCGGCACCGGTTTTGCCCGGGCGGCGGCGCTGGTCGCGCTGGCCGGAGCGCTCGGCCTCGTGGCCGCCCTCGACGGCGACCGGGCCGCCGCGCGGGGCACCACCCTGGCCCAGGGCGAAGAAGCGTTCACGCAGGCGCGTCTCGACGCCCTGCGCGGGGAGGGGCGCACGGTGTTCGTGGACATGACCGCGGCGTGGTGCATCACCTGCCAGGTCAACGAGCGCACGGTGCTCGCCCGCGACAGCGTGCAGGCGGCCTTCCGGGGGGGCGGGGTGGCCTATCTGAAGGGCGACTGGACCAACCAGAACCCGGAGATCACCCGCCTCCTGGAGCGCTACGGGCGCAGCGGCGTGCCGCTCTACCTCGTCTATCGCGGGAAGAGCGAGGCGCAGGTGCTGCCGCAATTCCTCACCGAAGCGGTGGTGCTCGCCGCGATCGGCAAGGGCGATCTCGCCGCGGCTCAGTAGGCGCGACTAAAGCGATTCTGATCCCCTCTCCCCCTGCGGAGAGAGGGGGAGCACGCGCCTCAGCCCGCGAGCTTCGCCGCAATGCCGGCCACGTGGCGGCCCTGGTAGCGGGCGCCGTCGAGTTCGACCTGGGAAGGCTGGCGCGAGCCGTCGCCGTCGGCGATCGTGGTGGCGCCGTAGGGCGAGTTGCCCTTCACCTGCTCGACGCCGTTCTGGCCCGCGAAGCTGTAGGGCAGGCCCACCACCACCATGCCGTGGTGGAACATCACCGTGTGGAAGCTCGTCAGGGTGGTCTCCTGGCCGCCGTGCTGCGAGGCGGTCGAGGTGAAGGCCGAGCCGACCTTGCCCACCAGCGCGCCCTTGGCCCAGAGGCCGCCGGTCTGGTCGATGAACTGCTTCATCTGCGAGGCCATGTTGCCGTAGCGGGTCGGCGTGCCGAAGATGATCGCGTCGTAATCGGCCAGCTCCTCGACGGTGGCGATCGGCGCCTCCTGCTCGAGCTTGTAGTGGAACTGCTTGGCCACCTCCTCCGGCACCAGCTCCGGCACGCGCTTGACCGCGACCTCGGCCCCGGCCTCGCGGGCGCCCTCGGCCACCGCCTGGGCCATCTGCTCCACATGGCCCCAGGACGAGTAGTAGAGCACCAGAACCTTCGCCATCGCTTTGTCCTCTTCCGCGGCGGGCCGACACGCGGCCCGATCATCGAATGCGGTGTGAGTATGGAGGTTCGCCCCGCTTGCAGGAACGCCTCGATGTGCAAGATGCATCTTGCGTATCTGCAAGGAGGGGTGCGATGCCGGTGGCCTGGGACGAGTTCCGCCTCGTGCGGGCGGTGGCCGAGCGGGGCGCGCTGGCACCGGCCGCGGCGCATCTCGGCATCAATCCCTCCACCGCCTTCCGGCGGCTCGCCGCGGTCGAAGAGGCGCTCGGCACGCGCCTGTTCGAGCGCCACCGCTCCGGCTACGTGCCGACGCCCGCCGGCGAGGCCATGGCCGCGGCGGCGGCGCGCATGGAGGAGGAGGTCGCGCGCTTTGACCGGGAGGTGGCGGACCGGGCGCTGACGCCCTCCGGCACCCTGCGCGTCACCGCCGCGGCGACTCTGGTGACCGACCTGCTGATGCCGATGCTCGGCCGCTTCCGGGCGCGCTACCCGGCGGTGCAGGTCGATCTCGTGGTCTCGGAGGAGGCGCTGAACCTCTCCCGCCGCGATGCGGACGTGGCCCTGCGCGCCACCCGCGCCCCCCCGCCCAACCTCGTCGGCCGGCGCATCGCCACCATCGCCTGGGCGGTCTACGGACGGGTGCAGGCCGAGGCTGAGGCCGCCGACGCGGCCTGGGTCAGCCCGAGCGAGGCGGTGGCCGGCGGACTCTTCGCGCGCTTCGTCGCAGCCCGGGCCGGGCCGGAGCGGGTGGCCCTGCGCATCAACACCGTGCAGGGCCTGTGCGAGGCGATTCTCGAGGGCGTCGGGATCGGTCCGCTGCCCTGTTACCGCGGCGACAGGATCGCGGCCCTGCGCCGCCTGTCCGGGCCGGAGCCGGATCTCGCCGGCTCGCTGTGGCTCCTGACCCATCCGGATCTGCGCCACGCCGCGCGGGTGCGCGCCTTCATGGACCACGTGGCGGCGGAGGTCGCGCCGCTGCGCCCCACGCTGGAGGGGCGGCGGGCGGAGGTTCCGTCGGCGTGAGGGCCGGCCGAAATGGTTGCCGGCGGGTACAACGCAATTGCGCGCGAGCCCCCTCCGCCGCTATATGAGATTCATCCCCCCATTCAGCGCGATACGGGATTCTCCGGGCTCGACACACGAGGCCGGAGACCGGGAGAGACCGTTTCCGTCATCCCGGCTCCGCCGCGCATTCGCGAAAAACCGCCTGGAGCTTTGCCGATGTCCCAAGGTCCGCTGATGCCCAAGGCGACCGCCGTGTGGCTCGTCGAGAACACCTCGCTGGCCTTCGAGCAGATCGCCGATTTCTGCAAGCTGCACCCGCTGGAAGTGAAGGGCATCGCCGACGGCGAGGTCGCCGCCGGCATCAAGGGGCTCGACCCGATCACCACCGGCCAGCTCACCCGCGACGAGATCGAGAAGGCGCAGAAGTCGCCCCATTACCGGCTCAAGGTCGCGGTCTCCAAGGTCAAGCTGCCGGAGGTCAAGCGCACCACCAAGGGCCCGCGCTACACGCCCCTGTCGCGTCGCCAGGACCGGCCGAACGCCATCCTCTGGCTGATCCGCAACCATCCCGAGTTGAAGGACGCGCAGGTGATCCGCCTCGTCGGCACCACCAAGGCGACGATCCAGCAGATCCGCGAGCGGACCCACTGGAACTCCGCCTCGCTCCAGCCGATGGACCCGGTGACGCTCGGCCTGTGCTCGCAGATCGACCTCGACTTCGAGGTGCAGCGCGCCGCCAAGGACCGTCCGGCCGTGGTGCCCGCCGATGGCGGCGCCAAGCTCCTGCCCACCGAGGTCTCGACCGCCCCGGCCGCCGCGGAGCGGGAGGAAGAGGAGGAGGATCTCAACGCCGACGCGGTCTTCGCCAAGCTCAAGGGCATGAGCCGCATCGACGAGGACGACGAGGAGTAAGGTCTCCCGCGGCCTTCGAGAGCCCGGCCGCCTTCGGGCGGCAGGCTCGGTGCCTTGAAATAAACTGCTCGCCTGCGCATGTCATATGCTGAATAATGCAGCAGGATCGCTCCCGGTGAGCGGTCGCAGGCGCGAGGGCGCGGCATGATCCACGGTGGCTTGGCCGAAGGCGGCGCGACCGGACCCGGTCTCCCAGCCGAGCCCGTGGGCGTGCTGGAGGCGTGGGTGCCCGCCGCCCCGCCCGGCGAGCCGGTGACGCTGGCGCAATCCCTGATGAGCGAGGCGGGCTGGGGCCCGGAGAATTTCGGCGCCGAGGGCCCGAACGCGCCCTACCTGCGCATCGGCGGCAAGCTCTGGGTGACGCTGACCGAGGTCGAGCCCTGCTTCTCCTCGTATCACCGCGACCGGGGGCCGTTCCGCTCCAAGGTCGCGATCGCCGGCCACCTCGCCAAGTACGACGCGATCATGGTCGATCCGCTGGCCTTCGAGGAGTGCTTCGGCCCCGGCGAGGGCACCGAGGCGGTCTTCCCCTTCGGCGCCTGGCTCGAAATCCGCCGCGTCGATTTCGGCGGCCTGGAGCTGTGGGGCAAGCGCCAGGGTGCGGTGACGCTGCCGCTCGACGCGCTGGCGGTGGCCTCGGCGATCTGGCTGCGGCGCAAAGGGTCGGCGCCGCGATCGGAGCCGACGTGAGACCGCTCTTCGATTGAGGCGCGTCTTGCCAGGGGCGCCAGACGATACCGTTTTTGGCTGAACGCTTCGGGTTTGGCCCCACGCCGTGATCGCGAGCGTCAGCGAAGCGATTCGCCTCGCAACGACGAAAGAGGCCGACCGGATCAGCCGTCATACCGTCTCCGGGTGATCGCTTCGGACTCTTCCTTCGTCATTGCGAGGCGAAGCCGAAAGCAATCCAGGGCTCCGCACTTTCCGGATAGGTCGCGCTCTGGGTCGCTTCGGCTCCGCCTCGCGATGACGGAGCGGGCAAAGGCCGGGGCAATCAAACGGAGACGATATCAGTCGTCCGATCCCGCTCCCCGCAGGCGGGGAGAGGCGATGCCCGGCAGGCCGGGTTGAACGATGACCCCTCAGGCCGAGGCCAGCGGCTTCGAGACGTCCTCCAGCGACTTGCCCTCGGCCGCCGTGCCCCAGATCCAGCCGACCACCGCCGCCACCGCCATCAGGCTCGCGCCGATGAGGTAGCCCACCAGCACGAGATCGCGCGAGCCGGTCTCGACCAGCGCGCCGAACAGCAGCGGCCCCGAGACGCCGCCGATGCCGGTGCCGATGGCGTAGAAGGCCGCGATCGCCAGCGCGCGGATCTCCAGCGGGAAGGTCTCGGCGACCGTGAGGTAGGCGGAGCTGGCCGCGGCGGAGGCGAAGAAGAACACGCCCATCCAGGCCATGGTCTGGCCCCAGGGGCCGAGCAGGTCGGCGCGGAAGACGAGGCCGACCCCGACCAGCAGCACCGCCGAGATGCCGTAGGTGAAGGCGATCATCGGGCGCCGGCCCACGGTGTCGAACAGCCGTCCCAGCAGCAGCGGGCCGAGGAACGAGCCGAGCGCGAAGGGCAGCAGGTACCAGCCGACATCGCCGCCCGGCACCTCGTAGAAGCGCTCCAGCACCAGCGCGTAGGTGAAGAACAGCGCGTTGTAGAAGAAGGCCTGGGCGATCATCAGCGCCAGCCCGACCATGGTCTGGCGGCGGCTCGTGACGAACAGGGCCTGGGCCACTTCCGCGAGCGGGGTGTGGCTGCGGACCTTGAGCTTGAGGCGCCGCGACTCGTCGGGCGGCGGCAGGGTGATGCCCTCGTCGGTGAAGCGCTTCTCGATGCCCGACACCACCCGGTCGGCTTCCGCCGCGTAGCCGTGGGTGACGAGCCAGCGCGGGCTCTCGGGGATCCAGGTGCGCAGGAGCAGGATCACGAGGCCGATGCCGCCGCCGACGAAGAAGGCGATGCGCCAGCCCCAGGCTGGGTCGATCCATTCGGGCCGCAGCAGCGCGATCGAGAGGAAGGAGCCGAGCGCCGCCCCGATCCAGAACGAGCCGTTGATGACGAGGTCGGTCCAGCCGCGCACGCGGGCGGGAATCAGCTCCTGGATGGTCGAGTTGATCGCGGTGTACTCGCCGCCGATGCCGGCTCCCGTGAGGAAGCGGAACAGGCAGAAGCTCCAGATATTCCACGACAGGCCGGTGGCCGCGGTCGCCATGAGGTAGAGGGCGAGCGTGATGAAGAACAGTTTCTTGCGCCCGATCCGGTCGGTGAGCCAGCCGAAGCCGACCGCGCCGACCACCGCGCCGACGAGGTAGGAACTCGCCGCCAGGCCGACATCGAACTCGGTGAAGGACATCGGCTCCTTGCGCAGCGCCCCGACGAGGGCGCCCGCCAGCGTCACTTCGAGCCCGTCGAGCACCCAGGTGATGCCGAGCGCGACGATGACCAGGGTGTGGAAGCGGCCGAAGGGCAGGCGGTCGAGCCGGGCGGAGATGTCGGTGTCGATCACCGTGCCCGCCGCGACCCGCTCAGGGGGCGCGGTTCCGGCCTGACCTTCCGCTCGGCTCGTCATTGCCCCTCCGTTTACCCTGATTCGGCAAAATTGTTCGCAAGTCCCGTCCGGCAGTGCCAAACCGCTGCCCGGTCGCCCCACGAATCGGCGTTCGGAAACGCTTCAGGTTGCGGAATGGCCCCATCCGCCGGGCCTCTCGCCATGACATTTTTCGCGCCGCTTTCCGCCAGGACGATCCTTCCGCCGCTCGCCGTCGCCCTCGGCTCCCTGGGGGCCGTGCTCGCCGCCTCCACGCTGGCGGCCCAGGCCGGCGGCGCCGCCCGCTGGGCCCTGCGCCCCAAGGCCCAACCCGTGGCGGTGGCCCAACCCGCGGCGGCGGCCCCCGCCGAGATCGCGCCCGTTCTCGTGCTGCGGGGCTCGAAGTCGGTCCCGCTCTCGGAGCTGCCCGGCGAGCGGCGCACGGTGCGCATCGTCTACCAGGGCTATCTGCCGGCCGAATCCCGCTGAAGCCGCGGGTCGAGCGCCTCGCCGAGGCCGTCGCCGAGTCGGTTGAGGGCCACCAGGGTGACGACGAGGAAGCCCGCGGGCGCGGCGAGCATCCAGGGCGCGGATTCCAGCGCGCGAGCGCCCTCCGCGATCAGCACGCCCCAGGAGGTCGCTGGCTCCTGCACGCCGAGGCCGAGGAAGGACAGGAAGCTCTCCAGGAGGATCACCCGCGGCACCAGGAGGGTCGCCGCCGCGATGATCGGCCCGAGTGTGTTGGGCACGACGTGGCGGACGAGGATCGTGCCCGGCCCCACCCCCAAAGCCGTCGCCGCGCGGAAAAAGTCGCGGCCCTTGAGGCTCAGCGTCTGGGTGCGCACGATGCGGGCCATGTCGAGCCACTCGACCGCCGCCACCGCCACCATGACCAGCCACAGCCCGGCGCGGAAGAACACCAGCAGCATGATGACGAAGAACACGAAGGGCAGGGCGTAGAGGATGTCGAGCAGGCGCATCATCAGCGCATCGACCCATCCCCCGGCCATGCCGGAGACGGCCCCGTAGCTCACGCCGATCAGCAGGGCGGCCAGCGTCGCGGTCAGCCCGATCAGCAGGGACACCTGGCCCGCCGCGAGGCAGCGGGTGAGGAGGTCGCGCCCGAGCGCATCGGTGCCGAGGAGGAAAGTCAGCTTCCGCACCGGCAGGGCGACCACGAGCCGGCTTCCGTCGGCCGCGCGCTCCAGCACCTGGGCCGTGCCGAACAGGCCCGAGCGGGGCAGGAGCCGCAGCGCCCGCTCGTCGACGGGCCTTCCCGAAGCCGTCAGCGTCAGCCGCACCCGGTCGCCCTCGAGCCTCATATCCTCCAGCCCGAGCCGCATGCGGAAGGCGAGGCGCGTCAGCGCCGGGCGCAACTCGTCCGCCCGCGGGTGGGCGTCGAGGCTCGGGCCGACCCGGACGAAATCGGGATAGATCTGCTCGGGCTTGTGCCCGGTCAGGAAGGGGCCGATCAGGCAGGCGAGCGCGATCAGCACGAGGCTCGCCAGAGCCGCCAGGGCGCCCCGGTCGCGGGCCAGCCGGCGGCGGGCGAGGCGGGCCAGCGCCGCGCTCACGCGGACACCCTCAGGCGCGGATCGAGCGCGGCGGCGACGAGGTCGGCGATCAGGTTGAAGGCGACCACCATCACCGCCACCAGCAGGACGGTGCCCATCACCAGCGTGTAGTCGCGGTTGAGCGCGCCCTCGATGAAGTAGCGGCCGATGCCCGGCAGACCGAAGATGGTCTCGACGACGACCGAGCCGGTCATCAGCCCCGCCGCCAGCGGCCCCAGCGTGGCCACGACCGGGAGCAGCGCGCCGCGCAGAGCGTGCCGGGCGATCCGGGCGCGGGACAGCCCCATGGCGCGCTGCGTGCGGATATGCGGCTGGATCAGCACCTCGGCCAGCGAGGCGCGGGTGAGCCGGGCGATGCCGGCGGCGTGGGGCAGGGCCAGGGTGAGCACCGGCAGGACGAGGTTCTTCGGATTGCCCCCCGCCCAGCCGCCGACGGGGAGCCACGCCAGCCCCAGGCCGAACACGATCTGGAGGAGGGGCGCGGTGACGAAGTTCGGCACCGCGAGGCCCAGCGAGGCGACGAGCCCCACCAGCCGGTCGGCGGGCCCGCCGCGCCGGAACGCGGCGAGGCTCCCGAGCGCCAGCCCGAGGGTGAGCGCGAGCACGAGCGCCAGCGCGCCGAGGGTCGCCGAGACCGGCAGGCCGCGGGCGAACAGGTCGGTGACGGTCAGGTCGCGGAAGCTGAACGAGGGCCCGAGATCGCCCCGGGCGAGGCTCGCGAGGTAGCGCCCGAACTGCACGATCAGGGGCTGATCGAGCCCGTAGACGCGGCGCAGGTTCTCCATCGCCGCCGGGGGCAGCGGCCGCTCCAGATCGAACGGACCGCCCGGCGCCAGCCGGATCAGGAAGAAGCTGCCCGCCACCACAAGGAACAGGGTCGGCAGGCTCTGCGCGATCCGGCGGGCGATGAGGGCGATCATGCGTCGAGCCGGAGGTAGCGGGTGGGCGCGACGTTGCGGATATTGGGATGCATTCCGTGCAGCCGCGGCGAGACGAGCGCCTTCGAGCGGTAGTGCAGCAGCGGCATCCAGGGCAGTTCGTCGAGCACGATCGTTTCCGCGTCGAACAGCAGCCGCGCGCGGGCCTGCACGTCGCGCTCCCCCGCCGCCCGCGTCAGCAGCCCGTCGAACGCTGCGTTCGACCAGCGCCCGGCATTGAAGCCGTCATTGCCGGTGCGCAGCAGGAACAGGAAATTCTGTGGGTCGGAATAGTCGGCGACCCAGGACATCCGGGCGAGGTCGAACGGGCCGCCGTCGCGCAGAAAAGCGAAGTGGGTCTTGGCGTCGGTGGAGACGAAGCGGGTCTCGACGCCGATGCCGCGCCACGCATCGGCCAGGGCGATGGCCGTGTTGCGGTTGTTGTCGGTGGTGTTGAAGCGGTACTCGACCGTGAGCGGCGTCTTGGGTCCGAAGCCGGCCTGCGCGAGCAGCCGCAGCGCCTCCTCCTCGCGGTCGATGGGGCCGTCCTCGCGCCCCGGCATCAGCGGCGGCGGCAGGGCGTTGTCGAGGCCCGGCGGGCAGAAGGAATAGGCCGGGGCCATGGTCTGCCCCCAGACGATCTCGGCCAGGAACTCCCGGTCCACGGCGAGCGAGAGGGCGCGGCGCACCCGCGCGTCGTCGAAGGGGGCCTTGCGCAGATTAAAGGCGATGGCGAGCAGGCCGAGCCCCGGCCCGAGCCGGACCTGCGCCCCGAAGCGCTTCTGCAGGGAGGCGATCTGGTCGGCGGGCAGGTCCGACAGGGAATCGATCTCGCCGGCCGCGTAGCGCCGCACCGCCGCGGCGAGGTCGGGGGTCGGCACGAGATCGACCCGCTCGATCGGGATCGCGGCGGCGTCGCGATAGTGGGTGTTCTTGGTCAGGGTGATGCGGTCGTTGGGCACCCACTCGACCAGCGCGTAGGGGCCGTTCGAGACGAGGTTGCCGGGTCGTGCGAAGGCGTCGCCCCAGCGCGCCAGCGAGGGCCGGTGGACCGGCAGCGAGGTCTGGTGGGTGAGGAGTTCGAGCAGGTAGGGCACCGGCTCGGCCAGCACGATCTCCAGCGTCCGGGTGTCGGGGGCGCTCACCCCCAGCGTCTCCGGCGGCTGCGCGCCCGCATTGACGGCCGCCGCGCCGCGGATCGGAAACAGCACCTCGGCGTACTTCGCGCCTGTCGCCGGTGCGAGGATGCGGCGCAGGGAGAACAGGAAGTCCTCGGCCGTCACGGCCTCGCCGTTCGACCAGCGCCCGTCGGGGCGCAGAGCGAAGCGGTAGGTCAGGCGGTCGTCGGAGATCGTCCAGCTCTGCGCGGCGCCGGGGATGATGGTGCCGAGATTGTCGTAGGTGAGCAGCCCTTCGAACAGGTCGCGCAGGATGTGCGCCTCGGCGACCGTCGAGGTCTTGTGCGGGTCGAGCGTCTCCGGGTCGGCGTCGTTGCCGCGGCGGTAGACCGGCGCGGCGGCGCGTGCGGGCAGGGCGAGCCCGGCGGCAAGCGCCGCGCCGCCCCGCAGGACGGTTCGCCGGACGAGGCTCACGGGGTTGTCCGATGCGTCCCCTCGCCCCGCTGGGGAGAGGGGACGAACGGCGCGGAACTCCCGAACACGATCGGTGCCCGCTCAGGCGCCCGTATCCCCCTTGAGCCCCGCGGCCTCGATGCCGGCCAGCGCGCAGATCTCGTCGTTGTCCGAGGTGTCGCCGGAAATGCCGACCGCGCCGAGCAGCCGTCCTTCGGCGTCGCGGATCAGCACGCCGCCGGGCACCGGCACCAGGGCATCCGGCCCGACGAGGTGGCTCACCGCGGCCACGAAATGCGGCTGTTCCTCCGCCCGCTTGGCGATCGCCCGCGAGCCGAGGCCGAGCGCCAGCGCGCCGTTGGCCTTGCCCCGGGCGATCTCCGCGCGGCGCAGCGAGGTGCCGTCCTCGGCGGCCAGGCACTTGAGGGCGCCGCGGGCGTCGTAGACGACCACGGCGAGCGGCTTGAGCCCCCGCGCGCGGGCGGTCTTCAGGGCGGTGGCGACGAGGGTCTGCGCGGCGGCAAGCGTCAGGTCGATCATGCGGATGTCCTCGAAGGGCAAGGTCGTGGGCAGGACATGCACCGCCGCGGCCGGTTTCGCCAAGCCGGTCGTGTCAGGCGACCGTCACCTGCGCGCGCACGGAATTGGCGATGAAGCAGGTCTCGTGCGCCTCGTGGTGAAGTGCGGCGAGCCGCTCCGCGTCCGGTGCCGGGCCCGTCCACGCGATGCGCGGATGCAGCACCACCCGCGTCACCGCCTGCCGGCCCGGCGCGATCGCCTCCATGCGGCCCTCGGCGTGGTCGCGGTAGGCGTGCGCCACGAAGCCGGCGAGCCGGGCGACGTGGAGGAAGCTCAGCATGTGGCAGGAGGAGAGCGCGGCCACCAGCATCTCCTCGGGATCGACGGCCTCGCTCACCGCCCACTTGCCGACGACGTGCGGCGAGGCCGAGCCCGGCACCGCGATCCCGCCGTCGAAGCGGATCGCGTGGCCGCGGCTGTAGCGCCCGGCGGCGAAATCCTCGCCCTCCGCCAGCGCCCAGCGCACATCCGCGGTGTAGTTCGCCATGGTCGTCCCTCCCGTCGCGGGGAGAGCCTATCCGGCGGCGTGCGGTCGGGCCAAGTCGGCAGAGTCTCGCCCCGGCGGCGGCGCGTCGCGGCGGTCCGTCCTGGCCGGGCGGGGAGGCCGGTCTAGTTCCGCCATGGAGATCGCAGAGCAGGAAGCTTCGAGACCATGGCTGAGGGAACCGACCGCCCCACCGTCCTGTGCCACATGACCACCTCGGTCGACGGGCGCATCAAGGTGCGGCGCTGGACCACCGTCGACGCGGATTCGCACTACGAGGCGGTCCACAAGCGCCTCGGCGGCGACGCCTGGATGTGCGGGCGCATCACCATGCAGGGCTACGCCGACAGCGCCGAGCCGCTCGCCACCGAACCGCCCGAGGCGCCGGTGTCGCGCGAGGATCACGTCGCCCGCACCGACGCCCCCGGCTACGCGGTGGCGCTCGATGCCCGCGGCGCGATGGATTGGGGCGCGCGCAACGAGATCGAGGGCGATCACGTCGTGGTGGTGACCACGGGGCAGGCCTCGGACGACCGCCTGCGCCGCCTGAGAGCGGGCGGCCAGTCCTACATCATCGCCGGCGCGCGCGAGGTCGATTTCGCCCTCGCGCTGACCAAGCTGAAAGCGCTGTTCGGCATCGAGCGGCTGCTGGTGGAGGGCGGCGGGCGCATCAACGGCTCGATGCTGAAGGCCGGGCTCGTGGACGAGCTGAGCCTGCTGCTGGCCCCGGCCGTCGACGGCCTCATCGGCACGCCGGCCCTGTTCGACTTCGAGGGCCGCGAGGACGAGAGCATGGGCTCGCGCCGCCGCCTCATCCGCACCGCCTGCGAGCCGTTCGAGGACGGCACCGTCTGGCTGCGCTACCGGATCGAGCCGGTGGGCTGATCGGCCTTCGCGGCCTGCACGGTGAGGAACGCGTCGTAGGCGTTCGTCACCGCCGGCCGATTCTCGAAATGCGGGAAGGCGCCGGTGGGCAGGCGCAGGATCGTCCAGTTCGGGCGGCCCGCCACCTCGCCGACATGGCGGTAATCGACGAAGTCGCCCCGCGCCCCGTAGACCATGAAGATCGGCAGGGTCAGCGCCTCGTAGACCCGGGTGGTGTCGTCGGGGAACAGGTAGCCGGAGAGGAACGAGAAGGGCGCGTGCTCCG
This sequence comes from Methylobacterium sp. NPDC097929, assembly GCF_049543375.1. Lineage (NCBI taxonomy): Bacteria > Pseudomonadati > Pseudomonadota > Alphaproteobacteria > Hyphomicrobiales > Methylobacteriaceae > Methylobacterium > Methylobacterium sp. NPDC097929. The sequence goes on along the minus strand of NZ_JBMVEP010000006.1, from coordinate 162,871 downwards.
CCCCCGGCTGGCGGGCCGAGATCCGATCATAGGCGAACAGGCCCTCGTCGATCCGGGCGCTGCCCCAGGTCTTCTCCAGGAAGAAACGCATGCTCGGCCCGCTCACCAGCGCGTCGAAGAGCGGGCGGCCCCAGAGCGGGAAGGCGGCGAGCTGCCGGGCCAGGGGATTGCCGCGATGGGCATCCGCCGGGCCCTCGCCCGAGAGGCGCCCGTCGAACCCCGTGGGGCTGATCAGGCCGAGGCTGGCGAAAAGCTCCGGCCGCTCCAGGGCGGCCCGGGCGAGGTAGGCGCAGGACAGGGACAGGGCGACGCCGTCGAGCGGCTGCCCGCCGTGGCGGCCCGCGATCTCGGCGGCGGCATCCACGATCGCGTCGATCATGAGCCGGGGCGTGTAGACGCGGTCCGCCCGCTCGGAATGGCCGAAGCCCGGCAGTTCGAGGGCGTAGACGGGGCGGCGCGAGCGGTAATGCTCGTAGAGCGGCCGGACCTCGTAGGCGTTGGCCGCCGCGTTGATCGAGTGGATCAAGAGAAGCGGCCGGCCGCCCTGCGCATCCGCGGCGTAGAGGTTCACCCGGCCGGAACGCGTGCGCAGGGGGCTGCGCCGCCCCGACAGGGCCGGGGGCAGGGGGCCGGCCCGGTTCAACCCGAGATGGCTCCAGGCGATCCAGGCGCCGGCCGCAGCCAGCGGCAGCAGCGCGAGCGCGCCGGCCGTCCTGGCCTTCCGGAGCTTGAGATGGCTCGTGCCGCGCATGGTTCCTCCGTTCCGTCCTGGCGACGGACAACGCGGGCCGGGGGCCGACGTTGCCGAGGCCTGCCACCCACGGTTCACGGCGCGCCGGCTTACCCTTAAAGGCTGTCGGGAGGCGTCGAAGGGGACAGGAACCGGATGCAAGATCGCAAGCCCGAGCGCCGCGTCCTCGCCATCGTCGCCGTCCTGACGGGCCTCGGGATGGCGGTGCTGCCGACCACGGGGATGGCGTTCCTGATGCCGTGGGTGATGCAGCAGGGGGCGCACCCGGCCTCCACGGCTGCGGTGATTCAGACGGCGCACACCTACGGCCTGATCCTGGGCGCGCTGCCGATGGCGGCGCTGGCCGCGCGGCTCGGAGCGCGGCGCGGCTTCCTTGCCGCGCTCCTCGCCCTCACGGGGCTCGTCCCCGCCGCGGCGCTGCCGCTCGACCTCGTGCCGCTGCTCGGTCTGCGTCTGGCGCAAGGCGCGGCGTCCGCGCTTCTCGTCTGCGCGGGCTGGAGCCTGCTGCGCCGCCTCTTCGGCGAGGCGCGCCTCGGGCTCGGCCTCGGACTGGGGGAGGCGGCCGTCCTGCCGGCGCTGCTGCTTCTTCAGATGTCGGCCGGGTTCGCGCTGTCGTGGTTCGGAAGCCTCGGCATCCTCGTCCCCACCCTGCTCCTGGCGGGGCCGAGCCTGATTCTCGGTCTGCTCACCCTCCCGAAGGAGGACGCGCCGTGGCCGCGCTTCGACGGACTCGGCGCCGTCCTCTCGGTGCTCTGCTTCGGGCTGCTCCTGACCGCCGTGCCGCTCGCGCCGATCCGGCCGGTGGCCGCCCTGCTCGTGCTCAATCTCGGGCTGATGCTGCTGGGGCTCTGGATCTGGCAGCAATGGCGGCGGCCGGCGCCGCTGCTGCCGCTCGATCTTCTCGCGCGGCCGGGCCTCGCGTGGCCGCTCGCCGCGGCCTTCGCGGGCAACGTCGCCCTCACCGCGGCGGACATCGCCCTGCTCTCCCATCGCACCGCGTTCGACGGCCTGTCGCGGGACGGCGTGGGCCTCGTGTTCCTCGGGCTTGCGGCCCTCACCGCCGGAGCGGGCTTCTATGCCGGACGGTCCGGTGCGCCGCGTCTCGCCCGGATCGGGATGGGGCTCGCGGCGGCCGGCCTCGCCGCTCTCGCCGTGGGGCTCCCGAACGGCGGGACGGCGGGCGGATGGCCGATCCTGGCCGCGGGCCTCCTCGCCTTCGGCATCGGCCGCGGCCTGTTCACCGTCGCCAACGTCCTGGCGCTGCTGCGGGCCGCACCGCCCGAGCGCAATGCCGCCGCGGCCGGATTGTTCGTTCTCGCGGGCGGGCTCGGGACGCTGCTCGGCCCGCGCTACCTCGTGCAGCTTCCGGCCCTGTTCATCCCGGCCGAAATGATTGGGACCGGGCTCTGGCTCGGCCTCGCGGCGGGGGCGGCACTGATCGCGGCTCTGCTCAGTCGGTCGAAGCAGACAATAATCAAGACGGGCGCACTCAGTCGAGGCAGTCAACTAAAACATCCTATGACATAGTCTGAACTCGCTGCATCTTACGGCTCGTTGTCTGCTATGTTTGGGATAAAATTGAGATCTGTATCGCTGGTCTTGAATGTGAAATTGCACCATAACGACCTTGGTCGCTGGTCTGCGCTGTCGGTATGGCGCAAATCGGCGCGATATAGCTATAATGATTGGAAATATATAAAATGCCTCTAATAGATTTTTGGAAAACAAATCCAGGCGCTGTCGACCAGCTTTCGATCGCGCAGATCGTTTCGGCGGCGGGTGATGGGAACCTCCGCGACAACTCGCCGTGCTCCAAAGAGATAAGGGAATATTTCAGGGGTGCAGCTTCTTCGAAATTAAGCGAATATGTTGAGCAGTGTTTGTCCAGCAAACTAGAAAAGGCGGAATGATACTCCAGGATTTGATTAATGAATTAGGTAGGCGTTTGGATTATATTGTTACAAATGGTAGATATCAGGGCGTTTCGGGCGAAGTAGGGTTCGATGGATTGTGGGCTGCGCCCGAGGGAGGTTCGATAATCGTAGAAGTAAAAACCAGCGACGCGTACCGAGTTTCTCTCGACACGATTATTGGGTACAGGGCGAAATCAATCTCGCAGAAACTTTCGCCATTAGAGACATCTGTTTTGATTGTTGTTGGCAGGCAGGATACTGGAGAGCTTGAGGCACAGGTTCGTGGATCGCGCCATGCTTGGGACATTCGCCTAATCAGTGCGGAGTCTTTGATTAAGCTTTTAATATTGAAGGAAAATTCGGTGGATCCAGATACCGATCTAAAAATAAGAAGTATACTTGCTCCCTTAGAATACACCCGCCTCGACAGGTTGGTGGACGTCATGTTTACTGCAGCCAGAGACTCGTCTTCAATAAAAGATGAGATTGCGATCACCGACGAAGAAGAGGGGGCGTTGCCAGAGCTAAACATTCAGGCCTCGGCTGGCGAAATCAAAGAGAAGGTGACGGGAATCTGGGATTTCACCGAGCCAAGGCTGCTTACCGCTCAACGAGCGCGAATTATATCCACAATTTCTGAAATTTTAAGTACGAAACTTATCAAGCAGAGTAGAGCTTTATTTTGGGACAAGGATCACAAAATTCGGGTTGTATGCACAATATCAAAGGCGCACACGAGGCGCCCATCTCATCCGTATTGGTACGCGCACCACCCGAAATGGGATGTGTTTTTAGAGGGTGGAGAGTCTGGATTTTTAGTACTAGGATGTATGGACTTGGAGTGGGCTTTCTCAATCCCCATAGGGGAATTTCATAAGATAGTCGATGATTTGAATGTGACAGAAAACGATAAATTAAAATATTGGCACATTCACATTACGCGCGATGCAGCCGGGATGTATTCGATCGTTGTCCCTAAGTCGCTTAAAAACTTCGACTTGGAGCCCTTCAAGTTCAAGCTATTGGAAGGTTTATAATAATCATCTTCGCTGATTAGGCCGCCGCTTCGATCTCCCCGCTCACCTCCAGCCATTCCTCTTCGGCCTTGGCCAGGGCCTCGGCGGCTTCGGCGCGCATGCGGGCGAGATCGCCGGCCTTGGCCGCGTCCTTGAGGAAGGCGGTGCCGTCGGCGAGCGCCGCGTCGATCTTCTCGATCGCTCCCGAGAGCTTGGCCATGCGCGCCTCGATCGCCTCGAGCCGCTTCCGGAGGGGCGCCAGAGCCGCGCGCCGCTCCACCGCCGAGCGGCGGGCCTCGGCCTTCTGCCCCCCGGTGCCGTCGCCGGACGTGTCCACCCGTTCCGGGCCGGCGAGCACGAGGCGGCGGTAATCGTCCATGTCGCCGTCGAAGGACTTCACCGAGCCGTCGCCGACGATCCAGAGCCGGTCGGCGCAGGCCTCGATCAGGAAGCGGTCGTGGCTGACGAGGATCACCGCCCCCTCGTAGTCGTTGATCGCCTCCACCAAAGCCTGCCGGCTCTCGATGTCGAGGTGGTTGGTCGGCTCGTCGAGGATCAGCAGGTGCGGCCCGTCGAAGGCGGCGAGCCCCATCAGCAGGCGCGCCTTCTCGCCGCCGGAAAGTTTCTCCACCGGCGTGTCGGCCTTCGACGCCGGGAAGCCCAGCCGCGCGGCGGCCGAGCGCACCTTCGCCTCGGGTGCGTCGGGCATCCGGTCGCGCACATGGGCCACCGCGCTCTCGGAAGGGCGCAACTCGTCGAGCTGGTGCTGCGCGAAATAGGCGACCTCCATCTTGGAGGAGCGCCGCATCTCGCCCGCGAGCGGGGGCAGCCGCCCGCCGATCAGCTTGCAGAAGGTCGACTTGCCGTTGCCGTTGGCGCCCAAGAGCGCCACCCGGTCGTCGGGGGCGAGGCTGAGGTTCAGCCCCGAGAGCACGATCCGCTCGCCGTAGCCGGCCTGGACGCGCTCCATCGCCACGATCGGCGGCGAGAGCGGCTTGTCCGGGCTCGGCAGGTGGATCACCGGCACCTCGTCTTCGAGCAGCGCGGCGATGGGCTCCATCTTGGCGAGCCGCTTCATCCGCGACTGGGCCTGGCGCGCCTTGGTGGCCTTGGCCTTGAAGCGGTCGATGAAGCTTTGCAGATGCGCCCGCTCGACCTCCTGCTTGGCCTTCGCCTTGGCCTGCAGCACCCGCTTCTCGGAGAGCTGGCGAGCGAAGCTGGTGTAGCCGCCGCGGTAGATCGTGAGCTTGCCCCGGTCGAGATGCAAGATGTGATCGACGCTCGTGTCGAGCAGTTCCCGGTCGTGGCTGATGATGACGGCCGTACGGGGGTACTTCTCGAGATAGTCGTAGAGCCAGAGCGTGCCCTCGATGTCGAGGTAGTTGGTGGGCTCGTCGAGAAGCAGCAGGTCGGGCTCGGAGAACAGCACCGCGGCCAGCGCCACCCGCATCCGCCAGCCGCCGGAGAAGTCCGAGCAGGGACGGCCTTGCGCCGCCGCATCGAAGCCCAGGCCGTGCAGGATCGCCGCCGCGCGGGCCGGGGCCGAGTGGGCGCCGATATCGACGAGCCGCGTCTCGATCTCGGCCCGGCGCAGCCCGTCGGCGTCCTCCGCCTCCCGCATCAGCCGGGCGCGCTCGGTGTCGGCGGCGAGCACCACCGCGTGCAGGGTCTCGGGGCCGGCGGGCGCTTCCTGCGCCACCGCGCCGATGCGCATGCCCTTGGGCAGCGAGACCGCGCCGGCATCGGTCGGCAACTCGCCGAGGATCGCCCGGAACAGGGTGGTCTTGCCCGCGCCGTTGCGGCCGACGAGCCCGACGCGGGCCCGGTCGGGGATCGAGAAGGTCGCCGAATCGAGGATGACCCGCTCGCCGATGCGGTAGGTGAGATCGTTGACGCGCAGCATGGGCGCGTTCTGGGGGCGGGCGGGTCTCAGCGCAAGGGAGTCGATGCGGCCGGCCCATGCGGAGGTGCCGTGCGTGTGCGCTCGGGGCCGCGGTTCCGGACCGCTTCGCCAAGGCTGGCCCCGCGCCGACGCGAACGTTTTGCCACCTTAAGCGTTCGGCTCGGGCGAGCGAGACGAAAGGGGGGAACCATGAGCCCATCGGACTTCAAGGCGCCGCGTCCGCCGGAGCTGCTCTCGCCCTGGCGCACGGACAGGCGCGTTGCGCTGCAGGAGGAGGCCCGGACCTTCGCCCGCGACGTGATCCTGCCCATCGCCGACGAACTCGATCCGCGCAAGGGCGAGATGCCCCGCTCGCTCATCGACGCGATGGCGCGGAAGGGCTGGTTCGGCATCACCATCCCCGCCGAGTACGGCGGGATGGGGCTCGGCGTGTTCGAGTACTGCCTCGTCTCGGAGGAGCTTGCCCGCGCCTGGCTCTCCACCGGCTCGATCCTCGCCCGCGGCCAGGGGCTCGGCACGCAGACGCTGGACGACGAAAGCCGCCGGGCGCTGCTGGCGAAATCCGCCAGGGGGCAGTGGATCGGCTCGATCGCCCTCTCCGAACCCACCGCCGGTTCGGATCTGGCCGGCGTGCAGACCCGCGCCGTGCGCGAGGGCGACGAATGGGTGCTCACCGGCACCAAGCGTTGGGCCGGCTTCGCGCAAGGCGCCGATTTCATCGAGGTGCTGGCCCGGGTGCGCGAGCCGGAGCCCGGCGAGCCGCGCTCGGCGGGGCTGGAACCCTTCCTCGTGGTCAAGGAGCCCGGCACCTTTCCGAAGGGCATGACCGGCACCGTCATCGACAAGATCGGCTATCACGGCTTCCTCACCTTCGAGCTTCACCTCGACGGCGTGCGGGTGCCCGAGCGCGATCGGCTCACCGGCCTCTACGGCGACGAGGGGGCGGATGCCGATTCCGGCGGCTTCGCCTCGGTGCAGCGCGGCCTCAACATCGCCCGGGTCCACACCGCCGCCCGCGCGGTGGGCGTCGCCCGCGCCGCGGTGGAGGATTGCACCGCCTACCTTCAGGAGCGCGAGCAGTTCGGCCAGCCGATTGGCCAATTCCAGGCGCTGCGCTTCGCGCTCGCCGACATGGCGGCGGAGGTGGCCCAGGCCCGCGCCTACTGGCAGCAGGTGGCCCACCTCCTGGATGAAGGCCTGCCCGCCGAGAGCGAGTCGGCGGGGGTGAAGCTGCTGGCCACCGAGATGGCGGTGCGGGTGACGAACCAGGCGATGCAGCTGCACGGCGGCAACGGCTACACCACCGAGCGGCGGGTCGAGCGCTACTGGCGCGACGCGCGCCTCACCACGATCTTCGAGGGCACCAGCGAGATCCAGCGCCGCATCATCAGCGACCGGATGCTGCCACGGGGGTGAGCGGCCGCCGCGAAGGACCTTCCTGCGGCGCCGCCGCGCCCGAGGGCCGGCGTCACCGCTCGAGCGTTCGCCGACGCCCTATTGCTGGGCGTTGATGATGAAGCTGCGGTCCGCCGGCTTGTTGGAGGGCCAGGCGGTCGCCCCGTCGTGGCATTGCAGGCAGCCGTAGGTTTTCGCGCCCGGCGTCACGTAGGTCTCGATCACCGAATTGCCGAGCTGCGGCGGCTTGGGCGTGTTGCCGAACTCGCCGGTCCATTGTGCCGAGATGAGCCGGTAGAAGGCGAACGGCGTCCCCTTCAGCAGCGGCTGGAAGGTGGCGTTCAGCCGCGTCGCGGATTGCTCCGGCTGGACCACCGGCACCACCTGCGTCGGCGGGTTGAGGGGTTTGCCGGCCGCGTCGAGTTCCCGGTAGGGCTTCAGCGTCGGCGGCTGGTTCGGCGCGCAGGTCGTGCAGGCGGGGTCGGCGAAGGAGCGGGTGTCGTTGTCGATCTGCTCGAAGGTCGCCCAGATCCATTCGGGCGAGCTCTGCGTCTTGCGGACCAGATGGAGACCCGCGAGGCCGACGGTGACCGGGTTCGGCCCCGGGCTCGGATCGCCGCTGGTGTCGTTGTAGACGATCGCCGTCTGCGTCAGGAAACGGCTCGGGTCGTCGCCCGCGCCGAGCACCTTCCAGGCCGCCTTGATCTCCATGGAGCCGAGCGCGCCGGTCTTGCGGTGGCTGGCGGGAAAGGCGATCTGGGCGATCTCCTGCTGGCCCGCCTTCGTCCAGAGCCGGTTGGCGGTCAGGTAATCGTACTCCACTTGGTTCATGAAGACGGAGTAGCGCGCGAAGCGCCCGTTCTGGTCGACGACCGGTTGACCGGTCGCCTGGAGGATTCCCGACACCGGCACCCCGTCCGCGCCGGAGAGCGCCGCGCGGTCGTGCAGCAGGCCGGCCCCCTTGGCATCGTGCGACAGGAACAGCGTGACCTGGGGATGGGCCTCGGCCAGCGCCCGGACCTTCTCGGGCAGGAGCGCCACCCGCGCGGCGCGCTGGGCGGAGAGCGCCTGCATCCGCTTCTCCGCGCCGCCCAGACCTTGGGCCGTCCCGGCCCCTTGCGCGCACCACGGCGCCGGGCTCTGCCCGGCCGGCACGAACACGCTCGTGTCCGAGGCGTAGCTCAGCCAGACCGGCGCGGGCGTGCCGGAGAGGATCGAGGCGCCCGCATCCGCCGTGCAGGTCGCCGGATCGACCGGCCAATTCACGGCAACGAAGCTCAGCCACGCGAACAGGTCGAAACCGCCCTGCTCGATCGCGCCGGGGAAGTCGATGGGCAGTGCCGCGCAGGTCGCGTCGATCACCGTCGGCGCGGGCGGGGAGGCCGCGGTCGAACCCGCGCTCTGCGCGCAGGTCGTGGCCGCGGTCTGCGCCCGTGCCGCCGAGGGCACAAGGACAGGGGCAAGGGCGGGGGCAAGGGCGGGGGCAAGAGCGGGGGCCAAGCCGAGCCAGCCGGCCGCGGCCGCGGCGAGGCCGGCGGCCGATGCGATGCGCGTTGCGATCACGATGCGTCTTCCCTCTCCAAGGGCGCCCCGACGGAGCGCCCGCCGACAACCCTCTCCGTTCGGGTGATTCCCGGCGGATGATTCTCTCTCAGGTTGTCTTTGCGGAGGGTGGATCGGCGCGCGGCGGCGCGCAAGCGGAAGTTGTGGCCCTCGTCCCGCGGCCGGGCCGGCTCCGGGCGGGATGGAGGCGCGCCTCGGCTACCGGACCGGCGCCCGGGGGCTTATATTTTGCGGATGTCCGCCCCCGACCTTCGCGAACCGCCGCGCGCCGCCGTCCGCCGACTCGACCCGATCCTAGTCGACCGGATCGCCGCGGGCGAGGTGGTCGAGCGCCCGGCCTCGGCCGTCAAGGAACTCGTCGAGAACGCCATCGACGCGGGCGCGCGCAGCGTCGAGGTGGCGATCGAGGGCGGCGGGCGGCGCCTGATCCGCGTCATCGACGACGGGATCGGCATGGGCGCGGACGATCTCGCGCTCGCGGTGGAGCGCCACGCCACCTCCAAGCTCCCCGACGGCGATCTCACCCGGATCGGCTCTCTCGGCTTTCGCGGCGAGGCCCTGCCCTCGATCGGGGCGGTCTCGCGGCTCGCCATCACCTCGCGCACCGCGGTCGGGGAGGGCGTCAGTCTCACCGTCGATTCCGGGAGCAAGGGCCCGGTGCGCCCGGCGCCCGCCTCCCGCGGCACCCGCATCGAGGTGACCGAACTCTTCGCCGCGACCCCGGCCCGGCTGAAATTCCTCAAATCCGACCGTGCCGAGACGGCGGCCGTCTCCGAAATCCTGCGTCGGCTCGCGGTGGCGCAGCCGCAGGTGCGCTTCACGCTGCGCACCGAGAGCGGCAGCCCGACGGTGTTTCCCGCCGAGAGCGAGCCGGGCCCGGCCGCCCTGCTGCGCCGCCTCGGCGCCGTGCTGGGGCCGGACTTTCCCGGCAATTGCGTGCCCGTCGACATGGCCCGCGAGGGCTTCGCGCTGGCCGGCCATGTCGGCCTGCCGACCTTCCACCGGGGGGCGGCGAGCCACATCCACTTCGTCGTCAACGGGCGCCCCGTGCGCGACCGGCTCCTGCTGGGCGCCGTGCGCGGCGCCTATGCCGACACCATGAGCTCCGACCGCCATCCCGTCCTGGCGCTCGCCCTCACCTGCGATCCCGCCCTCGTCGACGTGAACGTGCACCCGGCCAAGACGGAGCTGCGCTTCCGCGAGCCGGGGCTGGTGCGGGCGCTGATCGTCAGCGCGATCCACGAGGCCCTGCGCCGGGCCGGGGCGCGCTCCTCCAGCACGGGCACGCAGGCCGCCCTCGACGCCCTGCGCGCGGGCGGCTCCGCCGACCCGGCGGGGCTCGGGCGCTTCTCCGTCCATTCCGGCGCCGCCGCCGCGAGCGCCTTGAGCCCCCGCCCGGCCAGCCGCCTCTTCTCCGGTCCTTCCGTGGCCGCGCCCGCGGGCTACCGCGCGCCCGAGCGTCCGGCCTTCGCCGCCGGCCCGGCATGGGACCGGGCCGGTTTCGCCGAGACGCCGCAGGCGCTGTTTGCCGCCGACCTCGCCCCGCCCGGCGCCGACCTGCGGCCCGAGCCGGAGGCGGTTCCGGAGGCCGAGTCTTCCTCCGAGGCTCACCCCCTCGGCGCCGCCCGCGCCCAGATCCACGAGACCTACATCCTCGCCCAGACCCGGGAGGGTATCGTGCTGGTCGATCAGCACGCCGCCCACGAGCGGCTGGTCTACGAGCGGCTGAAGCGCGAGCGCGCCGAGGGCGGCGTCGCGACCCAGGGCCTGCTGATCCCCGACGTGGTCGAGATGGCGCCCGAGGAGGCCGACCGGCTCGTCGAGGCCGCGCCGGAACTGGAGCGGCTGGGCCTGAGCCTGGAGGCCTTCGGCCCCGGCGCGGTGCTGGTGCGCGCGGTGCCCGCGGCGCTCGCCGGCGGCTCGGTGAAGCACCTCGTGCTCGACGTGCTCGACGCGCTGCAGGCCAGCGGCGTGGAGGAGGGGGGACCCGCCGGCGGGGGCGATCCCGATCCGGTGCGGCGGCGCCTCGACGCGCTCCTGTCGCGCATGAGCTGCCACGGCTCGATCCGGGCCGGGCGCCGCCTCAAGCCCGAGGAGATGAACGCGCTCCTGCGCGAGATGGAGGCTACCCCGCTCTCCGGCTCGTGCAACCACGGCCGCCCGACCTTCGTGACCCTGGGGCTGGCCGATATCGAGCGGCTGTTCGGGCGGCGATGAGCGCTCGTGGACGATCGCAAGGCGCCCCGCCCCGCGCGCTTCTGTTGACAAGAACTGCCGATCAGGTTCCCTCATCCGTCGGGAGACATGCCGTGGCCACCATGAATGTGAGCCTGCCCCCTGAATTGCTGTCGTTCGTGGACGAACTCACGCGTTCCGGCGGCTATGCGTCGGCGAGCGAGGTCGTCCGGGAGGGCTTGCGCCTGCTGGAGCAGGAAAAGGCCGCCGAGGCCGAGAGGCTTGCGATCCTGAAGCGCGAGGTCGAAGGCGGCCTGGACGATCTGCGGGCTGACCGTTTCAGCGACAGGACCGCGGCCAGCATCGCCCAGGCCGTGATGCGCAAGGCCGGCCGTGCGCCTTAGGCTCACGCGTCGAGCGGACGAGGACATCGAGCGGCTCTTGGAGGAAACGCTCCGCACGTTCGGCTCTCGTCAGGTGCAGGCCTATGCGGAGTTGATCGACAGGGCGATCGCCATGGTAGCCGAAGAGCCTCGGCGTCCGTCCTCGAAGATCCGACCGGAGATCGCGGCCGGAATCCGCTCGTTCCACGTCGCTCTGGCCGGCAGGCGCCGGACCGGAGCGTCGCACGTCCTCTACTTCACGGTGGTGGATGCGGCGGACGATGCGGGCGAAGTCGTGATCCTCCGCATCCTGCACGACAGGATGGAGCCGCGCCGGAGGCTTCCCGGCGGTCTCGATCCGACGCGTGCGGCCGGTGATGACGGCATCGCCACCGCTTGAGCGATCGGTGGGGCCGCAATCGGGTGCTTCAGGGATCGCCCCTCACCCCCTCTCCGTCGCAACCTCCCCCCGCACGAGCGGCACGAACGAGACCGGGCCGAGATCCGTGCTCGCGAAGCGCTCCGGTCCGCGCCGGGTCAGCCGCAGCAGCGTCTGCCCGCCGGGTGGGCCGACGGGGAGGACGAGATGGCCGCCGGGCGTGAGCTGGTCCTTCAGTGCCGCCGGCACGTCCGGGGCCGGCCGCGGAGACGAGGATCGCGTCGAAGGGCGCGGCCTCCGGCCAGCCGGCACGGCCGTCGCCGATGCGCAGGGCCACGGCGCCGAAGCCGAGGGCGGCGAGCCGGGCCCGGGCAGCCTCGCCGAGGCGGGCGCGGCGCTCGACCGCGAAGACCGCGGCGCCCATCCGCGCCAGCACGGCCGCCGCGTAGCCGCAGCCGGCCCCGACCTCCAGCACCCGCGCGCCGGGCTGCACGGCCAGGGCCGCGATCATCAGGGCGACGATGGCGGGCTGCGAGATCGTCTGACCCTCGCCGATCGGCAGCGGCCCGTCGCGGTAGGCCTCCTGCGCCAGCGCGGGCGCGACGAAGGCCTCCCGCGGCACGCTGCCCATCGCCGCGAGCACGGCCGGATCGCGGATGCCGCGGGCGATCAGCTGCGTCTCGACCATGCGGGCGCGCGCGGCGACGAGGTCCGGCACCGCGCTACCCCTCCCGCTCGTCCTCCGCCTCGCCGGGGGGAGGGGCGTCCGGCGCCGGTCCCGGCGGCAGGGGCGGGGGCCGCACCCGGCCGGGGCTCGGCGGCGTCGGCAGGCCCGCATCCGCGTCGGCGGGCGGGAGCGGCGGAGGCTCGGTCTCGGGCATCGTGCTACACCCTTCAAGAGGCGGCTCAGGCGAGGCGGGCCGCCTGTGTTCAACGCCCGGAACGCCGGGCGGTGTCCACCCCTCCCGCCATCGAGGAGCGCCCCTGCGCATGACCGCCTGCCCGAACCTGTTCGCCGGCATCCCGGCGCGCGCCGAGGAGGAGATCTTCGAGACGCTGCTGGCCGCGCCGAACGCGCGGATCGAGCGCATCGTCTCGACAGGGCAGGCGAGCCCGCCGGGCCACTGGTACGATGGGGCCGAGGACGAGTGGGTCGCGGTGCTGAAGGGCGCGGCCGAACTGCGCTTTGCCGACGAGCCGGCGCCGCGCCATCTCGCCGAGGGCGACCACCTGCTGATCCCGGCGCACCGCCGCCACCGGGTCGAGCGCACGGCCGATCCGACGATCTGGCTCGCGGTTCACCTCGCGCCGCGCTAACGCCTTGCGTCATGATCGCGTGCCGCATCGAACCCAAGGGACAGGTCGAGCCGGAGGGCCAGGGCCTCTGGCGCTCCACCGGGTCCGACCCGCAATTCCGCCTGACCCATCCGCGGGGCGGGCGGCTGTTCCCGTTCCGGCTGGCCCCGGGCTGGGTGCGCATCCGCGCCGACATCGAAGGGCTCGGTGCGACCAAGACCGTGCCGCTCCTCTACGTCGATGACGGCTCGGGCTTCCGCGAGGACGAGGCGGTCCGGCTGGAGATGCGGGAGGAAGGCGGGATCGACGATCTCGTGTACCTGCCGCGCCGGGTGCGGGGCCTGCGCCTCGATCCGCTCGCCGCGAGCGGGCGCTTCCGCCTCTCGCGGGCCACCCTCGAACCCTTGCGCGGCCCCGCCGCCGCGCTCGCCGTGGCCCGCCGGCTCCTGGCCCGGCTCCCGGAGGAGGAGCGGGGCGCGCGAGCGGTGATCGGGCGCCTTGCCCAGCTCGCGCGCAGCCGCCCGCCCGGCGCCCTGTGGCGGGATTTCTGGGACAGCGCCCGGCCGCGCCCGGCCGCAGCCTCCTACGCCGCCTGGATCGAGCAGGTCGAGCGCCCGGCCCTGCCGAGCCCGGACGCGATGCGGGCGGCGATCGCCGGCTTCCGGGTGCGGCCGCGCATCTCCATCGTCATGCCGGTCTACAACACGCCCAAACCCTATCTCGAGGCGGCGCTCGCCAGCATCCGGGCGCAAGCCTATCCCGACTGGGAGCTGTGCCTGACCGACGACGCTTCGAGCGCTCCCCACATCGCGCCGATGCTCGACGCGCTGGTGCGCGACGAGCCGCGGGTGCGCCTGCACCGGCGAACCCAGAACGGCGGCATCGTCGGCGCGAGCAACGACGCGCTGGCGCTCGCGACCGGCGACTGGCTCACCCTGATCGACCACGACGACGCGATTCCGCCGCACGCGCTCTACGCCCTCGTCGCGGCCCTGAACGCCGATCCGCAGACCGATTTCCTCTACTCGGACGAGGACAAGATCACGGTGCGCGGCGAGCGCTACGAGCCGTTCTTCAAGCCGGACTGGTCCCCGGAGACGCTGGAGGCCTGCATGTACACGGCCCATCTGGCGCTCTACCGGCGGGACATCGTCGCCCGCATCGGCGGCTTCCGGGCGGCGTGCGAGGGCGCCCAGGATTACGACTTCGTGCTGCGCTACACCGAGCACGCGACGCGCGTGCGCCACGTGCCCCAGGTGCTCTACCATTGGCGGGCGATCCCTGGCTCGACCGCCCAGGCCATGGACAACAAGGGCTACGTGGTCGCCGCCGCCATCCGCGCGCTGGAGGATCGGGCGCGGCGCACCGGCGGGCTCGATTCCGTGCGCCCCACCGCCTTTGCCGGCAGCTTCCACCTGCGCCGTCCGCTGACGGAACGGCCCCTCGTCTCGATCGTGATCCCCACCGCCGGCCGCGACAGCGAGGTCCGCGGTCGCACCGTCGATCTTCTCGCCGCCTGCCTCGCCAGCATCCGCGAGCGGAGCCGCTACGAAAACCTCGAGATCGTGGCGGTCGACAACGGCGATCTGCGGCCCTCGACCCGTGCGGCCCTGGAGCAGTTCGGGGCGCGCTCCGTCACCTGGGACCAGCCGGTCTTCAACGTCGCGGCCAAGATGAACCTCGGCGCGCGGGCGGCGCGCGGCGCCGTGCTCGTCTTCCTCAACGACGACATCGAGGTCATCAGCCCCGACTGGATCGAGGCGATGCTGGCGCTCCTGCAGATCCCCGGCGTCGGCGCGGTCGGCCCAAAGCTCCTGTTCGAGACGGGCGAATTGCAGCATGTCGGCGTCACGGTGATCGACGCGACGCCCGATCATCCCCGCCGCTCCTATCCGCGGGAGGATCCGGGCCACTTCTTCTCGACCGCGGGCAACCGCAACTATCTCGCGGTGACGGGCGCCTGCGTGATGGTGCGGCGGGCCGCGTTCGAGGCGATCCAGGGCTTCGACGAGGGCTTTGCCGTCAACTACAACGACGTCGATCTCTGCCTGCGCCTGCGCGAGCGGGGCCTGCGCAGCGTCTATTGCGCCGAAATCGAGCTCTACCACTACGAAAGCCGCAACCGCGCCCGCACCGTCGCGGCGGACGAGCAGGCCCGCTTCCGGGTGCGCTGGGCGGAAGCCATCCCGAAGGACCCCTATTACAGCGAATGGTTCGAGGCGCGCCCACCGACCTTCGAACTCGACCCGGCAAGATTTTAATCGCGAGTGCCGGATGGGCTCCCCCTCTCCCCGCGGGCGGGGAGAGGGGAGTGCTCGGCATCGATCCGCCTACGAAAACAGGGGTTTGTCCCCCTCAACGCGAATTGATCATCTCCTTGATGCGCGCGGCCAGCACCTCCATCACGAAGGGCTTGGTGATGACCTGCATGCCGGGCTCGAGGTGGCCGTTGCCCACCGCCGCGTTCTCCGCGTAGCCGGTGATGAACAGGACCTTCAGGCCCGGCCGCAGGGACCGGCCGGCATCGGCCACCTGCCGCCCGTTCATGCCGCCGGGCAGGCCGACATCGGTGACGAGCAGGTCGATGCGGGCGTTCGATTGCAGCACCTTCAGACCCGCGGGACCGTCCGCCGCCTCGATCGCGGTGTAGCCGAAATCTTCCAGCACCTCCGTCACCAGCATCCGCACGGTCGGCTCGTCGTCGACGATCAGCACCGTCTCGCCCTGTTCGGCGCGGGGCGCCGCGGCGAGGTCCGGGGCCGCGTCCGGCTCTTCCGCCGCGCCGTAATGGCGCGGCAGGTAGAGGCACATCGTCGTGCCCTGATCGATCTCGGAATAGATCCGCACCTGCCCGCCCGACTGGCGGACGAAGCCGTAGATCATCGAGAGGCCGAGTCCCGTGCCCTGGCCGATGGGCTTCGTCGTGAAGAACGGGTCGAAGGCCTTGGCGATCACGTCCGGGCTCATGCCGGTGCCGGTGTCGGTCACGCAGAGCGAGAGGTACTGGCCGGGATCGAGGTCGCGCTCGCGGGCGGCCCGGTCGTCGAGCCAGCGGTTGGCGGTCTCGATGGTGATGCGCCCGCCCTCCGGCATGGCGTCGCGGGCGTTGATGCAGAGGTTCAAGAGCGCGTTCTCGAGCTGGCTCGGATCGACCAGCACCGACCACAGCCCGCCCGCGGCCACCACCTCCAGGGTGATGGAGGGGCCGATGGTACGGCGGAGCAGTTCCTCCATGCCGGTCACCAGCCGGTTCACGTCGGTGGGCTTGGGGTCGAGCGTCTGGCGGCGGGAGAAGGCCAGCAGGCGGTGGGTCAGCGCCGCGGCGCGCTTGGCGGCGCCCTGCGCGGCGTTGACGTAGCGGTCGATCTCCGTGAGCCGCCCCTGCGCGAGGCGGGTCTGCAGCAGTTCGAGCGAGCCGGTGATGCCGGTGAGCAGGTTGTTGAAGTCGTGGGCGAGGCCGCCGGTGAGCTGGCCCACCGCCTCCATCTTCTGGCTCTGGCGCAGGGCCTCCTCGACCCGCATCAGCTCCGCGGTGCGGCTGGCCACCTGCTGTTCCAGGCTGGCGTTGAAGGCCTCCAGCTGCGCCTTGGCGCGCAGCTCCGCCTCGATGTTGCGCGCCTCGATCACCGTGCCGATCGCGGTGCCCCGCTCGTCGCGGATCGGGCTCGCGGTGAAGGCGACGGGGTAGAACGAGCCGTCCCGGTGGACGAAGATCTCCTGGCCCTGCTCCTGGTTGTTCTCCGGGAAGGCCTGGTCGATCGGGCAGTCGTGCAGCGGGTAGGGGCTGCCGTCGGGCCGGGTGTGGTGCACGACGTCGTGGAGCGCTTGTCCCCGCGTCTCCTCCAGGGTGTAGCCGGTCAGGCGCTCGGCGGCGCGGTTCATGTAGGCGCAGTGCTGGCGCTCATCCATCATGAAGATGGCCTGGGTCGCGTTGTCGAGCACCGCGTCGAGGCGGCGGGTGGTCTCGAGAAGCCGCTCCTCGATGGCCTTGCGCGCGGTGATGTCGATGGCGGTGCCCAGCACGCGCAGGCAGCGTCCCTGCGCGTCGAAGATGCCGCGCCCCTTGGCCGCCACCCAGCGGACGAGGCCGTCCTCCTTGCCGATGGTCCGGTACTCGATGTCGTAGAGCGCGCGCGCGTCCGGGTCGGCCGCGGCGGCGTAGGCGGCGCTGGTTCGCGGCCGGTCCTCCGGATGGAGCCCGGCGTAGAAATCGTCCATCGAGACCGGCACCTCGGGCGAGATGCCGAACATCGCCTTCACCCGCGCCGGCCAGAACAGGCTGCCGGCGATCGGATCGACGTCCCAGAAGCCGACCTCGGCGTTCTCCACCGCGACGCGCAGGCGCTCCTCGCTCTCGGCCAGTGCCAGCTCGGCGGCGCGGCGCTCCTCGATGTCGACGACCGAGCCGATATAGCCGAGGAAGGCCCCGTGGGCGGAGAAGCGCGGGCTCGCGGAATCGATCGCCCAGCGATAGGCGCCGTCGGCGCGGCGCAGGCGGTATTCGAGCTGGAAGGCCTCGCGCCGGGCATTGGCGGCGAGGAAGGTCTCCCCCGACCAGCCGCGATCGTCCGGGTGGACCGCATCGAGCCAGCCGAGGCCGAGCGCCCCCGCCTCGTCCTGGCCGGTGAACTCGTACCAGCGCCGGTTCAGGTAGAGGCAGGCGCCCTGCGGGTCCGTCACCCACATCATCACGGGGGCGTCGTCCGCCATGGTGCGGAAGCGCGCCTCGCTCTCCGCGAGCGCGGCGTTGCCGGCGATCCGCTCGGTGACGTCCGACCCGTCGACGAACACGCCGGTGACCGTCCCGCTCGCGTCGCGCATGGGCTGGTAGACGAAGTCGAGGAAGCGCTGCTCCGGCGCAGCCCCGGGCACGCGCAGCAGCGTCACGGGTGCGCCGTGCGCCGAATGGGTGCGGCCCGTGGCGTAGACCTCATCGAGCAGCTCGAAGAAGCCCTGGCCCGCGATCTCCGGCAGGGCCTCGCGCACCGGTTTGCCGATCACGTCGCGGTGGGCCACGAGCCCGCGGTAGGCGGCGTTGGCGAAGGAGAAGACGTGGCCGGGCCCGTCGAGCACGGCGACGAAGCTCGGCGCCTGCTCGAACAGCCCCGCGAGGCGCTCGCGCTCGGCCCGCATCTGCCGGCCCGCCCGCACCGCGGCGGTGGTCTCCGAGCAGGCGCAGAACATGCCGGCCACCGTGCCGTCCTCGATCCGAACGGGCGTGTAGCCGAAGGCGAAGTGGGTCTCCTCCGGAAAGCCGTTGCGGTGCATGGTGAAGGCGATGTCGTCCATATGCGTGGCCTCGCCCGCATAGGCGCGCGACAGGATCGGCCCCACCTGATCCCAGATGTCGTGCCAGACGTCCGCGAAGCTGCGGCCGAGCGCCCAGGGATGGCGGCCGCCGCACATCGGAGCGTAGCCGTCGTTGTAGAGCGTCACATAGCCCTCGCCCCAGACGATCAGCATGGGCTGGCGCGAGCCGAGCATCACGCCGACCAGGGTTTTGAGCGCGGCCGGCCACGTCTCCGGGGCCCCGAGCGGCGTGTCCGCCCAGTCGTGGGCGCGGATCAGGGCGCCCGTCTCGCCGCCGCCGTCGAGGAAGGGGGGCAGACCGCTCACGCGGCGGCATCCCAGCGCGGACGGGGCCGCCCGCCGGGCAGGGCGGTCTGGCGAGCAGGAGGCATCGGTGAGGCGATCAAGGGCGACGCGGGCAAGATGGAAGCGGGCAAGATGGAAACGCGACGGTGAGCGTTCGAGAGCGTTCAACGCGGCCGCGGGCAAGCCGTGCCATCAATGCGTTGCGCGTGCCATGACAGATCAACCCCAACCAACCAAACCGGGATAGGGATCACGAAGCCGTGCGGAACCGCGGCGTGCGGCCGGTCGGCTCGCAAGCCGTCCGCGCCTTGCCAGGGGCCGACCCTCGCGCCAGCTTCGCGCAGGGCCGCCGTCGTCCCGGACCGTTCGGCCCGAAACCCTCTTCGCGCAGGAGCCCCGGCGTGGACGCGCTGCCTTCCTTCTACGACGACCTCGACGGCTTTCGCGCGGAAGGCTGGCGGTGCCTCGCGGAGGGCGTCGCCAACCGGCACAGCCCCTTCCACACACCGTCGCTGGCCACGGTCGACGCGGAGGGCCGCCCACGCCTGCGCACGGTGGTGCTGCGCGCGAGCGACGCCGGGGCAGGGACCCTGCGCTTCCACTGCGACCGGCGCTCGGACAAGGCCCGGGAGATCGCGCAATCGGGCCGCGCCGCCCTCCACGTCTACGATCGGGCCACCAAGCTCCAGCTTCGCCTCGAGGCGAGAGCGAGTCTTCACGTCGACGATGCAATCGCCGACGCCGCCTGGGCGGGCGCCCTGGCGATGAGCCGGGTCTGCTATGGGGTCGAGCCCGCCCCCGGCACGGCCCTGCCGGCGGGCGACGCCTACACCTTGCCGGAGGAGGATCCGGCGGCGCGGATCGGCCGCGAGAACTTTTGCGCGGTGGTGCTGAGCGCCGAGCGGCTCGATCTGCTGTATCTCGACCGCCGCGGGCATCGGCGGGCGGTGTTCTTCCGGGAGGGAGAGGACCGGCGGGGGACGTGGGTGGCGCCCTGAGGGGCAACGCCCGGCTCACGTTGATCGCAGGAGGGGCGGCTTGCGACCGGTTGCGGACGCCTGCTGCCTCGCTCTCTCCGGAATGGCGGGCCGGAGGCGCCGCATGACGAACGAACCGGTCACCCTCCCCAATCCATCCAACCGTCAGGCCGACCGAGTGTGTCCCTCAGGCCAAAGCCGCCATGCGCGCGAAACCGGCCTCCAGATCCGCCTTCAGATCCTCCGGATCCTCCAGGCCGATATGGAAGCGTAAGGCGGGGCCGCCGGGCTGCCAGCGGGTGGCGGTGCGGTAGACGGTCGGGTCGAAGGGGATGACGAGGCTCTCGAAGCCGCCCCAGGAAAACCCCATCCCGAACAGTTCGAGCCCGTCGAGGAAGGCGGCGAGCGCCGCCTCCGAGACCGGCTTCAGGATCACGCCGAACAGGCCCGAGGCGCCGGAGAAGTCGCGCTTCCAGATCGCGTGGCCGGGATCGTCGGGAAGCGCCGGATGCAGCACCCGCAGCACCTCGGGGCGGGCCTGGAGCCACTCGGCCATGGCGAGCCCCCGGGCGCCGTGCTCGCGCAGGCGCAGGCCCATGGTGCGCAAGCCGCGCAGTCCCAGAAAGATGTCCTCGGGGCCGGGGCAGTTGGCAAAGTGCTCGTAGGTGCGCTTGAGCGCCGGGTAGTGCGCCGCATTGGCCGAGACGAGGCCGAGCAGCAGGTCCGAGCCGCCGCTGAGATACTTGGTGCCCGCCTCCACCGCGAGGTCGACGCCGCGCTCGTGGGGCGGGAACAGCAGCGGCGTGGCCCAGGTGTTGTCCATCACCACCGTGCCGCCGCGGGCGTGCATCGCCTCGGCGATGGCGGGCACGTCCTGCATCTCGAAGGTCTGCGAGCCCGGCGCCTCCACGAGCACGGCGCGTGTGTTGTCGCGCATCAGCCCGGCGATGCCGGCCCCGATCACCGGATCGTAGTATTCGACCTCCACCCCATACCGGCGCAGCACCCCATCGCAAAAAATGCGGGTCGGGCGGTAGGCGGAATCGGTGACGAGGAGGTGGTCGCCCGCGCTCACGCAGGTCATCAGCGCCAGCGTTAGGGCCGAGAGGCCGGACGGCGCCAGCACCGTGCCGGCCGCCCCGGCGACCTCGCTCCAGGCCTCGCAGAGCGCGTCCATCGTCGGCGTGCCGGAGGTGCCGTAATTGTAGCGCCCGCGCCGGTGCTTGATGTCGTCGTAGGTCGGATAGAGGACCGTCGAGCCGCGATAGATCGGCGTGTTGACGAAGCCGTGCTGGGCGCCCGGATCGCGCCCGGCGAGAACGAGGCGGGTGTCGGCGCCGAAGCGGCCGCGGTCGCGGGGAGGGGACTTGGACATCGGCCTCGGAGGGAAAGAGAGGGCGTTCGGGCTGAGGCCCTTTCAGCCCTCCGGGGCCGGCAGCGTCAAGGCGCTTGGCGGTCAGGCCTTCGGATCGTCGGCCGCCGCCTCCTCGTAGGCCTGGAGCCAGGCCTCGCGGTCCTGCGAGCCCTCCGGGTAGGGGCATTCCTCGACGCTCTTGCCGTAGAGCCGCGCGTTGCGCCCCTGGATGAAGGGACTGTCGCTCGCGGTCGCCTGTTCGTTCATGGCGAAGATCCTTTGCCGGTTGTCTTGAAGTGGGCCGGCCCGCGCCGGGCCCGGCCGTCCGGTTCGTTAACGAGAGGGCGGGCATCCTGTTTCCGGAGCCGCTCCGTCACGGTTCCGCGTATCTGCGTTCCTGTGAGTGCGTCGCCTTGAGCATTCTGCGCGTCATCGTCTTCGGCACCGTCACGGCCCTCGGAACCCTCAGCGTCGTCCTCGTGAGCGCGGATCGCCTCACGCATCCGGCCGTGGCCGCCGTCCCGGCTCCCGCGCCGGTGCGGGCGGCGCCGCAACGGCCCGATCCCGTCACCACCGGCACGGTGACCCAGGGCCCGGACGCGGGCGACACCGCCAAGAGCCGCATGCTCACCGGCTTCGACACCGAGCGGCTCAACGCCCTGATGCGCGGCGAGACCCTCCCGGCCCCCGCCCGCAAGCGCTGACCGGACGCCCGGTCCGGGCTACAAGCGGCGTCCCGTCACGCCGCCGACCCGGGACACAGTGGGCCTGATCTACGCGCTCGCCGCCTATCTGAGCTGGGGCCTCGTCGTCCCGGTGCATTTCCGCCTGCTCGACGGCATTCCGCCCGGGACGATCCTGGCGCAGCGCATCGTCTGGTCGGCCGTGCTCGTCACCGGCCTGATCGCGCTCCTGCGCCATCGGCTCGCCAACCCCTTCCCCTTACGGCGGCGCCACGCCCTGCTCGCCGTCTCGGCGCTCCTGATCGCCTGCAACTGGCTGCTCTACCTCCTGGCGGTCACGAGCGGGCACATGCTCGATGCGAGCCTGGGCTACTTCATCAACCCGCTGGTCTCGGTGGCGCTCGGCGCGCTCGTGCTCGGCGAGCGCCTGCGCCCGGTCCAGGTCGCCGCGGTCGCCATCGTCGTCCTCGGCGTGGTGATCGCGCTGATCATGGCGGGGCGCCTGCCGCTGCTCTCGCTGGGGCTCGCGGTCAGCTTCGCGCTCTACGGGCTGATCCGGAAGGTCGTCGGCGTCGACGGCACGGTCGGCTTCTGCGCGGAGACCTTCCTGCTCCTGCCCGCCGCGCTCGGCTACCTCGCCTTCGCCGCGCCGCCGGTGCCGGACGACGCCCGGACCTGGGGGCTGCTGGCGCTCACGGGCGTGACCACGGCGCTGCCGCTGATCTGGTTCGCCGCCGCGGCGACGCGGCTGACGCTGGCGACCCTCGGCCTGATGCAGTACCTCGCGCCCACCTGCCTCATGCTCTTGAGCACGCTCGTCTACGGTGAGACGCTGACGCCGGACCGCCTCGTGCTGTTCGGCCTGATCTGGCTGGCGCTGGTGCTCTACGCCACCGACGCGCTGCGCCACGAGCGCGGACGGCGCGCCGCGCTGGCTGGCGAGCCGGCAGGAGAGAGACGATGACCCGGGCCAACCGCATCACCGACATCCCCGGTCTGCGCGTCGGCCACGCGGAGGATGCGCGGATCGCCAGCGGCGTGACCGCGCTCGTCTTCGACGCGCCCTTCGTCTGCGCCGTCGACGTGCGCGGCGGCGGCCCCGGCACCCGCGAGACCGACCTGCTCGATCCGGCCTCCACCGTGCAGAACGTCGATGCCCTCGTGCTCGCGGGCGGCTCGGCCTTCGGGCTCGACGCGGCGGCGGGCGTGGTCGCCCATCTCCGGGAGGCGGGGCGCGGCTTCGCGGTGGGCGGCGTGCGCGTGCCGATCGTGCCCGGCGCCATCCTGTTCGACCTGCTCAACGGCGGCGACAAGAACTGGGGTCGGTTTCCGCCCTATCGCGACCTCGGCTACGCGGCGGCTGAGGAGGCTCGGGGCGGGGCCTTTCCCCTCGGCTCCGTCGGTGCCGGGTTCGGTGCCCGCACCGCCAACCTCAAGGGCGGCCTCGGTTCGGCCTCCGCACCCGTGCCGGGATTGCCCGCGCAGGTCGGCGCCCTGGTGGCGGTCAACGCCTTCGGTCGGGTGACGATGGGGCAGGGGCCGCATTTCTGGGCAGCACCCTTCGAGCGGGAGGCTGAGTTCGGCGGGCTCGGCCTGCCGCCGCGCGTGCCCGACGACGCCCTGTCCTGGCCGCGCGAGCCCCTGCCCGGCGCCAACACGACGCTGGCGGTCGTCGCCACCGACGCGCGGCTCACCAAGGCGCAGGCCAAGCGCCTCGCCATCGCCGCGCAGGACGGCCTCGCCCGGGCGATCCACCCGGCCCACACGCCGCTCGACGGCGACGTGGTGTTCGCGGTCGCCACCGGCGCGGTGCCGCTCGCCGATCCGGTCGGCGACCTCGCCCGCCTCGGGGCGGCGGCGGCCGAGACCCTGGCGCGGGCGGTCGCCATCGGCGTCCACGCCGCGACCCGGCTGCCGTGCCTGGATCTGCCGGCATGGCGGGATCTGTACGGAGCAGAATGAACCCGTCCGTCATCGCGAGGCGGAGCCGAAGCGACCCAGGGCGCACCGTCTCCGGATCGGTCGCGCCGCTGGATCGCTTCGCATTTCGCTCGCGATGACGGGGAGCGATCCTACAGGTTGGTGTAGTTCGGCCCGCCCGGCCCCTCCGGGGTGACCCAGTTGATGTTCTGGTTCGGGTCCTTGATATCGCACGTCTTGCAGTGGACGCAGTTCTGCGCGTTGATCTGGAAGCGCACGCCGTCGCTGGCGGATGTGTCCTCCACCCACTCGTAGACGCCGGCCGGGCAGTAGCGGCCGGACGGACCGCCGTAGACGTCGTGCTCGGAGCGCTTCTGCAGCTCCATATCCTTCACCTTGAGGTGGGGCGGCTGGTCCTCCTCGTGGTTGGTGTTCGAGAGATACACCGAGGAGAGCCGGTCGAAGGTGAGCCGGCCGTCAGGCTTCGGGTAGGTGATCGGCGTCACCTCCGAGAGCGGCTTGAGGCAGGCGTGATCCGGCTTGCCGTGGCCCAGCGTGCCGAACAGTGAGGCGTCGGCGATCGAATTCATCCACATGTCGAGCCCGCCCAGCCCCACGCCGACCAGCGTGCCGTATTTCGACCAGAGCGGCTTGACGTTGCGCACCGGCTTGAGGTCGCGCCCGATCGGGCTGTCGCGCCAGCCCTCCTCGTAGGCGGTCAGCTCGTCGCCCTGACGGCCCTGGACGAGCGCGTCGAAGATCGCGTCCGCCGCCTGAATTCCCGAAAGAATCGCGTTGTGCGAGCCCTTGATGCGCGGCACGTTCACGAAGCCCGCGGAATCGCCCACGAGGCAGCCGCCGGGGAAGACGAGCTTGGGCACCGACTGCCAGCCGCCCTCCATGATGGCGCGGGCGCCGTAGCCGATGCGCTTGGCCCCCTCGAAGGTCTCGGCGATCATCGGGTGGGTCTTGAAGCGCTGGAACTCCTCGAACGGCGACAGGGTCGGGTTCTCGTAGTTCAGGTGCGTGACGAAGCCGACCGAGAGCAGATGGTCGTCGAAATGGTAGAGCCACGAGCCGCCGCCCGCCTTGTTCGGCAGCGGCCAGCCCATCGTGTGCTGCACCAGCCCCGGCTCGAACTTGTTCGGCGCGAGCTGCCACAGCTCCTTGACGCCCAGGCCGTATTTCTGGTGGTCGCTGTTGCGGTTGAGCCCGAACCGCTCGATCAGCCCCTTGGTGAGCGAGCCGCGCGCGCCCTCGCCGAAGACCGTGTACTTGGCCCGCAGTTCCATGCCGCGGGTGAAGTCGTCGCGCGCCTCGCCGGTGCGGGAGATGCCGAGATCGCCGGTGGCGATGCCGGTCACCGTGCCGCGCGCGTCGGTGAGCACTTCGGAGGCCGGAAAGCCGGGATAGATCTCGACGCCGAGACCTTCGGCCTTTGCGCCGAGCCACTTCACGGTGTTGGAGAGCGAGCCGACGAAATTGCCGTGGTTCGACAGGAGCTTGGGGAAGAACACGTTCGGCATGGTGACGCCGCTGTTCTTCGTCAAAAACAGGAACTCGTCGCGCTCCACCGCCGTCTTGAGCGGCCGGTCGGGGTCCTCGCGCCAGTCGGGCAGCAGGGTGTCGAGGCCGAGCGGATCGACCACCGCGCCGGAGAGGATGTGCGCACCGACCTCGCCACCCTTCTCCACCACGACGACCGAGATCTCCTCGCCCTTCTGCGCGGAAAGCTGCTTGAGGCGGATCGCGGCGGCGAGGCCGGCGGGTCCCGCCCCGACGATCACCACATCGAAATCCATGCCTTCGCGTTCGGGCAGCGCCATCCTTACTCCTCCTGCGGCCGTTCGTTCGGGCGCTGTCTCACGCCACGTCGGCCCAATCACTTGTCAAGATGTCTCTCAAGCGATTCCAAGGTAGGAAGGCAAGGCCGTTCGGGTAGCGGCAGGCCGGCGCAGGGCGTGCCCATGCGACGATCCGCGATACGGTCGCCGGCGTTGTCCACAGGGCATCCGCACGCCACATGGAACCCATGACTGCGAGAAGCGCGGAACACGACGCCAAGGCCGACCTGATCTCCTACCTCGACTTCCACGTCGAGGCGGGCGTCGACGCGGCCCTCGACGAGCGGCCCCACGACCGCTTCGCCGAGGCCGAGGCGGCGGCACAGGCGCCCCGCCCAGAGCCGGCCCCGCGCCGCGAGCCCCCGCCGCGCTCTGAACCGCCGGCCCGGCGCGACGCTTCCTCCGGCGAGGGTGCCCCCCTCGACTTCCGGCGCGAGCTGCCGAGCCGCGATCCGCCGCCGCGCGAGCCGCCGCGCACCTACGGCAACGCGGCGGGCGCCAAGCCCGGGGAGGCGGCCGACGATGCCCGGGCGCGGGCGGCGGAGATGAAGACCCTCGAGGAGCTGGAGGCGCTGCTGCGCGGCTTCGAGGGCTGTTCGCTGCGGTTCACGGCCAAGAACCTCGTCTTCGCCGACGGCAACCCGCAGGCGCGGGTAATGTTCGTGGGCGAGGCCCCCGGCGCCGACGAGGACCGGATCGGCAAGCCCTTCATGGGGCGCTCCGGCCAGCTCCTCGACCGGATGATGGCGGCGATCGGGCTCGACCGGACGATGGCCTACGTCTCCAACGTCGTGCCCTGGCGCCCGCCGGGCAACCGAAACCCTACCCCGCAGGAGATCGCGATCTGCCGCCCCTTCGTCGAGCGCCAGATCGAACTCGCGAGCCCCGATATCCTCGTCTGCCTCGGCGCGCCCGCGACGCAGACGCTCACCGGCACCAAGGACGGCATCCTCAAGGCGCGCGGGCGGTTCTACCCCTACCGCCTGCGCGACGGCCGCGAGATCCGGGCGCTCGCCACCCTCCACCCGGCCTACCTGCTGCGCCAGCCGGTGCAGAAGCGTCTCGCTTGGCGCGACTTCCGCATGCTGAAGAGCGCCCTCGACGGGAGCGCCGCGGACAAGTAGGCCCGGGGCGGCCTAAGCGGAACCGTAGCCTCCGCCTCGCCATTCTAGAAGGCAGGCCCGGTCTCGCGATGAGGCCGGATGCGACGCGGGCGTCGGGAGACTCTATGCGCTGGGACGATTTTCGCGCTTCTGACAACGTCGAGGACCGGCGCGGCGAGGGCGGTGGCGGCGGCGGGTTCCCCGGCGGCGGCATGGGCGGCCTCGGGATCGGCACCATCGTCGTCGTGCTGCTGATCTCCTGGGTCACCGGCATCAACCCGGCGATCCTGCTCGGCGGCGCCCAGCAGATGGCCGGCGGCGGAAGCCAGCGCGAGCAGCGCGTCGATCCCGAGACGCAGGCGCGCCGCGGCGAGGCCCCCACCGACCGCGCCGGGCAGTTCGCCTCCAAGATCCTGGGCAACACCGAGGATGTCTGGAAGGAGGTTCTGCCGAACCAGACCGGGCGGCAATACACGCCCACCACGATGGTGCTCTACCAGGGCGGCACCCGTTCGGGCTGCGGCATGGCCCAGGCCGCGATGGGCCCGTTCTACTGCCCGCTCGACAAGAAGGTCTATATCGACCTCGGCTTCTTCAAGGAGATGCAGACCAAGTTCGGCGTGAAGGGCGATTTCGCCTACGCCTACGTCATCGCCCACGAGGTCGGCCACCACGTGCAGGACGTGCTCGGCATCCTCGGCAAGGTGCAGAGCCGCCAGCAGAACGCGAGCAGCAAGACGGAGGCGAACCAGCTCTCCGTGCGCGTGGAGCTGATGGCCGACTGCCTCGCGGGCGTCTGGGCCAAGAACTCGAACGACCGCTGGAACGCGCTCGACCAGAACGACATCAAGGAGGCGCTCAACGCCGCCAGCGCCATCGGCGACGACAAGCTGCAGGAGAAGTCGCAGGGCTACGCCGTGCCGGATTCCTTCACCCACGGCTCCTCCGAGCAGCGGATGCGCTGGTTCATGACCGGCTACAAGAGCGGCCAGACCAAATCCTGCGACACCTTCCGCGCCAGCCGCGGATGATTTTTTGGAATTCGGGAAGGCTGACATGGCCGAGACCGCGCGCGAGCTGATGCTCGCCGGAAAGCCCTATCGCGGCGACGATCCGGAACTGGTCGCCTTGCGCAACGCCGCCAAGCGGCGTCTGCTGCGGCTCAACGCCATGGAGCCTGAGGACGCGGCCGGCCGCGAGGCGGTGGTCCGCGAGCTTCTCGGATCGGCCGGGCGCAACCCGACGATCTGCCCGGGCTTCGCCTGCGACTACGGCAGCAACATCGCGGTCGGCGACGACTTCTTCTGCAACTTCAACTGCATCTTCCTCGACTGCGCCCCGATCACCATCGGCCACCGCGCGCAGATCGCCCCGATGGTGCAGATCTACACCGCCGAGCATCCCCTCGACCGCGCCCAGCGCGCCGCCTTCTGGGAATCGGCCCGGCCCATCAGCATCGGCGACGACGTGTGGATCGGCGGCGGCGCGATCCTGCTCCCCGGCATCACCGTCGGCGACGGAGCGGTGATCGGCGCGGGCGCGGTGGTGACCCGCGACGTGCCGCCGGGGGCTGTGGTGGTGGGGAACCCGGCGAAGGTGGTGCGCTGGACCGAGGAGTGAGCGAGACGGCCAGCCGAAGGTGGGCTGGAGGCGGTCAGCGGTCGATGGCGACGGAAAGCTGGATGCCCGATGTCTTCTGAACCGTCCTCAGAACACTGAATAGGTTGGTTGCAGTCGGATTCCCGGTCGGACCGAGCATACGCATCAGGCTCTTCGAAGACGTGCCGGTCTCCTCCGCCAGACGCTCGAAGCCGATCGTGGCGTTGATGTAGTCACGCAAGACCGCCTTGCCGGTTTCGATGTCGCCCGCGAGCAACTGGTCCACAGCTTCGGTGAGCAGAGCGTCGCGGAATGCCGGGTCGCGTTCGGCCCGTGCCTTCACGGTGTCCTTGAAGCTGCGGGTCAGGGCCATCACGCGGTCTCCTTCTTCCGTCGCCTGTACTCCGCCCAGTGGGCAAGTGCCTCGGCGATGTCGTCTTGCTGACGCCGCTTCGTGCCGCCACAGAGCAGAACGATCAGCGTGTCCCCATCCCGCCCGAAATACAGCCGGTAGCCGGGTCCCCAGGCGATCCGGTACTCCTGCACACCCTCTCCGACCCCCTTCACGTTCGAAAGGTTGCCCGCCTCCATGCGCGCCATCGCGACCGTGACCTTGGCGGCGGCTTGTGGATCGAGATCGTCGAACCAGCGGCTGAAAGGGCTGCGGCCTCGGCTGTCCACATATTCCCGGATTTCCATCGAAAATGGTACCTTAAAAGTTACCATTCAAGGCATGGAGGGGTGGGACTCCGAAGATTTTACTGAGGGCCGCGCTACTCCACCCGCACCCAGCCCTGGGGCATCAGCCGCTCCTGGGGCAGGAACTTGGCCTTGTAATCCATCTTGCGGGAGCCATCGACCCAGTAGCCGAGATAGAGATACGGCAGGCCGAGCGCGCGGGCGCGCTGGATGTGGTCGAGGATCATGAAGGTGCCGAGCGAGCGGCTGGCCTGGGCCGGATCGTAGAACGAGTAGACCATCGACAGGCCGTCGGCGAGCACGTCGGTGAGGCAGACGGCGACGGGCGCGCCGGTGCCGCGGCCGTGGATCGCGCTGTCGGGGCCGCGCTCGCGATAGACCACGAGATGCGTGTCGACGTGGCTGTCCTCGATCATCATGGCGTAGTCGAGCACGGTCATGTCGACCATGCCGCCGTCGCCGTGGCGGGCGTCGAGGTAGCGGCGGAACAGGGCGTATTGCTCGGAGGCCGGGCGGTTGGGCTCGGGCGTGCCGATCAGCCCGGCATTGCGCTGGAGGATGCGGCGCTGGCTGCCGGTGATGGCGAAATCCTCGACCACCACCCGCACCGAGACGCAGGCGCGGCAGGTCTCGCAGGCCGGCCGGTAGGCGATGGTCTGCGAGCGGCGAAAGCCCCCCTGGGTCAGGATCTCGTTGAGATCGCGCGCGCGGCGCCCGACGAGGTGGGTGAACACCTTCCGCTCCTCCTGGCCCGGCAGGTAGGGGCAGGGGGAGGGGGCCGTGAGGTAGAATTGCGGGGTGTCGCGCGGATGGCTCGTCACGCTCGGAAGGCTCGCCCTCGGGGCCGGCGGCAGCGAAAGAACCGCACCGCCGAGGTGCCAGTGTAGCGGGATCGCGGCGGCGCTCAACTGGAGAGATGGGGCCCCGCGGCGGCTTTCCGCCGCCGCGGGATCGCCCGAACGGCGTAGTCCCGCCCCCGTCAGACCCGCACGACGGCGAGGCCGAGCAGCAGGTCGTGGCCGAGGCGCCGGTCGGGGCGGACGAGGCCGAAGACGATGTCGAGGCACCAGAGCAGGAAGGTCGAGATCGCCACGTAGAACAGCAGGGCGTGGATCGCCGCCGTGAGCATGTCGACCGGGCGACCGCTCTCGGGCGCCACCACGCGCAGGCCCATCATGCGCATGCCGAGCGTGCTCTGCTTGTGGCCGCCCACGGTGATCGCGCTGTAGAGGATGCCGCTGATGCCGAGGATCGGGAACAGCATCCAGGCGAAGCCGAAGGTGAGAACGCCCAGAATCGCGATCGCGGTGGCGAGCACAGCCGTGAACGCGAAAATGAAGGCCAGATCGAGCAGGTAGGCGACCGTGCGTCCGCCCAGGCTCGCCCGGACGTAGGGCACGGGAAAGCCGCCCCGGCCCGGCATCCCGGTGGGGTCGCTGTAACCGGGCTGATAGCCGGGCTGGAAATCTGTCATGTCCGGCGCTCCCTCGACCGCTGCGTGCAACCCGGTTCAGGTGGGAAGACCGGGCCGCGCTGCCAAGAGGGATATCGAGAGGGTTATCGAGAGGGATGCCGGGAGGAGGGCATGCGGGGGAAGCGGAGCTTGTCAGCTTCCGCCGCCGGGATCGGCCGCCTCGGCCTCGGGGCTCGCCAGGTAGTAGCGCTTGAGCAGGTAGAGGGAGGCGCCGTTGACCGCTCCCCGCTCGGTCGTCACCGCGGTGAGGTCGTCGCCCGGGCCGAAGCCGCAGACGAGGTGGCGGGGGCGGGCGGCCTCGCCCTTCGGGGGCGCCCCGCCGACGCCTGCGAGGCGGTAATCGACGCGCACGCTGCCGCGGCTCGCGCCGGGGCCGACCCGCAGGAGGGTGATGTCGGCCCCGGGCGGGGCCAGCGCCGGCACGGCCCGGCGGCAGAGCGCGGCGCGGCGGGCGTCGAGGGCGCTGTCGCAGGCCGCGCCGCCGACGAGCCAGACGGCGAGGGCGCCGGCCAGCGCCGCACCCCGGCCCTTCCGGCCCATTCCGGCCGCGTCCCGATCAGGCGCCGCCGCGCAGGCGCTCGGCGACGCGCGGGGCGTAGTAGGTCAGCACGCCGTCGGCGCCCGCCCGCTTGAAGGCGAGCAGGCTCTCGGTCATGGCGCGCTCGCCGTCGAGCCAGCCGTTGCGGGCGGCCGCCTCGATCATCGCGTACTCGCCCGACACCTGGTAGGCGAAGGTCGGCACCGCGAACTCGGTCTTCACCCGGGTGATGATGTCGAGATAGGGCAGGCCCGGCTTGACCATCACCGAATCGGCGCCCTCGGCGAGATCCAGCGCGACCTCGCGCAAGGCCTCCGCCGCGTTGCCGGGGTCCATCTGGTAGGTGCGCTTGTCGCCCACCAGCGCCGCGCTGGTGCCGATGGCGTCGCGGAACGGGCCGTAGAAGGCGCTGGCGTATTTCGCGGCGTAGGCCATGATCTGCACGTCGCGAAAGCCAGCCCGGTCGAGGCCGGTGCGGATCGCGCCGACGCGCCCGTCCATCATGTCCGAGGGGGCGATGATGTCGGTGCCGGCCTCGGCCTGGATCAGGCTCTGCTCGACCAGCACCGCCACGGTCTCGTCGTTGAGGATCGCGCCGTCCTCGATCAGCCCGTCATGGCCGTGGCTGGTATAGGGATCGAGCGCAACGTCGGTCATCACACCGATCTCCGGCACCGCCCGCTTCACCGCCCGCACCGCCCGGCAGACGAGGTTTTCGCGGTTCAGAGCCTCGGAGCCCGTCGGGTCCCGCAGGCCCGGCTCGGTGTAGGGAAAGAACGAGATCGCCGGGATGCCGAGCCGGGCCGCGCGCTCGGCCTCGCGCACGATCTCGTCGACGCTGAGGCGCTCGACGCCGGGCATGGAGGCGATCGGCTCGCGCCGCCCCTGCCCCCCGATCACGAAGAGCGGCCAGATCAGGTCGTCGACGGTGAGCGTATGCTCGCGCACGAGGCGGCGCGACCACTCCGCCTTGCGGTTGCGGCGCGGGCGCTGGGTGAGGCTCAGCGGCCCGGCGCCGGGGGCGGCCTCGCGCGCGGTCTCGATGGCGAGCGGGCGCGGCGTTGCGTCTGACATGGTCCTGGGACTCCGGTCGCTTCTCGAACGCTTCCGAGGCGGACCGGACGCCGTTCCGGCCGCGGGGGAGGGTCCGTCACAAGGACTTGCACAACAGGGACTTCGGAGCCTTCGTGCGACGGCGGATCGTCGCGCGCGGACCGCGGACTCTGGGCGGCGCGTCCCGCCCGCATCCGGTTCGCGGAAAGCGGCGCGCGCGGGCAGCAGCGGTAAGCGCCCTACCACATCCGCTTTCGCGCCCGAAAGGCGCCGTCGCCGCAGGGCAGCCTCCCCGGCACCGCAACCGCGGTCAGCCGGTCAGATCCTCGACCTGACAGACGAGGCGCAGGCGCATCAGCACCGTGTCGGGCGCTTCGCGCACGGTCACCACGAGGATGCCGGACCCGCCGAGCTTGGCCGGGTCGGCGGCATAATCCGCCGCCCGCGCCAGCGCCTCGGCCCGCGCGGCGGTCGGGTCGGCCAGTTCCCGGCCGCTCGCGTCGATCACGACGGCCTCGTCGGCGATGTCGAAGAAGTAGCGAGGCAATGTCCGGCCCCTCCCGCCCCGTCGCGCGGGCAGCTCCCGGCACTCCCGATCCGGATCGCGCGGACTCCCCACGAACGCCACCCTCGCAACGGTGCCGGCGGCGCCTCAACAACAAATGCAGGGTGGGGGGAACCTGGGGCGAAATCAGGAACGGAGGGCGATCGCTTCAGGCCGCCGCGCTGCCGTCGGCGCCGTGCTCGTCCCGCTTCTCGCCCGATGCGTCGTTCGCGCGGGCCGCGAGCCGCGTGATCGCGGCCCGCGCGTGGGTGGGGCGCCCGAGCCGGTCGCCCTGCACCTTGCTGCAGCCCGCGGCGGTGACGGGGGCCAGACGCGACGCGGCCTCGACGCCCTCGGCCACGGTGGTCAGGCCGCGGCAGCGGCCCGGGATCGGCCACGACCCCGACGATACGTTCGTCTCCAAACCCCGCCTCGCGCCACGGGACCGCTCCCGCGGCGTTGCGCGGTTGCTCGCGAGGGAGACCGGACCCGCCGCGTTGACGCCCCGCGCGGGAGCCCGTCTAAGGGGCCGCGAGACCGGCCCCGCGCCGCGCCCGTGCCGCCACGCGGCGGGCATCCGCGCGGGGCGTGACGGCACGGTGGAGGGAGCGCGGGCGGTGGAGCGCGGAATGGCGGACGGGCAGGCGGCCGAACGAGAGGAGCCGCAGGGAGAATCGGCGGAGTCCGAGATCGGCTTCGAGATCCGCGGGCAGGCCGGGGTGATCACCCTGAGACGGCCGCGGGCGCTCAACGCCCTGACCCTGCCGATGGTGCGGGCGATGCATGCCCGGCTGCGGGCCTGGGCGGCGGATGCGCGGGTCACGCGGGTCGTGGTGCGCGGCTCGGGCGGGCGCGCCTTCTGCGCGGGCGGCGACATCCGGCAGATCTACGCCCTGGGCAAGGCCGGGCGCGACGCCGAGGTGATGGCGTTCTGGCGCGGAGAGTACTGGCTCGACGCGGCCGTGAAGACCTTTCCGAAGCCCTACATCGCGCTGATCGAGGGCATCGTAATGGGTGGCGGCGTCGGCATCTCGCTGCACGGCGACGTACGGGTGGCGGCCGAGAGCTACAGCTTCGCCATGCCCGAGACCGGCATCGGCTTCTTCCCCGATGTCGGCACGACCTACGCCCTGCCGCGCCTGCCCGGCTGCATCGGCCGCTACCTCGCCCTGACGGGGAGCCGGATCGGCGCGGGCGACGCGCTGGCGGCGGGGCTGGCGACGCACACGGCCCGGGCCGCCGATTTCGAAACCATCATCGACCGGCTCGCGGAAGGCGCGGACATCGCGCGCGCCCTCGAAGGCCTGGACGCGCCGCGGCCCGAAACCGGCCCGCTGGTCGCGGAGCGGGCGCTGATCGACGCCTGCTTTGCGGGCGACAGCGTGGCGGAGGTGCTGGCGCGGCTCGACGCGGCGGCGCGAGAGGGCTCCGCCTTCGCCCAGAACGCCGCCGCCACGATGCGCGGCCGCTCGCCCACCAGCCTCGTCATCGCCCACGCCCTGATGCGCCGCGGCGGCGATCTCAGCTTTGCCCAGGCCATGCTCGCCGAGTACCGGCTGGCCGAACGGCTGATGGGGGAGCACGACTTCTACGAGGGCGTGCGGGCGGTGATCGTCGACAAGGACAACGCGCCCCGCTGGCGGCCCGACAGCCTGGAGGGCGTCGATGCCGGCGCGATCGAGGCGGTGCTCGCATCCCTCGACGGCGCCGAATCCTTGTTCGACGGCAGCCAGGGTCCCGACGAAGGAGCCCGGCCGTGAGGGCGCTCGCCAAGGTCGGCTCCACCCGCGACGGGCGCGGACGCCCGAGCGCCGGGGCGAGCGACCGGATCGAGGGCGTCTCGCCCAAGCAGCAGACCCGCTGGGACGTGGTGTTGGTCTGGTTCATGCGCGTAAGCGCGCTGGTCTGGCTCGCCAAGGGCCTCGCGACCTGGGGCGAGATCCTCGATCTGATCCCCGGCCGCACCCCGTTCGCCGACCTCGCGCTGGGGCGGCAATCGACCATCGTCTACTTCGCGGTGATCGACTTCGTGGCGGCGGTGGGCCTGTGGCTGACGAGCGCCTGGGGCGGGGTGGTCTGGCTGCTGGCCGCGACCTCGGCCCTGACGCTGGCGGTGCTGACGCCGCAGCTCCTGCCGATGTCGGCACCCGTCATCGCAGTGCAGGCAAGCATTGTCGCCGTTTACTTCGTGTTATCCTGGCTGGCGGCGCGCGATGTAGGCTGAACGAGTGGTCAACATCATCGTTTCATTTTGCATTTACCGACAGAAGTAAATCGGGAGTTCATCCTGTCGCTTAAACTCGCTTTCATCGGTGCCGCCTAGGTTCGACCCATAAGCGATGCCGGCCAGCAAGAGCCGGCGCGAACCGACAGGAAGGCACGACGATGAGCACGAAGGCCGCCAACACCGCCCTCAAGACCACCGAGAGCGCCCCCGAGGCCCAGGGCGCCGCCGGCTCCTATCTCGAGGCGCTGCACCTCGTGGAGCGTCTGCACCGCCGCCTGCTCGACGTGATCAAGGACGAGTTCGACCGGCGCGGCCGGGAAGACGTGAACAGCGTCCAGGCACTTCTGCTCTACAACATCGGCGACAAGGAGCTGACCGCCAGCGAGCTGCGCTCGAAGGGCTACTATCTCGGCTCGAACGTGTCCTACAACGTCAAGAAGCTCGTCGAGGCCGGCTTCCTGCACCATGCCCGCTCCAAGACGGACCGGCGCTCCGTGCGCATCAGCCTGACGCCCAAGGGCCGCGAGATCCACGACCTGATCCAGGGCCTCTACGACAAGCATGCCCGCACGATCCAGCCGATCGGCGGCATCTCCGAGGACGATTTCGGCCGCCTCAACCAAGCGCTCGCCCGCCTGGAGCGCTTCTGGACCGACCAGATCCGCTACCGGCTCTGATTGCGGACGATTATCGGAAGGCGGAAAGGCCGGAGGGTTCGCATGAACCCTCCGGCCTTTCCGCTTTGTCGCTGCGTACCCGAACGAAAAAGGGCGCCGCCCTTTCGGACGACGCCCTTCGGATCACCGGGTCAGACCGGCGACAGCCTTCTTAGTTGAAGGTGTCGATCTCGGCGGACTCGTAGGAGGTGACTTCCATGCCGACGCAGATCTCGGCAACGACGGGAGCGGACCACTTCATGACGTATCTCCTGGTAGGACGTTGAATGAAACCGAGCCGGCGGGGCCGGCGACAACCTTCTTAGTTGAAGGTGTCGATCTCGGCGGACTCGTAGGAGGTGACTTCCATGCCGACGCAGATCTCGGCAACGACGGGGGCAGACCACTTCATGGCGTGTCTCCTGATAGTGATTTGAATACGAGGATCGATGTCTCGACCGGCCCAACCTCGAACTGAGATGGTGGCCGCTCGGTCGCGGGTCCCTCGTGTTCGACGCCCTTGATATAGACAATTCGTTGGGCGCAATTCAAGCGGACCCTACACTTATATTTCTCATAGTTCGGCTTGGAGGAGGGCCGAACCGGCGACGCCCGGTTGCAGACATGGGCATTGCGCGCGAAAAAGTGCTGGTCTTTCAGAGATATGATGCCGACGCGGTTTCGGTGCAAGCCGGTGGGCGGGAGAGCCCGCTCGGGGAATTGCCGGATTGTCCCGAGCATTTTTGCAGGAATTCTTGCCTCGAGCGAGGGGTGTCGAGGGCGGGGGAGGCGGGCGGGTGCCGGATCGGGCCCGCTCGCGTGGGAAATCCGCGCCGCGAGGCGCGGGTTCGGGGGCCGGCGCCCCGCTCTTGTGATGCCGGGGGCGATGCGGCAAAGCGGGACCCTCGCGCGCCTGAGACCTCACGAGCCCCGAAATGCACGACATCCGCGCCATCCGCGAGAACCCGGAGGCCTTCGACCGCGATCTGGAGCGCCGCGGTCTCGCGCCGCTCAGCGCCGAGCTGATCGCCCTCGACGACGCGCGCAAGAACGCCGTCTCGGCGGCGCAGGGCGCCCAGGAGCGGCGCAACGCGCTCTCCAAGGAGATCGGCGCCGCCAAGAAGGCGAAGGACGAGGCCCGCGCCGCCGAGCTGATGGCCGAGGTCGCCCGCCTCAAGGAAGCGGCGCCGGAGCTGGAATCGGCGCAAACCGAGGCGGGCAAAGCCCTCGACGAACGCCTCGCCGCGATCCCGAACCGGCCGAAGGACGACGTGCCCCCCGGCGCCGACGAGCACGGCAACGTCGCGTATCGCCGCTTCGATTCCTCGCGCGAGCGCTTGGCGGAGGGCCGCCAGCATTTCGAGCTCGGCGAGGCCACCGGGCTGATGGATTTCGAGGCGGCGGCCAAGCTCTCCGGCTCGCGCTTCGTGGTGCTCAAGGGCCAGCTCGCCCGGCTGGAACGCGCGCTCGGGCAGTTCATGCTCGACCTGCACACGGGCGAGCACGGTTACACCGAGGTGGTGCCGCCGGTCCTCGTGCGCGACGAGGCGATGTTCGGCACGGCGCAGCTGCCGAAGTTCCGCGACGACCAATTCGCGGCGGGTGACGGCTTCTGGCTCATCCCCACGGCGGAGGTCCCCCTCACCAACCTCGTGCGCGAGTCGATCCTCTCGGAGGACGAGCTTCCCCTGCGCTTCACCGCGCTCACGCCCTGCTTCCGGGCGGAGGCCGGGGCGGCGGGGCGCGACACCCGCGGCATGCTGCGCCAGCACCAGTTCAACAAGGTCGAGCTGGTCTCGATCACGGCGCCCGAAAAATCGGCGGAGGAGCACGAGCGCATGCTCGCCTGCGCCGAGGCCGTGCTCAAAAAGCTCGACCTGACCTACCGGGTGATGACGCTCTGCACCGGCGACATGGGCTTTGCCTCCCAAAAGACCTACGACATCGAGGTCTGGGTGCCGGGCCAGCAGACCTATCGCGAGATCTCGTCCTGCTCGGTCTGCGGCGATTTCCAGGCGCGGCGGATGAACGCGCGCTACCGGTCCAGGGAGGGCAGGGCGGTCAACTTCGTCCATACCCTGAACGGCTCCGGCGTCGCGGTCGGCCGCGCGCTGATCGCCGTGATGGAGAACTACCAGAACCCCGACGGCAGCGTCACGATCCCGTCGGCGCTCCAGCCCTACATGGGCGGCCTCACCCGGATCGAGGGACCCAAGAACTGATGCGCATCCTGGTCACCAACGACGACGGCATCCACGCGCCGGGCCTGGAGACGCTGGAAGGCATCGCCCGCGCGCTCAGCGACGACGTGTGGGTGGTCGCCCCCGAATCCGACCAGTCGGGCGTGTCGCACTCGCTCTCGCTGAACGATCCCCTGCGCCTTCGGCAGATCGCCGAGAAGCGCTTCGCGGTGAAGGGCACGCCCTCCGATTGCGTGATCATGGGGATCGCCCACATCCTCAAGGACCACCGGCCGGACCTCGTGCTGTCGGGCGTCAACCGCGGCCAGAACGTGGCCGAGGACGTGACCTATTCGGGCACCATCGCCGGAGCGATGGAGGGCACCATCCTCGGGGTGCGCTCGATCGCGCTCAGCCAGGCCTACGGCGCGGGCGGGCGGGCCAACCTGAAATGGGCCTGCGCCGCCGAGCACGGGCCGCGGGTGATCCAGAAGATCCTGGAGATCGGGATCGAGCCCGGCATCCTCGTCAACGTGAACTTCCCCGATTGCGACCCCGGGGACGTGAAGGGCGTGGCGGTCTCCGCCCAGGGCCAGCGCAACCAAGCGCTCCTGCAGATCGACGCCCGCCACGACGGGCGCGGCAACCCCTATTTCTGGCTCGCCTTCGCCAAGGCCCGCTTCGAGCCCGGCAACGGCACGGATCTCAAGGCCATCGCCGAGAACCGCATCTCGGTGACGCCGCTGCGGCTCGACCTCACCGACGAGCCGGAACTGACCCGCTTCGCCAAGGGCTTCGAGGGGTGAGCGCCCGCCCGGGCCCGGGCGGCGCGCATGCCGTCTGAGGCCGACGATTCCGACGGGCTCGCCGAGGGGCTGGCGCACGCGACGGGCAACGCCGCCTTCGTGCTGTCCCTGCGCGAGCGGGGCGTGCGCGACACCGCCGTGCTGCGGGCGATGGAGCGGGTGCCGCGGGAGCGCTTCGCCCCGCCGGGCCTGCTCGCCTACGCCCGGCAGGACATCGCCCTGCCGCTCGCCTGCGGCCAGACCATGAGCGCGCCCAGCGTCGTCGCGGCGATGCTCGGCGCCCTCGATGTGCGGCCCGGCGCGCGGGTGCTGGAGGTCGGCACGGGCACGGGCTACGTCACCGCCCTGCTGGTGCGGCTCGGGGCCGTCCACGTGCGCAGCCTGGAGCGCTACGACGGGCTGGCCCGCGCCGCCCGCCAGAATCTCGGGCGCGATCTGAACGACGCCACCGTCGAGGTGGCCGACGGCCTCGCGCCGGAGGCGGTGCGCGGGGAGACCTTCGACCGCATCCTGATCAACGGCAGTCTGGAGGCGCTGCCGCCGCACCTGCCCGCCGCGCTCGCCTCCGGGGGGCGGCTGGTGGCGGGGCTGTGGACGGGGCGGGCGAGCCGGCTCCTGACGCTGGCCCGCGACGGCGCGGCCGCCTTCGCGCGCACGGAAGGGGCGACGCTGCGGCTCGGGCCGCTGACGCCGGGGCGGGCACTCGCCCCCTCGCGCACCGGCTGAAGGGGCCCTCGAACCGGCGCTCCGCCCGTGTCCGGCGCGTCCCAACCCTCGTGCTCCCGGCGTGAAACTGAACGCTGCGCGCATCTCGGGAACGGATGCTTAACCTGAATCCCGTTTGAATGCGGCATCAGGTTGCGTCAGGTCAAACGGGTGCGTCGATGCGGGTTCGGGGGACGGTTCTGGGCTTGAGGACGCTGTCGCGCTTCGCCCTCATCGGAATGATCGGCGGCGGGACCGCCGCCTGCTCGTCGGACGCCTCGCGCCTCGGCGATCCTTTCTCCAACCCGTTCGCGTCGCTGACGGGCGAGCCCTCCGCCACCGGCAGCCTGCCGGAGGGCGGCGAGGCCGAGATGGCGCCCGCCCCGGCAATCCGCACGCCGCGGGTCCAGTCCGAGGCGCTGCCGGCCCCCGGCCCGTCGATGTCGCCGCGCCCCGCCGGGCCGCGTCCCACGGCGATCGGCCCGGCTCCGGCCCCGACCGCGACCCGCGTGGCCAATGCCGAGTCGCTCGGCGGCAACGTGTCGGGCCTGAACCCGGATGCGGGCCGCGCGATGACGCCGCGCGCCTCGGCCCCGGTGCCGCAGCCCAAGCTCCAGTTCGGCAAGCCCGTCGACAAGGCCGCCGAGAAGGCTGCGGAGAAGCGCGCCGCCGAGGCCGCGGCCGCGAAGGCCACGGAGGCCCGCCGCGAGGCCGAGCGTCAGGCCGCCGCCGCCAAGATCGCCGAGGCCCGGGCCGCCGAAGCCAAGGCCTCCGAGAAGGCCGCCCAGGCCAGGAAGCTCGCCGACGCCAAGGCCGCTGAGAAGGCCGCTGAGGCCAAGAAGGCGGCGGATGCCAAGGCGCATGTGCGCCCGGGCCAGAAGGCCCCCGAGAAGGTCGCCAAGGTCGAGGCCAAGCCGGATCCGAAGGAGGCCGCCAGGGAAGCCGCGAAGGCGGAGGCCGCCCGCAAGGCCGAGGCCGAGGCCAAGCAGGCCAAGGCGGACGC
The DNA here is from genome assembly GCF_049543375.1 of Methylobacterium sp. NPDC097929. Classification (NCBI taxonomy): domain Bacteria; kingdom Pseudomonadati; phylum Pseudomonadota; class Alphaproteobacteria; order Hyphomicrobiales; family Methylobacteriaceae; genus Methylobacterium; species Methylobacterium sp. NPDC097929. The sequence goes on along the minus strand of NZ_JBMVEP010000006.1, from coordinate 123,137 downwards.
CGCCAAGAAGGTCGCGGAGGCGCGCGCCGCCGAGGCCGCGGCGAAGGCCGCCGCCAAGGAAGCCGCCAAAGAGACGGCGAAGGCTCCGGTGAAGGAGTCCGCCCCGGTGAAGGTGGCGAGCGCCGACGCCTCCGCCCCGATCCCCGCGGCGGCCCCGCCCGCCCAGCAGGCGGCCGAGTCCTTCCGCTGGCCCGCCAAGGGCCGGATCATCAACGCCTACGGCTCGAGCGGCAACGAGGGCATCAACATCGCCGTGCCCGAGGGCACGCCGGTCAAGGCGGCCGAGGACGGCACCGTGGCCTATGCGGGCTCGGACGTGAAGGGCTACGGCAAGCTGGTGCTGGTGCGGCACAACAACGGCTACGTCTCGGCCTACGCCCATAACGGCGAGCTGGACGTGCGCCCCGGCGAGAAGGTCAAGCGCGGCCAGACGATCGCCAAGTCCGGCGCTACCGGCAACGTGACCTCGCCCCAGCTGCACTTCGAGATCCGCAAGGGCGCGACCCCGGTCGACCCGATGCCGCATCTCGCCGGCAACTGATTTCTTCCCGGATCGAGGACGAAGGGCGGCCCCGCGAGGGGCCGCCCTTTTCGTTCGAGCAGTGTCCGTCAGGGCGAGGCTTCGCCGCCCCTTTCGGATCGGTCGCACGCGAGGTGACGGCGAGCCGGGTCGACCGGAAGACTACCCCTCCAGCCGCTGGCCCAGCCGTCCGGCCAGATCCTGGATGAACTGGAACGCCGTGCGTCCCGAGCGCGAGCCGCGGGTGGTGGCCCATTCGAGCGCCTCGGCCCGCAGCCGGTCCGGCTCCATCGCCAGCCGGTAGCGCTCCGCGTAGGCGGAAATCATCGCCAGGTACTCGTCCTGGCTGCACTTGTGGAAGCCGAGCCAGAGGCCGAAGCGGTCGGAGAGCGAGACCTTCTCCTCCACCGCCTCGCCGGGATTGATCGCGGTGGAGCGCTCGTTCTCGACCATCTCTCTGGCGAGCAGGTGGCGACGGTTCGAGGTGGCGTAGAACAGGACGTTCTCCGGCCGTCCCTCGATGCCGCCGTCGAGCGCCGTCTTGAGCGACTTGTAGGAGGTGTCGTCGGCGTCGAACGAGAGGTCGTCGCAGAACACCAGCCAGCGGTGGGGGTCGCCCCGCAGCAGGCTCATGAGTTCGGGCAGCGCCTCGATGTCCTCCCGGTGGATCTCGACGAGCTTCATCGGCAGCGTGTCGGCGGAGCGCCGGGCGTTGATCTCGGCATGGGCCGCCTTGACTAGCGAGGACTTGCCCATGCCGCGCGCGCCCCAGAGCAGGGCGTTGTTGGCCGGAAGCCCCCGCGCGAAGCGCTCGGTGTTCTCCACCAGGGTGTCGCGGGCGCGGTCGATCCCGGTGAGGATGCCGATCTCGACCCGGTTGACCCGCGGCACCGGAATCAGCCGGCGCTCGGGTCCCCACAGGAAGGCGTCGGCGGCGCCCGTGTCCACCCGCGGGACGGCGGGCGGGGCGGCGCGCTCCAGGGCTGCGGCGATCCGCTCCAGGAGCGGGAGAAGGTGGGGAAGGGGGTCGGCGGGCGTCGGCTCGGAGGCCATGGCGAGTGTCCGGTCTCGGGGGAGGGCGCCTTGTAGGCCGAGGAGGCCGGACAGGGGAACCTCGGCATCGCCGATCCAGATGCGACCGCCTGCCGTTGCTTTCGAGTCGCCCCTCGCTATAGTCCGCGCGCTTTTCGGCAAGCCGTTCTCGGCAGGTCCGTCGTCGTAAGGCTCCGGCGCCGCCGGGCCTCACGGGCCGGTTGCCCTCGATCCCTTGCCCTCGATCAGGAGACACCCGCGTTGATCACCCCCGCCTTCGCGCAAGGAGCCGGTGCCGGAAGCGGCATGGACGTCGCGTTGCAATTCGTGCCCTTCGTCCTGATCTTCGTGATCATGTACTTCCTGATCCTGCGCCCGCAGCAGCGCCGGCTCAAGGATCACCAGAACATGGTCAAGAACGTGCGCCGCGAGGACACGATTGTGACCACCGGAGGTCTGATCGGCCGGGTCACCAAGGTGTCCGACGAGGGCTCCGAGATCGAAGTCGAGATCGCCCCGAACGTGCGCGTGAAGGTCGTCCGCTCGATGATCTCCGAGGTTCGCGTCAAGGGCGCGCCCGTCAAGGCCTCCTGAGGGCAAGAGTTCCTGAGGGACGGCGTGAGCGTGCCGGGCGTCGACGCCCGGCACCAATGACAAAAAGTCGGAATCGGGCGGATGCTGCGTTTCACGAGAACCAAGATCGTCGCGACGCTCGCCGTCATCCTGATCGGCCTCAGCCTCGCGGTGCCGAGCTTCGTGCCGGCCGACAGCCGCAAGGCCTTCATTCAATCGCTGCCCTCTTGGTTCCCGAGCTGGATCATCCCGCAGCGGGCGATCGTGCTCGGCCTCGACCTGCAGGGCGGCTCGCAGATCCTGCTGGAGATCGACCAGCCCGACTTGGTCCGCTCGCTGACCACGGGCCTGCGCGACGACGTGCGCCGCATCCTGCGCGAGGCCTCGGTCTCGCCGGAGGGCGGCATCCGCGTGATCAACCGCGGCGTCGAGCTGCGCATTCCCGACGCGGCGGCCCGCGCCCGGGTGATGCCGAAGCTGCGCGAACTCGCCCAGCCCATCAACAACCCGCTCGCCGGCCCCGGCGGCGGCCAGACGCTGGCGGTCAACGAGGCCGAGAACGGCACGATCGGGCTCGTGCTCACCGATGCCGGCATCAACGACCGCACCCGCCGCGCGGTGAGCCAGGCGATCGAGGTCGTGCGCAAGCGCATCGATTTCGGCGGCACCAAGGAGCCGTCGATCCAGCAGCAGGGCGCCGACCGCATCCTGGTTCAGGTGCCGGGCCTGCAGAACCCGCAGGAGCTGGAGGACCAGCTCGGCAAGACCGCCAAGCTCGAATTTCGCATGCTGGCCGATTCGCCCTCGGGCGACGTCGACATGCTGCCCTCGAAGGACGAGGGCGGGGCCAAGGTGCCGGTCGAGCGTCGCGTCATGGCCGACGGCAGCGACCTCACCGACGCCCAGCCCGCCTTCGACCCGCAGACCCACGAGCCGATGGTGAGCTTCAAGTTCAACCTGCGCGGGGCCCAGCGCTTCGGTCAGGCGACCTCGGAGAATGTCGGCCGGCGCATGGCGATCGTGCTCGACGGCGTGATCCAGTCCGCCCCCGTGATCCGCTCGGCGATCACCGGCGGCTCGGGCCAGATCACCGGCAACTTCACCGTCAAGGACGCCAACGACCTCTCGGTGCTGCTGCGCGCCGGCGCGCTGCCGGCCAAGCTCACCGTGGTCGAGCGCCGCGTCGTCGGACCGGGTCTCGGCCGCGACTCGATCGAGGCCGGCCAGAAGGCGACCCTGGTGGCCGCGGGCCTCGTCATCGTCTTCATGTTCGCGACCTACGGCGTGTTCGGCTTCATCGCCAACATCGCGCTCATCGTGCACGTGGGCCTGATCCTCGGCCTGATGTCGGTGCTGGAGGCGACCATGACGCTGCCGGGCATCGCCGGCATCGTGCTCACCATCGGCACCGCGGTCGATTCCAACGTGCTGATCTACGAGCGCATGCGCGAGGAGGCCCGTTCCGGCCGCTCCCTGGTCTCGGCGCTCCAGGCCGGCTTCGACCGGGCCTTCGCCACCATCATCGACTCGAACTCGACCATGGCGATCGCCGCGCTGCTGCTGTTCTTCATGGGCTCCGGCCCGGTGAAGGGCTTCGCCGTGGTGTTCATCCTCGGCATCCTCACCACGGTCATCACGGCGGTGACGCTGACGCGCATGATGATCGCAGTGTGGTACAACGTGTTCCGGCCCAAGGCCCTGCCGTTCTGAGGAGCGCGCCGACCGCGCTCCCCTCCGGCGCCGGCCCCCCGGCCGCGCCATGCTACTCTCAGGGGGGCGCCCGGCGCTTCCCACGCTTCGAGACCGACCATGCGCCTCCTTCGCCTCTGGCCCGACGAATCGCATTTCGACTTCATGCGGTTCCGGCGCTTCACCTTCCCGCTCTCGGCGCTCGTGTCGGTGGCGACCGTGGTGCTGTTCCTGACGGTCGGCCTGAACTACGGCATCGACTTCAAGGGCGGCACCCTGGTCGAGCTGCAGGCCAAGGCCGGTCGGACGGCGGATGTCGCGGAGATCCGCCACACCGCCAACGGCTTCGGCTTCGGCGAGACCGAGGTGCAGGAACTCGGCGGCGAGGGGCAGGTGCTGGTGCGCTTCCCGCTCCAGGCGGGCGAGCAGGGCCAGACCGCGGTGATGCAGAAGGCGCATGCCGCCTTCGACGCCGGGTACGACTTCCGCCGCACCGAGACCGTGGGTCCGCGCGTCTCGGGCGAACTGGTGCAGTCCGGCACGGTCGGCGTCGTGCTCTCGGTGCTGGCGGTGCTGCTCTATCTCTGGTTCCGCTTCGAGCGGGAGCTGGCGCTCGGCGCCATCGTCGGTACCCTGCACGACATCGTGCTCACCGTCGGCATCTTCATCGTCACCCGCATCGAGTTCAACATGACCTCGATCGCCGCGATCCTGACCATCGTCGGCTACTCGCTCAACGAGACGGTGGTGGTGTTCGACCGGACCCGCGAGCTGATGCGCCGTTACAAGACGATCCCCGTGGTCGAACTCCTGAACCTCTCGATCAACTCCACCATGTCGCGCACGGTGATGACCTCGCTCTCGACGATCCTGTCGCTCGTGGCGCTGGTGCTGTTCGGCGGCGAGGCGATCAAGGGCTTCGCCGTGGTGATGCTCGCGGGCGTGGTGATCTGCACCTACTCGGCGATCTTCGTCTCGACGCCGTCGCTGATCTATATCGGCCTGCGCCTGTCGGGTGCGAAATCATCGCAGCGCGAGGCCGGGCTGCCTCAGGCGGCCGAGTAGGCCGCGGCGTGAGCGAAACGCGTCATCCCGGCCAGATTCACGACGGCTTCCTGCCCGGCCGTCACGGCATCGACGCCTACGGCAATGGCGGCTTCCGCTTCGGGCAGATGTCCCATCGCGGCTCGATCCTGCTTCTGCCCTCCGGCATCCGCGCCTGGGAGGTGGACGCGCCCGCCGCCATCGACGCGCGCAGCCTCGGCCCGGTGCTGGCGGAAGCCGAGAGCATCGAGCTTCTTCTCATCGGCACCGGCGCCGACATTGTCTTCCTGCCCGATCCGCTGCGCCAGCGCCTCAAGGCCGCGGGCATCGGCGTCGATGCCATGCAGACGGGAGCGGCGGCGCGCACCTACAACATCCTCATGGCCGAGAACCGCAAGGTCGCGGCCGCGCTGATCGCCGTCGCCTGATCCTCCTCACCGCCGCATGAGCCCCGCTCCATGACGCGCCCCGAGACCCGAACCGAGACGAGCAGCCCCGAGACCGGCAGCGCCGGTCTGGCCTTCGCGTTCCGGCACTGCGAGGAGCTGGTGCGCGAGGGCGACCCGGACCGCTACTTCGCCACGCTCTTCGCGCCCGCCGCCTTCCGCCCGCATCTCTACGCGCTCTCGGCTTTCAGCCTCACGGTCGCCCGGGTCCGCGAGGCGGCCTCGAACCCGATGGCGGGGGAGATCCGCCTGCAATGGTGGCGCGACGCACTCCAGGGCGAGGCGCGCGGCGACGTGCGGGCCAATCCGGTCGCGGCGGCCCTGGAGGACGCGATCGTCGGGCGCCGCCTCGGGCGCCAGCCCTTCGTGGACCTGATCGACGCCCGCGTCTTCGATCTCTACGACGACCCGATGCCCCGGGTGAACGATCTGGAGGGCTATTGCGGCGAGACCGCCTCCGCGCTGATCCGCCTCTCCGGGCTGGTGCTCGCCGACGGGGCCGAGCCCGGCGGGGCGGCCGCCGCGGGACATGCGGGCGTGGCCTACGGCATCACCGGGCTCCTGCGGGCGCTGCCCTGGCACGCCCGGCAGGGACAGGTCTACCTGCCCGGCGACCTGCTGCGCCAGAACGGCGTCACCCGCGAGGACATCGTCTCGGGCCGCGGCGGCCCCGGCCTCGTGCGCGCCTGCGCCGAGCTGCGGGCGCTCGCGCGGCGGCACCTGGAGGCTTACGAAGCGGCCCGCGCCACCATAGCGCCCGCAGCCCGGCCCGCCTTCCTGCCGGTGGCCCTGGTCGAGCCCTATCTCGCGGTCATGGAGCGGCCCGGCTACGACCCGCTCAACAGCCTGATCGAGATTCCGCGCTGGCGGCGCCTGTGGCGGCTGTGGCGGGCGGCGCGCAAGGGGCTGTGAGAAGCAGGGCTCCTGCTTCGAGCGCAACCGAATGTCGCGATCCGGCCGGATCGCGGATTGAGACATCCATAGCGAATTGCTATGGATGTCGGCCATGGTGCAGGTTACCTACAGCAAGGCTGCCTTGAAGGTCCTGGCCCGACTTCCAATCGATCTCTCGTGGAAAATCCGTTCCAAGATCGAGCAATACGCCGTGGATCCCGATTCGCTCGCCAACAATGTAAAGACTCTTCGAGGCGAGCCGGGTGTTCTGCGCCTTCGGATTGGTGATTGGCGTGTGCTCTTCACCGCGGAAGGCGAGATCATCGCCGTCATCAGGATCGCGCCGCGCGGCGGCGTTTACGACTGATCGGTGGAGAAGGCATGACGATCATGAATCCCCAGATCATCACCAGCCCTGGTGGCGAACGCCTCGTACTGCTGTCCGAGGCGGATTTCGAAACCTTGCTGGCGGCCGCCGAGGACAACGCCGATCGCGTCGCCGTGGCCGAGTTTCGGCGCAAACTCGAAGCGGGTGAGGAGGAGCTGATCCCGGCCGCAATCGTGGAGCGTCTTCTGTCCGGAGAGAACAGAGTCCGCGTCTGGCGCGAACATCGCGGCTTGAGCGGGGCAGCGCTGGCGAAGAAGGCCGGCATCGCCCAGGCCTACCTATCTCAGATCGAGACCGGAGCCAGGGAGGGCAGCATCGAGACCTACGGCAAGCTCGCGGCAGCGCTCGGCGTTTCCCTGGACGATCTCGCGGGATAGAATGCGTTCTCTCGGATGACGGCGCGGGGCGTGAATTCACTTCACGCCCCGCGCCTCGTCGCCTCAGCGGGCCTTCTTCGTCAGCTTCTGGGCGATCTCGAACATCTCCTCCGGCGCGTAATCCGGCGAGAAGGCGGAGGGGACGCCGGTGAGCTGGTGGATCTTGCCGCCGTCCGGCATGCCGTCGACGACCTCGAGTTCGCCCGGCGGGTCGCCCGGCAGCGCCTGCTCGCCATTGCCCCAAAGGCCGGCGATATCCTTGTAGTCGTTCGGGCTCCAAGTATAGAGCCGGCGGTGCGAGCCCTCCTGGAGGTATTTCTGGCATTCCGGGATTTTGTCGAGGACGATGTTGGGCGTCGGCAGGAACTTCTCGATCTCGACGCCGGTGATCTGCTTGAGCGCCAGGGCGTAGGCGTGGGCGTGGACCGAACCGCGCACCAGCAGGTAGCCGCAGACCTCCCGGCCCGTGGGGTCCGAGAGGGTCTCGTAGACCCGTAGCTTGTGCAGCCGGGCGCCGCATTCGAGGTGGAAGTTGTGCAGCAGGTCGACGACGACGTTGCCCGTCGAGGTGATGAAGTCGTTGTTCCAAGAGGCGCCGTTGCTGTTGATCGGCGCCGCGCCGCCGCCATTCGAGAGGAAGGCGGCGGCGAGCCGGATGTCCTTCATATCCTCGAACGGCGCCCCGGAGATGTCGCCTCCATCCGTCTTGTCGCCATCGTTGTCGGGGCCGTTGTTGAGCATGGCCACGCCGTTGCTCACCAGTTCCACGTGGCCGAGTTCCTCCGCCGTGATGCTCGCCACTAGGCTGTAGAACGGCTTGAGCTTGTCCTTGCTGCGGAAGTTGAAGCTCTGGAACATGTAGTTCCCGAGCGTGGACATCTCGCCGTATTTGCCACCGAGCAGTTCCTGCAGCGCAGCCGCCGCGTTCGGATCCCGACGCTTGGGTGCGGGCAACTCGGCCTGCAGCTTGTCGACGCGCATGAACATGGGGAAGGCTCCCTGGCCTCTGAAGTCGTGGCGGGGGAACCGTGGGGCGCCCTCCCTGTTCCGAGGCGCGCCCGATTAAGGCCGGTAAAATGCGTGCCCTTGCCCGCCGCGGCGGGCCCGGCGGGCGCTAACCTGATGCAGATCCACGACACTTGCCCTGGATACATGATTACGTGCGTTGAGCGGGATTAACGGCTCTGCTAGCACCCAAGGCTAGGCCCGGCACAAGATCCGGGCATCGGAGGAGGGCGCCGCCCGTGACACCCTGGAATCAGGTCTACGATCCATTCGGGAGCCAGTGGCTCTCGACCTTCGTCGCGTCGCTGCCGGTCATCGCCCTGCTCGGCATGATCGCCAGCGGCAAGATCAAGGTCCACATCGCCGCCGTTCTGGCCCTCATCGTCGCCTTCCTCGTGGCGGTGGTCGCCTTCGGCATGCCGACGGATCTCGCCGTCCGCGCCACGATCCTCGGCGTCGTCACGGGCATGTTCCCGATCGGCTGGATCATCCTCAACGTCATCTTCCTCTACCGCCTGACGGTGGAGAAGGGCTGGTTCGCCGTCCTCCAGCAATCGGTGGCCGGCATCACCGAGGACCGGCGCATCCAGCTCCTGCTGGTGGCCTTCGCCTTCGGTGCCTTCTTCGAGGGCGCGGGCGGCTTCGGCACGCCGGTGGCCGTCACGGGCGCCATCCTGATCGGGCTCGGCTTCTCGCCGCTGGCCGCGTCCGGCCTCTCGCTCATCGCCAACACCGCACCCGTCGCCTACGGCGCGCTCGGCGCTCCGGTTCAGGGTCTGGCCTCGGTGACGGGCTACGACCCCTACGTGCTCGGCGCGATGATCGGCCGGCAACTGCCGTTCTTCTCGGTGATCGTGCCGTTCTGGCTGATCTGGGTGTTCGCGGGCTTCCGCGGCATGATGGCGATCTGGCCGCCGATCGCGGTCTGCGGCGTCTCCTTCGCGCTCGCCCAGTTCCTGATCTCGAACTACATCAACCCCTGGATCGTCGACATCGGCGCCTCGCTGGTCTCGATGGCCGCCCTCGTCGCCTTCCTCAAGGTCTGGCGTCCGGCCCAGGTTTGGACCTCCCCGGCCCTGCGCGGCCACGATCCGTCGATCGGCTACGGCGCGCCCAAGCCCGCCTCCCTCGGTGCCGGCGTCCCCGGTGATCTGCCCAAGGTGCATCTGGGCGGCCGCACCGCCTCCTCGCAGGAGATCCTCATGGCCTGGGTGCCGTGGATCATCCTCTCGATCATCGTCGCGATCTGGGGCACCGGCTGGTTCAAGGGGATCGTCAACCCGATCTTCTCGTGGAAGTACGAGGTGCCGGGCCTGCACAACATGATCATGAAGGTGCCGCCCGTGGAGGCTGCGCCCAAGGCCGAGGCCGCGATCTTCAACTTCACCTACATGTCCTACACCGGCACGGGCGTGCTCTTTGCCGCGATCATCTCCGGCCTGATCATGCGCTTCTCCCCGGCGCGCCTGGTCACCGCCTATCTCGAGACGATCTGGGTGCTGCGCTACTCGCTCATCACCATCGCGGCGATGCTGGCGCTCGGCGTTCTCACCCGCTACGCGGGCGTCGACGCCACGCTGGGTCTGGCGTTTGCCGGCACGGGCATCCTCTACCCGTTCTTCGGCACGCTGCTGGGCTGGCTCGGCGTCGCGCTGACGGGCTCGGACACGGCCTCCAACGTGCTGTTCGGCGGCCTGCAGCGGATCACCTCCGAGCAGCTCGGCCTATCGGGCATCCTGATGGCCTCGGCGAACTCGTCCGGCGGCGTGATGGGCAAGATGATCGACGCCCAGTCGATCGTCGTCGCCTCGACCGCGACGGGCTATTTCGGCCAGGAGAGCAAGATCCTGCGCTTCGTGTTCTGGCACTCGATCGTGCTGGCCTGCCTCGTCGGCGGCCTCGTGATGCTCCAGGCCTACGTCTACCCGTTCACCGAGATGGTGATCCACCCGCCGGCGAATCTCGCGCCCGCCGCGCACTGACGCCCGGCCGCACCGGCCGCGAAGAAGAGCCCGCCCCGTCCCACGGGGCGGGCTTTTTCTTGGCTCGGTTCCTTGGTTCGGTTCCTTGGCCCGGATCCTGGGCCCGGTTCCTGAACCCGGTCAGCGGATGCCGGATGCGTCCGTCTCGACGGCACTCGGCTTGGCCGCGTCCGCGGGCGGCGCGGGTCGGGCGAGCCGCCCCTCCTCGGCCCGGTGCACGTACTGGCTCGCCACCAGCCATCCCTTGAAGAAGCGCAACGGGAGCGTGCAGGTGATCAACACCACCGGCAGCGTCAGCACGAAGTGCAGCCAGAGCGGCGGATCGTAGGTCAGTTCCAGCCACAGGCCGAAGGCCACGGCGGGAATCGCCGTGGTCATCATCACGAAGAAGGCCGGGCCGTCGGCCGGGTCGGCGAAGGAGAAGTCGAGCCCGCAGGCGTCGCAGGCCGGGGCGATCTCCAGGAAGCCCTTGAACAGGTGGCCCCGGCCGCAGCGCGGACAGGCGCTGCGCGCGGCGACGCTGAGCGGCGCCTGGGGTTCGAAGCGGGTGTCACCCCGGATCTCGTCGCGGGTCTCGGTCATCGGGATCTCCTCGCAGGGCAACCGGCGCCCGCCGCGATGGTTCGCATCACGGGCCGCAGGTCTCCCATGCCGGGCCGGCCGGATTTTTTCGAGCCGGGAATTTTTCGAGATGTGATGGATGGGGTGGGCGGCCTCGTTCGTTTACTCCCTCATCTGCGCGTAAGACTCCGCCATGTTCTTCCGCCGCGCCCGTCGCGACAGCCTGACCGACCTGCCCGGTTTCGAGACGGCGCGCCTGTCGATCGCGCCGCTGGAGGCCCGGGACGCGCCGGCCTTGCGCGCCCTCACCGACGATCCCGCCATCACCGGCGCCGTCGATTTCCTCACCGATCCCTTCACGCTCGACGATGCCCGGGCACTGATCGGCTCGGCCCGGCACGGGCGCGACCGCTTCCTCGGCGCTTGGCACCGTGATCCCGCCAGCCCCGGCGACCTCCACGAAGGTGGTCATCGGAACGCTTCCCTCGTCGGCGTCGTCGGCGCACATCTGCGCGGCGAGGGGGCGATCGAGATCGGCTACTGGATCGGAGGGGCCGCCCGCGGGCGCGGCTTCGGGGCCGAAGCCGTCTCGGCCACCGTCGCGTGCCTGCGCCGCCGCTTCCCGCGCCGGGTCGTGGTGGCCGAGTGCCGGCCCGGCAACGTCGCCTCCTGGGGCCTGCTGCACAAGCTCGGCTTTCGCGAGACCGGCTCGGAGGGGCATCGCCCCGGCCGGCGCCAGCTCGTCCTCGAGGGCGGGTGACGGGCAGGGACGGGAAGCGCGCGAGGAACCGCGCGAAGGGGGTACGAAAGACCGGGAGCCGCGCCGGCCCAAATGCCTTAAAAGAGTCCGGGACAGGGGCCGCCTGCCGGGGAGCGCGGCCCGCCGGAAGGCATGAAGGCGATGATGGCTCACGCAGCATCGGACGTCGAGGGCGGCCCCGCGGCCGCGGCACCGCTCAACGCCGAGAGCGCCCTGCGCCTCCTCGTCGTCGACGATCACCCGCTCTTCCGCGAGGCGCTGGCGAGCGCCATCGCCCTGGCCTTCCCCACGGCGGAACTGCACGAGGCCGACGGCATCCGCGCGGCCTGCGAGATCCTGGACCGGAACCCCGCCATCGACCTGACGCTGCTCGACCTCTCGATGCAGGGGGTGACCGGCTTCGACGGGCTGGTGGCGATCCGCACCCGCTTCCCCCGCATCCCGATCCTGATCGTCTCGGGGCTCACCGAGCCGCGCATCATGCAGGAGGCCCTGCGCCACGGCGCGGCCGGCTTCGTGCCCAAGGCCGTGGACAAGGCGACCCTGACCCGGGCGATCTCCGAGGTGCTCGGCGGCGCCCTGTTCATGCCGCCCGACCTCGCCCCGGCCCCGGCGCGGGGCGGCGACAAGCCGCCGGTCGCCGAGCGCGTCGCGCGCCTGACGCCGCAGCAGATGCGGGTGCTCGCCATGATCCGCCAGGGCAAGCTCAACAAGCAGATCGCCCACGAATTGCAGGTCGGCGATTCGACGGTGAAGGCCCACGTCTCCGAGATCCTGCGCAAGCTCGAAGTCATCAGCCGCACGCAGATCGTGATCGAGACCGCCTATCTCGATTTCGATCAGGCGGGCGGCTTCTGACGGGGGACTCACGCGAATCTCTTGGCGCCGACGACGCAGAGCACCACCCCGGCGGCGACCGCGAGCATGGCGCCCTCGACGGGCTCGTGCAGCAGCAGGCCGGCGAGCGCCAGACCGAGGAAGGGCTGGAGCAGTTGCAACTGTCCAACCCCGGCGATGCCGCCGAGGGCCAGCCCGCGGTACCAGAACACGAAGCCCACCAGCATGCTGAACACCGAGACGTAGGCGAGCCCGGCCCAGGCCGAGGCGCCGATCCCGCTCCACGCGGCGGGGAGGGTGGCGGCTGCCAGAACGATCATGGCGGGAGCCGAGAGCACGAGCGCCCAGGAGATGACCTGCCAGCCGCCGAGCCGGCGCGACAGCAGCGCGCCCTGCGCGTAGCCGAGGCCGCAGAGCAGGATCGCCGCCGCCATCAGCAGGTCGCCGACCGGATCGGTGCCCTCGCCCCGCGCCAGCGCGAAGCCCGCCACCAGCAGGCTGCCCGCCACGGAGAAGAGCCAGAAGGCTGGTCTCGGCCGCTCGCCCCCGCGCAGCAGGACGCCGAAGAGGGCGGTGGCCAGCGGCAGCAGGCCGATGAAGACGATGGAGCGGGCCGAGGTGATGTGCTGCAGCGCTAGGGCCGTGAGCAGGGGAAAGCCGATCACCACGCCCAGCGCCACGACCAGGAGGGCGCCGAGGTCGCGCCGGCCCGGCCGCTTCTGCCGCAGCAGCGCCAGCAGCGCCGCCCCGAGCCCGGCGGCGATCACCGCCCGGGCCGAGGTCAGGAACAGCGGCGTGAAGCCGCCGACCGCTGCCCGCGTCGCCGGAAGCGATCCGCTGAAGATCACCACGCCGAGAAGGCCGTGACCCCAGCCCGCCCAGGATCTTTTCTCGTCTCGCCGCATCGCTCGTTCCCGGATTCGGCGCGACGGTAGGAGGCGGGCGCTGGCGGCGACAGGCACGGTCCCGTACGCTTTGCGCCGAACTGTATGGCTCGGCGGACCCGCACACCCGATGGATCGTGAGACGGAAGTCGCGGGCGGCCGTACCGGGGCGGTGATGGCGGCGATCCGCCAGAGGCTGGCCGCGCGCAGTCTGGCACCGGGGGAAAGGCTGCCCTCGATCCGGCGCCTGGCCGCGATCATGGGCGTCTCGCCCTCGACGGTGGTCGAGGCTTACGACCGGCTGGCGGCGGAGGGGCTGATCCGGCCCCGCCCGGGCTCGGGCTTCTACGTCTGCGGGGCGGTCTCGCCCCTGGCGCTGACCGAGGCGGAGCCCCGGCGGGACCGGGCGATCGATCCGCTCTGGATCTCGCGCCAGTCGCTCGATGCCGGGCCCGGCACGCTCAAGCCCGGCTGCGGCTGGCTTCCCGCCGAGTGGATGCCGAACGCGGCGATCCGCCGGGCCGTGCGCGGGCTCGCCCGGGCCGAGGACGCGGTGCTCACCGATTACGGGGCGACCCGCGGCATGCCGGCCCTGCGCCGCCTGCTCGTGCGGCGGCTCGCGGGAGAGGGGATCGAGGCGGGCGCGGAGCAGGTGCTGTTGACCGGCTCGGGCACGCAAGCCATCGACCTGATCGGCCGCCTCCTGCTTCGGCCCGGCGACGCGGTGATCGTGGACGATCCCTGTTACTTCAACTTCCAGGCCCTGCTGCGGGCGCACGGCGTGCGGATCGTCGGTGTGCCCTACACCGCGACCGGCCCCGATCCCGCGCGCTTGGCCGCGGCGCTGGCCGAGCATCGTCCGCGCCTCTACCTCACCAATTCCGCGCTCCACAATCCGACCGGCGCCACGCTCTCTCCCGGCATCGCGCACCGGATCCTGACGCTGGCCGCGGCCCACGACCTCGTCATCGTCGAGGACGACATCTTCGCCGATCTGGAGCCCGAGCCCTCGCCCCGGCTCGCCGCCCTCGACGGCTTGAACCGCGTGATCCGGGTCGGAAGCTTCTCGAAGACGCTCTCCGCCTCGATCCGCTGCGGCTACGTGGCGGCGCGTCCCGACTGGATCGAGGCCCTGGTCGATCTTCAGGTCGCGACGAGCTTCGGCGGCCCGAGTCCCGTGGCCGCCGAACTCGTTGCCGGGACGCTGGCCGACGGCAGCTACCGCAAGCATCTGGAGGGCTTGCGCCGCCGCCTGTCGCGGGCGCGCCGGGAGGCCGCCGCCCGCCTCGCCGGCCTCGGCATCACACCCTGGCTCCTGCCGCGCGGCGGCTACACGCTCTGGTGCCGCCTGCCGGACGGGCGCGACGCGGCCGAAATCGCCCGCCGCGCTCTTCGCGACGATCTCGTCCTTGCCCCGGGCAACGTCTTCAGCGTGGCGCAGACGGCCGGCGGCTTCATGCGCTTCAACGTGGCGCAGATGTCCGATCCGCGGGTCTACGAGGGGCTGGCGCGGGCGCTAGCCGACGCGCCCTGAGGGGCGTCGCCTTCGGTGCGGGTCGTGGGAAGGCCGCTTGGCCCGCGACGTCGACGCCGGCTCAGGATCGCTCCGGCCCGGTCAGGCGATAGTCCTGCGCCCGCAGCCGGCGGGTGCCGCGCACGTAATCGCCCACCGTGCCGGGCCAGAGGGTGCGGTTGCGGCCCGCCCGGTCGAGATACCAGCTGCCGCAGCCGCCGCGCGTCCAGATGCTGTCCCGCATCCGCGCATCGACCTCGGAGCGGAAGCGCGCCTGCGCCTCCGGCCGCACCTCGATCACGCTGTCGGGATGGTCGGCAAGGCGGCGCAGGGCGTCGAGCACGTGGGCGACCTGCGCCTCGACCATCAAGAGCACCGAGTTGTGGCCGAGCCCGGTATTGGGCCCGAGCAGCAGGAAGAAGTTCGGAAAGCCCGCGACCGACACGCCCCGGAAGGCGTCCGCGCCGGGCTTCCAGGCTTCCAGCAGGCTGCGGCCCCCGCGCCCGACGATCTCCGTGCGCAGGACGCTGCCGCCGGGGGAAAAGCCGGTGGCGAAGATCAGCACGTCGAGGGCGTGCTCGCGCCCGTCCGCGGTGACGACGGCGTGGGGCAGGACCTCGCGGATCGGCTCGGTCACGAGGCTCGCGTTCGGACGGGCCAGCGCCGGGTAGTAGTCGTCGGAGAGCAGCACCCGCTTGCAGCCGAGCCGGTAATCGGGCGTGAGCTTCGTTCGGAGCGCCGGGTCCGCGATCGAGGCTTCGAGATGCCGCCGCGCGAGGCCTTCCGCCAGCGCAGTCACCCGCGAGACCCGAGTGAAGCCCGCCAGCGCCGCCAACTCGCGCCGCCAGAACAGCGAGGCCCGGTAGAGCCGGCGCAGCGGGCCCGCCCGCAGCAGCAGGCGGCTGACCGCGCCGGTCGGGCGGTCGCCGCGGGAGAGGATCCAGGGGGCCGAGCGCTGGAACTGGGTGAGGTGGGCGACCCGGCCGACGATCTCCGGCACGAATTGCACCGCACTCGCCCCCGTACCGATCACGCCGACGCGTTTGCCGCTCAGGTCGCAGGCATGGTCCCAGGTCGCGGAGTGGAAGGCCGCCCCGGCGAAGCGGTCGAGGCCGGGCAGGCGGGGCAGGGCGGGGTGGTGCAGGGCGCCGAGCGCGCCTACCAGCACGCGGGCGGCAAACGTCTCCCCGTCGGTCTCGACCCGCCACAGGCCGGCCCCTTCGTCGAACGCGGCCCGGCGCACATTCGTCCCCAGGCGCAGATGCGGCCCGAGGCCGTGCTCGGCGACGAGCCCTTCCAGATAGGCCTCGATCTCGGGCTGGCGGGCGAAGAGATGCGACCAGTCCGGCTTCTGGGCGAAGGAGAGGGAGTAGAGATAGGAG
Source organism: Methylobacterium sp. NPDC097929 (assembly GCF_049543375.1). Classification (NCBI taxonomy): domain Bacteria; kingdom Pseudomonadati; phylum Pseudomonadota; class Alphaproteobacteria; order Hyphomicrobiales; family Methylobacteriaceae; genus Methylobacterium; species Methylobacterium sp. NPDC097929. The sequence goes on along the minus strand of NZ_JBMVEP010000006.1, from coordinate 107,250 downwards.
GGCACGTCGCAGGCCGCGCCCGGATAGGTGTTCTCCCGCCACGTGCCGCCGACGCCCGCGGCCTTCTCCAGCACGAGCAGGCGCCTGACGCCGGCCTGCCGCGCGCGGATCGCCATGGCGAGACCGGAGAAGCCCGCGCCGACGATGAGCAGATCGAGGGGGGGCTCGCTCACGCGGCCGTCTCCGTCACGGGCCGGGCCGCTTCCAGAGCGCGCCGAAGGAACGAGGCCGCCTCGTCGAGGGAGCGGCGCGCCTCCGGCAGGAAGCTCTCGGCGAGCTGCCAGGCATGCGGCACCACGGGAAACAGCGTGACCTCGACGGGCACGCCCGCCGCCCGCGCCTTTTCGGCGAACCGCAGGGAATCGTCGCGCAGGATCTCGCGGGCCCCGACATGGAAGAGGAGCGGCGGGAAGCCCGCAAGCTCCGCCTCGATCGGCGAGGCGCGCGGGTCGCAGGGGTCGGCGCCCGCGAGGTAGACGGGCACGAGCCGCATCAGGGATTCGAGCCGAAACATCGCGTCGCGCCGCCGATTCGTGCGGAAGGAGTCGCTGCGCCCGATCAGGTCGGTCGCGGGCGAGAACAGGGCCGCGGCGGCCGGCAGCGTCAGACCGAGGCGGCGGGCCTCGACCAGGGTCGCCAGCGCGAGGTTGCCGCCCGCGGAATCCCCGGCGATGACGGCCGGCCCCGCCTGCGCCAGCGCGGCCCAGACGGCGACGGCATCCTCGATCGCGGCGGGGAAGGGATGCTCGGGGGCGAGGCGGTAATCGGGGGCGAAGACCCGGAAGCCGGCCAGCGCGAAATGCCCGGTGACGGGGCGGTACAGGGCGGCCGAGCAGGCGATGAAGCCGCCGCCGTGGAGATAGAGCAGGGTAGGGCGCTCGGGCCCCGCCGCTCCTTCGGCCTGCGCCCACTCGCCGGGCACGCCGCCGCGTTCGCCGGGCGTGAAGACGACGCCGGCGGGCGCCGGGAAGGCGGCCCGGTCGAAGGTCCGGCGGATCGTGTCGACATCGACGCTCCGGCCGATCCGTGCCTTCACGGCGAGCCGGATGGTGAGGTCGAAGAGGTGGGCGCGCAGGCTCGCCATGGTGATTATCGGTCCCGGACGGCGCGGCGGATGAGCGACCAGTAGCGCACCGGCAGCAGGCGCTGGATCAGCAGGGCGCGCCGGGCATCCGCGCCGATGACGATGCGGGGCGCCCGGGCCTCGATCCCGCGCAGGATCGCCTCGGCGGCCGTTTCCGGGCGCAGGGTGAGCAGGCGCTCGAAGGCGGCCAGACCCTCGGCGGCCTCGCGGGCGTCGATGTGCCGGGGCGTGCGGGCGTTGCGGGCGATGGCGGTGGCGACCCCGCCCGGATGCACCAGCGTCACGCCGAGCCCGGTGCCCTCGACCTCGTGGCGCAGGGCCTCGCTGAAGCCGCGCACGGCGAACTTGCTCGCCGCGTAGGCCGCCTGCCCCGCCGGAGCGATGATGCCGAAGACGCTCGACAGGTTGACGATCTGAGCCTCGGCCTCCGCCCGCAGCAGGGGCAGGCAGGCATGGGTCAGGCGCATCACCGCGTGCAGGTTCACGTCCATCAGCCAGTCGATGTCGGCCGGGTCCGTGTCCTCGAACCGTCCGCCGAGCGCCACGCCCGCATTGTTGATCAGAAGCTGCAGGCCGCCGTGCCGGGCGCGGACCGCCTCCGGCAGGGCGAGAAGCGCCGCCCGGTCGGCGAGGTCGAGGACGTGCTCGCTGACGGCGACGCCCGCGGCGCGGGCTGCGCGGGCCGTGGCGGCCAACCCCTCCGCGTCCCGGTCGGCCAGGGCCAGCGCGCAGCCACGCCGTGCGAGCGCCGGTGCGAGCGCCGCGCCGATGCCGCTCGCCGCCCCCGTGAGAAGCGCGGTCTTTCCTCCCAGAACGAAGCGTCCTGCCATGCCGCTTCAGACCTCCGGGGGGAGGGGAGCGGTGCCGTAGGCCGCGGCCATCGTCTCGATCGCGGCGAGCTTGGCGTGGAACGCCGACCAGTCGTCGGCCTCGGCGATCGGCGCCCAGAGCGCCTCGACCTCCTCGATCAGCATCGTGCAGGGCGTGGCCCGCGCGAAGTAGGGGTGGTCGAGATTGGCCCGCGCGCTCGGCCGCATCGCCTGGAAGGCGGCGTGGACCGGGCGGAAGGCGTCGCTCGCGTAGTGCTCGCCCGCCGGGCTGCGGGCGGCGCGCGCCTCGCTCGCCAAGCCGCCGCGCCAGTCGAAGAAGACCTGCTCGAAGGGCGCGCGGCTCGTCTCCAGAAAGGCCCAGAACGCGCCCACCAGCCGGTGGACCGCCCCCTCGCCCTCCCCTTGCAGGGGCGTGACGCCGAGCCGGGACAGCAATGCCTCGGCGAAGGCGTCCTGAAGCGCGGGCCCGAAGGTCTTGAGCCCCGCCTCCAGCCGCTCCTTCGGGGCGAGGGGAAGCAGGCAATCGGCCAGACGGCTCAGGTTCCAGAACAGGGCCTCGGGCTGGCGGCCGAAGCTGTAGAGGCCCCACTCGTCGAAATAGGCCGCGGTGAAGGCCGGATCGTGCACCGGCGCGAAGCGCCAGGGGCCGTAATCGAAGCTCTCGCCGGTGACGTTGATGTTGTCGGTGTTGAGCACGCCGTGGACGAAGCCCGCGGCCATCCACTGCGCCCCCATCCGGGCCACCCGCGCCACCATCGCCTCGAAGAACAGGGCGGCGCGCTCAGCCCCCTCGTCCGCGCGGATCTCGGGGTAGTAGGTTTCGACCGTGTGATCGACGAGGCGGGCGATGTGCTCGGGCTGTTCGAGGAACAGAAAGCGCTGGAAGGTGCCGATGCGCAGGTGCGAATGGGAGAGCCGCACCAGCACCGCCGAGCGGGTGGGGGAGGGCTCGTCGCCCCGCTCCAGCGCCTCGCCGGTCTCGATCAGGCTGAACGACTTCGAGGTCTCGACGCCGAGCGCTTCCAGCATGGCGGTGGCGAGCACCTCGCGCACGCCGCCCTTCAGGGTGAGCCGCCCGTCGGCCCCGCGCGACCAGGGCGTCGTCCCGCTGCCCTTGGTGCCGAGATCGAGCAGGCGCCCGTCCCGCAGATCGTGGGCCTGCGCGAACAGGAAGCCGCGTCCGTCCCCCAGTTCCGGATTGTAGGAGCGGAACTGATGGCCGTGGTAGCGCAGCGCCAGCGGCCGCTCGAACGATCCGGGCAGCGGCGCGAAGCGCGCGAAATGCGCGATCCATTGCTCGTCCGAGAGGTCGTCGAGGCCGACGCGCCGCGCCCAGGCCCGGTTGCGGTAGCGCGGGACCGCGGACGGAAAATCCGCCGGAGCCACGACATCGTAGAAGTCGGGGCCGAGATCGGCGTGGCGGCGCGAGGGTTTGACGGCGGACAGGGCTTAGGCTCCGGCGCGGATGGGCTGAGGTCGTTCAGGCGAGGCGGAACGTCAAGCCGACGAAAGGGTGAACCCGGCGGCGGGCGGCGTCGATCCCTGCCCGCGACGCGGATGCGCTCGGCACCGATTCTGCTACCTTGAGCATTCGTCCTCACCGAAGCCGTCCGCCATCTTGCCCGATCCCGCACCGCCGACCGCGTCCGCTCCGCTGCTCCGCCTGGAGCGGGTCATCAAACATTTCGGTGCCCACCGGGCCGTCGATGCCGTCTCCCTCGATCTGGCGGGCGGGGAGTTCTTCTGCCTGCTCGGCCCCTCGGGCTGCGGCAAGAGCACGCTGCTGCGGCTGGTGGCCGGGTTCGAGGCGCCCGATTCCGGAACGATCCGCTTGGGCGAGGCGGATCTGACGGCGCTGCCCCCGCACCGGCGGCCCGTGAACATGATGTTCCAGTCCTACGCCCTGTTCCCGCACATGAGCGTGGCGGCCAACCTCGCCTACGGGCTGAAGGGTCTCGGCCTGAGCCGGGCGCAAGGCGCCGAGCGGGTGGCGGATCTGCTCAGGCTGGTGCGGCTCGAAGGTTTCGAGGGGCGCCGCCCCGGCACGCTGTCGGGCGGCCAGCGCCAGCGCGTGGCACTCGCCCGGGCGCTGGCACGCCAGCCGCGCCTCCTGCTCCTCGACGAGCCGCTGGGCGCCCTCGACCGGGCCCTGCGCGAGGAGACGCAGGCGGAGCTGCGGGCGATCCAGCGGCGGCTCGGCACGAGCTTCGTCGTCGTCACCCACGACGCCGAGGAGGCGATGGCGCTCGCCGACCGCATCGGCGTGATGGAGGGCGGGCGCCTCGTGCAGGTGGGCCCGCCCCGCGCGCTCTACGAGCGACCGGCCAGCCGCTTCGTCGCGGGCCTGCTCGGCGACGTGAACCTGATCGCGGGGCGCCTCGGACCGGCGGAGCCGGGCGGCGTCCGTTCCGTCGAGACCGCGCTCGGGACCCTGCGCGCGAGCGGGGCGGGCGAGGCGGGCGCTTCCGTCGTGGTCGCGATCCGCCCCGAGCGACTGGTGATCGGGGGTGAGAGCGCAGGAGGCCTGACCGGCACTTTGAGCGAGGCGACCTTCCTGGGCGACCGCGTCCGCTACCGGGTGGCGATGGCCGACGGCACGGCTTTGCGCGCCTCCGCCGCCCTGCCGGGGAGCGACCCGGCCCCGTCGGTGGGTGAGACCGTCACCGTCGCGATTCCCGCCGACGCCGCACGGGTGCTGCCGGCATGAAACCCAGCGACAGGAGCGATCTCGCCGGACGCCTCGGCCGCGGCCTCGTGCGGGGCCTGCCGCTGGTCTGGCTCGGGCTGTTCTTCCTCGTGCCCTTCGCGGTCACGCTGAAGATCAGCTTCTCCTCGCCGGCCACGGCGCAGCCGCCCTACCTGCCCGTGCTCGACTGGCAGGGGGGCCTGGAGGGCTGGCGCGAGTTCCTGGAAGCGCTCGACTTCGAGAACTACCAGATGCTCGCGGCCGACGCGCTCTACCGCGACGCCGCCCTCTCCTCGCTGGGCTACGCCGCGCTCGCCACCGCGATCCTCGTCCTGATCGGCACGCCGACGGCTTACGCCATGTCCCGTGCCTCCGCGCGCTGGCAGCCGATCCTGGTGACCCTCGTGATCGTGCCGTTCTGGACGAGCTTTCTCATCCGGGTCTATGCCTGGATCGCGATCCTGAAGCCGGAGGGGCTTCTCAACGCCGCCCTGATCAAGCTCGGCCTGATCGGGGCGCCGCTGCCGATCCTCGATTCGCCCTTCGGTGTACTGATCGGGCTGACCTACGCCTACCTGCCCTTCATGGTTCTGCCGCTCTACGCGGTGATGAGCCGCCTGGACCCTGCGCTGACGGAAGCCGCCGCCGATCTCGGCGCCGCGCGGGCGCGGGCCTTCTTCACGGTCACCCTGCCGCTGAGCCTGCCCGGCCTCGCGGCGGGAGCGCTGCTCTGCTTCATCCCGATGGTGGGCGAGTTCATCATCCCCGACCTGCTCGGCGGCTCGGACACGCTGATGCTGGGCCGCGTGCTCTGGAGCGAGTTCTTCTCCAACCGCGACTGGCCGCTCGCCTCGGCGGTGGCGGTGCTGCTGCTGATCCTCGTGGTCGGACCCGTGGTGCTGTTCCGCGAGGCGGAGCTGCGCCGCGAGGAGGCCGCCGAGGGGCGCGCGGGGGAGGGGGGACGATGAGCCTCTTCGCCCGCGCGGCGCTCGCGCTCGCACTGACCTTCCTCTACGCGCCGATCCTGGTGCTGGTGGCCTATTCCTTCAACGCCTCGAAGCTCGTCACGGTCTGGGGCGGCTTCTCGACCCGCTGGTACGGGGTGCTGTTCGCCGACGGCCCGCTGATCGCCGCCGCGCTCGTCTCGCTGAAGGTCGCCGCCCTCTCGGCGGCCATCGCCGGGGTGCTCGGCACCTGCGCCGCGCTGGCGCTCGACCGGCACGGCCGGTTCCGGGGGCGGGGCGCCTATACCGGGCTCCTCTACGCGCCGATGGTGATGCCGGAAGTCATCACCGGCCTGTCGCTCTTGCTGCTCTTCGTCGGCATCGGCCTCGACCGGGGCATCGCCACCCTCGTCATCGCCCACGCCACCTTCGCCACCGGCTTCGTCGCGGTGGTGGTGGGCGCGCGCCTGAAGGGTCTCGACCGTTCGCTCGAGGAGGCGGCTGCCGATCTCGGCGCCGGCCCGGCCCGCGTCTTCTTCGGCATCACCCTGCCGCTGATCGCCCCGTCGGTCGCCGCCGGCTTCCTGCTCGCCTTCACCCTCTCGCTCGACGACCTCGTGATCGCGAGCTTCGTCTCGGGGCCGGGCGCCACCACCCTGCCGATGCGGATCTACAGCCAGGTCCGGCTCGGGGTGAATCCGGAGATCAACGCCGTCTCGACGCTGATGATCGCCAGCGTCGGCCTCGTGGTGCTGGCCGCCTCCTGGCTGACGGGGCGCAAGGCGAGCGCAGCCTAGTCGCGCCCCGGCCCCCGCTGTGCTAGCCCCGGCTCCATGTCGAGCGATGCGCCGCGGGGCGTCTTCATCACCTTCGAGGGCGGGGAGGGGGCGGGCAAGTCCACTCAGATCGCGCGCCTTGCCGAAACCTTGCGGCGGGCGGGCGGGCGCGAGGTCGTGACCACCCGCGAGCCCGGCGGCACGCCCCGGGCGGAGGGCTTGCGCGCCGCGCTGCTCGAGGGCGTGGCCAAGCCCTACGGGCCGTTCGCCGAGGCGCTGATGTTCGCCGCCGCCCGCATCGACCATATCGAGGAGCTGATCCGTCCGGCTTTGGCGCGCGGGGCGATCGTGCTGTGCGACCGGTTTTCGGATTCCACGCGCGCCTATCAGGGCGCGGCGGGCGGCCTCGATCCGGCGCTGATCGCCAGCCTGGAGCGGGTGACGCTGGAGGGCCTGTGCCCCGACCTCACCCTGATCCTCGATCTCCCCCCCGAATCCGGGCTCGCACGGGCGCGTCGGCGCGGGGAGGGGAGCGAGACCGACCGCTTCGAGGCGGAGGCGCTCGGCTTCCACGAGCGCCTGCGGGCGGGCTTCCGCGCCATCGCCGAGGCCGAGCCGGAGCGCTGCCTCGTGATCGACGCCAGCCCCGATCCCGATGCGGTCGAGGCCGCCATCCGCACCGGCCTCGCCGCCCGGCGGCCGGACCTGATCCCCGCTTTCGGGGAGGGGCAGGGCCGGGAGGGACAGGGTCATGCGGCCTGATTCCGCCCGCGCCGCCCGCGAGGCGGCCCGCACGGAGGCCGAGGCGGGGGATCTCGCCAACGTCCCGCGCCCGCGCGAGCAGACCCGCCTCCTCGGCCATGCGGCGGCCGAGGCTGCCTTCGCCGGGGCGCTGGCCGCGGGCCGGCTCCACCACGCCTGGCTGATCGGCGGCCCGCCCGGCATCGGCAAGGCGACGCTGGCCTACCGGGTCGCGCGCCGGCTGGTGGCCGATCCGCGCACGCTCCCCTCCCCCGACACCCTCGACGTGCCGGAGGATCACGCGGCCGCGCGGCAGGTGACGGCGCTCTCGCACCCGAACCTGATCGCGCTCCGCCGGGTCCAGGCGCCCGGCGCCAAGACGCTGCCGACCCGCATCTCGGTGGATGCCGCCCGCGCGGCGCTCGCCCTGTTCGGCACCACGGCGGGCGGGGAGGGGGGCTGGCGCGTCTGCATCGTCGACAGCGCCGAGGATCTCAACGCCAACAGCGCCAACGCGCTCCTGAAGATGATCGAGGAACCGCCTCCCCGCGCCCTCTTCCTCATCGTCTCCCACGCGCCGGGCCGGCTCCTGCCGACGATCCGCTCCCGCTGCCGGGCGCTGACGCTCCGCTCCCTGCCGGAGGCCGACGTGCGCGCCGTGATCGAGGGCTTCCCGCCGCCCTTCCCCCCGCCCGACGGGGCCGCCCTCACCCGGGCAGTGGCGCTCAGCGAGGGCTCGGTCGCCCGCGCCGTGGCTCTGCTCGATCCCGCCACCGCCGCGGTCGAGGCCGAGGTCTCCGCCCTGCTGGCCGGCCTGCCCGAGCCCGACGGGCGGCGCGTGCTCAAGCTCGCCGAGACGCTGGCCGGCCGCGATGCCGAGCCGTTGCTTGCCACCGCGCTCGACGCGATGCAGCGCCACGTCGCCGCCGAGATCGACCGCCGCCAGGGCGAGGGCCCGGCCCGGCTGCTGGGACTGGTGGAGGCCGCCGAGCGGATCGCCACGGCCGCCCGCGAGGCCGCCGTGTACAATCTCGACCGCCGGCCCCTGATCCTCACGGCCTTCCGCGAACTGGCGGAGGCGACGGTGGGGCCGGCGCGGTCCTGAGGGGCTGGCTGCGCGGTCCAAGCTGTCGAAGGTTCCCGGAATTTTGCAGTCTTCCCCGCAGTAATTTGCGGACCCGGGCGCCAAGCGGGGCGTTTCGACGGGACAGGCTGCCGGTGAGTTCGCTCCCGCAGCCTACTCGTTCAACAATCCGGGGACGGACCACCATGGCTACCAAGACGAAGACCTTGCAGGACGCCTTCTACGAGACCCTGAAAGATGTCTATTACGCGGAAAAGCAGTCCGTTCGTGCATTGAAGAAGTCCGCCAAGGCGGCCGAGCACGAGGAGCTGCGCCAAGCCTTCGAGACGCATGCCGAGGAGAGCGCCGGTCAGGTCGAGCGGCTGCAGCAGGTGTTCGAGATCATCGGTAAGCCGTCTCGCGCCAAGACCTGCGAGGCGATGCAGGGCCTGACCTCCGAGATGGAGGAGGATCTGGAGGATTTCGAGGACAGCCCGGCCGCGGACGCGGTGCTGGCGGCGTGTGCTCAGGCGATCGAGCACTACGAGATCGCCCGCTACGGTACGTTGAAGACCTGGGCCACCCAGCTCGGCTACGCGGATGCCGCCAAGCTGCTCGACGAGACCCTTCAGGAGGAGAAGAAGACCGATCAGCTGCTCTCCCGGATCGCCGAGAGCCTCAATCTCGAAGGCTCGGAGGGAGAGGAGGACGGCGGCGCCGGCACGAAGGCCAAGGGTCGCCGCAAGGCCTCCTGAGGAAGCCCGCTCAAACGAAGAAAGGCGCCGTGAGGCGCCTTTTTCCTTCTCGACGTCTTTCGTCCAGCACACCCGTGTCTCGGCCTGCCTCCAGGCTCCGCGAAGGCGGCCTTGCGGATCGACGCCGCAGGGAGACCGGCGTCAGACCAGGGCGCTCAGAAGCGTGGCGGCGCCGATCAGGGCCACGCAGGCGCCGATCTGTACGACGCGAAAGGATTCCGCCGAGATCCGGCCGTTGTCGTTGGCGGCAGGGCGCCGTGTGCGCAACACGTACCGGTCAAGATCCGGCTCCGGCAGCTCGATCCACTGTTCTGCGGATTCGCGAACCTTGGCGATCGACATGCAGACTTTCCTCGAAGATGCCGGCGCGTGCGGACAACGCTGAGGGCACGGGCCGAAGCCTTGCCGTTCAATGCAGCGCTACTGAGGGGGATTAATCAGATCACCGAGTCCGTGTCCATGCAAAATAGCACGGAGTACCGGAATAATAGGTACCATAATGCAAAAACCTGGGGGCTAAGCCTCGTGAGGGCCCGATGCATGCGTACAGCGAATGCCTGGCATTTGGTGTCTGGTATACCAAAGGGGGCTGCGTGGTGGCACATACGCTGCAACGCAACACACCGCACGGGACGCGCACCATGATCGCTCTGGCTCTCCTCGCTGCCGCCGCCGCCGGCGCCGCCAACATCGCCCTGGTCACCCTGATGGCCGACCGCCTGGGTCCGAAGGCCGGCACCACCGTTTCCGCCGGAGAGTTCGCTGCCGTCGGCACCGCCCCGGCTTCCAGGAAGGTCGGCGCCGTCAAGGTCGGCAACGAGAACCTCTCGCCGGTCGCCGCCAAGCGCGCCGCCTAAGCGACCCTTCGCTCGGCACCAACGCCGTCGCTCGATGAAGCCCTGCCGGACCCCGGCGGGGCTTTTTCGCGTCTGCGAAGAGCGGCGGAGGGATCGAGATTGCACCGCATCGTGCTTCGGGCGGCGATCGCAGGCCCTGCCGGTCCGGTTGCGTCCCGTGGCGTTGCGCGCCACAAGGCATCTCGGTCCGACCCTTTGCATCCGGGACATCTTCTGACGTGAGCGCGAGCGAGACGGCGAAGGCGCCCTTCCTCATCACCACGGCGATCTCCTACCCCAACGGCGCGCCGCATATCGGACACGCCTACGAGGTGATCGCCAGCGACGCGATCGCTCGCTTCCACCGCCTCGACGGGCGCGAGGTGCTGTTCACCACCGGCACCGACGAGCACGGCCTCAAGATCCAGCAGACGGCCGCCAAGGCCGGCGTGACGCCGCGCGCCTTCGTCGACGACATGGCCGGGCGCTTCAAGGCGATGGCCGATACCCTGAACTGCACCTACGACCGCTTCATCCGCACGACCGAGCCCGAGCACTACGCCGCCGCGCAGGAGCTGTGGCGGCGCATGGAGGCCAACGGCGACATCTACCTCGCCAAGTATGCCGGCTGGTACTCGGTGCGCGACGAGGCCTATTACGACGAGGCCGAGACCGTTCTTGGCCCCGACGGCAACCGCCGCTCGATCAAGACCGACACGCCCGTCGAGTGGATGGAGGAGGAGAACTACCTCTTCCGCCTCTCCAGGTACCAAGAGCCCCTGCTCAAGCTCTACGCGGAGCAGCCGGACTTCCTCGGCCCCGAGACGCGCATGAACGAGGTCGCGAGCTTCGTGCGCTCCGGCCTCAAGGATCTCTCGGTCAGCCGCACCACCTTCGACTGGGGCGTGCCGGTGCCGGACCGGCCGGGCCACGTCATGTACGTCTGGGTCGATGCGCTGACCAACTACCTGACGGTGACGGGCTTTCCCGATGCGGGGGCGGCCAACGCCCGGTTCTGGCCCGCGAGCCTGCACATCATCGGCAAGGACATCGTCCGCTTCCACGCGGTCTACTGGCCGGCCTTCCTGATGTCGGCGGGGCTGCCGCTGCCCAAGCGCGTCTTCGGCCACGGCTTCTTCTTGAGCCGCGGCGAGAAGATGTCGAAGTCGCTCGGCAACGTGGTCGATCCGCTCGATCTCGCCGGCACCTACGGCGTCGATCCGGTGCGCTACTTCCTGCTGCGCGAGGCGCCCTTCGGCGGCGACGGCAATTACGACCACGAGGCGATCATCAACCGCATCAACGCGGATCTCGCCAACGATCTCGGCAACCTCGCGCAGCGCTCGCTCTCGATGATCGCGAAGAACGCTTCCGGCGCCGTACCGGAGCCGGGAGCCTTCACCGACGCCGACGCGCGGCTGCTCAGCGCTGCCGCCGCCCTGCCGGAGAAGGCGAGGAGGCTGATGCAGAATCTCGCGCTGCACGCGATCCTGGCCGAGATCTGGGCCGTGGTCGGCGAGGCCAACCGCTACTTCGCGTCCGAGGAGCCGTGGAAACTGCGCAAGAGCGATCCTGCGCGCATGAACACGGTGCTCTACGTCACGGTCGAGACCCTGCGCCGGGTCGGCCTGATGGTGCAGCCCTTCGTGCCGACGGCGGGCGCCGCTCTGCTCGACCTGCTCGCGGTGCCGGTGGATCGCCGCAGCTTCGCCTTCGCCGGCGAGGAGCATCGCCTTCGGGGCGGCACGGCCCTGCCGGCGCCGAGCCCGATCTTCCCGCGCTTCGAGCGGCCGGAGGCGGCGGCCTGACGGGTCCGCCCCTCCCTGCCTTCGAACGCCCCCGGCCCGATGAGACGCAGCCCGAAGAGACCATGCTGGTCGACAGCCACTGCCACCTCGATTTCCCCGATTTCGCCGAGGACATTCCCGGCGTGATCGCCCGTGCCCGGGCGGCGGGGGTGACACGCCTGCTCACCATCTCGACGCGGGTCGCCAAGGCCGACAGCTACCGGGCGCTGGCCGAGGCGCACGCGGCGGTCTGGTACACGGTGGGCACCCACCCGCACGGGGCCGCCGAGGAGCCGGACGTGCCCGCGGACGAGATCGCCGCGCTGGCCGAGACCCCGCGCTGCGTCGGCATCGGCGAGGCGGGGCTCGACTACCATTACGAGGACGCCGCGCCGGAGGCGGTGCAGGAGGGGGTGCTGCGCGCGCATATCGAGGCCGCGCGCCTCTCCGGCCTGCCGCTGGTGATCCATTCCCGCGATGCCGACGCGCAGATGGAAGCGGTGCTCACCGACGAGATGGCGCGGCAGCCCTTCAAGGCGGTGCTGCACTGCTTCTCGTCCGGCGCGCGTCTCGCGCAGGTCGGGGTCGAACTCGGGCTGTCGGTCTCGTTCTCCGGTATCGTCAGCTTCCGCCGCTCGGACGCGCTGCGCGACATCGCCCGGAGCCTGCCCCTCGACCGCATCCTGGTCGAGACCGACGCGCCCTTCCTCGCGCCCGAGCCGCACCGGGGCCGGCGCTGCGAGCCGGCCTACACCGCCGACACCGCCCGGGCGCTGGCCAAGGCCCTCGACCTGCCCTTCGAAGATTTTTGTGCGGCCACCACCGCCAACTTCTACCGGCTGTTCGCGAAGGCCGCGGCGATCGAGGGGGTGACGGCATGAGGGCCGGGCCATGAATCCGGGGGAGGGCGCATGGCGAGCCTGACCCTGCGCATCCTGGGCTGCGGCTCGTCCGGCGGCGTGCCGCGGGTCGGCTACGGCTGGGGCGCCTGCGACCCGGCCGACCCGCGCAACCGCCGCCGCCGCTGCTCGCTGCTGGTCGAGCGCCGCCAGGGGGATGCGGATGCGGACGGGGATGCGGAGGGGGCAGGGGAGGCCACGACGGTCCTCGTCGACACCTCCCCGGACCTGCGCGAGCAGCTCATCGATGCCGGCGTCACCCGCCTCGACGCCCTGCTCTACACCCACGCGCATGCCGACCACACCCACGGCATCGACGACGTGCGCCCGCTCGTCATCCACATGCGCCGCCGCATCCCGGTCCACGCCGATCCCCTCACCCGCTCCCTGCTGGTGGCGCGCTTCGGCTACGCCTTCGAGACGCCGCCGGGCAGCCTCTACCCGCCGATCCTCGACCTGCACGCGATGCGCCCGGGCGCGACGCTGATCCTGGACGGTGCGGGCGGCCCGATCGAAGCGGAGGCCTTCGCGATGGAGCACGGCAACGAGGTCGCCCACGGCTTCCGCTTCGGCCCGGCCGCCTACGCCCCCGACGTGAGCCTGATGCCGGAGGCCGCCAAGGCGCGGCTGCACGGCCTCGACCTGCTCATCATCGACGCGCTGCGCGAGACCCCTCACCCCTCGCACTACTCGGTCTCGGACGCGCTGGCGCTGATCGAGGAGGTCGCGCCGAAGCGGGCCATCCTCACGAACCTCCACACCGATCTCGACTACGCGACGCTGGCGCGGAAGCTGCCGGCCCACGTGGTGCCGGCCCATGACGGGCTGAGCGCGACGGTCGACCTCTGAGCCTGTCAGGGTCGCACGCCGCGCATCTCCGGCCGGAAGAACAGCCCCGCCTTGAGGCTGTCGCCGATGCGGTGCGCCCGCTCCACGATCTCCCGCGCGATCTCCGGCACGAAGACCTCCGCCGCCGTCTGCTCGAACAGGCCGAGCCAGCGGGCGAAATGCGCAGGGTCGATGCCCGCGATGCCGAGATGGCGCGCGAAGGGGTTGCCCTTGTAGCGGCCGGTCTTGAGCAGCACCGAGGACCAGAAGTCGTGGATCGTGGCGAGATGGCGCGGCCACGCCTCGTCCGGGATCTTTTCAGCGAAGACGGGCCCGATCAGCGGGTCGCGGCGCACCCGGGCGTAGAAGGCATCGAGGAAGGCGGCGAGCGTCGTCTCGGTCAGTTCGGCCTGCTTCATGGCCCTGATTCACGCATTCGCGCGGGGAGGGGGCTTCATCCTGGCGAAAGCCGCCCCTGCCCCGGCTCAGTTCCGGGCGAGCGCGGGCTGGATCAGGCCGGCGCCGACGAGGATCTGGGCGGCGGCGGCCTTGGCGAGCTGGCGGTAGCCGGCATCGGTCATGTGCAGGCCGTCGGGACCGATCATCTGGGCCGGGGTCATCAGGCCGTGCGAGACCCAGGATTGCATCAGCGCGCGGCGGCGGATCACCGGAACGCCGAGCTCGGCCGCCAGGGCGTGCAGGGCCTCGCCGTAGCGCTCCGCGCCCTCCTGACCGGAGAGCTTGCTGCACCATTGCTGGTCCATCAGCACGACGTCGGCCCCGGTCGCGCGGATTGCCAGGAGCCCGGCGCGGGTCAGTTCCACGAAGCGCTCCAGCGGCACGCCGGCCAGCGGATCGTTGCTGCCGGTCTGCCAGACCACGAGGTCGGGCCGCTCGGCGAGCACGTCGCGCTCCAGCCGCCTGGCCATCGCCTCGGAGGTATCGCCGCCCTTGCCGCGGTTGATCACGGTGATCGAGCGCCGGCTCGACGCACCGATCTGCAGGCGCTCCTCGAGGTCACGCTCCAGCAGGGCAGGGTAGGCCATGGCCGGCGAGGTGGCGCCCGCCCCTTCCGTCGAGGAGGAGCCGAAGGCCACGATCCGCACGTCGCCGTCCCGCCCGAGCAGGGAGGCGAGCCGCGCGAGCTTCACCGGCAGGCGTTCGGCCGAGGCCGGCGGCTGCGGAGCCGTGATCGGCGGTGCGCCCGGCTGCGCGCGGGCGGGCCCGGCGCCGAGCGGGCCGGCCAGGGCGGCGGCGAGGATCAGGCCGGTGAGGGGGCGGAGGAGCATGGCGGAACGTTCTGTGCGGCCAGTGAGTTTCGCGATGTTGCCCAAGAAATGTGACGATTGCGAGGGGCGGCGTACCCGCCATCGTCGCCAGCATGAATTCTTGATGCAGGATCGTGGTGACCGCAGGGTTGCGCCGCTGCGAGGAACGGCGTGGGCAGGCGTTTCGCCAGCGGCTTGGTTTGCAGCGAAAACCCGCAAAAACGGCCGGAACGGTATGGTTAACGAGCCTTCATGGCCTCTCGCATCCATCGTGTGGTTCCATAATATATCTTATGCGAACGGCTTTCACGGGCTTGGGGACAGGCTTGGGCGATCGTTTCCGCAGCTGAAACGCCGGCCATGGGGGCAGAACCGAAGCCGGTAAATCGCCTGTCGGTGAGCCTCGGGAAAATCGGCCGAGCGTCCCCTGCCCTCGTCTACCCGCTCAGGCGGCGGCCAGGCGGGGCATCGCCTGTCCCGGGGCAAAGACCAGCCGCACGACGGTGCCGCCGTCATTGGCGTAGGTCAGCGTGCCGTCGAGCTGGGCGGCCAGTCCCTGCACGATCCGGAAGCCGAGGCTGCGGCTCGCGGCGGGATCGAAGCTCTCGGGGATGCCGGGGCCGTCATCGGCGATGCTGAGCGCCACCTGCCCCGCGTCGAGGGTTTCGAGCCGGATGGTGATGGTGCCGCGCTCGGCTTCCGTGAAGGCGTGCTTGAGGGCGTTGGTCACGACCTCGACCACGAGCAGGGAGAGCGTGGTCAGCCGGGCGAGATCGAAGCGCATCGGCGGCACGTCCACGAGGCAGACGATGTTGCGCGCGCCCGTGGCGCCGAGCAGGTCGGAGCAGAGTTCCTGGAGATACTGGCCCACGGGCTGGTCGGCCCGCGCCGGGTCGTAGAGGCGGCGGTGAATGCGGGCGATCGTCTCCAGCCGGGCCTGCGCCTCGTCGAAGGCGCCGAGCGCCGCCTCCGGGTTCTCGCCGATCTTGCGCTTCTGCAGGGCGAGCAGCGCCGCCACGAACTGCATGTTGTTGGCGACCCGGTGCTGCAGCTCCTGGAACATGGTGCGCTGCTGCTCGTAGAGTTCGGCGCTGACCGCCCGCTCCGCGCTCAGCCGCTCGCCCGCCACGCGCATCAGGTGGATCAGCGCGATGTCGACCGTGACGATGAAGGCGTAGAAGGCGAGCGCCAACCCCGTCTGCAGGTCGAGCAGGAACAGGCCGGCCGGCCCGATGAAGAAGTACCACGCGGCCAGTCCCGAGAGCGCGGCGCAGACGATCCCCGGCCTCAGGCCGAAGAAGAAGGTCGTCAGGATCACCGCCGGGAAGAAGGTCAGGAACGGGAAGCCCGGCGGCAGCACGTCGTCGAGCGCGTAGCGCAGGAGGACGGCGATCCCGGTCGCGGCCAGCGCGGCGAGTTCACCGAGCCAGGACGGCACGGGCCACCGGCCGGCGGCCGCCCGGGGCCGGGAGGTGAGGGAAGAAGGCATGAGGCCGGACGATCCGAAAGCGCGATTCGCCCGACTTTAAGCGCCTCTTCCGGTCCAAGTTGTGGCCCCCCTGCCGCGGCGGGCCGTTTTCGGCCGAATTCGCGAAAGATCAGCAGATGAAAATCCGAGCGCGTCGCTCTTCGATCTCCTTCGGCAAGACGATGCGGCCTCCCCCTCACCTTCCGTCTTTTGCTTGGCGCGTCCGACCCTCATCGCTGCGCACGGCTCGGCGCCCGGCGGTCTCGGCGATCAGGATGCCGCCGAGCACGAGGCCGAGCGCCAGCGCGTCGGAGCCCGCGAAGGGCTCGCCCGCCAGCAGGACGGCGAGCCCCGCGCCGAAGACGGGCACGAGGTTGACGAACAGCCCGGCCCGGTTCGGGCCGATCAGTTCGACGCCGCGGATGAAGGAGAGCTGCGCCAGCAGCGAAGGGCCCAGCGCCACGAAGGCGACGATGGCCCAGGCCGCGGGGGTGGAGGGCCAGATCGCGTGCCCGAGCGCCCATTCGGCGGCGAGCGGCGGCAGCGAGGTGACGAAGGCGGCGAGCGCCAGGGCGGTGAAGAAGGCAAGGCCCGAGACCGCCGGGCGCGCGGTGAGCGCCACGGTGTAGCCGGCATAGACGAGGCAGGCGGTGAGCATCAGCCCGTCGCCGAGATTGAAGCCGAGGCTGCGCAACAGGGCCAGATCGCCGTGGGTCGCCGCCACCGCGACGCCGGCCAGCGTGATCCCCGCCCCGACGACCTGCCCTGCCCGCACGGGCGCCCGGCGCACGACGAAGTTCAGGAGCATCACGAAGACCGGGACCGCGCCCTGGATCAGGGCGACGTTGACCGCCGTGGTGTAGGTGCCCGCGGCGTAGAACAGGCTCGCGAAGATCGTGAAGCCGAAGGCCCCCATCAGGAGCAGGTAGGACCAGCGCGTCGCGAGCCGGTCCCGATCCGCCGTCACCTGTCGGCGCGCGATCACGAGCAGGAGGGCGAAGGCGAAGGCCCAGCGCAGGGTGGTAAGCACCTGCGGCGAGACCGCGCCGACCGCCCACTTGCCGGCCACCGCATTGCCGGCCCAGAGCAGGGTGGTCAGGGTCAGGATCGGGTAGGCCGCCGCGGAGGCGCGGGGGCCGGGCAGTGGAGCCATGTCTCGTCCGGCGCTGTGGGGCGGGGCTGGAGCGCGAAAGTCTCATCGCGGCGATGCGAGCCGGCCCGTGTGGGGCAGGGCCGGCGACTCCCTTAGCACGGCGTCGCCCGGATGCGCCCGCGCAAACGACGAGACGACGCCTCAGGCGTCCTCCCGCAGCGCCTCCTGCACCCGTGCTTCCAGCAGATCGGGGCGGCGGATGACGAGGGCGCCGCGGGTGCGGTCGATCAGCCCCTCCCCCGCCATCACCGTGAACTCGCGGGTCACCTGCTCGCGGCGGCAGCCGATGCGGGCGGCCAGCACGTGGTGGTAGGGCGGCGGCGTCACCACCCGCTCGCCGTCCTGGCCCGCCCGCGGCACGGAGAGGCGCAGCAGCTCCGCGTAGAGCCGGTGGCGCAGGTCGAGCAGCGCGTGCTCCATGAGCCGGGTGTTCAATTCGCGCACCCGCTTGGCGAGCAGGCGGAAGAGCCGGTCGGCGATGGCTTCGGAGGCGAACACGATCTGGCGGAAGACGGGAGCGGGCACCACGCAGACCTCGCCGCGGGTCAGCGCTGTGACGTTGGCCGAGCGGCCGATCCCGTCCAGCGCCGCCAGTTCGCCGAAGAAGGCGCCCGTGCGCATCTCGCCGAGGATCACCTCCTTGCCGGATTGCGACCGGTTGAGGATGCGCACCTCGCCCATGGCGAGAAAGTACACGTCGGTCGAGATGTCGTCGTAATCGACGAGCGTCTCGTTCTCGTCGAAGCGCCGCCAGTGGCAGCGCATCTCGAATGGGGAGAGATCGACACCCGGTTCCTTGAAGAACGGGATGGTCGCCAACCGGCCTGTCGCCACGCCTCTTAAACCTTGTCCTCGCGCGTAGAGCGAATGGTGAGGCTCCGGCCGGGGCGGGTCAAGTCGCCGGGCCGGGGAGCGGGCGCGATTGGCGTGGATGGCGGTGCGCGAGGGGCGGCCCTCTTCGGAAGAATCGAAACGCCGAACACTTGAAACGAGAGACACTTAGCCGGAGAACGAATAAGCAACCAAGGCCAGGCTTCCATGGATTTGAAGGTTTCGCAACCTGATTTTTGCGCATTGCCGCGACATTTTCTGCGTGCCTTTAAGGAGCGTTAACCGTACAATTCTGTCTCGGGTTAGAGGCAATCGCGGAGTTAACCAATGTTGGAAGCTTCCCGTGATTTATTTCTGCAAGACGCTTTTACGGTAGGACTGATTTCATCTTCCGGTATCCGTAGCGATATTGGCTGTCTGATTTGGGATACAACACCCGAAGGTGTCGATGTCGAAGTCGGCCCAGATGTCGTCGTCCCGGATTCGGTTCGGTTGTCGGTCGCCTGCCTGAAGATCGATTGTCCCTGTGCCGTCGTCGAACGGGAGGGAAGCCGTCTCCACCTCGCCTTTCTCCGTTGAGACGGACAGGTCTGGGGAGCGGATCAGGCATTCGTCGGACCTGACGTGCCGCTGATTTGCATTGCCGGCCGATCTGTCGGATCTCCCTGGCGACGACTCACGGGCGTGTGAGGGCCCGCACCCGCGGCAGCCGGAACAGAGACTAGTCTCGCCGCTCCCGAAACGGACGGCCGGCCTATGGACGACTCTTTTTTTCTGTTCGCGGCCCTGGTCGTCCTGGCTCTGACCTTGGCCGGCCCCGCAGGATTGCTGCTGTCGATGGGACAGCGCCAGCGCATCCACGTGCTGGAGCGGCGCCTCGCCCTGCTCGAGGCGGCCTCGGCTTCCCGCCCCGCGGCCTCGGGATCGGCGGCTGCCCCACCTCCGGAACCCGCGCGTCCGGAGCCGACGACCGAGGCGCCGCCGGTTCCCGTTCCTCCGGCGCCCTCCCCTTCGTCCGAGCCGCCCCGGCGCGGCGCCGTTCCGGCAGTCGCCCCGGCGGCCGTCCCTCGGCCGCCCCGGCCTTCCATCGAGGAGCGCTTCGGCACGCGCTGGACCGTCTGGGTCGGCGGCCTCGCCCTCGCCTTCGGCGCGGCGCTGCTGGTGCGCTACTCGGCCGAGCGCGGCCTGTTCGGTCCGGGCGTGCGCATCGTCGGCGGCTTCGCCCTCGCCTTCGGTCTCGTCGGCCTCGGCGAAGCGCTGCGGCGGCGCTTGCGCGGGGCCGAGCCCGTGCCCGCGACCTGGCCCGACATCCCGGCCATGGTCACCGCCGCCGGAACGGTCGGCCTGTTCGGCACGGTCTACGCCGCGCACGCCCTCTACGGTTTCGTCGGTCCGGCGCCGGCCTTCGTCGGGCTGGCGGCCACCGGCCTCGCCGCCATGGTCGCGGCTCTGCTGCACGGGCCGGCGCTTGCCGGAATCGGTCTCGTCGGGGCCCTCGCCACGCCGCTCCTCGTGGGAGGCGGGGGAAAGAGCCTGTGGCCGCTCGCCCTCTACCTGCCCGTCGTGGCCGGCAGCGCCTACGCCTTCGCCTGGGCGAAGGGCTGGCGCGCGCTCGCGGTGGCGGGCGGCGTCGGTGCCGCGGCCTGGGGCCTGATCCTGGCCCTGCAGGGAAGCGACGCCACGGCGGCGCAGGTCCATCTCGTGCTGCAGCTGGCGCTCTGGATCGTCACGCTCGCGGTGCTGCCGGGGCAGGGCGTGCCCGACGAGGCGGCCCGCCTCGACCGCGCCGCCGCCCTGGCGCTCGCCGCCGCCTCGGGCGTCGCCCTGGCGGTTCTCGGCCTGACGCTGCCCGAGGGCGGCGGCACGGGCTGGGCCGCCGCGGCGCTGGCGGCCATCGTCCTGCCCGCCCTCGCCGGCTTCGTCGCCGCGCCCGCCGCCGCGGGGCTGCCCGTCGCGGCCCTGACGCTCGCCGGCGCCCTCGTGCTCTGGCCAGAGGCGCAAGACCCGCTGAGCGCGTCCTTCTTCCTGCTCTGGTACGGCGCGGAGAATCCGGGACTCATGCTCGCCCTGGCTGCGGCCGGCGGGCTGACGGTGGCCGGGCTCGGGGCGCTGCGGCTCCTGGGCGGGAGCCGCCTGCCCTACGCCACGGCGCTGAGTTTCGCCGCGGGCGCGACCCTCGCGCCGCTGGCCGCCCTGGCGCTAACGGATCTTCGAATCGCGGGCGGCGCGGTCGCGCCGGGCTTCGCCGCCGCCGCGGGCGCCCTGGCGGCGGGATTCTGCGGTCTCGCCGCCCTGTGCCGGCGGCAGGGGGATCGCACCCCCTCCCCCGCCCTGGCGCTCGGGCTCGGCGCCTTCGCCTCGGCGGCGGTGGCGAGCCTGTGCCTCGGCCTCGTCTTCGCCCTCGCGGGCGGTTCGCTGACGCCGGCGCTGGCCGGGGCGGCGCTCGCCACCGGCCTGATCGCGCGCCGCCTCGACATCCCGGCCCTGCGCTGGTGCGTCGCCGGTCTCGCCGCGGTGGTCGCCGCGCGCCTCGCCTGGGACCCGGCGCTCACGGAGGCGGGCCTCTCGCGCACGCCGATCCTCAACGGGTTGATCACCGCCTACGGCCTGCCGGCCCTCTGCTTCGGCCTCGCGGCTCTGGCGATCCGCCTGCCCGGCCGCCGCGCGGACGTGCCCGAGCAGGTGGCCCAGGCCCTGGCCCTTCTCCTCTCGGGCCTGTTCGTCTTCCTCGAGATCCGCCACGCGCTCCACGGCGGCGACCTCGCCGCGCCCGGCACCACCGTGCTGGAGCAGGGCCTCACGACCCTGACCGCTCTGGGCTTCTCCCTCGTGCTGACGCGGATGTCCGGTTCCGCCGCCTCGCCGGTGATCCGCTTCGGCGGGCTCGCCTTCGCCTGCCTCGGCCTCCTCCAGGGCGCGCTGGGCCTGGGGCTCGCCGCCAACCCCCTGCTCACGGACGAGCCGGTCGCGGGCGGTCCCATCCTGAACGACGCCGTGCTCGCCTACGGCCTGCCGGCGGCTGCCGCCTTCGCGCTGGCCCGGGCGAGCCGGGCCGTGCGGCCCGCCTGGTTCGTGCGCGCGGCGGCGTCGCTCGGTCTCGCCCTGAGCTTCCTCGCGCTCTGCCTCGCGGTGCGGCACGGCTTCCAGGGCGAGCGGCTCGGGCTCGACCGGGAAACGGGGCAGGCGGAGTGGTACGCCTATTCCGCGGCTTGGCTCGGCCTCGGCCTCCTGGCCCTGGGCTACGGCATCCTGCGCGGGTCGGCGACCGCGCGGTTGGCCTCCGCCGTGCTGGTGGGGCTCGCGACGCTCAAGGTGTTCCTGCTCGACCTCTCCGGGCTGGAGGGACCGCTGCGCGCCCTGTCGTTCCTGGGCCTCGGCGCCTGCCTCATCGCCATCGGCCTCGTCTACCAGCGCCTCGTCTTCGCCCCCGCCGCGCGTCCGGCGGGACCGGAGGGGTGAGGTCCGTCCCATTCCGGCACCGGGACGCGCGCCGCCATTGACCGTCGGCTAACCGGCCCCGGTCATTCTGATGGGGAGCCACGTTGCGTATCGGCTCGGTCGTGCGAACGACAACCCCCCCGCCATCCCCATTGCGGATGGCGGGGAGGCCGGCGACCCCCGAGGACACCGCCGAGCCGGTGCCGCGAAAGCCCGGCAACCCGCCTCTCTCCTTGCGACACCATGCGCGGCGCGGCGTCGCGGCGCGGAACGCGGCGGGTGTCCGCCTCCTTCCCCCGGCGAACCGTTGCCCCGCCGGATGACGCCCACCTTCCCCCGCCGACCGGGCGCGGGGCCGGCGCGTCCGGCGAGGCCACGAGCCTCCGCGAAGGACCTTGCGCATGCGTCACCGCCCGTCCCGCCGTCTCGCCCCGGCCCTCCTGCTCGCGGCCGGCGCCGCGCTCGGCCTGCCCGCCGCCGCCCTGGCGCAGGGCAAGCCCCTGCCGCCGCCGGCGAGCGACGTGATGCCGCCGGTCGAGCTGACCGTCGAGATGCGCGACGGGCATCCCGTCTGCCAGCCCGCCGAACTGCGCCTGCCCGCCGACACCAACGTGGCGCTCAACGTCGTCAGCCGGGCCGACCAGCCCGTGACGATCACCATGCCCGGGCAGTTCGAGAACGGCCGCGTGCTGCACGCCGACGGCGACCTCGTGCACGTGGCGAGCGAGAAGGGCTACACGGTCAAGCGGGAGGGGCGCGGCACCCTGCGGCTGCGCACCGTCTCGGCAGGGGAGAAGTCCTTCGGCTGCACCGGCGCCAATAGCCGGAGCAACCCGTTCGAGGGCAAGGTCATTCTCACGCCACCCGCCGGCTGAGCCGCCGCGGACCGCCCTTTGCCCGAAAGGGCACCAACCCCGGCCGGCCCGCCGCCTCGCGCGGCCGGGACGGCCCCGGCCCTCCGCCCGGCGGAGGGCCGCGAGCGTTCAGGACCCGTCGCGATGTCGAAGCCGGTGGACGAGGACGAGCAGGCCATCGATCGCCTGACCCTCTACATGCTCAAGGAGACCTACTGCGCGGCCGCGGGTGCCCTGATGCGCATGAACCCGAAGGCCTCCGAGGCCCTGTTCCAGGCCTTCGAGCGGCAGATCGCCGACGCGCTCCAGCGCATGCACGTCCACCGCTCGGAAGGGCCGGACTCGACCGCCATCGCCATCGCGGTCGGCGACCGGATCGCCGAGATCCTCGATCAGGCCCACCGCCGCCAGTTCGAGCCGGCGAGACGTGCCGCCGAACCCGAGGATCAGAGCCTCAAGGCCGCGCGGGAGGCCGGCATCTCGCAGGAGGCGGTCGACATGCTCTCCCGCCTCCAGAACCGGTTCCCCTCCCCCTGACCGCCTGTGCGGCGGCGCAAGCGGTTCTCGTACGATTTCCGCTTGATCGCTTCGGTCTCTCCCGTCGTCACGGAGTAGGGGTGAACGCCGAGGCGATGGACCGGAGACGAGATCACTCCGCCGCCATCGCCCGCGGCGCCGGCGCCTCGGGGTGATCCTCGAAGGGACGCTCCGGGTGCATGGTGAAGGCGAGGCCCGCGCCGAGCAGGAGCAGCCCGATCGAGCCGGCGAAGGGCAGGATCCAGTTGCCGGTGAGATCCACGATCAGGCCGAACGTGAGCGGCGAGACGATCGCGGCAAACGCCGAGCCGAAATTCATCAGCCCGCTCGCGGTGCCCGCATAGTGCGGGGCGATGTCCATCGGCACCGACCAGATCGGGCCGATCACCAGTTCGAGGAAGAAGAACCCGCCGCTGAGCAGCAGCGCCACCAGGGAGAGTTCCTTGGTGAAGAACACGCCCGCGAGGCAGGCCGCGGCCCCCAGCATGCCGAAGCTGATGACGTTGCGGCGCGCCTTCTGCAGGTCGCCGGTCTTCCTGAGGATGCGGTCCGAGACCACGCCGCCCAGGGTATCGCCGATCACGCCCGCGAAGAACACGCCCGAGGCGAACAGCGCCGAGTTCTTGATGTCGAGGCCGTAGCCGTCCTTGAAGAAGGAGGGCAGCCAGTTGAGGTAGAGCCACAGCGACCAGCCGTAGCAGAAATAGGTCAGCGTCACCGGCGCCATGCGCGGGATGAGGCGCCGCCACGGCACCGGAGGCTTGGCGGCGGGCTTGACGGTGGCCTCGGCCGCCCGGTCGTGGATCGCCAGCCGCTCCAGATCCTCGCTCGTCACGCCCTTATGCTCGCGCGGGTCGTCCCGGTAGTAGAACGCCCAGACCAGGACCCAGACGAAGCTGACGATGCCGAGCACCACGAAGGCGCCGCGCCAGCCGACATAGGCCATCATCAGCACGACCATCGGCGGCGTGATCGCGTTGCCGAAGCGGGCGAAGGAGTGGGTGATGCCCTGCGCGAAGCCGCGCTGGTCCTTGGCCACCCAGGACTGCATCGCGCGCGTCGCGGTGGGGAAGGTGGCACCCTCGCCGAAGCCCAGAGCGAAGCGGGCGAGGAACAGCGAGACCACGCCGCCGACGAAGCCGGTGGCCACGGTGGCCGCCGCCCAGATCAGGCCGCAGATGAGCAGGGTGCGCCGCGCGCCCCACTTGTCGGCCATGGCGCCGCCGACGATCTGGAACACCGCGTAGGGGTAGGCGAAGGCCGAGAAGACGAGGCCGAGCTCGGTGTTGCTGAGCCCGAGTTCGCCCTTGATGGCCGGTCCGGCGGTGCCGACATTGACCCGGTCGACATAGGTGATGAAGTACATCAGGCACAGCAGGAACAGCACCATGCCCGGCGCCGTCACGCGGCGTGGGATCGTGATCATCGGGAATCTCCTCCGATATTCTTCTTCTGGGTCACCGCGCCCCGAATCCGCGTCTGATGCGCAGCTTCCCGGGGCGCGGGCGATCGACGGGATCAGCCGTCGAGGCCGGAGCGCAGGCGCGCCATGGCGGCGAGCACGCCGCCGCTCTTGTGCGGCACGCCGGCGGCGGCCAATCCCATCTCGACGCCGGACAGGGCGCCCATCAGCGTCAGGTCGTTGGTCTCGCCGAGATGGCCGATGCGGAAGATCTTGTCGGCGAGCTTCGACAGGCCCGCGCCGAGGGACATGTCGAACTTCTCCAGCACGAGCGCCCGGAAGGCGTCCGCCCCCCTGCCCTCGGGCATCATCACGGCGGTGAGCACCGGCGAGTGCTCGTCCGGGTTCTGGCACAGCACCTCCAGGCCCCAGGCCTCGACCGCGGCGCGGGTCGCGGCGGCGAGCCGCTGGTGGCGGGCGAAGACGTTGTCGAGCCCTTCCTCGAGCAGGATCGCCACCGCCTCGCGCAGGCCGTAGAGCAGGTTGGTGGCCGGCGTGTAGGGGAAGTAGCCGTTGGCGTTGGGCTTCAGCATCTCCTCCCAATCCCAGTAGGAGCGGGGGAGGTTGTTGGACTTGGCAGCCGCCCGCGCCTTGTCCGAGATCGCGGTGAAGCCGAGGCCCGGCGGCAGCATCAGTCCCTTCTGCGAGCCGCTGACGGTGACGTCCACACCCCACTCGTCGTGGCGGTAATCGACCGAGCCCAGCGAGGAGATGGTGTCGACGAGCAGCAGCGCCGGGTGGCCGGCGGCGTCGATCGCCTTGCGGATCGGCGGAATGCGGCTCGTGACGCCGGTGGAGGTCTCGTTGTGGACCACCATCACCGCCTTGATCGCGTGGCCGCGATCCTCGGCGAGCTTGGCCTCGACCACGGCCGGATCGACGCCGCGGCGCCAGTCCCCGGGCACGAAATCGACCTCGATGCCCCAGCGCGCCGCCATCTGCCGCCAGAGCGTGGCGAAGTGGCCGGTCTCGAACATCAGCACGCGATCCCCGGAGGAGAGCGTGTTGACGATGGTCGCCTCCCAGGCGCCGGTGCCGGAGCCGGGATAGATCACCACCGGGCCCTTGGTGCGGAAGATGGTGCGGCAGCCCTCCAGCACCTCGCGGCCCAGCACGCCGAATTCCGGCCCGCGATGGTCGATCACCTGCCGGTCCATGGCGCGCAGCACGCGCTCGGGCACGGGGCTCGGCCCCGGGATGTGCAGAAAATGTCGTCCGGTGCGGCTCGTCATGATCCCTCCCATCGGGCCGTGTGCCGGCCGCTCCATGCGGCGGCCGGTCGTGTCGCCCCGGTCTCGCTCGTCAAATTGCATTCAAAATTGGATGAGACAAGCGGTATCATGTCTTCACTCATCCCGTCGACGCGGGCCGGGCTCGCTGCTACGATTCATCCATGACACTCGCCACACGTGAATCGGACCCCGCGAACGGCCCGATCCCCCTCCCCTCCAAGCCGCGCGAAAGCCTCGTGCATTCGCTGCACGACGAGGTGCTGGCGCGGCTTCGCGAGTTCATCGTCGAGGGCAATCTCGCCGCGGGCGCGCGGGTGCCCGAGCGGCTGCTCTGCGAGCGCTTCGGCATCTCGCGCACGCCCCTGCGCGAGGCCCTGAAGGTGCTGGCCTCCGAAGGGCTGATCGAGCTTCTGCCCAATCGCGGCGCGCGGGTGCGCCGGATCGGCGAGCGGGAGATCGTGGAGCTGTTCGACGTGATGGGCGGGCTGGAGGCGCTGGCCGGCCGGCTCGCCTGCGAGCGCATCAGCGATCCGGCCTTCGCCGAGATCGAGCGGCTCCATCACGAGATGTACGGCCACTACCTGCGGCGGGACCTGCACGGCTACTTCGCCTGCAACCAGGCGATCCACGACCGCATCGTCGGAGCGGCCGACAACGCCGCCCTGAGCGCCACCTATGCGGGCTTTGCCGGGCGGCTGCGGCGCGTGCGCTACTCGGCCAATCTCGACGACAACCGCGACCGCTGGGGCGAGGCGATGCGCGAGCACGAGGAGATCCTCGACGCCCTGCGCCGCCGGGCCGGGGCCGAACTCGGCGACATCCTGTTCCGCCACCTGCGCAACAAGCGACAGGCCGCCGCGAGCCAGGAGGCGGCGGTGACCCCGCCCGGCGAGATCGTGGCCGCGGAGACTGCGTAAGCTCCCGCTGCTCGCCATTTTTGAATGCAATTTTCACGGTCGAATCCCACCGGTATGCCCCGCTTCGCCGCGAATCTGAGCCTTCTGTTCACGGAGGTTCCGCTGCTCGACCGCTTCGCGGCCGCGCGCGCGGCCGGGTTCGCGGCGGTGGAGATGCAGTTTCCCTATGCCGAGGACGCGCGGACGCTGGCTGCACGCCGGGCCGAGGCGGGCCTGCCGCTCGTCCTGCACAACCTGCCCCCGGGGGATTGGGCGGCGGGCGAGCGCGGCATCGCCATCCTGCCCGACCGGGTGCCCGAGTTCCGCGAGGGGGTGGCGCGGGCGATCGACTATGCCGGAACGCTCGGATGCCGCCAGATCAACTGCCTCGCCGGGCTCGCGCCGGCGGGGATCGAGCGGGCGCGGCTTCTGGCGACGCTGACCGAAAACCTCGCCTACGCCGCCGATGAATTGAGAATGGCGGGCCTTCGCCTGCTGATCGAACCGATCAACGACCGCGACATGCCGGGCTTCTTCCTCAACCGCCTCGCCGACGCCGCGGCGGTGATCGAGGCAGTCAACTCCGACAACCTCTTCATCCAGGCCGACCTCTACCACATGGCGAGGATGGGCGAGGGTCTGCCGGAGGCGCTGAGCGCGCACCGCGCCCGCATCGCCCATGTCCAGATCGCCGACGCCCCCGGCCGGCACGAACCCGGCAGCGGCGCCATCGATTTCCCGGCCGCGTTCGACGCTCTCGACCGCATCGGCTACGACGGCGTCATCGGCTGCGAGTACCTGCCCGCCTCGGGCACGCAGGCAGGCCTCGGCTGGATGGCAGCCTACCGCTCGTAATCCAAGGAATCCCAGAGGGATCAGCTTTTTGGCGGGAGTATCGGGGCAGCGCCCCGATCTCCCCTCAACCAGGGCTCTGCCCTGGACCCGCGAAAGGACCTGTCCTTCCGAAACCTCGTCCTCAGAAGATCGGCATGCCGCCGGCGACGGTGATCAGCGCGCCGGAGGTGTAGCTGCTCTCCTCGGCCGCCAGCATCACGTAGGCGGAGGCGAGTTCCGCTGGCTGGCCGGGGCGGTTGAAGGGCACTTGGCTGCCGAAGGTCTTCACCGAATCCTGGCTCATTCCGGCGGGGATGAAGGGCGTCCAGATCGGGCCGGGCAGCACGCCGTTCACGCGGATGCCGGTGTCGGCGAGCAATTGGGCGAGGCCGAGCACCATGTTGCTCAGCGCGCCCTTGGTGGCGCTGTAGGCGAAGAGCGTCGGCACCGGGTGCTTGGAATTGACCGAGGAGGTGAAGATCACCGAGGCGCCGGGCTTGAGATGCGACAGCGCCGCCTTGGTGGCGTAGAACGGGCCGAAGATGTTGGTCTGGAAGTGCTTTTCGAAGATTGCGTCGTCGATGTCGGTGACGCCCTGGTTCGGCTGCTGGAAGGCCGCGTTGTTCACCAGGATATCGAGCCGGCCGAACTCCTTGACGGTGCGCTCGACGATCTCGCGGGCGTAGGCTGCGTCCTTGATGTCGCCGGGGAGCAGCAGGGCGCGCCGGCCCGCCCGCTCGATCCAGGCCCCGACGGTCTCGGCATCCCGCTGCTCGTCGGGGAGGTAGGAGATCGCCACGTCCGCGCCCTCGCGGGCATAGGCGATCGCCACCGCCCGGCCGATGCCGCTGTCGCCGCCGGTGACGAGGGCAGCCTTGCCGGCGAGCCGGCCCGAACCCTTGTAGCTCTCCTCGCCGTGGTCGGGCTCCGGCGCCATCCTGTCGGTCATGCCCGGAAAGCCTTGGCCCGGCGACTCGAAGGGCGGGCGGGGATACTTCGTCAGCGGATCGGTCATCACGGCTCCTTTGGGGGATTGCCGCGACAACCGGATGCGAGGGCCGCCGTTCCGAAGTGGCGACCCTGAGCCGCGGTCAGCCCGCAGGCCCGAGGGCCGCGTCGAGCACCCGCGCGACGTGGATCGCGTCGCGCCCGAGCCCGTCGTGGATCTGGTGGCGGCAACTGGTGCCGTCGGCGACCACGAGGTCGTCGGCGCCCGCCTTGCGCAGGGCCGGGAACAGGGACAGCTCGGCCATGGCGAAGGAGGCGTCGATGGTGTCCCGGCCGTAGCCGAAGGCCCCGGCCATGCCGCAGCAGCTCGACTCGATGACGCGCAGATCGAGCCCCGGCACGGAGCGCAGCACCGTCTCGACGGCGCCCATCGCCCCGAAGCTCTTCTGGTGGCAATGGCCGTGCAGATGCGCCACGCGGCCCCCCTGGTCCTGGAGCGGCAGGCTGATGCGGCCCGCCGCGAGATCGGCGGCGAGGAGTTCCTCGAACAGAAGGGCCTGCCCCGCCAGCTCACCCGCCTCCTCCTTCGGCAGCAGCGACAGGAACTCGTCGCGGAAGGTGAAGAGGCAGGAGGGCTCCAGGCCCACCACCCGGGCGCCGGCCCGCACGAAGGGCAACAATGCGTCGAGCGTGCGTCGCGCCTCCGCGCGGGCGCGGTCGGTCTGGCCTGAGGCGAGATAGGTCCGGCCGCAGCAGAGCGGGCGGCGGCCCGTCTGGGCCGAGACGCGGTGCAGGCGGTAGCCGGCCGCCCGCAGCACCCGCTCGGCCGCCTCCAGGTTCTCGCGCTCGAAGGCGCGGTTGAAGGTGTCGCCGAACAGGACGATGTCGCGGAAGTCCCCGGTCACGTCCTCGGGATGGGCGGTCTCGCCGTCCTCGCGCCAGGGCCGGCGCCATTCGGGCAGGGAGCGGCGGGCCGAGAAGCCGGCCCAGGTCTCGCCGAGGCGGGCGAGTGCGGGATAGCGGTTGCGCAGGTTGAGCAGCGGCGCGAGTGCGGCGGCGAGGCCGGCGTAGCGCGGCATCTCGGCGACCAGCCGCTCCTTCAGCGGCAGGCCGTGCCGGGCGTGGTAGTGGTGCAGGAACTCGACCTTCATCTTGGCCATGTCGACGCCGGTCGGGCATTCCCGGCGACAGGCCTTGCAGGACACGCACAGGTCCATCGTGCGCTTCATCTCAGGCGACAGGAACGCGTCCTTGCCGAGCTGGCCCGAGATCGCGAGGCGCAGGGAGTTGGCGCGGCCCCGGGTGAGGTGCTGCTCGTCGCGGGTGGCGCGGTAGGAGGGGCACATCGCGCCCCCGGCCAGCTTCCGGCAGGTGCCGTTGTTGTTGCACATCTCGACCGCCGGGCCGAACCCGCCCCAATCGGACCAGTCGAGCGCCGTCTTCCGCGGCTCGCTCACGGCATAGTCGGGGCCGAAGCGCATCAGCGAGCGGTCGTCCATCTTGAGCGGGCGGACGATCTTGTTCGGGTTCAGGCGGTTGTCGGGGTCGAAGCCGTCCTTCACCGTTTCGAAGGCGCGGGTGAGTTTCGCACCGAACAGCGGCTCCACGAACTCGGAGCGCGAGATGCCGTCGCCGTGCTCGCCCGAATAGGAGCCCTTGTGGCGGCGCACCAGTTCCGCCGTCTCCTCGGCGATGGCGCGCATCTTCTTGACGTCGCCGCCCTGCTTCATGTCGAGAATCGGGCGCACGTGCAGGCAGCCGACGGAGGCGTGGGCGTACCACGTGCCGCGGGTGCCGTGCCGCGTGAACACCTCGGTCACCGCGTCGGTGTAATCGGCCAGATGCTCCAGGGGGACGGCGCAATCCTCGATGAAGGAGACGGGCTTGGCGTCCCCCTTCATCGACATCATGATGTTGAGGCAGGCCTCGCGCACCTCCCAGACCGCCTTCTGGCGGTTGGGCTCCACCACCTCGACCACGGCGTCGGAGAAACCGTGATCGGCCATGCACTGGTCGAGGCGCTTGAGGTCGCGCTTCAGCGCCGCGAGATCGTCGCCCGCGAACTCGGCCAGCAGCAGGCAGTTCGGCTGCCCCCGCGTGATGTCGGCCAGCGTGGTGCGGAAGAGCGGGATGTCGGCGCCGAGCACGAGCACGTTGTTGTCGACAAGCTCGACCGCCACGGGGTCGAGATCGACGATGTGGCGCGTGGTCTCCATCGCCGCGCGGAACGACGGGAAGTGGCACACACCCATCACCCGGTGGGCCGGCAGGCGCGATAGCTTGAGCGTCACCGCGGTGGTGGCCGCCAGCGTCCCCTCCGAACCCACCAGCAGATGGGCGAGGTTCGGACGCGGCTCGATCAGCGAATCGAGGTTGTAGCCGCCGACCCGCCGCTGTACCCGCGGATACATCTTCTCGATTTCATCGCGGTTCTCGGCAGCCAGGGCGAGCATGCGCCGGGCGAGGTCGTCCGCCCGCGCCCCGCCTGTCACGGCGCTCGCTTCGTTGCCGGTCAGGCCGAAGCCGAAGGCGGCGCCGTCGTGGAACAGGGCTTCCAGGGCGAGGACGTTGTCGCTCATCTTGCCGTAGCGCAGCGAGCGGGCGCCGCAGGAATTGTTGCCGGCCATGCCGCCGATGGTGCAGCGGGTCGCGGTCGAGGGCTCGACGGGGAAGAACCAGCCGTCGGCCTTCACCCGCGCGTTCAGGCGCTCCAGCACGTGGCCCGGCTCGACGGTGACCGTGCCGCCCTCGGCGTCGTAGGCGATGACGCCGTTGAAATGGCGCGAGCAATCGACGACAAGCCCTGAGCCGATCGGCTGGCCGTTCTGCGAGGTGCCGCCGCCGCGCATGATGACGGGCAGGTCGAACTGAGCGGCGACCTTCAGGGTCGCGGCAATGTCGGCCGCACTCCTGGGGAAGACGACGCCGGCCGGCATGATCTGGTAGATCGAGGCGTCGGTGGCGTAGCGCCCGCGGGTGAAGGCGTCGAAGCGGGCCTCGCCCTGCAGCACCTCGGCGAGCTTGCGCGGCAACCCCGCATCGTTGCGGGCCTTCGCCCGCGCGCTCGAAGCCGGTGCCTCGCCCGCCGCCCCGGCCGGTTTCGCGCTCGCGCCCAAGTGGAATCTCCCGCCCCCGGCCTCGCCCTGAGCGGGATCGAGACCTTTTTGAATTCATAATTCTTGTCGTCGGGCGGGTCAAACGCTGCGGAGCCGCAGGGCTCCCTCACGACAGAACGGCCGCCGATTGTCCATCGGCGGCCGCTCGGGAGTGTGGGGCGTCTGGCCGCTACAGGGCGAGGCGCTGCGGGATCGGCGCTTGAGGCGCCCGCCGATCCGGGATCGCGGCCAGGGGCAGCACGATGGGTGACGGCGTGGGCGCCGCGCGCGGGGGCTGGATGGCGGCGGGCTCGCGCAGCAGGATAGGATGCGGCTCCTCGACCGGCACGACCGGCGCCTGCCGCAGGGCGGCGGGCCGCAGGCTGTGCTCCATGAAGTCCCGCACCAGCGGCACGATGTCCTGGCGGAAGCGGGAGCCGTTGAAGATGCCGTAA
Source organism: Methylobacterium sp. NPDC097929 (assembly GCF_049543375.1). Classification (NCBI taxonomy): domain Bacteria; kingdom Pseudomonadati; phylum Pseudomonadota; class Alphaproteobacteria; order Hyphomicrobiales; family Methylobacteriaceae; genus Methylobacterium; species Methylobacterium sp. NPDC097929. The sequence goes on along the minus strand of NZ_JBMVEP010000006.1, from coordinate 75,550 downwards.
TGCCCGGCGCCCGGCTGGAGATGGTAGCGCTTGGCCGAATCCGGCAGGTTCACGGCCAGTTCGAGCGCGGCCCGGGTCTGGCCGATGCCGGTGATGTCATCCTTCTCCCCCTCCACCGCCATCAGGTGGCAGCGGCGGATCGCGCCGAGATCGACCGGCCGGCCGTGGTGGCGCAGGGTGCCGCGCGGCAGGTCGTGGTTCACGAAGACGCGCTCGATCGTCTCGAGGTAGAACTCGGCGGTCAGGTCCATGACCGCGAGATACTCGTCGTAGAAGGCGCGGTGCCGGGCCGCCGAATCGCCGTCGCCCCGCACGAGATGGTCGAACATGGCGTGGTGCGCATCCGCGTGCCGGTCGAAATTCATGCCCATGAAGCCGGCGAGCTGCAGGAAGCCCGGGTAGACCGAGCGGCCGGCGCCGGGATAGCCGCCGGGCACGGTATGGATGCAGTGCCGCTCGAACCAGGCGAACCCCTTCTCCTGGGCGAGCGCGTTGACGGCGGTCGGCGAGCGGCGGGTATCGACGGGGCCGCCCATCAGCACGGCCGAGCGGGGCACGAGGGGGCGGTCCTCCGCTTCCATGCGGGCGATGGCGGCCAGCACCGGCACGGAGGGCTGGCAGACGGCCGCGACGTGAAGGTCCGGCCCCAGCGCCTCGAACAGGGCGATGCAGGTGTCGATGTAATCGTCGAGTCCGAACCGGCCGGCGCAGGCCGGCACCTGCCGGGCATCCGTCCAGTCGGTGATGAAGACCTGATGGCTGGGAAGGAAGCCCTCGACCGTGCCGCGCAGAAGCGTGGCGTAATGGCCCGACATCGGCGCGACGATCAGCAGTTTGGGCTTGGCTTCCAGCTCGGCGGAGGGTTCGCCGAAGGCGATGACGCGGCAGAACGGGCGCTCCCAGACGATCCGCTCCGGCACGCCGAGACCGAAGGCCGGCTTGGCGTAGACGCGGGTCGTGCGCTCGAACATCTCGCAGCCCGCCGCCACCGCCCGGCTCTGGGGGGCGTAGGCAAGGGGGTTGAACGGGTTCTCGCAGGCGATCCGGGTGGCCTCCGCCATCAGCCGCATCGGTGCGAGCATGAAGTGGCCGACCTCGTAAAGAGGATACAGCATGCGAGCGCTTCTCCTGGAGCAGCTCGCTTGAACCAAGCTGTCCTTTTCTTCCGTTGGTGAGGGACTAAACTCCCCCGGATGAGAAAAGGTTTCGTTTGCCCAAGATGGGCTGTGGACGAAGCTTCTTCAAAGCCAGACTTGGCCGCGACCTCTGCCTTGGCCTGTTCCCGCCCTCCCCGGTCCGGCGGGAGGTGGGGCGGGGCGGATGCCGCACCCCTCCCCTCGTCGGATTTGCCCCGTCGCGGAGCGTCAGGCGCTGGCCTGCGTCACGAACTTCGTCGTGAGATAGGCCTCGATCGCCTCGGAGCCGCCCTCGCTGCCGTAGCCGGAATCCTTGACGCCGCCGAAGGGCGTCTCGGGCAGCGCGATGCCGTGGTGGTTGATCGAGACCATGCCGGCCTCGACCCCCGCCCCGATCCGGGCTGCGCGGGCCCCCGAACGGGTATAGGCGTAGGCCGCGAGCCCGTAGGGCAGGCGGTTGGCCTCGCTCAGCGCCTCCTCGTCGTCGGAGAAGCGCCGGATCGCCGCGATCGGCCCGAACGGCTCCTCGTTCATGATGCGGGCATCGAGCGGCACGTCGGCGAAGACGGTCGGCTCGAAGAAGTTGCCGCGGTTGCCGATGCGGCTGCCGCCGGTGAGGAGCCGCGCACCCGCCGCCTCGGCATCGGACACGAAGGCCTCCATCGCCTCGACCCGGCGGCCGTGGACCAGCGGTCCCATCTGCGTCTCGGGATCGAGCCCGTCGCCGACCTTGAGGGCCTTCGAGGCCGCCACGAAGCCGTCGACGAAGCGGTCGTAGACGCGCTCCTGCACGAGGAAGCGGGTCGGGGCGACGCAGACTTGGCCCGCATTGCGGTACTTGTTGGCGGACAGCACCCGCACGGCGGTCTCGACATCGGCGTCGTCGAAGACGATGGCCGGGGCGTGGCCGCCGAGCTCCATCGTCGCCCGCTTCATGTGCTGGCCCGCCAAAGCCGCGAGCTGCTTGCCGATCGCGGTCGAGCCGGTGAAGGTGATCTTGCGGATCACCGGGTGCGGGATGAGGGTGCCCGAGATTTCGGCGGGATCGCCGTAGACGAGGGCGAGCGCGTCACCCGGCACGCCTGCGTCGAGGAAGGCGCGCACGAGCGCGGCGCAGGAGGCCGGGGTGTCCTCGGGGCCCTTGAGGATGACCGGGCAGCCGGTGCAGAGCGCCGCCGAGACCTTGCGCACCGCTTGGTTGATCGGGAAGTTCCAGGGCGTGAAGGCCGCCACGGGCCCGACCGGCTCGCGGGTGACGATCTGCAGCACGCCCTCGGCGCGGGCGGGGATGACCCGGCCGTAGGCGCGCCGGCCTTCTTCGGCGAACCACTCGATGATGTCGGCGGCCACCGCCGTCTCGATCCGCGACTCGGCGAGCGGCTTGCCCTGTTCCAGGGTCATGGTGCGGGCGATGTCGTCCGCGCGCTCGCGCATCAGCGCGGCGGCCCGGCGCAGCACCTTGGCGCGGTCGTAGGCGGAGACGCGCCGCCAGGCGGAGAATCCGCGTTCGACCGCCGCCAGCGCCTCGTCGAGATCGGCCCGTGTCGCGACCGCCACCTGCCCGACCGGCTCGCCCGTGGCCGGGTTGAGGATGGCCAGCGTCTCGCCGCCGCTCCCCGAGCGCCAGCGGCCGGCAATGTGAAGCGAAACGTCGAGGTGCATGAGCCATCTCCGCGGAAGGGGACGGCCCTCATATAGGCGCCGCGGGCCCGCGGCGGCACGGCGTTGTGCTCATCCCAGGGGTAGGCTCATCCCAGGGGTAGGCTTCTTGCGAACACGAAACACGCCCCCGCCGGATCTCGGCGGGGGCGTGTTTCGTTCGGGATCGGCGCGCTTTACGCGGCGTGCCAGTCCTGGCCGTCGGTCCAGGCGCCGTGGCCGTCGAGCTCGGCGGCGAACACGGCGTCGAGCCGCCGCCGTTCCGCCTCGACCGGAGCGCCGTCCACCGCCACCGGGCGGCAGCGGCCGTAGGCGCCGGCCGGCACGAAGTCCGGATCGGTCAGCGGGCCGTTCTCGCCGGCGAACCACACGCGGCTGCCCATGTCGTAGTAGCTCTCGGCGGCCAGACCCTCGGCCAGCAGGATGTCGTGGGCATCCAGCTCGACGTGCCAGTAGGTCACCTGCGTTGCCGGCTCGCGGACGATGGTGGTGCCGTTGATCAGGCACATGACCGGCACGAGCGCCCCGCCCTCGCCGTTCGCGTCGGCTCCGACGAGCACCGGATGGCCGTGCGAGAGGCGCAGGTCCCGGGCGGGCAGGCCCGGACCGAAGGCGCCGGCGCGGATGCGCACGGGCTGCTGATCGTGCGGCAGCGCCGTCCCCTCGCCATCGAGATCGCGGTTGCCGATCCAGGTGATCGGGCGCAGCAGGCCCGAGGCGGTGACGGCCCGATCGCCGACGCGCAGATCCTCGACCGCGACCTCGCCCCGCGCGGTGCGGATCAGGGTGCCGGTCGTGAAGCAGGGCGCCGCCTGCACGTTGTAATCGCCGGCCGCGCCGTTGTCGTCGGCAAGGAAGCGCGTCCGGGTGGAACCGGCGGGCGGGTTCGAGCCGACGACCTGGGTGTTCGAGAGGAGGTAGCGATAGTTGCCGACCGCCGTCTCCCCGGGCGGGATGGCCCGGCTCGTGAACAGGATCTGGCCCGAATTGTCGAACTGCGTCGAGGTCAACTGAATGGAGGTATTGGCAAAGCCGGCCGGAGCATCGGCGCCATAGGTCAGCGTGACCGCATCACCCACGGCATTGACGGTGCCGGTGATGCGGACGGAATAGGTCGAGGCCGTATCGACCTGGAAGTTTCCGGATGCACCGCCATCATCGGTTCCGAGGAAGCCGGGCGGGTAAATGGTGTTGTTGAACGTAATCGGCAGAGCCATGGCGGTTTCCTCCCGAGTTCAGCCGACGCGTTCTCTCGTATGATTTGCGCCGAGCCGTATGCCTGCGACGAGCTGCAAGGTCAGTGCTCGAATCTCGGCCGCCCCACGGTCTCGAGATTTGGCTTCCACGACCTTCGCTTCAGTCACGCACTAGCCATGATGGGAACTTGCGATCTCGACAATCCATCAGGGCGCGCACTTGGCCCGGGAACTTAGAGTCGTCTCACGATCGGAAAGCTGTGTGCCGATTTTGCAACTTTAATCCATCACAGATCCGTGAGATTCAGTGTTTTAGGCAAATTGACCGGGATGTTTCGGCAATTTACTCTGCGCCTTTACATGCAATTCTCGAAGGATATTCACAGTGTCCCCTGCAACTTGAGGGATTTCGCGGAGGAAGGCCCGCGACTCGGGCGCCGCGGCGGCGGAATGGCCTCGCGATGGCACGCGCCGGAATCGCGGGGGTGGCTTGAGGCCGACCTGAGCACGATCATCGAGTTCTTGAAGGCGCAAGGGCCTGGCTCTGCACGCCCGGACCTGGGCGCGGACACCTCGACGCCCACCGGCAAGAATGATGCTTAACGTGTTGAGCGGCGTCGCTCAGTTCGAACAGGAGATGATACTGGAGCGCCGGCGCGAGAACCGCGCCAAGGCCATGGCGGAGGGCGTGGACCAGGGCCGCAAGCCGATCATCCGGGCGTGCTCGGAAGAGATCGGGGCGCTTGCCGAACAGGGCCTGCGCATGGGCGCCATCGCCCCGAAGCTGGATATCGGGAGGGGGGCGCGTGCCGAGCCCGGCCGCTCCCGCCGCGTCGAGACTCACGAAAGGGCGCAACGGTATACCGGAGAAGCCGACAGCGAGCGCGCTCTCACGTCGGCATGAGGTCCACCAAGGGGCCTCTCAGAGCCGCCGGGCGGTCCCTTCAAGGCGCCGGGAGCGGCGATCACTCCCGGCTCTCTCGATTTCGATTACCGCGCCGGACGCTCGCGGACGATCGTCCGCTCTTCGCGCCGCTCGATGCGCTCTTCGCGGCGGGGATCGGGATCGACGCCGAGCACGCCGCCCACGGTGCCGGTTGCGGCCCCTACGGCACCACCGACAACGCCGCCCACCGGGCCGGCTGCGCGGTTGCCGTCTTCCACGCCACGCTCAGCGCCACGGACCGTGCCTTGAGCCTGTGCGCCGGCCGACAGAGCGAGCGGGGTGAGAACGAGGGCAGAGACGAGCAATAGCCGCTTCATGAGGTTGGCTCCTGGATCTGGTGCGCGGGCAGTCCGCCGCGCTTCGAGGGATCAACGGCCGAGATCGGCGATGGTGCCGAAAGCCAGAAGCTAACCCTGCACGCCTACCGTGCCCTACGGCTTCCTCTTGATGACGTTCTTGGCTCCCGATGCCGTCACCTCGGGGTTCGGGGCGCCCTCGCTGCGCGTCCACTCCACGACGTGGTCCGCGCCGTTCACGTCCAGCCGCGTCGGGCCGGCGAGGACGAGCGAGACACGGTTGTTTGCGCCGGACGTATCCAGCCGGCCGGGTGCGGTGCCGCCGCCCAGCGTCGCCGTGACGGTGTTCTGCGTTACGCTGACGGTGACGTCCTGGGCTTTGCCGCCCTTCACCGTGTTGTCGATACCGGAGACGGACAGCGCGCGTCCCTCTTCGAAGCTGACCTTGTGGTTCGAGCCGTGCACGCTGATGAGGCCGCACGTGCCTGTCAACGCGATCTCGTTCTGCGCGCCGTAGACCCCCACGTCCTTCCCGTGACAGTCCACATCGCGGCTGATCCCGACCCCTTCGATGGTGAGTTCATCGGCTCGCGCGATGCCGAGGGGAATCAGCGCAGCCGCGAGGATCACGGGCAGAAGACGGGGCATCAAGGCATCCTTGGCAGTGGCCGGGATACGAAACAGAGCAAACCGACCCGGCCACGTCAAACGGTCACGCTGCCGACACCCCCGATGCCTCCGAAGCGCACTGGCGGGAGGCAGGGGTGGGATTGTGCGGAGCGGTCTCTCTCGCTGCCGAGGATTGTCGGGGTTCTGAGCCTCACTCCGTGCGGAGCATCGCGGCCACGGAGGGACCGACCCCTTTGTCGAGCTTGCGCGTGACGGCGCAGCCCCTCTGCGCAGGCTCCGGACGGCCCCGGCCCATCAGGCATGCCCCGTCAGCGACCGCGTGGCGGCTTAGTGTCTTTCACAAAACTCCCGCTGCGCTGTCGTCGTCAGAGCGAGAACGGCCTGTGATCGGGAGTTTCGTGAGGCACTCTTACGGGCTTCGGCGATGTCCCAGGTCAGAAGGAATGCCTGAATGGCGCTGCCGAGCTGCACCGTGACATAGGGAGAGCATCCCGGTCTTCGGGTGCTTCCACGGTCGGGCTGTCATGAGGACCATACGTGAAACCGCTGTGTGAAAGTGCGGTCTTCACCAACCCATCGTCAGGACCAACCTTTTGACTTCCAACAGGAAGTAGGTTGGTGCGGCCAAGAGGACTCGAACCTCCACCCCTCGCGGGACTAGCACCTCAAGCTAGCGCGTCTACCAATTCCGCCATGGCCGCCCTTGCCGCCGTGCCGCTGTGCGCGGCCGGTGTCTTGTGTGGGCGGCGCAGCGGATAACAGATGCCCGGGGCGGGCACAAGCGCCGGATTCGCTTCTTCGCGTTTTGCCGCCTCCGAAAGGGCTTCAGGCGGCGTCCACGTTGTCCAGGATCGGCACGGCGCCCTCGCCGATCGTCACGCCGGGGGTGCGCACCACCTCGGCCTTGCGGATCAGCTCGGTCACCTCCACGGAGATGCGGTTGCCGGTCACCACGATCTGCCCGCGGGCGATGGGGTGGTCGTTGGCGAGGATCTCGACCATGTCGGTGTCGGTCGATTCCAGTTCGATCACGGCGCCGCGGCCCATGCGCAGCAGCATGTGCAGCGGCATGTGGCTGCGCCCCAGCACGACCTTGAGATCGACCTGCAGTTCGTCCAGGACCGCCACGCGTGGCCTCTCCGTTTTTCAACCCACGGAAAACCTTCCGCGCGTGATGGTGAAGCCTTGGTAAACGAACCTTCCGAAGCGCCCGCCTCCCGGCTTTCGATCGCACCCGTGACATTCCTGCCGCGGGACGGCGCGCCGCCCGTGGCGTGGCGCGTGAGCGACGCGCTGGTGGCCTACGACGAGGCGGTGGCCGCGATGGAGGCCCGGGCCGCGGCCATCGCCCGGGGCGAGGCGGACGAACTGGTCTGGCTGCTGGAGCATCCGCCGCTCTACACGGCGGGCACCTCGGCGCGGGAGGCCGACCTCGTCGAGCCGGACCGCTTCCCCGTCCACCGCACGGGACGGGGTGGGCAATACACCTATCACGGACCGGGCCAGCGCATCGCCTACGTCATGCTCGACCTCAACCGGCGCCGGCCCGATCTGCGGGCCTACGTGGCGAGCCTGGAGGCGTGGCTGATCGCGACGCTGGACGCCTTCAACGTCCGGGCCGAGCGCCGGGAGGACCGGGTCGGGGTCTGGGTGCGCAGGCCGGAGAAGGGCGAGGGCGTCGAGGACAAGATCGCGGCCATCGGCATCCGCGTGCGGCGCTGGGTGAGCCTGCACGGCCTCAGCCTCAACGTGGAGCCGGACCTCACCCATTTCTCCGGCATCGTGCCCTGCGGCGTGCGCCGGCACGGCGTGACGAGCTTGGTCGATCTCGGCCGCATCGTCAGCCTGCCCGAGACCGACATGGCGCTGCGCGCCGCCTTCGAGCCGATCTTCGGCCCCACCCGCGACGAGGCCCCGTAGGGCATCGCGGCATAAGTCTGGGTTTCGAAAGGACGCGTCCTTTCGCGGGTCCAGGGCGGAGCCCTGGTGAAGGGAGATCGGGGCGCTGCCCCGATGCCCCGCCAAAGGGATGATCCCTTTGGGAACCCGGACTTACGCGTCGGCGGTCGCCGTCGGCACGACCGGGAGCGGCGGCGTCGACGCGGCCCGGCGCAGGCGCAGGCCCACGCGCAACAGCGGTAGGACGAGGCGCGCGAGGCGGATCTGGCCGGGCAACTGCCGCGGCATCAGCGGGCGGTAGGCGAGGCGCGGACTGGCGCGATCGACCGCGGCGACGATCTCGCCGACCCGCGGCAGGGCGGCGATGCGCAGGGCTTCCGCCTCCGGGATGCCGAGGCGGCGGGCCCAGGCGAGATCGCGGGCGAGCCGCCCCTCCCCGTGCAGGCGGCGCAGGCGCGCGCGCCAGGCGTAGCGGTGGAGCGCCCGGGGCACCGCCTCCATGCGGGCGTCGCACAGGGCGTCGGGCTCCTCGCAGCGGGAGCGGATCGTGTCGGCGACCCCGCCCGCCGCCCGGCCGGTGAGCCGGGCCGAGATCAGCACCAGCACCGCGCGGTCGTGGCGCACGCGAAAGCCCCGCTGGAGCAGGGCGCCGACGAAAGCGCCGTCCTCTCCGAGCGGGATCTCCGGCATGCCGCCGACCTGTCGGTAGGCGTCGAGCCGCACGGCCAGCGAGGCACCGATCGTGGTGCGGTGGCAGGGCCAGGGATCGTGCGGATCGGGATCGATGCGCGCCTCCATCTCGGTGATCAGCGCGTCGTAGCTGTCCTCCAGCCGGCCCCGCGCGGGGAGCGAGGGCGGCAGCAGGGCCGCCTCCTCCGGAATCAGCTCGACCCGGCCGGCGACGGCGTCCGCCCCCGCCTCCAGGGCGGCGAGGTTGGCCGCGACCCAGTTCGGCGGCACGAGGCTGTCGGCATCCGTGGTCAGGAGCGTGCCGGCTGCGCCGGAGGCCACCGCCGCCTCGTCCAGCCACATGCCGGCCGCCTCCATCGCCCGCCGGCGCGCCCAGCCCGCATGCGCCCCCGCGAAAGTCTGCTCGATCACCCGCACGGGGATCGACATCCCCGGCACGACGCGGGCGACGATCCCGGCGGTGTCGTCCGTGCAGTTGTTGAGGAACAGCACGAGCCCGAGCCGCCCCGGCGCGAGGCCCGCCTGCGCGTCGATCGCCCGCAGGCAGCGGGCGATCCGCTCCGCCTCGTTGCGCACGGGAATGGCGATCACGGTGTCGGGACGCGCGGTCCCCGGCGGTACGGGGTCGAGGGATACGGGCGGCACGGACGGGCTCCGGGGAAGGCCGATCAGGAACGCCGGACGGGGCCGGAATCGGCGCCCGGGCGGCGTGAGGCTCGTCGTCTAAGCCACGCTCGATGAACCGCGGCTGATGGTCCCGGACCACGGAACAGGGCCGGCAGCCCTCGGTTTCCCGGGCATCCCGCAAGCGGCCCGCTACCCAAGGAGAGTCCCATGTCGGCACCCGATAGCCTCAAGGACGTCTATCTCGACGAGATGAAGGATCTCTGGTCGGCCAACGACCAGATGAGCCGCGCCGTGCAGCAGCTCAGCGAGCAGGCCAGCGACCCCAAGCTGAATCAGATGCTGCAGGATTCCGTCGGCGGCATCGCCAAGCACACCGATGTTCTCAAAAGCCTCATCGAGGAGAACGGCGGCCAGACCTCGCCCGAGCATTGCAAGGGCATGGAGGGCCTCGTGGCCGAGGCGCTCAAGCACGGCATCAAGGAGGCGCCGAGCGACGGGCGCCTGCGCGACGTGCAGATCATCGCGCAGTACCAGCGCATGTCGCATTACGGGCTGGCCGGCTTCGGCTCGGCCGCGGCCTACGCCCGGGCGCTCGGAAAGACGGATCAGGAGAACCGGCTCAAGAGCGCCGTCTCCGAGATCTACCGGGTCGACGAGGTCGCCAGCCGGCTGGCCGAGAGCGCCGAGCGCGCCGCCGCCTGAGCGGGTCCGGCGCATCGGGCGACCGGTGCGCCGCCGACCACCCTCCCCTTCCCATCCTCCGTGACGACCCGGGTCGAGCGATTCGGGCCGCGCGCTCGCGCTTCCAGGAGATGTCCGCATGAGCGTCCTGTCCGCACTCGGCCTGACCTCGGGTAAGAAGGTCCGCTACGCCGTCGTGGCGCTCGGCGACATTTCGCAGGAGGCCATGCTGCCGGGGGTGGCGCATACCGGCAATTCCGAGGTCACGGCCTTCGTCACGGGCGATCCCGAGAAGGCGCGCCGGGTCGGCGAGCGATACGGCGTCACCGACACCTACGGCTACGAGCAGTTCGGCGAGCTGCTGGCCTCGGGCAAGATCGACGCGATCTACCTCGCCACGCCGAACTGGCGCCACGCGGAATTCGCCGTGCCGGCGCTCAGGGCCGGCATCCACGTGCTGGCGGAAAAGCCGCTCGAAATCTCGGGCGAAAAATGCCGGGAGATCATGGCGGCGCAGGCCGGCTCCTCGGCCAAGCTGATGACCGCCTACCGGCTGCATTTCGAGCCGGCGACGCTCGCCACCATCGACCTGATCCGCTCGGGCGATCTCGGCGAGATCCTGACCTTCACCTCGACCTTCACGCAGATGGTCTCCCCCGAGAACCACCGGGCCAAGAGCGGTGTGGCGGCCGGACCGATCTTCGACATGGGCCCCTACCCGATCAACGCCGCCCGCATGCTCTTCGGCGACGAGCCGACCGAGGTGGTCTCGGCGGTCGGCGTGCGCCACCCCGAGGCGGGTCTGGGCGATTTCGACGACACCGTCGCCGTCACCCTGCGCTTTCCCGGCAATCGCCTCGCGCAGTTCGTGCTGTCCTATTACGGCAACGTGCTCGACACCTACGCGGTGGTCGGCACCAAGGGCAGCGTCGAGGTCAATCCGGCCTACATGTACGGCAAGCCGCTGGAGCGCACGGTGACGCTCGGCGAGAGCAAGAGCCACGAGAGCTTCAAGAACACCGACCATTTCGGCGGCGAGCTGAAATACTTTTCGGATTGCATCCTGAACGGCACGGACCCGGAGCCGGACGGCGAGGAGGGTTATGCCGACGTGCGGGTGATCGAGGGCATCCTGAAGGCCCTGGAGAGCGGCGGCCCGGTGCGGCTGGAGCCGTTCACCCGCGCGCGGCGCATCGACACCGCGGCGCAGAAGCAGACCCTGTCGGCGCAAGCCGCACCGGAGCTCGTGAACACCTCCAACCCCGGCAAGGGCAAGGAGAAGGTGCCGAAGAACTGAGCCGGCCCGTCACACCATCGGGCGTCCTCCACCTCGGACTCGCCTCCCCCGCCACGCTCCGAGGTTCCCACCGATGATCGTCCTCTACGGCATCGCCCTGCTCGCGGGCATCGCCAACGCGGTCCAGCCGGGCCAGAGCACCCAGCTCGCCAAATCCTTCGGCGATCAGCCCTTCGCCGCGGGCCTCGTCTCGATGCTGGTCGGCACCTCCACCATGCTAGCCGTCGGCCTCGTGAGCGGCCGGCTGCACCTGCCGAGCCTGCAGCAGGTGGCCGCGACGCCCTGGTGGGCCTGGGGCGGCGGGGCGCTCGGGGCCGGAGTCATCCTCTCCCAGCTCTTCGTCGCCCAGCGCATCGGCGCCGCGGCCTTCCTCGGCCTCCTCGTGACCGCGGGCGTCATCACCTCGATCGCCCTCGACCATTTCGGTCTCGAGGGATTTCGCGTTCACGCCGCCAGCCCCGCGCGCCTCGCCGGCGGCGCACTGATGATCGCGGGCGTGGCGCTGGTGGCCCTGTTCTGAGGCGGGGCGGCTACTCGGCCGCACGCAGCACCGGGGCGGCTTTCTCGGCTTTCGCCCGATCCAGGGCCGCGTCGAGGGCGTCGCTGAGCGAGGTGACGAGCAGGTCGGCGGCGGTCGCCCGGCGCAGGCGGCCGAGGGAGGCCGGGTCACGCTCGCGCCAGAAGCCGACGAGGATCGTCACACCCGGCACCGCCTTGCGCGCCCGGCGGATGGTGAGGCGGATCTGCGAGAGGCTGATCGGGTCGAGATAGGAGAAGCAGATCATCGCCGGCCGCTCGCCTTCGGGAAGGCCGTCGCGCAGGACGTCGCTTCCCGCCACCCGCGCGCCGAGCCCGTGGCGGGAGAGCGTCTGGGCCAGCATCAGGGTCGCCGCCTCGTCGAAGGCGCCGCCGCTCGCCACGCACAGAACCGGCGTCCCACCGCGCCAGGCAGGGGCGAGATCCTCCGGCCCCAGGACGATGCCCGCCGCGCGGCGGTCCGGCCCCACCGCCGCGAAGGCGGCCTCGGCCTCGGCGCCGACGGGTTTGCGCGAGCGCCGCGGCAGGCCGCGCTTGCGCGCCTGCCCCAGCGCCTCGACCACGGCGCGGAAGCCGGCGCCGACCTCGCCCTGCCGCTCCCGGTCGAGCATGCCGCGGGCGGCATCCTCCTGCGCCATGCGCAGGCCCGGCAGCACGACCTCGTCATAATAGGTGACGAGCGCCCGCTCCTTCAGGAACAGCCGGCCCTGATCGATGGCCTCGGCCGGATCGCCCGCGAGCATGCGCTGGTAGAAGATCTCCTGCGGCCCGAGCGCAGGCCGGTCGCCGAGGATCACGTCGAGGAACCAGAGCCGCTCGACGTGGCGCCCGAGCACCACGAGGCAGACGGTGAGCGGCGTGGCGAGCAGGAGGCCGATCGGGCCCCAGAGGAAGGTCCAGATCGTCGCCGCCAGGATCACCGCCACCGGCGAGATGCCGGTGGAGTGGCCGTAGAGCAGCGGCTCGACCACGTGGCCGGCGATCGGCTCGACGATGGCGAACAGGATCGCGACCTGGATCGCCATCGACCAGCCGGGATCGACCGCGACCGCGATGGCCAGCGGCAGCACCGCCGAGATGACCGCGCCGACATAGGGCACGAACCGGGTGATGCCGGCGATGACGCCGAACAGGATCGGGCTCGGCACGCCGATGAACCAGAGGCCGACGCCGATCACGAGGCCGAAGGCGACGTTGAGGATGAGCTGGGCCACGAAGAACCGGCTCAGCCGGCTCGTGGCGTCGTCGATCGCCGCGGTGGTGCGGCGCAGGTCGCTCGATCCCGCGAGCCGGATCGCCCGGTTCCGCAGATCCTCGCGCTGGAGCAGGATGAAGATCGTGAACAGCAGGATCAGGCCGAGCGTGGCCAGGGGATGCAGCACCCCGCCGGCCACGCTGCCGAGCGTCTTCAGGAGGCCGGAGCGGGGGGCGTGGATCTCGACCTGCATCGGCCGATCCGCCGTGCCGAGCGGCGTGTCGGTGTCGGTCTCGGCGACGGGGGGCTGCAGCTCCTTGCCGATCTCCTCGGCCATGTCGAAGAAGCCGGAGAAGGTGTCCGAGAGCCCGCCCCGCTCGGCCGTGGCCGTGCGCAGGGCCGTGATCTTGTCGCGCAGCGTCAGTGAGTAGCGCGGCAGGTCGGAGGCGAGCTGCGCCGCCTCGCGGGCGATCAGGCTGCCCACCGCCCCGAGCATGCCGAAGGCGAGCAGCACCACGAGCAGCACGGCCGCCGCCCGCGGCACCCGCAGCCGCCGCAGGGCGCGCACGGCCGGCAGCAGGACGAAGCTCAGGAGGATGGCGAGCGCCACCGGCACAAGGATGTCGCGGCCGAAATAGAGCGCGCTCGCGAGCGTCACCACGAGCAGCAGCGAGGCGAGCGTCGTCACCACCGGCAGCGCTTGGCGCAGGAGCCGCGTGGTGACCGGATCGGTGGTCATGGCGTCCTCATGGGCAGCGCGGCCCGTTCAGGTGAGGCATCGAGGGGGAACCGAGCCGGGCCGGGCGACACTCAGTCGGCCGCCCCGATCGCCGTGCCGATCTGCGTGAGCAGCTTGGGGAAATCGATGGGCTTGGGATGGTAGTCGTCGCAGCCCGCCTGGATCGCCTTGTCGCGGTCGCCCGACATGGCGTGGGCGGTGAGCGCGATGATCGGGATGGCGCGGGTGTCGGCGGCGGCCTTGAGTGCCCGGGCCGTCGACCAGCCGTCGAGGATCGGCAGGTTCATGTCGAGCAGGATCACGTCGGGCTGGGCGGCCCGGGCCTGCTGCACGCCCGCCTCGCCGTCATGGGCGAGCACCACCTCGTAGCCGCGGCGCTTGAGCCGGCGGGAGAGGAAGTCCCAGATCTCCTCGTGGTCTTCCACCAGCAGGATTTTTCCCGACACGCCCGAACCTCTTCCTCGCGCCGACACGCGCTCCGCGACCTAACGCGCGGAAAGCCGTTGCGGTGGCATCGGCTCCGCCGCAAACGCTGCGCTCTCCCGAAACGATCGGCGCGCCTTGTCTCGCTCGGGCGCAGCGGCTTAAGGGAAGCGGGAGTTCGATATGGCGCGGGGCGGTGCGGTGCAACAAGGCGATGCGGAGCCGGGCCATCCGCGCGTCGCGGATCTGCTCGCGCGCCTCGCGGAGCGCGACGCGCCGTTCTCGCTGCGCGAGCGCGACGAGCTGGCCGGGCTCGACCTCGGCCGCACGGCTCTGGGCCGGCGGATCGACCCGCAGGCGCCCCCGCGCTGGTGGGCGCAAGAGGCGGGCGGGCTCGATCTGGCCCGGGCCGACCTCGCCGACGGGCGGCTCGAGGAGACGGACCTGTCGGGGGCCAACCTGCGGCGCGCCTCGCTCGCCGGGGCGCTCGCCCGCTCGGCCCGGTTCGAGGGGGCCTGCCTGGAGGAGGCGGATTTCTCCGGCGCCGACCTCAGCGGAGCGCGCTTTGCCGGGATCACCGGCGGGCAGGCCGCCTTCCGCGAGGCGATGCTGGAGGATGCCGACTTCTCCGGCGCGACCATGCGCTTTGCCCGGCTCGACAAGGCGCTGCTCGACGGCGCCCGCTTCGAGGGCGCCGACCTCTGGGGCACCGACTTCACGGGCGCGGATGCCGACGATTCCGTGTTCCGCCGGGCCCGGCTCGACGAGGCGAACCTTTCCGACTGCAACCTGACCGGCGCGGATTTCGAGGGCGCGAGCCTCAAGAAGGCGCGGCTCGTCGGCTCGCGGCTGCGCGGCGCCACCTTCACCGGCGCGCGGCTCGACGGGGCCGACCTGTCGGGGGCCGACTTCTCCCGCACCAGCCTCGTGCGGCTCGACCTGACCTCGTGCAAGCTGCGTCACGCGCGCTTCGCGGGCGCGTGGCTGGAAGGCGTGCGCCTCTCGGTGGAGCAGATCGGCGGGGCGGTCGGCGAGGAGATCGCGGGCGAGTACGAGGCGGCGCAGGCGAGCTACCTCGCGCTGGAGCGCAATCTCCAGAGCATCGGCAGTCCCGAGGGAGCGAGCTGGGCCTACAAGCGCGGGCGCCGCATGGGCCGCCGCCACGCCGGCGTGCGCGCCCGCGAGGCTCTGTCCGGCCGCGACCTGCGGGGCACGGTGAGCCACGGTTACCGCTGGATCGCCGACCGCTTCGTCGAGTGGCTGTGCGATTACGGCGAGAGCCTGTCGCGGATCGCCCGGGCCTTCCTCATCGGCATCTTCCTGTTCGCGGGAGCCTACGGGGCGACCGGCGGCCTCTTCCACGAGGGCGAGAACGTGCCGACCTACAATCCGCTCGACCTCGTGAGCTACAGCGCGCTCAACATGATGACCGCCAATCCGCCGGAGATCGGCGTGAAGCCGCTGGGCCGGGTCACCAACCTGCTGGTCGGGCTCCAGGGGGCGGCGGGCATCGTGCTGATGGGGCTGTTCGGCTTCGTTCTCGGCAACCGCCTGCGCCGCTGACTTTTGATTTCGCATCCGCCCGAAAGCCGGCCACACCGGTCGGGCGGATCGCCATGACCACGATGCCATCGACGTTGCCATCGACCTTGCCATGACGGGAGACATCGCCGTGACCGTACAGGACGGGAAGGTGCCGGCCTCCGGGCCGACCATGGCGGATTTCCGCAATCTCGCCGACGCGCTGCCCCAGCTCGCCTGGATCGCGGAGGCCGACGGCAACATCGTCTGGTACAATCGCCGCTGGTACGACTACACCGGCACGATGCCCGCCGAGATGGCCGATCACGGCTGGCGCAAGCTGCACCACCCCGATCACCTGGAGCGCGCGGCCAAGCGCTTCTCCGCCTGCATCGCGGCGGGCGAGTCGTGGCAGGACACCTTCCCCCTGCGGGGCCGGGACGGCGGGTACCGCTGGTTCCTGTCGATGGCCGAGCCGGTCCGCGGCCCGGACGGCACCGTCGTGCGCTGGTACGGCACCAACACCGACGTCACCGAGACGCGCCTCGCCCAGGACGCGCTCGGCCATTCCGAGCAGCGCTTCCGCGCGCTGGTCGATGCCTCGGCGGCCGTGATCTGGAGCACGACCGCGCAGGGCGAGCTGATGCCGCCCCAGCCGCGCTGGGCCGCCTATACCGGCCAGAGCGACGAGGCCTATCAGGGTTGGGGCTGGATCGACGTGATCCATCCCGACGACCGGGCGCGGGTCGCCGAGGTCTGGGCGGAATGCGTCGAGCGGGTGAGGGTCTTCGAGGTCGAGTACCGCCTGCGCCGCCACGACGGCGTCTGGCGCGACATGGAGGTGCGCGGCGTGCCCGTGCTCGCCGAGGACGGCACGATCCGCGAATGGGTCGGGCTCAACATCGACATCACCGCGCGCAAGGAGGCGGAGGCCGAGATCGAGCGGGCGCGCGGGGCCGCCGAGGCCGCCAACCTCGCGAAAAGCCAGTTCCTGGCCAATATGAGCCACGAGCTGCGCACGCCGCTCTCCGCGGTGATCGGCTATTCCGAGATGCTGGGCGAGGAGCTGGAGGATCTGGGCCAGGCCGAGCTGCTGCCGGACCTGCGCAAGATCGAGTCGGCCGCCCGCCACCTGCTCGGCCTCATCAACGACGTGCTCGACATCTCCAAGATCGAGGCCGGCCGCCTGACGCTGGCGGCCGAGACCTTCGACGTGGCCACGCTGATCGAGGACGTCACCGCCGCGACGCAGAGCCTGATCACGAAGAAGCGCAACCGCTTCCGCCTCGACCACGACGGCGATCTGGGCGCGATGCATCAGGACCAGCTGAAGCTGCGCCAGTCGCTGATCAACCTGATCGGCAACGCGGCCAAGTTCTCGGAAGAGGGCGAGATCACGCTCACGGTGCGGCGCGAACGGCAGGACGGGGCCGACTGGCTGCGCTTTTCCGTCTCCGATACCGGCATCGGCCTGACCGGGGAGCAGATCGGCCGGCTGTTCGAGCGCTTCTCGCAGGCCGACGAATCGACCACGCGCCAGTTCGGCGGCACCGGCCTCGGGCTTGCCATCACCCGCGCCTTCATCGAGCGCATGGGCGGCACGATCGGCGTCGAGAGCACCTTCGGCAAGGGCGCGACCTTCACGATCCGCCTGCCCGCCGAGATCGACGCCCACGAGGAGGAGGTGGAGGCGGAAAGCGTCGCCGCCCGCGTCCAGGAGATCACCGACGGCGAGGCGCACCTGCACGACGTGGTGCTGCTCGTCGACGACGACCCGGCCGCCCGCGACCTGCTCCAGCGCTTCCTCGAGCGCGAAGGGTTCCGGGTGCGCACGGCCAATGACGGGCGCGCCGGGCTGACGCTCGCCCGCGCCCTGAAGCCCCGGGCGATCCTGCTCGACATCGAGATGCCGCGCATGGACGGCTGGGCGGTGCTGCACGCGATCCGCACGGACCCTGAGATCGCCGAGACGCCGGTCATCATCACCAGCGTCGTCAACGAGTTCAGCCTCGCCCACGTGCTCGGCGCCACCGACTACATCGTCAAGCCGATCGACTGGGGCGCCCTCAAGGACGCGATGGAGCGCTACCGCCCGGTGGACCGCGAGGGCAGCGTGCTCGTGGTCGAAGACGACGCGGATGCCCGCGAGCGCGTCCGCCGCACGCTGGAGCGCGACGGCTGGCAGGTGCGCGAGGCCGAGAACGGCGCCGCCGCCCTGGAGAGACTCGATCAGGAGCGCCCGAGCCTGATCCTGCTCGACCTGATGATGCCGGTGATGGACGGTTTCGCCTTCCTGCGGGCGCTGCGCGGACGCCCGGACGGCGACAGCATCCCCGTGGTGGTGCTCACCGCCAAGGAGATCACGCCCTCGGAGAAGGAGAGCCTGGGCGCCCAGGCCGACCGGCTCATCATCAAGGGCTCGATGAGCCTGTCCGACATCGGCCGGCAGCTGCGCGACCTCTACGCCCGGCAGGAGGGCGGCCCCTTGCCGGGGAAGATCCAGGGGCTGATCGAGAAGCTGTCGCCGTAGAGCTTTCGTGCGGGAGCGGGGCCGGCGGCGCGCTCAGCCCGCCCGGTCCTGCTTGCGCTCCACCTCCAGGCGCACGCCCCGGCCCGCGAGCAGGATCTCGGCGAGGAAGGCCAGGATCGCCAGGATGGTGCAGCCGAGCGCGAGGCCGAAGCAGGCGAACAGCACCGAGGCCGCGGAGGCGTCCCGGAGCGCGCCGACGAACAGGGTCAGCACCGCCGCCCCCGTCATCACGGCCCCCAAGCTCGCCAGCACCACGGCGCCGTCGAGCAGGAGCGAGCGCCGCCGCAGGTAGGCGAGGCGGCGCAGGAGCGTCGCCCGCGCCTCTTCATCCGCTCCCGGCAGGCCGGCGGAGAGGGCATCGACCTTGTCGGCGACGCGGCCGAGGCGGGTCGAGAACACGTTGAGCAGGGTCGCCAGCGCCGAGAGCAGGAAGGCCGGGGCGAGCGCCACCTGGATGATGTGGGCGATGCTCTCGGGGTCGCCCGCGCCCGATCCGTTCGGAAACATGCCGTTCGGGAACATGCGTCGCGCCGAGCCCTCAGGCCTTGGCGCGGGCGCGGCGCCGCTCTTTGAAGATCAGGGCGAGGTTGCGCAGGTAGATCACGGTCGAGAGCCCCTGGCCGATGATGATCACCGGCTCCCGGCGCACGAAGCCGTAGACCAGGGTCATCAGCCCGCCCAGGATCGACAGGAACCAGAACGAGAGCGGCATCACGCTCTTGCCGGCCCGCTCGCTGGCGATCCATTGCAGGATGAAGCGCGAGCCGAACACGAGCTGCGCGCCGATGCCGAACACCAGCCAGAAATCGAAGCGGGTGACGAACACGTCGTAGAAATAGGCCGGCAGGTCCTCGGCGAGCTGGATCAGCATGGCTCTAGGCGCCCTCGCTCTGTCTCGGGGTTCCGCCCACTTCCTCGGCGCGCGGGGCCGGCCGCCGCCGCCGGATCAGCCACCAGACGCCGGCGAGATCGAGGATGCCGACCCAGAGCCGGTCGAACATCCCGTAATTCGAGCGGCCGGTGAAGCGCGGCCGGTCCACCACGTCGCGGTGGACCACGCCGAAGCCCTCGCGGGTGACGAGCGCCGGCATGAAGCGGTGCAGCGCGTCGAAATAGGGCAGCGCGAGGTAGACCTCGCGGCGGAACACCTTGAGCCCGCAGCCGGTATCGCGGGTGGCGTCCTTCAGGATTTTTCCGCGCACACCGTTGGCGATGCGCGACTGGAACTGCTTCCAGGCGCCCTTGCGGCCGATCCGCTGACCCTGCGCGAGGCCCACATCCGGGCCGCCCTGATCGAGGGCGGCGTAGAGGATCGGGATGAAGGACGGGTCGTTCTGGCCGTCGCCGTCCAGCGTCGCGACGACCGGCGCGCGGGCGCGCAGCACGCCGCTGCGCACCGCTCCGCTCTGGCCGCCGCTACCGGCATGGCGCACCACCCGGAGCCAGGGGTTCCTGGCCTGCAGCGCCCGGAGGGTGGCGAGGGTGGCGTCCGTCGAGCCGTCATCGACGTAGATGACCTCGAAGGGCGCGAGACCGGCGCAGGAATGGCCGATCTCGGCGACCAGCGCCTCGATGTTGCCGGCCTCGTTCTTCACCGGCACCACGACGCTGAGGCGCGGCGGATCGGATTGCATCGTCAGGCTCATGGTGCGGCACCCGGCAGCGCGACATAGGCCGAGACCCCGACCGGCTTGCCGCCATTGATGTTGAACCCGGTGACCCGGCCGGCGGCCGCGGCGGGCTGCCCCCCTTGCGCGGCGGCGAAATCGGCCGCGAACCGGTCCTCGACCAGGACGAGGCGGCAGCCGTCTTCGCGGCTCCCCCGGCGCAGGAAGGCGACGGCCTCCGCGCCGGAATTCAGCATGGCCAGATCCGTGCCGATGGTGAAGACGAGGCTCGGCTCGCGGAGCCCCAGGCTCGCGACGCGAGGAGCCTCGCAGGGCAGGGCATCGCGGATCGCGGCCAGCCGCGGCGAGACCTTGAGGCTCTGCAGCACCGGCTGGGTCAGGCCGAACACGGCGCCCGAGAGCAGCACAGAGGCGGCGACGGCGAGGGTCAGAGCCCCCTCCTGCGCCCCCTCCCCGGCCCTGCGCGAAAAGGCGATCCAGGCGAGGACGGCCAGGGCGCAAGCCGCCAGCAGCAGCGGCAGGGCGGCCAGCGGCAGCGCGTGATCGAGGCGCCACGCGGCGAAGCTCAGGCCGAGGGTGAGCCCGACCGGGATCAGCACCACGAGGCCCGCGACCCAGCGCGCCCCCTTCCGGCGCGGATCGAGCCCGCCGCGGGTGAGCGCCAGCACGATGAGGATCGCCACCGCCGGCATCAGGGGCAGGACGTAATGGGGGAGCTTGGTCGGCACCGCCTCGAAGATCAGCCACATCGGCACGATCCAGGCGATGAGCAGCGCCACCGCATCCTCGCCCCGCCGCGCCCAGGCGAAGGGGATGCTGAGCGCCGCGAAGGCCGCCCCGGGCCAGAAGGTGGCGAAGAAGGCGAGCGCGTAGGCGCCGGGCGGGCCCCAGTGCTTCTCGGCCCCGGAGCCGACCTTGCCCAGCATGTCGCGCCCGACGGCCTCGCCGAAGAAGGCGCCGCCGCTCTTCCAGGCGATCGCCAGGAACCACGGCGCCACGACGAGCAGGGTGAGGCCGAGGCCGAGGCGCGGGCGCAGATCGAGCAGCCAGCGGGCCGAACCCTCGCGGATCGAGAGGACGAGGGCGGCAAGCCCGGCGAAGAGCGGCACCATCGGCCCCTTCACGAGGATGCCGAGCGCGAGGCCGAGCCAGAAGACCAGCGCGGTCCCGAGCGAGGCCGGGCCCCGGCGCCGCTCCAGCCGGGCGCGTCCGAGCCAGGCGCGGGCGAGCGCGCCGAACGCGGCCACCGCGCAGGCGGTCAGCAGCGCGTCGGTCTTGGCGAGCCGCGCCTCCGCCGAGAGCATGATGCAGGCGGCAAACAGCGCGGCGGCGAGCCACGCGCCGCGCCGCTCCAGGAAGGCCAGGGCGGCCCAGTAGGTCAGCAGGATCGCCGCCAGCGCGCCGAGCAGCGAGGGGATGCGATAGAGCGCGATGGTCGTGCGCGCCTCCGGCACGCCGAGCGCCTCGCCCGCCGCGACGGCGGCGGCCTGCGCCCAGTAGATGCCGACGGGCTTCTTGTGACGCGCCTCCGCCTGGAAGCGGATGTCGACGAGATCGCCCGTCTCCAGCATCTGCTTCGAGGCCTGGGCGAAGCGCGGCTCGTCCCGGTCCATCGGCTGCAGCGAGGCGAAGCCCGGCAGGAAGCAGGCGAGCCCGATCAGCAGGAGCAGGAGGCAGGCCCGGGCATGGCTCGCCGCCGCGAAGGACAGCACCCGGTCCGCGAGGCGCAGCGGCCCGGCAAGGGGCCCGGCAAGGCGGCTGGCGCGAGGGCCGGACGCATCCGCTGCCGGGGGAGCGGTCGGGCCGAGGCTGAGGCTCGTCATGGGCGGGCTTTGCCCGCGACGATCGCGGTCCGGCGCGGGGGGAGAGGAACGGGCATCGGCGGCTCGGGCGCGGACCTGGGAAAGCGCCCTCCGCCTAGGATCATTGCCGCTTCGGCGAAAGAGCGCGCGGGAACGGTGGCAATGGGCCGGCGGACGGCCGGGCGCCGTGTCGGTGATCGCACCGGGCTTGTCAAACCGCGACGCGAGAAGCGTGCGCCTGCCTTGCGCGACCGCAGCTGCACGCGCGCCTTCCCGCGAAAAGCAACGCAACCATGCGCGGGGCGGGTAGCCGGACCGGGACGCCGACCCTATATCCCGCTCATGGCAAACAACAGCGCAAATCCCTACACCCTCGAAATCGAAGCCTGCGAGCGCCCGGCGGGACATTTCACCTGGGCAATCCGCCGCAACGGCAAGCTCTTCCAGCGCGCCGACCGCGTGCAGACCACGGAAGAGGCCGCCGAGCGGAGTGGGCTCGCCGCCCTGGAGAAGCTCCTGAGCGGCCGGGAGCGTTGATCGGCTGAGCCTCGCGGTTCGCTCCGGCGAGACGCGGCACGGCATCGGCCCCTCCACCCTCCCCTTCTCGAACCGACCCTGTGAAAGGCTCCCGGGCGATCGCGCCCGCGGAGCCTTTCCGCGTTGAACGAGCCCGAACCTCGATTAAGTTCGCTTCCCTACGGGAGGCGGGGCCATGACGCGCGAGACGATCTACGACCGGGATCTGGACCGGAACCCCGCCAACTACCAGCCGCTGACGCCGCTGAGCTATCTCGACCGCGCCGCCCGCACCTTCCCGGACCGGGTCGCGGTGATCCACGGGGGCCTGCGCCGCTCCTACGCCGAACTCGACGCCCGCTGCCGCCGGCTCGCCTCCGCGCTCGCCGCCCGGGGCATCGGGCGCGGCGACACCGTGGCGGTGCTGCTCGCCAACACCCCGGCCATGATCGAGTGCCACTACGGCGTGCCGATGACCGGGGCGGTGCTGAACACGCTCAACACCCGCCTCGATGCCGGGGCGCTCGCCTTCTGCCTCGACCACGGCGAGGCGAAGGTCTTCATCGTCGACCGCGAGTTCTCGAAGCTCGCCCGTGACGCGCTGGAGAAGGCCGGCGTGACGCCCTTCGTCATCGACGACGACGACCCCGAATTCACCGGAGAGGGCAGCGCCCTCGGCGAGATCGGGTACGAGGCGTTCCTGGCGTCGGGCAATCCCGCCTACGACTGGGCCATGCCCGCCGACGAGTGGGACGCGATCTCCCTCAACTACACCTCCGGCACCACGGGCGACCCGAAGGGCGTGGTCTACCACCACCGCGGCGCGGCCCTGCTCTCGCTCGGCAACGTCATCACGGCGGGGCTGCCGCAGCACGCGGTCTATCTCTGGACCCTGCCGATGTTCCACTGCAACGGCTGGTGCTTCCCCTGGACGCTCTCGATCGTGGCCGGCACCCATGTCTGCCTGCGGCAGGTGCGGGCGCCCGCCCTCTACGCAGCGCTGGCCGAGCACGGCGTGACGCATCTCTCGGGCGCGCCGATCGTGATGTCGACGCTGCTCAACGCCCCCGAGGACCAGAAGCGCCCGCTGCCTCAGCGCGTCCACTTCCTCACCGCCGCCGCGCCGCCGCCCGAGGCGGTGCTCGCCGCCATGGGCGAGGCGGGCTTCGACGTGACCCACCTCTACGGCCTGACCGAAACCTACGGCCCGGCGGTGGTGAACGCCTGGCATGAGGAATGGGACGCCCTCCCCGCCGACGAGCGGGCGCGGAAGAAGGCGCGGCAGGGCGTGCGCTACCCCGTGCTGGAGGGGCTCGACGTGCGCGACCCCGAGACCATGGAATCCCTGCCCGCCGACGGCACCAGCCTCGGCGAGGTGATGTTCCGCGGCAACGTGGTGATGCGCGGCTACCTGAAGAACCCGAAATCCACGCAGGCCGCCTTTGCCGGCGGCTGGTTCCGCTCCGGCGACCTCGGGGTGAAGCACGCGGACGGCTACATCCAGCTCAAGGACCGCTCGAAGGACATCATCATCTCGGGCGGCGAAAACATCTCCTCGATCGAGGTCGAAGATGCCCTGTTCAAGCACCCGGCGGTCGCCGCCGCGGCGGTCGTCGCCAAGCCCGACGCGAAGTGGGGTGAGACCCCTTGCGCCTTCGTCGAGCTGAAGGAGGGCAAGGAGGTCTCGCCCGAGGAACTGATCGCGTGGTGCCGCGAGCGCCTTGCCCCCTACAAGCTGCCGCGCCACGTGGTGTTCGGCGAATTGCCCAAGACCTCGACGGGCAAGGTGCAGAAATTCGTGCTGCGGGAGAAGGCGCGGGAAGGGTGAGGCGGCCCCGTCCCGCGCGACCTCGGACTGCGCCGCTTCCGGCGCAGCCGCCCCTGGCCTGAGCGGCCGATGACCCCGCGCTTCGAAGAAGAGCGGCGGCAGGGCCGCCGCTCTCCCGCGTCGCAGGACTCCGGCCGTCGGTTCAGTAGGCCGGGCCGCCCGAGGTGTTGCCCAGATTCGGCGTGGCCAGTTCGGGGCGGGCGGCGTTGCCGGCCTTGGCCGACCAGTCCGGGGTACGAGGGGTGATCGCGCCGGTGACGTTCACGTCCACGTCGTCGTCGTTGAGGATGTAGACGGACTGCCCGGCCGGGTGGGCGGCATGAGGGGAGCCCTGCGCGAGGGCGGAGGGAGCCGGGGCGGCGAGGCTCAGGGCCAGGGCGGCGGCGGCAAGACGTGTCGACATGGGGGTCGTCCTTACGCTGTGCGCGGTCTCCGTAAGGCTGTCGGGGGCCGTGACTTCGATCCTCCCGATATTGGCCGCGCAGGGTCCGGACGCCGTGTCGTTTCGCACCTGCGAAAATGCCCCCCCGCGCAGCGGTTCAGGCGACGCCGAGGCCGCGCGCCGCCGTAAGGATCGCGGCCATGCGGTAGGGCTTCATCACCAGCACGCTCTCGGCGACCTGCCGCGGCTCCTCGGCGCTGTAGCCGGTCACGTAGATCACCGGCAGGTCCGGCTGCAGGGCGCGGGCGTGCTCGGCGAGGTCCCAGCCGTCGAGCTGGCCCGGCAGGCGGATGTCGGTGAACAGGAGATCGACGGTCTTGCTCTGCTGGAGCAGACCGTAGGCCTCCTCCGCCGTGCCCGCACGCAGCACCGCGAAGCCCGCATCCTCGAACTCCATGGACACGGCGTTGAGCAGCATCTCCTCGTCCTCGACGACGAGCACCGTGCGCTTGTCGGACATTCCCCCTCCTTCTGTTTTCCGAAGCGTGGCGCGGGCGGGGCCGGCCCGGGACGTGACTGGCGTGGATGACGTGTCGTGTGGCTGGCGGCCTCAGCCCGCGACCGCCACCGGCAGGACGGAACCCACAGCCGGCGTGGCGACGGGGGTCGGGCGCCCGGCGGGGCGGGGCGGGGCGGGCGCCTGGGCCGGGAAGGTCAGGCGCACGGTGGTGCCGAGCCGTTCACCCGGCCCCTCGCGGTGCACGAAGGCGGCGCTGCCGCCCGATTGCTGCGCGAAGCCGAACACCTGGCTCAGCCCGAGGCCGGTCCCCTGCCCCAGCGGCTTGGTGGTGAAGAACGGCTCGAAGGCCCGCGCCTCGACCTCCGGCGCCATGCCGCCGCCGGTATCGGACACCTCGACCGCGAGTCCTTCCGCGCCGGGCAGCGGCCGGGTGGCGAGGGTGAGCGTGCCGCCCTCCGGCATCGCGTCGCGGGCATTGACCGCGAGGTTGAGGATCGCGTTCTCGAGCTGGTTGGGATCGACGTTCACCCGCGGCAGGTTCGGGGCGAGATCCGTCTCCAGACGGATGCGCGAGCCGATCGTGCCGCGCAGGAACTCGGCGAAGGAGGCGATCTGCGCGTTCACGTCGGTGCTCACCGGCGAGAGCGGCTGGCGGCGGGCGAAGGCAAGCAGCTTGTGCGTCATCGTCGCTGCGCGCTCGGCGCCCTTCACCGCATCCCGCAGCCGGGTGCGCAGCGGGCTGTCCTCGGGCAGGCCGCGCTCGACCCGGTCGAGGTTGAGCAGCACCACGTTGAGCAGGTTGTTGAAGTCGTGGGCCACGCCCCCCGTGAGCTGGCCGATCGCCTCCATCTTCTGGCTCTGGCGCAGCGCCTCCTCGGCGCGCTCGCGCTCGGCATTGGCCGCCTTCAGGGCGGCCAGGGCCTCGTCGCGCTCCCGGATGCGGGCCTCCAGCGCCTCGTTGGCCTGCCGGAGCTGGGTGGGCGAGGGCAGCGACAAGGCCTTCGGCATCAGGATCCAGAGCGCCACCGAGGTGCCGATGGAGGCCACGCCCGTCAGCAGCTTGACCGCCGCCTCCAGCCCGTAATCCGGTACCCACAGCGTCCAGATCGCCATCAGGTGCGTCGCGCCGCAGGCGGTAATGAATACGGCAAACGACCAGAACATCCAGCCGAACACCACGTCCCGGCGCCGCGAGACGAAGTAGGCCAGTCCGATGGGAATCGAGAAGTAGGCGAAGGCGATCAGGCTGTCGGAGACGACGTGCGTCCAGATCAGCTCCGGCCGCCAGAGCAGGCAGATGCCGTGAGGCGAGAGGTTCTCGACCTCCCAGAGACGCCGAAGACTATCGAGCATCGAACTCGGTTCCCGACCTGTCGCATGCCGGCCGATTTCTGCCCCGCGCGCGCAAGCTTGGCAAATCAGGGCACTTCGGACCGGCCTCAGGCCGGTCGAGCGCCCCCCGCGGGCGCGATCTCTACGCGAGACACCCGCGCGGACCAAATGTTAAGTCTTGCTTAACCCTCTTCCGACATCACGGGAGGCGGGATTCGAGGGCGGGCGCGGGTGTCGGCGCAACGGGCAATCATGCAGGCTGAAGCCGCATACGGCGCACCGACCGACCTCCCCTTGAGGAGGGTCGGCCTCGGGAGCCTGCTGGCCGCGACCGCCCGCCGGCATCCCGATCGGATCGTCGTGGTCGATCCGGCCGACAAGCCGGACTGGAGCGACCGGCCCGCCATCACCTGGACCTACGCCGCCGCCGCCGAGATCGTGGAGCGCCTCGCCCGCGGCCTGCGCAGCTGGCGCCTGCCGCCGGGCAGCCGCATCGGCCTGTGCCTGCCGGGCTCCGCCGAGAGCGCCCTGGCGATCCTCGCCGTCGAGGCGGCGGGCCACGTCGCCTGCCTGCTGCCGGTCTCCTGGAACGAGGAGCAGCTTCTCGCCGCCGCACAGGGGGCCGCGCTGAGCGCGGTGCTGACGCAGTCCCGGCTCGGCGCGACCGCCCCGGCCGCGCGCCTCTGCGCCGTCGCCGCGCGCTATTTCGGCCTGCGCTACCTCGCCGCCTTCGGCCCCGACGTGCCGGACGGCGTGATCAACCTCGACCGCTTCGTGCTCGACGGCCCGGCCCAGGCCCCGGAGGGACCGCCGCCCGCGCCGGCCGGCTTCGTCAGCTTCGTCGGGGGCGATCCCGACCGGCCGGTCTATCGTAGCGGCGAGGCGGTGGCCGCGGCCGCGGCCGCCCATCTCGTGGCGGCGCGCGTGGCGCCCGCCGAGCGCATCCTCAGCCTGATCGGCCCGCACGACCTGCGCGGCCTCGTCACCGGGCTGGCCGCCTCCCTCGTCGCGGGCGCGACCCTGGAGGTGATGCCGCTCTTCGACGGCGCCGCCTTCGCGGCGGCCCTGCGCCGGCCGGTCCCGACCCATCTCGTCGCCCCGGCCTTCCTCGAAAGGAATCTCGCCGGCCGCGACCTGCCCGCGGAGCTGCGCTCCGTCACGCTGGTCCACCGGGCGCCGGCCCGCTTCCCCGTCCGCAGCCGCGCGGCCGGCGGGCCGCAGGGCCTGCGCCTCGACACGGTGATCGATACGGTGGCCTTCGACGAGACCGCGATCCTGTCCGGCCGGCGCGGAGGCCCCGGCGATCTCGCCCTGGTGCTCGGCAAGCCGGAGCGGCTCGCCCTTCCCGCGAGCCTGCTGGGCTTGCGCCGCGATCCCGACGGGCGTCTCGCCTTCCGCGGCTTGGCCTGCGCGGCGACGCCGCTGCAGCGCGGGAACCAAGCGGCCACCGCGGAGCGCGCGGGGCGCGACTCGGAACCGGTGACTTGGCAGGAGACGCCCTACGCGGCGGTGCTGTTCGCCGGGCTCGCGACCGGAATCGACATGGCGGCCCTGCCCGAAAGCGCCGATCCAACAGAAATTTTTGCGCCTGCGTCGTCTGGCGGACCACGCAGCCTTCGTGGCGAGGAAGTCTGAGCGGACAGGAGGAAGAAAGCGCTTTTTCAGGAGACGGTTAGCATCGGTGCAAGGGGCAGGGCTCCGAGGCATCGGCGCCGTGTGCAGCGCAGTTCACGCGCCCTTCAGGATCTTCGCGCCATGCTGACATCATCTGCATGGCCGGCGAACCAATCGTGACCGTGCGGGTTATCCGGGGTGCCCCTTCCCAAGGGGGGCGGCATGGGGTAACGCTGAAGCTTATGGGTGCGCTGCAACAAGTGCTCGTCGTCGACGATGGTCATCGCGCCGTCGACCGATCTCTCGCCGCTGATCTCGCGGGGCTCGGCTACGCGAGCGTCACCGCCTCGATCGAGGCGGCGGACGATGTCCTCGCCGTGATCGCTCGCCCGGCGGCGATCCTGCTCCAACTCTCGTCCCGTCCCAATCCGCAGATCGCCGCATTGGCGACGCGCCTGCGCGAGCAGATGCGGGCCGGCGGCATCCCCGTCATCGACATGGACGATGCCGGACCCCGGGCCGGTGCGCCGGTCGATCTCAAGAGCCGGATCGGGCCCTACGTCCTCAGCGAGCCTGAGCTTTAGGGCGCGTCGCGCAGCCCCGGCGTCGGGACGCTTCTAGAATTTTCCCATAACGGGACGATGACGGGCGGGCCGGAAGGTCGGCCCGTCATCGTATCGGCCGCTCAGGCGGCCAGGACGATCTCGCTCTCCCGCACAGCCCGCTCCGCGCTGCCCGAACGGATGCGGTAGGACGGCTCGCCGGTCGGATCGTCGGGCATGAGGCGGACGATCTCGCTCACGGCGCCGAAGCCCAGCCGCTCGTCGGTCTGAGAGCTTTGAGAGCGGCGCACGCGCTGGCCGAGCTTGAACTTGTGGGACATCGAGGTCTCCGGGCATGGAGCGGACAAGGGTACCGCAGGTCGCGGACGCGACCTGCGGCAGAAGCGGGCGCTCAGCGCCGCAGCTTGATCTTGGCCTTGCGGGCGGCGTAGCGGGCGTCCCGCTCTTCCTTCTGCTTGGCCTGGGCGAGGCGCGCACGCTCGGCGGCAGCCTCGATCTCGGCAGCCTTGCGGGCGGCCTCCGCGGCACGCTCGGCGACGGCGAGGGCTTCGAGCCGCTCGACTTCGGCGCGGCGCTGACGCTCGCGCTCCTCGGCTCGCGCCTGCCGGGCTTCGGCGATGGCTTGGCGCTCGGCCTGACGTGCCAGCACGGCCGGATCGTCCTGCGACGGGCGGGCGCGGAAGCGCGCGAGCATCGCCTCGCGGGCGGAAGCGGAATTCTGGCGGCGGTCGTCGAAGGAGTTTTGTTTAGCGAAGCTCACGTACCGTCCTTGTCATGTCCCGGCGCAAGGGCCGAGCGAGAAATGCGAGAAGCCGCCCCAGGCGGAGCGGCTTCGATGTCAAGCGGTCCAGGCGGCGCTTACGCGAGCTGGAGCTGTCCGGCGGACTGCTTCCCGGAGCGACGGTCGGTCTCCATCTCGTAGGAAACCTTCTGGCCCTCGGCGAGGCCGCGCAGGCCGGCGCGCTCGACGGCGGAGATGTGGACGAAAACGTCCTTCGAGCCGTCCTCAGGCTGGATGAAGCCGAAGCCCTTCTGCTCGTTGAACCACTTGACGGTGCCGGTGCTCATAGAATGTCCTTGTCTCCGCAGGATGCAGGTCGCGAGCCCAGTGCCAAGAGGCGCCGAGCCATGGTCTTTCACCGATCACGAAGGAAAATGAGAACCGCCCTGCGGAGGCGTCACGGCCCAGAAAATCCGGCCTCGCATCGATAGAACTTCATATAGACTTCGATTGCCGCTTTATCAAGGCAGGATTTATTTTGGCGCTCATAACAACGGCGCGAAGAACACCTGTGCGGCTTCGGCTTCGGGCTGATTTTCCCTGCTTGCGCCGTGGGTTGGCGCGATGACTGACACAGGAATTGGCACCGGGGCCGGACGGCGCGGGGCGCACCCCACGCCTCACGCCGCCTTCTTCGCGCGCTTGGCGATCGTCACGAGGCCGCGCAGGATCTGCGTCGTCACCTTCAGCCGCTCGGGCACGGTGTCGAGTTCGCGGATGAACACGACGCTCATGTCGGGGCGCACCTTGGCGAAGGAGCCCTGCTCCACGACCATCGCCGCGAGCCCCTGCGGGTTGGCGAAGGCGCGGTTGCGGAAGTGGACCACCACGCCCTTGGGGCCCGCCTCGACCTTCTCGACATTGGCCTCGCGGCACAGGATCTTGATGGTCACGATCTTGAGGAGCTGCTCCACCTCCGGCGGCAGCGGTCCGAAGCGATCGATCAGCTCGGCGCCGAAGCTCTCCATCTCGGCGTCGTTCTCGATCTGCGACAGGCGCCGGTAGAGGCCGAGCCGGACGGTGAGATCCTCGACGTAGTCCTCGGGGATGGTGACGGGGGCGCCCAGCGCGATGGTGGGGGACCACGCCTCCTCCGCCGGCTCCTCGATGCCGGCCTTGAGCGCCGTGACCGCATCCTCCAGCATCTGCTGGTAGAGTTCGTAGCCGACCTCCTTGATGTGACCCGACTGCGCATCGCCGAGCAGGTTGCCGGCGCCGCGGATGTCGAGATCGTGGGAGGCCAGCTGGAAGCCGGCGCCGAGCGTGTCGAGGGTCTGAAGCACCTTGAGGCGCTGCTCTGCCTGAGCCGTGAGCTGGCGGTTGGCCGGGGTCGTGAACAGGGCATAGGCCCGCGCCTTGGAGCGGCCCACGCGCCCGCGCAGCTGGTAGAGCGCGGCCAGACCGAACATGTCGGCCCGGTGCACGATCAGCGTGTTGGCGGTCGGGATGTCGAGGCCCGACTCCACGATCGTGGTCGAGAGCAGCACGTCGTACTTGCCCTCGTAGAAGGCCGTCATCACGTCCTCGAGCTGGCCCGCCGCCATCTGGCCGTGGGCGATCGCGACGGTGGTCTCGGGCATCTCGGTGTCGAGGAAGCGCTTGACCTCCGCCAGGTCCTCGATGCGCGGCACCACGTAGAAGGACTGCCCGCCGCGGTAGCGCTCGCGCAGCAGCGCCTCGCGGATCAGCAGCGGGTCGAACGGCGTCACGAAGGTGCGCACCGCCAGCCGATCCACCGGGGGCGTGGCGATGATCGAGAGTTCGCGAACCCCCGTCATGGCGAGCTGCAGCGTGCGCGGGATCGGGGTGGCCGAGAGCGTCAGCACGTGCACCTCCGCCTGGAGCGCCTTCAGCCGCTCCTTGTGGGCCACGCCGAAATGCTGCTCCTCGTCGACGATGATCAGGCCGAGATCCTTGAAGGCGACGTTCTTGGCGAGCAGCGCGTGGGTGCCCACCACGATGTCGACCTGCCCCTCGGCGAGCCCCGCCCGGGTCTGGCGCTGGTCGCCGGCCGAGACGAAGCGCGAGAGCTGCGCGATGTTGATCGGCAGGCCCTTGAAGCGGTCGGTGAAGGTGCGGAAATGCTGGCGGGCGAGCAGCGTGGTCGGCACCACCACCGCGACCTGCTTGGCCGAAATTGCCGCGGCGAAGGCCGCGCGCAGCGCCACCTCGGTCTTGCCGAAGCCGACATCGCCGCAGACGAGGCGATCCATCGGCCGGCCGGCATTGAGGTCGTCGAGCACCGCGTCGATGGCGTTGGCCTGATCCTCGGTCTCCTCGAAGGGGAAGCGGGCGGCGAATTCCTCGTACATCCCCTCCGGCGCCTTGAGGCTGGGGGCGGGCTTCACGAAGCGCGCCGCGGCGACCTTGATGAGTTCGCCCGCCATCTCGAGGATGCGGCGCTTCATCTTGGCCTTGCGGGCCTGCCACGCCCCGCCGCCGAGGCGGTCGAGCGCGACCTCCGAATCCTCCGAGCCGTAGCGCGTCAGAAGCTCGATGTTCTCCACCGGCAGCAGCAGCAGGCCGCCGGCATATTGCAGCTCCAGGCAGTCGTGCGGCGCGCCCGCCGCGGTGATGGTCTTGAGGCCGACGAAGCG
The DNA here is from genome assembly GCF_049543375.1 of Methylobacterium sp. NPDC097929. Classification (NCBI taxonomy): domain Bacteria; kingdom Pseudomonadati; phylum Pseudomonadota; class Alphaproteobacteria; order Hyphomicrobiales; family Methylobacteriaceae; genus Methylobacterium; species Methylobacterium sp. NPDC097929. Next base: position 43,985 of record NZ_JBMVEP010000006.1, on the reverse strand, counting down.
GCCGATGCCGTGATCGGCATGCACGACGAGATCGCCGGGCTGGAGCGCCTGCACCTCCAGGATGATGTCCTGCGGGCGCTTGGACTTGCGCTTCTGGCGCACCAGCCGGTCGCCGAGGATGTCGCCCTCGGCCACCACGGCGAGCCGGTCGAGGGTGAAGCCCGCCTCCAGGCCCCAGACCGCGACCGCCACGTCGGTGCCGCGCTTCAACGCGTTGACGGCGGTGAAAGTGTTGATTTCGATCGGCTTCTTCAGGCCGTGATCGGTCAGTACGCCGCAGAGCCGGTCGCGGGAGCCATCGGACCAGGATCCAAGGATCACGTGATGCCCGGACGCCTGCAGATCGCGGATATGCGCGACCGCGGCATCGAACACGCTGGCCGCCTCGTCCGCCCGCTCGGGGGCGAAGTTGCGGCCGGCCCGTGCGCCGCAATCGATCACCGCGCGCTCGTCGGAATCCGGCATCGCGAAGGGCGTGAGCCGGGCGACCGTGCCGGCCTCGACCTTTCCCTTCCACTCGTTCGGCGTGAGGTAGAGCGCGCGCGGCGGCAGCGGCTTGTAGGGCGCCACGCCCGATTGCGGGGTCTTCAGCGCCGACTCGCGGGCCTGGAAATAGTCCTGGATCAGGGAAAGCCGCTCGGTCGCCGCCTCCTCGACCTGCGGGTCGAACAGCATCGGCACGTCGCCGAGATAGTCGAACAGCGTGTCGAGGCGATCGTAGAACAGCGGCATCCAGTGTTCGAGGCCGGCATAGCGCCGGCCCTCGCTCACCGTTTCGTAGAGCCGGTCGTCGCGGGTCGCCGCGCCGAAGCTCGACAGGTAGCCCTGGCGGAAGCGCCGGATCGTCTCGGTGGTGAGCTGCACCTCGCTCATCGGCACGAGGTCGAGGGAGCGTAAAGACCCCACCGTGCGCTGCGTCTCGGGATCGAAGGCGCGGATCGATTCGAGCGTGTCGCCGAAGAAGTCGAGGCGGATCGGGTTCGGCAGGCCGGGGGGCGACAGGTCCAAAATGCCGCCGCGCACGGCGTACTCGCCGGTATCCCGCACCGTCCCCGTGCGCAGGAACCCGTTGGCCTCGACCCAGGCCACGACCTTGTCCATCGGCACGACGTTGCCGATCGCGGCCGAAAACGTCTCGACGGCGACCTTGGCGCGGGGCGGCACCCGCTGCACCAGGGCGTTGACGGTGGTGCAGAGGATGCGGGGCTTCTCTTCCGAGGAACGCGAGCGGGTCAGCCGCGACAAAGCGGTCATGCGCTGCGCGGCGATGGCGCCGTTGGGGGAGACGCGGTCGTAGGGCTGGCAGTCCCAGGCCGGGAAGCTCATCGCCTCGATCTCGGGGGCGACGAATGTCAGCGCGTTCTGGAAGGCGTTGGAGCGCCCCGAATCGCGGGCGACGTGGACCAGCACCGCCGGCCCCTCGAACGAGCCCGACAGCGCCCGGGCGAGGTCGGCCGCCACCAGCGCGTCGAACCCGTCGGGCACGGAGGCCAGCGTCGGGCTGTCGCCGCGCTTCAGCGCGTCGAGCGCCTTGGTCAGCGGCGCGGATTTCGGCAGCGCGAACCGGGCGGTCTGCAGCTTCGGCGGAGAGGCCGAGGATGGGGCGGGGGGCTTGGGCTGGGGCTTGGCCATCGGTCTTTTGGCAATCGGGCGGTGAAAAACCCGCCCCCCTGAAGCGGGGAGGGTGGCCCTCGCGTCAGCGAGGGTCGGGGAGAGGGGAGCGCCGTTTTTCGGAGAGTGCGGAGCCAGCCCCTCACCCGCCCGCTCCGCGGGCACCCTCTCCCGCAGAGGGGAGTGAGTTCTGTCCGCGCGTAACAGGAAGCCGTCCGTGACGGCAATGTTCAGTTATGGATCGGCGCGTCGTGCTTATGAAAAGCCTTGAGCCGGCGATACACGGCGGTGTCGTAGTTCTCCGGCGTTGCGTCCTCGCCGGTGAGCCAGCGGAACAGGTCGCGGTCGGGCACCTCGATCAGCGCCTCGAACTGCGTCAGCTCCTCCTCGGAGAGATCGCCGATTTCGGCATCGGCGAAGCGGCCCATGATGAGATCCATCTCGCGGATGCCCCGGTGCCACGCCCGGAACAGGGTGCGGCGGCGGCGCGGGTCGAGGTCGGCGCTGGTTCGGGTGGTGCCGGACATGGGCTTTCCCCTGCGATCGTCTGAACAGGCATGTAGAGGGGCCTGCGGCCGTGGGCAAACGGCGTCTCGGCGCAGGGCCGGTGTCGTCGAGCCGCCGGCCGGATGCGCGGCGGCGTCGGGTTCCGCGAAGGAACCGCGCGTGCAACGGTGCCGCGAACGGGTCGAGGGGCGGCGATCGCGGAGGATCGGATGAGCCTGCCGAGGATGAGCTTTCCGACGATGAGCCTTCCGGCCTGGATGCGGACGTTCCTGGCACGCCGCACGCCTCAAAACCCTGCATCCGCGCTCGTTCAGGACGGGGCCGACCCTCGGGATGCAGTGCGGCCGGCTGGATCGTCGGCCCTGCCGGCCTCCCTCGCCGCGCGGATCGAGCGGGTGGCCGCGGGGCTGAGGGACGGGACGGTGAGTCGGGCCGATCTCGATGCGTCCGTCGCCGGCCTCGCCGCGCTGCCCGCTTCCTCCGTCGCCGTCGCCGGGGCCGCCGTCGCGGCGCTGCTGCTGCCCCCGGCCGGCCGCTGGTCGAGCCCGGGCGTTCTGCGGGATCATCGCAGGGCCGATCTCGCTCAGCTCGGCGCGGTCTCCGGGCTCGATCGTCTCTTCCTCTTCCATCCGGACGGGTACGTCCGCGAGGCGGCGCTGCGCGCCTGGGAAGGGCCTGCCCGGACGAGTTTCGAGATCGCCGCGATCGCCTATCGCCTCAACGATTGGGTGCGCCCGGTGCGTTCGGCGGCACGGGATTGCGCCGCCCGTGTCTTCCCAGGGACGGAGACCGGAAGGGCCGTCGAAGCCCTGCTCTTCCTGCTCCATCGGATGCCCGAATGGCAGCGCTGGCAAGGGGGCCAAGCGGAGGCCCCAGGGAACGGCGTCCTCGGCGATCTGATGGCGCGGCCCGATGTCTGCAGCCGGCTTGCAGAACACCTCGTCTCCGCCCGCACCGGCCCGGCGGCGCGCCTGCTTCAGCGCGCGGCCCGATGGCCCGGTCTCGACCCTGCCCTGCCCGATCTGGCCCGCCGCGCGTTCCTGCCCTCCGTCCGAGCCTGCGCCCTGCGCTTCCTGATCGAGGAGCGGGCGACCTGGCCGGAGGGCACCCGGCGGGAGTGGGTCGACAAGACCTATGGCTTGGCTCGCCGCGTTCGCGTAATCGGGGAGCGCCGGCTCGTCCGGACGTCCGATCTCGAGACGCTGATCGCGATGGGCGCCGGGGACCGTTCCGGCCTCGTCCGGCGCGTGGCGGCCGACGGTCTGGCGGTGCATCGCGCCGCCCTCGGCGAGCGGATGCATGCCCTGGTCGAACGACTGGCCGACGACACGAGCCCGTCCGTGCGCTGGCGGGCCGCCTTCATCCAGAAGGAGCGCGCCGCCCGCTGACGGGCGCCCCGTTCCTCCAACCCACCCGCCGATGACCGACGACGCCCCCGGCCTTCGCCCCAGCATCCTCGACCCCCTCTTCGCGCCCGCCCGCGGCCTGCCCGGCGTCGGGCCGAAGATCGCGCCGCTGATCGAAAAGCTGCTCGGCTCCGAGGAGCGGCCGGCCCGCGTCGCCGACCTGCTGTTCCACCTGCCCCAGAGCGGGGTGGCCCGGCCCCTCTGCGGCTCGATCCGCGATGCGCCGACGGGCGAGCCCGTCACGCTGGGCGTCACCGTGGTGGCTCATCGCCCGCCGGGCCTCGGCAAGCGCGCCTTCCGGGTGCTGGTCGAGGACGGGACCGGCGACATCAGCCTCGTCTTCTTCGGCATGCCGCGGGGGCGCATCGAGAAGATGCTGCCGCTCGGCAGCCACCGCTACGTCTCCGGCCGGATCGATCTGTGGGACGGCACCCGGCAGATGGTGCACCCGTCGCGCATCCTCGACCAAGAGGGGCTGGCGAGCCTGCCCGCCGTCGAGCCGATCTACGGTGCCACCGAGGGGCTGACCTCGCGGGTCATCAGCAGAATCGTTCACGGCGCGCTCGACCGGCTTCCCGTGCTGCCCGAGTGGCAGGATGCACCGTATCTCGCCCGCAACCGCTTTCCCCCCTTCGCCGAGGCTCTGCGCATCGAGCACCGCCCGGAGGAGGCGCCCCCGCCCCCCGTCGAGGGGCAGGCCCCGCCCGCCAGTCCCGCGCGCAAGCGCCTCGCCTATGACGAGCTTCTGGCCTCGCAGCTGGCGCTGGCCCTGGTGCGCGCCCGGCAGCGGCGGAAAGCCGGCCGGGTCAATGCCGGCGACGGGCACCTGAAGAAGCGGGTCGAGGCCGCCCTCCCCTTCGCGCTCACGGGCGCGCAGGCGCGGGCTGTCGAAGAGATCCGCGCCGACATGGCCTCCGAGCAGCGGATGCTGCGCCTGCTCCAGGGCGATGTCGGCTCCGGCAAGACGGCGGTGGCCCTGCTCGCCATGGCCTCGGCCGTCGAGGCCGGGCGCCAGGCCGCATTGATGGCGCCGACCGAGATTCTCGCGCGCCAGCACTTCGAGCGACTCGTGCCGCTGGCCGGCGCCATGCGCCTGCGCCTGCTCACCGGCCGCGACCGGGCCGCCGAGCGCCGGGCGACGCTGGCGGATCTGGCCGCGGGCGAGATCGACATCGTCGTCGGCACCCACGCCCTGTTCCAGGAGGCGGTGGCCTTCCGCGATCTCGGGCTCGCGGTGGTGGACGAGCAGCACCGCTTCGGCGTGCACCAGCGCCTCGCGCTCGGCGCCAAGGGCGAGGCGGTGGACATCCTCGTGATGACCGCCACCCCGATTCCCCGCACCCTCGCGCTGACCTTCTTCGGCGACATGGATGTCTCGGTGCTCGACGAGAAGCCCGCCGGACGCCAACCCATCAAGACCATCACCGTGCCGGTGGAGCGCATCGACGAGGTTGTGGGCGGGCTGCACCGGGCGCTTCAGGGGGGTGACCGGGTCTACTGGATCTGCCCGCTCGTGGCGGAATCGGAATACGTCGATCTCGCCGCCGCCGCTGAGCGCTTCGAAGATCTCAAAAAGCATTTCGGCGACGCGGTCGGCCTGATCCACGGCAAGATGCCGGGGCCGGAGAAGGACGCGGCGATGGAGGCCTTCGCCGCCGGCCGCACCCGCGTGCTCGTTTCGACCACGGTCGTGGAGGTCGGCGTCGACGTGCCGGAGGCCACCATCATGGTGATCGAGCATGCCGAGCGCTTCGGGCTGGCCCAGCTCCACCAGCTCCGCGGCCGGGTCGGGCGCGGCTCGAAGGCCTCGTCCTGCCTGCTGCTCTACCGGGGTCCCCTCGGGCAGGTGGCCAAGGCGCGGCTTGAGATGATGCGCTCGAGCGAGGACGGGTTTCGCATTGCCGAGGAGGATCTGCGCCTGCGCGGCGAGGGCGAGGTGCTCGGCACACGCCAGTCCGGCATGGCCGCCTTCCGCCTCGCCCGGCTGGAGAGCGACGGCGACCTCCTGGAGGCGGCCCGGGACGATGCGCGGCTGATCGTCGAGCGCGACCCGCGCCTCTCGAGCGAGCGCGGTCGGGCGCTCAGGGTGCTGCTCTACCTGTTCGAGCGCGAGGCAGCGATCCGGCTGATCGGGGCGGGCTGATTCCAGCCCCGATCTCGGGCCGGACCGGGAATGGGGCGCGTCGTTCAGAATTCCGTTCAGGAAACGGCGAAACTGCACGAGCCGTTCAGGAGGCCGAAGCGCGCAAGCCGAAAACCCGGCTGCGGCATCGCCGCTCCGGCAAATCGCTTTTTTCGTTCTGAAACAAGGACTTGCGCGGGTCTCTTCGCGCTCTTGGGGAGCGGGCGTGAGGGCGGAAAATGCGGAATTACCTTGTATCTGCCCAAATTGCCCCTTAACTGGAGATGAACAAACGGCCTCGTAGACCGGGGTGCCACTGGAAAGAAGGAGGATCGCGATGTCGATCGCACCGTTCCAACGCCTGCCGGGTTCCTCCGAGAATTGGGGAGCCGACACGCTCTCCGTCGAACCCTGGCTCATGCCGATCTCGGATCGCGAAACGCGCGAAGTATCCTCGACGGATGCCCTGGCCAGCGCTGTCCGGCAGGCCTCCCGCCGGTTCTGGATCGCTGCGAACGCGCTGTGTGCTGTGCTCGCCCTGCTGCTCTCCGCGCAGATCGCCACGGATTGGAGAACGCCGGCCTCCCGCCCCGTGGCCGGGCATCAGGTCGCCGACGCGGCGCCGCCGACGCTGCCCGTCGAGCGGGCTTCGCTCCAGCGCTGAGGCCCTCGGGGCCTCAGCACCCTCGATCCCTCCGTCAGACGTCCTGGCGCGCCGGCTCCCGGCGCGCCTTTTCTTTGTCCGCCGTTCCTTCCTCGCTCTCCTGCATCTGCGCTTGGCGCAGGGAGGCAGCCATGGCCTGGAGGCCGCCACGCGGGTCCTCCGGCTGGATCACGCCGGCCGACATCACCAGCTTGGCCGCGTCGTCGACGCTGATGCCGACCTCCACGATCTCGGAGCGCGGCAGGTAGAAGAAGAAGCCCGTCGTCGGATTGGGCGCGCAGGGCAGGAACACGCCGACATAGTCCTTGGCCTCGCCCTCCTTGGCCTGGAGGGCGCCCTGCACCTCGTTCGCCGCGGGGGCGGAGAGGAACACCACCGACCACGTGCCCTTTACCGGGAACTCGACCAGCCCGACGGTGCGGAACGAGGTGCCGTTGGCCGAGAACAAGGTCTCGAAGATCTGGCGCAGGCCCCGGTAGAGGCCGGAGATCACGGGGGTGCGCGCGAGCAGCACCTCGCCGAACTCGACCACCGAGCGGCCGACGAGGTTGGCGGTGAGGAAGCCCAGCATCGTCACCGCGAGGAAGGCGATGACGAGGCCCAGGCCCGGGATCGAGAAGGGCAGGTAGTGGTCCGGCAGGTAGCTCGCCGGCACCAGCGGCTTCACCCAGCCGTCGATGAGGGCGATGAACCACCACGTGATGTAGGCGGTGATCGCGAGCGGCCCCGCGACGATGACGCCGGTGAGGAAGTAGGTCCGCAACCGGCCCCGCGCGCTGACGCGCGTCTTGGACGAGGCGGGTTCCGGCGCGTCCGGAATCGGCGAGAGGGTGGGCGCCACGCATGCACCTCGGGAGGCGAAAAGAGCGGGCGGCCGGTCCACCCCGCCATCCGACCCTCCGGCGCAGAGACGTAGCCGCTGCGACCGGGCGGCTCAAGTGCGGCCGCGTCGATCCGGTCCTCGCGGCAAGGCGCGCGATCGAGGCGGGATGCTTGGGTTGCCGGACCCGAGGCGGAGCGGGACGAGTGGCGCGCGAGGCAACTTGATCGCGAGCGGCGAAGGCTTACCTCGACCGTGCCCCATAAGAGGCGCGGTCAAGGAGGAGATACGATGCACGTCACCATCGAGCAGGCGGAGAAGGCGATCGAGGCCGCCCGTGCCAAGGCGGTCGAGCTGGGTACGCAGATGTGCATCGCCATCGTCGATTCCGGCGGCAACCTGAAGGCCTTCCACCGCATGGACGGTGCCTGGGTCGGCTCCATCGACATCGCCCAGAAGAAGGCCAAGACGGCGGTGTTCTTCGGCATGAAGACGGGTCAGATCGGCAGCCTCTCGCAGCCCGGCGGCTCGCTCTACGGCATCGAGCACTCGAACCAGGGCCTGATCACCTTCCCCGGCGGCATCCCGATCGTGGATGCGGACGGCGAGATGTCGGGCGCCATCGGCGTGAGCGGCTCCTCGGTCGAGAACGACGACGCGGTGGCGCTGGCCGGCGCCAGCGCGATCGGCGACACCGAGCTGCCCGATCACCCCTGGCGGACCTGATTCCGCCTCTTCCCGTGCGGCGACGTGAGGTTGCCGCACGGGAGCCTCGGCATCCTGTCGTGCGATGGCCGCCGGTCGAGAACGCTCGACCGGCCCCCGCTCATTCCACGGTGACGGACTTGGCGAGGTTGCGGGGCTGGTCCACGTCTTTGCCCATGAACACGGCGGTGTGGTAGGCGATGAGCTGGATCGGCACCGCGTAGACGATCGGCGCGATCACCGGGTCCACATCCGGCATCGTTAGCGTCGCCAGCGTCTCCAGACCGGCCGCCGCCGCGCCACGCGCGTCGCCCACGAGGATGATCCGCCCGCCGCGGGCCGCCACTTCCTGCATGTTCGACACCGTCTTCTCGAAGATCGCGTCGTGCGGCGCGATCACGATCACCGGCACGCTCTCGTCGATCAGCGCGATCGGACCGTGCTTGAGTTCGCCCGCCGCGTAGCCCTCCGCGTGGATGTAGCTGATCTCCTTCAGCTTCAAGGCGCCCTCCAGCGCCATCGGATAGCTCGTGCCGCGCCCGAGGTAGAGCACGTCGCGCGCCTTGGCGACTTCGCGGGCGAGCCCCTCGACGTCCCCCTCCATCTTCACCGCCTCCGCCATCAGGCCGGGGGCCGTGATCAGCGCGTCGACGATCGCGCGCTCGCGCTCCGCACTGAGCGCGCCGCGGGCGCGGCCCGCGGCCAGCGCGAGGCAGAGCAGCACCGTGAGCTGGCAGGAGAAGGCCTTGGTGGATGCCACCCCGATCTCGGGGCCGGCGAAGGTCGGCATCACCACGGACGATTCCCGGGCGATGGTCGAGGTCGGCACGTTGACCACCGCCAGCGTGTGCTGGCCCTGTGCCTTGGCGTAGCGCAGCGAGGCCAGCGTGTCGGCGGTCTCGCCCGATTGCGAGATCACCAGCGTCAGGCCGTTCTCCTCCAGCGGCGGCTCGCGATAGCGCGTCTCGGAGGCCACATCGATCTCGACCGGCAGCCGCGCCAGGGTCTCGAACCAGTACTTGGCCACCAGACCCGCGTAGTAGGCGGTGCCGCAGGCGGTGATCGAGAGCCGCGAGAGCCGGGCGAAGTCGAAGGGCAGGGCCTCGGGCAGCACGACGCGGCCGGCCGCCATGTCGACGTAATGGGCCAGCGTGCGGCCCACCACCTCGGGCTGCTCGTGGATCTCCTTGGCCATGAAGTGGCGGTGGTTGCCCTTGTCGACGAGGTAGGCCTGGGTCGCGATCTTCTGGCGCGGGCGGCGCACGGCGGTGCCGGCGCGGTCGCGGATCTCGGCGCCCTCGCGGGTCAGGACCGCCCAGTCGCCCTCTTCGAGATAGGTGATCTCGTCGGTGAACGGCGCCAGCGCCAGCGCGTCCGAGCCGAGATAGGTCTCGCCCCGCCCGAAGCCGATGGCCAGCGGCGCGCCGTGGCGGGCGCCGATCAGGAAGTTCTCCTCGCCCGCAAACAGGAAGGCCAGGGCGAAGGCGCCGTGCAGCCGCGGCAGGGCCGCCTCCACCGCCGCCACGGGGCCGAGGCCCTGGCCCATCAGGTGGCTGACGAGCTGGGCCACGACCTCGGTGTCCGTCTGGCTCTCGAAGCGCACGCCCGTGGCCTCGAGCTCCGCCTTCAGCTCGCGAAAATTCTCGATGATGCCGTTATGGACCACGGCCAGCCGCTCGGTGGCGTGCGGGTGGGCGTTGGTCTCGTTGGGGCGTCCGTGGGTGGCCCAGCGGGTATGGCCGATGCCGATCGCGCCGGGGAGCGGCGACTGGGCGAGCTTGCTCTGGAGGTTCGCGAGCTTGCCTTCCGCCCGGCGCCGGTCGAGCCGGCCCTGCTCCAGCGTGGCGATGCCGGCGGAATCGTAGCCGCGATATTCGAGCCGCCGCAGCGACTCGATCAGCGCGTCCGCGACCGCCTCACGCCCGACGATGCCGACAATTCCGCACATGGCGATCCTCAATCACGTCCGTTCGCCGTAGCCCGTGCCTGCGCCCCGCCACAGGACGCTGGCTCGTGCCCGGCCTGCCGCGTGCAAGGATTGGACGCAAGGGTCGGACCTTGGGCGTGGCGCGAGACCCGGCTTGTAGCGGATCGCGGCGCAACAAAGCCAGAGCCGCGTCGCGCCGGGGCGCGGCGTCGCGGTCCGGGTTCGTCAGTCGCGCTGTTCGTCAGTCGCGCTATTCTTCAGTCACGCTCGTCTTCAGTCACGCTCGGCCTCGCGGGCGGCCTTGGCCGCCTTGAGCGTGGCGCGCAGGGCCTTGGCCGCACCGTCGCGCGTGATCTGCCGGCCCCGCGCCACGGCCAGCGCATCCGCCGGCACGTCGCGGGTGATGACCGAGCCCGCCCCCACCAGCGCGCCCGCACCGATGCTCACCGGCGCCACCAGAGCCGCGTTCGAGCCGATGAAGGCTCCCTCGCCGATGAGCGTGCGGTGCTTCGACACCCCGTCGTAGTTGCAGGTGATGGTGCCCGCCCCGATATTGGCGCCCGCCCCCACCTCGGCATCGCCGAGATAGGTCAGGTGCGAGGCCTTGGCGCCCGCGTGCAGGGTCGCGTTCTTGATCTCGACGAAGTTGCCGAGATGCACGCCGGCCTCCAGCACCGCGCCGCCGCGCAGGCGCACGTGCGGACCGATATCGGCGCCCTGCATCAATCGTGCGTCGTGCAGGTGGGAGAAGGCGCGGATGGTGCAGCCGTCGCCGATCACCACGCCGGGGCCGAAGACGCAGTGGGGCTCGACGATCACGTCGCGGCCGAGCACCGTGTCGACGCTGAGGAAAACCGTCTCGGGGGCGATCAGGGTGGCCCCGCCGAGCTGGGCCGCACGGCGCAGGCGGGCCTGGATCGTGGCCTCGGCCACGCTGAGCTGCACCCGGTCGTTGACGCCTTGCGCCTCCTCCTCCGTGACCGGCACCACCGAGACCGTTTGGCCATCGGCGACGGCGAGCGCCACCGCGTCGGTGAGGTAGTACTCGCGGTTGGCGTTGTCGTTGCCGATGCGCTCCAGAAGGCCGAGCGCCTGGGCGCCCGACAGGGCCATCAGCCCGGCATTGGACAGGCGCACCGCACGCTCGTCCTCGGAGGCGTCCTTCTCCTCGCGGATCGCCAGGACGCGGCCGCCGTCCGTCAGCACTCGCCCGTAGCCCTTGGGGTCGGCGGCCTCGAAAGCCAGCACCGCCACCGCGGCGCCCTCGCGCAAGGGCGCGCGCAGCCGGGCATAGGTCTGCGCGGTGATCAGCGGGGTGTCGCCGAAGGCCACGATCACGTCCTGCCCGCCTTGAAGCGCCGTGCGGGCGGCGAGCACGGCGTGGGCGGTGCCGAGGCGCTCGGCTTGCGGATGGACGCTGGCACCCGGCGCCATGCGCTCGATCTCGCGGGCGACATCGTCGCGGCCGGGCTCGACCACCACGGCCAGCCGTGCGGCGCCGGCCTCCTGCACGGCGGCCAGCACGTGGCCGAGCATGGAGCGGTGGGCGAGTTGGTGCAGCACCTTGGGCCGGTCGGAGCGCATGCGCGTGCCCTTGCCGGCGGCCAGCACGATCGCCGTGAAACCGCCCGCCTCCGCTCCGTTGTTCGTCCCCGTCATCGTGCCCGTGTCCCGCCGCTTCGATCCGTCGTTCGTTTAGCCGATCGGGCAGCGGGCGCGAAGGTGGGGGATGGGAACGGGCAGGAGACCGATCAGGGCGTGTCGAAGCCCGGCCCGACCGAGCGGCCGCTCACCACGGCAGGCAGCGGATCTGCAAAAGGTCCTCCACGCTCGTCCGGACGCCGAAGGCCAGCACCCGCCACGCCGGCATAGTCGCGAGGCCGAGGCCGACGCTCAGCGCGAGCCAGGGCCAGGCACGCTGCAGGCCGCGCGGCCCGGGCCGGGTGCCCGGCCCGCTCATCGCCGCAGCGCGGCCGGAGCGACCACCCTCTGGCTGCGCCTGCGCCACAGGAGCCAGACGCCGGACAGCAGCATGGCGAGCCCCCAGGCCAGGAAGCCGAGATCCCAGAGGAACCAGTGCTCACGGTCCACCCGCTCGTTGACGTGATGCACGCCGAGCCACTGGTGGTCGATCAGCCCCTCCACGAGGTTGAAGCTGCCCCAGCCGACGAGCAGGCTGCCGGCGAGCGTCTGCTTCGACCAGCTCAACGTACGCCCCCGTCCCCGGCGCCAGAGCACGAACAGGCCCAGCACGACGAAGACGTAGGTCGCGCTGTGGAAGATACCGTCCCAGAGGGTGTTGAGTTCGAGGTTCTCGATCGAGGTGATCGGGTACCACGTGCTCAGCATGTGGTGCCATTGCAACACCTGATGCAGCACGATGCCGTCGAAGAAGCCGCCCAGCCCGAGTCCGAACAGCACGCCCGCCGCGACCGGAAAGTCGGCACCCGGCCGTCCCTCCGTCCCCGCCGGTTCGAGCCGACCCTGCCCCTCCCTCATCGACCCGGCCTCACGGAGCCCGATAGGCGGAGCCGTCCTCGGCCCGCGCCGGGGTTTGAACGTAGCGTCCGCCCTCCGGCACGGCGACGCGCTCGAAATCCTGGGCCAGGGCGTCGAGGGCGCGGCGAAGCTCCGGACCCTGCAGGGGACGCCCGTGACCGGTCACGGCGCGCTCCGGCCGCAGCGCGGCGAGGCTTCGCACCGAGCCGCCCGCGGCCGGCCAGTCGAGGGTGAGGTACATCGGCGGCCCGTGCACCTCCGGGGCTTGCGTCACCACGGCGTAGGCCGATTCCTGCGCCGTGGTGACGAAGGCGTCCCCGGCGATCAGGCTGCCGTCGGCTTCGCGCCAGAACGAGACGTGGCCCGGCGAGTGGCCGGGCGTGTGCAGCCAGCGCCAGCCCGGCATGGGCGGCACGGAGCCGTCGGCGGGCAGCGTGTGCAGGCGCGCCGACACGTCGACAGGCTTGGTCGGATAGAGCGGAGCGATGCGCGCCATCAGCCCGCCGCCGACGCTCGGGTCGGGTGCCGGATAGGCCGCCCGCCCGTCGAGGTAGGGGCGTTCGAGCGCGTGGGCGTAGACCGGGGTGTCCCACTCCGCCGCCAGATCCTCCAGCACGCCGACATGGTCGAAATGGCCGTGGGTGAGCACGATGGCGGCCGGGCGGGCGCCCTCGCCGAAGCGGGCGGCGGCGGCCTCGCGGATCGCGCGCTTCGAGCCGGGAATGCCGGCATCGACCAGGGTCCAGTTGCGGTCCCCGGCCCCCGGCGCGCCCAGGAACACTACGTTGGCCAGGACCACGCGCCGGTAGGCGAGGTCGGGCGCGATCTCGTGGGTGCCGTCGTCGCGCGCGGTATCGGCGCGCGGATCGTCGGCGCGGGCTTCGCCGCTGATCGGGATCTGCTGCGCCACGGCCTTCTCCTTGGCAAGGATAGGGGGCCGCCGGCAGGCCTGTCCGGCCGGGCGGCATCGTCACAACGGGGAAGGCAGGCTCGAAAAGCTTTGTTCCTCGGCGGCAGGCACGAAAAATGGGGGGACTTTTCTTCGCTCAAGACCGTCCGAAACTTTGATGGGACGCGGAGGTTTGCGAGGACGTACGCTGCCGGACCCGCCCGGCACTTGTGGATGCCGGACGCCGCCGCTGGGGGACGGCCGGTGCCCCGCCTTTCCCGGTCGAGGCGCTGCGCGGAGCGTGTCACGCGGCGGTCGAGCCCTGCGTTCATGATCGTCGCCCTCCCCTCCTCCGAACCGAGCCCGATGCCGTGAGCGATCCGACCTATCCGCCCCTTGACGTGCTCAAGCCCGTCGCCTTCGGCTTGTGGATCGTGGACAGCGGTCCCATTCGCGCCGCCGGCCTGCCCCTGCCCGTGCGGATGACGGTGGTGCGGCTGGCCGACGGCGGCATCTGGCTCCACTCGCCGACCCGCTACGACGCGGGCCTGCACCGCGCGATCGAGGCACTGGGGCCGATCCGCCACCTCGTCGCGCCCAACGTCGCCCACTGGACCTACCTGAAGGAATGGCAGTGCCACTGCCCGCAGGCGCTCACCTGGGCCGCGCCGAACCTGCGCCGGCGCCGGCAGGTGCAGCGGGCGGGCCTGCGCCTCGACCGGGATCTCTCCGACGCGGCGCCGCCGGAATGGGCCGGCGATCTCACGCAAGTCGTCATGCCCGGCGGCTTCGGCTTCCGGGAAGTCGCCTTCCACCACGCCGCCTCGGCGACGCTGATCCTGACCGACCTCGTGCTCAACCTGGAACCCGGAAAGCTGCCGCTGCCGATGCGGCCGCTCCTGCGGCTGGCCGGTGCGACGGCGCCGGACGGGCGGGCGCCGATCTACCTCCGCCTCGTCGTCTCCCTGCGCAAGCGGGCGGCGGCCCGCGCCGCCGCCGCGCTGGTCGCGCTGGCGCCGGAGCGGGTCGTGTTCAGCCACGGCGCTTGGTTCGACCGGAACGGCACCGCCGAACTGCGCCGCTCCCTGCGCTGGCTCATCGACTGAAGCCGTCTCCAGCCCTTCTCAGGCGTTCTTGCTCAGGCGTTCTTGCGGCCGCGGTGACCGGGATCGACGCCGCCTTCCGGCGTCGTCTCGTTCTCGACATCACCCTCGAAGGTGGAATCACCTTCCAGCTCCGCCGGGTCGACGCCGGTGAGCCCCTTCGACTGCCCGATGCCCGGATTGCCCTTCAGGTCGGCATCGGTCGGCGTGTCGGTCTTGAGATGCTTCGACATGCGGACGTCCTCTCGCGATTCCTTGAGTGGAAGCCCGGGCAACCGGACTCCGCCGCCGGTGTTCCGGGCCGCGATGCCGCGGGCAAGGGTGTCGGGAGGCGCTTCGTCCACAGCACATCACGCCGTCCGCAAGGCTCACCGGCCACCTTCGGGACGCGTCGGAACTCACCGCGCCTGCGGCGCCTCCTCCCGCTGCGCCCGCTTCAGGGCGTCGAGCAGGGCACCCTCGATGAGCAGGGCGGAGCCGTAGTGGAACTCGATATCGAAGGCGTGGCGCGAGTTCATCGAGAGCGAGGCGCTCTGCATGGCGATCAACCGGCCCGCCTCGTCGAACAGCCCCGAGCCCGAGCCGCCGTAGCCGTCGTTGCAATCGTGGCGGGCGCGGCGCGTTCCGCCCTCCGTCGGCGGGTCGATGCGCCGCACGGTGCAGGTCTCCAGGCTGCTGTCGCCCCGGTAGTTCTGGTGGCCTCCGGGAGCGACCAGCGTGACGGGCAGCGAGAGGTCGCCGGTCGCGAGAGCCGGCGGCGTGTCCGGCACGGGCTGGCGCGGGCCCTCGGCGGGCTGTGCGAGGCGCAACAGGGCCCAGTCGTCGGTGATGTGGAGCCGCGTCGCGTCCGCGGCGACGCCGAGATGCAGGCTCTCGCTCACGAAGTCGTAATTGCGTCCGCCGATCTGGAAGTAGCAATCGCCGACCTGCCGCGTGGTTTCGAGCTGCCGGTTGCGGAAGTTGTGCGCGTTCAGCATGACGAGAGAAGGCGTGCCGATCAGCCAAGCGGCCGCCGCCTTCTGCGGCACCCCGTCGGAGCGGCGGCACCAGAGGACGCCCGCCCCCGGGAACCGCGCCCGGTCGCTGCCGGTGAGGTCGCGCCGCCCGTCCTGGGGATAGAGCGCGGCCGTCTCGATCACGATGCCGAGATTGCCTTCCGACCCCGGCGCGGCCCTGGTGGAGAGGTGCGGCGCATCGTCTTCGGCCGTGACCGGTCCCCCGAGGAGGGCGGCGAGCACGAGCGCGCCACCGATTGCCAGAACGCGCCGCCCCTGCGCCATCACCGACAAGCCTCCCGCCTGCGCCGGGCCGCTTGGCCGTGCCCGTTACCGATAGTGGTGCGATGACCTCCCGCGGCGGTCAAGCGACGGCTAAGTGCCTGCGTCGCTACGTCTTCTCACTTTTAGAATTGCCTTATCGTCCCGACAAGAAATGTCCGACCAGCTAAAGACTTCTTCTTCAATCGAAGCCTAGAAATTATAGGCGAAGGGGCGCTAATAAGTCTTTCATAAGACCGCACTGATCTAAGAAACCTCTTAGCTCTATCCTGCGGCACTCCGAAGGACTTTGTGGCGGACCCGGACCTCAGAAAGAACGTCTGAGAGATACCGCGAGGCCGAAAGGCGAGGCGGTTGAGTGAGGAGACGCAGGATGAGCAGGTTTGTGACGTCGGTCTCGGCCCTGGCTATGCTGGCGCTCGCGCCGGCCGCGCTTTCGAGCGCAGCATATGCCAACGACAAGCTCGTTGAGTTGTCGAAGAAAGACGAAAACTGGGTGATGCCCGGTAAGAACTACGACTCGGATAACTACAGCGAGCTGAAGCAGATCAACAAGAGCAACGTGAAGCAGCTTCGGCCGGCTTGGACGTTCTCGACCGGCCTGCTGAACGGCCACGAGGGCGCGCCGCTCGTCGTCGACGGCAAGATGTACATCCACACCTCGTTCCCGAACAACACCTTCGCCCTCGGCCTCGACGATCCGGGCCTGATCCTGTGGCAGGACAAGCCGAAGCAGAACCCGGCCGCCCGCGCCGTCGCCTGCTGCGACCTCGTCAACCGCGGCCTCGCCTACTGGCCCGGCGACGGCAAGACCCCGGCGCTGATCCTCAAGACCCAGCTCGACGGCAACGTCGCCGCGCTCAACGCCGAGACTGGCGAGACGGTGTGGAAGGTTGAGAACTCCGACATCAAGGTCGGCTCGACGCTCACGATCGCCCCCTACGTCGTGAAGGACAAGGTGATCATCGGTTCCTCGGGCGCCGAGCTCGGCGTGCGCGGCTACCTCACCGCCTACGACGTGAAGACCGGCGAGCAGGTGTGGCGCGCCTACGCCACGGGTCCGGACAAGGACCTGCTGCTGGCCTCCGACTTCAACATCAAGAACCCCCATTACGGCCAGAAGAACCTCGGCACCGGCACCTGGGAGGGTGACGCCTGGAAGATCGGCGGCGGCACCAACTGGGGCTGGTACGCCTACGATCCGGGCACCAACCTGATCTACTTCGGCACCGGCAACCCGGCGCCGTGGAACGAGACCATGCGTCCGGGCGACAACAAGTGGACGATGACGATCTTCGGCCGCGACGCCGACACGGGCGAGGCCAAGTTCGGCTACCAGAAGACTCCGCACGACGAGTGGGACTATGCCGGCGTCAACGTCATGATGCTCTCCGAGCAGAAGGACAAGGACGGCAAGGCCCGCAAGCTGCTGACCCACCCGGACCGCAACGGCATCGTCTACACCCTCGACCGCACCGACGGCTCGCTGGTCTCGGCCAACAAGCTCGACGACACGGTCAACGTGTTCAAGTCGGTCGATCTGAAGACCGGCCAGCCGGTGCGCGATCCGGAATACGGCACCCGGATGGACCACCTCGCAAAGGACATCTGCCCCTCGGCGATGGGCTACCACAACCAGGGCCACGACTCGTACGATCCGAAGCGTGAGCTCTTCTTCATGGGCATCAACCACATCTGCATGGATTGGGAGCCCTTCATGCTTCCCTATCGTGCGGGTCAGTTCTTCGTCGGTGCGACGCTGAACATGTATCCGGGCCCGAAGGGCGACCGTCAGAACTACGAAGGTCTCGGCCAGATCAAGGCGTACAACGCGATCACCGGCGACTATAAGTGGGAGAAGATGGAGCGCTTCGCGGTGTGGGGCGGCACCATGGCCACCGCGGGCGACCTCGTCTTCTACGGCACGCTCGACGGCTACCTGAAGGCGCGCGATTCCGACAACGGCGATCTTCTCTGGAAGTTCAAGATCCCGTCCGGCGCCATCGGCTACCCGATGACCTACAGCCACAAGGGCACGCAGTACGTCGCCATCTACTACGGCGTCGGCGGCTGGCCGGGCGTGGGCCTCGTGTTCGACCTCGCCGACCCGACCGCCGGTCTCGGCGCGGTGGGCGCCTTCAAGAAGCTCGCCAACTACACCCAGATGGGTGGCGGCGTGATCGTGTTCTCGCTCGACGGCAAGGGTCCCTACGACGATCCGAACGTCGGCGAGTGGAAGTCGGCCGCCAAGTAAGACGGCAAGTAAGACGACCAGAAACGCTGCCCGACGGCAGTCGCGAACCTCCCCTCCCCCGGCTCGTCCGGGGGAGGGGCAGGGCCGAGGTGGTGCGGGCCGAAGCGGCCCGTGACGGTCCGCGCCACCCGACGTCCCTCTCCGCAGATCCTCTTCCCGTGCCGCCCAGGTCGCGCCGGTGAAACGTCTGCACGGGAGATGCGCCAAGGGCCGGTCTCAGGCCGAAAAAGCCCGCGCCAAGATTTCATAAGAATAAGCCAGAGGAAACGAACCCATGTCGCTCGTGAACGGACGCCGCCGTGCAGCCGCATCGGCCGTCGCTCTGACCGCTCTGGCCAGCCTGTGCGCGCCCGCCCTGGCGCAGCAGCCCAAGGCCGCGGAGGCCGCCAAATCGGAACCTGCCAAATCGGATGCCAAGCCGGATGCCAAGCCGGATTCCGGCACCCTGCGCGTCTGCGCCGCCGAGCAGGCGCCGCTCTCGATGAAGGACGGCACCGGGCTCGAGAACCGCATCGCGACGACGGTGGCCGAGGCCATGGGCCGCAAGGCCCAGTTCGTCTGGATCGGGAAGCCCGCGATCTACCTCGTGCGCGACGGGCTGGAGAAGAAGACCTGCGACGTGGTGGTCGGGCTCGATTCCGACGACCCCCGGGTGCTCGCCAGCAAGCCCTATTACCGCTCCGGCTACGTCTTCCTCACCCGCGCCGACAAGGATCTCGACATCAAGTCCTGGTCCGATCCGCGGCTCAAGGACGTGAGCCACATGGTGGTCGGCTTCGGCACGCCCGGCGAGGCGATGCTCAAGGATATCGGCCGCTACGAGGAGGACATGGCCTACCTCTACTCGCTGGTGAACTTCCGCGCGCCGCGCAACCAGTACACGCAGATCGACCCGGCCCGGATGGTGAGCGAGGTGGCTTCGTCCAAGGCCGAGGTCGGCGTCGCCTTCGCGCCGGACGTCGCCCGCTACGTGCGCGATTCCTCGACCAAGCTGCGCATGACCCCGGTGCCCGACGACACGCAGACCAGCGACGGCCGGAAGATGCCGCAGAGCTTCGACCAGTCGATGGGCGTGCGCAAGGACGACACCGCCCTCAAGGCGGAGATCGACGCGGCGATCGAGCGGGCCAAGCCGAAGATCGAGGCGATCCTGAAGGAGGAGGGCGTGCCCGTGCTGCCCGTCTCGAACTGAGCGTCACCCGCCAAGCGCCCGCCGCACTGCCTTCGCCCCGCGCGGGGACGGGCCGCGACCGGGCGCTCGGCGAGGAAATCCGAGCCGCCGGAAGAACGGCACCGCGATGAGGAACAAGAACAAGACAATGACGAAGCGCACAACGATCGGAACCGCCCTGCTCGGCCTCGTGCTCGCCGGCGTCGCCCTGCCCGCGTTCGCCCAGCCCCAGTCCGGGCCGCAGACGGGCGTCGTGTTCCGCAACACCGTGACCGGCGAGACGCTGGACGTGTCGCAGGGCAAGGAAGGCGGACGCGACACCCCGGCGGTGAAGAAGTTCCTCGAGACCGGAGAGAACCTCTACATCGACGACAAGGCCTGCCTGCGCAACGGCGAGAGCCTGTACGCCACCTCCTGCTCGGGCTGCCACGGCCATCTCGCGGAGGGTAAGCTCGGGCCGGGTCTCAACGACAATTACTGGACCTATCCCTCCAACACGACGGATGTCGGCCTGTTCGCGACCATCTTCGGCGGCGCCAACGGCATGATGGGCCCGCACAACGAGAACCTGACGCCCGACGAGATGCTGCAGACCATCGCCTGGATCCGGCACCTCTACACGGGGCCGAAGCAGGATGCGGTCTGGCTCAACGACGAGCAGAAGAAGGCCTACACGCCCTACAAGCAGGGCGAAGTCATCCCGAAGGACGCCAAGGGCCAGTGCAAGCCGCTGGAGGAGTGATCCTTTCGGGTTTCGGGCCGGCCTCGAACCGGCGCGATCGAGGGGGCGGACCGGGGATCGAGCCGTACGCGGCGACATCCCCGGAAAGAGCAAGCCCCAAGAAGAGCACGTCTCATAAAGTGGAGGAAACCATGAAGGCCACTCTCATCGCCGCCGCTGCCGTCGCGCTTGCCGGGATCGCCGCACCGGCGCTCGCCTATGACGGCACCAAGTGCAAGGCGCCGGGCAATTGCTGGGAGCCGAAGCCCGGCTTCCCCGAGAAGATCGCCGGCTCCAAGTACGATCCCAAGCACGATCCCAAGGAGCTGAACAAGCAGGCCGATTCCATCAAGCAGATGGAAGAGCGCAACAAGAAGCGCGTCGAGAACTTCAAGAAGACCGGCAAGTTCGAGTACGACGTGAGCAAGATCTCGGCCAACTGAGATGATCTGTCCACCCTCCCCCTCTGCGGGGGAGGGTGCCTGCGGAGCAGGCGAGAGAGGGGCCGGTTCAGGTCCTTCCGGAGACGGCGCTCCCCTCTCTCGACACCCCTTCGGGAGCCACCCTCCCCCCGCGGAGGCGGGAGGGAAGGCGTGCCCGTTCGAGGCGACGACATCCCAGAACAAGAAACATCGAAGGCCAACTCGGCGAATGAACACCTTGCCCCCCGGCGACGCCATGCTCACGGACTGGCGGGATGCGGCCGCGCGCTTCGAGCGCGCGATCGGCAAGGCCGTGGTCGGCCAGGACCGTGTGATCCGCCTGCTGACGATCGCGATCTTCGCCCGCGGCCACGTCATGCTCGAAGGCGATGTCGGCGTCGGCAAGACCACGCTCCTGCGCGCGGTCGCCAGGGGCCTCGGCGGCGCCTACGAGCGCGTCGAGGGCACCGTCGACATGATGCCCACCGACCTGATCTACCACACCTATCTCGGCGATGACGGGCGCCCGCGGGTGGAGCCCGGCCCGGTGCTGCGGCGGGCGGAGGACCTCTCGGTCTTCTTCTTCAACGAGATCAACCGCGCCCGGCCCCAGGTCCACGCCCTGCTCCTGCGCATCATGGCCGAGCGCAGCGTCTCCGCCTTCAACCGCGAGGTCCGCTTCCCTAACCTCCAGGTCTTCGCCGACCGCAACCGGGTCGAGCGCGAGGAGACCTTCGAGTTGCCGGCGGCCGCCCGCGACCGTTTCCTCATGGAGATCGGCATGGAGGCGCCCCGCGACGCCAAGGCGCGCCGCGACCTCGTGTTCGATCCCCGCTTCCACGACACCGACCGGCTGACCGAGGAGGTCGAGGCCGGCGTGCTCGATCACGATCGCATCGGCACCATCGCCGGTGCGATCCAGCACGCGATCCGGGCCGAACCGGCGATCGAATCGTACGTCGTCGGCCTGTGGGAGGCGCTGGTGCGCCCCGGCCCCGCCGGCATCCGTCTTCCCGGCATCGACATGGAGCGCCTCGTGCAGGGCGGCGCCTCGCCCCGCGGCGTGGCCTTCCTCGTGCGCGCCGCCCGCGTCCGTGCCTGGCTGGAGGGCCGCGACTGGCTGGTGCCGGAGGACATCCGCGCCGTCTTCCCCGAGGTGATGGCCCACCGCATCTTCCTCGAACCGGTCTACGAGATGCGCCGCGCGCAGATCGTGCCCGACCTGATCCGCGCGGTGTTCGAGACGGTGCCCGCCCCGTGAGCGGCCCTGAGGACGGGGCCGACATCCTCTACTGGCCGCGCTGGCGGCCGGGCGGACACCGCGTCGGCGCCCATCGCGGGCGCGATGCCGGCGGACTCGGCACTTTCCGCGATCAGGTCGCCTTCCTGCGCCTGCCGGATGCGCGCCGGATCGACCTGCGGGCCTCCCTGCGCGACCCGTTCGAGGGCGTGGTGGTGCGCCGGTTCGAGACCCGCACGCCCGTCGAGACCTGGGCGCTCGTCGATCTCTCCGCCTCCATGCGCTTCCAGGGCCGAGCCGACCGGCTCGGGCTGGCGCAGGCCTTCTGCGCGGCGCTCGCCCGCTCGGCCACGCGCATCGGCGACGGCTTCGGCCTGATCGGCTGCGATGCCGCCCTGCGCGAGGCGTTCACGCTTCCCGCGACCCGCCACCGTGCGGCGGCCCAGGCCGCGGTCGCGCGCCTCGGCGAGGCGACCTGCGACGGGCGCGGCGCCGAGGGCCTGCTGGAGGCCGCCCGCCGCCTCGCGGGGCGCCCGAAGCTGGTCTTCCTCGTCTCGGATTTCCGTTGGCCGGAGGCGCTGATCGAGGCGGTCTTCGCCGCGCTCGCCCTGCACGACGTAGCGCCGGTGCTGCTCGCCGACTCGGCCGAGGATGAGGGCCTGCCCGCCTGGGGCCTGGCCGAACTCGACGATCTGGAGGGCGCCGGGCGCCGCCTCGTCTTCCTGCGCCCCTCCTTGCGCCGCCGCTGGATCGCCCGCGAGGCGGAGCGCGTCGAGGCCTTGCGCCGGATCTGCGCGCCCTTCGCCCGCCCGCCCTTCCGGCTCGCCGACCGCTTCGACGCGGACGCGCTGAGCCGCCACCTGATGACGACGTGAGAGCGATGCGCGCGCTCCCCACCCGCCCCCTCGCCGCCCTCCTCGCGCTGGCCGGCCTGACCGCCTCCGCGCCGGCGTCCGCGCAGGTGCGCGGCGTCGAGCTGCGCACGCCGCGGGCCTTCGGCTATTTCCAGGGCGATCTCGTGCAGGTGCAGGCCGAGATCCGCACCGATCCGGGGTTTTCCCTGCAGCGTCCCTCCCTGCCGAAGCCCGGTCCCGTCACCTACTGGCTCGACCTGCGGGACGTGACGACGGAGGAGAGCCGGGGTGCGGACGGCTCGCACGTGATCCGCCTGCGCCTGACCTATCAGGATTTCTACGTCGCCCTCGACGCGCGCGCCCTCGACGTGCCCGGCTTTCCCGTCACCGTCGAGAGCGCCGGCACGAACGGATCGACCACCGCCGTGGCGCAGGTGCCCGCCTGGAAGATCGGCGTCTCGCCGCTTCGCGAGGTGCAGCCCGAGCGGCGCGACGACCCGGCCGACTATCTGCGGCCCGATGGGCGCGCGCCCCGGCTCGACCCGCAGCCGGCGCTCGCCTCGGCCGCCGCGTCCCTGGTCCTGGCCGCCGCGGCGGGGCTGCTGCTCGCCCGCGACCGGGCCTGGGGGATGTTCGGCAGGCGCCGCGGCCGGCCTTTCGCGCTCGCCCTCAAGGCCTTCCGCCGGTTGAAGCGGCGGGAGAAGGGGCATCAGCAGGGGGACGCCCTCTACCGCGAGGCGCTGCTGGCCCTGCATCGCGGCCTCGACGCCACCGACGGGCGCCGGGTGCTCGCCGACGACCTGCCCGACTTCCTCGCCCGCCACCCGGCCTTCCGGGCGCAGACGCCGGCCCTGGAGGATTTCTTCGCCGCCTCGCGGCTGGCCTTCTTCGGCCGGGACAGCGCCGGGGCCGCGGCGCGGCTGCCCCTGCCCGAGGCCGAGTCCCTGCTGCGCCGGCTCGGCGCCCTCGAGCGGAGCGCGTGAGCCCCGTGCTGACGCTTCTTTCCCCACTCGGCGCGGCCACGCCCTGGCTGCTGTGGTGCCTGCCCCTGGCGCTGCTGCCGCTCGCCCTCTCGGCGGCGCGGCGCAACGCGCTGCCCTCGATCGCCGCCGTGCCCGAAGATCCGCTCTCCGCGGGCCTGCGGATCGTCCTGACGGCGGCCGGGATGCTGGCGATCGGCGGGCTGATCCTGGCGCTGGCCGGCCCCTACCGCGCGGGCGAGCGCGTGACCCGCACCGGCATCGGCGCCCAGGTCTCCATGCTGATCGACCGTTCGGGAAGCATGAACGAGACCTTTGCCGGCCGGCAGCCCTCGGGGGCGGAGGAGTCGAAGGCCGCCGCCTCCCGGCGCATCCTGCGCGACTTCGTGGGCGAGCGCGTCCACGACCAGTTCGCCGTCACGGCCTTCTCCACGGCGCCGATGCTCGTCGTGCCGATGACCGACCGGCACGAGGCCGTGCGCGCGGCGGTCGCGGCCATCGACCGGCCGGGGCTCGACTACACCAACGTCGCCCGCGGCCTCGGCATGGCGCTGTCGCAGTTCGGGCCGGGCGTGCCTGGGGTCTCGCGCGCCCTCCTGCTCGTCTCCGACGGCGCGGCGGTGATCGACCCGCGCATTCAGGCGCAATTGCGCGCCGAGTTCGCCCGGGTGCGGCCGAACCTCTACTGGCTGTTCCTGCGCACCAAGGGCTCGCCCTCGATCTCCGACAAGCCGGCGGGCGAGGACACGCCCCAGGCGGCGCCGGAGCGCCATCTCGACCTGTTCTTCAAGAGCCTCGGCGTGCCCTACCGCGCCTTCGAGGCGGAGGGAGCCGAGGCCGTGGCCAGCGCCGTGCGCCAGATCGAGGCGCTGGAGCGCGACCCGATCCCCTACACGGAAGAGCGCCCCCGCCGCGACCTGACGGGCTGGGCCTACGGCGCGGCCGCGCTCGGCCTCCTCCTCCTCGTGCTGGCCAAGCTCGCCGAGGCCGATCTCGGGCGCCGGCCCGCACAGGCCGCCCGCGGGGCCGAGCGGGCGCCCGAACCGGTGCCCGACGCCGCGCCGAGGAGGGCCGCCGCATGATGCCCCACGCCCTCTCCCCTGCCGTCTCGTCCACCCCCCTCCCCCGGCGCGCCCGCCTCCGCGCGGGCCTGGGCGGGGCGTGGCGCGCGAGCCGCCCGCACCTGCTCGCCGTCCTGCCGATTCTGTTTCTCGGGGCCGCCGTCGCCTTCTGGCTCTCGGCCTGGAACGCCGCGCGCACGAATGCCGACATCGCGAGGCTGGAGGCGGGCCGCGACGTCGCCGTCGCGCCGGAGGCGGCCGACGGGCTCCTCGTCGCGCGCATCGCCTTCCTCGCCGTCCGCGACCGGCTCGGCGAGACCGAGCCGCTGATCGAGAGCCTCGACCGCCGCGGCGCGGCCGGCGCGAGCGCCCGCGCCCGCTACGTCGTCGCCAATGCCCGCATCCGCGAAGCCTTCCGGCTGATCGAGCGCAGCGACCTCGACAAGGCGGGGCCGCAGGTGACGCTCGCCCGCCAGGATTACCGCCGGGCGCTCCAGGCCCGTCCCGAGTTCTGGGACGCGAAGTTCAACTTCGACGTGGCCTCGCGCCTGATCCGCGACTTTCCCGAGTTCGACCGCAAGTTCGGCGATGAGCTGAAGGCCGAGCCCAAGCAGATCTGGACCGACATCCCCGGTCAGCCGCGGGGCGGGCCATGAGGCCGGTCCAGCCGTCGGCGCCCGGTCCGCTGGCGCAGCTCCCGCTGGCCAAGAACCTGCGCGACCGCCGCTTCCAGGCGCTCGCCGCGGCGCTGCTCCTCACGGTGCTCGCGATCGTCCTGCCGCCCCTGCCGCTCACCCGCTCGGGCGTCTCGGTGCTCGCCGTGGTCGACATCACCGGCAGCATGAACGTGCGCGACTACGCGCTGGACGGGCGCCCGGCGAGCCGGCTCGACACCGCCAAGGCGGCCCTGCGCCGCCTGATCCCCGAACTGCCCTGCGGCTCCCGGCTCGCGCTGGCGCTGTTCACCGAGCGGCGGCCCTTCCTGCTGTTCACCCCGATCGAGGTCTGCGCCGATTTCGCGCCCCTCGACGGGGCGATCGCGGCGCTCGACTGGCGCATGGCCTGGGAGGGCGACAGCCGCATCAGCGCCGGCCTGCATCGCGCCGTGGCGATGGCGGGCGACCTCGACGCCGATCTCCTCTTCCTCTCCGACGGCCAGGAGACGCCGCCGCTCCCCGCCAACGGCCTGCCCCCCTTCGAGGGCAAGCCGGGCGCCGTGCGCGGGCTGATCGTGGGGGCGGGCGGCTACGCGCTCTCGCCCATCCCGAAATACAACGACCGCGGCCGCGAGACCGGCTTCTACGCCGAGACCGACGTGCAGCAGGAGAACCGCTTCGGCCCGCCCCCGGCGGATGCCGAAGCGCGCGAGGGCTACAACCCGCGCAACGCCCCCTTCGGCGGCGCCGCGGCGAAGGGCGAGGAGCATCTCTCCTCCGTGCGCGAGGGGCATCTGAAGGCGCTCGCCGCCCAGACCGGCCTCGCCTACGCCCATCTCGACGGGCCGGACGCCCTGCGCGCGCCGCTCCTTGCCGCGGCCACGCCGCGCCCCCTGCTTGGCCAGCTCGATCTGCGCCCCTTCCTCGGCGCGGCGGCGCTTGCCCTCGTGCTGGCCGTCTTCCTCGCGGGCGCGCTGCGCACCCGCGCCACACCGTTCACCCCCAGCAGGATGTCCTGATGCGTCTGTTCCGTCCCGTTCTTTCCGTCGCCCTGCCTCTCGCGCTGGCCGCGACCGCCGCGCTCGCCCACGGCCCGACGCCGCAGAAGGTCTCCCAGTCGATCACGATCAAGGCGAGCCCGGATGCCGTCTGGCGGGTGGCGGGCGACTTCGCCGGCATCGGCAAGTGGCACCCGGCGGTTGCCAAGGCCGAGGGCAGCGGAGGCAAGGACGGCGGCACCCGCAAGGTGACGCTCAGGAGCGGCGGCACGCTCGAGGAGAGCCTGGACGAGTACAAGCCCGAGGCGCGCACCTACTCCTACCGCATGGGCGAGCCGGACCTGAAGGCGCTGCCGGTCTCCTCCTACTCCGCCACCTTCACGGTGAGCCCGGAGGGCGACGGCTCCAAGGTCGAGTGGATGGGCCGCTTCTACCGCGGCGACACCGGCAACGAGCCGCCCGAGAACCTCAGCGACGAGGCCGGCAAGGCGGCGATGAACACCTACTTCTCGGAAGGGCTGAAGGGCCTCAAGGCGGCCGTGGAGGGCGGCAAGGCCAAATGATCCGCCGCCGCGCCGCGCTGTCCCTCCTCCTCTCCCTGGCCGGCCTGCCCGCGCAGGCCGGGACGGTCTACGTCGCGAGCCAGCAGGGGGCACGGCTCGCGCGCGTCGAGGCGGGCAAGGTCGCCGGCAGCACGAGCGTCGCGGGCGCGCCCGCCACGGTCGCGGCGGGCGGCGGCCTCGTCTTCCTCACCCATCCCGACGGGCAGGCGATCACCGTGGTCGACGGGGCCACGGGACAGGTGCTGCGCCGCCTGCCCTATCGCGGTCAGGCCTTCGGGCTGGCCGCCTCGGCGGACGGCAAGACTCTGTTCGCGGCCGATTGGTCGGGCCACCGCATCGACCGGATCGCGGCCGCGGACGGGACGCTCGAAGCCTCCGCGCCGACCGGCCGCGACCCCGCCCACCTCGCCCTGACCCGCGACGGCCGCCTGTTCGTCGCCGACCGGGAGAGCCATCAGGTCAGCGTGTTCGACGCCGCACGCCTGACCCGGCTCGCCACGATCCCCGTCGGCACCGCGCCCTTCGCCCTGGCGCTCAGCCCGGACGAGGCCCGCCTCTATGTCGGCAACGTGCGCAGCAACGACCTCACCGTGATCGATACGAGAGGGCTGAAGGCGCTGGCCACGGTGCCCGCCGGCGCCATGCCCTACGGCGTCGCCGTGAGCCCGGACGGGGCGCGGGTTCTCGTCACCAACCAGCATGCCGGCACCGTCACCGTGCTCGACGCGGGGACGCTCGCGCTCGCGGCGACCGTCGCGGTGGGCCGCTACCCGGAGGGCATCGCCATCGCACACGGGAGGGCCTACGTGGCGAACTGGTTCTCCGACAGCGTCTCCGTCATCGACCTCGCCACGCTCCGGGAGGTGACCCGCCTGACGGTCGCCGAGGGCCCGCGCAGCCTCGCCGTCGCGGCCGAGCCTTCCCCGAAGGAGGAGACGCCATGAGGCCGCTCGCGGCCGGGCTCGCCGCCCTGCTGATCCTTTCCGCCTGCGACCGCGGCGGCGATTCCGCCGGTGAGACATCTTCGGGCGAGACATCTTCGGGAGCGGGCGAGGGTCAGGTCGTCGCCTCCACCGCCGAGGACCACCTGCCCGACTGGCTCACCCCGACCGACGGCACGGACCCGGCCCGCTGGCTCGCGGGCCGCGAGGCGGGACGCCCCTTGCCGGCCGAGGCCGCCGAGGTCAGGGGATTGCGCGACTCCCTCGACAGGGCGCGCAGCGCCTTCGTGGAAGACAGGCGCATGATCGCCAACCGGACCGTGCAACTCGGCCAGATGCTCGCCGAGATCGGCAAGCCGGAGCCCTATCGCGGCCTGATCGACGGCCTCGGGGCCATCGCGTCGTTGCGCGGACGCCACAAGAGCCTCTACGGCGAGATGTGCCAGCACTATTACAACACCCGCGCCCAGGGCGCCGACCACGCCACCGCCCTCGCACGGCTCGAAGCCCGGGAGCGGCCGCAGGAGCCGCCGCAGGACAAGCCGGACGCGGCCCCGCAGGAGCCGTCGGGAGAGCGCCCGTGAGCGCGAGCAAAAGCGCGAGCATGAGCGAGGGCCGTGCCTTCGCCCGCCGGCCGGTACCGGAGCGCCCGGCGACGATCCTCGTCGTCGACGACCACCCGATCGTGCTGCAGGGGGTGCGCCGGCTGGCCGAGGCGGCGGGCGTCGGCACGGTCCACGAGGCCGCCGACATCGTCTCCGGCTACCGCCTGTTCCACCGGCACCGGCCCGACCTCGTGGTGGCCGACCTGAGCTTTCGCGACGACGGCCTGTCCGGGCTCTCGCTGATCCGCCGCATCCGGGCGCTGGACGGGGAGGCGCGCATCCTCGTCTTCAGCATGCATGCCGACCCCGTGCTCGTCTCGCGGGCGCTGGAGAGCGGCGCGCTCGGCTTCGCGCTGAAGGATGCCGGGCCCGACGCCTTCCTCGAAGCCTTGGACGCCGTCCATGCCGGGCAGGGCTACCTGCCCCACGCGCTCGCCACCGACGTGGCCATGCTGAACCGCAGCGCCCGACCCGCCCCGCTCGCCACCTTGAGCGCCCGCGAATTGCAGATCCTGTCGCTCCTGAGCCAGGGCAAATCCTACGAGGCGATCGCCAACGCCATGGCGGTGAGCTACCGCACGATCATCAACGCCAGTTCCAGCATGCGCCGGAAGCTCGGCGTGGAATCCCGCGCCGGGCTGGTCCAGATCGCGGTCAACCGGCGCAACGCACTGCTGTAGCGGCGCCACGCGCGCCGGGCGCGCCTCAGAAGCGGGTGGTCAGCGCGGTCAGCCAATCGGGCGAGGCCTCGACCAGGGCCGTCTCGAGCCTCTTGTCGAGCCCGCTGGCGACGAGCAGGCCCGTGGCCACGAGGAGCAGCCCGAGCCCCGCCTTCAGCCCCCGGCCGAACCGCATCATCCGCCCGCGGGCGCGCAGCAGCAGGCCCCGCGAGAGGCTGCCGAGCAGGAGCAGCGGCAGGGCGGCGCCGAGGCCGAACGCTCCCATCGTCGCGGCGACGGCGGGCAAGTCGCGCCCCTGCGCGGCGAGCAGCGAGGCGGCCCCGAGGGTGGGACCGACGCAGGGCGCCCAGACGGCGCCGAGCAGCAGCCCGACGCCGAACTGCCCGGAGAGGCCGGCGCTCGACCGGCCGCCGAAGCGGCGCTCCGCGCGATCCGCGAGCGGGCCGGCGGCGGCGGCGAGACGGTCTCCCGCGGCGGGCACCAGCAGAACCAGCCCGACGGCCACGAGCCCGAGCGCTCCGACCGTCCGGAACAGGTCGGTGTCGAGCCCCAAAGCGAAGCCGACGGTTGCCACGAACAGCCCGATCCCGGTGAACGACAGGGCCAGCCCCGTCGCGAGCGCCGCCGGTCCGAGGCGATGCTCGGAGGCCGCGCTGCCCAGCACCAGCGGCAGCAGGGGCAGCACGCAGGGCGAGAGCACCGACAGGAGCCCGGCGAGGAAGGCGAGACCGAGGGTGAGGAGCATCGTCTCAGTTCCCGGCGGCCGCGGCGTGATCCGGGCCGGCAACCGTTGGCCGGGCCATGACCATCACCGGTTCGCGAGGCCACACCGCGCACATTCCGTTGCCCTCGACGACACCGCATCCGGCGATAGCGGAATCCGCCCGCGGCCACAGCCCGGACACGACGACACGATCGCGTGCGCTCGCATGTTGAGGCGGCACCCGGCTCAGCCTGTCTGACGCCCACGCCGAGCGTGGAGATTCATCCACGATCACCGCTTCCGTCTTCCAGCCCGAACTGGCGGGAGCGTCGACGGATTCAGTTGGGAAAGTTTGAGGGTAGACTATCGAACTTCCGCCAAAACTAAGCTATTTACAGGAAGTCAACTGAACGGCTTTGGAGCGCCGAGCCTGGAAAGCCTGTTGTTTCCCAACGGGGCTGATGTTCGGGTGAGCGCGACGCGCCGCGCATCGACCGCTGGCATGCGTTCGACTGGGCCTGCGAGCTGACCAGGATCGAGCATCGCCTGACCAAGCCGCGCTGTCCCTGGACGAACGGTCAAGTCGAGCGGATGAACCGCACCTTCAAGGACGCCACGATCAAGCGCTACCATTACGTCAACCATGACGAGTTGCGCTACCATCTGCCGTTGTTCGTCGAGGTTTACGATTGGGGGCGTCGCCTCAAAACCCTGCGCGGCCTCACCCCTACGAATTCATCTGCCAAACCTGGACGAAACAGCCCGAACGCTTCAGGCTCGATCCGCCACACCACATGCCGGGACCGAACAAGCCTCGGCCTCTGCTATTTTATCGTACACGAGCGTCCGAACGTCGCCCCGCTGGTGGAATGGCTTCGGCACACGGGATCCGACGTGACGGCGTCAGCCAATCACTTGGCGCTGCCGAAGCTGCTGGAGCCGACCGCGGGTGCATCGATCGGGCAGTTGTCATGCGCGTCTATCTTATTGCTGAGCTCTGACGATAAAGCGTTCCATCAGTAGGCCGATTGTGAATGTGCCAAAAATCCAGCAGAATATGTAAAGATAATCCACTTGCGCCGGCAGAGTTGGCTCATATCCTAAACGCACCCACTCGATCAGCTGGGTGACTGGATTCCACTTCATGTATTCATAAATTTCTCCTGGCATAAAGCAGGCAAGAAAGTAAACTCCGCTGGTTAGGTACAGCAAAATCGTTACGAGAATGTACCCTAACACCCAGCCAGGGAAAACGGCGCAGATGCCAACGTTTACAAAGCCGACGCCGATGCCAAGCCCAACTGCGGCTAGATAGCCAGTTACTGCGGTAAACATATCCTGCGGAGTTGGATCGATGCCAAAGCACAAAAGAACAACGCAAACCAGCATCAGTCCCATAAAGCTACTGACAATTTCAACAAGACATCTGGCGATTACAGTGTCAAACTTCTTAACCTGAGGAAAATAAGTCAGTGGCTTGTGTATCTGATACCCTTTCATGACCTCGCGGGAAATATACTGAAACGCTAGAGCTGGCAGAGCACCGGTTGCGATGAATAGCATGGCGCTATCAGCGATAGGAGGCTTCATGCCGCGAAAGGTCATTACGAAAACTAGAATGGCAAGGTGCGCGCAGGGCCAAAGGACCTGAATCAGGTAGCCCCAATAATTCCCCCCAAAGCGACTTCTCATGTCGCGCAGCATCAACGCGCTCAGCACTCGAAGGTAAACGTCGAGATAATTCGGCGTTGGCCTGTCGGAGGAGTAGGGGTTCGCGGCCATGATGTCCGTGGCGGATGAAGAGCCTGCGCGCTCAAGAGTCCCTAAATGCGCCAAAATAGAGGTTCACCTCCTCTCGGCCCGTCGGCACCTGGTGCGCAGGCTTTTCCGTGCTCGCAAACTTGGCTTCTACGCCTCCGGAGCCGCTGCGAGCATCCCTTCCGCATCTCGGCCATGGGGTCGTCCGCGCTTGAACCCTGGATAGCCCGCGCTGAGAACGCCGCTCGCCTCGACCCGCCGGTAATGCGCGTGATGTCCCGCATGAGTTGCACGCTGCGCCACCCGCATGTCGCGCACCGGGCGCGTCGAATGATCTGGCTGCGCTTCGTCTCAGGCGGCAAGCCTGAAATGCCCGCCGACACGTGATGCCTGCAGCCCTTGGCGATGCAGAACAGGGCGATCGTCGTTGCGCCCTCGGCGATCCCGTTGGCGACAGTGGGGGCCGGTCGCCTCACGGCACGCTGTCCCCGCCCTTCGCCTGTCGCCGTCGCAGGGCCTTGCGCGTCACCTCGTGTGGGTCCGACAGCCCTTGCGTGCCGAGGTCAATGCCGACACGCTGGCCCTTGGTGGTGGTCAGGACGACGACGGCCAGCGACTCGCCATCGGCTATGCCGGGCTTCGGCACGCAGACCGGCAGCAGGAAATCGCCTTCGCCGTTGATGTCGTCCTTGGCCTTGTCCGGGCGGCAAGTCGCGCATGGCGCAGTGGCGAACTTTCGGCGGAGGAAGGCCCATCCACATGTTGACGGACGGGCCGGCTCAGCCTATCTGACGGCGACACCGCGAGCGAGCCTTGGAAACGAGGTCTCTGCGATTGGAAGCCTGGGCGAAATTCCCCTGGTTTCTCAACGATCCCGGTGGGGGATAGTTTAACGGTAGAACCGCGGACTCTGACTCCGCTAGTCCTGGTTCGAATCCAGGTCCCCCAGCCACTTATGGCGAAATTCCACAGCATAGCAGTACTTGATTGAATCTCGCTTTTTCAGCGAGCGCGCCTCGCCGCTCTGCCCTGCGGGGGGGGGGGCGAGCCGTGACGGTCGCGGTGGCTCGCTTGGATGCGCCTTGGCGGCGCGACTTGCTTCGGCCCGGACGGCTTCGATCGCTTGAGCACATCTGCGAGCGAGAGCGGATTGATCTCGTGCACATGGCGGAGGAGCGGCGCCTTCGCGGCCTGTCAGGCCCGCGTACGACGACGAAGCGTTCACGCTGGAGCGGAATGCGTCCAGCGGTTCGCAAAACTTCGGAGATGATCGGGGAACAGAGCGAATGGTCACGGACCGGTTCCGTCGCCTCGATCGCGGCGGGCAGCCCTGTGCGGACCCGAGACGGCCCCGGCAGCGACCGCTCGCGCACGAGCGACAGGGTGCCTGACCTGGAGCCCCGCGATCTGCCTCAGAACGACGAAAGCCGCCTTGCGGCGGCTTCTCGTAGGTCGGTCAGTTTTTAGGAAAACTGGAGCGGGCGAAGGGATTCGAACCCTCGACCCCAACCTTGGCAAGGTTGTGCTCTACCCCTGAGCTACACCCGCTCTCTTGTCCGTCCGTCCGGCGCCGTGGGCGCGTCCGTCGGTGGCGCTGTCTAAACACCATTCCGCCGGACGATGCAAGCGCCAAGTTCGCACTTTTTGCCGGCTCCCTCACCACAGCTCGGCCGGCGGCGCAGCGGCGGCGATCTCGGCGAGGCGGGTGCGGGTGGCGCGGGTCGTGTCCGCGGGCAGGGCGTCGAGGGGGAAGAAGCCGCTCTGCGCAATCTCGCGGTCGGGTCGCTTCGGCCCGTTCAGCGTGAAGGCCGGGGCGACGTAGACGGCGATGTGGTCGCGGCGCAGGGCGCCCGGGTTCAGGAAGAAGCCGTGGAGCCGCAGTCCTCCTTCGGACGCCACCACGATCTCGGCTTCCTCGCGGAACTCGCGGATCATCGCGGCGGGGGCGCTCTCGCCGGGCTCGATGCCGCCCCCCGGCAGGTGCCAGCCGCCGATATAGGTGTGGCGCACGAGACAGACCCGGCCCTGCCCGTCGATGGCGACCCCGCGCACGCCGAGCGTCATGCCCCGGGTGAGGAGCGCGGCGCGCAGGACCAAGCGCTGAAGCCAGGGCCGGTCGAGATTCACCATCATTCCCATCCTGCCTGTCCAGGGTCGGTTTCGATGCGCAGCGGCGAGCCTGCCGCACGGCCGGCCTCCATGACAGCCCGTCGGCAGGCCCGCCCATCGTCCCGGGGCCGATATCCGCAGCGCCGCTGCGGGGTCCGATCGCCTTTCGCGCAAAAAAGAGGGCGGCGGGGAGATCTCCCCGCCGCCCGACTTCCGGGGGCGCGCCGGACGGGCCGACGCGCCCTTCGACGGCCTCAGTCCTTGAGGTCGGCGGGGACCTTGCCGCCGTTCTCCTCGAGCTTCTTGATGACCTGCTTGTGCAGCCAGACGTTCATGGAGGCCGAGTCGTTCTTGTCGCCGCTGTAGTGCAGCTCGTCGGCCAGCTGCTGGCGGGCGTGCAGGCTCGAATCGAGGTCGAGAAGCTTCATCAGGTCGACGATCGAGGTGCGCCAGTTCAGCTTCTGCGAGTTCTTCGAGGCGAGATCGTTGAGCACGGCCTCGACGTCGACCGAGCCGCCCGACGATGCGGTACCCGAGGAGGCGCCGCCGCTGGTCGGCGTGGAGGCGGGCGCGCTGCCGCCGCCGGAGGAGGGCTGGGCCTGGGTTTCGGAAGGCTTGGCGCTGGACTCCGCGGCCTGAGCCTCCGACGATCCGAAGGGGTGGAGGATCTTGCTGACGATGCTTCCGATGAGGCTCATGGTGGAGAAGTTCCCGTTGTCTGTCCCGGCGGAGATCCCGCCGCTTCCGGCTGGGTAAACGGCAGGGCGGATGGCCCGTTCCGTCGCAGGCCGGCAAAGCTTGCCCCTCGGCCCGGCTCGTCCCTCGTGCCGGACCCGGATTGGAAGATCGCGCCCGCTGTGCCATGGGGAGCACCGCCCGGCCCCCTGGAACTCGTCCCGATGCGCAGATTGCTCAAGGCCCTCGCCCTGTTTGCGGGGCTCGCCGCCCTCCCCGCCCCGCTCGCCGCGCAGACCGCGCCGGTGCGCATCGGCGTGATCCCGGTGATCGGCGCGGCGCCGGTCTTCGTCGCCAACGGCGAGGGTTGGCTCAAGGAGGCGGGGCTGGCACCCACCTTCACCACCTTCGAGTCGGGCCCGAACATGATCCAGGCGCTGGCCTCGGGCACCATCGACGTCTACGTCGCCGGCATCGCTCCGCTGGCGGTGGCCCGCACCAAGGGCATCGACGTGCGGGTCGTGGCCGCCACCGCCATCGAGGAGATGGTGTTCGTGGCCGCCCCCAAGCTCGCCACCTACTTCGAGTCGGCGCCGAGCAAGGCCGAGGCCTTCAAGCAGTTCAAGGCCAAGGAAGGCCGCCCCGCGCGGCTGGCCACCCAGCCGCCGGGCTCGGTCCCCAATACCACGCTCCAGCACTGGCTCTGGCAGGTGGCCAAGGCCGACAAGGCCGATGTCGAGATCGTCGCCATGGGCATCGACGCGACCCAGCAGGCGCTGCTCGCCGGCGCCGTGGACGGCGCCTCGATCCGCGAGCCGGCGCTCACCATCGTCCAGGGGCGCAACCCGAAGATCAAGCTGATCGCTACGGGCGGGGAGATGTTCCCCGACCAGCCCGGCACGGTGGTGGCAGTCTACGGCAAGTTCGCCGACGCCAACCCGGCGGCGGTCGAGGGGCTGGTCTCGGCGCTGGTGAGGGCGACCGACCTGCTCAAGACCGACCCGGCCCGCGCCGCTCCGCCGGTCGAGGCGGCACTCGGCAAGGGCATCACCGACGTCGCCACGATCCAGAAGGCCCTCTCCTCGCCGGCCGCGAAGTTCGTCGCCGACCCGCGTACGATCATCGAGGCGACGAAGAAGATGCAGGCCTATCAGGTCTCGATCGGCACCCTCGACAAGGAGGCGCCGACCGACGGCCTGTTCGACGCCAAGCCCTTCGACAAGGTTAAGAAGCCCTGATCCGAGGAAGCCTTGATCGACGCCTCATGACCTCGTTTCGCTCGGTCGCCCTCGCGGCCGCGGGGCTCGCCGCCTTCCTCGCCCTGTGGGAGGCGGCGCCCCGGCTCGACCTCGTGAACCCAGCCTTCCTACCGCCGCCCTCCTCCCTCCCCGCGGCCTTCGCCCGGGAGATCTCGGGCGGGGCATGGCCGCGCGCGGTCGCCGAGAGCCTGAGCCACTACGTGGTCGGTCTCGGCGCGGGCGCGGGGGCCGGCATCGCGCTCGGGCTCCTCTCCGGCATGTTCCGCTGGTTCGAGAGCCTGACCGCCTGGGTCGTGCGGCTGCTTCGCCCCATTCCTGGCCTCGCCTGGGTGCCCTTCGCGATCATCTGGTTCGGCGTCCAGCCCTCGGCGGCCGTGTTCATCATCGCCATCGGCGTGTTCTGGATCGTGTTCTTCGCGACGCAAGGGGCCGTGCGCGGGGTCGACCGGGACCTCGTCGAGGTGGCCCAGGCCTTCGGCTTCCGCGGGCCCTTCGCGCGCCTGACGAAGATCCTCCTGCCGGCGGCGACCCCCGGCATCCTGGTGGGCCTGCGCACGGCGCTGGGACAGGCCTGGATGGCGGTGGTCGCTGCCGAGATCTTCGGCGTGCCCGGTATCGGCGCGCGGATGATGCAGGCCTCTTCGCTCCTCTCCACCGACATCGTCGTGGTCTACATGCTCACCATGGCCGGGCTGTACGGCCTGTTCGACACCGGCTTCGTCGCCCTCCAGGGCTGGCTGCTGCGGTGGCGCGCATGAGTGCGACCGACATCCCGGCCGGCGCGCGCCCGATCATCGACATCCGGGGCTTGAGTCTCGCCTACGAGCGCGACGGACGGCGCACCGAGATCCTGTCGAGCCTCGACCTCGCCGTGCCGCGCGGGCAGTTTCTCGTCATCGTGGGCGAGTCCGGCGTCGGCAAGTCGACGCTGCTGCGGGTGCTGATCGATCTGGCCAAGCCCAGCGGCGGCACCGTCACCCTGGACACGAAGGCGGCCACTCGCACGCCGATGGCGCTGGTCTTCCAGGACGCCCGGCTGCTGCCCTGGCGGCGGGTGATCGACAACGTGGCCTTCGGGCTGGAGCGCCACGGTCTTCCGAAATCCGAGCGCCGCGCCCGGGCCTCGGCGATGCTCAAGCTCGTGGGGCTCGCCGACCTCGCCGGGCGCTGGCCGCACCAGCTCTCCGGGGGGCAGCGCCAGCGCGTCGCCATCGCCCGGGCGCTCGCGGTGGAGCCCGAGGTGCTCTTGATGGACGAGCCCTTCTCGGCGCTCGACAGCTTCACCCGCGAGGGCCTTCAGGACGAGGTTCAGCGCATCAAGGCGCAGACCGGCAAGACCGTGCTGTTCGTGACCCACGACATCGACGAGGCGGTCTACCTCGCCGACCGGGTCGTGGTGCTGGCCGGCAGTCCCGGCCGGATCGCGGCCGACGTCGCCATCGACCTGCCCCGACCGCGCCAGCGCCGGGACGCGACCCTGATCGAGGCGGCCCGCCACCTGCGGGCGGAGCTGTCGCGGCGCTCGGCGGAACTCTGACGGGCCCGCCGGCCTTGCTGTCTTGACGGTTCGCCGGCCGCGTTGGAACCATCGGGCGTCCCGCGGGACGGGGCGCCGCCGGGGGGAGTGCAAGATGGGGTTTTTCCAGGACGCCCTGGTCCGTTTCAACCGGGTGGTGATGTCCTACGCGGGCGATACCGTCTTCATGCAGGCGGCGGTCTCGGCGGCGGCCAACGTCATCGTCGCCGACGGCGACACCGACGACGAGGAGATCGAGGCGGCCCTCGTCAGCATGCGGGCGAACCCGATCCTGGAGAAATCCTACGACACGCTCGCCCTGGAGGCGGCCCTGTTCGAGGCGCTGGCCCGGGCGGAACTGCGCGCCGGGCGGCTGGAGAACCTGCAGCAGGTCGCGGCCATCGCCGACCGCTCCCTGGAGCAGCGCCAGCACGTCTTCCTCATCGCGGCGGACGCCGCCGACAAGGGCGGCATCACGCAGAGCGAGCACCGGGTGCTCGACGAACTGGCCGCGGCGCTCGACGTCGACAAGGCCGCCCTGCTCGGCTGAGGCCGGCCCCCTCGCGATCCCGCCGCGGCGGGCGTAGGATCACCCGCGCAGGCCGGGAGTGCGACCGATGTACAAGGTGACTGGGACCGATCCGTCCGGGCGGACCATGGCGTTCGCCTGCGGCACCGACGAGCAGGCCCTGGAGAAGACCTGGGAACTGGCGCGGCGCGGTTTTCGCGACGTCTCCGTTGCCGATCCGAGCGGCCGGCAGATGAGCGCGACGGCGTTCGAGCGCTCCCTCGACCTCGAATACGATTGAGGCTGCCTCCGGCCGGGGCGGCCCCGTCGAGCCGCCACCCGCGGCGGGGCGCCCGCCGCTCAGGCCGCTCGCTTCTGATAATCCTTCACGTCGGTGAAGCGGATCTTCTCCCAGCGCTCCTCCTCGTAGCGCAGCGAGAAGGCGGTCGAGGCCATGAAGACCGGGGCACCGTCGAGGTCGCTCGCCATGGCCGAGCCGTGGGCGTTCACGAACCGGTCGATCTCGGCCTCCGATTCCGCCTCGATCCAGCGGCAGACGGAGAAGCGCGTGGTCTCGTAGTCGATCGGCAGGCCGTATTCCGCCTGCAGACGCTCCTTCAGCACGTCGAGCTGAAGCGCGCCGACCACGCCGACGATGGCCGGCGAGCCGTCCTGCGGGATGAACACCTGCACCACGCCCTCCTCGCCCATCTGCTGGAGGGCTTCCCGCAGCTTCTTGGCCTTCATCGCGTCGGTGAGCTTGATCCGCCGCATGATCTCGGGGGCGAAGCTCGGCACGCCGCGGAAGACGAGTTCCTCGCCCTCGGTGAGCGTGTCGCCGATGCGCAGCGTGCCGTGATTGGGGATGCCGACCACGTCGCCGGCATAGGCCTCGTCGGCGATCGCCCGATCCTGCGCGAAGAAGAATTGCGGCGCCGAGAGCGACATCGGCTTGCCCGTGCGCACGAGCTTGGCCTTCATGCCGCGCCGCAACTGGCCCGAACAGACCCGCATGAAGGCGATGCGGTCGCGGTGGTTCGGATCCATGTTCGCCTGGATCTTGAACACGAAGCCCGTCATCTTCGGCTCGGTCGGCTCTACGGCGCGCTTGTCGGCCTCCTGGCCGCGCGGCGGCGGGGCGAAGCGGGCGAGCCCGTCGATGAGGTCGCGCACCCCGAAATTCCGCAGGGCGGAGCCGAAGAAGACCGGCGTCAGGTGGCCCTCGCGGAAGGCGGCGAGATCGAAGCTCTTGAGCCCGCCCTCGGCCAGCTCCACCTCCTCGCGCCAGGCATCGGCCGCACCGTTCTCCGTCAGCAGCGTGTCGAAGAGCGGATCGTCAAAGCCCGAGACGGCGATCGTGCCGGCATCGTCCGCGGCGTCGAGCCGGCGCACCCGGTTGCCGCCGAGTTCGTAGGTGCCGGCGAAGTTGCGGCCCAGGCCGATCGGCCAGGTCACGGGCGCCACGTCGAGGGCCAGCGTCTTCTCGATCTCGTCGAGCGTCTCGAAGGGGTCGCGCGCCTCGCGGTCGAGCTTGTTCACGAAGGTGACGATCGGGATGTCCCGCAGCCGGCACACCTCGAACAGCTTGCGCGTTCTGGCCTCGATGCCCTTGGCGGCATCGATCACCATCACGGCCGAGTCGACCGCCGTCAGCGTGCGGTAGGTGTCCTCGGAAAAGTCCTCGTGGCCCGGCGTGTCGAGCAGGTTGAAGACGCAATCGCCGTACTCGAAGGTCATCACCGAGGTGACGACCGAGATGCCGCGCTCCTTCTCGATTCCCATCCAGTCGGAGCGGGTCGAGACCCGGTTGCGCTTGGCCTTCACCTCGCCCGCGAGCTGGATCGCGCCGCCGAACAGCAGCAGCTTCTCGGTCAGCGTGGTCTTGCCCGCGTCCGGGTGCGAGATGATCGCGAAGGTGCGCCGCCGCGCGACCGGGTCGGCGGGCTTGGAATGATCGGCAGGCTTGGGATCGGTCTGCATCAGCATGGCGGGCACCGGCCGCCGTCTTGCGGGCGGCCGCTCGTCTCGAAGGGGGCCGGGCGGTGGCCTGCTCTCTACGCGCTCCGCGCCTCCGACGCAAAGCCGCTCCCCTATCCTCGCCCGACGAAGGGCATGCCGGTGGCCATCACCGTCATGAACAGCACGTTGGCCGAGAGCGGCAGCCCGGCCATGTAGACGACCGCCTCCGCAACGTGGGCCGCCTCCATGTACGGCTCGGGCCGGATCGAGCCGTCGGCCTGCCGCGCGCCCTGCCCGAAGCTCTGCGTCATCTCGGTCTCGGCGTTGCCGACATCGATCTGGCCGCAGGCGATCGCGAAGGGGCGCCCGTCCAGCGCCGTGGCGCGGGTCAACCCGGTGATGGCGTGCTTGGTGGCGCTGTAGGGCGCCGACATCGGCCGCGGCGCGTAGGCCGCGATGGAGCCGTTGTTGATGATGCGCCCGCCCTGGGGCTCCTGCCGGCGCATCAAGCCGAAGGCGGCGCGGGTGCAGAGGAAGGCGCCGGTGAGGTTGACGTTGACGCTGGCCAGCCAATCCTCGACCGCGACCTCGTCGACGGTCGCGGCCGGGGTGAAGATCCCGGCATTGTTGAACAGCAGGTCGAGCCGTCCGAACTGCTCTGCGACCGTCGCGAACAGAGCCTCGACGGCCTTCGGGTCGGCCACGTCGGTGGGCACGCAAGCCGCACCGTCCGGCAGTGCGGCGGCGACCCGCGCCAGCGCCTCTCCCCGCCGCCCCGCCAGCACCAGCCGCCACCCGGCCTGTGCCAGCCCGAACGCGACCGCGCGCCCGATGCCGGACCCCGCCCCCGTCACCACCGCCACCCGATCCGCCATCGCCCTCACGCTCCCGCGTCCCCGTTCGGCCCGAGCATAGGGCCTCGCGCGGACCCCGTGCAGGGGCCTTTCGGGGCCGAGGCCTCCGGCAGGAGCCCGAGCCCTCGTGGCAAAAACACCCCCGGACACGGGAGCGGACGCCTGCGACCCGGTTGCCAGTCCCGCGCGGCCCGTCTAGAGAACCGGCGGCTTGGAGCCGATGGGGCGTCGCCAAGTGGTAAGGCAGCGGTTTTTGGTACCGCCATTCCCAGGTTCGAATCCTGGCGCCCCAGCCAAGCCTCAGCTAAGTCGTTGATCTGATTGCGATCTGTGCTCGGCCGCTCCCGCGGCTGCGCCGATTGTACGCAGAGCTGTTGCACGCGCTTGTCCACAGGGGCAGGCCGTTGACGATTTGTTCTAACGTGTACCGTCGCGGTGCGGTATACTGGTGGCGTAGGCGATTCCGTTGCGATGAGCGGACGCAACCGCTTGGTGCCTCTGTTAAGGGGAATTCCACCACGGTCGCTCTGAGCCTGGGCACGACCGACCCATCCAGTGCGCGCACACTCGGCTGGGCGCTCAACGCGGAAAGCCTCCGCGTCCGGGACGATCCCGCCATGCGCACCACAAGCCAGATCCGTGACCACCTGCGCGCCTATGTCGACCGGGAGCGAAGCGCGCGGTTGACGCGTCTGCAGCGCGACCTCGATCCGCCGCGTGATCCGCTCGTCGGCGACTGGCCCACGCTGATGGAGAGACGCGCCCGCGAGTACCGCATCTTCGGGCGCCTGCAGGCCCTGGCCGCCGAGGGAGGCTTCGAAGCCGGGTACGACGGCGAACTCGATGCTCGCCTGAAGCAGGAAGGCTTCAGCCCGACGGAACGCGGGGCGATCAGGCGGCGCATCACGAATGGCTACCTGCGCGATCTCGGACGCCCGGATGAGACCGGGCGGCTCACGCCGCCCCGCGCCTACCTCGAGGCGATGCTGATGAGCATGGACGAGCCCGTGACCGAAGCGGGCCTGATCCGATGCCTACGTGGCCTCGCGGCTGTCTCCGGCCATGTCTCGCGCGAGTTCGCTGCAACTTATGCCGAGGCCCGTTGCGATCCGCGTGAGGCCTGGGCCAACCTCTCTGCCATGCGCGCCAGAGGCGAGATGCCACGCGACGAGCTGGGCTGGGCCTCGTCCGACTTCGATGGCGCCGACAGCTTCGAATGGGGCGACTTCAAAATCCACGCTCCGCCGATACTTCGGCAAAGAGCGAGTGATGATGATGGCGGTCCTACCCCTCCCCTATCCGAATCTGCCCGCCATCCCGCACCCGAACAGGGCCCTGCACCAGCCAGGAAACACCCCCCGGCCCCGCCAGCGCCTGCGTCGTACCCTTCGGAAACGGAGGCCGCCGCTCCAGAAGCGGTTCCAGAACAATCGCATATGCGGTCCGAGTTGGATGGCGAGGATGCCATTCAAGACACCGCCGACTGCGCTACTGACTACGAACAGCGAGTTCAGGACGATGCGAGCACGGGCGTGGAAGCCGTCTCCGAGCCCATCACGAACTCCCTGACGACGATGGTCGAAGAGCTCATCATCCACAAAGGCGTCACCTGGGACGAGAAGACCCGGCGGCAGCATCGGGCCGTCGGCAGGATGCTGGGCGACATCGCTGGGACCGATGACCTGCGTCGGATCACGCACGCGCATCTCGCCGCCTACGTCCAAGACCTCTCGAACCTGCCCAAATCCTACGGCAAGAGTTCACGCGATGTCGAGCGTGGACGAACGATGCGGGCCGCTGGTCAGGCCGAGAAGGTTGGGCTCAGTCCCGCGACGGTCAACCGGCATATCACGCAGCTCTCGACGATCGCGAAGTACTGCCGCGCCAAGCAGCGCCCGATCGGGCAGGTCGAGCTCCTGAGCGACTTCCGGCTGATCGACCCGGAACGGGATGGTGAGAAGCGACCGGCCTTCGAAGTTGACGAGGTGGAGAAGCTGTTCGCGCATCCCGTTTGGACCTCGACGGCCTCGGAGCCGGAGATGCTGCGGATCGCGCGGAGGCAACAGATCTTCGCAGCCGTCTACTGGCTGCCGCTTCTCGGCTACTACTCCTGCGCGCGTCTATCCGAGCTGGCCTATCTCGAACTCGGCGACGTGGACGTGGGTCGTGTCCCGGGTGGTGGTGTAGCTGGAGGGGTGGTCATCGGCGGTTGCCGGGTAGGGTCGGGTTGCGACAGCCAACCCGAACCCGAGAGACCTCCGATGACCGACGAGATGATGGCCCTGCGTGGGCTGATGGAGAAGAGTGCCGACGCCGATCTGCTGCGTGAGATGATCGGTTTTGCGGCTGAGCGGCTGATGGAACTGGAGGTGGGCGGCCTGACCGGGGCGGCTCACGGCGAGAAGAGCCCGGAGCGTCTGGTCCAGCGCAACGGCTACCGGGATCGGGACTGGCAGACGCGAGCCGGCACGGTCGAGTTGCGCATCCCGAAGCTGCGCAAGGGATCCTACTTCCCCGGCTTCCTAGAACCTCGGCGGATGGCCGAGAAGGCCCTCACGGCGGTGATCCAGGAGGCCTACATCCAGGGCATCTCGACCCGCTCGGTCGACGACCTTGTTCAAGCCATGGGCGGGACCGGCATCTCGAAGAGCCAGGTCTCGCGGCTGTGCGAGGAGATCGACGAGCGGGTCAACGCCTTCCTCGACCGGCCGATCGAGGGCGAATGGCCTTATCTCTGGATCGACGCGACCTACGTGAAGGTGCGCGAGGCTGGCCGCATCGTCTCGGTCGCCGTCATCGTGGCTGTCGGCGTGAACAATGACGGTCGCCGGGAGGTGTTGGGCATGGACGTCGGTCCCTCCGAGGCCGAGACGTTCTGGACCGCCTTCCTGCGCAAGCTGGCGCGCCGCGGCCTGCGCGGCGTCAAGCTCGTGATCTCGAACGCGCACGAAGGCATCAAGGCCTCGGTGGCCAAGGTGATGAGCACCACGTGGCAGCGCTGCCGCGTCCACTTCATGCGCAACGCCCTGGCCCATGCCGGCCACAGCGGACAGCGGGTCTTCTCCGCATTCATCGCCACCGCCTTCGCCCAGGAGGACGCCGAGGCCGCCCGGTAGCAGTGGCGGCGCGTGGCCGACCAACTCCGGCCCAAAGTGCCCAAGCTCGCCGCGCTGATGGACAGCGCCGAGACCGATGTGCTGGCCTACATGAACTTCCCGGCCGGCCACCGGATCAAGCTCCACAGCACCAACTCGCTAGAGCGACTGAACGGCGAGATCAAGCGCCGGACCGAGGTCGTCGGCATCTTCCCCAACGAGGCCGCCATCACCCGCTTGGTCGGCGCGATCCTGCTGGAGCAAGACGACGAGTGGGCCGTCCAGCGTGCCCGCTACATGACCCTGGAAAGCATCGCTCCGATCGGCGATGATCCCCTTGTCGGCCTGCCTAACCTAGCAGCCTGACCGATCCGGCCCAGCCGGTGATCGTGGTGGCCTTCAGCGAGCTACACCACGCCAAGGGACACGACCCACAGCCTACGCCGCACGAAGGTCGCGCTGGTGTACAAGCGCACCGGCAATATCCGAGCCTGCCAACTGTTGCTCGGCCACACGAAACTGGAGAGCACGGTTCGCTATCTCGGCATTGAGGTAGACGACGCGCTGATCCTCTCAGAGCAGACCGAAATCTGAACCGAACGCCGCGGTCGAAACGGCTGCGGCGTACTAGTGCTCTGTCCCGCTTGCGGTGTGGGCTTGTTGGCGCGAGTCTCCTGTCTCTTGAAGTCAGGAGGGCGGCATGCACAAGCGCTACCGTGTGACGCTGACGGCTGAGGAGCGGACTGAACTGGATCGCCTGATTTCGCGGGGCAAAGCCGCGGCGCGCACGCTGGGCCATGCGCGCATGCTGCTGCTGACGGATGCGGCAGAGGGCGGACCCGGCTGGACCGACGCGCAGGTGGCCGAGGCCGT